>NZ_JBVHZI010000043.1:0-1411 GCF_055574495.1 Streptomyces sp. NPDC029836 | reverse complement strand
TCGGCGATCCTCGAAGCCGCCGAGGAACACCGCGCGGACGTCATCGGCATGTCGGGACTCCTGGTCAAGTCCACCGTGATCATGAAGGAAAACCTGGAGGAACTGAACACCCGAGGCCTCGCGGACCGTTTCCCCGTCATCCTCGGCGGCGCCGCCCTCACCCGCGCCTACGTGGAGCAGGACCTCCACGAGATCTACGCCGGTGAGGTCCGCTACGCCCGCGACGCCTTCGAAGGGCTACGCCTGATGGACGCCCTCATGGGCGTCAAGCGCGGCGTCCCCGGCGCCACCCTGCCCGAGCTCAAGCCACGGCGGGTCAGGGCAACGACGACCGCGGTCGTTACCGAGCCGGAGCCCGGTGAGGGGCAGCGGGTGAGCCGTTCCGACGTGGCCGTCGACAACCCCGTCCCGGAGGCGCCGTTCCTCGGTACTCGGGTGGTGAAGGGGATCCCGCTCAAGGACTACGCCTCCTGGCTCGACGAGCAGGCGCTGTTCAAGGGCCAGTGGGGATTGAAGGCGGCGCGTGGTGGCCCGACGTACGAGGACCTCGTGGCGAACGAGGGCCGGCCGCGGCTGCGCGGCCTGCTGGACAAGCTGCACACCGAGAGCCTGCTGCAGGCCGCGGTCGTGCACGGCTACTTCCCGTGCGTGTCCAAGGGCGACGACCTGATCATCCTGGACGAGAACGGCTCGGAGCGGACCCGCTTCACCTTCCCGCGCCAGAGCCGCGGCCGGTACCTGTGCCTGGCGGACTTCTTCCGCCCCGAGGAGTCGGGCGAGACCGACGTCGTCGGCCTCCAGGTCGTCACCGTCGGCTCGAAGATCGGCGAAGCCACGGCCAAGTTGTTCGAGGCGAACGCCTATCGCGAGTACATGGAGTTGCACGGTCTGTCCGTGCAGTTGGCGGAGGCGTTGGCCGAGTACTGGCATGCACGGGTCCGCGCGGATCTGGGCATCGCGGGTTCGGATCCGGTGGCCATGGACGGGATGTTCCGTACCGAGTACCAGGGCTGCCGCTACTCCCTGGGTTACCCGGCCTGCCCGGACCTGGAGGATCGTGCGAAGATCGCCGACCTTCTGCGGCCGGAGCGGATCGGTGTGCATCTGTCGGAGGAGTTCCAGTTGCATCCGGAGCAGTCCACCGATGCCATCGTCGTCCATCATCCCGAGGCCGGTTACTTCAACGCGGGAGGCCGCCGGTGAGCGCACTGCGGGAGGTGTTGGCGCGTGGGGGGCCGTCGTTCTCGTTCGAGTTCTTCCCGCCGAGGACGGATGCGGGCGAGCGGGTGTTGTGGGACGCGATCCGTCGGATCGAGCCGCTCGCGCCGTCGTTCGTGTCGGTGACCTACGGGGCCGGTGGATCCTCCCGGGACCGGACGGTCGAGGTGACCAAGCGGATCGCCGCCGAGAC
>NZ_JBVHZI010000042.1:0-1451 GCF_055574495.1 Streptomyces sp. NPDC029836 | reverse complement strand
GGGACGTTGCCGGGGGTGTCGTCGTTCCAGTTGCATTTCGCCGATCACGACATCCTGACGCCGGGGGACGCGCCGAACGTGCTGGTCGCGATGAATCCGGCGGCGCTGAAGGCGAACATCGCGGACGTGCCGCGGGGCGCGGAGATCATCGTCAACACGGATGAGTTCACCAAGCGTCCGATGGCGAAGGTGGGCTACGCGACGTCGCCGTTGGAGGACGGGTCGCTGGATGCCTACAGCATCCATCCGGTGCCGTTGACGACGTTGACGGTGGAGGCGTTGAAGGACTTCGGGTTGTCGCGGAAGGAGGCCGAGCGCAGCAAGAACATGTTCGCGTTGGGTCTGCTGTCGTGGATGTACCACCGGCCGACGGCGGGGACGGAGGCGTTCCTGCGGCAGAAGTTCGCGAAGAAGCCGCAGATCGCCGAGGCGAACATCGTGGCGTTCCGGGCGGGCTGGAACTTCGGGGAGACGACGGAGGATTTCGCGGTCTCCTACGAGGTGGCGCCGGCCGACAGCGCGTTCCCGGCGGGTACCTACCGCAACATCTCGGGGAACCTGGCGTTGTCGTACGGGTTGATCGCGGCGGGTCGGCAGGCGGATCTGCCGTTGTACCTGGGCTCGTACCCGATCACGCCGGCCTCGGACATCCTGCACGAGTTGAGTCGGCACAAGAACTTCGGGGTGCGGACCTTCCAGGCGGAGGACGAGATCGCCGGGATCGGGGCGGCGCTGGGCGCCGCGTTCGGTGGGGCGCTGGCGGTGACGACGACGTCGGGGCCGGGTGTGGCGTTGAAGTCGGAGACGATCGGGTTGGCGGTGTCGTTGGAGTTGCCGTTGTTGATCGTGGACATCCAGCGCGGCGGGCCCTCGACGGGGTTGCCGACCAAGACGGAGCAGGCCGACCTGTTGCAGGCGATGTACGGGCGCAACGGTGAGGCGCCGGTCCCGATCGTCGCGCCGCGGACCCCGGCCGACTGTTTCGACGCGGCGCTGGACGCGGCGCGGATCGCGTTGACGTACCGGACGCCGGTGTTCCTGCTGTCCGACGGCTACCTCGCCAACGGCTCCGAACCCTGGCGGATCCCGGACGTGGCGGACCTGCCCGACCTCACCGTGCAGTTCGCCACCGAACCGAACCACACCCTCGCCGACGGCACCGAGGTGTTCTGGCCCTACAAGCGGGACCCGCACACCCTGGCCCGCCCGTGGGCCGTGCCGGGCACGGCCGGGCTGGAGCACCGGATCGGCGGCATCGAGAAGCAGGACGGCACGGGCAACATCTCCTACGACCCGGCCAACCACGACCTCATGGTCCGCACCCGCCAGGCCAAGATCGACGGCATCGCCGTTCCCGACCTCACCGTCGACGACCCCGACGGCGCCCGGACCCTCGTCCTGGGCTGGGGCTCCACCTACGGCCCCATCACCGCCGCCGTCCGCCGCCTGCG
>NZ_JBVHZI010000040.1:0-2848 GCF_055574495.1 Streptomyces sp. NPDC029836 | reverse complement strand
CTGTCACCCAACAGCGACGCGGTCTTCAAGTGGTCCGGCAACGGCACCACCTGGCACAAGGTCGGCGGCCCCGCCTCCTTCATCGCGGGCCGGTAGTCGGCGACGTCATCAGCGGACGGACCCGGGCTTCCCGGGCCGGGCCCGTCCGCCCTTCTCTCTGGAGCCACGTGTTATCACGCATCACCCTGGCTGCCGCTGCCTTGGTCGCGGTCTCACTCGGGGTACTCCCCGCCGTCGCCGCCCCGGCACCTGACCGACTCCCCTCCACCGCCTCCGCGAACACCGCCCCTGCGAACACCGCCTCGACGGACACCGCCTCGATGAACGCCACCTCGGCGAACTCCGGCTCCGTGACCACCGGAGACTTCGTCCGCGTCTACGACCCCGGCGCCGGGGAGTCACAATCCTGGTACATCAACGACCACACCCTCATCCGTGACGAGGCCACCGGGACCTGGCACCTGTTCGGCATCACCCACGCCGAACCGGCCGACCCGGAGAACGAGGACTCGTTCGCACACGCCACGGCACCCGGCCTGCGCGGGCCGTGGACCAAGCAACCCATGGCCCTGACGGTCGACCCCTCCTACGGAGAGTCGCACCTGTGGGCACCGCACGTCATCCGCTCCGGCTCCACGTACTACATGTTCTACGCGGGCGGGCAAACCATCGGTGACCCGTCCAGGAGCCAGATCAACCTGGCCACCTCCACCGACCTGATCCACTGGGAACGGCGGCCCGGAGGGCCACTGTTCCGTGACGGACAAGAAGCACGCGATCCGATGGTCACCCGGGTCGGTTCCCAGTGGGTGATGTATTACACCGCCACGGAGACGGCCACCGGGGGACGCAGCATCGTCGCGTACCGGACGAGTCCGGACCTGATCACCTGGAGCCCGCGCAAGACCGCGTTCACCGCCCTCGGCGACGGCTGGACCGAATCCCCGTACGTGATACAGCGCAACGGCCTCTGGTACCTGTTCATCGGCGGCTCCGCAACGGCCGATTACGTCGGGGCCGAGGTGTACGCCAGCTCCGATCCGCTGCACTTCCCGGCCACCGGCCAAGTGGGCCGCCTGCCGTCCCACGCCGCCGAGGTCGTCACCGACCACGACGGGAGCCAATGGCTGAGCAGCGCGGGCTGGGGCACCGGCGGAGTGGACCTGGCTCCGCTCACGTGGCGGGCACGGCCCTACACCCCGCACCATTTGTACGCGCTGAGTCCCGACAAGAGCGCCGTCCACCAGCGGACGGGCGGAAACTCCTGGCAGAGGATCGGCGGACCGGCAGGCACACTGATCGGCGGCGACGGTGGCCTGTTCGCCACCAGCCCCACCACCGGCGACATCTTCACATACAGCGGCACCCCGGACAGGTGGACCAAGGTCGGTGGACCCGGGGCCCAGTTCGTCGTCACCGACGGCACGCTGTACGGGCTCGGCCCGGACAGGAAGGCCGTCTTCCGGTGGACCGGATCAGGAACCACCTGGACGAGGATCGGCGGACCGGCGGGCACGCTGTACGCGGGCGGCGCCGGCCTGTTCGCCACCAACCCGACCACGGGCGACATCCTCAAGTACAACGGCACCCCGGACAGCTGGACCAAGGTCGGCGGACCCGGAAAGGCCTTCGCGGTCACCAACGAGGCACTGTACGGCCTGTCGCCCAACGGGGGTGCGGCCCTGAAATGGACCGGGTCGGGCACGACCTGGGTCAAGGTCGGCGGACCGGCCGGAACCCTCTTCGGCGGTGGCGCAGGGCTGTTCGCCACCAACCCCACCAACGGCGACCTCTACAGGTTCAGCGGCGTACCGGACAACTGGTCCAAGGTCGGTGGTCCCGGGAACGCCTTCGCGGTCGCCGGTGACCGGCTCTTCGGGTTGAGCTCCGACAAGAGCGGCGTCTTCCAGTGGTCCGGGTCGGCGACCTTCCAATGGACCAAGGTCGGCGGGCCCGCCGCGAGCATCGTCACCGACTAGTGCTGTGGCCGGAAAGGTTTGCCGGGTCGCGGTGTTCGGTGCGGTGCGTCGCAAGGCGGAGGGCCGCGGCTCGTACTGGACGTACTTCCGTGGTCCGACAACGCGGCGAGGTGCCGTGCCGGGCGCCGCGACCCGGTGGACCTTTCCGGTCACAGCACTAGCGATCGCCCCACGCTTCCCCCTCCCGTATCGCACCCTCGTCCCAAGGAGACGTATGAAGATCAGATGGGCCGGCTTCCTGGCGGCGGCAGCACTGCTGCTCGCTCCGGTCACAGCCCTCCTGCCCGCCGCCCCGGCCGCGGCCTCGGCCTCGACCTCGGCAGCCCCGGAGGCGGACGCCGCGGTCGCCAATACGCCCCCGTTCCAGCTTCCCATTCCCTGCGGGCAACGGTGGACGACGTCCACGCACGATGGACACGCGAGCCAGTACATGCTCGACATGGTCTCGGCCGGTGGAGCCACCCAGGGCACACCCGCCCTGGCCTCGGCGGGCGGGCGCGTCGTCACCTCACAGTTCGACAGCCAAGCCGGAAACTTCATCGTTATCGACCACGGCGACGGCTGGCAGACCCGGTACCTGCACCTGGACCGGCGCGATGTCGCCGTCGGCAACGACGTGGAGCAGGGCCGGCAGATCGGCACCGTCGGCAACACCGGCAGCTGGACCACCGGGGCGCACTTGCACTACGAGCAGAAGCTGAACGGCTCCGTCGTGCAGACCACCTTCGACGGGCGCCTCGTTCCCGTCAAATGGGAGTACAACCAGCACTACGAGACGAGCACGAACTGCGGTGTGTCCGCCGGCAGTAGCCTGTTCGCCCAGTCCCCGGACCGTTCCGCCGTGTTCCAGTGGTCCGGCAACGGGACGA
>NZ_JBVHZI010000039.1:0-3212 GCF_055574495.1 Streptomyces sp. NPDC029836 | reverse complement strand
CTTCAGAACTAACACAGTGGACGCGAGCAACTGAGGACAAGCCCTCGGCCTATTAGTACCAGTCAGCTCCACCCGTTACCGGGCTTCCACATCTGGCCTATCAACCCAGTCGTCTACTGGGAGCCTTACCCTCTCAAGGAGGTGGGAATACTCATCTCGAAGCAGGCTTCCCGCTTAGATGCTTTCAGCGGTTATCCCTCCCGAACGTAGCCAACCAGCCATGCCCTTGGCAGGACAACTGGCACACCAGAGGTTCGTCCGTCCCGGTCCTCTCGTACTAGGGACAGCCCTTCTCAATATTCCTACGCGCACAGCGGATAGGGACCGAACTGTCTCACGACGTTCTAAACCCAGCTCGCGTACCGCTTTAATGGGCGAACAGCCCAACCCTTGGGACCGACTCCAGCCCCAGGATGCGACGAGCCGACATCGAGGTGCCAAACCATCCCGTCGATATGGACTCTTGGGGAAGATCAGCCTGTTATCCCCGGGGTACCTTTTATCCGTTGAGCGACGGCGCTTCCACAAGCCACCGCCGGATCACTAGTCCCGACTTTCGTCCCTGCTCGACCCGTCGGTCTCACAGTCAAGCTCCCTTGTGCACTTACACTCAACACCTGATTGCCAACCAGGCTGAGGGAACCTTTGGGCGCCTCCGTTACTCTTTGGGAGGCAACCGCCCCAGTTAAACTACCCATCAGACACTGTCCCTGATCCGGATCACGGACCGAGGTTAGACATCCAGCACGACCAGAGTGGTATTTCAACGGCGACTCCACAACCACTGGCGTGGCTGCTTCAAAGTCTCCCACCTATCCTACACAAGCCGAACCGAACACCAATATCAAACTATAGTAAAGGTCCCGGGGTCTTTCCGTCCTGCTGCGCGAAACGAGCATCTTTACTCGTAGTGCAATTTCACCGGGCCTATGGTTGAGACAGTCGAGAAGTCGTTACGCCATTCGTGCAGGTCGGAACTTACCCGACAAGGAATTTCGCTACCTTAGGATGGTTATAGTTACCACCGCCGTTTACTGGCGCTTAAGTTCTCAGCTTCGCACACCCGAAAGTGCACTAACCGGTCCCCTTAACGTTCCAGCACCGGGCAGGCGTCAGTCCGTATACATCGCCTTACGGCTTCGCACGGACCTGTGTTTTTAGTAAACAGTCGCTTCTCGCTGGTCTCTGCGGCCACCCCCAGCTCACGGAGTAAATCCGATCACCAGTGATGGCCCCCCTTCTCCCGAAGTTACGGGGGCATTTTGCCGAGTTCCTTAACCATAGTTCACCCGAACGCCTCGGTATTCTCTACCTGACCACCTGAGTCGGTTTAGGGTACGGGCCGCCATGAAACTCGCTAGAGGCTTTTCTCGACAGCATAGGATCATCCACTTCACCACAATCGGCTCGGCATCAGGTCTCAGCCTTAATGAGGGACGGATTTGCCTACCCCTCGGCCTACACCCTTACCCCGGGACTACCACCGCCCGGGTTGGACTACCTTCCTGCGTCACCCCATCGCTTACCTACTACCACCTTGGATCGACGGCTCCACCACTTTCCTTTCCCCGAAGGGTCCGGAACGGCTTCACGGCCTTAGCATCAATGGATTCGATATTGGGCGTTTCAAAGCGGGTACCGGAATATCAACCGGTTGTCCATCGACTACGCCTGTCGGCCTCGCCTTAGGTCCCGACTTACCCTGGGCAGATCAGCTTGACCCAGGAACCCTTAGTCAATCGGCGCACACGTTTCTCACGTGTGTATCGCTACTCATGCCTGCATTCTCACTCGTGAACCGTCCACAACTAGCTTCCGCTGCTGCTTCACCCGGCACACGACGCTCCCCTACCCATCACAGCGGGCGTTGGCCCTATTGCTGCAATGACACGACTTCGGCGGTACGCTTGAGCCCCGCTACATTGTCGGCGCGGAATCACTTGACCAGTGAGCTATTACGCACTCTTTCAAGGGTGGCTGCTTCTAAGCCAACCTCCTGGTTGTCTCTGCGACTCCACATCCTTTCCCACTTAGCGTACGCTTGGGGGCCTTAGTCGATGCTCTGGGCTGTTTCCCTCTCGACCATGGAGCTTATCCCCCACAGTCTCACTGCCACGCTCTCACTTACCGGCATTCGGAGTTTGGCTAAGGTCAGTAACCCGGTAGGGCCCATCGCCTATCCAGTGCTCTACCTCCGGCAAGAAACACGTGACGCTGCACCTAAATGCATTTCGGGGAGAACCAGCTATCACGGAGTTTGATTGGCCTTTCACCCCTAACCACAGGTCATCCCCCAGGTTTTCAACCCTGGTGGGTTCGGTCCTCCACGAAGTCTTACCTCCGCTTCAACCTGCCCATGGCTAGATCACTCCGCTTCGGGTCTAGAGCGTGCAACTCAATCGCCCTGTTCGGACTCGCTTTCGCTACGGCTTCCCCACACGGGTTAACCTCGCTACACACCGCTAACTCGCAGGCTCATTCTTCAAAAGGCACGCAGTCACGACCCATTGAGTAAACTCAATGAGCGACGCTCCCACGGCTTGTAGGCACACGGTTTCAGGTACTATTTCACTCCGCTCCCGCGGTACTTTTCACCATTCCCTCACGGTACTATCCGCTATCGGTCACCAGGGAATATTTAGGCTTAGCGGGTGGTCCCGCCAGATTCACACGGGATTTCTCGGGCCCCGTGCTACTTGGGAGATTCTTAAGCAAGCCGCTGATGTTTCGTCTACGGGGGTCTTACCCTCTACGCCGGACCTTTCGCATGTCCTTCGACTACATCAACGGTTTCTGACTCGCCGACCGGCCGGCAGACCGATCAAAAGAATTCCCACAACCCCGCATGCGCAACCCCTGCCGGGTATCACACGCATACGGTTTGGCCTCATCCGGTTTCGCTCGCCACTACTCCCGGAATCACGGTTGTTTTCTCTTCCTGAGGGTACTGAGATGTTTCACTTCCCCTCGTTCCCTCCACACTGCCTATGTGTTCAGCAGTGGGTGACAGCCCATGACGACTGCCGGGTTTCCCCATTCGGACACCCCCGGATCAAAGCTCAGTTGGCAGCTCCCCGGGGCCTATCGCGGCCTCTCACGTCCTTCATCGGTTCCTGGTGCCAAGGCATCCACCGTGTGCCCTTAAAAACTTGGCCTACAGATGCTCGCGTCCACTGTGTAGTTCTCAAGCAACGACCAGCCACCCATCACCC
>NZ_JBVHZI010000038.1:0-3214 GCF_055574495.1 Streptomyces sp. NPDC029836 | reverse complement strand
GGTCGCCGGTGCGGTAGAGGCGGCTGCCGGGGGGTCCGTACGGGTTGGGGACGAAGTGGGTGGCGGTGGTGGTGGGTTGGGCGAGGTAGCCGTGGGCGATGCCGTCGCCGGCCAGGTACAGCTCGCCGGTGGTGCCGGCGGGTACGGGGTTGAGGTGGCCGTCGAGGACGTAGGCGTGCTTGTGGGTGAGCGGTCGGCCGATGGGCAGGGGGCCTTGGACCTCGGGGGTGGGTTCGATGGTGTGGGTGGTGGTGAAGCCCATGGATTCGGCCGGGCCGTAGCCGTTGGTGATGGTGAGGTGGGGGTGGAGCTGTTGGAGGCGGTGGACGTGGGCGGGGGAGGCGGGTTCGCCGCCGGTGTAGACGGTCCGGGTGGTGGTGAAGGTCTCCGGGTGCTCGTCGGTGAGGTAGTTGAACAGGCTGGAGGACAGCTGGAGCATCGTCACGCGGTGCTGCTGCGTGAGGACCGCGATCAGGGCCGGGTCGGGGCGCTGTCCCGGTTGGAGAACGGTGCTTCCGCCGTGGAGCAGTGCTCCCCAGAATTCGAGGCTGAAGGCGTCCCACGACACGGGTGAGCACTGGAGGAAGGTCTCGTCGGGGCCGAAGCTCGCGTAGGTCTGGGCGGTGAGGGTGGAGACCAGGTTGCGGTGCGAGGACAGGATCCCCTTAGGCCGGCCCGTCGACCCGGACGTGAACATCACGCACGCCACGTCGTCCGGAGTCAGCACGACCCCCGGCGCGCCCGGATCCCGGCCGGCGATCGTTTCCGCGTCGGCATCCAGGCTGGTCACCTGCCAGGGGCCGGTGAGACGCGTGTGGTGGCGGGTGTCGGTGACGAGGACGGCGACGCGGGCGTCGTGGGCGGTGCGGGCGAGGCGTTCGTCGGGGAACTCGGGGTCGAGGAGGGCGTAGCCGGCGCCGGTCTTGGTGACGGCCAGCAGGGCGACGGCGAGGTCGGTGCCGCGGTCGAGGAGGATCCCGGCGAGGTCGCCGCGCCCCAGACCCCGGGCGATGAGGTGATGGGCGAGCCGGTTGGCGCGGGCGTTCAGCTCCCCGTACGAGAGCTCCTGCCCGCCGAACACGACCGCGCGGGCGCCGGGCCGCAACCGGGCCTGCTCCTCGAAACGGTCGACGAGGGTGACCGGCCGTGCGCTCGCCCCGCCATGGCCCGGTCCTGCGTCCGCCCCGCCGCTCCCCGTTTCCCGGACCGTGCCGCTGTCCCGGTTTCCGGCGCGGACGCCGCTCCACTCCTCCAGCACCCGGCGCCGCTCCGCCGTGCCCAGCAACTCCAGCTCCGACAAGAGCACCCGCGGCTCCCGGGCCACCTGCTCCAGCGTGCGCCGCAGCATGCCCGCCATCCGCTCCACGGTGGCGTGCTCGTACAGGTCGCGGCTGTAGAGCACCGCGCCCGTCAACCCCGATCCGTCCTCGGCGTGCAGCAGGAACTCCAGGTCGAACTTGACCGCCCCCGTCGCCAGCGGCTCGGCCGGCCCGGCCCGCAGGCCGGGGAACCCGGGGGCCGGCCGGGGGCCGGACTCCACGGCCAGGCACACCTGGAACAGCGGATGCCGGGCCGCCGAGCGCGCCGGGTTCACCGCCTCCAGGACCAGGTCGAACGGGGCCTCCTGATGGGCGAAGGCATCCAGGTCCGCGGCACGCACCCGGGCCAGCAGCTCACGGAACGCCGGGTTCCCGGAGGTGTCGGTCCGCAGCACCAGGGTGTTGACGAAGAACCCGACCAGCGGGTCCAGCGACTCGTACGGGCGGCCCGCGACGGGAGCCCCGAGCGGTACGTCCGTACCGGCGCCGAGCCGGGTAAGGGTCGCCGCCAGGGCCGCCTGCACCACCATGAACGGCGTGCACCGCTCGGCCCGCGCCAGCTCCACGACCCCCCGGTACAGCTCGGCGCCGAAGTCCACCCGCACGACCCCGCCGCGCTGCCCGGCCACCGGCGGACGCGGTCGGTCGTGCAGCAGCCCCAACTCCTCGGGGAGCCCGGCCAGCGCCGTCCTCCAGTGGGCGAGCTGGGCGTCCAACGCCACCCCGCCGTCGGCCGCGCCGGGGCCGGTCAGGGCCGTGCGCTGCCAGAGCGCGAAGTCGGCGTACGCGGCCGGCAGCGGCGCCCAGTCGGGCGAACGCCCGTCCCGGCGGGCGGCGTAGGCCAGCGACAGGTCCTCGAACAGGGGGAGCAGGGACCGGCCGTCGGTGGCGATGTGGTGCAGCAGGACCAGCATCGTGTACTGCCCGGGCCCGCCGCACAACAGGGTTACGCGCAAGGGGTGTTCGGTGGCCAGGTCGAAGGAGTGGCGGGCCTCGGCGAGGAGTTCGGCGTCGAGCGCGTCGGCCGGGACGGTGCGGGAGGTGAAGGAGTGGCCGGGGGTCGGATCGATGACCTGGTACGGGTCCCCGTCCGCCGTGGCGAAGCGGGTGCGCAGCGGCTCGTGGCGGCCGGCGAGGTCCTCGAAGGCGGCGCGCAGCGCGGCGACGTCCGGCTCGCCCTCCAGCCGGACCGCCATCGGGACGTTGTAGGCGGCGCCCTTCCCCTCGTTCCCGGCCGGCCCGGCCAACCCGTCCACCAGCCACAGTCGTTGCTGCGCGAAGGACAGCGGGAGCCGTTCGGGACGCGGACCGTGGGGGGAGAGCGGGGGCAGGGCGGGTCGGGACGAGACGGCCTCGATCCGCCGGGTCAGGGCGGCGGGGGTGGGGTGCTGGAAGACGTCGCGGAGGGTGAGGGTGACGCCGAGGGTGGCGCCGAGGCGGTGGACGAGGCGGGCGGCGAGCAGCGAGTGACCGCCGAACTCGAAGAAGTCGTCGTCCATGGACAGCGGGTCGCGCACCCCCAGGACCTCACCGACCAGGCCCCGCACCAGTTCCTCGGCCTCGTTGCGCGGCTGCCGGCCGCCCTCGGTCGGGACGGGGCCGACCTCCGGCAGGGCGGCCCTGTCGATCTTCCCGTTGGGGGTCAGCGGCAGCCGGTCCAGTACGACGAAGCGGGCCGGGACCATGTGCTCGGGCAGCCGCTCCCGCAGCCAGGCCCGCAGGCCGTCCGGCGCCGGCGCGGCCGCGGGGCTCCCCGGGACCGCCGTCACGTACGCGATCAGCTGCCCGTCCGAGTGGACCAGGGTGGCCTGGGTGATCTGCGGGTGGGTGGTGAGGGTGGTTTCGATTTCGGTGGGTTCGATGCGGAAGCCGCGGATCTTGATCTGGGTGTCGGT
>NZ_JBVHZI010000037.1:0-6685 GCF_055574495.1 Streptomyces sp. NPDC029836 | reverse complement strand
GCGGGCATCATCCACTCCGCCGGCTCCGACCTCCTCCAGCTCATCAACGACATCCTCGACCTGTCCAAGGTCGAGGCCGGGAAGATGGACATCAATCTGGAGCGGGTGTCCCTCAAGAACCTCCTGACCTACCTAGAGGCCTCTTTCAGGCCTTTGACCAGTCAAAAGGGCCTCGATTTCGAGATCACCACCTCCCCGGGCGTACCGGTGGACCTCCTCACCGATGACGCACGGCTCCAGCAGATTCTGCGCAACCTGCTGTCCAACGCGGTGAAGTTCACCGAACGCGGCAAGGTGCGGATTCAGATCGAGCCGACGAGCGCCGGCGAGCTGCCCGCGGAGCTGGCGGGCTCCGGATCGGTGGTGGCTTTCAAGGTCTCCGACACGGGTATCGGGATCGCCGAGGAACAGCTGGAGGTGATCTTCGCCGCCTTCCAGCAGGCCGATGGCACCACCAGTCGCAAGTACGGCGGTACGGGGCTGGGCCTGTCCATCACCCGGGAGATCGCCCGCCTTTTGGGCGGTGTCGTGACGGCCACCAGCACTCCGGGCGAGGGTTCGACCTTCACGTTGTACCTGCCCGTCTCGCGTGAGAACGCCGATTTCGGCGAGCGGACCCCGACCGCCCCCGTGCTGGCGGCCGCTGTCGACATCGCGGAGGGGACCGTAGATCAGAATGCAGCAGCACCGACGGAGGAACGACACCCGCGCCGCCTGCTGGTGATCGAAGGGCGTTCGGGCGGCCTCCTGAGCCTGGTCGCCGAAAGCGCCGCCTCGGATATGACCGTCGGACGCACCGCGGTCGACCCGGACGAGCAGGTCGATGTCGTGACGGCGATGACGGCCGCAGAGGCGGCCACCGTGCTCGCGCAATCACCCTTCCACTGCGTGGTCATCGAACTGGGCGCCGGCAGCGAGGCTCTGGACTTCCTCCACGCGGTCGAAGGGGATGCGGCACTGGGCTCCCTGCCGATCCTCGCCCACGACAACCGGCGCCTGACAGGAGCACTGCAGGAGGAGGTGTCCCGACTGGCGACCGGAGGACGCCTGGAAATCATCGCCAGCCTGGACGAACTGCGCGAACGAATCACCCTCCACCTGACCGTCGACACCCTCCGGGGCGTCCCTCCCCTCGTTCAGGGCGGCAGCGACCTGACTCCCGCCGACGATGCCTCGGTGGACTCCGGTCTGGCGGACAAGGTCGTCCTGGTCGTCGATGACGACCCGCGCAACCTGTATGCCATCAGTGGCATCCTCGAACTCCACGGCATCCAGGTCCTGCACGCCGAGAACGGCCGCAAGGGCATCGAAACACTGACGAGCACAGCCGGCATCGACCTGATCCTCATGGACGTGATGATGCCCGAGCTGGACGGCTACGCGGCGACGGCGGAGATCAGGCGCCTGCCCCAGTACGCCGATCTGCCCATTCTCTCCGTCACCGCCAAGGCCATGCCAGGCGACCGCGAGAAGAGCATCGCCGCCGGATCGAGCGACTACATCACCAAGCCCGTCGACGCCAACGACCTCGTCACCCGCCTCCGACACTGGCTCCTGCCCCACAACGCCTCGGGAGCCTCCCGTGCGTGATACGCCCGAGTCCAAGTCCAAGGTCATCGCCGTGAAGGGTACGCCCGACACACATCGCCCCACAGGCCCCACACCACCCGCTGGCGCGACCACGACCGGTACGGCGCAGACAGGTGAGGTGGGCCGTCTGGCGGCCACCGTCGAGCGGCTACGCCGAGAAGCCGCCGAGGCCCAGGAGGCCGCCGACGGGCGCGCATTGATCGAGCTGGCCAAAGGCATCCTCGTGGGACAGTTGGGCTGCGGGCCGGGCGAGGCCGCCCGACAACTGATCAAGTTGTCCGAACAGGCCCAGGTCACCGTCCTGGCCCTCGCGGTCGACATCATCAACCAATCGGCCCGCGACAACGTCAGCGACCTCGCGGAAGAGTTCCTCAAAACCGTCGACGCCGATCCCGCCCTCACCGACGCCACCGCGCCGGCCATCCGACTGCGGGCGGCGGAGAGCCGCGTGTTCGCCGCAACCGATTCCCAAACCGTCGCCACCGCCCTCCTGGACAACGCGCTCACAGCCCTGGGCGCCACCGGAGTGGCGATCTGGTCGGTGGCCCCGGACTCCTCGCTCGCCCTGATGGGCCAGGCCGGATTCACCACCCTGGACGCCGACCGCTGGCGATACGTTCCACCCGAGGTGGCCACCTGCGCACGACTGGCGGTGACCGCACGCGAACTCACGATCGTGAATTCCCTCGCCGACTCGGGCATCCCCACCATCGGCAGGCGCACCCACCCCAACGGCGGGCGCATCATGATCCCCACCGGCACCGGCGGACGCATCATCGGCGTGCTCGAAGTAAGCTGGCCCGACCCCCTGCCGTCCCAACAACCTCAAATCCTGCGCCAACTCGAAGCCCTGGCCGAACTCTGCGCCCACACCCTTGAAGAACCACCTACTCCATCCGAAAGCCCGGTTACGCCCGGCGCCTCCCATTTGGCAGGCCTCGCGGAACTCGCCGACCTGGCCGACCACCTGCAGGACCCCGTACTTATCCTCGCTCCCAGCCTCGATGCGACCGGGCGGCTGCTCGACTTCCACATCCACCACACCAACCAGCGGTTCATGGACCCCGCGGGCCGACCCCGCTCCATGGTCACTGGCACCCACCTCCTGGAGGCCTACCCCACGGCCGGCGAAGGCGATGGGCTCTTCGCGAAGCTCGAGCGCGTATACGCCACCGGCGAGCCCTGTCAGGCACCGCGCATCACGCTCACGGCCAACGTCGACGAGATCCCCCTCACCTCATCCGCCGACGTGAGCATCACTCGACACGGCACCGCCCTCCTCCTCATCTGGAAGATCGAGGACGAAACCGCGCGACTGGCCAGCCTGCTCCAGCACGCGCAGCGCCTGGGACGGGTCGGAGGCTTCGAGCAGAACATCAACAACGGCGAAATCAGCTGGAACGACCAGCTCTACGCCCTGTTCGGCCTGCCACCAACCGCCCCCCCGCTCCCGCTCGAAGAAGTCGCCGGCCGCGCCCACCCCGACGACGTCAACTCCATCGGCCGGTTCCTGCGGACCCTCCTGCACTCGCTCCGCGAGTCCTCCGTCGACTTCAGACTCAAACGCCCCGACGGAAACATCCGCCACATCCGCATGGTGGCAGAACCCGTCCTGGACACCCACGGACGCCTGTACTCGGTCCGCGGAGCCTGCCAGGACATATCCTCCCAGCACTGGACCGAGGTCGCCCTGGCCGCCACCCGCGACCAACTCGCCGACAGCGAGGCCGAATCCGCGGACCGCACCAAGCTCGCCCTCCAGCTCCAGCACGCCATCATGCCCCCCGCGCCCACCGCACAGGAGGTACCCGGCATCCGCATCGCCGTGCGCTACCGCCCGGCCGAGAAAGAATCCCTCGTCGGCGGAGACTGGTACGACTCCATCGTGCTGCCGAACAAGAAGATCCTTCTCAGCGTCGGGGACGTCGCAGGTCACGGCATCCAGGCAGCCACCGGCATGGTTGTCCTGCGCAACGCCCTACGCGGCCTCGCCGTCACCGGAGCCGGCCCCGCCCAACTACTGTCCTGGCTCAACAGCGTCGTCCACCACCTGCCCAGCCACCTCACCGCAACCGCGGTGTGCGGCATCTACGACCCGGCCACCCACACCCTGCGCTGGGCCCGCGCCGGACACCTCCCACCCGTCCTGATCCGCGGCACCCAGGCCCAGGCCTTCCCCCTGACGGCAGGCCTGCTCCTCGGAGTACTCCCCGACGTGGAATTCGAGGAGAAAGAGGTACAGATGGAACAGGAGGACATCCTGCTCATGTACACCGACGGCCTCGTCGAACGACGGGACGTCTCCGTGACCGACTCCCTCACCCAACTCCTCGCCGTGGCATCGCGCCCCGTCGAGACCCTCGAAGGGCGCCTCGACAACCTGCTGACCTACAGCGCTTCCGACACCGACGACGACACCTGCCTCATCGGCGTTCAGCTTCGCTGACCGCTTCACCGGCCCGGGTACGATATACAAAGCATGCGGCTGCTCGGCGCCGATAGCCGTGTCGGCCGCTGAAGTGAGGGCACGCACCGCCTGTCCCAGATCGGCGTGGTGGACCATCTTGCACGTGGCAGCGTACTTGGTCCAACTGCCGCTGGAGCAGTCCGCTATGAGCTCGGCCTCCTTAACCGGAACGGGTCTGACCGTTCTAATCAGGACGCGCGCACCGTCCTCCATCTGGACGATCGCAGGCAGGTTCAGATCCGCCATGTATCGCTGTGTCACCTCGTGACCACATTCATGCGCGACAGTGGCCACCGCAAAGGCGCTGGTTCCGGCCTCTATACCTATTGCCGAGGTCACCGGCCAGTGAATTCCACCCGTATATGTGATCCCCTGAGGGGCGGTCCAGGTATCCGCCGGGCTCTTCGGGGGAGGGCCGAGCGCACCGGTCGGCCGCGCGGCGCCCCTGCCGTGAGCTTTCGGAGTTGGACGGGCTTGTGCCTATCGGTGAAGCTTCCCGATCAACGGCGTCATCTGTGTGTTGCTCTCCCGTCATGGCCTGTCGGGTGCACAGGTGGAGAACAGGAGTCGCCGGCCGCCGTGTCCCTCATGGCGAGGCATCAGCTGCAACCTTTCATTGACGGGGGCTCCACGTACGAGATCGGTAGTCTCAGAACTTCGAGGCGAGGGCGTGGTGGCCGGAGCGGAGGTCGGCCATTAGACGGGCGGCGTCCGTGAGGAGTGAACCCTGCAAGGTGTGTATTTCGGGCGGGGCCTGGGACGGCGCCCATTCCTGCCGCTGTACGCGGTCGAGTTCCGCTTCCGCGTCGTCGATCAGCTCGGTGAGCCGTCGCGCATCGGTAGGAGATGCGTGGCCGATCTCCTGCGTTGCTGCGGCACTTTTGCGGAGCAGGGAACCGAAGCCCGTCCGGAAGGAAGTGGGCAGGTTGTTCATTTCATCGCTGTCCAGGGCGTGGTCGAGGGCGCGCGTCATGGATCGGAGGTGGTCCATGGAGCGTTCGGCGACAGTGACGGCTTCACGGGCTCGAGGCAGCGCCACGTCGGCATCGCCCGGGCCGCGGCGGGGGTGGAGACGGCTGTTCTCGATCTCGCTGTCGATGCCGTGCCGGATGCGTTCGCAGTCGGCGGAGAGTTTGCGCCAGTCACGGCGCCACTGCTGCACACGCTCGGGATCGGGATCGTCCCCTTCGAAAACCTCGGCGAGGCCGCCCAGACGTCGACCGATGCCGGTGTAGAGCTCGGCCACGGCCTCCTGACGGTGGTGGACGTGGCGGGCCGGCGCGAGGACGAGGTGGGCCGCCAGGCCACACAGCGCACCGAGGACCACCGAGGCGGCCAGGTAGCCGATGTAGTCGATCCGTCCCTGCCCGGAGGAGAACGCGAAGAAGCCGACGATGGCGACCTGTGTGCCCTGCTGGCCGAAGCGCCGGACCCTGCCGACACAGAGCGCGATCAAGGTGAGGAGACCGAAGGTCCATCCGTGGATGCCCAACATCGCCGCCAGCGTGGCGGCCAGTGCCGCTCCCACCGCCATCGCGAGAAGATACTGGGCGGAGTCCCGTACCGAGCGGTACACGGTGGCCTGCAGGGCGACCAGCGCGGTGAACGGGGCGAACGTGGACACCGTCGGCGGCAACAGATAGCGCGCCAGAACCCAGGCGACCATGGTCGCGATCACGGTCTTGGCCCCCAGGAGCAGAGCGTCCCGCTCGCCTCCCGGTGCGCGTATCGCCCGTTGGAGGTAGCCGGCCCGTTCCCGGACGGCTACCCGGATTTTGCTGTGTACCTCGCCCCACCTGGGCACATCGATCACCTCTCCCAGACCGTCTTCCCCGCCGATCCGCAATAAACAACGGCTCCCACGGCCGTGCCGACGACGTCAAAGCCGCGTCTGGCGTAGCCCTGCCATCGCCGCAAGGCGGCCGCCGGCCGAGATGGCGAAGCTCTGGTAGGCGCGGCGGTGTTGAGGCGACGGCTGGATAGGCGTGGCGGGACAGTGCCCGGCCACGGCCGGCCTGCCTGATGTGCCGGAGCTACGGGCTGACGCAACCCGCAGTTCGGCAGCCCGATCGGCATCCGGGAGATCGTGGTCACCACCGCACAAGCAACGGGCAGGGCCTGCCGGACCGAGCCCTGGCCCTGACGCTGTGAGCGGCAAGACGGAAACCTGGCTGAGAGAGCATCGCAACTGGCCTGGCCCGCACGGGGCCTGGGTCGAGTGCGTTCCGCGGTCATGGCGGCAGGCCGCCGCTTCGGCTGCGGTCGAGTCTGTGACTCCAGGCGGGCTGTCCTTTCGCCGGGGCACCCCTTACGGTGCAGATGAAGACGTTTTGTACTGGTGGGCCGCAGGGCCGGAGGTGTGTATGGAGTCGCCGACGGTGACGGTTCGCTCCCACGCGGACGCCGTATACGTGGTGTTCTCCACGATCTGCATGTCTCATGAGACATCACTCCCCTTGACCGCCCCAGGCCGGAAGGGTTTCGTCTGGGATAGCCGCAGCGATGGGTCGCAGAAGCGGTGAGACACCAGCGAGCCCTAGGCAGTGTCTGACAAATGATCACGGACTGGTTTCGCGGAGCCAGAGGATCAGCGAGGCCAGGACGACTCCGGCGCGGTAGCGGTCGGCG
>NZ_JBVHZI010000036.1:0-7334 GCF_055574495.1 Streptomyces sp. NPDC029836 | reverse complement strand
ACTCTATCAGACTCTCTCGGGCCCGATTTCCTCGGTGCTTTCCAGGTCCTGCGCTTTCGCGCTTTTCCCTTTCCGGCGATTCCGACTCTATCAGAAGTTCGCCACCGGATTTCCCGGCTTTCGCTTCTCGAATGAAGAGTCGAGTACACCTCACGAGAATCGAAGTCCTTGTGAAGTGTGGGGGATGTCGCCGAACCTGTCCGGTTCGAGGCAACCGTTTAACTCTACAACCCTCGCCTGGGGAGAGTCAAAACGGCCCGGGGGGGGCGTCCACGCCTGGCACCTCCCCTCCACGCCAGGCCCGCACCAGGCGCACGAGACAGCAGCCCGGCGCGCCACGCATCCCTGCTTGGCGACGCTCCGTCGTGACGACACCGTCGCCATGTTCGGCCTCCTCCTCACAGACCTGGCTGTTCGAGGGCGACGTCGTACGTCTCCGCAACCGGCTCCGCCGGAAAGCTCGGGTCGCTGGTCCGCGTCGATTCGCCCGGCTACCCCACGACCCACGAGCCGGGCATCCCCCCGTCCCCCGTCCACGTTCCCGCCGGTCCGCACGAACGCAGCGGGGAGCCGGCACGTCTTCCCGCTCCTTACCGCAGGCGAATTCCTCGGAGCGGACTTCCCTGCCCCCTCCCATCTCCACATCCCTCGCACTCACCGGAAGCAGGAGCGCTCGTGGCCCGCGCCCGGAACGAGCACTGCTCGCACGAAGGCGGGGTGGCGCAGCCGCCGCCTGGTGGAACACGTGAGCGGGACGCCTCTCCTCCACAGCCACCACTACGCCGCACTTCCGCGGTGACCCGGAGGACGGGGCTGTCGCCGTCGAGGGACAACGCGACTCCACCGCCGTCGCCCCGGGGCACTACGGCTCCGCCTGGTTCCGTCCGCACAGCGCGTTCCGGCCCTGGCTCCGGTCCGACCTCTTGGCCCCTTCTCACCACGCCCAGCACCCCGTGGAGCATCCGATCACCGGGCCGCCGGAAATGATCATCGGCATCAGCGATCCCAGCGCCGAAGTCGCGGGCGCGGGGCACCCCAGCCATCCCTACGCCCACAGTCGCATCGCCTTGTCCTCCTGACCCCGCCTCCGCGCCCGAAGACTCAGCAGGCCGCGGACCATGGTCAGGAGGTGGTCCGTGGATCCGTCGTCGATCTCCCAGTCGGTACGGCCACGGCAGCATCCATCCGCGACGCGCGTGGGATCAGCAGGGACACCCACACCCCTCGGTGCCGCCCTGCACGAGCGCACGTCGCAACACCCTTGGAAGAGTCTCCGACCCTTTGGGGAGAGGTGTAACGTCTCCGTACGCCTTGGCCAGACGAGGCGGGCATAAGCCACAGCCAGCAGGTCAGCGCAGGGCGTGCCAGGTAGCCGCGCACCCGCTGATGGCGGAGCTTGAGTGCCGCTGTCACCCGAACCGGAAGGCTGTCCTCGTAGCGTGGGTGCGGGGCCCGGGGTCCCAGCACCTCGCCAAGTTCCCTGCACCGCTCGGAGTACAAGCTCCATGAGCTGTCGCGGAACTCCAGGCCATACACGAGCCGGCCTCGATCAGACCCCTGTCACCCGCCCGTCGCCACGGTGATGGGCTGCTCGGTCGGCTCCCCGGCGGACCGCCTACCGCTGACGGAGCAGAGCCAGGCCGACGCCACGGACACGACCCTCGAGCTCGGGACGTTCATCGGCACCCACCAGGACCTGGCCGACGAAGCCGCGGCCTCGGTCGCACGCCGGCTCCACAATCCCGCTGGAAGCTCCGATGTCATCCTCCCGGATCCTTGCGGGAAGTCCGTCGAGGGTGTTGATCGCCCTGTTCTGTGGGGGGGGGTGCCGTCGTAGGGCCGGTTTCCGCGTCGCTGCGGACGACGGGCCGGCTGAGCAGCTCGCCGGTGGTCACGTCGAAGCGGCCGCAATCGAGACAGTGCCGTGCCGCTTGCACTTGGAACTCTTGCCGGACAGGGGGGCCGGGACCGGCTCCGTTGCCGACGTACCTGTACGAGCGGGTGCCGATCCCGGCCACCCCATCAACCGACGGCACCACCGCTCCGGCGCGCGGGGATGCGGTACAACCGGAAGCGGGGAGTGTCGCGGCCGTAAGCCAGTCGCGCACCCGGTGCGGCGTGAGGTCCAGGTGCGCCGGGATCCGTCCGATCTGGGACGCGGAGATCGCGTGAACATCCTGCCCGCCACCAGCCCGACGATCGTGCGGTGGGATCACGTCGATTCCGGGTTCGGTGGTGCGCCGGTGGGGGCGGCCGCCACCGCCACGCGCGCCTCGCACCCGCATTTTCCGGGGCCGCCCCGACCGCTTCGTGTCCTCCGGACCGTCCGGACCATCCGGACCGTCCGGACCGCCGACGGCCAACCGGTCCCGCCTGGCGCACCTTGTTCACCGAGACCTCCGGCTTCCGCGCGATGGCAGCGTCGGCCGGCCCGTCAACCGTCGCGAGGACGATGGGCGCTCGCAGTGCCCGCCGGATCGGCGCGAGCGCCGACGCCGACAGCTTCTCCAGCACGCCCGCACCTCTCGGCCACCGCTGCGTCCACCACCGACCCAGACGCTGACCCTGGCGCAGGCCGTCCAAAGCCTGCAGGGTGATGGCCGTGCCGAAGAGCCCGCCGTCCTCCCTGCAGATATCACTGCGCCCGCGCCTGAACAGCCACGCCCGCGCCCACCGGCCGCAGTTGACCGGCATGACGGTCCGGCACCGGGCAGGAATCGCCTACGTGGCCGGCGGACTGCCCCGCGAGACACCGCTCTCGCCGCGCCGCCTGCGTTTCACCGGCGCCCCTCACACCTGGGGCCTCTCGCCCCAGGTGGCCGGTCGGGACGACCGCGAGGACGGCACCCTGCCCAGCGGCTCACCCATGGGGTCTCCGAGAAAGCACTGGACTGCGCCTGCGCCCTGTACCTCCACCCAACCGGGCCACTCCTGCCCGTCCCATCGACCCGGGCGCCCCGGTCATGAAGCTCCCCGCACTGCCCGCAGGGGTCACATGGCACGACACGGCAACGGCTGTCTTCCCCTACGCGACACGACTCGACGGATGTTGGTGGGTCCTGCGGCTCAACGATTTCCCCGAGCATCCGCTCTACACCTTGTTCATCGACGCACAGGTCATCGGTGACATGGACGACGATCCGGCCGCTTGGCAGTTGCTGTCCCGGGCAACGCTCCCCGCTCTCACCACGCCGGACCGTACGGAGGTCCTCCGCTTGATGACCGGCCTCGGCCCCTACGGAGCAGAGGCCGGCAGCCCGTGCACGGGCGACTGGTGCACCTGCAGCATCCTCACCGATGACTACGCCGCCAAGCCCAGTCCTCCTCCCCGTACTTCCGCCGAGCAGCACCAGGCAGGCCGACGCCGCGGCCGGCTGCCCTGACCGACCACGCCCCCGGGGCCCCGCCCGCTCCGCCACAGGAGACGCCTGGCCGACGTGCTCTCCGCGATGCTCCGAGCCGGAGCCGTCCGCCAACCCGTCGGCAACATGCCGACGGTCGGCCGGACCCGCCGGTTAGGGACGCTCGGCGTCCGCCGGGTGGTACAGCGCCCTCTCCGCCCGGGGTACGGGCAGTGCCGTCTCGTCTTCGGAGTATCGGCACTCCCAGCCCCTCTCCCGGACAAGGTCAAGGACCGCCTGCCAGTCGTCCGCCGAGCAATCCGGGACATGCACGTCCGGCAACGTCCCCATCAACTCCGCGTCGAAGAAGCAGCTCACGTCATCCCACAAAAGATCAGCCACGCCACCCGGGTGCCCGGACCCCCGACTCAACGCGGCCCTGTTCCCCTTGCTCGGAGCGACCGGAGCCCCTCCCCCGGGGCAGAGGTGCCGTGACGCACACGGCTACACGTCGGGCTTCGACGGCGGACGGGCCCGCGGGATCAGGCCGCAGGGACGCCGAACCAGCGCGCCAGACGATCGGACAGGTCCCGCTGGTCGTCGCCGACCCACGCGACATGCCCGTCCGGCCGCAACAGCACTGCCGGCAGCCCCAGTGGAGTACCGGCATCGACGACGTCGACGACGTGGTCGACCCGGTCCCCCCAGCCTGCCACCGAAAGCCACCCGGTCCGGTCGAGCAGCAGTCCGCGACCGTCGTGCATCAATTCGTAGAGGCGGCCGCGCTTCAGCTCCACGTCCCGCATCCGCCGGCCGAGCAGTTCGTGGCCCTCGCCGAAGTCGTAGCGGACGCCGATCGCGGTGATCTTCTCGATCAGGTACCGGTTCACCTCCTCGAACTCCATCAGCTCGGACAGCAACCGGCGTACCGCCCGGGGACCCGGCTCGGGGGACAACAGCTCCATCTGCGCGCGGGTGTTGTCCAGTACGTCGGCGGCCACCGGATGCCGTTCGTCGTGATAGCTGTCCAGCAGGCCCTCCGGCGCCCACCCGGCCACCTCGGCGGCCAGTTTCCACCCGAGGTTGAACGCGTCCTGGACCCCCAGGTTCAGTCCCTGCCCGCCGGTCGGCGGGTGGACGTGCGCCGCGTCGCCGGCCAGCAGAACACGGCCGACCCGGTAGCGCTCGGCCAACCGGGTGGCGTCGCCGAAGCGGGACAGCCACCGCGGCGAGTGGACACCGAAGTCGATCCCCGCGACGACCCGTAGCTGCCTCTTGAACTCCTCCAGCGTCGGCGCAGTCGTACGGTCCTCGGCCACCCCGTTCGCGGGGACGATGACGCGGTACACCCCGTCCCCTTCGGGGATCGCGCCGAACCGCAGCTGCGTCTTGCGCACTTCGGCGATCACCGCGCCCAACGTCTCCGCCGGCACACCCACCTCCATGTCGCCCAGCAGCGTCTCCGTCCTGGACGGCTCCCCCGGAAACCCCACTCCGATCAACTTGCGCACCGTGCTGCGCCCGCCGTCGCAGCCGACGAGGTAGCGCGAACGCAGTTCCGTACCGTCCGCCAGCCCGACGCTCACCCCGTCCTCGTCCTGGCTCAGGCCGACGAGCTCGCAGCCGCGCCGGATCTCGGCCCCGAGCTCGGTGGCGCGCGCCGCCAACAGCCGCTCCGTGTCGGCCTGCGGAATGGCGAGGACGTACGAGTGCGTGGTGTCCAGCCGCGCGGGCCACGCCGTACTGATGCCGGCGAAGAAGCCGCCGACCGCGAACTTCTCGCCGAGCGGGAGGAAGCGGTCCACCAGGCCGCGCTGGTCCATCACCTCGACGCTGCGCGCGTGCAGCCCGCGGGCGCGGGAATGCCCCGCCGGTTCCGACTCCTTCTCCAGCACGAGTACGGCAACGCCGTGCAGCCGCAATTCCGCGGCAAGCATCAGGCCGGTAGGTCCACCACCGGCAACGATCACGTCCACCATGCAAACGCCCCACTCAACGAGATTGATTTCGCCGGCCGCTCCGCCCGGTGCATCGGGCCGTGCGCGCACGCGCACGACCGGCTCGACCCGCGCGATCCCGTTCGTCCGCCCTTTGTGCAGCCCGTCCGGGACGCGGATCCATATATCGGCAAAACCGCACACACCGCGCGTAACCGGGATATCGGCCGGTTTACGGCTCAGGTGGGAAATTCTGCGTCACGACCCGGGTCTTGCCGCAAGACCCCCCACCCGCTATATCTTGAGAGTGGCAAGGAGTGGTCAACCTCCTTGCCTCTGCTTGTGTCCGGCCGCAGTCGACGGCTGGTCCCAGCCCGTCGCCGGCGACGACGACGAAGGCCAAGCCCGTCCAAGCCGTCCAAACCGTCCGGCGAACCCTTGGCCGCACGGCCCGCGCCGCACATCAGCGGAGTTCGACGGTGATTCCACGCGTGCCGGCAACGGAAGAACGTCATCGACATACGGCGTCTCCCCCTCCGTGTCCACGGTCACCGCACCGAGCGCCCGCCGGGCCACCTCCGCCTCGTCCCAGATCAGCGTGCACGGCGCGGGTGGCACGTCCCCACCGCACGGACAACCGCGCAACGTGTGCCAGCACGCCTCGCCGATCGCGCACACGAACCCGGGGATATCGGTGACGTGCCGACCATCGAGGTCCCGTCCGGGACCCGGCAACTGTCGGCCCGCGCCCCGACGGGCGGCCGCGAAGGCTGCCCACTCGGCCGGGCCCGCGGCAGGAGGGTCGATGCACTCGCCCCGCTCGGTCGGCGGACCCGCGAACCATGCATCCCAGACCGGTCGGACGGGCGGATCGGGCCGGTGGGCGAGGCCTTCCCCCAGCCACAAGTTCACGACGGCTCCGCCGAGTTCGGACGGACGGGAGGCGATGACCAGCAACCCCACGTGCTCCTGGTGCCACATGATCCGGCCGGGTCCGGTCCACGGCAAGCAGCCTGACGATGTCGGCGTCGCCCCGCGGCCTCAATGAACAGATCGACCAACGACTCGTCCACGGACGAAGGTCGGCAGCCCGTCAGGACCGGTCGAGCAGCTCCCATTGGTCGGCGTGCCCACGCGTGGATCAGGTCGGCCCCTGGATCGACCCCCGGCACCGGATGGTCCACGATGAGCCCGAGCGTCCCCAGCTCGAGGAGCTCGTCCCACTCTTCCCGTCGCCGGCCGAGCCGCTCAACAGCTTTGAGCAAGCGCCCGGTTGGGGCACAATCCTCGATCGTCAGCTTCCTCGCTGACCAGTACGTACGTGAGCGGCAGCTCGCGCTCCCACGTCCATACGGCCTCCCCGGCCTCCCCCGACTCCGCCGGGTCGACTTCCCTTCGCCCCTGCACCGTGCTCGCGCCTCGCCACCCCTCACCCGGACCCGGGGCCGCCATCCAGTGGCCGTACGAAGCTCAACCCGGGCCGGCCGTCCAGGAGGAGCTCGCCCACGGGGGTGAAGCCGGTACGGGTCAGCACCGTGCGAGACCCCGGATTGTCGAGGGTGGTGACGGCCCTCAGCGTGGTCAGCCCGTACTCCGCCCCGGCCAAGGCACACACCTCACGGACCGCGGCCGTGGCCAGACCGCGCCCGGCAGCACGTTCTGCGATCCGGTATCCGAGCTCGGCGGAGCCATCGGCCACATCGATCAGGTTGACCCGCCCCAGCACTTGTCCGTCCTCGTCCACCAGGACGTGGAAGAAGTGGAGACCGGCCTCCTGCTCGGCCATCAGCTCACGATGTCGTTCCTGGAACCCGGCGAAGTACGTGTCCCCTCGGTCGGGAACGGAGGCGGCGAAGTAGGCCCGGTTCTCGCGCTCGAAAGCGAGGAGTGCCGGCGCGTGGTCGAAGCGAAGCAACCGAAGGCTGGGCATGCGCCGATGCTACGGAACGGCGACCCGGCCGTAAACGCAGAAAAGCCCCGCACCGAACCCTGAAGGGCTGGTGCGGGGCTTTCCCACAATGATTGTTCGGCGGCGTCCTACTCTCCCACAGGGTCC
>NZ_JBVHZI010000035.1:0-7937 GCF_055574495.1 Streptomyces sp. NPDC029836 | reverse complement strand
GCCCCACCCGCACGCCGCTCAACCATCCGCCGCGCCGGCACCCGCACCAACCCACGCAACAACGCCGGCACCGAACCCGACGACACCGCCTGCGCCCGCAACACCGACACATCCAGATGCATCGGCACCAACACCGCCGCATCTTGTCCCATGGCCAGGTCGAAGAGCCCAAGCCCCTCGTCGGCGGCCAGCGCGGCAATACCCTCACGGGCGAGGCGAAGCAGGTTGGCCTCGTCCAGGGTCGCCGCCATTCCGGCCGCTCCACCGGCCTGCGGGGCCCACAGGCCCCAAGCGAGCGCGGTGCCCGCCAGGCCCTCGGCGCGACGCTGCTCGGCCAGCACCTCCAAGAAGGCATTGGCCGCCGCGTAATTCGCCTGCCCGGCCGCGCCGAACGCCGCAGCCGCACCCGAGAACAGGACGAATGCCGAGAGGTCCATGTCCCTGGTCAACTCGTGCAGGTTCCACGCCGCGTCCACCTTCGGACGGAGCACTGTCGCCACCCGCTCCGGGGTCAGCGAGGCCAGCACACCGTCGTCCAGCACACCTGCGGTGTGCATCACGGCCGTGAGCGGATGCTCCGCCGGTACGAGGTCCAACAGGCGGGCGAGCGCGCCCCGGTCGGCGATGTCGCAGGCGACGAGGTCGACCTGCGCGCCCAACCCGACCAACTCGGCGACCAGTTCTTCGGCTCCCTGCGCCTCCGGACCGCGCCGGCTGGTGAGCAGCAGCCGCCGCACCCCGTACGCGGTCACCAGGTGGCGGGCGAACAACCGGCCCAAACTGCCCGTGGCACCCGTGACGAGCACCGTGCCCGACGGGTCGCCCAGGCTGATCCGGGCCTCGGAAGCAGCGTCCGCAGCCTGCACACGCACCAGACGCGGCACGCTGACCACGCCATCCCGGACCGCCAACTCCGGCTCACCGGACGCCAACGCGGCGGCGAAGCCTGCCGCCGACACCCCGTCCACGTCCAGCGTCACGACCTGGCCCGGGTTCTCCGACTGCGCCGACCTCAGCAGACCGCGCACCGCGCCACCCGCCAGATCCCGCACACCCTCCCCCGCACCCACGGCCACCGCACCCGACGTCACCCACACCAGACGCGTACCCGCGAACCGATCGTCCCCAAGCCACCCCTGCACCAACTCCAGCGCGCCGTTCACCGCCGCGTGGACGGAGCCCACGGTGTCCCCGGCGAGCGATTGCACGCCCGGCAGCACGAAGACCGCGTCCGGGACCGGCTCCCCCGCGTCCAGCGCCGTACCCAGCGCGTCCGCGTCGGCGTACACGGTGACCAGCGCACCCGTGCCGCCCAAGCCGAGCTCATCGCGGCCCAGGACGGCCCAACGAAGGCCGGTCGGGGCAGTCACGATCGGCGCGGGCACCCATGCGACGCGGAACAGGGACTCGACATGGCCACCGGTAGCGGCGTTGACCTGCTCGGCCGAGGCCGGCCGCAACGTCAACGACTCCACCGCCGCCACCGCCCGCCCGAACTCATCCGCGACCAACAACGCCAACGTGTGCGGATCCTCCGCGGACACCGGCGTCAACCGCATCCGCAGCGCCGAAGCACCCCCCGCGCACAACGAAACACCGGACCAGGAGAAGGGCAGTTGTGCACCTGCCCCGGTCGCAGCGGGGTCACCGTGGCCGATGGCGTGCAGGCCCGCGTCGAGCAGAGCAGGGTGCAGACCGAACCGCGCCGCGTCCCGATGCCCGTCCTGCGGAAGTACGACCTCCGTGAACAGCTCGCTCCCGCGCCGCCAGGCGGCCTTCAACCCCTGGAACAGCGGTCCGTAGGCCATGCCGTCACCGGCGAGATCCGCGTACAGCCCGCTGACGTCGACCGCGACGGCGTCGACCGGCGGCCACACCGCCAGCTCACCGAAGTCGGCCGCAGTCTCCGATCCGGCACCCACGGCCAGCACACCGGACCCGTGACGCGTCCACGACTCCCCGGCGAGTGCGTCCTGATGCCGGGAGTACACGGCGAACGCTCGGCTGCCGGAGGCGTTCGGCGCCTCGACGGCGAGCTGGAGGTGTACGCCACCGTGCTCCGGCAGGACCAGCGGGGCCTCCAGCGTCAGCTCCTCGACCACATCGCAGCCGACCTGGTCACCGGCCCGAACCGCCAACTCCACGAAAGCCGTGCCCGGCAGCAGCACCCCACCGTGGATCGTGTGGTCGGCGAGCCAGGGGTGCGTGTCCAGCGACAACCGGCCGGCGAGCAGTACGCCGTCCGAGTCGGCGAGGGTGACCGCCGCGCCCAGCAACGGGTGGTCGGCGTCGCCGAACCCGATCGCCCCCGGGTCACCGGTCGCGTACGCGACCTCACTGGGCCAGTACCGCTGTCGCTGGAAGGCGTACGTCGGCAGGTCGACGCGTCGGGCGCCCGTCCCCGCGAAGAACGCCGACCAGTCGACGTCAACACCGTGCACGTGGGCCTGGGCGAGGGCCGTCGTGACGACCTGGACCTCGGGGCGGTGCTTGCGGAGCGCGGGCAGGAAGGCGGCGTCCTGCGTCACGCAGTCCTGCGCGAGCGCGGACAGCACGCCGTCCGGGCCGAGTTCGACGTACGTCGTCACCCCGGCGGCTTCCAGGGTGCGGACCCCGTCCAGGAAGCGCACCGCTTCGCGGACGTGGCGTACCCAGAAGTCCGCCGACCCCATGTCGTCGGTGACGAGGGCGCCGGTCAGGTTGGAGACGATCGGGATGCGCGGCGTCGCGAACGACAACCCCTCCACCACTTGGCGGAAGTCCTCCAGCATCGCGTCCATGTGCGGCGAGTGGAACGCGTGGCTGACGGTCAGCCGCTTGCTCTTGCGGCCGGTGAGCGAGGCGACGATGGCTTCCGCCGCGTCCTCGTCGCCGGCGATGACGACGGCCTGCGGCCCGTTGATCGCGGCGATGCTCACCGGCTCGGTCAGCAGCGGCAGGACCTCGTCCTCGGACGCCTGAACGGCGATCATCACGCCGCCGGACGGCAGGGCCTGCATCAGCCGGCCGCGCGCCGCGACCAGCGCACAGGCGTCGTCCAGCGAGAGCACGCCCGCCGCGTGCGCGGCGGCGATCTCACCGATGGAGTGACCGGACAGGAAGTCCGGTCGCACACCCCACGATTCGAGCAGCCGGAACAACGCGACCTCGATCGCGAACAACGCCGGCTGCGTGAACCGAGTTTCGTCCAACAGGTCGGTGTCCGACCCGAACAGGACGTCCCGTAGCGGGAGTTCCAGCAGCGCGTCCATGCGGGCGCAGATCGCGTCCAGCGCGTCCGCGAACACCGGGTAGGCGTCGTACAGTTCGCGCCCCATTCCCAGCCGCTGACTGCCCTGACCGGTGAAGAGGAACGCCAGCTCACCACCCGACGCGGCACCCTGGATCAGGCCGGGCACGGAGTCCCCCGCGGCGACGGCTTCCAGCCCGGCGAGGAATGCCGGCCGGTCCTCGGCGAGAACGACAGCGCGACGGTCGAGCACGGACCTCGACGTGGCCAAGGAGAAGGCGACGTCGGCGGGTTCGAGCAGTTCGTCGTCCGACGCGATCCACGCCGCCAGCCGCTCGGCCTGCACGCGGAGGGCGGCGTCGGTCTTCGCCGACAGGATCCACGGCAGGGTGCCGGGAACTCGCCGCGGGACGGCCGTCAACTGCTCGTCCAGGACCTCGGGAGCCTGCTCGATGATGGTGTGCGCGTTGGTGCCGCTGAAGCCGAACGAGGAGATGCCCGCGCGACGCGGCCGGCCGGTCTCCGGCCAGATCCGCTGTTCGGTGAGGAGCTCCACGTCGCCCGCGGTCCAGTCGACGTGCGGGGTGGGCTCGCCCACGTGCAGGGTCTGCGGAAGCACCCCGTGCTGCATCGCCAGGACCATCTTCATCACACCCGCCACACCGGCCGCGGCCTGCGTGTGCCCGATGTTCGACTTGATCGACCCCAGGAACAGCGGCTGGTCCGCGAAACGCTCCTGCCCGTACGTCGCCAGCAGCGCCTGCGCCTCGATCGGGTCCCCCAGCATCGTGCCCGTGCCGTGCGCCTCGACCGCGTCCACCTCGGCCGCCGACAGACCCGCGCCGGCCAGCGCCGCACGGATCACCCGCTGCTGCGACGGCCCGTTCGGCGCCGTCAGACCATTGCTCGCACCGTCCTGGTTGATCGCCGAACCACGAATCACCGCCAACACCGGATGACCGTTGCGACGGGCGTCCGACAGCCGCTCCACGAGCAGCATGCCGACACCCTCACCCCAACCCGTACCGTCCGCGTCCGCGGCAAAAGCCTTGATCCGACCATCGGCGGCCAGCCCGCGCTGCCGACTGAAGTCGATGTACGCGCCCGGCGACGACATCACCGTCACACCACCGGCCAACGCCATGCTGCACTCACCGTTGCGCAACGCCTGCACGGCCCAGTGCAACGCCACCAGCGAGGCCGAGCACGCGGTGTCCACCGTCACGGCCGGACCCTCAAGCCCGAACGCGTAGGAGAGGCGGCCGGACACCACGCTCGCCGCGTTGCCCGTGCCGAGGAATCCTTCGATTCCCTCCGGGATCACCTGGAAGGTCGAGTCGTAGTCCTGGCCGTTGGTTCCGACGAAGACGCCGGCCTGACTGCCCCGTACGGCGGCCGGGTCGATACCCGCCCGCTCGAACGCCTCCCACGTCGTCTCCAGCAACAACCGCTGCTGCGGATCCATCGCCAGAGCCTCACGCGGCGAAATGCCGAAGAAGTCCGCGTCGAAATCGGCGGCGTCGTACAGGAAACCGCCCTCACGGGCATAGAACGTGCCCTGCTGATCCGGATCCGCACTGTAGAGCCGCTCCAGATCCCAACCACGATCCACCGGGAACTCACCGATGGCGTCACCACCACTCGACAACAACCGCCACAGATCCTCCGGCGTACGCACCCCACCCGGGAACCGGCAACTCATCGCCACGATCGCGATCGGATCGTCATCGACGGCCGTCACCGCCCCCACCACCGGACCCGCGATCTCCGCACGGGTACCGAGGAGTTCGTCCCGCAGGAAAGCGGTCAGCGCGGAAGCCGTCGGGTAATCGAAGATCAGCGTCGCGGGCAGGGTCACACCCGTCACCGCACCCAGCCGATTGCGCAGCTCGACAGCGGTGAGCGAGTCGAACCCCAGCTCCTTGAAAGCACGCTCCGCGCCGACCGCCTCCGAGCCGTCGTGCCCCAGAACCACCGCGACCTGCGCACGGACCAGAGCGAGCAGCTCCCGCTGCAACTCGGCCGCACCGAGACCGGCGAACCTACCGACTGATGCGCCAGTGTCCTCGGCCCGCGCGGCAGGCCCGGCAGGCCGGGTCTCCAGCAGCTCGGCGAAGAGGTTGCTCGGGCGTACGACGGTGAACGCGGGACCGAAACGCTCCCAGTCCACGTCCGCCACCAGCAGGGCCGGAGCATCGCTGGACGCCGACACGCTCTGCCGCAGGACGGCCATGGCCGTGTCCGGCGCCATCGGCGGCAGACCCTCACGACGCATCCGGGCCTCAAGGGCTTCGTCGGCTGCCATTCCGCCATCGGCCCACGGGCCCCAGGCGAGGGAGGTCGCGACCAGACCGGCCGCACGCCGCTGCTCGGCAAGCGCGTCCAAGTAGGCGTTCGCAGCAGCGTAATTGCCCTGGCCGGCGGCGCCGACCGTGCCGCTCATCGAGGAGAACAGTACGAAGGCGGAGAGCTCGATGCCGAGCTCGACCGTCAGCTCGTGCAGGTTGAGGGCGGAGACCGCCTTGGCCCGCAGCACTGACTCGAACCGCTCCGGGGTCAGAGCATCCAGCACCCCGTCATCAAGGATCCCGGCCGTGTGGACGACCGCCGTCAGCGTGTCGGCCTCCGCCGCGAGGAGAGCCCTCAGCGCATCGCGGTCGGCGGCGTCACACGCCACCACCGACACCTCGACACCCGTTCCCGACAACTCGACGGCCAGCTCGGCCGCCCCGGGCGCCTCCGCGCCCCGGCGGCTGGTCAGCACCAGACGCGCCGCGCCGGCTTCGGCCAGCCATCGCGCGATCCGACCACCCAGCGCGCCCGTACCGCCCGTCACCAGCACGGTTCCGGTCGGCGTCCAGGAATCCGAACCCCCGGCTGCCGCACGCACCAGGCGACGTCCGAAGACACCCGAGGAACGGACCGCGAGCTGGTCCTCGCCGTGGGCACCATCGGCGAGCACACCGGCCAGTCGGGCCATCGCCCGCTCGTCCCACACCTCGGGAAGGTCGACGAGACCTCCCCAACGCTCCGGCACCTCCAACGCCGCAACCCGACCCAGACCCCACACCTGCGCCTGAACCGCCGACACCAGCGCATCGGAACGGCCCACACTCACCGCACCCCGCGTCAGGCACCACAACGGGGCCTCAACGCCGGCATCGCCCAACGCCTGCACCAGGGCGGACGTCGCGACGACACCGGCAGACTCGTCCAGGGCGAGCAACGACACCACACCGGCGACGGACCCGACGCCGGACAGCAGGCCGGCCAGAGCAGCCCGCTCCGTCCCCGCATCCACCTCGACCCGCCGGACCTCGGCGCCGCGCCCGGCCAGCGCCTCCACCACGGCCGTGTCATCCACGGCTCCGCCCGGGAGCACGACCAGCCAGGTGCCCGACAGCCGCACACCGGCGGCGCCCGCCGCAGCATCCGTCAGCGGCTTCCACGTCACCCGGTAGCGCCGGCGGTCCACTTCGGACCGGGTCCGCAGGTTGCGGCGCCAGGCCGACAGTGCGGGGAGAACCGAGCCCCACGCACCCTCGTCGTCCATGTTCAGGGTGTCGGCGAGGGACTCCATGTCCTCGCGTTCCACGGCGTCCCAGAATCGGGAGTCCAGGTCGGGGCCGGCGCTGTTGCGCGCCGCGCCCGTCAGCTGCAACCAGAAGCGCTGCCGCTGGAAGGCGTACGTCGGCAGCTCCACCCGGCGGGCGCCCGTACCGGCGAAGAACGCCGACCAGTCCACGTCCAGGCCCCGCAGGTGGGCCTGAGCCAACGAAGCGACCACCGTCTCGGGCTCGGGACGCCCGTTGCGGAGAACGGGAACGAAGGCAACGGCTTCGCCGGCTGTCACACCCTCCTGAGCCATGGCCGAGAGCACGCCACCCGGGCCGAGTTCGACGTACGTCGTCACGCCCGCCGCTTCCAGGGTCCGGATGCCGTCGAGGAAGCGCACGGTTTCCCGGACGTGCCGCACCCAGAACTCGGCGGTGGCGAGTTCCTCGGTGACGAGGGTGCCGGTCAGGTTCGACACCACCGGGATGTGCGGTGCGGCGAACCCCAGCCCCTCCACCACCCGGCGGAAGTCCTCCAACATGGCGTCCATGTGCGGCGAGTGGAACGCGTGGCTGACCGCGAGCCGCTTGCTCTTGCGGTTACCCAGGGACTCCACCACCGCGACTGCGGCGTCCTCATCGCCCGCGATCACGACCGACTGCGGGCCGTTCACGGCGGCGATGCTCACCCGGTCCGTCAGCAGCGGCAGGACCTCGTCCTCCGAAGCCTGAACGGCGATCATCACGCCACCGGCCGGCAGCGCCTGCATCAACCGACCACGCGCCGCCACCAACACGCACGCGTCGTCCAGCGACAACACACCCGCCACATGCGCGGCAGCGATCTCACCGATCGAATGCCCCGACACGAAGTCGGGCCGCACACCCCACGACTCGAGCAGCCGGAACAACGCCACCTCAACCGCGAACAGCGCCGGTTGAGTGAACCGAGTCTCGTCCAACCGAGCCGCATCCGAGCCGAACAGCACGTTCCGCAGCGGTACTTCGAGGTCGAGACGGGAGAACACCGCGTCCAGCGCCTCCGCGAACACCGGGAAGGTGTCGTACAGTTCGCGCCCCATTCCCAGCCGCTGGCTGCCCTGACCGGTGAACAGGAAGGCAACCTTGCCGCCGACCGGCGAGCCCGTCACGAC
>NZ_JBVHZI010000034.1:0-9556 GCF_055574495.1 Streptomyces sp. NPDC029836 | reverse complement strand
CGCCACGCGGCCTACATGATCTACACCTCGGGCTCCACCGGCCGCCCCAAGGGCGTGATCATCGAACACCACGCCCTGGCCACCTACCTCCACCGAGCCCGCACCGCCTACCCGGCCACCCGCGGCACCACGGTCCTGCACTCACCGCTGGCCTTCGACCTCACGATCACCGCCCTGTGGACACCCCTGACCAACGGCGGAACCGTCCACCTGACGAGTCTCGAAAACAGCCTGCGGCAGCCGACGCTGATCAAGGCGACACCCAGCCACCTCGCCATCCTCAACACCCTGCCCGCAAGCGCATCCCCCTCCGACACGTTGATCCTGGGCGGCGAAGCCCTCCACGCAGACCAACTCACCACCTGGCAGAACAGCCACCCGGACACCCGGGTCATCAACGCGTACGGGCCCACCGAGAACACCGTCAACGCCACCGAATACCGCATCCCCGCCGACGGTCTGCCCGTCGGCCCGGTCCCCATCGGCCGGCCGTTCACCAACACCCGCGCCTACGTCCTCGACAGCGCCCTCCGACCCGCAGCCCCCGGCACCAACGGCGAGCTCTACCTCGCCGGCCACCAACTCGCCCGCGGCTACCACCACCGCAACGCCCTCACCGCCGAACGCTTCACCGCCAACCCCTACGGCCCACCCGGCAGCCGCATGTACCGCACCGGCGACATCGCCCGCTGGACCCACGACGGCCAACTCCTCTTCATCGGCCGCGCCGACCACCAGATCAAACTCCGCGGCCACCGCATCGAACTCGGCGAAATCGAAGCCGCACTCACCACCCAGCCCGGCATCCTCCAAGCCACCGTCCTCCTCCGCGAGGACCAGCCCGGCGACCAACGACTCGTCGCGTACGTAGTAGCCGACCCCGCCCTCTGGAACGAGAGCACCGTCCAGTCCGGACTCGCCGCTCGCCTGCCCGACTACATGCTCCCGTCGGCCTTCGTCACCCTCGAAGGCCTGCCGCTGACCCCCAACGGCAAGCTCGACCGCAAAGCCCTCCCCGCACCCACCTACACGGGCTCCGTCGCAGGCCGCGCACCCCGCAGCCCCCGCGAGGAAATCCTCGTATCCCTCTACGCCGAAGTGCTGGCGGTCCCCCACCTCACCATCGACGACAGCTTCTTCGACCTCGGGGGGCACTCACTCCTCGCCACCCGCCTGGTCAGCCGCATCCGCACCACCCTCGGCGCCGAACTCTCCATCCGGCAGCTCTTCGAGACCCCCACCATCGCCGGCCTCGCCGCCACCCTCGACCAGGCAACCCAAGTCCGCACCCCGCTCACCGCCCAACCCCGCCCCGACCACATCCCGCTGTCCTACGCCCAACAGCGCCTCTGGTTCCTCCACCAACTCGAAGGCCCCAGCTCCACCTACAACATCCCCACCACACTCCGACTGACCGGCCACCTCGACGTCGACTGCCTGCGCCTCGCCATCGGTGACGTCGTCGCCCGCCACGAGAGCCTGCGCACCACCTTCACCGAGGACGAGGAGCACGGGCCCCGTCAGGTCATCCACGCCTTCGACCCGGCGAGCTTCTTCTTCCCCGTGGTGGCAACGGAGGAGGCCGAGTTGGAGGCCCAGCTCTCCGAGGCGGCGCACCACGCCTTCGACCTGACGTCCGAGATCCCGATCCGGGCCTCACTCTTCCGCATCACCGACGAGGAACACGTACTCCTGCTCCTCATCCACCACATCGCCAGCGACGCCTGGTCCCGCACCCCCCTCGCCCACGACCTCACCACCGCCTACACCACCCGCACCCAGGGATCAGCCCCCCACTGGACCCCGCTCCCCGTCCAATACGCCGACTACGCCCTCTGGCAACGCACCCTCCTCGGCAACGACACCGACCCCACCACCACCGCCGGCCAACAACTCACCCACTGGAAAAACACCCTCCACGACCTCCCCGAACAACTCGACCTCCCCACCGACCGACCCCGACCCCCCACCGCAAGCCACGCGGGCGACCGCATCACCTTCACCATCCCCACCACCACCCACCAACAACTCACCGAACTCGCCCGCACCACCCACACCAGCACCTTCATGCTCGCCCAAACCGCCCTCGCCACCCTCCTCACCCGACTCGGCGCCGGCACCGACATCCCCATCGGCACCCCCATCGCCGGGCGCACCGACGACGCCACCGACCACCTCATCGGCATGTTCATCAACACCCTCGTCCTCCGCACCAACACCAGCGGCAACCCCACCTTCCGCGAACTCCTCACCCGCACCCGCGAAACCGACCTCACCGCCTACGCCCACCAAGACCTCCCCTTCGAACGCCTCGTGGAAGCCCTCAACCCCACCCGCACCCTCTCCCACCACCCCCTCTTCCAGACGATGCTCAACCTGAACACCGTCGAGGGCGCCGCCGACGAGGCGCTCGTCCTGCCCGGGCTGCGGATCACGCCCGAGCGGAGCAGGCTCAGCGTCGCCAAGGTGGACCTCGCCTTCGTGCTCACCGAGACCCGGGACGGCGAGGGGGCGGCCGCCGGCCTGACGGGCGCACTGGACTACCGGACCGACCTCTTCGACCGGTCCACGGCGCAGTCGCTGGTGGACCGGTTCGTCCGGGTGCTGGAGGAGGTCACCGCGGATCCGGACGTACGGCTGTCCGAGCTACGGATCCTCAGCCCCGCCGAGCGCGGTGAGCTGCTCGACGCCTGGGCGGGGCCGGTGCTGGAGGACCTGGACACGACCCTGCCGCAGATGTTCGAGGCCCAGGCGTCCCTGACCCCGGACGCCCCGGCCGTGGTGTCCGGTACGCGATCGCTGTCGTACGCGGAGCTGAACGCGCGCGCCAACCGGCTCGCCCACCTGCTGCGCCAGGAGGGGGTGCGGCCGGGGACGCCGGTCGTCATGTTGATGGAACGTTCGCCGGCCCACGTCGTGGCGACCCTCGCCATCTCCAAGGCGGGCGGCGCCTACGCCCCGCTCCACGACACGTATCCGCTGGACCGGATGCGGTTCGTCGTGGACGACACCACCGCGCCGCTAATCCTCACCGACCGGGTCGAGGCGGCACGCGCCGCCGAGCTCGGCGCGCGGGTCCTGGTGGTGGACGAGGACGGCGCACCCGCCGACCGGCACCCGGACCGCAACCTGGGCGTGGGGCTGCGGCCGCAGGACCTGGCGTACGTGATGTACACCTCCGGTTCGACGGGCGTGCCCAAGGGCGTGGCCGTCACCCATCGCGGTGTCGTCGACCTCGTGCGCGACCACGCCTGGCGGCCCGGTACGCACGCCCGGGTGCTGCTGCACGCGCCGCACGCGTTCGACGTGTCCTCGTACGAGCTGTGGGTACCGCTGGTGTCCGGCGGCACGGTCGTCGTGGCGCCGCCGGAGCAGCTGGACGCCACGTCCGTCCGCGAGCTGATCACCACGCACCGGATCACGGCGATCCACCTCACCGCGGGCCTGTTCCGGGTCATCGCCGAAGAGGCTCCGGAGTCGTTCGCCGGGGTGCGGGAGGTCCTGACCGGGGGTGACGTGGTGTCGCCCGTCGCGGTCGCCCGGGTACTGGAGCACGCGCCGGACACGGTGCTGCGCCACCTGTACGGGCCGACGGAGACGACCCTGTGCGTCACCCAGCACGAGGTGCGGGCCCCGTACACGGCGCAGGCGAGCCTGCCGATCGGCCGGCCGATGGGCAACACCCGGGCCTACGTACTGGACCGCTGGCTCCAGCCGGTGCCGGCGGGCGTACCGGGCGAGCTGTTCATCTCGGGCGGCCTGGCCCGCGGCTACCTGCACCGCGGCCCGCTGACCGCGGAACGGTTCGTGGCCGACCCGTACGGCGGGGCCGGGGAGCGCATGTACCGCACCGGCGACCTCGTACGCCTCAACCGTGCGGGCGAGCTGGAGTACCTGGCCCGGGCCGACGACCAGGTCAAGATCCGTGGCTTCCGCGTGGAGCTGGGCGAGATCGAGACCGCGCTCGCCGGCCGCCCCGAGCTGGCCCAGGCGGCGGTCGTCGTCCGCGAGGACCGGCCCGGGGACCGCAGGTTGGTGGCGTACGTCGTCGGTGACGGCGGTCCGCACGCGGTGGACGCGCCGGCGCTGCGCTCCTTCGTACGGGCGACCCTGCCGGACTACATGGTGCCGTCGGCGTTCGTCACCCTGGACGCGCTGCCGCTCACCGCGAACGGCAAGCTCGACCGCAAGGCGCTCCCCGCCCCGGACTACGCGACGGGGTCCACCGGCCGGTCGGAGCTCACGCCGGTCGAGCGGAGCCTGCGCACGCTGTTCGGCGAGGTGCTGGGGCTGGCTCCGGAGGCGGTGGGCGTCGAGGACGGCTTCTTCGACCTCGGCGGCGACAGCATCCTCTCCATCCAGCTCGTCGGCCGGGCCCGTACGGCCGGCTTCGTACTGGCCGTCCGTGACGTCTTCGAGCACCAGTCGGTGGCCGCGCTGGCCGGGGCGCTGGCCGGCCGCGACAGCGGAGTGCCGGCGCGGCTCGCGGACCTCGACCCGTACGGGCCGGTGCCCGCCACCCCGGTGATGGCCCGGATCCACGAACTGGGGCTGGGCGGCGACGACTTCAACCAGTCCGTGGTGCTGTCGGTGCCGGCGGGGCTGGACCCGGACCGGCTGGCCTCCGCGTTCCAGCGGGTCCTCGACCACCACGACGTGTTGCGGCTGCGGGCCGGCGCCGACGGCGCCATGGAGGTGCGGGAGCCCGGCGCCGTACCGGCCGCCGAGGTCCTGCTGCGCGTCGAGGCGCCCGGGACGGTGCCCGCCGAGGACGTGGAAGAGCTGGTCACGGCCCTGGCGACGGCCGCCCGGGACCGTCTGGCACCCGCCGCCGGCCGCATGGTCCAGGCCGTGTGGCTCGACCTCGGATCCGCCGGCGTCGACCGTGCCGAGGGCCTGCTCATCCTGGTCGCCCACCACCTCGTGGTCGACTCGGTGACCTGGCGGATCGTGGTCCCCGACCTGGAGAGCGCCTACGCGGGCGACGACCTCGCCCCCGTGGGAACCTCGTGGCGCCAGTGGGCCACCGCGCTCGCGGAACTGGCCGGCGACCCGCGGATCGAGGCCGAACTCGACCACTGGGAGGCCGCCTCCGCCGGCGACGATCCGCTCCGGGTGGACCGTACGCGCGACATCCACGCACGGGCGGGCCGCGTCAGCCTCACCCTGCCCACCGACACCACCGAGGCCCTGCTGACCTGGGTCCCCGGCACGGTCAACGCCGGCGTCAACGACGTCCTGCTGACCGCCTTCGCCCTCGCCGTCGCCGCATGGCGGCGCGACCGGGGAGGCGACCCGGACGCGCCGGTGGTGGTGGACCTGGAGAGCCACGGCCGGCACGAGGACGCCGTACCCGGCGCCGACCTCAGCAGGACGGCGGGCTGGTTCACGGCCCTGTACCCCGTCCGACTGGCGCCGGCGGTGGCCGACTGGAGCCTGGTCCAGCGGGACGGGGCGGCCCTCGGTGACGCCCTCAAGCAGGTCAAGGAACAGCTGCGCGCCGTCCCCGGCAACGGCCTCGGCTACGGCCTGCTGCGCCACCTCAACGCCGACACCGGCCCACGGCTCGCCGCGCTCCCGGAGCCCGGATTCGGGTTCAACTACCTCGGGCGCAGAACGGCCCCGGTGCCGGACGCGGCCGGGCCGTGGAGCGTCATCGGCGGTGGAGTCGCGGGCCACCGCCCGGCGGCGCCGATGGCGCACGCCGTCGAGATCAGCGCGGTGGCGCACGACGGCGAGCAGGGACCGGAACTGCGCGCCGACTGGACCTACGCCCGGAGCCTGATCAGCGACGGGGAAGCCCGTGACCTGGCGGAACTCTGGTTCCGGGCCCTGGAAGCACTGGTATCGCACGCCGGCCGCCCCGACGCGGGAGGCCTCACCCCGTCCGACGTGACCCTCGCCTCTCTCAGTCAGTCCGAGATCGAGGAATTCGAAGCCGACCTTGAGTCCGATTGGGAGATAGAGCAGTGAGCCAGCAACCGTCTCGTTCGCGCAGCAAGATCGAGGACATCCTTTCGCTCTCCCCGCTGCAAGAGGGCTTCCTGTTCCTCAGCCTGTTCCACCCGGACGGGCCGGACGTCTACGTCGGCCAGGTCTCCTTCGACCTGGAGGGCCCCTTCGACGCGGCCCGGATGCGGGCCGCGGGCCAGGCCCTGCTCCACCGGCACGCCAACCTCCGCGCCGGGTTCCGGCAGCGCAAGAACGGCAGTTGGGCGCAGCTGGTCCTGCGGGAGGTGACGCTCCCCTTCGCCGAGGCCGACCTGTCCGGGCTGGCCGAGGAGGACCGGCTGACGGAGGCCGCCCGGCTCGCCGCCGCGGACCGCGCCGCACGCTTCGACCTGGGCCGGCCCCCGCTGCTGCGGTTCACGGCTGTCCGGCTGGACGCGAACCGGGTCCGACTGGTCATGACGAACCACCACATCGTGCTGGACGGCTGGTCGATGCCCGTCCTGCTCCGCGAGCTCATGACCCTGTACGCGGCGGACGGGAGCGGCGCGTCGACCCTGCCGCGGGTGCGCCCGTACCGCGACTACCTGACCTGGCTGGACGGCCGGGACCGCGAAGCGGCCCGCGAGGCGTGGACGGAATCCCTGTCGGGCCTGGAGGAGCCGGGGCTGATCGCCCCGGGGGCCGGGCCGGTGGAGTCCGCCCCCGAGAGCGTCACCTTCGGCCTGAACACCGAGGCCAGCACCAAGCTGGCCGGCTGGGCCCGTACCCACGGCGTCACGATGAACACCGTCGTCCAGGGCGCGTGGGCGCTGGCCCTGGCCCAGGCCACCGGCCGCGACGACGTGGTCTTCGGCGCGACCGTCTCGGGCCGCCCGCCGGAACTCACCGGCGTCGAGTCGATGGTCGGCCTGTTCATCAACACCCTCCCGGTCCGCGCCCGCCTGGACCACACCGAGCCCCTGACCGGGTTCTTCCGCCGACTCCAAGCCGAACAGGCCCGCCTGCTCGACCACCAGTGGGCAGGACTGGCCGACATCCAACGCTGGGCCGGCCACAGCGACCTCTTCGACACCGCCATGGTCTTCCAGAACTACCCCGTCGACGAGGGCGACCTCCGGACCGATCCGGACGCGGGACGGCTGCGGGTGACCTCCGCCGAGATCAAGGGCGGCACGCACTTCGCGGTGAACGTCGTGGCGACGATGCGCGGAACCGAACTGTCCTTCCGCGTCGACCACCGCCCCGACCTCTTCGACGCCACCTACGCCCACGGCCTGGGCGAACGGGTCCTGCGCGTCCTGGAAACCCTGACCACGCACGGCGACCAGCCGGTGGGCCGACTCGACACCCTCGACGCGGCCGACCGCGAGCGGGTCCTGGTGGAATGGAACGGCGACGACACCGAGCACGCGGACACTCCCCTGCACGACCTCTTCACAGCCCAGGCCGCACGGACACCGGACGCGATCGCGGTCACGGACGAGAACGGCAACAGCCTTACGTACGGGGAGCTCGACGGCCGCGCCAACCAGGTCGCCCGCCACCTGATCGCCCGGAACGTGCGGGCCGAGCAGTTCGTGGCACTGGTCCTGCCGAAGACGACCGACGCGATCGTGAGCATGCTCGGCGTGCTGAAAGCCGGCGCCGCGTACCTGCCCGTCGACCCCGACTACCCGGCCGACCGCATCGCCCACATCCTCACCGACGCCGCACCCGCGCTGACCCTCACCGAGCCCCTCTCAGCCGAGGCACTCACGTCGTACGCCGACACGCAGATCAGCGATGAGGAGCGTCCAAGCCCGTGGTCCGCCCACCACGCGGCCTACATGATCTACACCTCGGGCTCCACCGGCCGCCCCAAGGGCGTGATCATCGAACACCACGCCCTGGCCACCTACCTCCACCGGGCCCGCACCGCCTACCCGGCCACCAGCGGCACCACGGTCCTGCACTCACCGCTGGCCTTCGACCTCACGATCACCGCCCTGTGGACACCCCTGACCAACGGCGGAACCGTCCACCTGACGAGTCTCGAAAACAGCCTCCGGCAGCCGACACTGATCAAGGCGACACCCAGCCACCTCGCCATCCTCAACACCCTGCCCGCAAGCGCATCCCCCTCCGACACGTTGATCCTGGGTGGTGAAGCCCTCCACGCAGACCAGCTCACCACCTGGCAGAACGCCCACCCCCACACCCGGGTCATCAACGCCTACGGGCCCACCGAGAACACCGTCAACGCCACCGAATACCGCATCCCCGCCGACGGGGCTTCGGCCGGCCCGGTCCCGATCGGCCGGCCGTTCACCAACACCCGCGCCTACGTCCTCGACAGCGCCCTCCGACCCGCAGCCCCCGGCACCGACGGCGAGCTCTACCTCGCCGGCCACCAACTCGCCCGCGGCTACCACCACCGCAGCACGTTGACCGCCGAACGCTTCACCGCCAACCCCTACGGCCCACCCGGCAGCCGCATGTACCGCACCGGCGACATCGCCCGCTGGACCCACGACGGCCAACTCCTCTTCACCGGCCGCGCCGACCACCAAATCAAACTCCGCGGCCACCGCATCGAGCTGGGGGAGATCGAATCCGCGATCGCGTCCCAGCCCGGCGTCCTCCAGACGGCCGTCCTCCTCCGCGAGGACCAGCCCGGCGACCAACGACTCGTCGCCTACCTCGTCCCCACGGACGGTGCCACCCCCAGCGCCGACCACCTCAAGCAGCAGCTCGCCGAGCTTCTGCCGGACTACATGCTTCCCTCCGCTTTCGTCACTCTCGAAGCGCTCCCCCTCACCCCGAACGGCAAGCTGGACCGCCAGGCGCTCCCCGCACCCACCTACACGGGCTCCGTCGCAGGCCGCGCACCCCGCAGCCCCCGCGAGGAAATCCTCGTATCCCTGTACGCGGAGATCCTGTCCCTGCCGCACCTGACGATCGACGACAGCTTCTTCGACCTCGGCGGCCACTCACTCCTCGCCACCCGCCTGGTCAGCCGCATCCGCACCACCCTCGGCGCCGAACTCTCCATCCGGCAGCTCTTCGAGACCCCCACCATCGCCGCCCTCGCCACCGCCCTCGACCAGGCGACCGACGCCCGTACGCCCCTCACCGCCCAACCCCGCCCCGACCACATCCCGCTGTCCTACGCCCAACAGCGCCTCTGGTTCCTCCACCAGCTCGAAGGCGACAGCTCGGCCTACAACATCCCCACCACACTGCGCCTGACCGGTCGTCTCGACACCGATTCGCTCGAACTGGCGCTCCACGACCTCGTCGCCCGCCACGAGAGCCTGCGCACCACCTTCGCCGAGGACGAGGAGCACGGTCCGCACCAGATCGTCCGGCCCGTCGGTGACGCCGTCGTGCCGTTCACGGTCCGCGAGGCGGACGCGGACGACGTCTCCGCCCTGATCGCCGAAGCGACCGGTCGCGGCTTCGACCTGACGTCCGAGATCCCGATCCGGGCCTCGCTCTTCCGCATCACCGACGAGGAACACGTACTGCTCCTCCTCATCCACCACATCGCCAGCGACGCCTGGTCCCGCACCCCCCTCGCCCACGACCTCACCACCGCCTACACCACCCGCACCCAGGGATCAGC
>NZ_JBVHZI010000033.1:0-12252 GCF_055574495.1 Streptomyces sp. NPDC029836 | reverse complement strand
GCGCGACCCCGGCACAACAGTCATGACGTGCACCTGACATGCCAAGGCCCGCGTCGGCCGGCGATCGACGCGCTCCGTCCGGGGGCCGGCCGCCCCGGGACTGCACAGAGCATCGGCCGTGCCGCCGGTGCGCGGCAATCCGTAGCGGTACCCAAATATTTGCCGCCGTTCCGGCAACAACATCTGCAGAAAGCGGAGTTCGCGATGTCAGGCACAGGCCGGACGCGCCGCTACTCGGATGCCCGGGGCTTCGTGGTCGTCGTGGCCAGAGCGTCAGCGAGTTGGGTCCTGCTGCTGATCCCCAGTTTGCGCAGGGCATTGGCAACGTGGTGCTCGACGGTGCGGGGGGAGAGACTGAGCTGCTCGGCGATGGCCCGGTTGAGGAACCCCAGGGCGGCGAGGACGGCGACCTGGTGTTCGCGGGGGGAGAGTTGGTCGCCGTATCCGACGGGGCCGCGCTTGTTGGTACGGGTGAGCCCGTGGTGGCGCAGCAGGCGGTTGCAGTTGCCGCTGTCCCAGGTCGCGCCGATGCGCTCGTAGATCTCCAGCGCCCGGTTGCCGAGCTCCTGTCCTCGCCCGCGGTCGGCGGGAAGCACGCAACGGGCGGCGCCCTGCAAGGCGTATCCGGCTTCGAGCGGTCTGCCAGCCTCGGTCCAGGCACGGGCGGCCTGGATGAAGAGGATTTCGGCGGCCTCCGGGTGCCGGCCGGCTTCCGTGAGGTGGGCGCGGCAGGTGAGGAGGGCGGCGGTGGCGGCCGGGGCGTCTCGTCCGTCGATGCCGTGTGCGAAGTCTTCGACGAACCGCTGGGCTTCGGGGTACCGGCTGGTTCGGATGAGGGCTTCGACGGTGGTGGGGGCGAGGTCGGTGGCCCAGAGCCATCCTCCGGTGCGGCGGATGTGACCGAGGGTTTCCGCGGTGGCGGCCTGGGCGTGGTCGGGCCGGCCGGCGGCGAGGTGGATGCGCGCGAGGGCTGCGGCGGAGGTGGGCAGGACGATGCCGGTGTCGAGCTGGGAGGTACGGGCGGCGTTCGTCAGGTCCTGGCGCGCGGTTGCGGTGTCCCCCTGCTGATGGAGGGCGAGCAGGCCGCGGACGAGGAGGGCCTCGGCCGCGAGGTCACGGATCTGGGAGTAGAGGTTTGCCGCGCGCTGTGCGCGCTCGGCGAGCCCTTCCCAGTGGCCGGTGGTCCAGCCGAGGAGGAGGTGGGCGGTTTCGGCGAGTCCCGCGAGGTAGGGGATGCCGTTGCGTTCCAGGAATTCTTCCGCCTGGGCGAGGTGGTCGTGGGCGGCGGCGGGGTGGCCGAGCGCGGTGGTGGCGTGGGCGAGATTGACGCGTGCGCGGGCGAGCTGGACTTCCTCGGAGGCCGACGCAGGGGTCCGGGGTAGGGCTGCTGCCGCGTTCCAGGCTTCCGGGTCGCCGGTGAACATCAGGACGGTGGCCCGGTTGACGGCGATGGCGGTGCGCTGGACGGGATCCGTGATGCGCGGGAGGAGTGCTTCGGCGCGCTCCAGCCATCCCAGGTGCTGGGCCAGGGGCCATCCCTGGACGGAGGGGAAGGCGATGATGGACATGGCGCGGGCCGCGAGCTCGGGGGCGGTGTCGGTGACGTCGTCGGCGGCCCGGGCGAGCTCGGCCAGCCCGGCCGGTCCGAGACCGGCCTGGTTGCGCATGAGGGTGCCCAGGTAGAGGCGTAGCTCACCGGCTGCGGGGCGGGGCGGGGCGTCCTCGGTGAGCGTCCGGCGCAGGGCGGGGATGATGGCGTCGTCGGGCATCGCCGATAGGGCGGCGTTGCCGAGTTTGAGGCCGAGGCGGATCCGGGCGGTGGCGGAGGGGTGGTCGTTCAGCGCCGTGAGGTAGTGGCGGGTGGCGGTGCTGGTGTCGCCCTGGGCGGTGGCGCGGTCGCCGGCGGCTTCGGTGTAGCGCAGGTAGGCCTTGCTGCGTCCGGCCTGCTGGTAGTGATGGGCGATCTGGGCGAGCGGCGGTGGCGAGATGTGGGTGAGGACGGCTTTGGCCGCGCGCAGGTGCAGCGGGCGGCGTTCGAATTCGCAGATGGCTTCGTAGGCTGCTTGGCGGGCCAGGGAGTGGCGGAAGTCGAGGGCTCCGGGGGCGGCGGGGTGCAGGACGCCGTGTTCGAGGGCCATGGTGACGGCTCGGCGGGTGTCGGGTTCGCTCAGGCCGGTGATGTCGGCGAGCAGGTCGACGGTGACGGGGCGCGCTGCCACGGCGGCGGCGGCGATGACGTCGCGGGCCTGTTCCGGGAGGAGCGCCAGACGTTCCAGGAGCACGCGCCGCACCGGGGCGGGCAGGATGATCGTGCCGTCGGCGTCCGGGGCGCTGCCGTCGTCGTCGGTGAGCAGCCGGATCACTTCTTCGATAGCGAAGGGGATGCCGGCGGTGCGGCGGTGCAGGCGTTCGGCGAATTGCCTGGACGTGCGGTCCGCGCCCATCAGTTGAGCGGCCAGCTCTCCCGTCTCCGCTGCCGTCAGGGGAGCCAGGCGGACTTCGTGGACCTGTGCGCCGGACAGCCACGAGGCCGGTCCACGGTGGCTGGCGGCGTAGGGAGCGTCGTCCCGGTCGGTGAGGACGACCGTGAGGTCGGCGGGCAGGCGCGTGGTCAGGACCCGCAGGAACTCGCGGGTGCTCGCGTCGGCCCAGTGGACATCGTCCAGCACCAGGACCGCCGGGTCTATGGACCGGAGCAGTGCGTAGATCGCTCCGTGCAGGCAGTAGGCCTCGGCCGGCGCGTAGCTGATGACGGACAGCGCCGGCGGCAGGAAGCCGGCGAGGTCGGGCAGGAGACGTCTCAAAGCGCCCGCGATGGCGGGTACCTCGCGCAGAGCGCTGGCGGGGAGACAGTTGAGGGCGGCGATGACCGGTGCCAGGACGGGAGTCTCCGCCATTTCGGAGCACTGCCCGATCAGGTGCGGGAGGCCCCTCAGTTCAGGGGTCCGCAGGAGCTCCTGGACGAGTCGGGTCTTGCCGATGCCGGCCTCGCCGGTGATGACGATGATGCTCGGCGGCTGCGCCGCCGCCCGGGACAGGGTCGCGAGCTGGGCTGTGCGTCCGATCAGAGGGGTGTGGACGGGGATGGGCCGTGGTGCGTGCACGGGTGGCTGGCTCTCCTGGGGGTGGTACGGGCAGATTCGCCACGCGGGGGCTTGGCCGCACTGCCCGTACGGGCCCGCCCCCGCGGGGCCCGTACGGTGTCTCGGTGTCAGCGGTGTTCTGGGGATCAGCGGCGCTCTGACAGCTGCTGCTCGTAGAGGCTGGTGGGTGCTACCGCCTTGCCGGGGCTGACGATGGTCCCGAGTGCGGGCGGGGTCGGGAGGTCGCCGTCGTGCTTGCCGGCGACCCGCTCACCGGTGATGCCGTAGGCCCAGTTGTTGGCGGTGGGCGGCGTCAGGATGGCGTACTTCGCGGCCTTGGTGTTCCAGAACATGTTGTTGGCGCCCTGCCAGCCGTGGCCGGTGCCGCCGTCCCAGGCGTTGGCGGCGATGAACGCGCTGTCGGTGCTGTTGATGGTCAGCTGGTCGTAGAGGGTGCCCGAGGCCCAGCGCATGTGCGGGCCGGCGTCGACCTGACCGCGGCCCGTGAGGGACGTGGCGGTGGAGCGGGTGAAGACGTTGGGGCCCGCCGCGAAGGCCTGGGTGGTCCAGGCGTGGACGCGGTCGCCGGTGACGGTGGTGTCGCGGACCAGGACCTGCTGTCCGCCGACCATGAACGCGGGCGGCGGGGCCAGCCCGTCGGGGACGGCCATGTTCAGGTCGGCGGCCCGCTCGATGGTGACCCGGCTGGCGTTGTCGTTGACGTAGAACCCGGACCCGAAGCTGGTCAGCTTCACGTCCTTGACCCACACGTCCCGTGCGGCGCCGATCGTCACCAGGCGGGAGGCGAAGGCGCCGGCGTCCTTGTTCTTGCCGTCCTCGGGCCGCCCGTAATCGGCGTGCAGGGAGAATTCCTCCGCGTCCGCGGCCAGGTTCTCCACGCCCGCGTTGGTAACCTGGCCGTCGAGGGTGTAGTGCCAGGCGGTGCCGCCGCCGTACTTCTTCTCGATCGCGGTCGTGATCGGGGCGTCCAGGGTGAGGGTCTTCCCGGAGACGGCCACGACGGTGCGCACGGCGAGGATGCCCGAGTTCGGCGTCCAGGACTCCCCGCCGGGGATCTTGTTCATGCCGATCGCGTTGATCCACTCCTGAGTGGTCGGGCGCTGGACCACGATCCGCTCGCCCGCCTTGAACGAGGAGGCGTCCTGGAGCGTGACCTTGGTCGCGCCGACGGGCACGTCGCCCTCGATCGAAACCCGCTGTCCCGTCCGGGTGTAGTCACCGTCGCCGCCGATGGTGATCAGCGACCCGGGCACCCCCTTGGCCTTAAGGAGGGTTCCTCCCTTGCCGAGGTCGGTGCCGGAGCCGCGCAGGACTACTCCGTCCGCCAGCTTCAGCGAGGCGGTGACCCGGAACTTCCCCGGTCCCAGGAGGACCGCGCCCCGCACACCGGCAGCCGACGGCTTCAGCTTCGCGGCCTTGTCCAGGGCGGCCTGGATGCGGGGGGTGTCGTCGTCACCGCTGTCGCGTGCGTCGACTCGTCCGACGACGGCAGCGTCGGGCAGGGCGACGCCGCCGCCCTTGTAGCCGGCCGACGAGAAATCGGGGATGCGGTTCTTGGACGTGTCCGGCGTGTAGGACAGCTTGCCGTTGACCAGGGCCAGGGAAGGCACCTTGGCCGTGCCCGGCTGCGTGGCCTGTGCGGCCTGCTCATCGCTTTGCACCCACACGACCGCCGTCGTCGCGAGCGCCGCGACCGCGCAGGCGGCCGTGATGCGGCCCGCGCTCATCGTCCTGCTGTGCCGCCCCTTGCCCTTCCGGTCCGGTGTCTGCTTCTTCGTCCGCCTGGCGCTCATCGCGCTGCTCCTCAAAAGTGGTGCGGTGTCCCGCAAGCCCTACAACAGGAAATCGTAGGTCCAATAGAAAATCTAGCCGTAAATTCTTTGGTGATCGAACCGTTATGGGCGCGAATCTTCGGCGCTGGGGTGCCAGGCCCCCGCTTAGGAACGGCGCGCCACACCTGGTCTCCCCTCGGACCTGCCGGCCCGGTACTGCTGTGGGGCACGGGCCGCCGGGATTGTTCATGGCCCGGCAGCCCGTGCTGTGTGCCCGTCCCGATGCGCTGCGCTGGGGCAGCGCCTCCCCATGGCTGTTTCGGGGCGAGCCGCGAAGGGGGCAGACGGCTGTCGGGCCGGCCTGCCGGGGTCAACAGGTCAGAACTGCAGGGACCAGCTGTTGATGTAGCCGGTGTCCTCGCCGGCGTTGTCGGTCACGCGCAGGTTCCAGGTACCGTTGGCGGCCTCGCTGGAGGCGTTAAGGGTGTAGGTGCCCTGGACGTTGTTCGTGCCGTCGTCGCCGTTGTAGTCCTTCAGGCGGTAGGCGCTGCCGTCGGGGGCGACGAGCTCGACGCGAAGGTCACCGCGGAAGGTGTGGCGGATGTCCACGTTCACCGCCAGGGCCGCCGGCGCGTTCCCGCTGACCCCCGAGACAGTGACCGGCGAATTGACAGTGGTGTGGTCACTGATCTGGTAGTCCGCCGTGTTCTCGAACTTCGGGCCGCTCGGCGGCGGAGTGGTGCCACCGCTGTTGACGTAGAGCAGCTTGTTCGGGGAACCGGTTTTGGCGTCGGTGACCTTGTTGGCGGTGGCGTCGGCCACGAGCTTGTCGCGGACCTGCGCCGGCGACCAGGACGGGTTGGCCGCCAGGACCAGGGCGGCCGCTCCGGCCACGTGCGGGGAGGCCATCGACGTGCCCTGGTCGACCTTTGTCGCCGTGTCGCTGGAGTTGGAGGCCGAGGTGATGTTCACGCCCGGGGCGAACACGTCCAGGCACGCGCCGTAGTTGGAGAACCAGGCACGGGCGTCATTGCTGTCCGTCGCACCCGCTGTGAGCGCGTTCGGCGTTGACGCCGGGGAGCGGGTGCAGGCATCGGTGCTGCCATTGCCGGCCGCGACCGCGTAGGTGATGCCGGAAGCGATCGAGTTGGTGATGGCATCGTTCATCGACTGGGTCTTGGAGCCGTCGATGCTCATGTTCGCTACGGCGGGCTTGGCCGCATTCCGGGTCACCCAGTCGACTGCGGCGATGATGCCGGAGTCGAAGCCCGACCCACCGCAGTCGAGGATGCGCACACCCACCAGCTTGATGCCCTTGGCGACCCCATATGCGGTGCCCCCGACGGTGCCGGCGACGTGGGTGCCATGACCATGACAGTCGGAGGCGTTGGAGTCGTTGTCGACGAAGTCGTAGCCGCTGACCGCCCGCCCGCCGAAGTCCTGATGCGTCATACGGATGCCCGTGTCCAGGACGTACGCGGTGACGTTCGAGGCGGTACTCGGGTAGGTGTACTTCTTGTCCAGCGGCAGGTCCCGCTGATCGACACGGTCCAGACCCCAGGTCGGGTTGGTCTGCGTCTCGGAGACGCGCGCGATACCGTCCACCTCCACACGCGCCACCGCCGGGTTCGCGGCAAGCCGCTTGGCGGCGGCCTCCGGCAGACGGATGGAGAAGCCGCGCAGAGCGTCGGTGTACACGTGACCCAGCGTGCCGCCATGCCCGGCCGTCAGGTCCCGTGCGTGGCGCTCGACCTCGCCGCGTCCGACCGAAGTGTTCAGGGTGACGATGTAGGAGTCCTTCACCACGTCGGCACGCCCCGCGCCGACGATCACGCCCTCGCCCGAGGGCGTGGGGGTCGCGCTCACTGCCGTACCCGCCCCGACCAGCAGGGCAACACTCGCGAACCCTGCGGCAACAGCGCGCAGGCCCACAGCGTGGGAACTCATGCAGATTCCTCCTCGACGACTGTCCGGACCGCGCCGGCCCGGCAACCATGGAGCAACCCCCCACCTGCGGGGCAGGCCGGAAACAGGGCGCGGCAGTCTGGCGAGGCCACCGCGATCCGAACCGTGCCATGGGGCCGACGACCATCCGGTCCGTGCCCTGTAACCCCCGCAGCGAGGGGCAGGCACGACCGCAGAAGCCCCCATGCGGTCATGCCTGCGCTCGACGGCTACTCCTCTGGGGGGAGGCTCCACGGCACATCCGGTCACCTGAGAAAGCGGCCGAGGTGTGGCGATGGACGAGCCACCGTCGAACCCCCAGAGCATCGTCCGCAGAGGTGGAATCAGACAATCCGTAGCGCTACCTAAAAATTTCCGGCCGAGCCCGCGGCACCCATGCGAAGGAGGCGTCCTTGAACGGCCCGTAGGCCCTACGTGCGAGGCGCGCAGCAACAGGACCACAGTCCGCGTCACGACCCCTGCTGTACCCGGCCGCGCCTCAGCTCCTCATCTTCCTCCGTGCGTCCCAACGTCCACCGAGCCTTGCCCTGGGTCGCCCAAGGCTTGCCCACGTTACCGACGAAGGGTTGCCCAACCCGTCAGGAGGCTTGCCCGGAACGGAAGCGGGAGCGCCAGCTGCGGGCCTTCTCGGCAGTCTCGGCGGCCTCCTGCTCCAGGCGGTCGCGCTCTGCCTGGTCCGCGGCCGCGACCATTTTGGCCTCGCACGGCTCGCACAGGGTCGGGTGCCACCGGCGGCTCGGCTCCGGGGACAGCTGGGTGTTCTCCCAGCGGTCGTTGTCGAATTTCATCCCGCAGCCGGCGCAGGCAGGGCGGGCGGCCTCGCGCTCGGCCCTCTTATGCTCGGCCGCGCGGCGTAGCTGCTCCTTGTACTCCGCCTGTTGTGCCTTCATCCGCTCTGCCCGGCGGGCGAGGACGGCGTCCCGGCGGGGGTTGCCGATCGCGTCGCGCAGCGGCTGCATGGGGGTGCGGCCGAAGCGGAGGAAGCCCGGGCCGTTGGGGCCGTGCTCGCGCAGGTTACGCAGGCCGGTCGCGATGATCGGAATCTTCCTGTCGTAGCTGCTGAACCCGTCGGCCGGCTCGCCCGCCCACAGCGGCCGGGTGAGCTCCTGCAGCCGCGGGACGGTACGGTTGGGGTCGCGGGCACCGATGTGGTTGAAGACGATCAGGACGGGCGGGTGCGGGGCCTCGCCGTAGTCGACGGCGCGGGCGAGCCAGCGAGTGCGCCACACCGGCTTGTCCTTGCCGTCGGTGTCCTTGATCGTTCGCTTGAAGAACCGGTGGTACTTCGCAAGCTTCGCCGCGATCTCCTCGGCGGTCTCGTGGCAGTTGTCGACCTCGATGAACAACAGCGGGATCCCATCCTGCGGGGCAGTGAGCACGATGTCGGCCTGGGCTCCGCCCTTCCCCGGAGCACCCCAGGTGCCGGTGGCCGGCAGCGGGACCTCCGTCGCGTACGAGGCGATCGTCCCGACGCCGGGGGTCGCGTCGACGGCGGCCTGGGCGGCCGCCTGGGCTTCGGCCGGCTCCGCGGTGAGCAGCTTCAGGTCGGGCTTGGGCCGGAGCATCGCGATGACGGTTTCGTTGACGGCCATGGGGTGGGTGGCCCCGCTGGAGCCCGCGCCGCGGGCGGTGGAGCCCATCTCCGTCAGCGGGCGCCCGAGCTCGTAGGAGGCGGCTTCGGCGGGTCGCTCATGACGGCAAGGCCAAGTCTTCCGCTGGTCTAGCGGTTGACCTGCCTGCTCAAGCCAAGGCGAAGGCCGCTAGCTACGTGGCGGTTGTCCAGGACGAGAAGGCCACTCCAGAAGCGGTCGCCGAGGCGTATGAAGCGGTTCAGGCGCTCATTGCCGAGACGGTCACCGCGGACCCGGAAATTTCGATTCGGGAGCAGAGGACACGTTTCACCAAGGCGATCACTACGACGGTGAAGAGCATCGAGTCCATTGATCCTGATGACCTGGTCGCCGTCGCTGACGACGATCTCCGGGCTGCCGTGGCCGCCGTGCAGAAGCAGATCAACGACCTAGCCGACCTCATTTCACGCCCGTGATGATGTCCAGCGCCAGCTGGGCGACGGTGGCCGTGGATCCCCTGCACGTGTTGCAGGATCCACGGCCGTCGTAGCTCACGGCTGGTTCTGAAACCGATCACCCCAGACCCGCAGTGATGCCGATGACACTCACTGCTATGGCCCGCCTGCTCAGCGGCGAACTGTCTCTCAATCGCCCGGACGGATCCGGTTCTGCGTCAGGCGGTTGATGACCTGACTCGGCAGACACCCGTGTTCTGTCATTGTTGACCGGACGTACTGTCGCAGCGTCTGGTCTGCCTGGATGCCTGTGGCGCTGGTGAGTAGATCGCTCCATACGGTGGAGATGTCGCCGGCGATCTGTTCGATGGTCTCGGTCGAGGCGAGGTAGACGTTCGCGTTGGCGGCCGGGGCATGCTGCGGATCGACGGCGAGGCGGTTGGACACGATGATCGCTGGACTGCCAGCGGGCGGGTGATCCATGGTGCGGTCGGCCGCCAGCTGGTCGAGCTGGGTGTTGGCTTGTCGGATGTCATGGAGTGGCAGCAGGCCGTCGGAGTGCTGTTCGGACTTAGCTTCGATGGTCATCCAAATTGCGGTACCCCATACCCAGGCCGAGTCACATCGCCCCTGTCCCTTGGGCTTGGATGCCTCAGCGCCGAGAAACGAGCCGAGGGCCGTAAGCCCTCCCTCGTAGATCGTTGAGTCATCTTGGGCCAGCGCCTCACGCATCTTCTGTAGAGCATCCGCGACGCGATTCGGGCGGAGGCGTCCCCTGAGACGCGTCGCGATCGCGTTCACGCTGACCACGTCCATGCTTGTGAGGGGGACTTCCTCGGTTCCGGGAAGCTCCGGCATCTCCTTGAGCCAGATTCCACGTACGTCTGACGCGGCAGCCGCCTGGCGCACGAGCTCCCGCGCACGTGCTTGCTGGATCTCATCCTCCGCTCCGAGATGCAGCCAGACACCCGATAGATACAGCAGAAGGCCCCGATAGCCGCGGGTGCTCTCACCGCCAGCACCGACACGTCGCGCTGCCTCCTGAAGCTGCTCGCTCGCTGCGACCAACTCGCCTTGGAAGGCCAGGTGGCAGGCGTCGACCTCGGGGCCGGCCGAGTTGCCCAGCGCGTCCGCACCGGGCGACTCGACCTTCAGCGCGTCCTGCCGGAACTCCGCCACCAGAGGTTCGCCGTCTTCCCGCCAGGCACTCTCGTGCTCGAGGAACATCTCAACGTTCTCGATGACCTCGTTCGGATCGGCACCGCGACTGTTCTGCCAGCCGAACTCCACCTCCGCCTGCAACTCGGGCTCAAGCGCTGCACGGTTCTCAGGGCGACTGAAGTACCTCGTGATGTCTGATCCGAGCACCACGACGACTGCATAGTCGTTGGGGCCGCGGGTACACCGACCGGCTCCCTGGACGATGCGTGTGCGTAGGCGCTCGGCAAGCGCGGCGTTCGCTTCAGCCCGTTGGCTGAGGAACTTCTCCTGCAGACCGACCGCGTCCGGTTTCCCACCGAGCACCACAATCCGGCACGCTTCGCCTGGAAGGTCCAAGCCGTCGTAGCGGTTCGCCAGTCCGAGCACCCCCGTTGGCGCCTTAGCGAATACGTCGAGTCCCTGCTCGACGTCGTCCCGCCCCAGAACCGGCACGCCGTCGGCTGCGAGTACCGATGCAAGAGCCTCCGTCTTCGCCAACGTCTCTTGGCTCAACACCAGAGCCTTGTTGGTGACTCCGACGATCCGCCGAGCCAGACCGAGAGCATCCCCACCCGCTGCTAGGTCGGGAAACACGAAGAGTCGACGGCCGGAGCGCGGTGGAGTCTTGGTGGGCAGCGGCATCCTGTCGATCTGAGCACGACCGAACGCTCGCTCTAGGTCACCTCCGGCCCCGAGGGTTGCCGAGAGATAGATTCGCTGCCCGGCGCGCGAGAAGATCCGATTCTCGAACGTCGGCGGCATCATCGGACGGATCTGTATCCCGCCGTACGACAGGTACACGCAGCACGAGGCCAAGCCCGCCCGGATCATCGCGAATTGGAACTTATACGGCTCCGGAAGTGCCGCAAGCACAGCATCGAGCTTCGAGAGCACCATTGGGTTGATGGCAGGAAGGAGCAGTCGAACCTGGTGGTGTGCGCCGGGGTCCGGCTCCCCCCGGAGTCGCTGGAGCAGCAGCCCAGATAGGAACGGGGCCAGTGCGCCGAGGACCGCTTCGTAAGCTTCGCCGTCCCTGTGGCGGTGGATGGTGACACCGTATTCCGCGCCGACGAACTGCTCGCCGGCATGCGCATCGTCCAGGACGATCAGGCGCGGCTCTGGAAGTTTTGGTCTGCTGTTGAAGATTGCGCTATAGGTGGTGATGCCGATGGCTTCGGCTCCTGCCACAGCACTCTCTTCGACGAGGTCCCAGCTCCTGTGGCCTCCGATGAGCAGGTGACTGGGCACACCCTCGCGGCGTGCCGCCGCAAGTACCTGCCGCGCCAGCTGCTTGGTCGGAGTCGCATAGATGACAGGGCCTTCGCTTCTCCGACGCACCCACTCAGCAAGCAGGAGCCCGGGAATCGTCTTGCCGGTTCCCGTAGGGAGTTCGAGCGCGAGGTCAGCCGTCTCGAGATGGCGCTCGGCGTACGCGCGGATGACATCCCCTTGGTGCACCCAGAGTGCGTCGACCGCTGCGGTAGTCCGAGGCAGCGTGCCGCTGAGGTAGAGCTCCTCCGGAGAAGGGAACTGCTGCTGGGTGCGCTTGTTCTTGCCTTGAAACGCCAATGTCTGGCTCCCGTCTGTGGTTGTCGAACCATAGGACCCATGGCCGGTGGGCTGGCTGGCTTGCAGAGTGGCTTCCGGGGCGCGAGCCAGGGTATGTCGGGGTGTCGGCCTGACTGACGCCGTTTGGGCCGGGTGGGAGCGCATTCGGCTTCAGGCCGTGGAGCCACCCCGGACGTAAGGCGGAATGGTGATGGTCCCGTCCTTGGTTCTCCGTTGGTGCTCCCTCACCGTGTACAGAGAAGGGGACTGGCGTTTCCGGTCCCTGGGTACGGGATCGGGGAACGGTACGAAGTCCTCGGTGCCCTCGGTGAGGTCCTGCTCCTTGGCGAGACTGATGAACACGCCGGCCGCGACGACGAGGGCTGCATTGCCGCCGATGATGATGATTCGCTTGTTCCTTTTGAACAAGTTCTTCAACGTATCGGCGACGGAGGTGGACTCGCCGTCCCCGGAGGTGGTCTGGTTCGGCATGGAGGCGTTCACCCGCACAGACCTACCGGACTCACCCCTCAGCTGTCAGGCAATCAACCGACACCGCCCGATCAAGTTCAGTAGCAGGTGGCTGAACGGCAGGCAACCCAAAGAGGCCGCATGGGTGAGACGTGGGTCACTCGGT
>NZ_JBVHZI010000032.1:0-18688 GCF_055574495.1 Streptomyces sp. NPDC029836 | reverse complement strand
CCCGCGGAGCGGGTCCCTACGCGCTGCGCGCGTAGGAGAGAAACGCCTCACTGCGCTCGGCGCTCGGGGCTGCGCCCCGACCAAGGACGGCCCGTCGGGCCGGGTGTCCGGAGCTCCGCTCCGGACAGGTTCGGGCTTCGCCCGAATGGCCCGCTACGCGGGCACGGGTGACCCCGTTTCACGGGGTTCCGGGCCTACGGCCCGGTGGGTCCGCTCCGCTCCCCCACCCCGGTCCTTCCGGCTTCGCCGCCAGGACACCGTCGGCTCACTGCAGGAGGTGATCCATCTCCACCACATATGGGCCGTGACCAAACTCCCTGCTCAGGCGTTTCACCCGCCTGTGCAGTTCCGGGGTCAAACCCGAAAGGAACTCCCCGGCGGCGGCCCTGAGCAGGAACCGGAAGGCCAACTCGGCGCATACCGACTCGGCGCACCGCCTCAAGGCCTCCTGAGTGACTGCCAGAGGGGCGTAGTTCCCGTCCTGGTCGAGCAAGCCAATGAGTTCCACCACCTCTGCCGTCAGTCGTCGATGTTCCATGGCTGAGGGACTCCTGCCATCCGGAACGCACTCGGTATATGCCGAACAGGAGGCTGGCGGCGCCCCTCGTCTCCGTGCGGCCGGGGCCACAACCGACAGCATCTCGTCCAGCCACTCACGCTCGTTGCCGCGGATCTCCGGGGACCCGCCCATCGGACCACCATCGGTGGTTCTCCACAGCAGATTGAGTTCCTTCCCGGTGAGTCCGGAATCTCGCAGACGCAGGATGTCCTCAATGATCAGAAGCAACCAGCCCGGATCACCCTCCGGCCCCCAAAGTGCCGCGATGTGGTCACTGGCAGTCGCGGCGTTCGAGGACCAGTCATTGTGGAAGGACGACCCCACCATCGTGACCCCGAAGTCGGACGACAGGTACTCGGTCTCGGCTCGCGGGTCATGCATGGTGGCGCCCCTTACTCATGTTCGTCTGGCCGGAAGGATCCCTCTGGGCGAGCGGCATCCAGTACAGTCGCAAGTATGCATCACAGGATTATCTACTGTGTAAAATCCCGAGATCTTGGCCCCTCCCGTAGGCCGGAGCCCGCTTCGAAATCCCGAGGGTACCAAAATGCAGACGACTGGTGACATCGTACTTCACCCTCACCAGGAAGAAGCCGTGGAGGCGATTGTCAGAGGGCTCGAAATTCCGCCCGGGAAACGAATTCCGGAGGTTGGTCTACGGGCCACGGTGGTGGCGGCATGCGGGACCGGGAAGACGTTCATCGCGGCTGCGGCGGCGCTTCGTCTGGCCCGGCACGGGCGGGTCTTGGTGTTGCTGCCGACGCTGGATCTGCTCACGCAGACGGCCCGGGAGTGGCGGCTTGCCGGCCACAACGGGCCCGCGGCCGCGGTGTGCTCGCTGGAGGACGACCCCACCCTGTGGGCCCTGGGCGTGCGCGCGACGACGTCGGCGCCCCAGCTCGGACTCTGGCACGGCCACGGGCAGGTCACCGTCTACGCCACCTATTCCTCCCTCGGGGTGATCGCCGAGACGTTCGGCGGGGAGTACGGGTTGCCGATGGAGCCCTTCGACCTCGTGGTGGTGGACGAGGCGCACCGGACGTCCGGGTCGGCGGGGAAGGCATGGGCGGACGTGCACCGCCAGGAGGTGATCCCCGCGCGGCGCCGGCTGTACATGACCGCCACCCCGAGGATCTGGATGGAGCGTCCACCCCGGACCCCGGCGCAGGAGCTGGAGCGGCGGCGGGCCGACGAGGAGCGCCGGCAGGTCGAGGAGGCACGGCGCGAGGAGGCGGAGGCCGAGGGGCGGACGTACGTCCCGAGGCATCGATGCGACCGTCTGCCCCAGGAAATGGCTTGCTCAATGGACGACGCGCGAGTGTTCGGGCCGGTGGTCTACGAACTGTCGCTCGCGGACGCGATCTCCCGGGGGCTGCTGGCCCGGTATCAGATCGTGGTCGCCGAGCTCACCGACCCCGTGGTGACCCCGCAGCGGCTCTACGGCGAGGAACGCTACGAGGAGCGGCTGCGGGGTGAGCGGCTCGCGGCCGTCCAGACGACCCTGCTGGAGACCATGGCCGAGCACGACCTGAAGACCACGATCACGTTCCATCACCGGACGGTCGAGGCGCAGGCCTTCGCCGAGGGGTTGGATCGGGTGGCGCGCCGGCTGCACGCCACCGATCCCGGCCGGCATCCCGAGAGCGTGTGGACGGGGTGGCTGCGCGGGGAGCACGAGATGGAGCACCGATCCGCCGTCCTCGCCGACTTCGGCCGCCGCGCCGGCCGCGCGATCCTCGCGAACTGTCGGGTCCTGGGTGAAGGAGTCGACATCCGGGCCGTGGACTCCGTCGCCCTCATCGACCCCAAGGGGTCCGCTGTCGACATCGTCCAGGCCATCGGCCGGGCGCTGCGGCAAAAGCCCGGGGAGGGGAAAATGGCCACGTTGATCGTGCCTGTTTTCCTGCGGCACGATGAGGATCCCGAGGACATTCTCACGTCGAAATCGTACGGGCCGCTGATTCGGGTCCTGAATGGACTTCGGGCGCACGATGAACGCGCGGTCGAAATGCTGGCCATTCCCCAGGAGAATCAGAAGCGTGTGGTTCAGCCGTCGCCCACGATCGGCAAACCGCCTGCCGACGGCGAGGAGGAATCACGGCTGCTGCTCCGGTTCGCCGCTCCGCGTGATCCCGCGTTGATCGCGAAGTGGATCAACTATCAGGTCCTGAACACCGAACGCCAGGACTGGAGGAGGGGTCTGGAAGCCGCCCTGCGGTACCAGGAGCGCGAAGGTGGGCTGGAGGTCCCGTACGACCACATCGAGGGCGCCTACCCCCTCGGACGCTGGCTCTCCGACCAGCGGCGCGCGCTCCGGGCCGGACAGATGTCCGGGGAACGGGCGGCCGAGCTGGAGGCCCTGGGGATCGTGTGGGACACCGCCGACGCCGGCTTCGAGCGGAACCTGGGCGCCGCGCGGGCCTACCACGAACTCCACGGGACGCTCGCCGCGCCGCGGCACGCGACCGCCCTGGACGTCGCGGTCGGGCAGTGGCTCACCAACGTCCGCCGGCCCGGCGGACTCGGCAAGGACCCCGTACGGGCCGAACGCCGAGCCGCGGCGCTGGCCGCGATCGACGAGGACTGGAACCCCGCCGAACGCGGCTGGACCGTCGACTGGCAACGCCACCACGCCTACCTCGCCCAACTCCTGGCCGAGGGGGCCCGGCTGTCCGCGATCGTCCCGGGGGTGACTCGACACGGCCAGGACGTCGGCCGCTGGCTCACCACCCAACGCCGCGACTGGGACCGGCTCACCGAGGGACAGCGGGCCCGACTCACCGAGCTCGGCGTGAAGAAAGCCCCACGGGCCCGTCAGACGCCCGCGAAGACGGCCGGGGCCGTCCCGGCCGGGCGCGGCGCGGCCGCGTTCCAGACGGGCATTCAGGCCCTCGCGCAGTACCGGAAACGCGAGGGCGAGGGCGGGGGCGTTCCGGGGCGTGGTCACGTCGAGGAGCTCCCCGACGGGACCTCGCACCGGACCGGGGTCTGGGTCGTGAACCAGAAGCAGCGGCGGGAGCGGCTGGCCCCGGAGCAGCTGGCCGCGCTCGCCGAGCTCGGCGTCGAGTGGGCGGCGACCGGCCCCTGACGCCGGGGTGGGCAAGCCTGGGCGCGGGGGGCTTGCCCAGGCAGGCCTAAGGCTTGCCCACCCGGCATTCGGAAGGTGGGCAAGCCCTTGACCCCCTTCGGGGCGATGGTGGTCAAGGTTTCCCCATCGGATCGCTGGAGCCCGCGCTTCGTGCGGAGCGGGCGGTTCATCTTCAGGCGGGCTATTCGTCCTTCTGGCGGCCCTCTGGCAACCAGTCACCTACCGCGACCCCGCCCAGAAAAGGCTTCAAGGTCATCCCGCACCGCTCGGTCGTGGAGAGACGGTCGGCTGGCTCATGCACCACCGACGCCTCGCCCGCGACTACGAAACCCACCCCCACCGCTCCGGAGCCATGATCAAGCGGGCGATGATCGGCCTAATGAGCCGCCGTCTCACCCGCGAAGTCATTCCGAACTGGCGCGGCTCCTGAGCGGCCCCGACACCTCCAGCACATCGGCGCGGTCCTGCAGTGCCCCAAGGCATCCCCAGAGACCGAGCCTCGTCGGACCGACGTGCCCACGCATCACCCTGACGGCCTGCACAGTGCACCCAGCGGTGATCAGTTCATCCAGCTCTACTCGCACCTCAGGCGACAGCCTGCTCCACAACGCGTCATCCACGCCCACATTGAACCTGCAGGACAGCCACGGCTCCCCGTCGCCCCGTGGGTTTCCAAACACCTACCCCAGGACAAAACGCTCTTTCAGCGAGCTGCGATGAGACCGAGGCAGGCGACGACCAGGGCGACGGCCATCCCGGCCGCCGTGATCGGCACGGCCAGGGTCGGGTGGCGGTGGGCGACGTAGCCGACGCAGCCCGCCAGGAGCAGCGTCACGAGGACCAGAAGCAGCAGGACGGCCAGGGCGAGCGAGGACACGGTGTTCCCTTCGTCGGGCATGCCAAGGTCTCGGCATGCGGTGGGGGCGGAGCGTGGACCGGCCGGGGCGGCTTCGCGTCCCGGGCCGGTCGGACAGCAGGGTGCGACGGGCGGGGGTTAGCTACGCAACCCGCCGGGCGACGTCCTCACCTGATCACCGCACGCGGGCCCATTCAATAAAAGGCGGCCGATGTCTTCGCAGCTCAAAGCCGTGCGGCGGCTATTGAATGACGGCTGGACCAGGTGTAAGAGGGCGGGCTCCACCGGGCTTGGCGGGCGTACCGTGGGAGTGCGGGCGGCACGCCCCCCGACGCGTCGAGAGTGCCGCCCCGCCCGGACTCCCCGCGCCCGCCCGGATTGCCGGCCGGGACACGCGAGGGTTGAACGTGAACCCCTTCATCCACCCGCACCCGAACGACAAGGCCCCGCTGCACCGTGATGCAGCGGGGCCGAAGTCGGTCCGGTCGTACTGCACCAGAGCGCTCTGGGCACCGGTCCTGACCCGCACACCCATGTCGGCACGGACTGAACCCGAACCTACCCAGGCACAACCATCAGAGACCCGTACACGGCCACCTGCGGGCACAACCGCCAGGAACTCACGGGCTCAAGAACTCAGGGACTCAGGGACTCAGGAACTCAACACAGCCAAGGGATCACCTGCGGGCAGCAACGGCAGGGACTTCAACACAGGCAGCAGGCATGACCGAACACCCAACCGAGAACCAGACAACCCGACCAACACCCACGAGCAACCCAGCAACCAGAAACCAATCAACTACCCACAAGAACCCATAAAGAGAAAGTCCGGAAACTCACCACCCGCAGAACGGCACCTGACCAGCCACAACGCGGAACATCACCAGAGTCACCTTCCCCCATGCTTCCCCCTCTAGGTTCCCCCTCTATTTCCCCCCATGGTTCCCCCGATGCTTCCCCCCTCCGTCGAGCAAGGAGGCGGGGGTTCAGGCCGTGTCGCCGCGCCACCGGAACGGGCCGCCGGCGGCATCGTCGTCGGGGGCGTAGTCGGCGCGGCCTCCCGGCCCGTACAGGCCGAGATCGGCGATCAGGAGCGCGCCTCCCGCCCGATCCGCAGCCGTCCAGCCGGTCACGTCGAGCAGCTGCCCATCGAGCGGGCCGCCGACCAGGTCGACGTACTCGTGCCCGGCCGTCGGCCCCGCCGGCTCCCCCGGCCCCGACCCGTACACCCGCGACTTCATCCCACGTTCCATCCCGCCACGCTCCCACCACAGACCGTTCCGGTGGGGCCCGTTGCGAACAACGGGGTCAGGACCGGTTCCTGAGCGACTCCTGGCGGACGCGGGGGATGCGGACGGATCCGCCGCCGGGCGGGCCGCCCCGACCGGTCCCACCGGATCAACCTCTTCGTCCGGCTCACGCGTACAAAGAGGTGTCGTTTTACGAAAGGGGCTTGCCCACGGCCCCTGAACTGCGGTGATGGAAGATCATCGACTTTGGGGGGTCCCACCTCCGGTCACACTCCCGGTCCCCCGCCCAGAGCACCTCTCCAAGCAACTGTGGAGCCCCCCTCCGGTGCAACCCCGAGCAGCGCGGCCCGGCGAGGCTTGCCCAGTTGTGACTCGCAGCGATAACTGTCACTTCGCAGGGATTTCTGTCACCAGCCGTCCGTAGCCGTCGAGTGGTGAGCCGTGACGGGTGTCCTGTCCCAGTGCAGCTGGCGGATTCCCACTCGGTCTCATCCGAGTCGCCAGATTCTCACCGCGTCGCGGTGGGCCGCCGGTTCGTCTCGTCGAACGCCGGGCGTACCACCTCTCCTATCATGGGGACATGAGTTCGAATACGGGTGCTGAGACGCGACCAGAGCTGAGTGCGGCGTTGAGCGGGGACGAGTTGTCCCGCTGGTACTGGACGCTGGCCGAGCTGACCGTGCTTGCCCGCGAGCTCGGCGTGCCGCGGGGCGGTGGGAAGGCGGCACTGACGGACCGGCTACGGGCCGCATTGGAAGGCGTCGCCCCGCTGGCCGCACCGCCCCGGGCGCGCAGCGCCGGCCGCCAGCTCGCCGCACCAGTGAACGGGTTCACCGTGATTCCCGAGGGCCAGCGGTGCAGTCAGGTGCTGCGTGAGTACTTCCGCCGCGAGATCGGCCAGGGCTTCCACTTCGACGCCTACATGCGGACATTTGTAGCCGAAGGTGCAGGGCGCACCCTGGCAGATGCCATCGCCCACTGGCACGCCACGCGCCAGGCCGCTGTCCAACTTCAGGAGATCGGCTCGCAGTTTGAGCTCAACCGCTTTCTGCGTGACTGGCATGCCGAGCATCCGGCCGGCAGCCGTGCCGAAGCGCTCGCCGCCTGGCGCGCTCACCGCGACCAGCCTCGTCGCCCGGCCGCGGGGTGACCGGTCCACAGCTATGTCTGGGCGCCGAGTGCCCGGGAATCGGATCCCCGCCGCGCGATTCCTTCCGAGAAGGCCAACTCGTCCGAGAATGACACCGGACCGCATTACCGGACCGTCTGGCAGCCCTGCAGGTCAGAACCGCACGACCTGGCAACTGGAATGCGACAGGACAACGGGCTAGCTGAACCAGGTCATGCTTGTCGGAACCGGAGCGCTCCAGCACTGGAATCGATCTTGAGCTTGGGCTGTGGCCAACAACGATCAGACGTCTGCCGTCGGGACCTGGTAGAACCGGGTCCCAGTGACACTTGGGCCACGAGGCTCTGGGGGCGGTATGTCGGGACCGGCAATTGGACTGTGGCTCTTCGAACCACGCGGGTTCGCGGACATCCTGGCCGATGTGGTCCCGTGGTTGGAGACCTTCTGTGAACCCGTGGAGGCCAAGGCCGGCGGCGACGTGGACTTCTGGGTGCGAGACACTTCGGCCCTGGGCCTCCGGGCCTTCGACCCGGCCGACGTCGGTGTGTTCTTCCTGTCGAAGGACGAGAAGATGCCTGCCGAGGACGAGGACTACTCGGCCTTCTCGCGGCCACCAGTGCAGGGGCTGATAGTCGGCGCCGGCTGCTCGGGTCCGGTAAACCACGTGCTGCTCGGGCACCTGACGCTCGCTCTCACCCGCCGCCTCGATGTGCTGGTCGATTTCGACGGCCTCTTGGGTGGTCACCGCACCACGGGAGAGGACGCGAGCAACGAGGCAGTCCTGACCCGGGCGAGAGCACTGGCGTCAGCCCTCCCGGGAAGGCTTACGGAGGTCTCTTATGACACCGGCGGTGGGGGCCGGCGGCTTCGACATGTGGGAGACGTGGAGTTTCTGGAAGCCTGGCTGCAGCATCCCGACTTCCACTTGATCAAGTAGCGCTTCAGCGTCGATCGTCGCGTCCCGGCTCACGGTGCAGGTCGCCACTCGCGGTCGCGTGCTGTCGCGTACTGGTGGATTCCTTCGATTGGTGACAACCCGACTGCGAACACGAACCCTGTGACAACTAGCCCGAGCAACTGGTGACGGCTATCGCTGCGAACTCGACCGAGAGGACCCGGTCAGATCCCCTGCTCGGTGACAGATATCGCTGCGAGTCACACCAGTCCCGCCGGCGGGTTACCGGTTACCGGCCGGGAGAACCCCGCCCCAGCCCCTGAGCAGCGCGAACCCGCACACGCGGGGGCTGTAACCGGTAACCGGTAACTCGCGCCGGCCGCCCGTCCTCACCGCCGGTCGGGGTCGGGGGCCGGGAGAATGACCCGGGTGAACACCACGCGTCGCCGGCTCGGTACCGGCCCCGAGTCCGACGATCCGCAGCCGTCCCGCGCCCGGGATGACGTTCCGCGCGCCCGGCTCGCCGCCGAGGGGCCGGCCGACGTCCAGGCCGTCACCGCTCCCGCCGCCCGCGGCACCGGCCGCCGTGTCCTGGGTACCGGCCCGACCCCCGCGGTGACTTCACCGAGTGCCCGGTGAGGTTGCCGAAAACATCACCGATAACGTCACCGATAACCTCCCCGGTCCAGGTCAGCGGGCTCCGAGAACCTGCACCTCGCCGACGTCGACCGTGAACGCGGTCCGCCGGCCTTCGGTGAACTCACCGGCGTCCCCGAGGGCCGGGGCCTGCCAGCGGACGGTCCAGGTGGACGTCGCCGTGCCCGCGTACCGTCCGCCGGCGACGGATGACGGCATCTTGTACATGTGGCCGCAGTCGGGCGACATGGTCTTGCCCCGTGAGGCGTCATAGGGGGTGCCGGGGCCGGTACAGGTGATCGTGGTGCCGTCGCCCATCGCCCACGCGATGGACGACACGGTGGCCGTCGCGGTGACCGTGACGCCGCCCGCCGAGGCCGACGCCGTGTTCGGGCCGAACGTCGTCGGGCCCCGGGTCACCCACATCCACATCGGCATCCCGACCACGTACGCCCCGGCCGCCCTCGGGCTGGCCCGGAGGCCTTCGCCGGGCGAGCCCCACCCGAGCCGGGCCTACTGCCGCCGGCTCAAGCAGGCGCCGGCTCCGGGAAGACCGATTCGAGTTCCTCGCGGGTGTAGTGGGCCACACCCTTGATAATTCTTCCCGACGGGAAGGGCTTGCCCGCTGCGATCCAGGCGGACTTGAACTGGCGAGCCGTGCCGGCCTTCTTGCGGATGATGCCCGCGTCGCAGGCCTGGGCGATCGTGTAGCGGATTTCCTCGGGCTCATCCAGGGACTCATCCCTGTGGGCTTCTTCAGCGTCCAGCCGGAGTTCGATACGAGCCCCTTCGACGGCATGCAACGTCAGACACACCCCATCGGACCCCATCCGTCCCGGCGGGATGTAGCGAACGTTCACGGTGACCATGCCGGCTCCCTCGTCTTCATCACTTCACGGACCGGCAGAGAACCGGTTCACTGCGGAAACCACTCCCCCGGGCGCAGATCAGGACGCGAAGGGTGTGGGGTGTCGGGACCACACGGCCGCCCCGGCGCCGGGTGGGGGAACCGTGAAGGCTCCGGGCGGTATCCCGGCTTCTCCAACGACCGGGCCGGAGCCCGGACACGCCTCGGGCCGCCCGTGCGAACCCCGGGAACCACCCCCGTTGTGTGTCCACCCACCCGGTTACGAGTTACCGGTTACAAGCCGAGGAAGCCGCCCCCGGCCCGCCCTGAGCAGCGCGAACCCACACACGCGGGGGGCTGTAACCGGTAACCCGTAACCGGCATGCCGCCCGCACTCACCGCGGTCGGGGTCCTGATCGGGGAGGACAACCGGGAGGATCCTGGAACCGTACCGAGGAAGATCGTCCCCCAATGCAGTCAATGCGGTGCCGCCCTGCCCGAGGGCAGCCGCCGATCACGCCGGTACTGCTCGGCTACCTGCCGTACGAAGGCATGGCGCTGGAAGAGGGAGCGCGAGGAGTGGTGGCGGAGCAATGTCCAGTTCGCCGCCGCGCTACGAGAGGGCCGCCCGTACCACCGGCCGAAGGTTCGATGCCCGATCTGCAATGGCCGGTGGGTCGTCGGTGAGGTCACGGGCGGGAACCGCAAGCGGGTGGACGCCGTGTACTGCTCGCCACGATGCCGAACCCGCGCGTACCGCCAACGACTCTCCCGTTCAGAAGGCGTCACCGCGTGACGCCTTCACGTGACGCCAACCAAGCCGGGAGAATGGACCGATGAGCAGCACGCGTCGCCGGTGTCCTGTGACGGCGATCATGGACCGATTGCCACCGAAGATGGACCGAACGCAGTTCGTGACAGCGAAGTTGGACCGCCGCAGGTCAAGGTCGATCTGCTGCTGGCGTCGCGAGAGATTGCAGGCGGCGGGGGTCATCACCGACGAGGACGATCCAGCGGTCGCCGAGTGTCCTCTTGGCAGGTGATCTTAACCGATTGCCAAGAGATCTTGACCGGCCAAGGGGCCCACCGTGCCAGAGCCGGAGCACCCCGGGAGCAGCGCAGGGTGTCTCCGCTTGGACCGGGAGCCGCCTGGCGACGGGACGCGTGTCGAGGCGGCGGCGCGCAACGGCTGACAGGACCGAGTAACTCGTTCGTGGCCTTCGGTGCCGTCTTCGGCTTGAGCACGTTCCGGGTTCGTCATGATGGTGGCGACGTGGCCCACAGGATCGCGCCATGTCTGCCGGAGAGCGGAGCGGGGCCGGACCGGCCATGGATTCCGGCGATCCGGCAGTCGCCCACATCAAGCGAGGGAGTGTTCAGATGACAAGCACGGTGAGTGTGGCGGACAGGCTCGGGGTCGAACCGGGCATGGTGGTCCAGGAGCTGGGGCGGGGCAAGGACTCTGACGAGACGCTGCGGGCCTCGGTGGAGGAGCGCACCGGAACCAAGCTCCTCGACAAGAACGCCGAACAGGTCGTCGACATGGTTCTGCTGTGGTGGCGTGAGGACGACGGCGACCTGGTGGACGCGCTCGTCGACGTGACCGGCCAGCTGGCGAACGACGGGGCGATCTGGGTACTCGCGCCCAAGACCGGCCGCGATGGGTACGTCGAGCCCTCCGACATCGCCGAAGCCGCTCCCACCGCCGGCCTCGCGCAGACCTCCTCTGTCAGCGTCAGCGCCGACTGGACCGGCCTGCGCCTCGTCTCCCCCAAGGCCGCCAAGGCCCGCCGCTGAGACCCCACTGGCCGGGGCGCGGACACGACCAGGCCGGGGCCGCCGCCACTCAAGATCACTTGGCAATCGGTCAAGATCGACTGACAGGGGGGACTGAGGGACCGACAGCGTGCCGGGCCACCGCTTCGGCGGAGGTTCCTGCAACGCGCTGACCTGCGACGGTCCATTACCCTCCGGCAGCGTGACGCCAAGTCGGGCCCGCGGCCGGGGCGCCCGGAGCGGCGCCGACCTGCTGTCCCGTGTCATCGAATCTGGATCGTTTGCCATCAAAGTTGGATCGGACGTGAGTGACGGTTCGTGGTGGGCGGCGTTGATCACGTCATGAAGAAACTGATCGCGGCATCGGCCCTCACCCTGACCGCCTTCGTCGGCATTGCCGTTCCCGCTCAGGCCGCCACCAGCGGGGCAAGCGGCGCTCCGGCTGAGGGGGGCCCGGTGACAGCCGCCCACTTCGACTGTTCTGACAACGAGGACGGGAACTACCCCGACCCCAACGACAGCAGCGGGTACATCGCATGCGTCGCCCACCAGCACGTCTACGCCATGCCCTGCGCAAAGGGCCACCACGGGCAGCGCCTGTTCTACGTGGCCAACAGCGGCCCCGACCCCGCAAAGTCCCGCTGCGACTACCGCGAAGGCAGCAACGTTCGGCCCACCCTGACCGCGGGCGACCTCCGCACCCAGGGCACCCCGGGCGTGGTGAAGGCTCTGACCGCCACCAGGGACCTCGGCGGCCGGCCCGTGGAGGCGGCGCGGATCACCTTCACCGACGACAAGGGCCGGCGGCTCTGTGAGGCGTACACCGACAACCAAGGCGTCGCCACCTGCGACGTGTTCCCCGACGCCTCCAGCAAAAGCTTCACCGCCACATTCGCCGGCGGATCCGCGAACCCGGAAGAAGACGGTGGCTGGCAAGCCGCAGACGCAGTCGGCTCCCTCGCCTGAGCCACCCGCCACACCGTGATCCAACTTCGGTGACAAACAGTCCAGGTTCACCGTCATCGGACAGCCGGCTCGGCACCGGCCCCCGCCCCGAGTCCGATGATCCGCAGCCTTCCCGCGCCCGGGAGGGCGTCCCGCGCGGCCGAGCGGGCGGCCGACGTCCAGGCCGTCACCGCTCCGCCCGCCCGCGGCGCGGGCCGACGCGTTCTCGGTACCGGCCCGACCCCCGGGTGACTTCACCGAGTGCCCGGTGAGGTTGTCGAAAACCTCACCGAAAACATCACCGATAACCTCCCCAGTGCAGGTCAGCGGCTTCCGAGAACCTGCACCTCGCGGACGTCGACCGTGAACGCGGTCCGCCGACTTTCGGTGAACTCACCGGCGTCCCCGAGGGCCGGGGCCTGCCAGCGGACGGTCCAGGTGGACGTCGCCGTGCCCGCGTACCGTCCGTCGGCGACGGAACGGCATCTTCGCCGATCCGGTCCGCTACCCAGGATCAGCCGGCGGCCGCCGCTGAGCCGGTCCCGAACGACGGCACGTCGCCCGCCGTGACGTCCAGGCGCAGCCGCTTGAAGCGGACCGGGTGGCGGTGGACGCCGCCGCGGTCGATGGCTCGGTCCGCGCTGATCTCGGCCACCTGCTCGGGCCGGACGAGGACGGCGTCCAAAACGTCGCCAGATCCCCACGTGGACGCGAAGCGGACCCCGGTCCACGGATGGCCGGGGGCGGCGGGCGTAAGGTGTTCGGCGACCTGACGGGCCTGGTCCGGGCGCAGGGGAACGGTGCGGCCGACTGTACGCAGTCGGCCCGTGGAGTCGTGGCGGCCGAGGATGAGGAGTTGGGGTCGGGTGAGGGTGCCGGTGATGGCGCCGATGATCGCTTCGGTGGTGTCCCTGCGGCGCACCTTGGTCCAGGCGCGGGTGTGGGGGAGGTAGCGCTGGTTCATGTTCTTGATGACCAGGCCCTCGACGCCGGAGACGTCGGTCCACGTGTCCAGCCACTCGCGGGCCTTGGTGATATCGGTGGTCATGGGGCAGAGCGTCCAGGGGGCGGTCAGGGCGCGGGCCGCGAAGAGGACCTCCAGGCGTCGGCGGCGCTCCTCGTAGGGCAGGCCGATCGTTTCCACGCCGTCCTGCTGCAGAAGGTCGAAGGCGACGAAGTACGCGGGCAGGGCTGCGGCGAGGGCGGGGGCGGTGAGGGCGCGGGCGGCAGCCCGGCGCTGCAGCGCCTCGAACGACAGCCGGCCCGCCTGCGGATCCCACACCAGCAGTTCGCCGTCGAGGACCAGCCCGTCGGGGAGCTGCTCGGCGGCCGCGACCAGGTCGGGGAATCGGTCCTGATCAGCGACCCGCGCCGGGTCTGCACCACCACCTGCCCGCCGGGCCCGGCCGGGGTGAAGACAAGGGCACGGTGCCCGTCGAACTTCTGTTATGCGCTGGTGAACTGTCCTCGTGTTCGGCCGGGGCCATGTCGCGGGTAGCTTCGCCCCGCCGCCGCTGTCGTCCTGAGAGCTCTTGACCGCCTGGGCCGACGTCGGTCAGATGACCGTCCGCCGCAGTTCCCCAGCCGGGAAAGCTCGGGCGGCCTGGGGGGGGTCGATCCGGCCCGTGCAGGTTGAGATGATCAACGCATGGGAGAGAAAGATGATCAGACGGCTCAGGTCGCCTTCGGCGTCTCGGAATCGACGGAGGCGGCTCGCGACCGGGCCCTGCGGCTGCTCGAAGCCGACACCTCTCTGCATACGGAGTGGATCGCGGGGCTCGTCACGAACCGGTCGGCGCCGGAGGAGATATTGCGGCGCGTGTTCACGCTTGACTCTCTGCCGGACGGCGTTCGACGCTGGCTCCGGTTCAGCCAGCTGCCTCGTGCGGCCATAAAAGCCGCCGTCACTTATGCCAACCCCGACGTCCGTAAGGACGTCGCTCGGAACCAGTTCCTGCCGGCCGACGGGCTCGCCGTACTGACCGAGGATCCCGACCCGGAAGTCCGATGGTTCTCCGTGATGATTGCACGTGAGTACAACGTCCAACTGCCGACAGAGTTGACCGTACGACTGGCCACCAGCCCCGAGGCCCGGATACGGATGCATGCCATCGAGTTGCCCGGCCTACCGGACGAGACACGACTGTCACTGGCCGAGGATCCCCACCCCAGAGTCCGGGCGCGCGCCATCGACTCCTGGAGCTGGCCGCGGCTGCGCCCCGAGGTCCGAGCCGCAGCCGAGGCCGACTCCGACCCCCGGGTACGTGAGGCGGCCGAGCGCGCCGCCCACATCGACATGCCCCTGCCGACGACACTCGCGGACTTCCTCGTGGAGCCGGACGAACGACGGCGCGAGGACGCCGCCCACCGCGCGCCCGTCGACGCGGACCTGGCCGTCCACCTCGTCGCCCACGAAGACAGTTCACTGCGCCGTGGAGCCGTCTGGAATCCACACGTCCCCACGACGCTCGCCCTCACGCTGGCCACCGACCCGGAGCCCTCCATACGCTTCGCCCTGTCCCTGCGCGCCATGTCCGAAGAGCAGCGGTCCGCGATCGACTACACCGTGCCTGAAGGCCGCTACGGGGCACCGGCCTGGGTGCAGGAACGCTTCGGCGACCCAGATGCGCTACGCGAGATCTCGGCCTCCAGCCATGTCCTGCTGCGCCGGGCCGTCACGTGCGCACCCGCGCTTCCCGCCGACGTAATCGAGCGGCTGGCCGCCGACGAGGACTACTTCGTCAGACTGATGCTCTGCGAGAACGACCACGCCCCGCACGAACTGCTCATCGAGATGTACGCCAACTGGAAAGGGCTGAGTTGGGGAATGCTGGCCGCCCGCCGGAACTTCACCCGGCCCGGCCTGGCCCGCTTCGCGGACGACTCGAACTACCGACTGCGGCTCGCGGCCCTGTCCGACCCGCAGGCCACACCAGAACTCGTGGAGAGGCTCTCCCACGACCCGAACGACGTCGTCCGCTGCCACGCGGCTTCCGACCCACGCCTTCCCCACGCGCGGCTCGTCGAACTTCTGGGCAGCGACCGCATGCCGTGCACAGCGGCCAGCAATCCCGCGCTCCCCGCACCACTCATGCACCAGCTACTCGACATCGCAGGCGTCAAACAATGCGCAGGGGCCGAATGACAGGGCTGCACAAGCCCACCACCCGCCACGGCGCCGAGCCGCGGACAACGGACAGCACCCCACACCAGCCATAACTTCTGCTCATATGCCACTCCCCCGCGGCGTGCCAGGGCGGGCGGGATCGCTTCGGAGGCCTGCGCCAGCATCGGCTCCACCGGCGGCCGCAGCACCACTGAGCCCTCCTCCGCATCGCCAGCCCCCGGGTCAGCCTCCCCCCGGCGTCGAGTGCGGGCCCGCCGGGCACGGCCGTACGGCGCAGCGCTCCAGGAGCCTCGCGATATTACGTACGTAATGTGTCGCGCCCGACAGCTGCGGAGGCAGCCGGCGTGTGGGGTGGCCGACCACGGGTGTCCTGTGCCAGCGAACTTTGGGCATGTGTCATCGAAGTTTGATCGGCAGGACCTGGGATCAGGGCCGTTGCGGCTGTCATGAGAGGGCGATAGGTGCGCTCTTGCGGTAGTTGATGATGCCGTGATGGCGTCACCAATCCCGGCAGTTTCGGGCGTATCGGCAGCGCGGTCGCAGCGGTGCGGGCTCGGTGGGGCTGCGCTCGACGGGATCGAGCCGGAATCCGCAGGTCAATCGCTCAGCGGCTATCGGATGTCCTGCATCCAAATACCGCGAAAGTGCACCTATCGCCCTCTGAGAGCTGATGCCCGACAAGACGATCACCGGCGTGTCCTGGTAAGGGGATTTGGCGTTTGCCATGCGGCGCGCCGCCCATTCTGGCGGCGCCGCTTGGGCCGAAAGCGGTTCGCGCCGAACGGGGCCCAAGCTTCAGCCTGGTAGCAATGACGGTGAAAGGGATGCGAGTGGAGCGTACGAAAGCGATGAGGGCGAGACTGGCCGCCCAGATGGCGCTGCCGGTTCTGGGAGCGATGGGGGCGGTGGGCGCCGCCCAGATCCCCGCCGCTGCCGCTACCCCGGCGGCCGCAGCAGCGCCTCGCGCGGCAGTCTGCCAGACGGCTGGCGCGGGAAGCCCGGTTACCGGAATCACGCACAGTGCCGGCGGCATCATCCGGGGCGTCCTCGGTGACTACCGGAAGCCTGCCGCTGCGAACACCCACGCGGTGGGCAAGCTCAAGACGAGCGTCTCGCGTCTCGCCGACAGCGTCCTGGGCAGGCCCGAAACGGGCCTTGACCCCGGGTTTTGGACACCGGAGACACTTGGATCTTGATGGTCCAGGAGAACGGAGTCCCCGTGGGGATGAAGCATGACCCCGCCGAGTTCAAGGCGGACGCGGTCGCGTTGTACCGCTCGAGGCCGGGAGCGACGATCAAGTCGGTCGCCGGTGATCTGGGGGTGAACACCGAAACGCTGCGGAACTGGATCCGGGCCGCCGACGGGCGCCGCCCCGGTTCCCACTCGACACACCCGGCCGCCTCGCAGGCCGGCGGTGAGGACGTTCAGGCGGAGCTGGCCGTAGCACGCAAGAGGATCCGTGAGCTGGAGGAAGCCCGCGACATCCTGCGCAAGGCGGCCCGGTATTTCGCGACGGAGACGCGCTGGTGAACCGCTGCCAGTTCGTTGAAGATCACCAGCGCCGTCACGGCGTGAAGCGGCTCTGCGACATCCTCGGCCTGCACCGCTCAAGCTTCTACTACTGGCGCCGCACCGCATCAGCAAGAGCGGCCCGGCAGACCGTCGAAGCCAGGCTCGCGGCCCGGATACGCAAGATCCACCAGGACTCCGACGGCACCTACGGAGCCCCCAGGATCACCGCCGAACTCCGCGACGAGGGTGGCCTGGCGGTCAACCACAAGCGCGTCGCCAGGATCATGCGGGCCATCGGACTCGAGGGAGTCCGGTTGCGCCGCCGGCACCGCACCACCGTCGCGGACCAGGCCGGGGCGAAGGCACCGGATCTGATCGGACGTGACTTCACCGCGGCCGAGGTGAACACGAAGTACGTCGGCGACATCACATACCTACCGGTCAGCGGCGCGAAGCCGCTTTACCTTGCGACTGTCATCGACCTTGCCTCACGCCGTCTGGCCGGGTGGGCGATCGCCGATCACATGCGCACCGAGCTGGTCATCGACGCCCTCGCGGCCGCCGAGCGGACACGCGGAAGCCTGACCGGAGCGATGATTCACACCGATCACGGATCGCAATATACGAGCAGGGCTTTTGCTGAAATCTGCAGGTCAGCAGGGGTTCGGCAGAGCATGGGCGCGATCGGGTCCAGCGCGGACAACGCCGCTGCGGAAAGCTTCAACGCCGCCTTCAAAAGGGAGACGCTCAAGGGCCGGAAGGCCTGGTCGAGCGAGCGTGAGGCCAGGGTTGACGCCTTCCGCTGGCTGACCCGATACAACACCCGACGCAGGCACTCCCGCCTCGGTCAGCGATCCCCGATCGCCTACGAGAACGCCCTCCAACCAGCAGCAACTACCCTGGCCCAAGCCGCATAGACGTGTTCAGAATCAGGGGTCAAGGCCCCTGCTTCGCATCACCCGGATCCTGGCCATGACAGCCTCGAAGGCCGGTGCATCACCGGCCTGGCCCGCAGTAACGTAAATGGCTAACGGGCGTGCCTGGCCGTCACTGGCCAGGTGAACCTTCGTGCTCAAGCCGCCGCGAGAGCGTCCGAGTGCGTGATCTGCGGGTTCGGATCGACCCGGAGCCCCCTTTTCCTGGCGCCGGCCGAATGCCGGTGAGCCCGGCAGACGGTGGAGTCCACGGAGACGGTCCCATCCAAGTCGTCATCGGCGTCCGCAGCGGCAAGGACGGCGGCGAAGATCCGTTCCCAAGTGCCATCGACAGCCCACCTGATCAGGCGCTTGTGAGCGGTCTGAAATGATCCGAGTTCATCGGGCAGGTCGCGCCAGGGCGAGCAAGTTCGGTACTTCCACGCGATGGCCTCAAGGGTCCGACGGTGGTCAGCCCACCGTCGTCCACGGACCGGATCGGCCGGCATGAACGGCTCGATCCGGTCCCACATCGCATCACTGATCACCAACCGGACAGACACATCCGATCAACCGACCAACCCATCAAAGAGACACGCTCTAGGTCACCGCCGAGGACGGGCAGGCTGGCGTAGGTGCGCTCGTAGCGGGTGTGGGTGGTGCCGTCGCGGTCCTGGACGATGTCCCGGACGACCAGGTCCTCCTGCGTCCCGAGCCCGAGGGACCGGGCGGTGGAGGCCTTGCCCGCGTCCGCTGCCTTGATGAGCGCGGCGCGGGCGGCGGGGGTGAGTTCGGCGGGGAGCCTGCCGGGGTTTGCCGAGGTGCCCTGCTGGGTCTTCGGGGCGTTGCTCCAGGGGACGTCCGCGGTGGTGGCGGGGCCCGTCTGGACACTTGCGGCGAGCAGGGCGGCCGTGGCGATGAGAGCGCCGGTCGCGGTGGTACGACGGCTGGGCGTGGGGTGCACGCGTCTCCTTATGGGAGGGAAAGCCGGCGGGCTCGGGTCAGCCCGCCGGACGTCGCAGGGGGAAAGGTGGGTCAGGTTCGGGCGGGGTCACCGCCCTAGGCAGTGTCTGACAAATGATCACGGACTGGTTTCGCGGAGCCAGAGGATCAGCGAGGCCAGGACGACTCCGGCGCGGTAGCGGTCGGCGAG
>NZ_JBVHZI010000031.1:0-19239 GCF_055574495.1 Streptomyces sp. NPDC029836 | reverse complement strand
TCCCGCGGAGCGGGACCCCAGACGCTGCGCGTCTGGGAAGAGACCGCCCTCGCTGCGCTCGGGCGCCGGCCCGTCGGGCCGGCCGGGGCCCCCGCTTCGCGGGGGCTGGTCAGTTCGCTTCGCTCTCTGACCTGTGGGAATCCGCTTCGCGGGTTCCCACGTGGGCTTCGCTGCGCTTCGCCCTGGGCCGGCCGCTGCGCGGCCGCGGGGGCCTGGTCGCTGCGCTCCCCTGCCCCAGGCCGGTCTCGTGCCCACCCCGCCCGGCCCCTCCGCTGCTGCCAGCGGCCCGCGAAGCGGGCACGGGACTCAACGAGGAGGGCTCTGAGCAGCCCTGACGGGTCGTCTACAGGTCTCTGAACTGGGCTTATCACCCGTGGGTGTTCCGGGAGGCGAACGCGCGGCACAGGACCACACGCGCCCTCCGGTCCTCCCCCAACACCCCACCCACCACGAAAACACACCTAACTGACGGATAGTCAGACAGCTTCGAGAAATTCAGAACGTCGCCCCAACAAATTCAGAAAGCCTCGCCCAAAACCATTGAATACCGCTCGGATTCGAGTTCACCTGCTCCCGAAGAAAAAAGTCCGAGCTACTCGTATAGGGGACTTGCGCGCCTTGCATGCGAGTCACGCAACCTCAGATCAGCGATCCGGCCGCTCCGGCCACGACTCCGTGTCAAGCGTTCGCGAATCCGCCCGCCGGTCACCTTGAGGGGCCTCTGACCAGGCACGGAACGGAAATTCGCGAGAACTCGACCCCGGCGCCCGCTGATCGCACAGTTGCCCCCGATCCACCCCACAGCCCGGCACCGTGCCGGCCCAACAGAAGGACCACCACCATGACCACCACCACGACCCAGACGACCGAGACCACCGCCCAGGCCGCCGAGACGGACCAGCGGCTGGCCCAGCTGCGCCGGCAGCGGGACGGACTCGCCATCGTCATCGCCGTCGCCTGCGCCATCAGCCTCGGCATCACCGCGCTGGTCGCCCCCCGCTTGGCCGACCCGGCAGCCGTCACCATCGCCGGCACCGTCGCCGCCATCGCCGGAGTGCGACACCTCCTCCGACACTGGTGAACTCACCAGGGGACTCACCAGTTTTATCCCCAGCGCAGGTCAGCGCAGTGCGAGAGGTCTGGGGGCCGACCGTCGAGGGGGCGGCCGGGCCCACGTCTGATGCCCTATCCCGGTGCTGGAAAAGGCCTCTCCCGCCCCTGGACAAGGGCCTCTTGGCAGGATGCTCTCGAAGGGGGGTTCCATGATCAAAAGGCCGGGTCTGCCCAGAAAGACCCCCGAGGAGGTCGCTCCGGAGGTTCGGGTGTTCCTGATCCGCCTCCATCGACGTCGGAAGCGCTTCCGAGAAGCCGACCAGAAGCACCTACGCGAGGTTCGAAAGCGCGTCGCTGAGGCCGTTTCGGCCGGGATCAGCCCGGAGGAGGTAGCCAAGATCTGCGGCTACACCCCGAAAACGATCACCAAGTGGTTGGCCAGGCACCGAGCCGCGGTACAGAAGGTCGAGATCGAGGTGGCCAGGGAGAGGCTGAGCAGCATCCGGGCGCGGCGGAGCCAGCTGAAAGCGGAGGAGATGCTGATCTCGGCCAGAGCACGGTCTGTGATTCGGAAGGCCATGAGGGTGCAGCTCGACGCCCCCGAGTTCGTCGAGCTCACGGGCTACGAGATGGCCACCGTTGAGCGCTGGTTCGCCTCGACTCGTCGTGTTTTGTCGCAGGCTCACCGGCGGCGGGAGATCGCGTCGGTGAGGCGGGGGAAGGCGAACCGGCCACCACAGGAGCTGTCTCCCGTCGAGTACGACCAGTGGCTCGTGGAGCAGGACATGCGACGCAAGACCCTGTTCCGGAAGTACGACCTTCAACCGAAACGCCGGCGGCTCCGGCGCAGGGACCCCTCCAATCGGCCGCTCAAAAGGCAATGGATGACACGCAAGAAGTGAACTGGGTCACACACGCGCCTACGCGTGCGCGGACGGGCGCACGCATAGCGTCCCCACCTTTTGGTACCAGGTGGTAACTGCCCAGGTCAGCAGCCCAACTGACGGTGCGTCTGGGGCTACTGTCGCTCTCACTCCCCCAACGGGAGCACCCATCGACCGACCGCAAACAGCGGTTCATCGCCGAGGGGACTCACCCGCATGGGGAGCGTCTCGGCGGCTGCGCAGCAGCAGTCCTCGGGCCACCCCGGCCCGAGGAAACAGGTCGGGGCCTGCTCGTCGGAATCTTCCCGGATCGTGGCGAGCAGGCCCCCCAGACCCCCAAGGGGGCCCATCCATGACGGTACACAGCGAAGAGCGGCCCGAAACGGCTGCGAGCCGTGGAATCGAACACATGAACAGTGAGATCGCCCGCCCGCGGCGCCAGGACGCCAAGGCGAAGGTGCTCTTCGTGCTCCTGGCGGTGATGACCGGCGTCGTCGGCGGCCTCGTCGCCTACATCGCGGCCACCCGCGCGAGCGGCCAGGCGGAGCCCATCGTCTGGGCAGCCGCGACGTTCGCCGGCACGACGACCCTCGCGCTCCTCCTGGGCGAGAAGACGGGCCTCATCGAGTAGCACGCGGAACCCGGCAACTCCCGGTCTCGGATCCCTAGTAGGGCGAACCCCTGCGTAGCGATCTGACGGACCAGCAGGCGCCATTCCACTCTTCTCCACCCCGTCGGAGCGCAAGGCCGCGAGAGAGGCGCACAGCGGCCTTGCCGAGCCTGTCCGCGTCGCGCCTTCGGGTCAGGGCACGTTGAGGACTTGAACCTCGCCGATCGCGAGGCTCGTCCGGCTCTGGCGGGTGGTGGTGAGGGTGCTGGTCTGTCCCGCGCCGCCCTCCCAGACCACGTCCCTGGTACTGGTGGCGGCGACCGGGTAGCGGGCTCCCGGCCCTTGGGCGCTGGTCCGCTCGTAGCCGTGCCCGCATGCCGGGGACTTCCGCTTGCCGTACTCCGGGGCGGACGGGGTGCTCGCCGAGGCCCCAGGTGGTGGTGCCGCCACACATCGACCGCACCACCTTTGGAGTCAGCCCCACCACCGCAACCCACCAGCATGACCGACACGACCCCAACACCCGCAACTCACAACCCGGCTAACCGCGGCACCCGTACCTCCAGCTCTCGTGATCACGTCACGCCACGGAGACACGCCCACACCGAGCCGAGAACCAAACAGCCCCTACCAACACCACGAACAACCCGACAAACAACAACCCACATACCCACCCACAAAGAGAAAGTCCGGAAACTCACCACCCGCAGAACGGCACCTGATCAGCCAAAACGCAGAACATCCCCGAAGTCACCTTCCCCCGATGCTTCCCCCTCTAGGTTCCCCCTCCATTTCCCCCCTTAGGTTCCCCCGATGGTTCCCCCGACGCTTCCCCCTGCTACCAGGCACCGCCCCGGCTGGCCCTGACACTGACACCGTCAGCCCCCGACGCACTGGTCCCCCGCACCAGCTCAGCGCCGTGCTGGCATGTCAGATGTCAGGGCCGAGCCCCACACGCCCCGCTGAGCGCCTATCAGAAACCATCGCGACCGGAGGGGCCGGAACGTGCTGTCAGGCGCTCAGCTGGCCGTACAGCGGCTAGAACGGGGCTGCTGCTGCTTGTTCGTCAGGGCGTTGCGCGTAGGCGGCCAGTTCGGGGTGCTCTGAGGCCAGCTGCTCGCGCAGCAGCCTGGTCTCCTCGACCTCGACCGCCCGCCGGACCCGTACGGCCGCGCCGCGGACCGCTTCCCGCTCCGCGTGCTCGGCGTAGGCGATCTCCAGCATCGCCATCCATCGAATCGCCGCCCTGGCCCGCTCGGCCTCGGCGGCGTACTCCGCGTCCCGCTGCGCCCGCAGGCCCGCCGTCGCCCGCTCGATCACCTCGGCCTCGGCCCGGTCGTGGCACTTCCAGCACAGCCCGTCCTCGGGCCTGGTGCCCTTGCCCGTCGCGTCGCAGTCCTCGCCCGCGCACTCCCACCAGACCGCGGCCGGACCCCCCTCGCCGCGCGGTCCGGGCACCTGCCCCTGCCGGCGGGCGACCTTGCGGTCCTCCCGACGCAGGGCACAGGTCCGGCACGGCTGGCCGGTGTCGATGACAGTCCCGTCCTCGCACATCAAGTCCGGGCAGTCCGTGGGCGGGCGGACCAGGCCGACGGCCACGCCGACCGCCGAGCCGATGCCCTTGCCGCCCTCGGCCGCGTCCATGGCGTAGCCGTGCTCCCACCACCGCCGCCGCACTCGCTCAGCAACTTGCTCAGCGGTCCGGCCTCCGTCCAGCGCGGCCAAAATCGCGTCCCGGACCACCGGCAAGCGGTACTTCGGCAGCAACGTGCTCAGGGCCTCGGGCCAGGCAGCCTCCACCGTGGCCACCGCGGCGGCCTGCTCGGCGCTCATCCGGGTGCCCCCGGTCTTGCCAGCCTTGCTAGGCCGCGCACCCCGGTTCGGCGCGCCAGCGCCGGAGGCCGGGGCGGAGCCGCTCGCGCGCCCGCTCGCGCTACTACCCGCACCAGCCCTACGGGCGTCACCAACGGCTCGCGCCGCAGGCGCTGAGGTCTTCTTGCTGTTGTTGGTGTTCTTGAGCTTGGTGTTCTTTGTTGGCGGATTACCCTGCGCAGGATTATCCTGCGCAGGATTTTCGGACTTAGGTTCTGACCTGCGGTTTTGCTTCAGTTGAGGCAGGTTGGGTGCGTCTTCGCCGAACAGCTCGAAGAGGTGCGCAGGCATGTCCGTGATGGAGTAGACGGCGCCGCCCAAGGTGCCGTCCGTGTTCCGCTCGCGGTCCCGGACGAGGTACCCGAACCTCTCCAGCTCCTTCACGCCGGAGGTCACCGCAGCCTTGCCGTCTGTGCTGGCCCGCACCAAGTCTTCGATCGTGACTCGCCAACCATCGGTATGGGTTGAGATCAGCCCAAAGATCCCTTTTGCCTTGTAGCTCATCCTTGAGTCCCGGAACAGGGCGTTCGAGATCTGCGTGAACTTGTCGGCCGCCATCTGGCCGCGCTGGATGCCAGCGCCGTACGACCCGCTCACTCGGCCACATCCGTGAGGTAGCCGAAGCGCGTCAGTTCATCCAGTGCGGTCTGGACGGATGAGGGAGTGTCCGGGGTGCCGGCTGCGAGCGCCGCAGCGCTGATCTCTGCGTCATCAGGCAGCAGAGCCAGCAGGCCGTACACGCCCTTGGCCGTTGCGGACAGTCGTGCGTCGCGGTAGACCTCAGCGTCAATCACCAGCGGGCGCGGCCGTCCGTGGCGCAACTTCGCCCGTTCGTTGCCGGTCTGGCAGGTGGGCGATGGGCCCTGTGGTGTTCCGGGGGTAGTGCCACGTACTCTCATGAGTGCTCTTCCCTGCGTGGAAGCTTCTCCGACCCGGGGCCTCTAACCCCCGGGCTGGACCATCGGGCCCCGTCGTCGACGGGGCTCTTTGCGTTGCTGGGGACATGCTCCCCCACCTCATCACGAAGGGTGAAGGGACTCTCAATCCCCGGTCTCCTGATCCTCGTCGGAAACTCGGTAGTAATCGCTTGTTGCGGGCTGCACGGGCCACTTGGCAGAGGCGCCTCGCGGTAGCGGATATCCGACCGCGAACAGTGCAGAGGACATTCTGATGTCCTGCACCTCAACAATTCGATAAGGCTTCTTTCCCTGTTTCGGGAAATAGGTGACCCGGATGATGCGCAGCAGTGGCACGCCGGTTGCAGGCATATTCAGGGCTTCTGCTTCGTCCGGCGCAGGCATCCGGGCGGAGGCTTCCTCTCGCCATTCGAGCGGCCTTTTAGCCCATTCTTCTAGCCGGTCGTACATGCCACCCGGCCCGGTGCTTCCGCTGAGCTGCGGGAGTTCTTCGGTTACCCAGGACGCCAGCCAGCTGTCCGCCAACTGTCGGTGTGTTTCCACATCGGGGTCCCCGACGATCCGCCGTCGGACAGTCAGTTCTGTGCCGGCCGGGACGTTGAGCACGTCCGCCACGTCAGCCGGTACGGCGGTTGTGGCGACACGAGTGGTGTCGCCCTCGGGCCAGGAGATCGCGCGCCAGTGCTGTACCTCGGGGCCGCTGTAGTAGCCGAGGTGGTCGCGCTCGACCTGCCGGTTCCTAACCAGCAGCCGGAGCCGGTCGGGGTGTTCGCGCACGAATGTCCCTGCGCGACGCCGGGATTCGATCAACCCTTCGCGGGTCAATACGCCCCATGCCTTCCGCACAGTGATGTCGCTGACGCTGTACTCCGCTGCGATGTCACGCATCAGAGGGAGGGCCGAACCTGGGGGGTACACCCCCTCAACAATCCGTTCGCGCAGGTCACGCGCGATTTCCTCATACCTGGCCACGTCCCAGCTCCCTCCGATGATCACCCCGAACGAGACTTAGCGTATACGCCAACCTTGCTCCGGTCGCTTCTAGCGTATACGTTATCTCACGTCAGCCAGAGCGGCCCCCGGTTGGAGCCAGGGGCCGCCTGTGCCGGTCGCATTGGAGTGCGCCCAGCATGGTGATACCCGGCGTTGGAGCGTCGGGTGGCTGTCGGACCTGCCCATATGTGTGGATGAGGGGACCGACTCTCGTGATGGTTGCAGAGATGGGGCGCTGGTGGCGTCCCCGGCGGGGCGTGTGCCCTGCGGCGGTGGGGACGCGGACGGTTTTACCGTCACGGCACTGCACCGCTGGATGGGGTGAGATCCCCCAGGCGGCGCCGGAGGCGCTGGTCCTGGGTGGGGATGAGCTGCGGGTGCGTGCCAGCCTGCGGGCGCTGGGAGTAGAGCTGTGAACGCCGTACGCGGGGTGACCCCGCAGTCGGCGGTACGGCCGGCGGACTGGCTCGACCGGCTGTGGGAGTACGAGGACCTGGCCCCCGCGCTGGCCGTGCGTCGGGAGCGGTCGGACGGTCCGGCCTGCGTCGGCACGGACACGGACCCGGGGTTGTTCTACCCGGTCCCGTGGGAGGTGACGCCGGTCGAGGCCAAGGCGTCCCGGGCGGAGTTGGAGGCGCTCGCGGTGTGCCGCAAGTGCCCGTGCCCGGTGCAGTCCTGGTGCCTGGCCCAGGACCTGGAGCAGTCCTCCACCACGTCCGTGATCATCGGCGTGCGGGGCGGGATGCGCCAGTCGGAACGCCGGGCGCTCCACCGGCTGCTGCGTGCGGGGCGGGGGACGTCGTGACGACCACGCCCGACACCGGCCGTGACTGGCTGGAGACGTTGCTGGCCGGGGAGTGGGACGACGACGCCCCGCAGGCTGACGCCCCCGAGGCGGCCGCCCCTGCGGAGCCCGTGTCCGATCCTGCGGCCCGGGCGCGGCGGCGAGCGCGGCGTCGGGTGCGCCGCCGGGTCACGGCCGCGGCCGCTCCGGCCGCTCCGGCCCAGGACGTCGAGGACGTCGAGGAGGCCACCGATCCGGACGACGAACACGTCGAGGCGGGCGCCGAGCCGGAGCCTGTCCGGCGCTGGTGGTCGCTGCGGCCTGACCCGGCCGACCCGGCCGACCCGGCCGACCCGGCCGACCCGAACGGCTCCGACCCGGATAGCGCGGCCTCGGATGGCGCGGACCCCGCCGCGCCGGCCGCCCCGGCCGTGCCCGCCGCAGCAGCCGCTGCGCCGGTGGCGGTACCGGGGGCGGTGCGCCGGATCGTCGCGTCCCGGTGGGGGTGGCTCGCCTACCACGGCAGCGCCGCCGTAGTCGGCCACAGCGCCCTTGTCGCGGCGACCGGCGACAGCCTCGGCGGGGCCGTGTGGTTGGGGGCGGCGATGCTCTCCGTCGTCCCCGTCACCACGGCCGCCGTCGCGTGCTGCGCCGGCTGGGCGGGCTGGAAGCTCGGCCGGACGATGCGCCCCTACCTCCCGTTCGGTGGGCTGGCCGCTCCGGCCGGGCTGATCGGCGGGTTGGCCTGGGGCCAGGGCACCGCCCGCCCCGTCGCGGACATCTACGCGTGGGCCGCGCCGTGGCCCGTGCTCGTCGCCCCGCTGGCCCTGGCCGGGCTGGCCGGCTCCGGCGCCTGGGTGCTCCTGGACCAGCGAGTCCGCCACCTGCCCCTCCCGGTCCGCTGGGCCGCGCACATCCCCCTCGCCACGGTCGCCCTGTCAGCGGCCCTCTACGCCCCTGGAGCCCTGCTGTGAGCGCCCTGACCCACACTCAGACCATCGCTACGGACGTCGTCCTGGCCGCCGGGGGCGGTGGCTCCCTCCTCGGCAGCGTCGGGGTGTCCGGCCTCGCGTTCGCCGTCGGATTCATCCTGTTCAGCGGCCTGCGTGGCAGTGACCGCGTGAAGTTGGACCGCGACAAGGCCGGCGTGCTCGGCATGGTGTTCTCGACGCTATCCGCCTCCGCCTCCGGGATGTGGGGCAGCCTCGCCGCTGGTGCGGCCGAGATCCCCCGCGGCCTCATGGAGGGTCTCTCGTTCGGCTCGTTCGGCCTCGGCGCCGTCGCCCTCGGAACGTCGCTGATGATCTTCATCCCGAAGTGGAAAAAACTCTGGGTGCCGGCCTTCCTGGGCATCGGCGCGGGCTGGACGTTCGCGGGCGCCGGGGGGATCTGGGCGTTGGGGACGACCCTGGTCACGACCATGGCGAGCAAGTTGGGCGGCATGTGATGGCTGCTCAGCGAACGGCCGCCCTGCGGGGCGTGGCGGGTGAGGTGCGGGCCGTCGGGACCGGTATGGGCCCGGTGGGGGTGGTGCTGGCCCGGGGATCGTGGCGGCTGATGGCCCTGGGCTGCCGGTGCTTGGGGCAGCTCGCCGGCGGCATCTGGACGGCCGTGTCCCTGGACCCGGGCAAGGAGGCCGAGGCCCGCGCCAAGGCCGTCAAGGCCATCGAGGGCCGGCAGAAGAAGCGCGTCGCCGCCGCGAAGGCGGCCGCGAAGAAGGCGGCGGCCGCGAAAGCGGCCGACCTGGACGAGGACCTGGCCGACGAGGACGAGGACGACGACCCGGCCGAGGAGGAGCCGAAGGTCGTGCTGTCCGGGAAGGCGGAGGCCGGCATTCGGGCGGCGGCGGCCCGGCCCCTGCCTGAGTCCCTGGCCCTGCTGGGGCTCGGCGGCGGAGTCGCCACCGTCGGCGCGGCCGTCCTCGTACGGGTCGCTGCCGGCCCGGCGGCCGACTGGGCCGGCCAGGTCTGGGAGTCCTGGGCCGGGCTGATCACCACCGGCGTTCTCGCGGCCTGGGTCACCGGCGCTCTCGCGGCCGGCCCCTCCCTCACGGAGGCCGCGGTGATCCAGGCCCGCCGGGCCGCGAAGAAGGGCCGGCACCAGGAGGTCGAGGAGTCGGCGGAGCAGGACGACCAGGATCATGACCAGGACCAGGAGGAGGTCGGGGACCAGGAGGAGGTCGGGGACCAGGAGGAGGTCGAGGAGGAGGACCAGGCCGAGGAGGAGTTGGACGCGGGGACGGCGCTGCTGTTGCACGTGCTGCGGGCGCTGTCCGACGCCGAGGCCGCCCGGCGGGCCGGCGTGCACCTGGACGTCGTGCTGGCGACCGCCACCGAGGCCGGGTTGCTGCCGGCCGGTACGGAGGTGGGGGACCTCCGCCGGTGGGTGGAGTCCTGCGGCCTGCCCACCAAGGAAATCGGGATGCGGATCGAGGGCCGCACGGTGACCCGCGTAGGGGTGCGCGTGGACGCGGTGACCGAGGTCCTCGGCATGGCCCCGGGGGCCCTGCTGCTGGCCCGGTCCGAGGCCGCTTTCAGGACCCCGGGGGAGGTCCCCGTCGAGGCCGCGCGGATGCCCGCTCAGCCGGTCGGGGCGACCCCCGCCGCAGCCTCCCCCAGCACCCCCGTCGAGGCCCCCGAGCCGGCCCCCGTCGAGGCGCCCGCACCGGCCGTCCTGCGGCTGATTCCGGGGGGTCGCCAGGACCCCGGCCAGGACCCCTCCCCGGCCCTACCCCCGGCCCTCTCCCAGGGAGCCCGCTAGGCAGGCCTATCGGCCCTGTGACCTGCGGTTCTAGCGGACACCTAGCGGGCCCTAACGGAACCCTGGCGGGAGCCCTGACGCCCCTGCCTGACACCCAGGACACCGGCCCCCGAGAGGGGCCGGGAGCACCAAAAAAGACACCCCGAGGCGGCCGACTTCTTGGCAGATGGGCGGCCGCCCCGGGGCTAACCCGCCCCAATCACGGAACAGGTGAGCCAATCATGGCACTCCCCAACATGCCGATGGCGCCGGGTACCCGGCCCGATCCGAAGCACGAGACGACCTACCAGGCCTCGCGCGGTGGACACCACAAGCCGGTGCAGAAGCCGGTCGCCGGCACGCCGAAGGACCAGCGCTGATGGCCCGCCACACGGCGCCGGCCTGCCACGGCCGTCGGATGCGCCACGACGCCAAGGCCCGTCAGTACGTCTGCGCCCGCTGCGGCGGCTGGACGACCCGTCTGGTCGCCCTCGGCGGTGCCCGGTGAGCGCGGCCGAGGCGGCCTACCAAGCCGCGCTCGCGCAGCAGACCCAGGCCCGCCAGGCGGCCGAAGCCGCGGCCCAGGCCATACGGGACGCGCAGGAGGCGGCCGCCGCGCTGGCCGCGAACATCGCGGCCCACCTCGGCCGCTGACGGATCGCCGTACCCGGGCGGAAGTGCACCTCCGACGGGGAATCGCCACCGCCCACCCTGCTACCGCCCCCGGGCCGCGTCACAACGGCCGCCCGGGGGCCCGCCGGAAGGACCCCTTCATGGACCCGCTCGACATCGAGACTCTCACCCCCGACGACCTGGCAGCGATGGCCGCCGACTTCGAGGCCGCGGCCGCCCTGGCGGACGACGCCGCGCGCGACGGGCTGACCGCCGCCGCCGACCCGGCCGAGTCGCCGGCCGCCCGCGCGCTGGCCCGCCGCTGCGCCGCGATCGCCCGCAGGCACGCCGCCGACTACCGGGCCGAAGCCGCCGTCCTGCGCTCCGGCCACCTGCCCGACTCCTGGGTCTGACGCACCCGTTGCCGCCCCGTTGGCTCCGGTCGCCTTTTGCTCCGCGGCGGCCGCTGACCGCCCGCATGACACGCGGAAGAGCACTCCGGGCACGATGGGGCGTCGCCACCGCGGCACCAGCGCCATCCTCCGGGTGGGACTCCGGTCCCGCCCGGCCCCCTCAAGAGAAGGAGAGACATGACGACCACCATCGAGCCGGGGACCGTCCCGGCCTCGGTGACGGGCCCGGCCGCGCCGGTGCCCGCTCCGCCCGCCTCCGGGGAACCGGATCCCGTTCCGGGGAGCCGGGACGCGGCTCCGGTGACGGCCCCTGACGCTCCGCCCGCACCGAAGGACCGCTCCGCCGCCGCGATGCGTGCGGTCGTGATCGGCTCCGCCCTCGGCGGTCTGGTGATCGCCTCCATCGGGTTCGCCGGCTCCTACACCGCCGTCCGCGCGCTGGCCGAGGCGAAGGGATTCGGCGCGGTGGCGCCCTGGTTCCCGATCGGCGTGGACGCGGGAATCGTGGTCATGTACGGCCTGGACCTGGTCCTGGCCTGGAGGCGCACCCCCAAGCCGGCCCTTCGGTTCATCGCGCATCTGCTCACGTTCGCGACGATCGCCTTCAACGCCGTCTCGGGGGAGAAGGGGATCCTGGAGGATCCGGTCGCGGCCGGGATGCACGCGGTGATGCCGGTCCTGTTCGTGGCCACGGTCGAAGCGGCCCGCCACATGGTCATCAGGACCGTCCGAGTCCGCCTGGGCATCGCCTCCGACACGGTGCCCCTGCACCGCTGGCTGCTGGCCCCGTGGTCGGCCTGGACCCTGTTCCGGCGCATGAAACTGTGGGGTATCACCTCATATGCGCAGATGGTGGCCATGGAGAAGGACCGCACCGTCTACCGCGCCTGGCTCCAGCACCAGCACGGCCGCAGCTGGAAGAAGAAGGCCGGCGCCGAGGCGCTGCTCCCCTTCACGATGGCCCCCTTCGGCCTCAGCGTGGACGAGGCCCTGGCTCTGCCGCAGGACCAGAAGGACGCCGAGGCGGCCCGGAAGGCCACGGAGGCCGCCGCCCGGATCACAGCCGCCGAACGCGAGGAGCAGCGGATCCTCGATGAGGAGGAGCGCCAGGCGGCCGCGAAGGTGAGGCGTCTGGAGATCGGCGCCACGGTGGCCAAGGCGGAGCACCGGATCGGCGCGGAGACCACCGCGGCCGGAGCGGAGGCCCGCGCGGCCGAAGCGACCGCGCGGGCCGAGGCCGAGGCCGCCGAGGTGACCGCGAAGGCGGAAGCGCAGGCCGCCGCGCACGCGGCGCAGCTCGCGGCGGAGGCCTCCCGCCGACAGGCGGAGCGCGCGGTCACCGAGGCGGAGCGCACCGCCGAGCGTGACGCGCAGGCCGAACGGAGCGCCGCCGAGGCCGACGCCCTGGCCCGCGCCGAGGCGGCCCGGCTGAGCGCGGCAGAGGACCGCCGGAAGACCGCGACCGCCACGGCGGAGGCCGAGGCGCAGGAGCGGAAGGCCGCCGAGGACCGCCGGGCGACCGCCGAGGCCGACCGGATCGCGAACGAGGCGCGCGCCGAGGCGGCGGAGGCGGCCAAGCGGGAGGCGGAGGCCGCTCGTAGCGCCGCCGTCGAGCGGGAGCGCACGGCCCGTGCCGAGCTGGCCGCCCGGGAAGCCGAGGACACCGCCCGACTGTCCACGCGTGAGCGGGCGGAGCGCAGGGTGGCCCGGATGATCCTCGCCGCCGGCGGCGACAAGGACGCCATCCCCCTCGCGGACATCGAGGCCGAGCTGAATGTCGGCCGCACGGTGGCGAGCGAGCGCCGGCAGGCCGCCGCCGAACTGATCGCCTCCGGCTACGGCCGGGAACTCCCACAGGGGTGACGGGCAGGTAGAACGAACAGCGGGGCCCGCGACGCTCGAATCGTCGCGGGCCCCCACCCATTTTCCACCCCGCGCCGGAAGTTCCCGGCCAGAGGTCTCGAATCCCAACTCCGACGCGGGCGAAGGAGATTCAGGTGAGCCCGATCCGGGGCACAGACATGGGTGTCGAATCGCAGCGGAAGCGCCGCATGACAGCGAGAGCGTTTCGAGCACCCGGGCGGGCATCCGACCAGCCCATCGACGTTACGCTGCCGCCCATGACGCACATCTGGACCGTGACCAACCTCAAGCCAGGGACGGGGAAGACGACATCCGCCGTCTGGCTCGCGTACGCGCTGCACGAGCTCGGGAAAAGGGTCGCCCTGGCCGACGCCGATCCCGGCGGCACGCGGCTCAAGATCGGCGGCAAGAAGGTCGAGGAGCTCGGCCGCGCGGGCATCTGGAACAACCTCCATCCCTTCCCGTTCCCGTACCTCTCCCTACCGTCCAGCTCCCTGCATCAGGTGCTCCCCGCCATCGGTGCCGACTACGACGTCGTCGTCGTCGACTCACCGCCGCTGGAGGACGCACAAGGCATCGCCACCTCCGCCATAAGGGCCGCCACGATGGTGATCCTCTCCGTGGCCCCCACGGCCGGCGAGATCTCGGGCATGGGCCCGGTCCTGGAAGTCATCCAAGACATCAACCCCTTGCGCGCCGAGCCGGCCCGGACCGCCGTCCTGCTCAACCGCTGCGTGGCCGGAGCCGCCTCGACCGGTGTCTTCGCCCAACAGCTCACCGAGGACGGCCACACCGTGCTCGGCGCCCGGATCCCGCGCCAAGAGGTCTACGCCCAAAGTCACGGCGCCAAGGTGAAAGCGGCCGGCACGCCCTTCCAAGGCGCCGCGCTGGAGATTCTGGAGATGGAGAACAGGACCGCATGAGCCGTAAGGATGAGCTCGCCGGTCGGGCCGGTGCGCTGACGGGCCGCAGCACGGCAGACGGTGCCGCCCGTGCCGAGCAGCAGAACGCCAGCGAGGCCCAGGCGAAGGCCAATGCGGCCCTCGCGGCCATCGCCGCCGCCGAGGCTGTGCAGACGCAGGCAGGGGAGGACGCCAAGCTCGGAGAGTTCTCCCTCCCGGAGGTCCCGGGATCCGCTAAGGACAGGCTCGACCGGTTCGATCGCCTCCTCGACGCCGAGTTGAGCAGGACGGTGCGGGTCAAGGCCCGGTACGACATGGTCCTCGGGCACGTGCTCCAGGCCGTGAACGACTCCGGCGACTGGAAGGAGGCCGGCCACGACTCCTTCGAGGCATACGCCAAGGTCCGAGGCGTGGCCCTCTCCCGCGCCTACGAGCTCATGACCGCCGCTCCCGTGCTCCAGATCATGCTTTCTGCGATCGCAGAATTCCCCACTATGCGACCCGCGGTACTGCACGGGAAGGCGCTCCGAAGCATCTTCGACAGCGATGGTGAGAGCGGCGTCCTTACGGCCCTGCGTCGGCTCGAAGAGCGTGGTGAAAAGGTCACCGTCCCTGCCCTGGCACTCGTATGTGCCGAGATCGAAGGAAGCGACCTTCCCGCGCCTCGGTCCACCAAGCCCTCCAGCCCGGTACCGAGCGCTCTCGCCAAGGTCCACCGCCGTGCCGAGGCCGCCCGCAAGGCCGTCGAGGGTCTCGACATCGAGGCCCTGTCGAAGCTCGCTCCCGAGGCTGACAACGTCTTCGAGGAGATCGCGGCCGGGTACGAGGAAGCCGCAAAGCGGCTCCGCGCGGTAAAGAAGCAGGCCGCCGCCGAGAGGAAGAAGCGCGAAAAGTCCACCGCCAACGCGCAGGGCCGCAAGCGGGGCCGGACGACGCTCGACGAAGCCCTCAGTATTCCTTCCCAGGAACGGGCTCAGGACGCCAAGGAAGACGCCGCCGCGGGCTGAACCTCCCTACGCCGGGGCCCCGCCGAAGGTCGGCGGGGGCCCTGGCGTATGCGCCACCAGGGAGATTGGCCAAGCGTCAGCCAGCGGCTCCGGGCAGCCACGCGGTGGTCTCAGGCCGTTCGAGTGCTTTGAGACGGCGCCACGTGAAGACCCAGTCATCGATGTTGGCGATGCCACAGGCTCGGAGAAAAGCGGTGCACCGGTCGAATGCCGGCAGCTTCGTACCGTTGAGCATGTCACCTATGGTGCTGCGCTTGAGCTGGCCGTTGCTGACGGTCTCCAACCTGCGATAAGAAGGCTCACCAGCCCAGACGTGAACCGCTGCGAGAGCCGCGATGAAGTCCATCGGCGTCTGGATCGGCAACGGGTCGGGGCGCCCGTACTGCGGCATCGGCTCCCTGGCGTGGGCGACGGCGGTCTGGGCTGCTTGAACCAGGGACGGATTAACGGTGACGTTCTGCGCGCCCGTGATGACCACGCCGCCCTCGCCGCTACTGGCGGTTGCCACCCCGGTCGGGCCACGGACCTCATGTCGCGCCTCGTCATGCAGATCCTGCAGCTCCACGACCACTTCGGCGGGGGCCGCGAGCGCATCAAGGAGGCGCCGAAGCTCTGCCTGGGAAGGGTACTTCTGACCGCGAAGGATGTTGTTGAGCGAGACGCGAGGGATTCCTGTCACAGAGGCGATCTGTGACTGGTTGATGTTGCCCTGCCGGGCGAGCTTCCGGAGCCCGTAGGCCAGATCTTCGCGCGCGTTCACAGCCGGCCGCCTTGACGCAGACGGCCAACGGCGCGGCGGACCGGCGCCGCGATGATCTCGGTGAGGACGGCGGCGAGCATAGCACCGACGACCTCGGCAGCATGGCCGGTGCCCCACATCCACGCCAGACCGCTTACAGCTACCAGGCTGCTGATCACCGTCAGGACGTGGGCGAGACCGAAACTGCGGGGTACCGCCGGGGTGGGGACACAGCCGGCGGGCGGCGCCTGGACAGGCCGGCGGAACCAGTTCTGAGAAAAGAGCATGGTGACTATCCACTTCTTGTGGGCTCGCCTGGAGGACTTCTTGATTGGCACGTCCGGGTTGGCGCGGCGCGAGGGTTTCGCAGACCCTCGCGCCTTCCGTGGGACGGAAGTGCTCTTCCTCAAGCATGGTGACGCCTCACTCAGAGAGCAATAGCCCCTTGATCAAGGCGAGTTGCTTAGAGAGCGACGGAATGACGATCCATCAAGCGGAGGACGGACCATCCGCAAGGGCGTGAGTCCTCTCCCGGCCCTCAAGGGCCGTCCGATACGCGTCCGCAAGAGTCCGCAGCCGTCCGAGGACGTCCGGGAGTGTCCGGCCGAGGTGATCGTCTAATCGCCCGGTCAGATGCCCTTCAAGGTCGCGCTGTCGCGTAGTGGCGAGTGGGTGCAGGTGGGCTGCTGTCCGGTGCTGTCCGGGGCCGTCCGTTCCGCGTGCTTCTTACCCCATGGGGTAAGACAGTGGATGGGCTAGCCACTCCTTCGCCTGGAGGGCTTCCGGGGGCGGTTGTTCGCAGCGACCGATCCCTATTGTGTGACCCATATCACACGCTGTGGGCGGGTTCGCATCCTCGGATGCGAACCCGCCCACAGCCGTTTAGAGCCGTCGTGCAGCTGTCTGTGCACCAGCGTCCGGCGCGCGCTGCCGAACTCGGAGACCCGGCACAATCCTGATGTGGCCGCACTCCGCACCAGCACTGCCGTGAGCCAGCAGGAAGGCAAGCCCCGTGGTCATCGCCATGCACCGCGGCACCAGCCGCGCGGTCGACAAGTCCGCCATACTCCGCGCCTGGTCCGACTGGCCACCACCGCCACCGCCGGCGCCTAGAACCTCGCCCGCAGCCTGGACCCACCCCAACCCAACCAACCCCCAAGTCACTCGCGGGTACTAGATCTGGCCCGACTTCCCCCCATAACAAGGTGTGGCCAGGACACACCACGACTAGACGATCATGAGAAGTGCCCTGCGGCGTGGGACAGGAATGAGGGGTTATGGGCATTGTCGGAGACAGTCTCGACCGGGCCGGACAGGCACACAGCACCCGCCCGATCCCCAAGTCGGCAGGCGCGCAGATGCGATACCTGGTCAAGCAGCACAAGGGCTCCACCAAGGCTGTCGCCGCCCTGCTGGGCATCTCGCAGCGCACCGTGGAGCGGTACGTGAAGGACCAGATCAAGCAGCCCAAGCCAGCCCTTGGGGAGCGCATGGAGGCCGAGGTCCGGCGCCGGTGGCAGCCTCTGGTCCGCAAGCGCGCCCGGGAGCGGGCCGCGAAGTCCTCGGGGCTCGTGATCGAGACCCGGGCCCGGTTCGGGTTCACCGCGGCGCCGGGTACGACCGACGACGGGCGGATGCGGCGGATCACGCAGCACCTCCCGCCGGAGTTCGCGGGCTGGCTTCTCACGGCCCAGGACGCCGGCGCCTCCGAGGCCGAGCTACAGCAGCTCGCCGCCGCCGGGCTGCAAGAGGTCTACTTCAAGGACGGCGGCGGCCGCGCGGACGGGTTGCTGGTGGAGTTCACGGACATCGACTACATCGACGTGAGTCTGTGATCCACGACGAAGCTTGATGTCGGGGTGAACATCTTGCGTGCTCCCCCCGATAACTGAAGGGGAGGGGGAGGGACCGGTAGCGCCTGCACGCCGCGTTTCTGGTACGTGTTCATCCCTAGGTAGACAGCCCTATCACTGCCCGCGGATGGAGATGTCTCGCCTTCTGGCCGGCAACGAAAGTTGCTTTCGAAGGCTGGCACCAAACCCACGTTCGAGTGAATCGGCGCAGCCTGAGCGGCGGTCCGAGGCGCGTGACCTGGGCGTTGTCCGGTTGAGGCGGTACGGAACGTAGAGGTCAGGGGTGGTGTCGTTCAGCGCGACACACCGAGTGGTGAAAATCCATCCCAGCCCAATATCTAGTGGTTGGTTCCCCGTCGCCGCCCACAAGTTGTGGTCCCCGGGCCGGTGGAGGACCACAACTGCTCGTAGACTGTGGTTACTTCGAGGGCTCCCCCTCTCGCACCTTCACCGACCGCGGTGTTGGGGTCCCAGCTATGGGACGTTTCGGGAGTACTCGGAGGTGTAGATGACGAATGCGGTGCAGGACAAGGAGCGGGACGAACGGCGGCTGTCGATCCGGCAGGTGCTGATCGACTGGTCGGCGGTCGTGCCGGTGCTCGTCAAGCTGGTGGAGTGGGTGGTGCAGAACGTCTGATGGCGTTGTGGGCCGGACGTTGGCAGGGACTCAGCAGTGAGCCCGGCCGAGTGATAGACGGCCGGGCCCAGTAGTACTGCCACTGCGTGGAGGGGTTGGTCTGGTTGCACCCGGGCCAGCCCCTTCACTGCGTACTTGCTAGCTAGCTAGCAAGTACGCAGGTCTCCACTGTAGCGAGAACTCACTTGGCCAACCCAGTTGGCCCAAGCGCGGTTGGGTAAAGAGTCTCTTCCTGGCGGCCCTCGTAGGTCCAGCTCTCTGAGCTGGTGCTCCCTACAGCGGAGTGTCCCGGCGGGCCTCAGGGCGGTGATTCCGCCCAGGTCTCCGGCCCGCCGCCGCGCCACTCCGTCAGCTCTCCCGTCAGGTCGAAGGCCTCGGGGTCCTCCATCCCCGCGTCGCGGAGGAAGTCGAGGATGTCCGAGGGGCGGTGGGCGACGCCGATGGACTGGCCGTCCCAGCGGATGCGGCGCCAGCCGTTCTCGTCGGGCGGGTAGATGACCAGACGCGGCACGGGCATGCCCCCACCCTCGGCCGCTGGTTTTCCATGGGCACCTTGTCAGGGCCGGACGGGTGAGAGAGGTCGGCGGCCGCCCGATAGAAAAACATCGTGGCCCCTCAACTATGAGGCCACGATGCGAAATAGATTAACTCTTACCCAGGAATTGCATTACCGTGTGGATGATTCCAAGTAGGTAATAGATAGCCCCTGCGATGTAGAATAGTTCCATGCCTTGCTCTCCTTATATAGATTCGCATGTCTTCTCCAAGTAGTGGAATGCGAGTTCTTCCAAGTATAGCACATCTGACGCGTCATCAATCTTTGTATAAACATTATCCATTTACCTTGAACTACTTTATTGGCGACGCCTTGAATTTCTCGTAAAACCTGACGCCTCGTCAGGTTAGTGTGTTTTGGTGGTTGTTGGTCCCTGGTCTCAACTGCGGTGGCGCTGTACGCTCTTGTGAGGGGTGTTGCCGAGGCGGCCGGTCCTGGGGGGGATTCCCGCAGGCCGCAGGGCCGCAGACGGGCCGTCAGGGGCGTTTAAGGGCACAAGCCGAGCATCGGCCCGGGGGAGGGTGCCCACCGACCCGAGCCCCCTCCGCTGCTGCCGGCCGCCCGCGAAGCGGGCCCAGGGGCAGGGGAGCGCAGCGACCAGGCCCCCGCGGCCGCGCAGCGGCCCGCCCAGGGCGAAGCCCACCCGGGAACCCGCGAAGCGGATTCCCGCAGGTCAGAGAGCAAAGCGAACTGCCAGCCACCGCGAAGCGGTGGCCCCGGCTGGCCCCGACGGGGCCAGCCACCCGCGCGCCGCGAGGGTGGTCTCTTCCCAGACGCGCAGCGTCTGGGGTCCCGCTCCGCGGGA
>NZ_JBVHZI010000030.1:0-22244 GCF_055574495.1 Streptomyces sp. NPDC029836 | reverse complement strand
ACCTAGCCGTGCAGCCAGATCCGCAGCGGACCGACCGGCTCGAAGCCGTGGCGGACGGCGACCGCCAGGGCGTCGCTGTGCTCGTAGCCGACCACCGGCAGGGTGGGGAACAGCCAGTGCACCGCGTCAAGTACGACCGGCCAGGCCGCATCAGGGCCGCCGTCCAGAGCGAAGACATTGGAGATTCCGACCACACGGTCGCTGCGGCTCGCCACCGCTCCGGCAATCACCTGGCCGCCAGGGGACCGTCCGGCGAGCACGAAGGTGGCCGGATCGTCTAGCAGTTCGGGCCGGAAGATGTCCGCATTGCCGTCCCCGTCGTCCCAGGCAAGCGCCCAGGCGCGCAGCGTGTCCGAGTCGCCCGCCACGTCCCAGGCAAGGTCCGACGCAGTGGCGGGCGCACTCGCCGGGCGGTAGATCCACCGTGCATCGAACAGCACCCGAAAGCCGGCCTCCGTCAGGTCGAGGTCAGCGAAGCTGTCCTTGACGGAGGCGCCGGGCGCGGTGGTGTCGATCCGGGCCGCCAGCACGGCCGAGTCGGCACCCGGCACCAGCGTCACCGCGTCGGGGTAATACAACGGCGTTCGGGCCGGGGCGGCCCAGGCCTGTGCCCTGAACTCACTCGCCAGGTCGTGCGATCGGCTCATCGCCGCGCACCACTCGGCGTTGTTGCGGGCGGCGGCCTGGATCAGGAGCTGCTTCGGCGTCGTCACGAGCGCGGATCATGCTCCATCCCGGCCAGGCCTGTCGAACGGTTTTCCGCTTCCCGCGGGACGGACGCTCCGAACGTCGGCCAGCTCTGGGAGTTGCGGGCTCTGTCTCCGATCACAAGATCAGCGACAGAGCCGAATAACGTGAACGTTCACACGACGTAGCGGTCGCCACGACGGGTCCGCGCAGCGATTTCGCCGGCAACGTCCGCCGGGCCGTTGCGTCTGTCGTTCCTACTCGCTGCCCTGGAGCCGTTCCCGCCGACGGGTGTCAGCGTGTGGAGGGCGTGCCGAGGAGGACGAGGATGATGGAGGCGCAGCAGCACAGGGCGACGAGGCAGAGTTGTAGTTGGCGGCAGCGAGATCTGTAGGGAGCCTTCAGCGCCCGTCCGTGTGCGTGCAGGGTGGTGAGCATTTCGCGGTTCATCCGCATGTGGTGGTGGGCGAAGCGGGTGACGACTTCGTGTTGTTCGTCTGGGCCCAGCCAGGACAGCTCGCGGTCGAAGGCCTCGCCTTCCTCCTGTGCGCGGCGTAGTGCGGCTTGGTGCATCAGGTGGCCTTCAAGCCGGGCCAGGCCCGAGGTGACGTCGTCGGGGTCGGGATCGCTCATCGTTGTCCCTCAGCGGCTGCACGCGCTCTGGTCCGGTCTACGGTCTCCGTAGTGAGCCGCGGTGCAAGGGCGTGTATTCCCCGCGTTCAGGTGATGTACCGGTATCCCGTGGAGGAGGTGGTGTCCCGGGTGATGCCCCGGTATCCCGTGTAGGCGGTGGTGTCCTGGGCAGGGGTGCGGGATGACGACGATGCTCGGTGCTTTCGTGTTGGATACGTACGATCCGCCTGCCCTGGCTGACTTCTACCGGGCTCTGCTGGGCTGGGAAGAGGTGGAGCGTGAGCCGAAGTGGGTCCGCCTGCGCGCGCCGGAATCAGAACGCCCAAGCCTCAGTTTTCAGCTGGAGAGCGACCACACGCCCCCGGTATGGCCACAGGGCCCCGGTACGCAGCAGATGCAGGCGCACCTGGACATCCAGGTGGACGACTTGGATGCGGAAACCGAGCGTGCCCTGGGTCTGGGCGCGAGGCTGGAGGGACATCAGCCTCAAGAAGGTGTACGGGTTATGCGGGATCCGCACGGTCACCTGTTCTGCCTTTTCCTCCCCGGCGCTTGACCGGAGGGGCGGGACGCCCGCGGTGACGAAGCCGCGCGGGAGCGCGTCCGGTGCCGCACCTGCCCGGAGCGCCCTATCGGACACGCGGGCGGTCCGGGCTCGGGCCCGTACGACAGGCGGAGGGCGAGGGCGGCGCCGTCCCCTCCCGAGGCAGCCACCACGCCTGGAGCCTCGCATTCGGCCCGTCAGCAAGTGATCCATTCGGCTACCGCAGGTATCGCGATCGGGCCAGCAGGGTTCCTAGGTCCAGCCCGGGGACCCCAGCTTTGTTCCGGGAGCCTCAGCCAGGTGGCGTGAGTAGCGCAGCCCAGTCTTGGCAAGCAGTTCCTCGAAACGATTCCTGAGCGTGCCCCGGGTGATCACCCGGCCGCGATCGGTCCGAGGTAGGTACCGCCGGAGACATCGATGGTCTGGCCGGTCACCCAACGCCCCTGCGGGCCCACCAGGAAGCCCACCACGTCGGCGACGTCCTCCGGCTCGCCGATCCGCCCGAGCGCGGTGATCGACTCAAGCGCGGCCACCGCCTCGGGAACCGCAGCGTAGGGGGCGATCATGTCGGTCAGCACCACCCCGGGTTCGACCGTGTTCACGGTGATCCCACGCCGGCCCAGCTCGTTGGCGAGCGACGGGCCGAGAGCCGCCAGCGCCGCCTTGGTGACGGTGTAACCGATCTGGCCGGGTTCCGCGATCCGGGTGGCCGCCGACCCCATGTTGACGATCCGTCCGCCGTCCCGCAGCAGCGGCAGCGCCCGCTGAACCACGAAGACCGGCGTGCTCACGTTGACCGCCAGCAGCCGCTCGAACTCCTCCTCGGTGAGCTGCCCGATCGAACTGACCGAGTGGATGCCCGCGTTGTTGACCAGGATGTCCAGGCCCTCCGCGCCGTGGTCCGCCAACCCGGCGATGAGCTCCTTGAACAGCCGGTCCACCGCACCGCTCTCGCCGAACCGGGCCCGCACCGCGAACGCCCGGCCACCGATTTCGGCGATCCGCGCCACGGTCTCTGCGGCGGCCGCATCATTGCCGCCGTAGTGGACCGCGACGAGCACTCCCTCGGCGGCGAGCCGCAGGGCGACCGCGCGCCCGATCCCGCGCGAGCCGCCCGTCACCAGTGCGGTCCTGCCGTCCAGTTCCCCCATGATCACCTCTCCCCTCGTGATGCCCCGGTCGATCCGGGAACGATTCAGCCTGAGCGGCCTCAGTGAAGTGCAGTGCTGATCTTCCCGCGCCCACCCAGGTCGGTGCCGTGCCACCCAAGGATTCAGCACTCGCCTTCGACCGACCCGCTCAGAGAAGAATGGAATGCCGTGGCACGTACGTCATGCCGTGCCCCCTCCCGTTGACCACTTCGCGGACGCTCCCACCCTGCCGGAGCCGGGCCTTGACCGACAGGGCACGCTCAGTCAGCCCTGTGGCGGGAAGACATGCTGGGCGCCGTGATCAATCTCAGCACCAACGGCTGTTCGGTGATCCCCAAGGCCGTACCGGGCAGGCGGAGGTGCGACGGGTCATACGCCGGACTCCAGGATCGGGGTACGACAGACAGTCCACCGGGACGCCGCCCCACTGATTCTAGATCCCCAGGCTCGACACTCCGCGTGGGTGGTTTCGGAACCCGCTGATATGTCGACGCCACCGAGCCGCCGGCTGCTCTCCGCACCCGCCGACAAACGCTCTCCGTTCTCGGTTCTGGCACACATTCCGTGAGGACGATCAACGGCGGGGGAGTTCGTCACCACCCACAGGCCATGCCGTTCAATCAGCCCAGCCCTCGGTGTTGGAGCAGGATTCGTAGGAGTAGCGGGTATCGCGATCCCACTCCACCCCGGTGATTCGTTTGTATGCCCGGTCCGGGGCGTAGAGCAGGGGCTCGGCCCAGATGAGGTCGGTGGCGTAAGGAGTGAAGGCCGAAGGATCCTGGAGGGCGCTGTCGAATTCGGTGCGGCCGGCGGCGACGACCGCGGCACGGGTGTAGAGGAAAGCATCTCCTCCCAGGTCGTGGCCGTACTCCTTGCGGTCCAGCCGGTAGAGCGCCCATGACAGTTGTTCGGCAAAGCCGATGACCAGCGACAACGGGGACTGGGCAAGTCGCTGGTGAGCGTGGCTGCAAGGAGTTCGGCGTCCGGGTCAGGTTCCGTGGGCCTGCAGTCCTCGATGAGCTGCCAGAAGCCGTCTTCGTTCATGCCGGCGAGCATGCCGCACTGGTCTGACAGTCCTGGCTCCGGGTCACCAGTTTGCTGCGGCTGTGAGAAGGACGCGTTTGCGGAGCAGAGGGAGCTTGGCTCGTCCGAACATCTGGCGTTTGACCATTCTAAAAGTTACGTGGAATCTGTCCGGGGTGATCATGTCTCCCCGGTGCAACCACGGACTTGGGAGATGGCTTGAACGGCACGACGGTGCTGACGGAGAAGTGGCCGGTGCTGGGCCGGCACGAGCAGGCAGCGGTGTGGCTGCAGATCTGGACTGATCTCGGTCGGGCGCCGAGGACGATCGACGCCTACGCCCGCAGGCTGGCCGAGTACCTGGCGATGTGCGAGCGGGAGAACGTCGAACCGGTCACCGCTAACCGCGCCCACATTGCGGTCTATGTAAGGGAGCTGACATCGCGGCCGCACCACCGAGGGGCGAACGTGGTGGCAATCGACTCGGGGTCGGGGCTGGCCAACGCCACCATCCGGCAGCGCCTGGTGCCGGTCCGCTTGTTCTACGACTTCCTAATGGAGGAGGGCCTGCGCGAGTCGAACCCGGTCGGCCGCGGACGCTACACCCCTGGGCGCCAGCAGGGCGGGCAGCAGCGCGGACTGGTGCCGCGGCTCACGAAGCTGCCATGGATCCCCAGCGAACAGCAGTGGCTGGGAATCCTGCAGGTCGCGCGAGAGGAGTCGGTCCGCAACCGGGTGATGCTGGCCCTGGCCTACGATGCCGCGCTGCGGCGAGAGGAACTGTGCTCGCTGCGTACCGACGACCTCGATCCGGCTCACCGGACGCTGAGGGTGCGGGCGGAGACGACGAAGAACCGGCTGGAGCGGGTGGTGCCGTACTCGGCGTCGACCGGCGTGCTGATGTCGGCCTACCTCGCCCACCGGGCCACAATCAGCCGGGCCAGGGGGCCGCTGTTCCTGTCGGAGTCCCGGCGCAACTGCGGACAACCGCTGACCCTGTGGACCTGGTCGAAGGTGGTCCGCCGGATCGCCCTGGCGGCCGGTGTCCCGCGGTTCTCGACCCACACCACCCGGCACCTGTGTCTGACCGATCTGGCCCGGATGGGCTGGGAGCTGCACGCGATCGCATCCTTCGCCGGCCACCGCAACACCGACTCCACGCTTCAGTACATCCACCTGTCCGGCCGGGACCTGGCCGACAAGCTCGCCCGCGGCATGGAACACATCCACGCGTGGCGAATAGAGGCGCTCACCTCCCCGAACGGCACGGCAACGGAGGCGGCACGGTGAACACATCTCGCCTGGCCCTGCCCGCTGAGAACGGGCCCGAACGCTGGTCCTGGCCGATAGTCCCGGACCACTACGACACTGCTGTCGAGGTCCGACCCGCCGAGGCGGTGGCAGTGAGCGAACTCGGGGTGCGGAATCTGCGCCGGCTCAAGGACCACGATCCGTCCGCTGCCGGCTGGCGGGTGATCCACCGTCTGATGGTCCCGCTGGAGGCGGTCAACGCCGCTCTGGACTCGCCACCTACCCCGCACCGTCGACGCGCGATGCTCGACGTGATCGCTTTGCTGCTGACGCGCTGCGCGGAGACTGGCCGAACTGCGGAAACAGCATTCCTATGAGGTCATCACACCGCACCACGGTCCCAGATGACAGGACGTCACCGCGGCAGAACGCCGTTGATCGTCCTCACGGAATGTGTGCCAGAACCGAGTTGTAAAGCCAACTATTCACGGGTTCGGGAGGCACCTACGCGGTGTCCTGTTCGATGTTCATGGGAGGTGGCAGCGCCCCAGCCCGAGAAGCTCTGCCCCGCCTATTGCAGGCTCCATCGGTGCGGGTGTCCGGGCTCGGCGGGGCAGGCGAAGATGTTCAGCAGGCCGTCTCGGCCGATCGTGAGTTGCGTGGGGCAGCGGTCCCGTAGGCGCTCGGCGATGTCCCATTCCTCGGTGGGCATCCAGCTGCCGTTGGCGCCGCTCCACTCCCAGCTGTCGAGGGTCAGCAGCAGGACCATTGGTGCGGCACAGGCTTCGCAGGTCATCGGGTGGGGGTCGGTCGTGTGCCAGGAGGGGAATCCACCCACTCGGCAGCCCTGTGGAATGGACAGGTCATGGTGGTAGGTGACCGGCTCGTCGTCCAGGCCGCGCTTTTCCGCCCTGCGTTCCTCCGCATCCTCCCAGGCGTCGATTCTTCTCCATAGCCCCGTTGGCAGTGAGCCGGCGTACGGGTAGGTGACGACCTGTTCGGGGTGCAGCACGCATGGCTCTGCAACCGCGCCTTCGAAGCCGACCAGCGCCGGCTGCGGCGAAACGTCCAGCGGCACGGCAACCTGGTCGGAGTGGCGCCAGCGCACGTGCGGGGCCAGGCCGTAGCGGCTCGGGCCGTGTGCCTCGAACGGACACCAGAGGACCTGGAGCAGGTCGCATCCGTCCGGGCCGGGCGGGAGATCCGGGACATCCCGCCGGTACAGCTGGACCAGGCCGATCAGGGGGATCGGATCGGTGTCGGCGATCTCCCGTTGGCGGTGCCTGCGGCCGAGCTCCCTGAGTTGGACCCGTTCCTCGTCGGTGGGCCGGTCACGGGCCCAGGCATCCGCGAGCACCTGACGCCCGCGATGAATGTCCGCGACGCGGTACCCGCTACTGCGCTTGTGCGGCTCGGTGCAGACCGGCCACGGCTCGTCGGCCGGCCACAGCAAAGGACCACCGACCGAGCTGACCGACGCGTCCGGACGCCCCGGCCGCGGGTGCAGTCGCGTCGTCAAACCCCGAAACGTCCCCAGCTTTGGGAAGAGCTCCTCAACGTGCACGGTGCGCGGCGGCGTAGTTCTGGTCATGGCGGAGACCCTAAGCCACCACATCGGCCATGATCACACGTGCCTGTGCTGTCCGAACTCGGGTTCTGGCTCAACTTCTGCGGAGCTGGGCCGTCGCGTCCGTGCCCGCGTCGTACCAAGGGACTGACCTTTAGGTCCCCATCATTCGGGGTCCCGGTGAACCGATTATCGAGCCGTCACCACAGAAGTTGAGCCAGAACCCGTTCGCGCGTACAGAGCCACTGGGCCGCAGTCGTGATCATGGCTGTCGCGGGCCGACCGAGCTGCTGCCGCAGGTCCAATCGCGAAGGTGGCCGGCTGCCATGGGGGTGCTTGTTCCCCCCCGCGGACTGCAGCGGGTCTGCCGGGGGTCGAATTGGCTTGCGCACCGGGCCGGGGCTGCTGTTCTAACGCGGTGGTGTGCCGGTGACCTCGATGTCGTCGAAGAGGTCGAGCATTCGGCCCAGCACCTTGAGGCAGGCGGCCACCTCGCCGTCGGTGAGCCGGCCGCCGGTCCGCCGTAGCAGGGCGTGCTCGCGGGCGGTGGCGGCGGTGATGGCCGTGAGGCCGGCGTCGGTGAGCCGGATCAGTGAGGAGCGCTGGTGCGCCGGGTTGGGGACGGCCTCGGTGAGACCGCGCGCGGCGGCGTCGTTGACCATGCGCTGCACGAACTGCCGGCTCAGCGACTGGGCCTGGCTCATCTGGGGGACCGTCATCGGCCCGTGTTCGCGCAGCAGGTCGAGCACGGCCCGCACCCCGACCGAGAGGTCCTCTCCCGGGGCGTCCTGCTCGATCTTGCGCTGGACGAAGGGAGGGCTCATCGCTGCTCCCTCGATCGGCGGGCGGGCGACCGTGCTGGGTGGAGCGGGCGGCTTGCTCTGTGTCGTGGATCATGGGCGGGTCCGGCCTGGTGTGGGAGGTGGGTACTTTGGCCGCAGGGGGCGGGCGTGGTTGTGCGTCGGTGGGCGAGGCTGGGAGTTGCGGTGGAGCAGCTGGTGCGGGTCCTGCCCGACGAGGATGGTGTCCGCGTGATCGTGTGCGGGGGCGAGTTCGACCAGGACACCCTCGGCCTGTTGCAGGAGGCCGGGACGGCGGCCGTGGACGTTCCGGGGGTACGGCGGATCGTCCTGGACGTCACCGCGGTGACCTTCGCGGACTCCTCGATGCTCAACCTGATGCTGCTCCTGCTGCGCAGCGGCCGTCTGGTTCTGGCCGGTCCGCTACCCGACCGCCTGGGCAGGTTGTTGGACGTCACCGAGGTCCACGCCCTGTTCACCACGACGGACGGCACCGAAGCGGCCCGCGCGCTGTGACGCCGTCCCGGGCCGTGACCGGGGACGCGTAACGGATCGGCGCGCGACGCGTATCGAGTGATGCGGCCCATCGGGTTGTTGAGGGGACGGCGGCCCCGCCGCCGGGCGAGGTGGCGGGGCCGCCACACGGTGCCGGCCCGGATGGACGGGGCGGCGGGCACGTGTCGTCACTCTCAACGTCAGTGGCAAGCGGTGCGTCACGCCGGTTGGACTGTTCAGGTGGACAGGCGGCTTTGGCACCGCCCTTGTAAGGCTCCCGAGGTAGCGCGCTTCGTGGCCGGGTCCCAGCATTCGCGGGGCACGTCGATTTCGCTGCGCCGTGCGGCTTCCCGCAGCTCCTTGCGGATCGGGAGCCCGCCGACCCGGTCCGGGAGTCGACTCCGCGCCGCCGGGTAGATGGGCGCCGGCTGGCGGGCCGGGTGGCCGCGGCGCTCGTAGTGGAGGCGGTACAGGCCGCGCTGTCCGCATGGGCGCCGGAGTGGGCGGAGCTCGCACTGGCCCTGACCACGTCCGCACGGGTCGTTCTGCGGCTCCGCCAGGGCCGCGGCGGGCGCCCGCGCAGCTAGCCGAGCCGGCGGATTTTCGGGCCGCGTGAGCGGCTGGGGCCCGGGGGTGCCGTCGTTGACGGCACTCCCGGGCCGGTGCCCGCCCGGAGACGGGTGAGGAGCAGGGGGAGGGATCAGCGGCGCATGCCGCCACCGTGCCGCACACCGGCCGTTCGGCGCCCTGGACGGCCCCGCGCTACCCCTCGGATGGATGACATCGCGGGCACTGCCGCCGGGCCTGCCGGGCGGCAGTCGCCGGGCGCGGTGGACTCTGGAGGGGAGGGCCGTGGAGGGAGGCCGGGTGATGTTGCGTCCGCCGGTGGAGCCGATGTTGGCGCAGGCCGCAGAGGTGATGCCGCCCGTGCGTCCGCTCGGTTCGGGGGTGGCGTATGAGCAGAAGTTCGACGGGTACCGGGCGCTGGTGTTCACCCCGGCCGCCCCGGGTGGGCGGGTGTTCCTCCAGACCCGCCGCGGCACTCTAATCCAGGGCGCGTTTCCCGATCTCGTAGCGGCTGCCGAGGCGCAGCTCCCCGCCGGCCTGGTCCTCGATGGTGAACTGCTCGTGTGGGACAGCGTGGCCGGCGCCTTCTCGTTCGAGGGGTTGCAGCGCCGGGCCGCCGCCCGCGCCCGCAACGCTCCCGGCCTGGCCGCGAAGCTGCCGGCGTTCTTCGTGGCGTTCGACGTCTTGCAGATCGACGGCCGCGAGCTGCTCCACCTGCCGTATGTGGAGCGCCGCGCCCGCCTTCAGGCCCTGTTCGCCGACCACGCCCTGACGGCCCCCTGGACCCTGTGTCCGATGACCACGGACCCGGCCAAGGCCCGGGAGTGGCTGGAGTCGTGGACGGAGGTGTCCGGCATCGAAGGTCTTGTGGTCAAGCCCCAGACCAGCCGCTACATGCCGGGCCACAGGGGGCCGTGGACCAAAGTCAGACGACGGGACACCACCGAGGCGGGCGCGATCACCGGCACTCTCAAACGGCCGCAGCTCCTCGTCCTCGGCCGCCACGACCCGGACGGCCGGCTGCGCACGGTCGGCCGCACCGTTCCGCTGCGTACGCAGGCGGCCCACCTGGTCGCCGAGCACCTGACGGCGACCGATCCCGGCCACCCCTGGGAAGGTGTCACGTTCGCCGCGACCTGGGGGTCCCGTGACGTCCTGGACGTGCGCCTGGTCCGCCCCGACCTGGTGGCCGAGATCAGCGCCGACCGCTCAACCGACCGGGGCGGCGTATGGCGCCACCCGCTGCGCTTCAAGCGGCTGCGCCTGGACGTGCGCGTGGAGGATGTCCCGGTGTTCGGGCAGGGCCCGGACGTCGCAGCCGGCTGACGGGTACGGCCCGGGCGGCGAGGGCGGTTCGACGGACACCCACTTCCCCTTCACCCGCTCAAGTGACGGCATGCGCACGTCGGGTTCCCGGTCGCGCAGGAGGAGAACGCGCTGCCCCATTCGAGGGGCGAGGAGTCCTGCCAGGGGCCGGCTGGTGACGAGCTGGCCAGCGGCATGCGCGTCGCGTGCCGTCTGCCGAGCGCGAGGGACCGCAGCGGCCCGACCGCCGGGCCGCTCTCGCCCCGATGGCGCGCCGTGGCTGCGCCGCTGGCCCTGGGCGTCGTGGGGGCGCTGGTGGGGCGCTGCCTGGCCGAGGTGCCTCCGCCCGCGCTGTCGGTGTTGCTGCGGTGTGGCTGGTGACGCCCGGGGGTCGGTGTCGGGTCAGTCGTGGTGGCCGGGGGCGGTGGTCAGTACGGGATTTCGGGAGTATCGAGCTCTGCACTACCCAGGCATGGTTGCGCAGTTCGTCTGACCCGGACGTAGGGGTCTCCCCTCGCATGGGGCGAGCGTCCGCATGCTGAGCTCGTCCAGCGCGAAGGAGCAGGCGGTGACGCCCGGTGTCGGCGGACAGCGCGGCCACCGGGAAGACGATGTCTTCCGTGGCGGCCACGAGCAGACCGGAATAGGGGAACAGTGACCCGACGACCCAGCGAGCCGAGCCGACGACGTCCCCTAGATACAGCCGACACCCCCGGACATGAGCCGTGTCGCGCTCGTCGAATCGATCAGAGCAAGGAGACTGTGCCGTGTCCGGTGGAGCTGCTGAACGTGGACGGTGCGCCAGCCGCGGCGTTTCCGTTGTAGACGGCGGTGTAGCCGCGTAGCAGTTCATCGACGGTCGACAGCAGTCCGGAGGCGTCACAGGACGCGTGGCCGTTGCCGTCGGTGGTTGCGCTGCACAGCACGCGGCCGTTCTTGCTGATGAAGGTGATCGTGCCGTTCATCACGGGGGTGCCCGCAAAGTAGGTCAGAGTGGCGTTGAGGTTCTGGACCCCCAGCGGCAGGAGGCTCACTGTCGCCCCGCCCGCGGTCAGGGTCGTGGAAACCGGCGACGGCGGCGACGTGTCACACACCCTGAACGTCATGTTGAAGACCAGGCGTGTTCCGTCGACGTTCAGCGGACACTGCTTCACGTGGGCGAGCCCGTGGGCACACAGGATCCACGATGTGGAGTCCTGCCCGTTGGGGTACTCCCCGGGGGCCTTGGTCTGGCAGATCGGCACCTCGTCAGCGGCCTGGGCCGGTACCCCGGCCCCCACGAGGGCCAATGCGGCCGCACTGACAACGACAGCGATACGACGAAACACAGCGTCTCCTCACCGAACCGCGCCATACGGCCCACATGATCGTAACGACGCATGACGCCTCCGTCAGGACAACGAAAAAGGGGAGTCTTCAGCGCACCGCCACGTCCAGGCAGCGAAGTACGTGATCGCGAGCGTGTTCCGGCTCGGTCGGGCAGCGGCCATACGCGCATCCGAAGCCGAACACCGAGCCCGGAGCTCGGTGCGGCGAAGGAGATCTGGCGATGGCGGCTATCCACTGCCGCCGGCTGAGGCGTTGATCCTTACTTGGCCGAGTTGATTTCCAGTTGGCCCGCGGATGCCCGTGGCGATCGGCGCGGCCCTCTCGTCATGCCGGCGCCGGCGGGGCAGGATTTGGAGGGTGACGGGTGAGTTGAGGGCGGAGACCGTCGTGTGCTCGTACTGCGTGGCGGGCCCGACTGATGGCCAGGCGCGTACGGTCGCGGTTGCGGCCGGGTGCCGGCTGACGGTGACGTGGCATGTGCTGTCTTGCCCGCACTATGCGGCTGACCGTGTCCTGGCGGGAAAAGAGGACTGAACCCGGGCCTCGGTCCGTTTGAGCCGCGCCGACGCCGAGAGGTACGGACCGGGCGCGGCCTGACCCCCGTGCAGGTGCTGTCCGGCCGCCGAGTCCGCAGCCCGAGCTGGCGATGTCCTCCACGACGACCGCACCATCCCGGTCCGCTCACTATGTGAGCTCACTCAACGCCGGTAGTCGTCGATGCTGACCAAGGGAGTACCCAGGAGATCCTCTTTGGCGACGTCGTATTCCCAGATCTCAACCTTCCAGTACTGGCTATCGGCGGTGGCGCTGCGGGCTGCGGTCGTGGCGTGGGAGGCGGCAGCGGCGGTGATGGAGTCCTTGGCGGTGGCGGTCACGATGGCGTAGGCGCGCGCGAGTTCCAACAGGGCGCCGGCGGCCTGGCCGGCGTTCTCGGCCGCGACGCGTTCAGCTGTGGTTGCGATGGCCTGGAGCAAGGCGTCGCGTGCGTCGCGGGAGGCTGGCGGCTCGGTCACCCTGATCACGGTCGGAATCTGACGGATGCCCTCGTCGAGGGACGTTGCGGTGGAGGGGATCCCTTCGGGTGTAGGTGCTTCACCGTCGGAAGGGTTTACGGCGGAGGGTGTTTCACTGCTGCTCATAGAGACTCCTAGTTCCTCCGGGACGATCTCAAGCTGGATCGGCGCCGGGAAGATGCGCTCACTACGAATGCAGCGGATGCCCGTGGCATCGACGGCTGAGAGGCGGCGACTTGTCGTTACGGAGCGAGGCCAGGGTGGAGCGGAGCTGTGGATTTCCCGAAGGCGCCTCCTGGTACTGCCGAACAGGCGTTCCTGCAGGTCAGGACCGCTACCCCATCGCGGACAGTAGCGATCTTCTTGTGACCAGCAACGAAGCAGAGTCCACCGTGATCGCCCCCGACGACGGTATCCAGCAGATGCCGGTGGTGATCAGGACTCCCGAGGTGCCCGGCGCCGTTGAGGCTCGCGATGCGCTGCTGCGGGCCATCGGCACCGAAGCCCAGCACGTGGTGGACAAGAACCCGGGCCAGGCATCGTCGGCGCTGGAGGAACTCGCGCGTGCCTACGCCCTGGTCACCGCCGGCCCCGCGGCCGCCCCCAACTTCGCCCAGGGCATCACACCGCTGAAAACCGGCAGGAATTCGGGCGACATCACGGCCGGCGCGCTGGCAACTATCAATGGCGCAACGTACCTAGCCGAAGCCTACTTGCCGTACAACAAGGGCGAAATGCGCTAATCCGCCCTCTCTCTGTTTCCGTCCCGGTACATGCACCGTCACTGTGCCGGGGCGGCGCGCTGCCTGGAACGGCGGACCGGCGGCCCCCGGAATCTTCGCGAGTCTTGAGCCGGTGGCACGGACGGCAGAGCTGCTGAACGTTCCCGTCCGTGTCCGTCCCGCCGAGTGTGAGCGGCTGTGGGTGGTCCACGTCGTTGGCCGGCGCGAGGACGAACCTGCACCGCTCACAGCGCCACCCACCGCCTGACGGATCGCTTTCCGGCGTCGGCGAGCCGCATGATTGCCGCCCGCGAGGTGCTGGCGACGCTTTCGCCGGGCACGGACGCGCGCACGTCCCTCGTGCTCCTAGTGGTGAGCCTCGCGGCGGCCGCGGTGTGTGGCAGGCTCTGCGGGTCTACCGCCGCCTCGACAGGGCCTCGAACCAGCCAGTCATGGTGGCATACAAGGGCTTCGCCCTAGGTCAGGGTTCCGGTGATCTGCGGGGTCCGGTGTGCTGTGCAGCCGGGTTCAGGCAGGGTGTGGGGCCCGATTTCCGGCGTCCACAGTGTCACCGCTCCTGGTGGTGGTGTCGGCTCTGGCTTCTACGGGCGGAGCGGAGGCGGTGGTGCCCGGGACGCGATGGCCCGGGCACCCTCCGCAACATCACCGGTGGTCCGGGGCTCTACCCGCGGGGCTCGTGGTCGAAGACCACGGTGAAATTGGTCGTGAAGAGCCCGGCGTCGGTGGCGGCCGGGCGTGCTGCGCTGACCACCAGATCGGTTTGGGTTCCAGGGATGGAACTGGCGTCGTCCACCACCTCCAGAGGAGATCCGGTCAGTGTCACACCGTTGAAGGTGGTGGTCAGCGCGAGAGCGCCGGAGCGGTTGGAGAGTGACGCGGGGCCCCCGTCGGTGTAGGCGGCGATGCGACCTGTGCGGGCCTGGATGGCCACGGCTTCGTCCCGGGTGCGGGCCACTTCGACGTGGCCGTCGGGGGAGGCCGTGTCGATGAGTGCGGGGAGATCGGCGGCGAGGACTGCGGCGAGGTCGCCGGGTTCACGGCCGAGGGATTCGGCGGCCTGGGCGAGCCGGTCCTCTCCGATGGCCTGGGTGATTTGTTCAGCGGTCACGGGCTCGTTGGGTGCGGAGCTGATCCAGGACCGCAACTGCGGTTCCAGACCGGCGTCCGAGAGGCCCTTCACCGAGATCGACAGGGTTGTCGGCGCCACCGCGCCGTCGTTCACAGGGTCGGTCATGAGGGGATTCTTTCCCACCGCCCGTCCACTGGAAAGATCGTTTCCCGTCGACGGCGCCGCCCGATCCGACTCTCAGATGTGACGATCGCGGGCTCGCTGCCGGGTCCCATTCGAGTTGGCGTTGGAGATCCATATGCCCAGTTCGACGACCACCGGCCCCGCCTCACCGTCGACCGCGAGGTTCACCGCACCGAAGCCGAGTTCGACCATCTTGCCGCCACCCTGCGCGCCGGCGCGGCAGGCTAGGACCGTCATCTCCTGGCCTACCTGGACGCGCTGGAGGCGATGATCGCCGGAAGCCTTGAATGGTCTTACCTCACCCTGCGCTACAGCGGCCCCGGCCACCAGTGGAACGGGCACACCGACGCCACCGCCGTCCTCACCCCCGACCGCACCCTCTACCTCCCAACCGGCCCCCGAGCCGTCCACCCCGTCTCGGGAACCGGCCCCGGGACACCAGGGCGACGCTCATAAGGAGCGCTGCCAGCGGGCCGGCGGAGACTGTGCCTGCGCCGCGACCTCGCACCGGCGAGGCGGGGCGCCGGCGGCGGTGGGTGATGCGTGCGTATGTCCCGTCTATCCCCCGGCACGGTGGCAGCGCGCCGAAGTCCGCCGGCGGCGGCGCGGGCGGCTCTACCGTCCGGGGAAGCGCTGTCGGCCATGAGGGCGGGTGGCCTGTGGGGTGAGGACAACGTGATCGCGACTGCCGTGCAGGGCCAGAAGTTCAGCATTCTCTTCGACTGGTTCGACCAGGACCGTGACGGGCAGCTCTCGCAAGGCGACCTGCAGGCGACGGCGAAGGTGTTCGCGCAGGTCGCCCGGGACGAGGACCACACGAACGTGGCCGCGATCCATGCCGCGTTCGGGCAGTGGTGGCAGCTGCTCCTGGAGCACGCTGACACCGACGGCGATGGGCAGGTCTCTCGGGAGGAGTTCGTCACGGCGATGCAGGACAGTGTCACGGCGCCCGAGCATTTCGAGAGCGCGGTCATGGCGATCGCCGACGCGGTGATGAACGCCGCCGACACCAACACGGATGGTGTCTTGAGCCGGGACGAGTACGTGGCCATGTACGAGGTGCTGGGCGTCTCCCCGGAGCACTCCGTGCCCGCGTTCGCCCGCCTAGATGTGGACGGTGACGGGGTGATCAGCCACGACGAGTACCGCACCGCGATCGTCGACTTCTACCTCAGCACCGACCCCAACGCCCCCGGCAACTACCTCCTGGGCCCGGTCGCGGCCTGACCGAACGGATCTTCGGCGCCTCGCGGACCTCGACACGGAGCACGCGCCGGGGCCCGAGGGACGACTTCGGCATCGTGGGAAGGCGCCCCCCTGGGCAGGAACACCGCGGGCCGCCGGTGAAGCTGTGGGCGACGTGCTGTGCGGCTCTACTGCACCTTGCCCAGGGTGGTGGTCGGGGAAGCCCACTCGTCCACGAGGTAGGTCAGGTCGGCCTCATCGTGTTGGAGACACGCCTGCACACGCATTTCGAAGTACCAATATCCCTTCGGAGCGTGTTCGGCTGCACACTGGGCGCATACGGGGAATGCATGATGTACAGGCCGTCCGACTTCTTCTCGTAGAACGTGCCTCCGTCGCCGTAGGGGTCGGGGTAGTAGCCCAGGGCCTGGGAGCGCAGCAGCTTCTCCCAGCCGGAGCGGCCCATCGCTGTCAGCTCCTCGCGGTCCTGGCGGCTGTATGTGTACTGGGTCGGATTTACCACAGGGGCTTCTGTTCACTCGACGCTGCGGAGCACGGTCGGCCTCATCGTAGTGATCTTGCAGCTGCGTACAGGCAGGAACGACGTACACCGTCGAGACAGCCCGTGGACAGCAGCCCGCCCAGGCGAGGGATACGCCCGGTGGTGATCAGGACTCCCGAGGTGCTCGGCAGCGTTGAGGCTCGCGATGCGCTGCTGCGGGCCATTGGCACCGAAGCCCAGCACATCGCGGGCAAGAACCCGGGCCAGGCGTCGACGGCGCTGGAGGAACTCGCGCGTGCCTACGCCCTGGTCGTCGCCGGCCCCGCGGCCGCCACCAACTTCACCCAGGGCAGGTCGTCGGGACCTGGCTTCTACGCCGCGTCGGTCACGCCAACTCAGACCCCACCTGATCGACGGCTGCCTCACCTTCGCAGGTCTGGCTATCAACCCCCCGACCTCACCCTGAGGACCGCAGTAGTGGGTGGAGAGGCTTCGGTGACCGTGACTGTTCGCCCCTCGTGGTTCGTGCCGTGCAGCTCGTCGATGGCAGCCTTGGCTTCCTCGTCGGTGGACATCTCTACAAACCCGAAGCCCTTGCTTCGCCCCGAGGTGTCGCACATCAGTTTGGCGAAGGTGACCGTTCCGCAAGTTGTGAACAGCTGCTTCAGGCCCTCCTCGTCGAACGAGTGGCTCAGCCCGTACAGTCGCTTGCCCATGCAGGCTTCCCTTCTCCGAGTGCCCGGACGGCAGTCCGGCTAGGGCTGCCCTAGTTGGGGCTACAGCAAACCGTCTCTGACGAGCAGTTTCAACGAGCCGCGTCGCAGTCTGCGAACCTGGCACACGAGCGCAAGTGCCGAAGCGCCGCCTCTCTACCAGTAACAGCGCGGTCGCCGGACATCGCGAAGCGGCGGGCGGCGAGGCCGTTGTCGAGGGTCTCGCCGATCTGCTCACACAGCGGGGTGAGGACGTCGGCCGTGTCGGGGCCGGACAGGTTCCGGGCAGTCGATATGGCGAATGGTCGCCCCGCTGGTGTGGATGGTTTTGGTGCTCCTCGTTTGGCTGGTGCACACGTGTAGAGCTGGTGACCTGACTAGGGTTCATCTACACGCCAACAGCTTCGGCATGTTGGTTACTTTGCCTAGGAGGCGCCATGTCTGACACCACACCCGAGCCGCCCAACTTCGTCCTGAATGGCGGCAGGATCGTAGGAGGCGACATTCCTGACACCACATCCGAGAACGACACCTTCACCATGAGCGCCGGTAAGATCGTCGGTTCCTTCGAGGATGGTGACGGAAGCGTCGGCCGGATTCACATGACCCGGGAGCAGCTCGAGGGGCTTGCTGGCGAGTAGGGCGGTGGGGACTGCACGTGCTTACGACCCTTTTCGGCGTACTCCGGTGGGCGGGTTACTCATGGGTGGTGCAGTCCCTGCGCGCGTTGCCTTGCGAATCCTGTGGCCACCCTCTGTAGCTCGGGGTCCGCACCGCAGCGGCCCGTGTTCCTTGTTCAGATGCCGGGTTTCGCTGGTTCCTCCGTGCTCGTGCCCTCGTGTCGCCTACGATCCGCTGGTGGTGGAATCCAAGATCGCCGAGCGGGGCTTGGGATTGCGGATTGCCGACCACCACCATCGGATGACAAGGAGCGATCGTGACCGCAATGCAGCTCAAACTGTCCGCCAAGGGACTGCCCAACGTGGACGTACCGGGCTCGGGTACATCTGACCCCTTCGCGAAGGTGTTCACTTATAGGTATGAAAGCTGGGTTCTGGTCGGCACGACCGAGGTTGCCAACGAGAACGTGAACCCTGTCTGGGCGAAGACCTTCACCGTAGACGTCATCAACGGTGAGGAGCAGTACCTGAAGGTCGAGGTCTGGCACGACGGCGCCGTGAAGGACTCCCTCATCAGTACTGCCCTGGTCTCGGTGCGTGACTTGGTGGCCAGCCAGGGAATTAAGACGTTGCCTCTGTCTGGGGAAGGCACCGTCACTGTTCAAACGGCGTGACGGTGTGCCGGCTCGGTCCGCAGTAGCGCTGACCGAGTCGGGACGTGTGTGCGGTGATACGCAGGACTGAATTCTGGACTAGGTGCCGGGTGGTCAGTACCTCTGTGTCGTCGCGCCGCCAATCTCCAGCTGGTCCCTTCTCGACTTGGTGTTGGAGATCCATGCGCCTGGTTTTACGACTGGCGCGCTTCACCGTCGACCGTGAGTTCTTCGCCGGTGGCCGTCTTGTGGACGCGACCCTGCGCTTCTTGACGGCGCCGCCCTCCCGGCCGTTCGCGTCCGTGTCCGGGGTCCGGGTCTCCCCGGCGTCGGCCCGCTCCCGCTCCATCACCGCGCCCGTCGTTGCGGGCCCCGGGTCGGCCGGCCCTGACGGAGGCCGCCGTTCCGGCCACCGGCAGGCCTGGCGGCGTGGTGTCCGGGCGTGGATGGATCGCGTCCGGGCCTGGCGGGCAGGTGCTGCGAGCTGACCGGGGCTCGAACGGATGGCCTGGTTGGGGTTGGGGAGGTGGTCTGTTGATCGCCTTGAGCGGAATCGGCTACGGCTGGGATTGGCGTCTGTAGCCTTGCCGGTGGCTGGCCCCGGTCAGGGGTATGGCTGGCATGGTCGGGGTGTACCCCGGTGATGAGAGGGAGATCGTGTGAGCGGGAACATCATTCTCAGGGACATGATGGAAAATCCGACGAGCCTGCCCGTGGAGGGGCGCCTCGTGACGTCCAGGGATCAGCCGACTATCGGGCAGGCGGTCTCCTTCGAGCTTGTCAACGTCCCCGAGGCCACGCTGATTACTTTCTACACCAGCCCTGCCGCCGAGACCAGCCAGCGGTTCGTCGAATTGATGACGACGAATAAGCCGACGACGACCGCCTTCCCCGTCGGCATCCCTACTCTGATCGCCTTCAACACATTCGCCCATGCCGCGCCTGGCGTTCAGATCTGTGTCCGCAGTGGTCACGTCACCGAGGTCGGGGCTATTCGAGTGGAACTGAACAGTCGTCGCAGGCACTGACACGTCGTCGGCGCGCCGCCTTCTGTGCGTTCTCATGCATGTTGCGGTACGGCCGTCTCTTGCCATCTCTTTGACCTGTGATGCTGCAGGTCGATGAGACGACCCCTGATGGGTTGATTCGGGTGCTGGAGGAGGTTCGACCTGTGGTGCCGCAAGTTGGATGAGAGTCCCGCAGATGTATTGAGAATTTCGGCAGTCGCCTTCCGCGGGCGAGCGGACACCAGGGAATTAAGACGTTGCCTCTGTCTGGGGAAGGCACCGTCACTGTTCAAACGGCGTGACGGTGTGCCGGCTCGGTCCGCAGTAGCGCTGACCGAGTCGGGACGTGTGTGCGGTGATACGCAGGACTGAATTCTGGACTAGGTGCCGGGTGGTCAGTACCTCTGTGTCGTCGCGCCGCCAATCTCCAGCTGGTCCCTTCTCGACTTGGTGTTGGAGATTCATACGCCTGGTTTTACGACTGGCGCGCCTCACCGTCGATCGTGAGTTCTTCGCCGGTGATTGTCTTGTGGACGCGACCCTGCGCTTCTTGACGGCGCCGCCCTCCGGGCCGTTCGCGTCCGTGTCCGGGGTCCGGGTTTCCCCGGTGGCGGCTCGCTCCCGCTCCACCACCCGCGCCCGTTGCCGCGGCCCCCGGTCAGCCGGCCCTGACGGAAGCCGCCGTTCCCGCCCACGGGCAGTAGGCCGCACTGGTCAGGGGCGTGGGGTGTGGGCGGTGACGGCGGTGGTTCCTGTCCCCGGAAGTGGGCGTCTGGAGGCGTGGTGTCCGGGGGTGGACGGATCGTGTACGGGCATGGCGGGTTTCGGGGAGTAGATGTAGCGCATGGTCACACTCTGGTGTGCGTGGTTCTGGGGCTTTTTGTCTTGCTGGCGCACACGTGCAGGGCTGCTGACCTGACTAGGCTTCATCTACACGCCAACATCTTTAGTCTGTTGGCTACTTCGCCTAGGAGGCGCCATGTCTGACACCACACGCGATCTCTCCCCCATCATCATGATCGGTGGCGAGATCGACGGCGATCTTGTGGCCGGTAGCGGCGTGGACAGCATGATGATGTCGGGGGGAAAGATCTCCGCTGTGGCCGGAGATGACTCTGACTTCTGGGGCGAGGCCGTCGCCGAGTAGAGCGGTGGGGACTGCACGTGCTTGCGACTCTTTTTGGCGCACCCTTGGGGGTGGGTTAGTCGTGGGTGGTGCAGTCCCCGTACGCGTTGCTTCGCGGCTCCTGCGGCCACTGTTGTAACGGGGGGCAACGCTGGTGAGGGAGAGTGGGGCGCTCGGTCCGCCGTTCACTCTGTGGTGGGGTGCGCGGTAGTCCCGCTCTCTTCGGGGAGTGGGGGGTGGGGTTGTGGTTTGTTGATCGCTTTGAGCGGAATCGGCTACGGCTGGGGTTGGTGTCCGTAGTCTTGCCGGTAGTCGGCCCTGGTCAGGGGTTTGGCTTGGATGGTCCGGGGTGTACCCGGCGACGGGTTGGAGTTCGTATGGGCGGCAGGATCACTCTTAGGGACGTCTTCAAAACTCCGACGAGTCTGGCCGTGGACGGGAGGCTCGTGACGTCCAGTGACCAGCCGGCTGTTGGCAAGGCGGTCGCCTTCGACCTTGTTGATGTTCCCTACCGCACGCTGATTACCCTCTACAGCAGCCCGGTCGCCGACGCCAGCCAGTCGTTCATCGAACTGATGACGACGAATCAGTCGACGACGACCCGCTCCCCCGTCGACATTCCTCTCCTGAACATCTTCAACTCGTACTCCCACATCGCCCCCGGCCTGCAGATCTTTGACGGCAGTGGTCACGTCACCAAGGTCGGGGCTATCCGCACGGAACTGGAGTGCCTTCGACAGTACTGACACATCGTTGGCACGCGGCCTTCGGAGAGTCCTGAGAGCGAGTGCAGGGAGCCCTCTTGCGTCACCGAAGTCCGGGTGCCCGTGGTCCTACGGGGCCGCAGGGCCCCTTCACGCGGAGGGGGGCGCGGGGGGAATGTTGGCGGGACGCGACATTCTAGGATGGTTGCGTCACCTGGTGTCAGTGGTCGGCGTCACTGACGTGTCCGGCAAAACACGCAGGTCACGGAGGATATGAGGGGGAGTCAGGCCAGGATGGGTGAGCGGCTGCGCAGTTTCACTGAGCAGCGGCGACCACGTGCCGGCCAGCACCCAATGGTTCGGCGTTTCGTTCTCAGTAAGTTTGAGCGCTGTGACGTGCAGGTTTGTAATGATGCGGCTCCTGTTCTGAAGGTCCGGTGCTCATTTGTTGCTGAAGAGTGCTGCCGAATCTGGGGTGGAGCTCGCGCCGAGTCTGTGGTTGTTCAGGCGAGCCGGCCCTTCGGGCTCCTGGGGGTGGTGGGGGTGTTCTCGGGATGCTACACAGGCATCACGGTGATGATGCGGTGGGTTGATGCAGGCCCCCGGAGGGCCCAGCCGGGAGTGTGACGGCTGTCCAGTCCGGTCTACTAACCTGACCGCGTGATTGACTACGACGATTCCGGCCGTCCTATGGTCCTGGTGGGGGGCTCCGGGCCCGCACCGCTACTGCTCTCGGAGCCGACCCGGCGGTACGAGGACGAACTAACACTCGACTTTCTCATCAGGGCCCGCGGCCCCTGGGGAAGCGTCGAGACCTCGGTGGAGACCTGGGACGGCGACGGTCTCGACACCTTCCTCGCCTCACTCGCCGAAGATTTCCGAGGCTGGGAAGGAGTGCGTATGTGGCACTCCCTCTGCTACGACCTGACTCCCTCAGCGGAACACCACCCTGGCGGTCACGTCCGACTGGCCTGGGGGATCCGCGACCGAGCCCCCTCGGAGGAATGGCGGTTCGAGGCCACCACGTGGCACGCGGCGGGAGAGGACATGCGCAACCTGACCGCGGAGATTCACACGCTCCTCGCGAGCGTCGTGGAGTAGTTGAACGATCCCGGATGCCTTTCACCTGCACATGGGATGCGGCCTTAGGGTCTTGGGGGTGATTTGGTCCTGGAGGCGGAGCCGGAAGGAGCCCGGGTGGGGGAGCGGAGCGGACCCAGCCAACGGGCCGAAGGCCCGGACCCCGTGAAACGGAGGCCGGCCCCAGCTGGCGAAGCCAGCCCCGTCGAGCGAAGCGAGGCGGCCTCTCTGGGCGGAGCGCAGCGGAGCCCTGTCTCTCCCAAGCGCGCAGCGCTTGGGGTCCCGCTCCGCGGG
>NZ_JBVHZI010000029.1:0-39465 GCF_055574495.1 Streptomyces sp. NPDC029836 | reverse complement strand
CGGCTCCAGGCGCCCAGCCCGAGCCGTCGCTTGCGACCACCATGGAAATCTGATCTTGCGACCGGCGGTCAGGTTCTGTGCAGGATCCGCTTGCGTAGAAGGTCGAAGTTGGCGCGGCCGTATCCGGCCCGCTTGAGAAGCTTCACTCTCGTGTTCTGTCCCTCGACCTGGCCGGAACTCCATGGGCTGGACAGTCCGGCGATGACGGCGTCCTGGTCGCGACGAAGGCCGTTGACCAGGGAGTGCAGCGCGGGCAATGGGTCCTGCTCGACCCGCTCCATCCACTGGGGCAGCTGATCGCTACGCAGGTCGCGCATCATCTCGGCGAAGTCACGGACGTGGTCGGTGACCGCGTCGAGCTCGGGACAACCGACGCGGATCTCCTTGAGTGACAGGGTGTCCTCGGCGGGGAGGTTGCCCGGATTGGTCATGATCCATCGGACGACGCGGCGGGGCCGCGGCGCGGGCCTGGGCGGCGGCGTGGGGGCGGACGGCGTGAAGCTCCGCAAGTAGCGGCGGAGGGTCTGGATGCCGCCGGTGAAACCGAGAGCGGTGATCTCACGGTGCAGTTGGGCGGTGTCGTGGCAGCCCTCGTTCCACCGTTGGTGGAGATGGGGCCGGTGGGCGTCCAGAATCGTGGACCGGTTGACTGCTTTGACCAGGAGTTCGTCGATGCTGGTTGCGCGGGCGAAGCGGCGCACGGTCGAGCGGTCCAGCTGCAGCCGGTGGCAGATCGACTCCAGCGAGGCCCCCTGGTCCAGCAGGTCCTGGACCAGGGTGAACCGCTCCCGGGTGCGGACCCCCAGGCGGCGCTCGCGGCCGCAGACACTCACGGACTGTTCAACAGCACATAACCGAAGTTCGATGGTCCCCGGCTTCTGGTGTTCACCCCGACCGGCCCCGGTGGGCGGGTGCGGCTCCAGACCCGCCGCGGCGCCCTGGTTCAGGACGCGTTCCCCGACCTGGTGGACTGTCCAGTCTCATGTCGATCACGGGCTGGCGGGTCCACTTCACTCGTCGCGATGCGCATGGCCCCAGGTGGCCACGCCGCTGATGAAGGAGTTCAACGAGTTCTTCGCGCAGCTGGACGCGGACCTGGACGCGCACGGCTATAGACGACATGGGGGCGCGTGGGTAGGCGCGGATGGGTGACAAGACGAATATTGCAAGGGGTAGCCGGGAAGCCCTGCGAGCGAATCAACCGTCCTATACGAAAGGCCGTCATGCGTCGTCTCGCTGTAATCGTCCTCGGAACTCTCGCGATCTTTGGCGCCCTCGCCGTACCGGCCAGCGCTGACACAGGTCTGCATCTCGGCCCGATCTCCCTGGGCCTGCCGAGCACCTCACAATTTGCGCAGCTCCAGGGCATGAACATCAACGTGGGCCAGCTCCTCGGGTAGGCGCCGTTCTGGTTGCCGTGAGTCGCGGTTCGCTAGGCCGGCGTCCGTCGCGGCCGTCGCTGGGAGAACCGGTGCGGCCTGTGGCGGCCGCCGAGGAGGCCGCCACGGGCCCCTCAGGTGGGCGACGGGGCCCTGCTGCGCGCCAGCAGTCTCTACATGAGCCCCTGGTTCAGGTTGAAGTCCTGAAGTTCGAAGCGGATCACGGCGTCGGGTCCGCTCGATCCGAGATCCGTGAAGCGGGCCGGGCCGGCGGAGCTGTATAGAGCACCGCCGGTAGGGGAGCCGTCCGGGTTGGTGCCCTGGGCGGGTGGCGGGTAGGCGGGAAGGGTGGCTGTGAGGACGATGGGCTCGGCAGCGTCGTAGGTGAAGGGCCCGGGAAGGTCGCCGGACCTCTCCAGGGTCATCCTGGGGGTGACGCTGAGAGTGTCGGTGAGGCTCTCGCCGTCGGGGGCGAGGCGGATGGTGCTCGCCACTTGGGTGTCGAGGGGGAGGCTCAATGTGATCTTCCCGTAGACAGGGTGATGAGCTTCCAGCGTGAAGTTCAACTGCCGGTAGCGGACGATGTCCGCACCGCCGGCGACGATCTCCACGGTCTGCGAGCCGATGAAGCTCACCGTGCCGCCCTGTTCGTGGGAGGCATGGGCGATGAGGGTTACCCCGAAGGCGTTCAGGGACAAGTTGCCCCTCTGTCCGACCTCGGGCAGGGACGCGGCGAGAGCGGCCTTGGTTGTGGCGGAGGCCGCCGGGGAGGCGGCCAGGGCGGTTCCGGCCGACGCTGCGGCCAGCGCGTGGCGCAGGAGCCGCCGCCGGCTCGAAGGTGTCGTTTTATGAAAGGGGCTTGCCCATGGCCCCTGACCTGCGGTGATGGAAGATCATCGAGTTTGGAGGGTCCCACCTCCGGTCACGCTCCCGGTCCCCCGCCCAGTACACCTCTGCAAGCAACTGTGGAGCCCCCTTCCGGTGCAACCCCTGAGCGGCGGCCGCCGGCCAGGCTTGCCCAGCTCCGCCCGCGCATCGAGGAGAGGTCCCTGTTGACCCGCAGGGATGGCGCGCCTGCTCCGGGGGACGTGCCGCCTGAACAGGGGCTTCGTTGTCATGGCCGCCGGAGCGTCGCGCGGATGTGGTGGTCAGCGGTGGGGGTGGCCCTGCTCGGGATCGTCCTGGGGGGTCTGCCAGGAGGCTTGGCGGGGCTGGGTGCCCTGGAGGGGTTCGACGGGCGGCTTGCGTCGTCGGGCGGCGCGCCTGCTGCCCCACCAGAAGCCCGCCAGGAGGAGCGCGGCCACGGCCACTCCAACGATGATGAGCAGGAGGGGGCCAGTCTCCTTCTCGGCGGCCAGGACGGTGGTAAGCATGAAGTCTCCTTCTGGTGCGGGGAGTGCGGCGGGTACCCGGTTCCGGTCACTTCATGCAGCGTTGCATTCGGCGCGATCGAAGGGTGGCTGACAGCGCCGTACAGGGGATGGACGCGACCTCTGGGTCGGTGAGCCGCGGGCTGGTGATCAGGGTGAGCTCGGTCCGGCGGGGTCCGGCCGCCATCCGCACTGCCGGTATGGCGAGTCGGCTGCCGGGGATCGAAGGGGCTGTCCCGCGTGCGGGGCGGGACAGCCCGGATCGTCAGCGACGACGGGAGCGGGTGCTCCAACCATTGCCTATTCCGGCAACGTGGAGGGCCAGTAGCATCAGTCCGAGGATCATGACATTGCCTGATGAGAACACGTGGTTTGTCGAGATCTCCGCCGCGTTGATCAAGAACGCGATGAAGAACAGGACTGCGGCCGCTATACCCAACATCACTGTTCCTTCCGGTAGGTGAGGGCCGTGTGCCCCCTCCTTCCGTCCTCACACAGCCTTTACCGCATGTCCGTTCGCCGCTCCCTCGCATGCTCGCCCGCCGCGTTCATCGCAGGGGCCAATCCTTCTTACGAGAAACCCTGTCTTGCCCATGCCATCCATTTCTCCCGAGTCGGAGGCCTCCCGGGACTTCACCCCCGACACGGTCCCATCCCGCCAGCCGGGCGAGTGGACGAAGATAGCCGCCGCTGCCGCAAAGAGGGTGGTGAGTCGCTGGACATCGGAGTGGGCCAAGGTGATCGGTTCCCTGAGCGACCTGGGGCGGAGCTTCTGCTCCGTTCGGATTTGATCGGGTCAGAACGCTCACTGCACCGCCGTGCGCGCGGCCGGCGCCGCCCCCATCCATCGGGGTGACCCCGGATACGGCAAGCACCTCGACCGCGACGGTGACGGCGTCGCCTGCGAGTAACAGCCGCACGATGAGACCCCGCACCGGTACCGCGCCGGCGGGCGGGGGTCTTCGTCGTTCGCCCCCTTCCGAACGTACAGAAGATCAGCGACACTCACGTCCCCCGCGGACCGAGGAGGAAATCTTGGCGCTCGCCAACTGGATCAGCCGGCATCCGAATCTGACTGCGGCTCTGCTGAGCAACATCGTCGTGTTGACGATCGTGGGCCTGGCGAGCCTGGCAGGCTGCGGCGCCGAGGACGGCCCGATGAACGACCGGCAGCGCTGCGAGAACGAGTCGAGCAGCAACTCCTGGCGCTTCGACGATTGCAAGAAGTCGTTCCCCGGCCAGACCGGTCTCAGCGGCTGGGACTGATCCCGCCCATCGCAAGGCCCCGCCCCGGCACCGCGCTGGCCAGCGGGAGTTTCGCCGTCCCCGGAGTCAGTAGCTGAACGAGACGACCGCCTCCGACGAGCACAGGTCCGCCCACCGCGTCCGGTCGACACACACCTTGATCACCGCGCGCGCCCCGTGCGCGTCGTGGCGCAACCGACGGGAGAGGGAACCGGACGCGCTGGTGTCGGTACGCAAGGTCTGACTGGACCCGGCGCTCTCCCACTTGCCGTTCTTGAGGAAGAAGAACTCGGCCTCCACGTAGACCGGATCCCCATCCCCGGCCCGCAGGTCACGCCAGTTCGCGCCGACGGTGGCGTACACGCCGCCGTTGTTGGCGAAGTCCCCGTTGGCGGAGGCAACGTTCCCGGCGGAGACACGGGCGTGGATCGGCCCCCAGGACTTCCCGGCGGCCTGCGCGGTCGGCGCCGCGACCAGGGACGCGGCCACCGACGCCGCCGCCAGGGCGGACGCGGGCAGGATTGTGCGGAAACGGGCTCGTCGCATCGTGGCCTCTTTCGTTGGTTCCGACCGGCAGATCCTCCCACAGTGGGACATAGCCGGTGCGGAAAACTCCCGGATGGGGCGGTCCGGATCAGGCGGGGACTTCGGCATTTTCCGGACTCAAATCCGGCCAACCTCACGGCCGTTCCGACCCTCCCTCTTGACGACCTCCCTCGCCTCCACGAGCGTCGTCCGCAAATCCTCGCAATCACCTGGACAAGGGAGAGACCCGTGACGCTACGGTTCGGCGGGATGGACCCCAACACCACGGGCGGCGGATCTCCCACCGTGTGGGTAGACGACGTGAAGCGGGAGCTGGTGATCCAGGGCTGGGTTCCGGACGAGGAACTGCTGACGAAGATCAGCACGACCGAGTGGGTATCCGGCCACGACACCGGTATTCCCGAAGGTGAGAACGTGACCCGCGTGCCGCTCCGTATGGCCGCGATCCTGAGGAAGGCTCTCGATGACGCAGAAAGCGCCGGACTTCTCTGAACTCCTCGGCTCCGCCCGACACACGGCGGCCCACCTGGAGATGCGCGACGTCTACAGCGTGGGCGAGGAGGTCGACACCTTCAACCGGTTCCTGTCGACCGGCGAGGCCGACCTGGACCCGGAGTCGCCGCTCTGGGTGGGCTGGACCCCGATCGCCCGCGAGGCGGTCGGCCGCGGCGTGGTCATGCGGCGGGCCCGGATCGTCTCCGAGCCGGTCACCGACTACATCCGCTACGAGCACGCCCTCACCCCCGTCAACATCGCGATCGGCGAGGATGTCCGCTGGCTGCCCCGCCGTCGTGCGTCGGACATCGCCCTGCCGGGCAACGACCTGTGGTTGATCGACGACCGCTTGGTGATGTTCCACTGGTGGACCGGTGAGGGCGACTGGGCCGGCCACGAGTTCACCGAAAATCCGGCGGTGGTCAAGATGGTCACCGACGCCTTCGAAACGGTGTGGGAGCGCGCGATCCCTCACGCCGAGTACACCGTCTAGCCCCGACCCGACAGTTCCAATGCCCTCTTCCCCCTCCTCCCGCGCGCAGTCGGCCCGCGAGGCCCTCGCTGTACGCCTGTCCCACATCCGCAAGGACGCCGGTCTCACCGGGCGCGAGCTGTCCGCCCGGTGCGGCTGGCATCCCGCGAAGACGACCAGGATCCAGAAGGCCGAGATGGCGCCCTCGGACGCGGACATCCGCACCTGGTGTGCCGTCTGCGGGGCCGAGGATCAGGTCGGCGACCTGATCGCCACCTCTCGCGTCGTGGACTCCATGTACCAGGAGTGGCGCAAGCTGCACCGCAACGGTATGCGCACGGCCCAGGAGGACTGGACGACCCGGCATGAACAGACCCGGCTATGTCGGGTGTACGTGTCGAACGCTGTGCCCGGCTTCCTCCAGACCCCCGCCTACGCCACCGCTCTCATGCAGGCAATCACCACCTTCCAGGGCACCCCGGACGACGTCACCGAGGCAGTAGCCTCCCGCGTCGCACGCTCCCGGTTCCTGTACCAGGGCGGGCACCGCTTCGTCGTGGTGATAGAGGACTGGGTCCTGCGGGCCCGCTTCGGCGGATCGGAGACGATGGCCGCACAGCTGCGCCACCTCCTCACGGTGCAGCCCCTGGCCTCGGTGTCACTGGGCATCATCCCCACCACCACCCAGCGCGTGATCTGGCCTCTGGAAGCGTTCTACCTCTTCGACGACCGCCAGGCCGCCGTCGAAACCCTGACCGCCGAGATCAACGTCTCGCAGCCCCGCGAACTCACCGACTATGCGAAGGCGTTCGCCGGCCTGGCGAAGATGGCTGTCTACGGCGATGCGGCGCGGGCCTTGATCGAGGACGCCATCGACGCCTGCGGGTGAGATAACGCAATTCTGCGCAACTCCATTGAGGTCAGCTCGCGCCCTTCCCTACGGTGATGGAACGTCACTCGGGGTGTTCATCGGCCCCCTAGTGACTCCCCTTCGCAGCAGGGCACCACACCGTCTCCCGCGTCGCACGGTGCCCTGCTGCTTCCACCGCAGGCAAGGAGTCACGCCCCATGCCCCAGCAGCCTCCCCGTCGCCGTCCGCTCGCCCGCCAGCTCGAAGACCAGCCCGAGTACGCGCCCTGGGACGCCCCCGAAAGCCCCGACCCGAGCCCGGCCCTCCGGGCCCGCGCCGAATCCGGCATCGAGAGATTTCTGCGCGGCTTCGCGGCCGAGCCGGTCCAGGAGCCCGGGGCATGAACTCTGCCTTAGACCGCCAGGACCCGTGGGGCTGGTGCCGGCAATTGGCCGTCCTGCTCTACGTGATCGCCGTCGGCGTCCTGGTGGTCGTCCTGGCCCTGGCCTGCGTCCCCGGCAGGTAGACCACGCCCATCTGCACCACTCGCGCTTCGCCGAGAGGAGCACCACCGTGCCCACCACGCTCTTACCGTTCGCCGAACCGAGCACCGACTGGACCGCGTTCCGCAACTTCGCCGCGCTGGGAGGCCAGGGCCGGATTTCCCTGACGCCGCGCTGCAACGTCGCCTGCTGGTTCTGCCACAACGAGGCCGACGTACCCCCGCCCCTGACCCGCATGGACCGAACCCAGAAGCCCCGCGAGCGCCACTACGGGGTCGCCGACTTCCTCACTCTCATCAACGCGATGATGGACGCCGGCCTCAAGCGGATCTTCTTCACCGGCGGTGAGCCGCTGGCGTCGCCGCTGGCCCGCGAGGTACTGACCGGGCTCCGGCCGAGCGGCTCCGACGGCTCGTACACGCTGATCACCAACGGCACGCTGGTCCGTACCCACCAGTCGTGGCTCGCGACGGCGCCGCTCGACAAGATCAAGGTGTCGTTGCACTACTTCTCCGACGACAGCTTCAAGGCCATCACCGGGACCCGCATCGGAATCGAATGTGTCCTGGACGGCGCCGAAGCCGCCCGCGAGATGTTCGAACACGTCGAGCTGAACTGTCTCCTCCAGAAGGAGAACGCGCACGAGGTCCGCGACATCCTCACCTTCGCCCTCAACCGGCGCATGCCCGTGCAGTTCATCGAACTGGTCGGCACCGACTTCAACGAAGCCCGCGCCTCCTCCGCTGTCCCGGCCGACGACATCATCAGCCACCTGCGCACCCTCACCAGCAACGAGCGGATCGAGATCGTCGGGGTCGGCCAGGGCCGCCGCATCTTCGACATCGACGGCGTCGAGATCGAGGTCATCCACCGCGACCTCGGCCGCCACCACGTCGGCCAGTGCGGCACCTGCCCCATCCGCCCCCAGTGCGTCGAAGGATTCTGGGCCCTGCGCGCCGACCACGCCGGCGGCATCCAACCCTGCCTCCTCCGCGACGACCTGCGCCTGGACGTCAAGCACCTCCTGGACGACCCCGGACGCCTCGCCGAGGCAATCGCGGGACACGTCACCGCTTTCACCGAGGGGACCCTGTGAGCCAGACCATCGCCCTGCCCGCGGCCTTCGCCCCCGTCCCCTACGCCGACCAGGACGTCCCGTTCATCGCGCTGGAAAGCGTCTCCGGCGTCGGGAAGTCCACACTGACCGCGATCCTCGCCCACCGCCTGAACGGCTCCGGCATACACACCCTGGCCCCGCCCCACTCCGGCTGGTCGGACGCAGCCCACTGCATGAGCCCGCTGCCGAACCTCGCCTTCTACCTCTCCGGACTCCTGCACGTCTCCGACCGCATCCGCCGCGCTCTCGCCATCGGACCCGTCATCGCCGACCGCTACGCGTCCTCGGTCACCGCCTGCCAGGCCGCGATCCACGGCGTCGACATCACCGAAGTAGACCGGCTGATCGCCCCGTTCCGGCCCTACCTCGTCGTCCCCGACCACACCTTCTACCTGCGGTGCTCCGAGGAAACCCTGCGCCAGCGCATGGCCGTCAAGGGCGACACCAAGCAGGACAACACCGACCTGTTCGCCATCCCCGGCCGCCTCAAGCAGCTCACGGCCAACTTCGAGGCCGTCGCCAGCGACGACCCCACCGCGACCGTGCTCGACACCGACAGGCTCACCCCCGACGACCTCGCCGACCTGATCACCGCCCACCTGGAGAGCCACCATGCTTCACCCCATCGACACCGACAAGGTGATCCGCGACGGCGAAGCCACCGGCAGGTTCCCCGACGAGATGCACCCCGCCGCAGCCTGGTGGCTCGCAGCCTGCTTCGTCGTCACCCTCCGAGCCGACCAGCTCGTCGTCGCACACGACGGCCAGCCGGCCACCGCGAAGTTCTTCGACCTCCTGTGCCAGGGCGCCATCAACGCCCAGCACTACGCCTGCCGGATTCTGAACCTGGGTGTCGCCGACGAGGACGAACTGGTGATCGCCATGAAGGAGGCGAACCGGGCCCCCGGGATGCGCGTCACCACGACCGTCGATCAGGTCACCATCACCCTCTACGATCGCGCGGGCGTCCCTCTGACGGAACGGCCCAGCCTCTACCTGATCCGCCGCATGATCGCCGAGGACCGCATCCCCCTCCCCGTCAACACCGAATGCAAGGGCTCCATCCAGCCCTACGCGGAGGCCGCCCAGTGATCAGTACGGCCGACGTCATCGAGTCCGGCACGAACATCCTCTTCGTCACCCTCGACTCCCTGCGCTACGACGTCGCACGGGCCACCATGCACGCCGGGCAAACCCCGCACCTGGCCAAGCTCCTCCCCGGCGGCCAGTGGGAGGAGCGGCGCACCCCGGGCACCTTCACCCTCCCCGCGCACATGGCGTTCTTCTCCGGCTTCCTCCCCAAGCTCCCGCAGCCCGAGCAGCCCCCGCGTATGTGGGAATGCCGCCCGCCCGCGTTCAAGACCGTCAACCCGGGCACGTTCGTCTTCGACGCTCCGAGCCTGCTGGCCGGACTCGTCCAGCACGGCTATCGCACCGTGTGCGTCGGCGGGGTCACCTACTTCTCCCGAGAAACCCCGCTCGGCTCCGTCCTGCCGGACCTGTTCGACGAGGACCACTGGCGCCCGGAGTTCTGCTCACCGGAGCCCGACTCCACCCGCCACCAGGTCGACGCAGCCCTCGGCCTCGCCCTCAAGTACGAGGACCGGCGGCTGTTCCTGTTCGTCAACGTCTCCGCCACCCATGTTCCCCACAGTCACTACCTCGGCCAGAGCACCGACACATGGGAGCCCCAAGCGGCGGCCCTGGGCTACACCGACGGGCACCTCGGGCGCCTGGTCGCCGGCCTCACCACGAAGAAGCAGTGGCTCGTCATCATCTGCGCGGACCACGGCGACGCCTTCGGTGAAGACGGCCACCACGGCCGCGGAATCGCCCACCCGACGGTGATGAATGTGCCGTTCGCCGCCATGCTCGTCTAACGGTCCCTACGCTCGACACATGGACTCAGAGATGCGCGACGCCGCCGTAGTCGTAGCCCGAGACGAGCACGGCCTGGTCGCCCTGCTCACGTCACGATTCCCCCGCCACGGTGGCGAGTACCTCTTCCTCCCCGGCGGCCGGATGGAGCCCAGCGAGACACCAGAAGAGTGCGGGCACCGGGAACTGCGCGAAGAGGCAGGGATCACCGCGCAGTCCTGGCGCCCCCTGGGCTCGTACGCCATCACCCTTGGATGTACCGCCCGGGTCCATCTCTTCATCGCCGAAGGGCTGACCCTGGGGCCCCAGCAGCTGGAGCCCTCCGAGGCCGACTTCAAACTCATGTGGTGGCCGATGCAAGATGCCATCACGGCGGCTACCGAAGGCCGCTTCCTCCTCCAGGGCGGACCGCTCGCACTGCTTCTTGCCGACCGACTCTGACGGTCGGCTGCTTACTCGTCCCACCAGGGGGCTATGTCGCACGTCGCCTGCGGAAGGTCATCACCTTCTTGCGGGACCACCACCACGGGGAGACCCCGCCGCGGATTCGCATTGATCCAGCTGCGACTGGTCCAGGGCCCCGTCGCCTCGGAGTCCTGACGCTCCTTGACCGTCAACGTCTCGCTCGGATGATTGATGATGCCCAGCGGTGTTCGCCGGGAGGGCTTCGGCAACAACCAGGTCGGCGGTGAGCCGTCCTCCTGGCCGTCGTCCTTCTCGACGATCGCGGCATCCAACTTCATCAACTCGTACTGCGCTTTACCAACCTTCGCCGCCCATTCCTGGAACGGTGCATCGTCCACCCACGACACCGGCTGCTGCCTGGTCGGCTCGCGCACGACGACCGGCTTGCGCATCCACTCCGGCGGACCTTCCGCGCTCCACGGCAACGAGGGCGACTCCGGCGGCGGCTGCTGTAGGACGTCCTCCCAGTACTCGCGCGACGCCCTCTTGCCGATGACGGGAACGTGCCGGAGGACATCCCGGCGCCTCCGCCTACTCATAGGGAGCGAATTCGGCGCCGTCGGAAGCCCGGCGTACCGCGACAGGGCACGGGTACTGCCTGCGGGGACGATGCCGCGCCGGCTCGACCTGCGCTTGGTGGAAGTCGACGACGTGGCCACGCTGCTCTGGCTCGGTGGCGGCGAGGAAGGCCGCGTACTCGTCCCGCGCCTGCTGGGTGCTTACTGTAATTATCGACCGCCACGGAACCCCGCTTGCCGTCACGCTCACCGGCGGCAACCGTCATGACGTCATCCAGCTTTTGCCCCTGCTCGATGCCGTGCCGTCGATCCGGGGACGGCGAGGACGCCCCAACCGAAAACCCCGGCGCCTGTACGCCGACCGGGGCTACGACTTCGACAAGTACCGCCGCCTGCTGTGGAAGCGCGGGATCAAGCCGCTGATCGCTAGGCGTGGCTTCGCCCACGACTCCGGACTGGGCAAGGTGCGCTGGGTCGTCGAACGAGCCTGTGCCTGGCTGCACCAGTTCAAACGGCTATGCACCCGCTAAGAACGACGCGCTGACCTCCACCAAGGTCTGCTTGAACTTGCCTGCCGCTTCATATGCCTCCACCGCCTCCGAACCTCATCGGCTCGGGCGGGAGGTGCGCTCCTGATCGCCGGTCTCGGTCTGTACGGGCCGGGCGTCCGGGCCGACTACGCCCCGGACGACGATGCGGTTGTCGGCCCGTTCCGGTGGCGCGGCGACACCGCCTGGCCCCCTGCCCCCCTGCCCCTTCCTCGACGGAGGGGGAAGCATCGGGGGATGAGCGAACACGCCAAGGATCACCGAACCGCACACGAGGAGAATCCCCGCAGCTTTCCCACCCTGCTTCGGGACGCGCGCGACCGTGACCACCGCGTGCCGCGTCGTTCCGGCCGCGACATCCACCACCAGGCCCTGGCCCGCTCGCAGGCCTGCACGACATCCGACGGTTCGGGTCCCAGCAGGGGAAAGGCCAGGCCAGGCCACACGTGGCGGACGCGCGCAGCGCGCCGTGCGGCCGCGGTTGTAGGCTCGCCGGGTCCTGGCCAGACGTGTCCGTCCATGGCAGGCGGATCGCGTTGGAGGAACTCCCCCTCGCCCACTGCCTTCATGGCGCACACGTTCGCGCCCGAAACCGACACTCAAGGGGGATCTACCGATGGCACCGTCCACCATGACCCGAACCCGCGCCCTGCGTACGGCCGGCACTGTGCTCACGTGCGCCGTGGCCGCTGGAGCACTGGCCGGCTGCAGCTCCGGCAACGCGCCGAGCGCGGCATCGGCCACTCCTTCCGTGTCGACGTCCAAGTCGCCGCCCAGCGACCCCGACCAGGCCGCGAAGGACAAGGTCCTTACCGCCTACACCAACACACGCGAGATTCAGATCAAGACGGCCGCCGACGGGAAGCTGCGCACCGAGGAGCTGGCGAAGTTCGCCAAGGGAGACGCAGCAGCCGACCTGAAGGGATCCGCCCTGCTCAATACGTCGGAGAACGTCAAGTTCACCGGCCGGCCGGAGATGAGCCCCACGGTCACCTCCGTCGACATCAAGAGCAGGACCGCCACGCTCTTCGACTGCTTCGACTCGACCAACTGGAAGCCCGTCGACAGGAACTCCGGGAAGGCGGTTCAGCCGACTGAGCAGCGTCTGAAGTACCCGGTGACGTCCCAAGCGACGTTGGAGGGCGACACATGGCTCCTCACGAAGATCACCGTGGACCGGACGAAGGACTGCTGACCCGAGCTGTCCGCGCGCTGGGCATCGTCGCTGTCCTGGTCGCCGCCGTGCCCCAAGCCGGCCCGGCCTACGCCGATCCCCCGTGTTTCTGACGTGGACGTCCGCATCGGCGTCGGAACACCCGGCGGGCCGGGTAGGGTGCAGACCGTGCGTGTTCGATTGGGAGGATCTTGGGTCTTGGGGTTGAAGTTGCCGTTGCGGCAGCTCCTACCGTCGTGACCAGGGCCGGAGACACCGGCCCGGCGATACACACGTGCAGGAGTCGTGATGGACTGGCCGATTGCGGAGGTGGCCCGGATGTCGGGCGTTACCGCCCGGACACTGCGCCACTACGACGAGACCGGCCTGCTCCCGCCGGCTCGGATCGGCGCCAACGGTTACCGCTACTACGAGGAGCGCCAGCTGCTGCGGTTGCAGCAGATCCTCGTGTTGCGGGCGCTGGCGTCGGGCTGCCTGAGATCGGCCGGATCCTGTCCGAACAGGTCGACGAGGTGGATGCCCTGCGGGGCCACCACCAGCGCCTCCTTGTAGAACGGGACCGGTTCGACGCCCTGGCCGGCACCGTCTCCCGCACGATCGCCGAACTGGAGCAGTCCAGGAAGGACGGCAACCCCATGACCATCAACCGACCGGAGAACCTCTTCGAGAGCGTGACGCCCTCCCAGTACGAGGAGAAGATGCACGACTTCCCCGACCTCGCCGAAGCAGTGGCACGACGCGCTGCCACGATGAGCCAGGCGGACGCCGACGCCGCGCACCGTGAGCGCACCGCGCAGATGATCCGGCTGGCCGAACTCATGGCCGCAGGCCACCCGGCCGACGCCGACCCGGTCCAGGCCGAAATCGACGCCCAGTACCGGACACTGACCGAACTGCGCACTGTCTCCGCAGAGGACTACCGCGCCATCCGACGCTCCATCGTCGACAACGAGACGTGGCGCGCCGCATACGAGGCCATCGCCCCGGGCCTGGCCGCATACCAGCGCGACGCCATCGAGGCCTATGCCACCACCCGGCTGAACTGAGACACGGCGCAACCGCCATCGAGGGAGGATGCGATGGCTGTTGCGCCGTGTCACGGCGGGCCGGAGATGTTCGATCCCGAGGACCGTCCGCGGCCCCCTCAACAGGGTGCTGCCCGTTCTCAGGTTCTGGCTCACATTTCGTGAAGCCTGCACGCTGAGTGAGGGCTGTAGTCGAGGTACTGGATCGATAGCCGGCCCTGGGAGGGAAGGGTTCGCTGGACGGACTTAGCTTCCACGGCCACGCTCTCAGCCACACCGCACCTGGCACCGCGATCGAAGTGATGGATCGTCAGAGGTGGTTCACCGTGGCCGCGCTATCCGCCCATAGCCAGTTCACGGGTGAGTACTCCTTCTTCAGCGCGGTGCGCTCGCGCCCGCAGCCCTTGATCGCAGTCTCCACCGCCGCTGCCAGGTGGTCCAGCTCCTGTGGCACTGGCACGCTCAGCAACAGGTGCTGTTTGCGGTGTGCCAGGAGCAGTTCCCCTGCGGGGGTGCACTCCAGCAGGGCGAAGTGGACGAGGGCCTTGAAGGGCTTCTCCGAAGTGGGCACCCGGGCGCGCAGCGCCCCGTCGGCACTCCACGCGTACAGGCCGTAGCGGTTGAGGTGGAAGGCGCGGGCACGGTGCGGGTCGGCGACCACGGTGAAGTCGAAGCCGGTGAACGGGCTGTTCTCGCGCAGGTGCAAGCCTCCCAGCCGGCCCTGCAGCACCCCGCGGTCGTCGACGAGGGCGAAGCTGAACTCCTGCCCCCGGTTGGTCGAGCGGTAGATCTTCCCGAACACTGGGACGACGAACAGGCCGTCGCCGAGCGCGGCCGGGCGGGACATCTTGGAATCGAGGTACCCGTGGAGACTGCCGCTGGTCCCGGTGAGCTCCGAGAGGGCCTCGGTCAACGAGGGCGAGGGCCGGTTGCCGCGCACCACCGGCTCGTCGCCGTAGCGCACATGAGCGAAGGAGCCGGTGTCGCTCTGTCGGTCGGTACGAGCGTCCAGGGTCGCGATGGCGCGGAGTACGGGCTTGCGACCCGGGCCGAGGGTGGTGCCGGGTTCGGAGACGGCGACGATGTTGGGGTGGGCGCCGGCCCAGTTGCTGAGCCCGTACTCGGAGGTCATGCACAGCAGGCGGCCCGCAGGCGTGACGGCGATCGACGCGGCAAACGGGTCCTCCCCTGGTCCGGGCTGCGACTCCAGGCCCCAGGGCATCGGCCAGGAGACGAGGACCTCGTCCAGATCCGGGGAGAGGACGTGCGTGCTGCCCGGCCTGGAGCTGACGGCGACAACGCCGTCCGGGAGGACGGCCAGAGTCGCGCCGTCGCCCCGCGGTATGGCCGAGGGGCCACCGCCCGGAACCGCCTGTCCGAACACGGCGGTGGCGGTGGGCCTTCCGTCGGAGCCGTGGCGGGTGATCAGCTGGTAGTCGAAGTTCTGCTCGGCAGGATCGGCCGCGCCGGTCGCCTGCGGACGATAGCGGCGCAGGCCGGACAGCGCGTAGGTGTCGCCAGCCGCGGTCGCCACCGCGTGATCGACCTTGAGCCCCCATCCGCCGACTTCGGGATCGAGACGGTGAAGGTCCAGAAGGGACGCGGGTGCGGTGATCGGCAGCAGTGTCATACCGGCATCCTCTCCCCTGCCACTGACATCACACTCAGTTAGCCCTCCACGCAAAGTGAGCCAGAACCTGGGGTTTGGGAGGCACCCAGATCCATGGTCGGGTGATGCGCACGAGATTTGGTTCTGGCTCACATTCCGTGTAGCTGTTACGGAGAGTCAGATCTTCGGGGCCATGCGATGCCGGTCGGGATGGGCGCGAAGCTGGGGTGAGGTGAGTTCCAGGGCCCGGTTGTCGCGTCCGGCGCTCATGTGGTTGAGCCAGCGTTCGTACCAGTCGAGGAAGTCGGTGGTGGAGGAGACGTTGGGGCCCCAGTAGCCGTCGCCGTTGCCGATGAGGACGCGGCCCGTGAGGGGACCGGTCACCGCGATGACGCATACGTCGGTGCAGCCCATTTCGATGACGTGGAGGAAGCGGTCGCGCTCGTGAGTCCCGGATCCTGTGCCGCTGAAGCCGCGAGGTGCGCCTGGTTCCCCGCGCGGATTCATGAACAGTAGGGAACACCGCTCCAGCGGGATGAGGCCGTAGAACGGCGCCGCACCTGAGCCGCCGATGTGCGTGAGGAACTGCCGATAGGCGTCGGGTAGGACGATGTCGTGCTCGGCCTCAAACGCTGCGAGGCGTGCTTCCGCCAGCTTCGGACCGAGGCGAAACTTGTGTTGCTCTTCCCCGAAGGAGTGGCTGCGGAGGGGTTGGAACGGGATCGTTGCCAGCTTGCGACGCAGGCGGGGTATGCGGGGGTCCATGGTGCATCTTCTCTCGTCGCCGTCACCCTATGGGTGCTTGTGGTCGGCTGGCCAGAAGAACTCTCTTCCGCAGGAGAGCGAAGCCGGTGCGGCCGAACATCTGGCGCTTGAGCATCTTGATCCGGTTGACGCGTCCTTCGACGACGCCGGAGTTCCAGGGCAGGGTGAGCCCGGCGATGACGGCGTCGCGGTCACGTTCGATGCCTGCGGCGAGGGTATGGAGGCTGGGGAGTTCGTCGCGCCGGACGGCGTCCAGCCACTGCGGCAGCCGTTCCCCCTGACGCTCGGTGAGCATCAGGGCGAAGCACCGGATGTGAGAGGTGAGGGCGTCGAGTTCGGGGCAGTGGACCAGGACGGCCTTGAGGCGAAGGTGGTCGATCTCTGGGAGGGTCTCGGGACGCCGGGGAATCCAGCCCGCGACGACGCGGGGTGACGGCGGTCGGGCTGTGATGGGGTTGGGAGAGCCGCTTCTCCCGAAAGTAGGCGCGAACGCGCTGGTAGCTGCCCTGATAGCCGAGTGGCACGATCTCCTCCCATACCGTCCAGGCGTTGGTGCAACCCTGGTTCCAGCGGTCATCCAGGTAGGGCTTGAACGCGTCCAGCTTGGACGGCCGGCCCTGCCACTGCCCGCGGAACAGGTCCTCCGGGGTGGCTGCGTCGGCGAAGAGCTTGACGGTGCGGGAGGTCAAGCGCAATTGGCGGCCGATCGCCCTCCGACTGAGCCCGCCTGCCGGCAGTTCGTGGACGATCGCGTGCTTGGCCCGGGTCCGATCAGCGAAACGATGTCCCGTGGGCCCCGGCGAGCCGGACGGATCTTCGAATTTCTCCGGCTCGGGAGCAGGCTGTGCTGGATCTGGCGCCAGCACCCGTAGGCACCCGCGGTGGTCTGCGACGCAACGCTCAACGGCTGCAATCAAGTTGTGCCAGAGATGCCACCTGTCTGCCGCCTGCACCGCCTGGGGCGCCCGGCGGTGGCGCCTTCGGCGAAGAACGGTGCCCGATCGCGGCAGACCACTTCGCCCCCTGGCCTCTTCGCGAGCCAAGCGGCCAGGCTGGAGGCTTCCCGGTCGGGCAGCAGGTCCACCGGACGCCAGCTTTCGACGTCGACCAGGACGGTCCCGTAGTGGCGGCCGTTGTGGGTGGCGTACTCATCGACGCCGACGACGCGCGGGGCGGGAACTTCCGGGTCCGGCAAGGCCTCGACCAGTCGCAGTACCGTGCTGCGGCTGACGGACAAGCCGAAGACTCTCGCCATGCGGGCCCCGGCCCGACCAGCGAGCGCGAGGCCGATCGCGGCCAGCGTCGACCGCAGGCGCTCGGTCCGCCGGCCGTATCGGCGGGTCAGCCCCGACATCTGCTCGGCGAAGGTCCGGCGCCCGCCGGAATTGACCGGGCAGAGGAACCGGCGGACCCGTGGACAAAGGACGACTCGTCTGCCCCACTGGGCACACCTCAATGCGTACCGCCTCATCGCTCACGTCGACCGACAGCACAGCCACATCTGCGATAGACGGGAACAGCAACTCCTCCAGCCGGAGGACCACTTCTTCCACGGGCCGAACTGTCAGCCACACCACACTGGGGACGGATCATTTTCAGGCAGTTTCCCGAGGTGCCCGCCCAACGAACGTCACTCAGCGTGGTGGTCCACGGAATGTGAGCCAGAACCCCACTTCGGGAGGCGTCGGCGCCGGAATCTGTTCGAGCGCGGGCCTGATGGCCCGGCGCCGGGTCGCCCGTCAAAGGTCAGACGGTAGGTGTCGCGAAGAGGTAGCGGGTGGCGCCGTTCTCGTCGCCCTCGTGGCTCCGGCCGACGAGCACCTGACCTGCCGGTGCGCAGACGTCATGGCCCGACTCCCGCCGCCACCCGCTCCACTCGCCGGTCGTGAAAGTCAGGCGGTGCTCGGTGCCGTTGACCTGGGCGGTGACCTCAGCCGACTGGTACTCGGTCCTGCCCATCTCGTCACCCGCGTGGCAGCGGCTCTCTCCACCTGACCTTCGGCTTGACCACGCAGGCCTGCGCCGACTGCATGAGCTGGGTGATCGACCAGCTCCGGGGTGACGTCGGCTTCAGCACGGATGCCCCCCGCTTCGACACCCCGGCCGCCCAGAGCGCGTACGTCAACAAGCTGCGCGAAGCCGTCGTGGCCGTGCTGGACGATCTGGTGGTCACCGACCGGTGGGCCCGCCCCCTCGACGCCACCCACCACGGCCGCCCGTACGCGTCCCTACCCCCACCTGGACCAGGTCCCCGCCGACCCCAACCTGACCGTACGGCTGACCTGCCCGCGCGCCCGACTCGACCAGAACCCCGATACGGGGTTAGTGGACGCTGGCGGCCGCGGGCACCGCGTGGGACTTCGCCGCCCCAGCCGGTCCCCTCCTCACGCGGTTGAAGACCGGGCAGCCTGCAACGCTCGGCGAACTCGCCCAGCACGCACGCCTGTCCGTCGCCGACGCTGCGGCGCTGCTTACCGTCCTCGTGCAGGGCCAGGCCGCCGCGGTGACCGGGGGCCGGCCGGTGACGGCCGAAGCGGCCCTAGGTACTCACCGGGTCCGCGCCGCCGCCGCGGTGGCGCGGACCGCGTGCGAGGGCGGGACCGGCTGGATCGACACTGCCCCGAACTACGGCGCCGGCACCGTCCACGCCGAGCTCCACCCGGTGCTCGACGCGTTCCCGGCGGTGCGGGTGGCGACGACGACCGGCTTCTACACCCGCCGCACCGGACAGGCCGGTGCCCGGCACAGCCTCGTCGGACTTCAATAACTGGCGGACCCGCCGCTCCGCCGCCGCTCTGTGCCGCGCCGACATCGTCTTCGTCCACAACCCCGAGACCACGGGTCACGGTGACCGTGACTGCCTGCACGCGGGACTCCGCGCCGCCTTCAAGGCCCCGAAGTCGGATGTGTCCGCGGCGCCTCGGGTTGAGAATGGTGGGTGCTCAAGGCCTGGATCAGTTCGCATTGGGCTGGGCGGATGTGGCCGTGGGGTGTCCCAGTGTGGTGGCCAGGCGGTGGGCGGCTGTTTCGCCGGAGGTCAGGGCGGAGTTTGTGGATCCGAAGGAGAAGTAGTCGCCGGCGAGAGCGATTCTTGATGCGCTGGGGAGGCTGTCTATGCCGTTGCGGAGTTCTGCGATGCTGCCGGGGTGGGTGAGAGGGACGCAGGGGCGGCAGCGGGAGACCCGGGTCATTTCGATCTTTTCGGCCATGCCCGGGAAGAGGTTCAGTTGTTGCAGGTCCCGCAGCGCGGCGGCGGCGATCTGCTCGTCCGGGAGGTGGAACAGAGCCTCGCTCTGCTGCGTCGGCCAGTAGAGGGTGATCAGTGCTTTGCCGACCGGAGCCCTTCCTGGTGCTCGGTTGTGGTCCAGGCAGATACCGAGGCCACCGGGGTACTCCCGGCGCGGCACGAAGATCCACATGGCGGGTTCGGTTGGTCGGTGGGAGAGGCCGAAGGACACGTGGAGGCAGGTGGAGTAGCGCAGATAGGACAGGTAGCTGCGCATCGCCGGGGGCAGGCCTGACCAGATACTGGCGACCGCTGGGCCGGGGAGCGCGATGACGCAGGCCGAAACGGTCTCCTTTCGTTCCTGGCGGTCGGGGCCTTCGTAGGTGAGGGTGACGTTGTCGTGGTGTTCCTCCAGTGCGGTGACCTTGGTGTTGAAGCGGACGTCGAGCTGCTTCGCGAGGCCGATCGGGAGGAAGGACACGCCGGTGGGGGAGTTGAAGTAGCCGGTTCCCAGGGCTGCACGTGTGGCCAGGTAGACGTGGGCCATGGAGAGCTCTTCGGGGGGCGCGAAGTAGTAGTTCACGCTCAGCGGTTCGATGACGTAGTCGAAGAGTTCCTGGTTCAGGCGCCGGGCGGTGTAGGCGGTACAGGCCTCGTCCGCCTCGTGGGCCTTCGACAGGTCCCGGAAGTTGATGCGGTCACCCAGCCGTCTGGCATCGGCGGCGAGCCTGAGGAGCCGCAGCTTGCTTCCGGCAGACAACAGCTTGGTTCGGAAGAGATCCCTGGGTGCGTGTCGGCCGATGCGGTGGACTTCGCCGCCCTTGAGGAATCCGTAGACGTCGCCTGAGGGAAAGGCTTCGTTGCTCAGGCCGGCGTCTTGGATGAGCCGTCGCATCTCCCGGTAGGAGTTGGGGAGCATTGCGGCCCCGACGTCGATGCGGTAGCCGTTGATCTCCTCGGTCCACATGCGCCCGCCTACGTGGGGTGAGCTTTCCAGTACCGCGACATCGAAGCCGGCCTGCTGGAGCCGGAACGCTGCCGAGAGGCCGGCAATCCCCGCGCCGATCACCCGGATGCGCTGCCGCGGCGTGGTGGGGAGTGGTTCGTGTGCCAGTTGTGGACTGACCGTCATATCAACCTCTTGAATGAGGGGAAGGGCGTGTGCCCAGACCAGCAAGTTGGCCAGGGCACGCTGCCTGCGGGGAGCGAATGACGCAAGGCGCGCCACCACGGGGGCGGCAGCGAACGTGCCGGGGGCGCCCGCGTACACCTGCGAGGCCTGTGAACCGGACAGATCTGTTCCGTGAAGGCAGTACGGAGGGTGCTCATCGCGCTCGCACTGCGTGGGGAAGGACGCGCTCACTACGGACAGCCCAGCCGGGGTTGCCTCAGGGGTCACGTGTGGAGCAGGTCCCACCACCACGCTATGGGGGCCGGCTTCTCCGAGTAGGTGCTGGTCGGTGCCGGGGTGATGTCGTGGAGGGCCGTTTCGGGGCGGGTGACGGGCGTGGCATCTGTGGGGCCGGAGAGGCCGAACGTGGTGCTGTACCGGGGGAGGAAGCGCTGCCACTCGTAGGTGCCGCGCACCATGTTGGCCATCTGGTCGGTGTAACGCAGCAGGGCGGGGGAGGCGTCCTTGCGAAGTTGTTCCCGCATGGCGGTGAAGAACTCCATGACGGTCTCCAGGAGGGCGCATGCCTGGTAGGTGGCGTCCTGGGCGGAGAGGGAGTGCTGGACGGCGAGGATGTGGACGATGTTGGATTCCAGGGACTGCTGGTGCTGTTCTCGCGCGTAGGAGGGCAGGTCGGTGGGGACCGTCAGCAGGATGCCGGCGGCCTGGACCAGGGCGTGGACTTCGGGGCGGGTTCGTTCGTGCGCGGGAAGCACCGTGCCGTCTGCCACTTCGATCATGTGACCGGACAGGATGGAGGCGCCGTCCGTGGGGCGGATGAGGAGGTGGTCTTCCATGGTGCGTACGGTGTTGGTGGACCTGTCGCTCACGCCGCACATGGTCCCGGTGGCCCATTGGTAGTGGGCGAGGGCGCAGAGGTGCGCCAGGGCGGGATCGGCGAGGGTGTGGATGCGCCGTATGAGGTCGCCCAGGGCGGAGGCGAACGCGTCGAAGGCGGGGTCGCCGGTGGGTGCGGTCGCCGGATAGAGGGCGCGCGGCATCATGCGGGCCGCGATGGTGTTGAAAGTGCCGGGTCGGGCGGCGTGCGGGCCGCCGTCGCAGTAGTAGTCGTCGTATAACAGGGCCCACATGAGCCAGTCGGACAGGGCCTGGACTCCTTCCTCGGTGCCGTCGGGCGCCCAGCTGCAGGCGAGGAAGCCGGTGTCGGTGGCGGCGGCCCGGCTCAGTGAGGTGTCGTCCATCCCGTGTCGTTCCATCCAGGCGAGAGAGCGGGCGTCGAACACCTCGACGCCGTCCCGTACGCGCAGTTCGAGCGGGCACCACAGAGGCGGGATGGTGATGCTTGTGTCCATGACGTGAGTGGTTCCTTCCTGGATCGGGAACTTCTGGCTCCTGACGGTGCGCCCGGAGGCAGATGTGGCAGTGCTTGTCAGCCGGGGCCGGCCGTACAAGCGGTCTTTGTGCGTCTTCGATGGGGCGGCTGGGGGGAGGGTTCGTGGAACGGCGCGCACGTCCCCTGTGGGGCCGCGCCCACACGGCTCGCGACCCTCGCCGCGGGCCGGCATCGTTGGCGATGCATGCGGGGGGATTGAGCCCCACACTGATCTGGCCCGGGCCCTCTGGGAACGGTTCTGACACATCGTGAGCTGGTAGAGGCGGCTGACTGGTGCACCGCTCGAGGGTGGTGCGGTTGCGCCTTGGTGCTGCCCGGGGCGAGCGCTCGTGGGGTGGGACTGGCGGAATTGTCTCTTGGCTGGGTGGGCAACGTGGTTGGGGCCGCAGCCTGGGGCGTCAGCGAAGGTTGCGGCGCAGTTCTTGGGGGAGGGCGAAGGTGATGGACTCGTCGGCGGTCGTCACGGTCTCGACGTCGCTGTAGCCGTGTTCGGCGAGCCATTGCAGGACGCCGTCGACGAGGATGTCGGGTGCGGAGGCGCCGGAGGTCAGGCCGATCGTGGTGACGTCCTCAAGCCAGGCTTCGTCGATCGCTTCCGCGGTGTCCACCAGGTGCGCGGACCGAACGCCGGCGTCATGGGCGACCTCGACCATCCGGACGGAGTTGGAGGAGTTCTTGGAGCCGACGACGATGATGAGCTCGGCGTCCTCGGCCAGCTTCTTCACGGCCATCTGGCGGTTCTGTGTGGCGTAGCAGATGTCGTCGCTGGGCGGTGAGAGGAGTGCGGGGAACCTCTCCTTGAGGGCGTGGACGGTCTCCATCGTCTCGTCTACGGACAGGGTGGTCTGCGAGAGCCAAACGAGTTTCGATTCGTCGCGCACGGTCAGGTTGGCAACGTCTAGCGGACCGTCGACCAGGGTGATGTGCTCGGGGGCTTCGCCTGAGGTGCCGATGACCTCTTCGTGTCCCTCGTGACCGATGAGCAGGATGTCGTAGCCCTCCCGTGCGTACCGGACGGCTTCCTTGTGGACCTTGGTGACCAGCGGGCAGGTCGCGTCGATCGTGGAGAGGTTCCGCTTCGCGGCTTCGGCATGGACGGACGGAGCGACACCGTGGGCGGAGAACATCACGATGGCCCCTTCCGGGACTTCGTCGGTCCTTTCGACGAAGACCGCGCCCTTCTTCCGCAGCGTCTGCACGACGTACTTGTTGTGGACGATCTCGTGGCGGACGTAGATGGGCGGCCCGTACTGCTCCAGGGCCCTCTCGACGGCCAGCACGGCGCGATCAACGCCCGCGCACCAGCCGCGGGGAGAGGCGAGCAGGACACGGCGCGGTCGCGGTGTTGCGGGCTCTGCTGGTGTGGTCATGTGGTCCTCGCGGTGGCGCTGAAGGCCAGGGAACGCAGCCCGGCTGTGATGTGCGGGGGCAGGCCGGCGGTGTCAAGAGCGGCCAGGGCACTCTGACGCCGCTGGTCGATCATGTCCTCCACGGCAGCTCGGGCACCGGTGTCGGTGAGGACGGCGCGTACCTGTTCTGCACCCTGGTGGGTCAGGCGCGGGTCGCCGACATTGCGCAGCAGGGTGCGGCGTTGGGTTGGGTTGGCGTTCTGCAGGGCGAGGGCCATCAGGACGGTGGCTTTGCCCTCCCGTAGGTCGTCCAGGGCGGGTTTGCCCGTCTCGTCGGGGTTGCCGAAGACGCCCAGCAGGTCATCGCGGAGCTGGAAGGCTTCACCCACGGGCATGCCGTAGGCGGTGAGAACCAGTCCGCAGGCGGTGGTGCCGGACGTACCGGCGAGAGCTGCTCCCAGCAGAAGGGGTCCCTCGACGGTGTACTTCGCGGTCTTGTACCGGGTGATCGTCAGCGCTGGGCCCGGCCCTGCGGGGGGTTGTCCGGCATGGGTGATGTCGAGGTACTGCCCGTAGATGGTGTCGGCGCGCAGGGTGTTGGCGATGGGCAGGGCCGCGGCGAGCTGGGTGGGGGTCAGGCCGGCGTCGTGGAGGAGATCGTCGGCGAAGACGAGGGCGAGGTCGCCGATGAGGATGGCGGCTTCGGTGCCGACCTGGCGGTGGACGGTGGGCAGGCCGCGGCGGGTGTCGGAGGCGTCGATGATGTCGTCGTGGATGAGGGCGAAGGCGTGGAACATTTCCAGGGATGCGGCTGCCTTCAGGACCGGCTCGGGGATGCCGAGGCCGCCGGCAGCCTGCCAGCCGGCCACGCACAGCACGGGGCGGATGCGTTTGCCTCCGGCCTGGATGAAGTCACCCAGGACCTGTGCTGCCTGCTGCGGCAGGCCCCGGTCGTGCGCGTTGCGGGCCTGGCGGGTCAGGAAGCCGGTGAGGGTGGTGTCCACCGCGCGTCGCAGGGCGTCCTGGTCGAAGAGGGCGGCCGGGGCCTGGGCGCTCATGCGTGGCCCTCCTCATTGCCGGGTTCCTCGCCCAGCTGTTCGCCCAGGCGCATCGCTTCCTCGACGAGCGCTTCGACGATCTTCGACTCCGGGACGGTTTTGATGATTTCGCCCTTGACGAAGATCTGGCCCTTGCCGTTGCCGGAAGCGACGCCGAGGTCGGCTTCGCGTGCTTCGCCTGGTCCGTTGACGACACAGCCCATGACAGCGACGCGCAGTGGGTAGGGAAAGCCGTCCAACGCGGCGGTGACGCGTTCGGTGAGGTTGTAGACGTCGACTTGGGCGCGTCCGCAGGAAGGACAGGAGACGATCTCCAGCTGCCGTGCGCGCAGGCCCAGCGACTGCAGGATCTGGATGCCGGTCTTGACCTCTTCGACGGGGGGTGCGGTGAGGGAGACGCGAATGGTGTCGCCGATTCCCTCGGCCAGGAGGATCGCGAAGGCGGTCGCGGATTTTATGGTGCCCTGCGGTGGGGGGCCGGCTTCGGTGACGCCCAGGTGCAGGGGATAGTCGCAGGCGGCGGCGAGGTGGCGGTAGGCGGCGACCACGGTCAGGGGGTCGTGGTGCTTGACGGAGATCTTCAGGTCGGTGAAGCCGTGCTCCTCGAACAGGGAGCATTCCCACAGTGCGGACTCCGCGAGCGCCTGGGGAGTGGCCTTTCCGTACTTGGCCAGCAGCCGCCGGTCCAGACTCCCGGCGTTGACGCCGATACGGATGGGCGTCCCGGCCGCAGACGCGGCCTTCGCGATCTCTTTCACCTTGTCGTCGAAGGCCCTGATGTTGCCCGGGTTGACCCGTACCGCTGCACAGCCGGCGTCCAGGGCGGCGAAGACGTAGCGCGGCTGGAAGTGGATGTCGGCGATGACGGGGATCTTCGACTTCGCAGCGATGGCGGGCAGAGCGTCGGCGTCGTCCTGGGAGGGCACTGCGACGCGCACGATGTCACATCCGGCCGCGGTCAGTTCCGCGATCTGCTGCAGCGTCGCATCCACGTTCGCGGTCGGGGTGGTGGTCATGGACTGCACGGAAACCGGTGCGTCACCGCCTACCGGGACACCGGCGACGTGGATCTGCCGGCAGCGGCGCCGGACCGGACCTTGGGGGAGGGCAGGCAGGGGCAGGTCGACGGTGGTCATGCAGGGCTCCCGTCGGTACGTAGGGAGTGCGCCAGGGGTTTTCCGGCGCGGGCGCGCAGGACCGCGTAGGTGATCTGCGCGGCCGACAGGCCCGCCTGGGCGAGCAGTTCGCTGCGCGGGCCGTGCGTGAGGAACGCGCGGGGCAGGCCCAGTGCATGCAGGGGGGTGGTGACCGCATGGTCACGTAATCCCTGGGCGAGGGCGCTGCCGATGCCTCCGCTACGGGAGCTGTCCTCCACGGTGATCACCAACCGGTGCCGGGCCGCCAGGTCGAGCAGTTCCGGTGCGACGGGGGTGACCCAGCGCGGGTCGACGACGCTCACCCCGATGCCCTGGCCGGTCAGCTTGGCGGCGGCCTGCAGGCACTGGTGCGCCATCGGTCCGTACGACACCAGAAGCACGTCACGTATCCCGGATTCCGCGAGGACATCGACGCTGCCGGTACGGCGAAGGGCCTCGATGGCCGGACCGGCCGTCCCCTTCGGGAAGCGGACGGCGCTGGGACCCGCGTCATGTGCGACGGCCTCACGCAGCAGAGACCGCAGCTGGCTGCTGTCACGGGGAGCTGCGACGCGCATTCCGGGCACCATGCCCAGCAGGGGCAGGTCCCACATGCCGTGGTGGGAGGCGCCGTCGGGCCCGGTGATGCCGGCCCGGTCCAGGACGAAGGTGACCGGCAGCCGGTGCAGGGCCACATCCATGAGGACCTGGTCCACGGCCCGGGTGAGGAAGGTGGAGTAGAGGGCGACGACGGGATGGAGGCCGCCCAAGGCCAGGCCGGCGGCGGAGGTGACGGCGTGCTGTTCGGCGATCCCGACGTCGAAGACCCGCTCGGGGTACTTCGCCGCCATCGGATACAAGCCCGTGGGCCGCAGCATGGAGGCGGTGATGGCGACCACGTCCTCGCGGTCACCGGCCACTTCCAGCAAAGCCTGTCCGAAGACGCTGGTCCACGACACGGGGGGCGGGCAGGAATCAGGGGCGGGCGTGGGCCGGCCGGTGACCGCGTCCACGGTGCCGACTGCGTGCAGGCAGTCTGCTTCGTCGCCTTCGGCCGGACCGAAGCCATGTCCCTTGACCGTGACGGCATGGACGAGCACGGGGCGGCGCAGGATGCGTGCCCGGTCCAGGGCATCCTGCAGGGCGCCGGTGTCGTGTCCGTCCACAGGGCCCAGATAGGCGAAGCCGAGCTGGGTGAACAGGTTCGGTTCCGCCCGGTCACCGGCGCTGGGGCCGGGGTACTTGAGCGTGTGCAGGTGGTCAGCCAGGGCCCCGGTGGTGGGCGCGTAGGAGCGGCCGTTGTCATTGAGGACGACGACGACCGGCCGTTGACTGGCACCGACGTTGTTCAGAGCTTCCCAGGCCATGCCGCCGGTCATCGCTCCGTCGCCGATGACGACGACCACCGAACGGTCCTGGTACCCGCGCAGTTCATACGCTTTGGCCAGGCCGTCGGCGTAGGAAAGAGAGGCGGAGGCGTGGGAGTTCTCGGACCAGTCGTGCACCGACTCAGCCCGCGAGGGATAGCCGGACGGCCCTCCCGCCTGACGCAGGCGGTCGAAGCCCGCGGCGCGGCCGGTCAGAATCTTGTGAACGTAAGCCTGGTGGCCGGTGTCGAAGAGAATCGCGTCGCGGGGTGAGTCGAAGACACGATGCAAAGCGATGGTCAGCTCCACCACGCCCAGGTTGGGGCCCAGATGCCCGCCGGCCGCACACACCTTCTCGATCAGGAAGGCACGAATGTCCCGGGCCAGGGCCGCGAGCTGGCCGGCCGGCAGGGCGCGCACGTCGTGCGGGCCCCCGAGAGTGGTCAGATGGGCGCCCTCGAGCGGAGCGGACGGGCCGGCCTCGGAAAGCTCCGTCATAACGACTCCCGGACTTCGTCCGTCCAGCGGGACGTACCACGGGTGCGCGCCTGAATTCGCGGCGGCCCGAGGCAGCGCCACGTCGAGTTCGTGCATGGTGCAGGGCCGGTTCCGTACGAGGGCATGACAGTGAGGGGCATGAGCAGGGATTCCTTCCGCAGCAACGCACGAGGATTCGCCAGGCAGAAGCGGCCCGTACCTCCCCGTTACGGGAAAGCGTTCCTCAAAGGTGCCCCCGATCGGCGCGTGCCATTACTCCCCGCCGCGGGCGCACTGGAGGCACAGGGCTTAACCAGCCCTCAAGCGGGGCTCCCTGCGCCCGCCGGGCGTCCGACCGGTGCGCGGCTCGGTAGAAGCATCGGACAGCACCAACCCCAGCCGACGTAGTGCCACGCCGTAACCCGGCACCCGATCCACAAGATGCGAAGCCGTCGGCCACAGCCGTATGAACACCAGGTCACATCGTTTCTGCATCCTCTACCAACCCGCCGCAGGGTACCGGGCCCGGGAGTTGTGGCAGTCGCCCGCACACCGCACAACCGGCCGTCCGCGCGCCGGTGGCACTGCAGAATCCGCATACACCCCGGTGTGCTGCGCGCACTCCCACCGTCGGGGTTGCCCTTACGGCCGAGGGTGCCGAATGGTGGAAAGGCGCGATTGACCAACCGGGTACCAGAACCCTGACCGGGACGGCCGCCGTCAGACCACCCATCCACGGCGGCACCGTGGGTGCCGGGCCATGGCACCTCCGGCATGAACAGAGGTGTTAGAAGAGCCTGCCTGGCCAGGCGCCGTACCAGACCGCAGCATCCACAGAGGAGAAGCCCTTTCATGGCAAAAAGGCGTAAGAACCTCATCGATGACGTCCTGGACCGGGCAAGTGATGTCGGTCGCGACTCCCGCGATATGACGCGCCGCGCCCTCACCGGCAAGAAGAAGGGAAAGAAGGGAAAGAAGGGCACGCGCAAGCTGGTCAAGCAAAACAACCGCGCCATCGAGGCGCTCGTGGTCCAACTGGACCAGTACATCAAGCACGACCGCGAAAAGGAGAAGACCCGCTCCGCCAGCTGAGCCCACGCCACAGTCCGCCCTTGGGCACTTCGGCCTCAGACGGCAAGGAAAGGTGGGCCCGGGTGGCCGAGCGCCGCGCACGACACACCGCTCAAGTAGTGGCCCGGCTCGGACTGCAGGAAGTGTCCCGGGCCGTCGGACACCGCCGCGCCCGGGCCCACGGCACGCAGGACACAGAGCAGCGACGGGCCCGCGCCATCCGCCAAGCCCTGGAACAGCTCGGACCCCTCTACGTGAAAATCGGCCAGATTCTCTCCACCCGACCCGATTTCGTGCCGGCCTACGTACGCGAAGAACTCGCTCTGCTCACCGATCAAGCCACAGTACGTCCCTTCGCCGGCTTCGTGCCGGCCCTGGAGGAGGAGCTCGGACCGCAGTGGCGAGACTCGTTCCAATCGTTTGAGACTGACCAGCCGCTGGGAGCCGCCTCCCTCGCACAGGTCTATCGCGCCACCCTCCGAGACGGCACTCCGTGCGTAGTGAAAATTCAACGTCCAGGATCTCACGGGACTGTGCTGGGCGACATGACCGTCCTGCGCCGCGTCACCCGCATCATCGGAAAGGTCGCGCCTCGCTTCAATGAGGTCATCGACACCGGCGCGATGCTCGACGTCATCTTCCGCGCCATGAACGATGAGTTGGACTTCACCCGAGAAGCCGCCAACATGAAGGCCGCCCGAAAAGCGGCAAAAGAGTTCAAAACGATCAAGGTGCCCAAGGCAATCCTGGCCACCCCGCGGGTACTCATCCAGACACTTGCCGACGGGCAAGCCGCCCACCGCCTGAAGGAAGACGAACTCAGCCGCAAGCAGCGCAAAAAGATGGCCAAAGAGTTCGTCGCCTTCATGTTCAAGGGATTCTTCGTCGAACGGACATTCCACGCAGACCCGCACCCCGGCAACGTGCTGGTCAGCCCGGACGGCAAAGCCCACGTCATCGACTGGGGCATGGTGGGCCGCATCGATCGCAGCACCAGCGCCGCGATGCTCGGCACGATGATCGGCATGGCCTACAACGACGGGCCGGCGCTCGCCCAGTCCTGGATCCGCCTTGGCTCCACCACCCCGTGGAGCGACATCGGAGGGTTCACCTCCGACATCGCACGCTTCGTACCGCACGTCACGAACGCCTCCCTGGCCGAACTGAACTTCGGCGTTGCCCTCACCTCCGTCCTCACCTTCTCCTCCGACCGGGGCATCCAGACCTCGCCGAACATCTCGATCCTGGGCAAGTCCGTGGCCAACATGGAAGGCACGGTCCGGCACATCCACCCCGGTCTGAAACTGGCCGACAGCATCCGCGAGGTCCTGCAGGACATCCTGCTGGACATGGCCAAGGACCTCGGGTCCCCCGAACAGCTAGCGCAATACGGCCTGCACGCCCTGCACGCCCTCACCCACGGACCTGGCCAAGGGATACGGGCGCTCAACGACATCGCCGACCGCCAGCTCACCGTGCACAACCACACCCGCCTCAGCGACAACCGCGCCAGCAAAACGGCGTTCGCACTCATCCTGCTCGCCCTCCGCAACCGCCACCGGCCAAGCTGACCCCGCGTCCTTCTCCTCACCGGCCAATTGCACAGCCCGTCAAGGAGCCGCGCTATCTGCCCCGCGCAGCGCTGCCGGGACGGCAAGGGGCTGCGCCGGCAGGGCAGGAAGCACGCAGAGCGCTGCAAAGCTTTATCTCCACATGCGTCCCCCACAACCTTGCTTCCCGGCTGCTGCGGCCCGGCCGGAGCGAACTGGGTATGAGCCTCACGTGATCAACCGAGCAGTGTCCCGTTTCGCCTGAAGAACCCGGGTGTACTGAGCGGCAGAAGGAGAAAGGCCCATGCTGAGCCGCCCCCGCAGTCTTCTCTTCTGGCTCGCACTCATCATCCTGCTGTACCTCATCCTTACGGCACCCTCCGAACTAGCCAACACAGTCCTAGCCCTGTGGCGCGGCATCAGGAAATTCTTCGAATCTCTGGACATCCTCGTCGATACCCTTCAAGGGCATGGCAAATGAGATTCCATGCCGCACAGCACCCTGTTCCGTGCCGACGGGACAGAGGAGACGTACACCTACTTCGACGGTGTCATCCGGGCGGTACACGCCGACGGAACCCGATGCCCCCGCACCGGCAAGGGCCGTCACACCCAGCGCCCGCCCGACCCACGCTGTCCCGGACGCACGAAGTACGTGGCGACCTGCCGCCGCTGCAAGTGGGAAAGCGAGTCATCTTCGTACGCCAAACTGCGAGTCGAAGCGAAAGAGCATGCCCGGGAATGCGACGACCGCCGGCCGTACATCATGACCGCACAGGACTTCGTGAACCTTCCTCCAGCCGAGCAGGCCGCCCCCCGAGCCTGGAAAGAGATGCGCGACGCACTGCCGCCCGAACTACAGCCGCCTGTGCTCACCGTCGCACAGCACCGAGAACGCACCATGGCCGCGCCCCTGCCGTCCCGAGCACCAGTGCTTCCGACCTGCGCGGTCCCGCTTCCCTAGGCGGCAGGCCTGCTGAGTCAACCGGAACAGGTACCGGACACGACCGAGGCATCAGCCCACGCAGCGGCCGTTGAGGCAGCGCGCGCCGCCGGGCGGGTCTACGTCGGTATCAGCCGCACCGACCGCGGCTGGTGCGTATACGCGCAGCCAGACACCGATCCCGCAGGCCGACCCCATCGCGCCGTCACACGAGTCCTCGCGCAGGCCGTCGCGCGCCTGGTACGCGAAGGCGACGCCCTGGGGGGAGGAAGCACCAGTGCAGTGACGGCCGTGACCGGGGTACCGGACGAGTACCGGGCACGGATCTATGCCCTGGCCTCCCAGAACGCTCTCGCTGGAGACCTCGATCGACTCCTGCGACTCTGGACGGGATGGCGCTGACCGGGGGGCGGGGACGGCTCACCCCACTGGGTGAGCCAGTTCACCGCAGAATCACGCCTGCGCCGTCGGCCTCGTCAGGCCGCGTGGGTCTGGGGGCGGGGGTGTAGGTGACGGTGTTGCCGCCGCAGCCGGCCGCGATGTCGTACAGGCGGTCCTGTTCGTTCTGGTCGACGGCGAGCTGCCACCGGAGCTTGGTCGCGGTCCACTCCGACGCGTACCGGCACAACCCCTCCGAGGCCGGCGGCAGCCACTCGAAGGGGTCCTGGTCGGACTTCTGCCGGTTCGAGCGCGCGGTGACCGCGACGAGGCTGGTGGTCTGCTGCTGGTCGTTCGCGTACGCCTCACGCCGCGCCGGCGTCCAGGTGGAGGCGCCCGAGTCCCAGGCCTCGGCCAGGGGCACCATGTGGTCGATGTCCAGCGCGGTGGCGGAGGTGACGGTCTGCTCGTCGTAGTACGACCACCCGCTGCCCCCGGTCAGCGTGCACCGCGGGCCCACCACGGGCGGCTCGACGGCCTCGCGATCAGGACCTCACGGCGGGTGTCGCAGCCGTCGGTGCGGTTCTCGCCGGCGTTCCAGTGCCTGAACGCGTCGCGGTCGTAGCCGTCCCGGGACTCGTCCGCGATCCGCAGCGCGAAGACCGCCACCCCGATCGGCAGAACCTCCGGGGCGGCGGCCGCGGCTTGGGCGGTGGTGGGCAGGGACAGGGGCAGCACGGTCAGGGCCAGGGCGGCGGCGCGCATCACGTGATCATCACGGAGCTGGTTGTAGCCGTCTGCCCGCGGCCAGTTGGCCGTTGCGCCGCGGGGGGAACCCGATTGCGCGGTCGGATTCACCGGCGACACGACTCCGCGCGACCTGTCGACCGTCCCGGGTGGGGGCGACGGGGGCTCAGGGCGGTGGGCGGAGGTGACGGGTCGGAGGCCGAGCGCGGGGTGCGTTCATTCTGGCGGCGGGGTCACCAACTTTGTAGCACCAGGGTCCACGCCGGGAGCGCAAGCGAGGGTTGGCAGTTCGTGGTCGAGTAGCCCGTTCATTTCCATGGCCGCACGGCTGAACCGGTGCGCTGCCTGAACGGACTGCCCCTCGGCGATGGCAGCGTAGAAGCGGGCTGCGTAGTTGATGGCGTCGGCGTCTTCGATGGTGTCGGACATGCCGATGGCGAACGGGACGGTGTCGATGAGGTTCGCGGCCTGAGGCGCAGAGTGGCAGGAGTTAAGCAGGACCAGCAGTGGGGGTTCGTCGACGGCCGCGATCACCCGGGCGAAGGCGCGGGCATTCACCTCGGCTTCCTCGTGGAAGCCATCCTCGTCCTTCTCGAAGAAGATCAGATCATCTGCGCTGTGGCCGGAGAAGTGCACGACGTGCGGGCGGAAGCGAGGTAGGGCGTCCAAGAACACATCGGTGGTCGCTGCCGGATGAACATCGAGTTCGATCAGATCTCGGTGGGTGACACTTTGCACAGCCGCCCGGATCTTTTGCTGCTCCCGCCCGATACGCAGATCACCTTCGGAGGAGGCCCCCAGCAGCAGCACCCGCAGCTTTTCCGGCTTCGGAGCCCGCAGTTCCTTCAGCACCGTTCGCACCTGTCCTTCCGCCGTCGACAAACGGCGTTCGATCCGGGCCTGACCGGCAGCGGCGCGCCGCTCGGCCTGTTGTTGTTCGCGCTGACGGGTCTTCTCGACGGCGGCCCGCTCGGACAGCTCCGCCTTTGCGAGCTTGGTCTCCAGATCCGCAGCCTCCTTGCTGAGCTTGGCCGCCTTCACGCTCCAGGTGCCCGCATCGCGGCCGGCCTTGTTTGCCTCGTCTCGTACCGCTGCGCGGTACGCAGCTTGCTCGCCCGGGTGGTGATGCTGCTCGCCTTCGCTGCGGCCGTTTGCTCCTTCGCGGCCTTGCCGCGCCGATCGGCCTCCTTCGTACGGAATTCGCTGGCCTTCTTCTCCGCGGCGGCACGCCCCTGGTACTTGCGACATCGGGGACGGCCAGGACGATGTGGGTCGTCGGTGCGGGCATGACGGTGGGTTCCTTGCGTTGGCAGGTCGGTCGTGCGGGTGGGGGGCCGTGCCTGTACACGACTGGCCCCTCACCGCCGGTCCACCATCAGCGGACGATCTTGACTCCGAAGCGGCTGCCGAGGGCGAGGCCGAGTGCGGTGTGGAAGTGGGCGTACATCTCCAGACCGCGGGCCGCGGCCAGGGGTCCGAGGTCGGCGATGTCGTTCCAGCCGTACGCGGTCAGGATCTCGCGGGCCGCGGTCTTGGCGTCCTCGTGGTCGCCGGCGAGGAACATGGTGTGGTCGCCGCCGCCGAACTCGCCCGGGTTGACGACGTTTCCTGCTCCTGGGTGACGAAGGTCTTCACGACCATCGTGTCGGGCAGGGCGTGCTGGATCTGTTCGGCGAGGCTGTCGGTGTCGACGGGGTCCAGGCGCGGCATCTCACCCCACGGGGTGGGCCAGGAGTACTGGGGACCGCCGGGCTGCTGGTAGACGTACGGGACGGCGTAGTCGATCAGGACCTTGCCCGCGAGTGATGCGGCCGGCAGGGCGGTCAGCACAACGACGGCGTTCGTGCCGTCGATCCCGTTGATGATCAGCTCGCCCGCGTCGGCGGCCTCCGCGAACGTGACGAGGGTCAGCTCGGGGTGGACGGCGTGGAAGGCGGCGAAGGGCTCGGTTCCCATCATGTCCGGTTCGGTACGGGCCAGGGTGGCCTCGGGACTGCGGGTGCCGACGATGACCTGGTGGCCGAGGGCGGACAGGCGGGCCGCGTGCTGGCGCGCGCCGGCGCCGGTACCGAGAATCGCGATCTTCACAGTGCTGCTCCAAGGAATGAGAAAACGACGACAGACGGTCGTAATGACTACAAAAGCCACACTAGGCGTCTATTAGGACATCTCTTGTCCTACAAGCTGCGCCACGGGCGATCCGTAGAGGGCGCTGCAGCCGCTGGCCGGGGGTGACACCGATGGCGGTGGGCGGGCGCGCGCCGCCGAGGGCTGCCTGAGACTCGGGAGTGAGACGCCCTGCTTTGTTCTGTTGAAGGAGAGCGCATGCCGTTCGTGCCGTGTATCAGCGTTGCGGACACCGCAGCCAGCGTTGCGTTCTACAAGAGCGTCGGCTTCGATGTCGATTCCTCGAGTGCGACCGCGGGCGATGACCTGCACATGCTGCTGTTCAAGGGCGACCTGGCCGGGATGCTCTACGGCAACGCCGATCTGAAGGCGTGGCTGCCGGTGCTGGAAGGGCAGCCGATCGGCTTCGCCGGGATGTTCTACCTGTCGGTGAGCGACTTCCAGGGCACCTACGACCTGGCCAGCCGGCACGCGCGGATCGTCAAGGAACCGGTCACCGACAACAACGGGGTCCACGAGTTCTACTTCCGCGACCCCGATGGCTACGTCATCGGCATCAACGACCGTGCCGCGCTTGAAGGCAGCCACATGGGCAAGTTCGCCTGAACCGACAGCCGGCCGCGCCCGCGGCTCAGGCGGTGGCGTCGAGGGCTCGGCGAGCGGCTGCCCGTAGGTGGTCACGGACCGCCTCGTCGGCGTCGAGGGTGTAGTCGGCATCCAGGCCGGCGAGGATCTGGGCGATGGTGGTCAGGCGGTCGCCGGAGCAGTCGACGGTGCAGGTGTTCTCATCGACCGCCCGCACGCGGGTGGCGAGCGCCCAGGTACGGGCACGGAGCGAATCGGCGGATTCCGCCACGGTCGCGATGGCGCGGTAGCGCACCGGCGCACCGGCGATCTTCGAAGCCACATGCCCCGCAGGGTCCCCGCCGGGCACAGCCCGGCGTGTGAAGCGCCGGCGGGTAGGGGCGAGCGCGGTGATGCGGTCGAGGCGGTAGATCCGCCAGTCGTCACGATCGTGATCATGCGCGAGGAGATACCACAGCCCGCCGGAGGCGACCAGCTGCTGGGGATCGACCCTGCGCCCCGCAGCGGTGCCGGCGCGGGTGGTGTATTCGAAGGTGACGGTCTCCAGGTCGCGGCACGCGGCCGCCAGCGCGGCCAGGGTAGCCGCGTCGGTACGCGGACCGCGGCGCTCCCACTCGATGCTGCTGGTCGCCTGCTGCAAAGCGGCGACCTTCGACCGCAAGCGTGTCGGCAGCACCTGCTCGAGTTTGGCCAGGGCCCGCAAGGTGGTCTCCTCCATGCCTGCCAGCTGCCCGGCAGCGGTCCGCAGGGCGACGGCGGTGGCCGTGGCTTCCTCATCGTCAAGGATCAGCGGCGGCATCGCAGCGCCGGCCGCGAGCCGGTAGCCCCCTGCGTGCCCGGTGGTGCCTCCGACGGGGTACTCCAGTTCACGCAGCCGGTCGATGTCGCGGCGCACGGTACGGGTGGTGACGCCGAGCCGTTCGGCGAGTTCGGCACCGGACCATTCGCGGCGCGTCTGCAGCAAAGAGAGCAGGCGCAGCATCCGGGCGGGCAGGTCGGTCGTCATGCCTTCAGCATGCCGCTCTTTAAGGACGCCAGATGTCCTAAAAGACACATAGCGTGAGAAGCGCGCCGGGGATCAAATACCGGCACGTGAATGGGTCGGGGCTTCGGCGATAACCCGCAGTCCGCCTCTGAGGCCCCCCACTGCGGTCCGCAGTCAGCAGCGGGGCACCTCTTCCCTCCGCTCCGACCCCGCACGCACGTACGAAAGGCAGCCCAGCGTGAGCTTCATGTCTCCCGGCCAAGTGGTCTGGTTCGAGTTCGGTACCAGTGACCCGCAAGCCGTCACGGACCTCTACGGTCCCCTCCTCGGTTGGAGCTTCGAGGTCGACCGGGACTCCTCTGTCGACGGCCGCACCTACACCCGCATCCTCGCCTCCGGCGCACCCTGGCCGATGGGCGCGATCCAGCAGGGCGACACCAGCGGCGAAACCCTCAACCTGTCGGTCCTGTCCGCCGACGTCCACGCCGACGTCGACAAGCTCGCCGCCCTCGGCGCGCAGATCCTGGTGCCGGCCACGCAGGTCGGCGAGGTGACGGTGTTCGCCCGGCTGGCCGACCCCCGCGGCAACGTCCTGTCCTTGTTCTCCCGCGGCGGGTCGGCACAGCTCGCCGAGCGGGCGAAGGCGACGGAGGAGCACATGCAGCAGGCCGCCACCGCGCCGCCGGCCGGTGCGATGGCGTGGTTCGAGATCGGCACCCGCGACGCGAAGGCAACGATGGACTTCTACGCCGCGGCATTCGGCTGGCGGTTCCAGCAGGACGAGACGGCCGGCAGCACGCCGCTCTTCAACATCTTCACCACTACCGACTCGCCCTGCGGCGGCACTCTGCGAGACCACAACAGGAGCACCGACGGCACCGACTACGCCATGCCGTCCTTCCTCGTAGCCGACGTCACCGCTCTCACCGTCGCAGCGCAGCGGGCGGGAGTCCGCCTCGAGAGCGGACCGGAGCCGGCCCCGACGGCCGGGTTACCGCTCGCCTCCTCGACCCGCGCGGCAACCGCTTCGGCGTGTTCTCCCCGCCCGCCCACACCACCAACGCGTGACCTCCATCGCCGGCCCCGGAGCGGACACCGGCTGCACCATCCGCGCCCGGCCGACCGCCGCCGGCGGGATCCCGAAAGGACTTCTCGACATGAACCCCTCTTTCTCGACCGGTCCCCTTGACGGTGCGGTGGCCTCGTATGCGATCTGGGCCGACGACGGCCGCCGGCTCGCCGAGTTCTACGCCGCGGCACTGGGCACCGAGGTCGGCACGCCCTATCCCGACGAGCACGGCAACGACGCCGCCTTCCCCCTCACCGCCGGCGGCGCGATGTACGTCTTCTGGACCTCCTCCTCCTTCACGGCCCCCGACTGGCCGCGGCAGGACCTGCCGTTCCACCTGGACCTGACGTTCACCGACGTGACCGCCGCCGAGAAGCGACTGGTGGAACTCGGAGCAACCAAGCCCTCCTTCCAGCCCGGCGGGGGCACTGGACCGTCCTACTGGACCCCTCCGGCCAGCCGCTGTGCATCAGCCAGTGCCGGCCTTCCTGACCGCATCAGACCGCCTGCGCGGGGCCACGGCCCACCCGTGTCCCCCGCGCCCCTCAATCCGGAGGAAGAAGAATCATGAAGATCGCACTGCTGGGAACCGGCTTCGGCCAGGCGCACGCAGCCGTCTACGCCACCCGAGGCGACGTCGAAGTCGTCATGTTCGGCCGCGACCCACACAAGACCGCCCAAGTCGCCGGACAGTTCGGCTTCACCGCCTCCACCGACATGGACACCGCGTTCACAGACCCCTCCTTCGACCTCGTCGACATCTGCCTTCCCGTCAACCTGCACGCCGAGTACGTGCTGCGCGCCCTGGACGCGGGCAAGCACGCACTGGTCGAGCTACCCCTCGCCCACACCATCGAGGACGCCCAGCGCGTCGCGGACGCCGCAGCGGGCAGCGACAGGCAGGTGTTCGTGGACATGTTCGAGCGGTTCATCCCCGCCAACCGAGCCCTGTTCGACGCCGTGGCCGCCGGCACGTACGGGCGGCTGGAGCAGCTGACCTTGTGGAACAAGACCGCCCACCTGTGGCCGGGCGCGTCCCTCGGGCTGAAGGTCCTGCCCCTGGAGGCCATGCACAGCGACGTGGACATCGTCACCCGTACCCTCGGCCTGCCCCACGACGTCACCGTGACGACCGTCGCACGCGACAAGGACTCCGCCGCGATCGACGCTGCCTTCGGCTTCGACGGTGCGGCGGCGCGCAGCTCGATCTCCTCCCTGATGCCCACGGCATGGGGGGCGCGGGGCGGTTACACCGCCACGTTCGAGCACGGGGTGCTGGACGCCACGTCCACCATGGGCTTCGACGGCAAACAGACCGGCACCGTCACCGCCTACACCGCCGAGGGGCAGCGGGAGCTGGATCTGCCGCCGGCCGATCAGTACACCGCGATGATCGACCACGTCCTGGCCGTGCTGCGCGGCGAGGCTGAGAATTAGATCGGGCCCGACAGCGTGCTGGACGCCCTCCGGCTCACCGTCGAGATCGACCAGCGGGTCAACAACCCGCGCTGAGTACCCCTGTCCCCACCGGGGGCTACGTGACGGGTCGGCCCCCGGCCTCAGGCAACGTTCGCCCTGGTGTGAGGCCCTGCCTGTTGACCGCTGGCGATGATCGCCCGATGAGCGCCTTCGAACGTCCTGTGCCGCCCCTGAACGCCAACGAGCGCACGGGCCTGGTGCCGTACGGCGGCCAGCGTCATCATCGGAGATGTCGGCGAGGCCTGGGGGCGGTGTCGCGGGTATCGGGCAGGAATGAGGGGCTGCGATGGCGAGACGGGGGAGGCTGGGCCACGAGGAAGTCCATCAGCCGAGCGCTGAAGAGATCCTGGAGGTGATGGATCTGCTGCCGGGCCCGGAGGGGGAGGACCGGATCGTGCTGGCAATTGACGCGAACCGGTGCGCGTTGCGGGGAGATGCACCGCGGACCTCGGCGGCTGCCCTTCGGGCGATGTTGGAGCAGATGGAGAATGAGGGACTGGTCCGGTGCTTCGCCCCCGGTGCTCTCGATCTTCCGCGCTTCGGCCCCCGGTGGTGGTCAGCGGCCAAGGCGCGGCAAAGGGACGAGGAGTGCCAGGCGGCAGCTGCGCGGCCCCTGGAGGCCGACGTGAAGCCGCTGCCGGCGCAGGGGCGTCGCGGGGCGGAGATCTCGGATGCTCTCCAGGATGAGCGGGCCGGCGGAGGCAGCCCGTTGAAGAGGGCCGTTGACGCCACGCTGGAGGCGAATCGGCGTAGATACCAAGAGTATCGGCGCCGTTCAGGCGGGGAGGGCGGGGCGAACTGAGGCGTTCCGGCCCGGCAGACGGAGCCCGCCGCAGTCGAACCGCGCGGTATTCCTGTCTGGCCCAAACTGCGGGCGAAGCCCGAGCCGACGTCTCGATGGTGCGGCGGCGGGCCCAGCCGGGAGTGCCCTGATGGCGTTGTTGTCCGCGTGAAAGCTGGCGTCGTCGGACACGAGGAGTCGATCGACGTCGTTGCGTCCCCGACGGGCATATCGGAACGGAGAGCAGAAGTGATTCCCGCAATCTCGGGCGTGGTGGAGAACGGATTGAGGAGTGCCTGCTGCTCTCGCGGGTCGCCGATCGGCGCCCGGACTTTCGGTCCGGCTGTTTTATCCCGTGACAGCAAAGGCTTGCGGCGTGGGAGGAAGCCGGCGTTCATGAGCCGGTTGTTCTTGACGAAGCGGCGTCCGACGAAGCGCTTCTTGCCCGCAGCACGCGTGATTGGGGCGGAGCCGGCATAAAACTTGAGGGCTCTTGCGTCGGTGAAACGACTCCGGTCGTCGCCGATCTTGGCGAGCACCCTGGCACCGAGCAGGGAGCCGAGGCCAGGGAAACTGAGCAGGATCTCGCTGTCCGCGTGCTGCTGGAAGCACTCGCGGCGGCGAGGTCGTCCGCGGCCTGGCATGCCGCGGAC
>NZ_JBVHZI010000028.1:0-48968 GCF_055574495.1 Streptomyces sp. NPDC029836 | reverse complement strand
GCTCGCCGACCGCTACCGCGCCGGAGTCGTCCTGGCCTCGCTGATCCTCTGGCTCCGCGAAACCAGTCCGTGATCATTTGTCAGACACTGCCTAGCCCGGGCCACGGCCCATCACCTGCTCACGCACACCGCCGGCCTGCCGCTGCGCGCCAACCTGAAGAACCTCTACGGCACCGACCCCCAGGACATCCGCGACGGCGTCCTCCACGAGGCCCTCCACCGCCCGCCGGGCGAAACCGTCGAGTACACCGACCGAGCCGCCCTTGTCCTCGGCTACCTCGCCGAACACCTCTCGGGCCAGCCCCTGGACCAGCTCGCCACCGACCGCATCTGGCACCCCCTGGGCATGACGCAGACCCGCTTCGGCCCTCTCCCCGATGCCGAGACGGCCCGCTGCGCCCCCACCGAGTACGACGAGACCAAGGGCACGCACCTCAAGGGCACCGCCCACGACTTCTCCGCCCGCCTCCTCGACGGCGTCTGCGGCATCGCCGGCACCTTCTCGGCCCTCGACGACCTGGCCCGCTTCCTCCGCCACATGCTCGCCCACACCCAGGCCGCCTTCGGCCCAGCCTGGATCAAGGGATCCCTCCGCATCGAAACTGGCGACCTAACCCCCGCCCGCGGCCTCTTCTGCCACCCCGCCCCCGGCACCACCCCGACTGAGGACCTCTGGGTCCACTACGGCTTCACCGGCACGGGTATGTGGATCAGCCCAGCCCAGGACCGCTGGGCCGTCCTCCTCACGAACAAACTCCGCTACAACCGTGACCGCGAGCCACTCACAAGCATCCGCAACGCCTTCCGGGCGTGCGCCTTCGCGTCAGATCAGCGCAACACACCCAACGATTAGGACACAGACAGCGCTCGCCAGCTACCAACGCCTGGCCCTTCCTCGGCGCCCAACACGAGCCGAAGAGAGGAGAGAGCGCACGAACACGATGGCATCTCCATGGAGGATTCCACTCAGGACTGCCGAATAGTACGGTTAACGTCATGGCGAACGAAGCACATTCCATCATTGAGGTGCTACAGGAAGAGCAGCGCAACGCCTTGCGGGCTCATGGCAGTAGGGTGCAGTTCCCCGCGGAGCAGACCATCTTCAGGGAGGGGCAGCCCTCCCGCTCCGTCCTTGTCATCGAGCAGGGGCACGTCAAGGTGACCCAGCGCGCGACCGACGGCACAGAGGTGATCCTCGCCATCCGCGGGCCGGGTGAAGTCATGGGCGACGAAGGTGTCCTCATGGGGGAAGATCGATCCGCCACAGTCACCACCATCACCGATGTGACCGGAATAGATATCGCCGCCAACACACTGCTGTCCTTCATCGAGGAAGAACACCTCTGGCCAGTGATGTACAAGGCGGCTGTCTGGCGGCGGCGCCAGTCAGACCAGCAGGCCATTCTGGCCCGACTGGGCGTCAAAAGCCGCCTCGCGCGATGGCTGCTCGAACTTGCCGCCGAGTTCGGTGAGCCGGAGGGCAACGACTGCATCCTGTCGGTGCCGATCAGCCAGCACGACCTAGCCAACCGGATCGGAGCATCGCGCGATGCCGTGGCAATCGCTCTGCGACAGCTGCGCGAAGAAGGCCTAGTCAGCACGGGGCGGCGCCGGCTCACGCTCCACAGCCTGGACGGTCTACGGAGATTGACACTATGAAGCACGTAGACATCCATCCAGGAACATGCAAAATTACACAGAGAAGCATCGGTGCTTGACGGGGAGGACTCTGTGACTCTGCACATCGTGGGTGCGCTCTGTGTCGCCATCGCGATCGTGGGTGGTGGTCTAAGGATCAACGAAGTGGAGGTCCCGCGCCTGTCGCGCCGCCGGATGATCGCGCTCGTCTTCGCCGGACTGTTCTTCATCGGAGTGGGAGTCATGGTCGACCAGATAACCTCCCCGACCGCAGCGACGGCGGCGCCCGGATCTCCCACCCACACCCCGTAAAGGACCCAACCCGTAACGGCAACTAGGAGAGTGCGCCGGTGGAGAACGAACTCGGCCCGTTCCAAAAAATGTGGGACGCCTGGGAGGAAGCGGGTGACGAGCTCGCACGCAAGCCGCTGTCACACTTCCGCCGTGCCACGGATATCCAGTTCGACGAGCTTGAAGGTCACCTCGCGCGCGGCGATCGGGAAGCCGCCGCACGTGAGGTCGCCGACATCATCAGTATCGCCCTCAACACAATGCGTTGGCTTGGGCGCACACCCGCCGAGATCAGCGAAATCGCCCGATCCCGCGCCGGAGATCGAATGAACGGACAAGCGCACGCGATCCTTGCCAAATACCAGGATCAATACGGCATCTAGGTCGGGGTCCCAGCACGTGCTAAGCCCCCGTTCACTCACGCCAAGGTGAAGGCTCGCCGGGAAGAACTTGGGGACCACGCCGAGCAACGCGTCGAGTGCCGCGCGCCCCTCGCGATCCTGCTGATGGCAGTCGTCCGCGTCAGCCTGTACGTCATCTTCAAGAAGCGCGACTGTTGTAGAGAATGCGAGGCGGCAGGCCGTCTCGGCAGCGCCACATCGTCGACCACTGCTCGGGAAGCCAGAGCGCAATGAGACCCGGGCCCAAGAGGCCCGGGTCCCTGCCAGGCAGGTTCATTCAGGGGTGCCCTGCACCAGATCTCGGGCTTTGCCCGCCCACTCTCCCATGCACGTGATGGCAGACGTCATCTGCTTCACCGCGGTGGAGATGTCCTTCACCGGCTTGCGGAGGTGTCGGCTCACACGGATCAGGCCGCCGGCAGATGTGCCCAGGAAGCCGATCTGTGCCAGTCCCTCCTGAGCCGACTCGTCCAACGCAATGAGCTGTTCCAGGAACTCGTCCGTTCCCTCTCCACGCTCGTCGAGCGGCGTCGTCTCGATGAGGCTCAACGCGGCCCTCACACCGCTGTCCAGAGTTGTCATCTGCTCCGCGAAGGCCGCGGAGACGGCGTTCATTTCCCCGGCCGGCGCACTGAGCGACCCCGCATACCGGGCCACAGCCGCGAGCCGTGCGCTCGCCGGGGCGTTGGCCTGGGTGAGGTCGAGGATCTCGATGTTGCCCTGTTCGGTCAGGGTTCCAATCGTCTCGATCGCCTTTGTGATCGCCTCCAAGTGAGCGGTCATCTCATCCAGCCCGTCTTCGATCGCGGCGAAGTCGTCGAGCAGGCCGGGCGGGTCCTCTTCGGTCGTGTCCCCTGCGTTTCCGCTCTGTTCAGGGGGCGACTGCCCGTCGACGGTCTGGAGCGCCCGCACCACCCGTGCAGGAGTGAGGAGCTCGAAGCCGTCCCTGATCCCGACCTCCAGTGCGCTCTCGATCTCGCGCCGCGCACCGGCCAGATGACTGCGCGCCCGTTGGTACCGGATCGTCCTAATCGAGGCAATGTCGAAGGGCAACTGCCCAGCCTCCCCGATGTGAATCGTCGGTTTACCGGTGATGTGGCGCAGCCCCAGCTCGTACATCACGTTGGGGTTGCCACCGCTGACGTCCGCGATGACGAGGTCGGACTCGATGACATGCCGGCAGATCTGCTCGTTGATGTCACCGGCGTGCGCGATGCCGTCCGCGCGCACAGCGGCGATCTCGTACTTCTCGCAGGCAGGCGCAATCACCTGTTCGAAGATCCCCAGGTGGTACTCGTAGGCCTCCCGCTCGGGGCTGCCGTGCGCGGCGTACTGGTCGCCGATGGGGCCGACGACGAAACACATCCGAGGTCGGTCGGGTTCCGACCGAAGTGCCTGCAACGCGTTCATACGAGGTCCTCCTTCTCGCGAGAGTGGGTTTCGTCGAGCCGGGCCGCGTACGCGGCGCCGGCTTCCAGGTCGACGGCATACACCGGCCGTTCCTCGATACCGAGGGCGCGCAACAGGTACGCGGTCGGGATGCGGTACTGGCCGCCGACGCGCAGAACCGGGCAAGGGAAGGTCCCGCGGCGGATCAGTTTGTACGCCGTGCCGGGACAAACTCCGAAGGCTCGGGCAGCGGTCCGGAGGTCGACACTCAGGGGAAGGTCGAAGGCCTCCGCGAAGCCCAGGGGCGGGCCGGACCGGGCGCTCACCGCCGAGCCCCTAGAGGGCTCAGCGCCAAGGTGCCGATGAGTTCCGAGTCCTCGTGGCGACGGGCCCGGAATACCAGGTCGGGCAAGCCTGCGCAGTGTGCCAGTGCCCCGATCCGCTCCCCTTCTCGTCGGGTGCGCGAATCCGTGAAACGGAGTGTCGCGGCCAGCCCGTCACGGCGTGGCGGGGGCGTGAGTTGCAGTTCCCACTCATCAGTCGGCTGTTGTGGCTCCCCTCGCAGTGCCGTGACGCAGCGGGCCTCGGCGAAGCGCGCTACGTCGACAACGGGAACCTCCCTCCTGACGCGGTCGGCATAGGACCACATCCGGTTCACCGCCTCCTTGATCATGTGACCGCCCAGGTCCGGGCTGTCTGGATGCGCGGTGTCGAGGGCACCGAGTACGGCCAATACGGCCTCCGCCTCGAGATCGGCGCGCTCGACCCGCAGCTGGCGCAGGATCCGACGCAGGTTGCGGTACAGGCCGGGAATCGCCAGCCAGACGACAAGTAAGCGTCCCGTGCCGGCCCCACCCGCTGGTTCTTGCCTGGCCTCCGCGACAGCCTGTCGCCAAATCGTCGCCCGCAGTCCCTCGTCGCGTCGCGGTCCGTACAGAGCATTCCTGCATTCCTCCGGGGACAGCCGTACCGAGCTGTGGCCGACACTCACGACCAGGAGCCACGGTGCACCCACGGGTTCCTTGCGGAGGGCTCCCTCGATCAGGGAGAACGCTCCGGCCGGGTCAGTCCTGATCATGGCTTCTCCTTCTCCGACCCCATCAGGCCGGCATACGACAGCGCCGCGGCAGCCAGCTCGCAGGCACTCCCCAGGGCAGTCAGCGCCGACCGCGCAGCGGCGTGGCGCTTCCCCGAGATCGGGCTCGCTCCTTGGGTCCGGCACCAGGGCGTTCGCGCGGCGGTGGACGGCAGGTAGACATTGATGACGCCATGCACGTCGTGGCCGACGTTCACCCCGTAGTCCGCCCACTGGGTGCTGTCCCCAGCAAGGCGGAGCGCGGCCTTGCCCGAATCGGTCACCACACGCGCCAGGGGCTGGCTGACGGGGGCATCATGGGCACGCCGACGTTCACACCGCCGCTCACGTCCCCGCCGACGGCAACACCTTGGTGAACGTGCTGGGAGAGGTTCGCCCGGCTCTGGACGGGCGCTTGCGGCAACGGCAGCGGCTCGGTCACTTCTTCCACGACCGGCCTGATGCCGTCGGGGCCGTGCCCCGGCACACGGATCCAGCCGTAGCCTCCGAACTCCTTGACCTGCACATGGGCACGGACGTACTGCGCCGGGTCGAGGCCGGGGTGCCCGAACCGTACAACGTCCTGGTACAGCCGATCCGACACAATGACGGCGAGGTCGGCCGAGGTGAGGGCGGCCAGCACGGCCTTCAACTGGGGGGCGTTCACGTAGCGTGCCACGGCGACCGGCGCAGGTCCGGCGTGACCAAGAGTGGCGTCCGTGGCGACACCAGCGTCGATGGCCAGCCGCAGCCTGATCCGCGGGGTCTCCGGACGGGCGTTGAGCGTGCTCAGGCAGGCCGACAGGTGGTGCACGAAGGGCCCCAGCGCGGTGGCTTCCGGGGTGTCCGCGGGGAGTACGGCGAACTCCATGTCGCCTTGCGGTTGGCGGGCCCAAGCCGCGCGGTCCAGTCCGGTCAACGTCGCCGCCTCGTCCAGCAACCGGACCAGGTCGGCCTGAGTGGCCGACTGGGTCCGGGTGTCGAGACGGCTGTACTTTTCCACGTCCGCCGCCAGGCACAGCCGACGGTGCGGGATGACGTCCGGGAGCGGAGGGGAGGAGGGTTCGTTCATGACAACTCGCCACCTTCCAATGCTTGTTGGGTGCGGTGCAGCCAACTGTGCGAGGAAGGAGGTGGAGCAGTCCACAAACCCGCATTAATACGGGTTTGTGGCTGTGGTGCTACGTGACTGGCATGCTGAGCAGCGCTACTTCCTGCAGTCGGGCCAGGTCCCGCACCTGAGTTCGCCGTTCGCCGGTGGTGATGAGCCCGTCCTCACGAAGCTGGCGAAGCGTCTTCTGCACGGTGTCCGTTTTGGCACCGGCGAGCGCGGCGAATTCGGACTGGGACAAGTTCACCTCGATCCGCACCGAATTTCGGCCCGGCTTCCCCTGCGCCAAGGCCAGTTCGACCAGCACCCGGGCCAGCCGGACCAGGACCGGGTGCCTACCGAAATCCAGGCGCCAGCGGTCGGAGCGGCGCAATCGGCTGCCGATCACCCTCTTGAGGGCCAATTCCGCTTCGGGGTTGGCCCGGAGGAAAGGCAGCAGTTCGCACCTGGGGACCACGGTGGCGACCACGTCACCACAGGCGGTGACCGTCGCCGATCTCGGCCCGAAATCCATGGCTGCTACCTCACCCACCACCTCCCCTTCGACCCTGATGTCCATGAGGGCTGCCCCGTCACCGTCCAGACGACCAGTCACCTTGACCACCCCCTGGTGGAGCAGCATCAACTCCTGCGCGCGGTCGCCTTCACTGATCAGCACATCCCCCACGGCGAAGGTGCTCCGGGTCCCAAGCAGCGCGAAGGCCGTGCGCGCCCCATCCGTCAAGGTGTCGAGAAACGGCGCGCGACCATACATGTTCGAGCCGTGCATCATGTGCACAGCAGAGCACGCCGTCGGCGCGGTGGTCCGCATTTCCGCTCGGGCCAGAGGTACACCGAACGCACTCCGGGGCGCACGGCGGCGCACGGCCGGAGCACGCACCATTCTCCTCGTGAAGGAGCTCAGCCCCGGTCGGCGCTGCCGATCGCTTGGGCCACGCCATAGGATCCCCGGAGCAGCAGCTGGTCCAGCAGGTCCAGGATCTCGGACCGCCGCGCAGCTGAGCCCGCCTGGGTGTGGGCGCGCACCAGTAGCTCCCCGACGTGGTGCGCGTCAGCCGCGGCACCGGTCCTCATGTCGGCCGATGCCGCACCGAACACGTCGAGGAATCGCCGCACACATGCCAGTACCAGCTCATCGACCCTGTCAGGGGCCTGCTCAAGTGTGATCAGCAACTGGGGCAGGGCCGGCTCGAAAGCTCCAGAATCAATGAGCGCGGTCACCGTCCGGCGGACGGGCCCCAGCCGCCGGCCCCGCAATGCGATTGCCACAGCCGCGGCGGCTCCCCGCACGTCCTCGTCCGGATCGTGGAAGAACCGGACGAGTACGTGATGCGCCAGGGCCGCGTCCCCGGTGCTCATGAGGCGCTGAGCGCACACGTCCGCGGCACCCTGTCGCTGCGCGCCGTCGTTTCCGGCCAGCACCCTGGCCAGCAGATCCGGCGTCTCCCACTCCATGGCTGCCAGCGCGGCGACCTTTCCACCGATCCGACGCACCGCTGCCACCGAGGAGTCCAGCATCCTTTCCATCACCGGCCTGGCCGCCACTGGGTCCCCATGGCACAACGCCACGAAGAGACGGAACACGTGTGGTGAAGCCAAAAGCTGATCCGGGGCTCGGATGAGCTCGGTGAAGGCCTCGGCCACCGCAGTGCGGTCGTACCTCATTGCCGCGTGCAGCACGTGAGCCACGCATGCTCGGACGGCGAGCGAGGGGTCTGCGGCCAGCCTGCTCAGACGAGGTACCACCAAGGCTGCCCGGGAGCCGTCCGCATCGTGGACCAACAGGTCGCCCAGGCTTTCGGCAGCGCTGCCGCGCACGGTATTGATCCCAGCGGTCAGCAGGTCCCGCTCCACATCGTCTTCGTCCTCGCCGACCGTGTCACCGGCGTCCTCGGAACCGAGCGCGCGATCCAGCAGTGCCTCGAAGAGATCGAGGGGCAGACCGGCCAGATACTTCCGTACGGCCCATCCGAGCCAACGGTCGTGTGCCGGCCGACCTTGGCGTGCGAGATGACGGATCGCCGCGAAGACGGTGTCCGTATCGGCATGGGGCTCCGCGTCACCGAGACCAAGCAGTAACGCCGCTCCGTACGCAGGGTGCAGCCCGGCATCCATCCGCAAAGCGAGGCGCGCGAAACGGCCGGGGTCCGCCGCCGTCATGCTCTGCAGCACGTGTGACAGCTCCCGGGCCCCGCCTGTGAAGGTCGTCCAGTCCGTGCGGTCCTGACTGTGCTTCCTCATGGCGCCCAGCCACTGGTCGTTGGTCATGCACTGGGCCGACTCCGACGAGATCGGCGGCCCGGTGAACCCTGCCGTCGCCCCACGCGGTGCCTCAGGCTCCCGCTTGTCATCGTGGAGCCTTCGGAGTTCTCCGAGCCTACGGGCCGCCCGATCGGAAAGCCGGCCCTCGGGAAGCGCCGTCAGCAGAGTGAACTCATGCCAGGGCGCGAGCTCGTCGTCTGGAGGAAGACGCAGATGGAGGAGCGCACGCTCCAGCTGCGCGAGAGTGGCGTCGGACAAGGCGTCGCCAATGGCGCGCAGGACTTCTCGGGCGCCCCATGCAACATTGGACAGATGGCCGGACAGGAATCGATGTCTGCCCTGTAGCAGGATCTCCGCAGCCCACTCAGCCAGGGCGGGGCCTGCCCCGATCAGGGCATGATAAAAGAGCCACTGTGCCGCATCGAATGGCAGGACCGTGAGCCCCGCTACAAGCTCCCGAACGCGAGCAGGGTCTTGGTCCCCCAGGATTCGCAGAGCCGTTTCCGTGCTCTGGAACAGGGCGTCGCCCAACTCGCTGGGGTCGTCATCTGGGTTACGGAAGCCGAAGTGTTTGTCGTAGACCGGACAACACGCGCGCGGCGGAATGGCCGTTGCAGCCATGACGTCCAGGAGCAACGGAAGGAATCGGACGCAGAAATCCTCGGGAGCCCCCAGAGCGGCAGCCTTGACCACACGGATCGCCGAGTGGTCCCGGTTGCGTAGGACGGTGACTCTGCCGTCGTGATCGAGTTGGAGGGCGTCCGGACGATCCGACACCAGAGCACCGATCAGCTCTACTGCCCAAGCAGGTTGCTCTTCGACCAGATCACTCGCTGAGATCCAGATGAGGTGCTCGTGTCCGGAGAGAAGCCCGGTTCGTACGCCGACCAGTAGGAGATCGAAAAGCCTCCTGCTGTCAGCGAAGCGGCCGAAGCGCACGACCCACGCCAGCCAGTCCGGGAACTGATGATGCGACGTGTGCGGTTCCAGCAGGCGAGCCACTCGGTCGGGAGCAGCCTCAGCGCCCGCGGCCATCATCCGCACGGCCCAGTCGCGCTCCCTTGCATCGGCACTGATCAGCCAGTCATCGAACACGGACTCATCATCCGCGCGGCGGAACCATGCTGCCTTGCTGACCGCGTTCACAAGCTGCAAATGGAAAAGAGGGCGAGAGTCCAGGACACGTGAGACAGCCCCCCACTCACTGGCGGTGGGGTCCTCCAAGCCGTGAAGCACTGCCAAAGTCAGGTCTTTGAGGTGATAACGGATCTCCGGACTGGTCAGCAACGCCTCCACCTCCTCGGCGAACCGCTCCGGGTCCAGGTCCCGCAGATGGTCGAGAACCTGCCTCACCTGTCCCCGGCGGAAGAGCTCCTGCTCCCCATCGACGAGAAATGCGACCAGGCTCTCATCGCGCCGGAGCCAGTCGCGGGCAAAGGCGTAATCGAAGAAGCTCTCATGGAAGAAAGCCAGTTGTCTGCCGTCTCGCACACACACGTGCTCCGACACCAACACGTCCCCGCTCACGGCAAGGTCGTCCGCATCAAGCACACTGTCCGGTACGAAGAGCCGCTGCCTCGTGCTCATGGCCGTCATTACGGCCGACACCGCCTCGTGGAACCGCACGGACGGCTGACGACGCATGCACTCCTTCCGTTTGCTGTTCCAAAAGGCGTCGAACAGCTGCCGGGTAGTGCGGAAGGAAAGGGCTTCCCCCTGGCCGGCGATCTGAGCCAGAAGGACCAGATGCAGCGGAGATCGCAGCAAGCCGCGCTGCGAAGGCGTCAAAGGAGAAGCACCGAGGCCCATGCTCACGATCGCGGCATCGACCTGTGCATCGGAGAGCCGATCGACTGAAATGCGTGTGGAACGGTCCGATGCCGTGAGTTGACGGATCCTGTGATCGGCGTGGGCATCGAATGTCCGGCACACGAGGACGACGCGCATGGCAGGGTGCGCCATCGCCTCACCGATCAGGTCGGCCACCACGTCAAACGTGTCCGGAATGCGCCCCGAGGCCAGGCTGACCGCGTCGAGCTGGTCCACGATCAGCACACACAGGCGCCCGTTCGCCGCGGCTCCGAGCGCATTGACCGGTGATGTGACCAGACCGATGCCTCGGCCCAGCTCATGGGTCGTAGTAAAGGGAGCCAGGCGGTCGAGACGGAACCCGAGCACGGGGGTACCCAGCTTGGTCAGGGCAGTGAAAGCCTGGTGCAGCACTGCACTCTTTCCGCTGCCTGCGGCACCCGTGAGAACTACGGTCTGCCGTACGTCACTCGCAAGGACCTCCACGAGCTGATCAGCCGCTTCACGGGGGATCTCGGGGCGGAGCAGCTCACGTTCGACGCCCGCTGCCCACCGACGCGTCGCCTCGCCGGCCTCGTCCCCCGCCTTGTCCCCGCCCGTCCCTCTGACCTGCCTCAGCCCGTACTCCCCCAGTCGGGCGATGATGCCCGGGGCATCGAGCGTGGTCCCCAGATTGTTCAGCAAGAGGTCGCCGAGTCCGGCGGCGGCAAGGCGCCCTGGAGCCCCAGCAAGGACCTGTTCGGCCAGGACCGCATTGATGTTCACGATGTCCCGCTCGTTGTGCCATTCCACCCAGAGGCTTCTCAGCATGCGCCAGGCCGTTTCGGCCGAGCCATAGACATCGGGCGCGGCCAATGCCTGGAAGGGCCCTCTGAGCCCATCCGTCAGCCACTCGATTTCGAAGGACGGAAAGCCGTCGGAGCGTCGGGCGCGGTCGGCCAGCTCGTCAAGCTCACGGGCAGGAAGCAGAGAAACGAAGTGAAATGCGCGGCCCGCGTCGGCGTGGGATCGCAGACTGTTCCAGACCTGTTTGCCTCGGAGGGAAGCAACATTCCAACTGTTGGCGTTCCGGTTCTGGCGCTTGGCCTGGTGGACCTGCGTCCCCCCGTCATACCGGTACGCGAACTCGATTTCGTCGCCCGAGGGGGAACCCGGTTCCAGAGTGATCGATGTGCCTCTGTCCAGCAGCACGTACAGGGCATGTCTGACGGTCCAGGCACCCTCGTAGCGGTTGCCGAACTTGTCCGTCTCGCCCCCAGGCCGCGGTGCCACCGTTACTCCCCTCCACGCCCCAGAAGGCTGCGTCAGACGCGCGCCTGCGCCGGACGGTACCGCAGATACCGCGCAGTGCAGGGGGTATTGGGCGCACTCACCCTCCCCCTCTCGGGCCAGCCCCGAACCTCTCGCTCGATCCTGCTCAGCGACCGAGCGCAACGGCCAGGAAGGCCGCGGTGATCGCCGGTAGCAACATGACAATGGCGTACCGCACGCAGCGGTTCTTGGCTCGGGCGATCCTGCTCGTCTCCCTCAGCGCACGGAGTAGCCGGGGCTGGGGATCTGAGCCGTCCCGCCTGAGCCCAGCCGACAAGTCGGCGCGCGTCTCTGCACGCACCACGTCTTCGTAGTATGCGAGGAGGCCGTGCCTCTCGCTGGCTCGTGCCCCACGGCGCGGGGCGAGAGCCAGGAGCAGGAAGACCAACGCCCCGGTCGTGGTGGCCGCTGCCGTCCACCACAACGGGACGGCCCACAAGGCATCGAGGGGACGTCGTACAAGAAGGAGCCCGAAGAGTGTTCCCCCAGTAGCCAGAAGGATGGCTGCCTTGCCGTCGGCCCGGCCGATCTCCAGATAGTTCTGTGCGATGAGTTCGCGCGAAAGAACCACCACGTGGTCCGCGTCCGAGCCAGGGTGTTCGGGCCGGGTTCCCAAATGGGCGAGGCGAGACGGTAGAGCCCACATCACGGAGCCCCTCCATGGAAGCCGTTCATGCTGCTGTGCGGTACACCTGCGTCACCTATCCTGCGCAAGACCTCATCGCCCTGAGGTACGCCGACTTCGCTAAGGAGGCTTGCCAGCCTCACCCCGATGAAGCCCCGCTCCTCCTTCGTCAGTCCTTGCAGCGTTGCCGCCAGCGTCCGCTCCCATCCGTCCCGCTCGGTGAGCAGGTCGCCGTGTGCGACCGTCCAGTCGAGCACCTCTCTGGCCTGGTCGGGATGGTGGAGCAGCCAGAGCGCCGCCAGACCGACCGGCCCGCCGGCCACCACCTCGCGGTAGAACCGGTACGCCTCGCGGTGGGCCTCGCCGAAGCCCGGCGGAAGGAGGAGCTCGGCAGGATGGCTTGAAGCCGGTAGGAGGCCGGCTGGAGGGTCCAGGAACCAGTAGGTCAGGCCCGCCCTGTCGATGTTCCGCGGCTGACCGGGGGGCTCGACCTGAGCTGTCCCGTACAGGGTCGGCGGCTGTCGAAGGGGATCAGAAGCACCCGGCAATCCGGCACTTCCACGGATGGCCTGGTCGATCAGCCGGCACGCGGCGTCCTCCGTCAGGCCGCTGCGTGCCGCGACCACCGGATTGCTGACGTTCCAGGCTACTTCGTAGCGTGCTCGCGAAGGCGTTGATGTCACAGGACCCCGGCGTGGCACCTCCACCACGGTCCGGCGCTCTGCCAGCGAGACCCACCCGATCGAGTCGAACTCCCGTCGGAAGGCCGCCCCGATCGACGGTCGGGGGTATCCCCAGATGTCTCCGCCCCGGGGCGGCTCGACGCGGTCCGCTTCCTGATCCGAGAGGAAGACGAGCGCGCGATCCGAAGACGATCCGAACCGTTGCCGCAGCAGCTGCCGAACCGGTGAAGAATTGACCGACGTAAACAGTGGCCTGCTCATGACGCACTCCTCCTTCGCGATGTGTTCGTTTGATCTCGGTGGCGCCCCAGTAGGAAGCGGATGACTCCCCGACGATGGCGAGCGGTACGGGAGAGCTCGCTCACCACGAGATCGAAGGCCGTCCTCTGGAACATGTCGGGGTCGGCTTCGACCCGCCCAAGCCCTTGGGCCACCGCTTCGTACGTGGCCGGGTCGTCAAGACCCAGCACAGCGAGCGCAAAACCCTGAGCCGGGTGGCACTCCAGAATGCGGGCCAGGCTCATCCGGACCGCACCCGGTGTACCTGGCTGAGGGAACGTCGAGAGGGACATGGAGTGGATCACGTGCACCGCCAGCGTGTGACGTGGTGTTCCCCGGCCGTCTCCCAGCCACCTCGTCACCGCCTCCAGGACCTCGACGTGGTTCGCCTGCTCGGTGAGGAGGGCGCCCAGCGCGAAGGAGACGGCGGAACGCAGTTTCGCGTCCAACTCCGGAGAGGAGCCACCGAGGACGTTGTCCAGGAGTTTGAGGGCGGCGGCCGGCCGGGCGAGCCCGTAGCTGCCCCCGCAGGTCTCGGCGACCGTGCAGCGGAGAACTACGGATGACCGGCTGCTCCACCGACGCATCTGCTCCTTGACCGCACCGGAAACCAGGGGGTATTGGACGAGCTCTCCCAACGCCACCGCGACCAGCCGTCGGCGCCAGCGGTCCTCCGATGAGGCGAACCGGTCCAGCTGAGTCAGCACGCCGGGGCCGGTGGCATGCGCGAGCACCCGGCCGATCGCCTTTCCAGCTGCCAGATCGAGGCCCGGCTGATAGTTCAGCTGCTCCAGAGCTCCCCACAGCGCCGCCGGCATGCCTTCGAAGTCCAGCCAAAGGTGGCGAAGAAGTGTCGCCGCACGGTGCCTGCCCGAGAAGACGATCGGCTGCACGGGGTATCGAAACCGGTCCGCGGGAGAACTGCGTGGTGTCTCCAGGCGTGCACCGATGGCTTCGAGGCGGTCTTCGAACGAGAGGCCGAGGACATCCGGCAACTGATCGTCCGGGGCCTGGGTCTGCCCCGTCTTTGCAGCACGTGCACCGAGCAATGGCCGCATCTCGGTGGCGAACTGCTCGATCACCGTGCGGTCCTGTCCAGGGAGCAGAGCGACGGCCGCCATCAAGGAGACCTTGTCGGCACTGTGCCGAGCCTGAGCGAGCGCGGACCGGGCGGCGGCCTCGGTGCCGGTCAGGAGGTCCTCGATCACGGACCCGATCGGTGCCGACGTCTCCGCGGACTGCCGCAACCCCTCCGCCAGGTCGACGGCATCACCGGGCAGTGGATGGGTCGAGAGGTAGTCAGTGGACTCGGGGGCGGCCAGGTGCCGCAGTGCGGCGTCGAGTTGCGGGCTATCGAGCCTCCCTTTGGCAGCCACGAGCCGTAGTCGTCTCTCTGCGACCTCGTGCGGTCCGGGTGCGGCATGTGCCTCTTCCCACCGGCTGGCATCTGGCGGCAACCGGGCATCCTGCGCCATGGTGACGACCAGGTGAGCCCCGGCGTCGTGCAAAGCTTCGGCCAGGCCCGTCAGCCGCACTTCGTCGAGGGCCCGGGCCGAAGCCGCCGGCAACCCCTGCAGGAGGTACCCGCGGCCGGCCTTCGGCCGCCATGCCGACAGATCCGCCATCGCATCCAGGCCCGTGACACCGTCCTCACCGTGCCTTTCAGCAAGAAGAGCGAACGCCGCCGTGCTGGCGCCCGTTCCGGCCTTGGCCCTGAGCAGCAGGATCCGGCTGTCCAACGCCTTCCGGCAGCGTACGTACGAAGGCGGTTCGACGAATCCGCGCAGCCGGTCGCGCACCTCTTCCGCCGGATAAGGGCCCTCGCGCAGGCGCGGTTTGAGGATTCCTTCGATGGCTTCGTCGTTCGACGCGGCGATGTGCAGGAAGTTGAAGTCGCCTCCGACGTTCCCCATGAACGCAACTCCGCTGTCCACCCGTTGGTGGCTCTCACGGAGGGAAGTCTGTTGCCAGGTCTCCGGTCCAACCGACGGATCGGACTGATCGGCGTTCGGCTGGTCGTCCGGCTCGGCGGCCGGTCCAGATCCGGCGTTCACCGGTGGTCCCCGTCACCGGTCCGCTTGTCACCCGCAACGTTGTCTCCGCTGCCCCAGTGCTGGTTGGTGCCACGGTACGTGGTCGCGGGCGCGGTATAGGTGAAGTCACGACCGACGTTGCCCATCACTGCGGCGCCTTCCCCGACGTGCTGGGAGTTACGGCGGTACTCCGTTCCGGAACCCTTGTCCGGCGCCACGGCAGGCTCCGCCGGCACCGCAGCTACGGGTTCCTCACGCGGCCGGATGCCCGCCCGCACGAGGTTCCCGGAGGGCGAAGGAACGTACAGCCAGGCCCGCTGCGAGAAGTTCTTGCCCTCGACGCTGGCCGACACTTCGACGCACCGGTCAGGGTGGAGCCCCGTGTAGGCACCCAACACGACGTCTTCGTAGACCCGCTCCGAGACAATCGCAGCGAGGTGGGTCACCTCCTCGCTCGCCGCGGCAAGGATCGCCTTGACCGGACGCGAATCCAGGAGCCGGTGCATGTCGTTGCGGGCCGTGCCGTTGCCGTCCCCGGGCTCGCCCCCGTCGGGCAGCGGGCCGACGTGGACGCTGGCCCGGAGCCTGATCCGCGGACCAACGGCCTGCCGGTTGTACGAACCGAGCACGTCGTCCAGAACGCCCAGGAATGGCCAGAGCACGAAGGGCAAGTGCACCGGATCGAAACCGAAGACGACGCCGTCTCCCGTATTGGCGGGAAAACGCTGGGCATCGCGCAGCTGGTGCAGGCCTGCCCGCTCCAGGGCCTGGTCCACCAGCTGGGGGATGAGCTGGCTGACCGGGCCGTGTTGAGCAGCCGGCAGGCCGGTGAAGTCCTTCGCGTCAACGGCGAACAGGGCGCGGTAGGGCGGGAGCGGCCGGCTTTCGGCGTACGGAACAGGCACGGGTACAGACATGCGGGATCTCCTCACGGATGGTCTGGTAAGCAGCCGCGGTCGGGCTGCTTCGAGGTTCCATCCGCGCCGCTCCGCCGAGTGCACAGCGCTGGGCGCACAGGATGTGTCCCGGGTCACAGATCGCCGACCTCAGTCGGCCGTTGCCCAGCGCTGCAGGGCCTCCACGTCCCTGATGACGATCACCCGCCGCGCCGTTTCGACCAATCCGACGGCCCGCAGCTGCCCCAACCCGCTGATGACCGCATTGCGTGTGACGCCGATCGCCTGCGCGACCTCTTCCTGGTTCAGCCCCGTCAGCCGGACGGCGTTGCTCTCCGCCATCTGATCGGTGAGCACGGCCAACCTCAGCAGTGTGCGAGCCAGCCGCACGACCAGTGGCAAGGTCTGCAGTTCGGCTCGGTGGATGTCGGACTCGCGCATCCTGGCGAGTGCCTGGCGCATCAGATGCATGACCAGTCCGCGCTCCTCGACAAACTGGACGAAGCGCTGTGCGTCCAGAACGACTGCAGCGCAGGGCGTCAGGGCAACGACGTCCGCCGTCCGCGAGGTCCCATTGAAGACCGAAACTTCTCCGAGGAGGTCCCCTGGCCCTCGAAACGCGAGCCACGTCTTGGCGCCATTCGGTTCTCGGCAAACCACCTTGGCCAAACCGGAGGTGAGAGCGAGGAGGTGTGTCCCCGGGGATCCCTGCCGCAGCATCACACTGCGCTCGGAGTACATCCTGCTCACACCTTGACTGCGCAGGTCGCGCCAGACTTCATCGGACAGCACTCGTCGCCTCCCCGTCACGCCCGCATCGGTACACATCAGCCCCCGAGTTGTACGCCGATCCGGCGGGCGGCATCGGCGCACGGATGATGTTGACCGGAAGTGGTCGTGCCACTTCGACTCAGTGGCAACCCGCACCAAAACGCCATCCGCCTGGGTAAAATTCGGGGCCAACGGTCCACGACGTCGTCGGGTGGTGGGGTGGGAAGGCAATTCTTCATCGCCTTGGGGAGCGGCAAGTACCGCCACCTTCCGAAGGAAGAGCAGCTGGCCTCCGTACCCGGGGACGTACGGGCGACGACCGAGCTGTTCCAGGCGTTCGGCTACACGGCTGTGTTACCGGGGCTGGGGGACTACGAAAGCGCCGACCAGATACGTCGGAAGCTGACCCATTGGTCTTCCGATGCCGATCTGACGGCCGATGACGTCGTCGTCGTGTACTTCGCGGGCCACGGCTCCGTGGAGGAACGGGACCGGCACTACCTGCTGTGCTGGGACTCACAGGAGGACGACCTCGTCTCCAGCGCCCTGGCGACCGAAGACCTCGTACGCATCCTCTGCCGCGGCGAGCTGCGCCACCTACTGCTCATCCTCGACACTTGCTCCGCAGGAGCGGGCAGCGCGGATGCCGCTGCCGTCGCTCTCCAGACGATCGCCTACCGGAGCACCTCCGGTCACACCTCGACTGGCCTGTGGTTCCTGGGCTCGGCCCGGCACAAGGACATCGCGGAGGACGGCATGTTCGTCACGGCCCTGATCGCGGCCGTCGAAACCACTGCAGACAGGACCGGACAGCGCCAGCAGTACCTGGACCTGACCGAACTCGTCAAGGCGGTCAACGAACAGTTCGACACCGGAGGCCATGGCCAGCGAGCCGAGCTCGCCAGTGGACTGGTAACCGGTCTCGCACCGTTCCTGGCCAACTCGAACTACCGGGAGGAGCTTCCGCCTCAGGGAACTGATCTACAGGTCCAACGGCGCGTGGCCGATCGGGACCTCGACGAGCACTTCGGCCCCCGCTCCCGGGGCGTGGAGTTCGAGTCCGAACAGGGCCTGTACTTCAGCGGGCGGATCCGGGTGCTGTCCGAACTCGTGGCCTGGATCACTTCGCCCCGAGGCGACGGTCGCGGCAGGGTCGTCACCGGCAGCCCCGGGTGCGGGAAGTCCGCGGTGCTCGGACGGATCGTCGCCCTTTCGGACTCCGGGTACCGGGCTCGTCTGGACCTCTCCGATGTCGACACTTCGACTGTGCTTCCCGCCGGATGCGTGTCGGCAGCGGTCCACGCCCGCCACAAACGGCTGGAGGAGGTGGTCGACCGGATCGCGACCGCGTTGGACACCCGTACCGAAGGCCCCGCCGCCCTGCTGCAGGAGCTGACACGGCGCGGGCGTCACGGGGCACCCATCGTCGTTGTGGTGGATGCCGTGGACGAAGCGGGTTCGGACACTGCGGCGGACGCCGGCGGCCACGGCGAGCCCCGTCGGATCACTCGCGAACTGCTGCGACCCATGTCAGAGATTCCGGGCGTGAGGCTGCTCGTCGGAGCCCGCCACGAACTCGTGGGCCCACTGGGGCGCACCTTCACCGTCATGGACCTTGGTCAGGAAGGCTACCGGGCGACTCAGGGGGACGTATCCGGCTATGTCGCACGGATGCTCCTCGCCAGCGACGAACCCGAGATTCCGACGCCGTACCGACATCAAGCCGATCGCGCCCGTACGGTCGCCGACGCGGTGGCCGCCAAGGCGGCCGGCGTCTACCTCTACGCGAGGACAACGGCACGCACCCTGCGCTCCGACGGATCCACCGTCGACACCGGCCGGCAGGGTTGGGCCGAGGACCTGCCCAGCGAGGTGGGTGAAGCCTTCGATGACTATCTGGCTCGCTTCGGACCGGACGAGCCCCGGGTGCGACGCATGCTGCTCGCGCTGGCCTTCTCGGAGGGGAAGGGGCTGCCCCGGGGCCACGTGTGGACCACGCTGAGCTCAGTGATCTCGGGGGTTTCCTGCACAGAGGCGGACATCACTTGGGTCCTGGACGTGGCAGCGGCGTACGTCGCCGAAGTCATCGACGATGACCGAAGGTCCGCGTACCGCCTGTACCACAAGGCGCTCGCCGAGCATCTGCGTACCACTGCCGACCGGTCGGCAGAGCAGGTCCAACGGTCGATCGTACGAGCCCTGCGCTCGCTCGTCGCCAAACCGATCGACGGGCCGCTGGGCTGGTTCGGTGCCGTCGGGTACGTCCGTCATCATCTGGCCACCCACGCAGCCGCGGGCGGCGTGTTGACCGACCTGATCGAGGATCCCGGTTTCCTGCTGGCCAGCGATCCACGAGCGCTCCTCACGGCCTTCTCCTCCATTGAGGGCGATACAGCGCGGCGCATCCGAAGCGCGTACGAGCAAGTGGCGCACCGGCTCACTCCTGATCGTCCGCTCGGCGCCCGTGCCGCGGACCTGCAGCTCTCTGCCCGACGGTGCGAGGCCGATCCGTTGGCCGACCGCATCGAGGACCTGTCGCTGGAACGTCCATGGGCCGCGAACTGGGCCTGGTGGTCCACGAGCGGTGTCCACCGGCTGCTGGCCGGCCATACCCGGAACGTGAGCTGTGTTGCCGTGGGCGCGCTGGACGGTCGTCCCATCACCGTCACCGGCAGCATCGACGGCACGGCACGTATCTGGGACCTGACCGCTCAGCAACAGATCGGCGACCCCCTGTCCGTCGGCATCGCCGTCAGCGCCGTAGCCATCGGAGATCTGGGCGACTACACCGTGGCTCTCACCGGGGGCGAGGACGGCACGGTCAGGGTTTGGGACCTTTCGGCCGGCCAGGAACACGGAACTCCTCTGCGCGGGCACACCAACCGGGTGGCGAGCATCGCGATGGGGGCTCTCCACGGCCGACCGGTGGTACTGACCGCCAGTGCCGACGGCACGGCACGGTTGTGGGACCTGCAGGATCGGTGCCAGCTGGGGAACGACTTGACCGAGCACCGTCGTTCCGTGCTCGCCGCAAGCTTCGGAGAACTCGATGGGCGGCCGATCGCGGTCACCGGCGGTGACGACAAGGCTGTGTACGTCTGGGACCTATCCGAGGTGATCGACGGTGGGAGCGCTCGCGTGGACGGCAGCCCACTCATCGGCCCGGCGATGGGAGTCTCGGCAGTGTGCGTAACCGAAGTCGACGGCCGGACCATCGCTCTGGTCGGCGACCAAGCAGGCATGCTGAGTCGCTGGGATCTACACGATCGGCGTCAGGTCGGGGAGCCGGTCAGCGCCCACGTCTACTACACCCGCAGTGGAGTGACCTCGGCTGCCGCCGGCCACTTCGAAGGACGCCCGGTGGCCGTGACGAGCGGCCGCATGGAGGCACGGCTCTGGGACGTCCGCACCCTCCAACAGGTCGGTCCGCCGCTGCGCGGTCACGTCGGCGACATAACGGCGGCAGCACTGTTCGACCGGGACGACACCGCCCTCGCCGTAACGGTGAGCCAGGACCGGACGGCTCGAATCTGGGACCTGACTGCAGACCAGCCCTCAGAAGGCCACGCCCGACCGGTACTGGCTGCGGCCTACCACTCGTACCAGGGCCGGGACCTGGCTGTCACCGGGAGTGAGGACGGATCGGCTCGCCTGTGGGACCTGGCCACCGGCCAGGAGTGCGCTTCCCCACTGGAAGCTCACACCGGACAGGTCATGGCTGTCGCGGTCGGAGAAGTGGGTGGTTCACTCGTCGTCGCCACGGGCGGGTCCGACACCACTGTCCGGTTGTGGGAGCCACTCCGCGCCAGCAACTCGGCCACTCCCCTTCTCGGCCACACGAATGCCGTTCGATGCGCCGTCTTCGGAGACCTCGACGAGCGGACCGTACTCCTCACGGGAAGCGACGACGGCACGGTGCGTCTATGGGACGCGCGCGACGGCACCGCGCTTTGCCCACCACTGTCCGGTCACATCGGAGGCATTCGGCACCTATCGGTCCGCAAGGTCGGACGCATGCTAGAGGTTGCTCTCTGTACTTCTTTGGACCACGGGTACCTGTGGCGCATCGCCCCCGGGCCGAGCCAACCGGCCGCAACACGCCACAGCCACTTCGATGCGCCTGCGCTCACACCCGCCGCCCGGACAGTAGGGGTCGGGTTCCACCAAGAGTGCCCCGTCGTCGTGGTGATCCTGGACGGAAACGCGGTCCACGTCCGGGATCTGGAGACCTCCGCCGCCATCGCGGGTCCCTTTGTCGGCCACACCGGTTTCATTACAGCGGCCGCACTGGGCCGGATAGGCAGCAGGACAGTCGTCACCACTACCGCATACGACAACACCTTGCGCACGTGGGACGTGGCATCCGGCACGGAGGAGGGCCCGCCACTGGAAACCTGCAACAACCTGTCCCCGGGCTCGCAGGTTCCTCCTGTGATCGGGCGCATCGGCAGCGTTCCGGTACTGATCGGGATCGGCTCCCAGCACGTCCGCTTGTGGAACTTGACGACCATGGAACCAATGGGCGAGCCACTGTGCGGCGTCGAACATCACCTACTCTCGGCCGACATCGCGCATGCCGCTGACAGCCGTGCGGTTGTGGTGACGGGGAACTTCGACGGTTCGGTGCGCGTCCACGACCTGGACAATGGCGGTCAGGTCGCTGCCCATCTGACCTCCGGGTCCCCATCGACCTACAGCGTCGCCACGGAGCTCCTGGACGACGAGATCATCGTGGTCCGCAGCAACTGGACGGACGTCGACGTGTGGTCTGTCAGCACCCGCCGGCGGCTGTGGAAACGGGCCGGAGCTACACAGTTGTCCTGTGTGAGCACGGTCGGCGGACGGCCCGTGGTCCTGGCCGCGTCCGGGGACTACACCCTCAATGCGTGGGACCTGGAAACCCAGGCACCCGTCTGTCCTCCCATGGTGGGACACACCGCCATCGTCAGCGCACTACGGGTCGGGCACACGGAGGCGGTGCCGATCCTGGCGAGCGCCTCGTACGACGGAACCGTGCGCCTGTGGGACCTCCGGACCGGCCGCCCCCACGGGGAGGTCAGGACCGGCTACGCGATGGGAGCGACCGCCCTGGACCTGGTCGTCGTCGGCGGACGCAGCCACCTGCTGATCGGGGCCGGTGACGGCCGACTCACCATGGAACCCATCGACGGCCCCTCGTCCTGCGCCACCGAGCTGGACCTACTCCCTGCCTCGGTGAGACGCATCCGTGTGGCGAACGTGGACGGAACTCCGACCCTCGTTGCTGCCGACGTGTACGGACTGGTGCGTGTCTGGGACCTAGAAGCGCGTGCTCTCCGCGCGGAGATCAACGTTGGCAGCGGAATCAACGGACTAGCCGTCGACACCACCGGACAGATCTGCGTGGCGACCGACATGGGATTGGTAGCACTCCGCATGACTCCTGCAAGTCGTAGGCCTATGGGGGAATCCAGATGACCCGTGTCGTCTTAGTCCACGGCATCGCACAGCAGTTGAAGGGACCTGAAACCATCACCGAAGCATGGCTTCCGTCCCTGAACGACGGGCTCGCCATCTCGGGCTCCGACATGCTGCCGCGCCAAGACGTCTCGGTTGCCTTCTACGGTGACCTGTTCCGCCAGCCCGGCCACCGCGGCTTGGGCGAGCCGCCCCTCGACGCATCGGACGTGGAACCCGGACTCGAACACGAGCTGCTCCTCGCGTGGTGGCAGGCAGCCGCGGACGCCGAGGCCCCTGTACCCGGGCCGGATGCCCCTGCCCGGCTGCGAACCCCACGCGTCGTCCAGCGAGCACTCAACGCCCTCAGCCACTCGGCCTTCTTCGCCGGCCTCGCCGAGGGCGCGATGATCGGCAGTGCCCGCCAGGTCCGGCGCTACTTCACCGAGCCAGAGGTCCGTCGGGCTGCCGGAGAACGTCTGACTCTCTCGGTCACCGATGAGACGACGGTGATCATCGCCCACTCCCTGGGCAGTGTGGTCGCCTACGAGACGTTGTGTACCCACCCCCAGTGGCGGGACCTCACACTGATCACGCTCGGATCTCCCCTCGCCGTACACGGCCTCGTGTTCAACCGGCTACGTCCCGCGCCGACCGGAGGTACGGCCCGGTGGCCTGTCCCCGTGAAGCGCTGGATCAACATCGCCGATCGCGGAGATGCCGTGGCCCTGATCAAAGAGCTCGCGCCTTCGTTCGGAACCCGTGTCCAAGACCTGGCGGTCAACAACGGCGCGCATGCCCACGATGTCCGCCCCTACCTGACCGCACACGAGACCGGACTTGTTCTTGCAGAGGCGCTCGGCTGAGCCGCTCGTTCCGACACGGGGGACAGTGATCGCCCACCCACTCGGAACAATGAGGTACGTCGCCGCGACTACGAGCACCGTGACGTTGACGACAGGTCTACCTTCGGACTCCAAGGAACGGAAACCACCGAACGGTCCGATCGAATGGCCGGGATTCACTTGCGGGCTGTGAGCTCGGCGAGGAGGGCCACAACCGTGGCGGCTCCCACGACCGCGGCACCAGCTTCCGGTGCGTACAGAGCCAGGATGGTGACGAGCACACCGACCAGCAGAAGCAAAGCAACACGCACACTTGTGGGTTCCATGGACACTTGCCTTCCGTACGGGGGAGAACGGGGATCTGCATCCAGCGTGTGTCCCTCGCGGAAGACCTTGACGACCTGAGACGCCACCTGACAGCTTCGGCCAAATTTCCCCGCCGCTCGACATGATCTCGGCCGAGAATCGAAGATGTCGTGCATATCCAGCGGTCCATCTGATTGACAGAACCTGACACAGACCGACGAGGGGGATCACATGGCGGGCGTCCAGCCGTGGAGGAAGCCGGACCTACGCGGACGCCCCGTACTCAAGAAGCTCAACCACGACCTGCACGATCTACGGCTGGACGCTGGGCTCCCGTCTGCACGAAGCATCCGCGACCGGATCGGGAAGGACGCGCAGGACTACTGGATCGTGAACCACCAGGCCGTGCTGGACACCTTTCAGAGGCCGGACCTCCCCAAGCTGGGCCGCCTGGAACTCATCGTCGCCGTCCTGTCCGAGAGCGCGGGTCGCGACGACCCCGAAGGCGAAGCCAAACGGTTCAAGGAGCTATGGAAGCAGGCATACGACGAGACTGTCGCGCAGGCATCCGTGCAGGCGCCGACCGAAGCCGCTGCTTCCGGCGCCAGCGACGAAGCGGAAACCCCAACTGATTCTTCGGATTTGTCCGACCAGGATGCCGAGGAAACCCCTCAGCAAGGTACGCAAGGGACATCAGCCGATGAGCAGGAGCCTCTTGACGCCGATGAAGCGAATACAGGAGTCAACTACGCCGAGGAGTCTCTGAAGGGATTGATCATCAATGCGTCTCAGGCCCTGTGGGACGACAAGGATGCACTGAGGGTCTTCCTCGGTGTCGTGCGCCGCGGTGAAGGGTTCGTCAAGATGGCGGACGCTCTAAATGCGAGCAGGCCGGCGAACGCCACATTCTACGGGGTCGAAAGCAAAGAGTTCGAGGTGACCCCTTCGCCAGCGCGACATGAGTTGGTCATGCTGAACCGTCTCCTTCGGGAGCACAGGGTCAAGCGACAGTGGTCGTTCACCTACCTAGGAGAAGAGACAGGCATTCCGTCAGACGACTGGATCCGTTGGTACACCCATGACGAGCTGCCAACTCGTGAGGCGGTCGTAGCCTTCTCTCACGTAGCCCACCTGCCGCTCGAGGACCACGTGCTTCTCCTCGGACTTTGGGAAGCAGCATACGAGGTGTTGAGGGCGCAGCGTTGCTTCGAGGATCTACCGGATCGGATCAGCTTCGACGAGGCATGGTCGATGCGGGATCCGACGACAGCAAGCTTGTGGGCACTAGCGGGGATCACAGGCGAAGAGCGGCGTGCGTACGGGCCTGACCTCGCAGCCGGAACTGCTCCGGCATTCATCGTGGCAGGGCCGCCGGGGTCAGGGCGGTCCACAGCACTGGTGAACATCTCGCGCTCTCTGCTCGCCGCCAACGCCCGCGTCGTTCTGGTCGCGCCAAAAGCGTCACCCTTGCGAGAAGTGGCCGGCCAGAGCGGAGTGGTGGACTGCTTCGTACACGACGACCTCGGCACCGCCGAACTCGAGGCAGCCCTGTCGTCGGCGTCTCCCGAAGAACCGGTCGTGGTAGTGATGGACGACGCGGAGGTCCTCGACAAATGCGATGCCGGGCGTCTTCTCAAGAGCGTCGTGCATCAAGGATTCGAAGAGGGTACGGCCCTGGTGGTGGGCTGCCGCGAAGATAAACTCCCTTTCGGCTTCGGCTGGCTCGAGGAGACGAAGAAGGCCCGCCGTGGCCTTCTATTGTCCCCGCAGGAGCGGAGCACGGGCGATGCGATCGGCATCAGAATCGGCGACTCCACCACTGGCTGGACCATCGCCCCTGGTCGCGGCTGGCTGCACCTCGGGGATGGCAAGCTACTGCCTGTCGCTGTGCCAGGGTGAGGCACTACTGAGCCGGGTCAGGAACTCCTTACCGAAGAGCTGTACCAGCACATATCCGCCGACGGCCAGCCCATGCCGAAGCAGACCCCGCGCGTCAACGCTCCGTAGCCCTTCACCCAGCCCATGTCGCCCCGCCGACCAGCGGCGTCTCTCCTTCGGAGGCACCCTCCGCTGGGGAGAATCTGGGGAGGATGAAGGCCGTTGGGGAGCGGCTGGGGAGGATCGGCCGTACAAACGGGCAGCACGGCGAAAGGGCCGGAAAGTCTGATCGCCGCAGATCAGAGGGCACCTCCGAGCTATTTCCGCAGGTCAGCGGTGCGAGGGTGACGACTTCAAGAAGATCTCCTCGTGGGCTGCCATCCTCTTCGCCCCCACCCTGGTCGGCACGATCTACGGCATGAACTTCGAGGACATGCCGGAGCTCAAGTGGGCGGGCGGCTACCCCTTCGCGATCCTGCTGATGGCAGTGGTCTGCGTCAGCTTGTACGTCATCTTCAAGAAGCGCGACTGGCTGTAGCGGGCCGCCGCACACGCCTGATCGGCTCAAGCGACAGGGTGTGCGTCGCTGCGTGCTCGTTCCTCACCGGTCGGCTCCCGCGAACGTCCCGTGGTGTCGGCCGTCTGTCGCCGTTGTCCGATGACGTGCCTAGCCTGTGCACGTGCCGCAGATCTACGATCGCCAGTTCCCCGCCCCTCTCGCCGCCGCGCTGGCCGGCCCGTTCGACTACGACGGCGGTGACGGGGTCGACTTCGAGCCCTTTCCTGCCTTCCTGTCCGCCGTGGACCACCGACTGGATCCAGGCGTGGACCGGCAACACCGAGACCGACGGCGACGACTTCCGCGTGTTCGGGCAGGACGGGACGGGCGGGTACGCGGCGTTCTGGCTGGTCCGACCGAGCCGGGTGGCGGCCGAGCAGCCCATCGTCTTCCTCGGGTCCGAGGGGGAGACCGGTGTGGTCGCCCGCGACCTGGGTGACTTCCTGTGGTTGCTGGCCGACGGTTTCGGCCCCTGGGAAGCGGCCGCCCCGTACGGGCCCGACCGGAACTCGCGTCCCCAGCAGGGGCTGACGGCCATCGCCGAGCGATTCGCACCGGACCGGCGTGCGTCGGCCGCGGCCGTGATCGAGCTTGCCACCCGGGAATTCCCCGACTTCGGCGACGTCATCGCGGAGCTCTGCCGCTGATCCCGGCTGCCGGCAGCAATGCGTCGACGGGATATTCCGCTTCCAGGGGGAGCCGCGCATGTGGGAGGGCCGGCGCGCGGGACGCTCGTCCTCGCCGGAGCCTTCGTCGCCGGCAGGGGTTGGCCGCCTCCCGTACGCCTCGCGCCGTTGTCGATGGGCGGGCGTCGTAGCGCCTTTGGGGTCGCGCGTCGTTCTCGCAGCGATGGATCAGGGGCGCGACGCCCGTCTTCCTTCGCGGTGGGGACCGAACCCCACGCCTGCTCGGCACCGATGAAGTGGCCTGCGCGATTTCGTCGGTGGCACAGGCGAGTCGCCGGGAGTTTGGTTGACGAGGGCTCGGGCCGATGTGAGGGATTGCCGTCCGTCTCGTGAAGAACTGCTTGACGGGGCGGTGACGTGTGGGGTGGTCGATCGTGGGCACAGGGTCGAATGGCCTCGTCAACCCGGTCTCGTTGCAGCCCGGTTGGGCGTTTGCGGCGCCATGACCGGCGTGGGGAGGGCGAAGTTCCGGGTGATAGCATCCCGGCATCTGTGATCTTGATCCATTTTGGACGCAGATGCTGACTTTCGATCGGCGGCAGGTTCTCCGCGCAACCGCAGGTGAGCCGCGCCGATCAGCTGTGTTGCGGGGCCTCGCGAGGTGTATCTGCAGCCGTCCGCATGCCATGCGCCGGGAAAGGTTTCCATGAATCGAGACGCACTTGTGTGGTGCTTGGTTGCGGTGGCGGCGATAGCCGTTGTCGCGGTCGTGGCACTCGTCGCCCGCAACAGAGCGCTGGGGGCGAAGAAGGAGCACACCGAGGCCGAACTCAGGCACCAGCTGCTCACGATGGACAGTCACCTGCACGCGTCGCAAGCCGAGTTGCAGAGGTTCCGCAACGAGCAGGACGCCACGCTCCACGCGGCCAAGGAGGCGGCGGAGGAGAACACCAAGGCCGTCCTCAAGGGTGCGGCCAGTCTCCTGCAGAGTCTCGCGGCCGAGCAGACGACCCTGCTGGACGGCATCCAGCGCAAGTACGGCGGACACGGCGTGCTCAGCGACCTGTTGGACGTCAACCACGCCAACGCCCAGATGGCGCGCAAGGCCCAGGGCATCGCCGTCATGTGCGGCGCTCCGCTCGGTCGGCGCAACCGGCCGGCCAGCGTGTACGACGTGGTGCGCAGTGCCCAGGGGCAGATCCGCAACTTCCACCGGGTCGCCATCATGCAGCAGACCGGTCTCGCCCTGAAGGCGTCCGCGGTCGCGCCCGTCGCCCTCGCGGTGGCGGAGCTGCTGGACAACGCCGCCAGCTTCTCGCAGCAGGACGCACCTATTGAAGTAACGTTCCAGCGCGTCCAGAACAACCTGTGCATCGTCATCGACGACGCCGGTGTCAGCATGAACGACGAGGACCGGCAGCGGGCGACCGCGCTGCTCTCCGGGGAAATCGCCCCCCGTCTGTCGCAGCTCGGGACCCAGCCGAAGTTCGGCTTCCCGGTCGTCGGCCTGATCGCGCGTCAGCACGGTTTCAGGGTCGACGTCACCGGCGTCTCCCGGTACGGCGGCGTCAGGGCCGTCGTCCTCTTGCCCGAGGAGCTGTGGACCATGGAGGAGATACCGCCCGCCCAGGAGGCTCCGGTCAGGGACATCCGTCGTGCCCCCGAGAGCCGGCCGCAGAGCGCCCCGTCGCGCACGATGCACGGCCTGCCCAAGCGCGGCGCACGTCAGGCGCCCATCGCGAGCGTGCCCGACCCCGACGGCACCCCGCCGGCGCCCCGGACCCCGCAGGAGACGGGCCGTGCCTCCGGGCGCGGGCTGGGGGCCTTCCAGCGCGGCACGCTCTCCGGTCGCAACCTTGACGCCACCTCGTTCGAAGGGCCCGAAGACGCATGACCGCAGACCTGTCGTGGATGCTTGAGGACATCGTGCACAACGTGCCTCTGGCGCGGCACGCCGTCCTGCTGTCCGCGGACGGCCTTCCTCGCGGCGCGACGGAGGGCCTGGGCGAGAAGGACGTACGGACCATCTCCGCCGCCATGGCCGGAATGCAGTCCCTCAGCCGGGCGACGGCCCACTTCGCCGGACCGGAGGAGGACCGGCGGTGGAACCAGACCATCATCGAGTTCTCGCACGGCTGGAGCTTTCTGATCGGGGCGGGTCAGGGTTCCTACCTCGCCGCCGCGGCGGCGCCCGATGTGGACATGCAGCAGATCTCCTTCCGCATGCACCGCCTCGTCGCCAGGTTGGGCAACAACCTGACCTCGCCGCCGAGGGTGGGCGCCGAGGACGCCGGAGGTGCGCGCGGGAGTGCTCCCCGACAACAGGGCACGCGTGACGCGGGGTTCGTGCTCGGCGAACTCGACCAGGTGGTGTCCGAGGTCCAGGGGGCACGTCACGCCGTGCTGTTGGGATCGGACGGTCTGCCCCGCGGGGCGACCAGCGGGATGGACCGCGATCTCGCGGACACGATCTCCGCCGCCATGACCGGCATCCACGCCTACAGCAGGGTCACCTCCCAGTTCGCGGGGGCCGTCGAGGATGCCCAGTGGCGTCAGACGGTCATCGAGTTCCAGCACGGCTGGATCTTCCTGATGGCGGCGGGTCCCGATGCCTTCCTGGCCGCCGCCGCCGAACACGACTGCGACATCGAGAAGTTCACCACGCGCCTGCACGAGGTGGTTCCCGGGCTGACCGGGGCGGGCACACGGGGGAAGGGGACAGGTCATGCATGACGTGCCCGAGCAGGATGAGGAGCTGGAACTGACGTCACCGTTAGTCCCCCTCTTCGTGATCACGAACGGACGAGCACTGCCCCCGGACCACGAGTACGAGCACACCACGCTCGTGACGGCGACGGCGGCGGAGAACGCACAGGTGGCGGCGCGCACGCTGTCCCCGGAGGCGGGTCAGGTCATGGACCTGGTCGCCAACGGTTTCCTGTCCGTGGCCGAGGTGGCGGGGCACACGCACCTGCCGCTGGGCATCGTCCGCATCCTGCTGGCGCAGTTGGAGGAGGACAGCCTCATCCTCGCGAGGACCCCGATTCCGCGCGCCGAACGTGTCGACAGAGAACTGGTCAGTGCCGTGCTAGAGGGCCTGAAGAATCGATTCGGAGCGTAGCGCGTGTACCTGGATCCAGATGTCTCCCACGCGGTGAAGATCCTCATAGTGGGGCACTTCGGGGTCGGCAAGACCACCTGTATCGGCAGTCTCTCCGAGATCGAGCCCCTGCGCACCGAGGAGGAGATCACCGAGGCCAGCGTGGGCCTCGATGACCTGTCGGGCACGCCCGACAAGACGACCACCACCGTCGCGATGGACTTCGGTCGGCTCACCCTCAGCGACACCCTGGTGCTCTACCTCTTCGGAACGCCCGGCCAGGAGCGGTTCAAGGAGATGTGGGAGGAACTCTCCCGGGGCGCGCTGGGGGCGCTGGTCCTGGTCGACCCGGAGCGGCTGCACGAGTCGTTCCCCGTCCTGGACCTCGTCGAGCGTTTCGGCCTGACGTACGCCATCGCCGTCAACCACTTCGAGGGCACCACGCACTACCCGCTCGACGAGGTGCGCGAAGCCCTGAACCTCAGCGCCGAGACCCCCGTCGTGCAGTGTGACGTACGGGACGAGAACTCCTCGGCGCAGGCCCTCATCACCCTCGTGACCCACCTCATGTCCCAACTCGGCTAGGAGCGCAGGAATGCAACAGCCACTTGACTCGCAGGAGATACCTCCCGGCTGCCCCGCGCACGGGAACGTCCAGTTGTACGGTCCCTCGTTCGGAGCCGACCCCGACAGCCACTACGCGCAGTTGCGCGCGTACGGCCCCAGCGCGCCCGTGGACATCGCACCCGACGTCCAGGCCGAGCTCGTCACCAGCTACGACGCCGCGCTGTACGTCCTGCAGAACCCCGCCTCCTTCGTGCGCGACTCCCGGCGCTGGAACGCCCTGAACGAGGGGCGCGTCCCGGCCAACAGCCCGGCGCTGCCCATGCTGGGCTACCGACCCAACGCGCTCTTCAGTGACGGTGCGTCACACGCACGTCTGCGGCGGGCCGTTACCGACGCGCTGGCCACGGTCAACGAGCACCAGCTCATCCGGCAGACGCAGGCGTCCGCCAACTACCTGATCAGTCAGTTCAGTACCGACATCCGCGGCCATGCGGAGCTGATGTCCGAGTACGCGCAGCCGCTGCCCCTGCTGGTCTTCAGCGACCTGTTCGGCTGCCCGCCCGAGATCGGCGACCGCGTGATCGCCGGCATCAGCGGCATCTTCGAGGGAACGCCCGGCGCCGACGAGGTGCTCGGCGGGGCGTTGAACGAGCTGATCGCCCTCAAGCGGCGCCGTCCGACCAGCGACCTGACGACGCGCCTGATGGAGCACCCGGCCCAGCTGACCGACGAGGAGGTGCTGCACCAGCTGGTCACCCTGCTCTCCGGCGGTACCGCGCCCCTGACCGCGGCCATCGGCACCAGTAGCGCCCTGTACCTCGGCGAGGACTGGCAGCTCGGCCTCCCGGTCGAGGACGCGGTCTCGCAGACGCTCTGGAACTACGCGCCGATCGCCAACTACGCGGCGCACTACCCGACTCACGACGTCGAGCTCGGTGACCGGCTGGTTCGGGCCAACGACCCGGTCCTGATCTCGTTCGCGGCGGCCAACACCGATCCGAAGCTGACCGAACACCGTGAACACCTGAGCGCGAAGGCGCACTTGGCGTTCGGCGCCGGCCCGCACGCCTGCCCCGCCAAGGACCCGGCGTTCATGATCACCGTGACGGCCGTCGAAACGCTGCTGAACCAGCTGCACGACGTCGAGATGCGGGTCCCGTTCAAGGCGCTGACCTGGGCGCCGAGCCCGTGGAGCCGCACGTTGGTCACGCTCCCGATCCGGTTCACCCCCAGGCCCGTAGCCCAGTCGGCCGAGTCGGCCGGGTCGCCGAACGCGGGCCGGCCGCCCCAGCAGCAGACGCCCGCCTCCTCGCCCTCCGGCTCCACGGCCTCGCGTGCGGGCGGCGCGGGCGCGTCGCAGGGCAAGGGCGGACTGTTCAGCCGCTTCCTGGCCTGGACCCGGGGCGAGTGAGTCGCACGAAGTGTGTGAGTACGGCGAGTTGAATGGATCGAGTGAGTCGACTGTGGTTCAAGCAACCTCCTGAGTACTCAGTGGTAAAGGGTGTGTCAACGATCATGTGGGTATGCATGGCGGCTGGTTCTCAGAAAGGAGCCGCCATCATGGGCGTTGCCACCACCACGTCGTACGACCGTAGGGCGTCCGCCTCCCTCTTCTCCCGTCTACGGACGGCCGGAGGGCAGGCCGACCCCTTCCCGATATACGCCGAACTCCTCGCGCGGGGAGAGGTGATACCCGCCCCCTGGGGCGGCACCGTCGTCACGGGCTTCGCCGCCTGCGACCAGGTGTTGCGCAGCCGGCAATGGTTGGAGCCCGACCGGGAGTGGCGTGAGCGCCAAGGCCCGGGGACGCGCTGGAACGCGCCGTCCTCGCGCGAGATGAGCCACACGCTCGCCGCGCTCAACCCCCCGGACCACACCAGGGCGCGACGGGCGGCGGGTACGTTCGACCGGGCCGCCATGGAGCGCATCGGCCACGATGTGAGTCGGGCGACAGATCATTTGCTGGACGCCTTCACCGAGCGAATACGGGACGGCGAGGCGGACTTCTCGGAGCTGGTCTGCGAGGAACTGCCGGTGGCCACCGTCGGTGACTGGCTCGGACTGCCGAAGGCGGACTGGCCCAGGCTGCGTGAGTTGACCCATGACCAGGTCTTCGCCCAGGAGTTGCTGCCCTCGGCCAGCCAACTGGCTCTGTCCGACGCGGCGACGGGGGAACTGCGCGCCTATTTCATGGAGTTGGTGCGCGAGCGGCGCGCACATCCCGGCGATGACCCCGTCACCCGGTGGATCCGCACGTGGGACGAGATCGAGACCGACCAGGACAAGGCCGACGAGGCCGTCTACTACCTGGTGTTGTTCGTCCTGTTGGCCGCGCTGGAGACCACGGCGACCCTCCTCTCCACGATGACGCTCCGGCTCGTCGAGCGCCCGGAACGCTGGGACATGATCGCCGACAACCCGGACCTCGTCCCCGGGTTCGTGGAGGAAACCCTCCGCTACGACGCCCCCACCCACGTGATCAGCCGGATCGCCGCACAGGACTCCGTGCTGGGAGGCATCGAGGTCCGCCGCGACGAGATGGTCCACCTCCTGGTCGGAGCGGCGCACCGGGACCCGGCCCGGCACAGCGACCCCGACCGGTTCGACCCCGCACGCGCCCCCGGCCACCTCGCGTTCAGCGGCGGCATCCACTACTGCCTCGGCGCGCCGCTGGCCCGCCTCGAAGCGCAGACCCTGCTCCACCAGGTGATCCGACGCCTGCCCCGCCTCACCCTCGTACGCACTCCGTCGATGGCGCCCCGCGTGGCCTTCCGACGCCTGTTGAACCTGGACGTAGCCGTCGCATGACCGACTCGACCCCCGCTCCCCTCTCCTCCCCCTCCCCCGTCCCCTTCCCCGCGCACGTCCGGACCGCCCCCAAGGCGATCCACGCCGAGCAGGACGGCCCCGTGCTCCATGTCCGCCTCAACCCCTGGGGGCAGGACGACACGTTGGACACCGCGGTCGTCGACGACCTCATCACCCTGCTCGACGAGCTCCACGAGAGACCCGACGTCCGGGTCCTGACGCTGTCGTCGCTGGGTGCGGACTTCTGCCTGGGTGCCGACCGCACCGAATACCAGGAGGCGTTGGCCGCCGATCCGTCGGGAGTGGGCCTGCGGCGCGTCGTCGACAAGGCGCACCGCCTGTGCCAGGCGTTGGAGAACACCCACGCGGTCACCATCGCCCGGTTGCACGGACGGGTCATGGGCGCGGGTCTCGCACTCGCCGCGTTCTGCGATCTGCGCGCCGCGGCGGACACCAGTCGCTTCCGCATGCCCGAGGTCGGCGTCGGACTGCCACCGGCGTGGGGCGGGGCGATGGGACGCCTGGTCTCCGAGGCCGGCACGTCCAGGATCCGCGAACTCATGCTCACCTGCGACGTCTTCGACGCCGACACGGCCCACCGGATCGGCCTGCTCCACCGCAGCGCCCCGCTCGACCGGTTGGACAAGGTGATCGATTCCTGGATCAGGCCCCTCGTGCGACGCTCGCCCGAAGCCCTCGTCCTGACCAAGCGGATGCTGGCCGGCTACGCACGGGCGGACAGGACGGCGGACGTCTCCCTGCTCGACTCCCACCTGCTGGCGGCCACCCTCAACCAGCACACGAGGGGCTGACCGCGCCGCGGCCGGATCCGTCCCCGGCCGCGGACGCGCCCACCCGGCCACACGGCGCGCGCGACGGACGCACTCCGCGCGCCGGGGCCACCGGACCGCCCGCGGCAGGACGTACGGGGGGTGCGACGCCCGGGGCCGGCGGGATCCCCGGCGCTGCGCCGTCAGGAGCGGGTCAGGCGGGCTATGGCGCGGGAGGCTTCCTCGACCTTGGCGCGGGCCTCCTCGCCGCCCTCGGCGACGGCGGTGGCGACGCAGGAGTGGAGGTGGTCCTCCAGCATGGTCAGGCCGAAGGCCTGGAGGGCCTTGGTGGCGGCGCCGACCTGGGTGAGCACGTCGACGCAGTACGTGTCCTCCTCGACCATGCGCTGCAGGCCGCGCACCTGGCCCTCGATGCGGCGCAGCCGCTTGAGGACGTCGTCCTTGTGTGCGGTGTAACCGTGCACGGCGGTCCCTTCCCTCCGTCGATGCCGCGCCGCGCCGGCCGACTCCGGCCAGTGCCGGCGCGGCGGGGGTGGGTCAGTGGGCGTGCGGCTCGCCGGATTCGGGGGCGCCCGACGCGGGAGCGGGGGCCGGAGCGGGCGTGGTGGCCGGGCCGGCGGCGGCCGATCCCGTACCCGCGTCGACCGTGAAGGCGGCGGTGCGGACCGTGCCCTCGTGCTGGAAGTCCAGGAAGAGCCGGTAGGCGCCCGCGCTCGGGGCCGTCGCCGTGAAGGAGACCTCGGGGCCGGGGCCGCCCTCGTTGGGGTGGACGTGCAGGTAGGCGAGGTCCCCGTCGCGCAGGGCGACGAGGTGACCGTACGCCCCGAGGTACGGCTCCAGGTTCGTGACGGGCTTGCCGTCCTTGGTGACCGTCAGCTTGAGCTCGCCCGCCTTGCCCAGGGCGAGGGTGCCGGCCAGGGTGACCTGGTAGCCGTCCACGTCGGCGGTGTTCGCCGCCGTCGGCAGCGGGTTCGGGGCGTACGCGCCGGGCACCGCCAGGTCGGCGCCGAGGGTGACGCCCTTCGCGCCGTCGCCGGCGGGGGTGAAGTCGGCGAAGGCCTTGTAGCCGCCGGCCGCCGGCAGGTCGACCGGCGTCGACCAGGTGCCGTCCGCGGCGCGCGCCGGGTGCAGGTGGCGGTACACGGTGAGGTCGCGCGAGGCGACGATGAAGTGCAGTTCCTTGCCGTGTTCGGTCTTGTACGAGGTGACCTTGCGGCCCTCGGCGTCCTTCACCGAGAACCGGAGCTCGCCGCGGCCCCCCTCGATGCGCGGGGTGTCCAGGCTCAGCGCGTAGCCGCCCTCGGACACCTGGAGGCCACCGGCCGCCGGGGCCTGGGCCGCGGCTTCCTCATGGCCCCCGTGACCGGCGTCCGCACCGGTCGGCGGGGGGCTCGGCGCGGAGGTCTGCGCGTGGTTCGCGTGCTCCACCTTGACGGGTGAACCCACGGGGCCCACGCCCGCCCCGATCCCGTACGCGGCGCCGAAGGCCGCGGCGAGCGCGGCGGCAAAGGCGGCGGTCTTCACTCCGGTGTTCATGGCTGCTCTCCCGTACGACGTAAGGCCGCGTCCAGCGGTTTCATGAGCTCACCATACCCCTGGGGGGTACCAAGTCAAGCTGCGGAATCCCTTGCGGCGGAATACCACCGGGGGGTATACCTGAAGGCAGACCGGATACCCCCGCAGGGTATCCGGGCCGGTACTTGAACCGATCAAGGAGAAATCCATGTCTTCCTGCTGCTCCCCCGACGGCAGCTGCGGCACGAACGCCGGAGCGACCACCACCGCCACGGCCCTCGCCGACCGCACCGCGACCGTCTACCGCGTGTCCGGCATGACCTGCGGACACTGCAGGACCGCCATCACCACGTCGGTCGGCGCGCTCGACGGGGTCCTGTCCGTGGACGTGGACGTCGACGGGGGCCTGGTCACGGTCACGACGGCGGGCGACCCGGACGACACCGCCGTCGCCGCCGCGATCGACGACGCCGGCTACGAGCTGACCGGGCGCGCCTGACGCTCCGGCCCCACCCCGAACCACTTGGCCGCCGGGATCCGGTCCGTCCACCGGGCCCCGGCCCCCACCCCGCGCTCGAACGAGGAGCAGCCCTCATGACCACCATCACTCCCGGCGCCGCCCAGGTCGAGCTCGCCATCGGCGGCATGACCTGCGCCTCGTGCGCGGCCCGCATCGAGAAGAAGCTCAACCGCATGGACGGCGTCGAGGCGACCGTCAACTACTCCACCGAGAAGGCCAAGGTCACCTTCGACGCCGACATCTCCGTCGCGGACCTGATCGCCACCGTCGAGGCCACCGGCTACACCGCGCAGGAGCCGACCCCGCCCCGCGCGGACGCCGGCTCCGATTCCCCCGCCGGTTCCGGCGAGGACGACGACGGCTCCGAGGAACTGCGCCCGCTGCGGCAGCGGTTGATCACCTCCGTCGTCCTGGCCGTGCCCGTCATCGCGATGGCCATGGTCCCGGCGCTCCAGATCGACTACTGGCAGTGGCTGTCCCTGACGCTGGCCGCGCCCGTCGTCACGTACGCCGCCTGGCCCTTCCACCGGGCCGCGTGGACCAACGCCAAGCACGGCGCGGCCACCATGGACACGCTGATCTCGGTGGGCACCACGGCCGCGTTCCTGTGGTCGCTGTGGGCCCTGTTCTTCGGCACGGCCGGCACCCCCGGCATGACCCACGCCTTCGAGTTCACCATCGCCCGCACCGACGGCGCCGGGAACATCTACCTGGAGGCGGCGGCCGGAGTCACCGCCTTCATCCTGGCCGGCCGCTACTTCGAGGCCCGCTCCAAGCGCAAGGCCGGCGCCGCCCTGAAGGCGCTGCTGGAACTGGGCGCCAAGGAGGTCACCGTGTTGCGCGGGGGCCGCGAGGTCACCGTGCCCACCTCCGACCTCCAGGTCGGGGACCGCTTCCTGGTCCGGCCCGGCGAGAAGATCGCCACCGACGGCACCGTCGTCGAGGGTTCCTCCGCCGTGGACGCCTCCATGCTCACCGGCGAGTCCGTTCCGGTCGAGGTGTCCGTGGGGGACTCCGTCACCGGAGCCACCCTCAACGCGGGCGGCCGACTGGTCGTGGAGGCCACCCGGATCGGCTCCGACACCCAACTGGCCCGGATGGCGCGGCTCGTGGAGGACGCCCAGAACGGCAAGGCCGCAGCACAGCGCCTCGCCGACAAGATCTCCGCCGTCTTCGTACCGATCGTCATCGCTCTCGCGCTCGCCACCCTCGGCTTCTGGCTGGGCACCGGCTCGGGCCTCGCGGCGGCCTTCACCGCCGCGGTCGCCGTACTGATCATCGCCTGCCCGTGCGCCCTGGGCCTGGCCACCCCGACCGCCCTCATGGTCGGCACCGGCCGCGGCGCGCAGCTCGGCATCCTGATCAAGGGCCCCGAGGTGCTGGAGACCACCCGCAAGGTCGACACCATCGTCCTGGACAAGACCGGCACCGTCACCACCGGCCGGATGACCCTGCTCAAGGTGCACACCGCCGAGGGCGTCGCCGAGAGCGACGTCCTGCGCCTGGCGGGTGCGTTGGAGCACGCCTCCGAGCACCCGATCGCCCAGGCCGTCGCGGCCGGTGCGAGCGCCCGGGTCGGTAAGCTGCCCACCCCCGAGGACTTCGCCAACGTCCCCGGGCTCGGCGTGCAGGGCGTCGTCGACGGGCACGCGGTCCTCGTCGGCCGCGAGAAGCTGCTCGCCGAGTGGGCGATGGCGCTGCCCGCGCACCTGGAGCGGGCCAAGGCCGAGGCGGAGGCCGCCGGCCGTACCGCGATCGCCGTGGCCTGGGACGGCGAGGCGCGTGCCGTGCTGGAGGTCGCCGACGCCGTCAAGGACACCAGCGCGGAGGCGATCCGGCGGCTGCGCGCCCTCGGTCTCACCCCGATCCTGCTGACCGGCGACAACAAGGCCGTCGCGGAGTCCGTCGCGGCCGAGGTCGGCATCGACGAGGTGATCGCCGAGGTCATGCCGCAGGACAAGGTCGACGTCGTCAAGCGGCTGCAGGCCGAGGGGCGCAGCGTCGCCATGGTGGGCGACGGCGTCAACGACGCGGCCGCGCTCGCCCAGGCCGATCTGGGTCTGGCCATGGGCACCGGTACCGACGCCGCGATCGAGGCCGGTGACCTGACTCTGGTGCGGGGCGACCTGCGGGCGGCGGCCGACGCCATCCGGCTCGCCCGCAAGACCCTCGGCACCATCCGCTCGAACCTGTTCTGGGCGTTCGCGTACAACGTGGGCGCGCTGCCGCTCGCCGCGGCGGGACTGCTCAACCCGATGATCGCCGGGGCGGCCATGGCCTTCTCCTCGGTCTTCGTCGTCGGCAACAGCCTGCGTCTGCGCGGCTTCCGGGCCGCCGCCAACTGAGGAACGCCCGTGGCCGGTTACGGAGAACAGAAGGAAGACGTCATCAGACGTCTGCGGCGGATCGAGGGCCAGATCCGCGGCGTACAGCGGATGGTCGACGAGGACGCCTACTGCATCGACGTACTGACCCAGGTGTCCGCGGTCAACGCGGCGCTGCGGGCCTGCGCCGTGACCCTGCTGGACGAGCACCTCGGCAAGTGTGTCGTCGAGGCCGCCGCCCGGGGCGGGGACAGCGCGCGGGTGAAGGTGAGCGAGGCCACGGAGGCCATCGCCCGTCTCGTCCGCGCGTAGGCCCCTCCGGGCCCGCGCTCCACCTGATGACCGAGCAGCCCGGTCGGCGACATCCGCCGACCGGGCTGCTCGGCGTGCGCGCGGTGGGGTCCGTCCCCTCCCCCGGTACCGGCCGGCGGCCGGCGTACGGGCCGGTGCGGGGGCGGGCCGTAGCATGAGCCGCTCGCGAGCGGGAGGGGCCGAGAGGGATGCGCGTACGCCGGCTGGGAGAGCTGGAGGCCGAGATCATGGACCGGGTGTGGCAGTGGGAACGTCCCGCCTCGGTCCGCGAGATCGTCGACGACATAAACCGGGGCCGCAAGGTCGCCTACACCACCGTGATGACCGTGGCCGACATCCTGTACCGCAAGGGTTGGTTGAGCCGTGAGAAGTCCGGCCGGGCCTGGATGTACGAGGCCGTGCGCAGCCGGGAGGAGTACACGGCCGCGCTCATGCAGGACGCCCTCGGCGACAGTCAGGACCGCAGGGCCACCCTGCTGCGGTTCGTGGAGCGGATGTCCCACGAGGACGTGGCGGCCCTGGACGAGGCCCTGCGCGCCGCCCACCCCGACCGCCCCGCCGGCCCGACCGGAGGCACCCGGTGAACCACCACGTCCTCCCGCCCCTCGGACTCGCCCTGATCACGGGCCTGCTGATCCCCTGGATGCTGCTGCGCGCCCGCTGGGCCCAGCAGGTGCCACGGCTGGGCCTGGCCGTGTGGATCATGTCCGGTTCCATCTTCGCGCTCGCCACGGCGATGCTGCCCGCCCAACTCCTGTTGCCGGCGGAGACCAGCCACCGGCTCATCGACTCCGCCCTGACCCTGAGCCCGCCCTCCGCCCAACGGCTGGCGGACGGGACGGCGCGCGAGTTCCTCGCCGCCACCGCGGCGCTCGCGGTCCTGGCACTGCCCGGCACCGGCTTCGTACGGGAACTCGTGCGGGCCCGCCGGGCCCGCGGCAGGCACGCCGAACTGCTGCGGTTGGTCGGCCGGTACGACGCCGAGCTGGGGGTGACCGTACTGGACGACGCGCGCCCGGCGGTGTACTGCCTGCCGGGGCGCTCGCGCCGGGTCGTGATCTCCTCGGGGGCGGTGGACGTCCTGACGGACCGGGAGTTGGCCGCCGCGCTCGCCCACGAACGGGCCCACATCGCGGGCCGGCACCACCTGTTGCTCGCGGCGGCGGGGGCGTACTCGACCGTCTTCCGCCGGCTGCCCCTGGCCCGGATCGGCGGGCAGGCGGTGCCGTTGCTGCTGGAGATGGCCGCCGACGACCGCGCGCTGCGCGGCTGTTCGCGGGACGCGCTGGCCAGGGCGCTCTACGCGTTGGCGGCCGGGCACGCGCCCCGCCGGGCGTTCGCGGCGGGCGGCCCGTCGGCGGCGGTGCGGATGCGCCGCATCCTGACGCCGCACCGGGCGGGGCACGCGGTCCTGCGCGGGCTGCTCGCGGTGACGGCCGCGATGTCGGTCATCGTTCCCACGGTCGTCGCCTGTTGTTGGACCTCGTGAAAGCGGCCCCGTCCGCCGCTTCCACCCGCGTTCTCCCCAACCCGGCTATTTACTAAGCCAATTCGTAGATTTCCCCTTGCCCCCGACCACTCGAATTGCCCGCTATTCTGGGCGCGTGCGGGCTCAGGACCCGTGCGGCGAGAGGGGCGGAGCGAATGCTGCTGGCTGATGTGCGGACGGCAGCGCCCGGTGACGCGACGGCGATATCCCGGCTCCTCGCCGAGGCGATTCGCGAGGACTACGGCAGCGCCCTCGGTGAAATCCGGGTGGGTCGGCTGGTGTCGGACCATTGCGCCCTGCCCCGCATAAGAGCGGAAATTGGAATTCCGGGCGGGGCGCCCGGCTGGCTCGGTTGGCTGGTCGCGGCCGGTCCGGACGGCGCCGTCCTGGGAGCCGTCTCGGGCGGTGTGCCCGTCGCCTCCGAGGGCGAGGTCTACGCCCTGTGCACGACTCCGACCCGGCGCCGCGAAGGAGTCGGTACGGCCCTGCTGGCTGCGGCCACCGAGCGGATGCGGGCGCACGGGGCGTTGTCCCAGCGGATCGGACTCCCGGTCGAGGAGGCCCCGGCCCTGCCGTTCTTCACCCACCACGGCTTCACCGCGCTCACCCCGCTCCGGCTCGGCCGCCCGCTCCGCCGATTGGCCTGAACCAGCGCCTCTCCCCGCTCCCGGCCTGCGTGGCAGATCCACGCCATCGCGTGTTCACGCAGCCCGCCGCTCTGGCCCCGACCCTGCGTCGCAGGACAGGATTTCACCAGCGGCGGAGCGTTCCCGGCGGCACGGGACCACCGCCCTCGGACGGTCGGACCGAGCGAGCCCCTGGAGGAGCGATGCACACACCGAGCGGCACTTTCCTGCCCGTCATGCCGGTCGCGCCGACCGCGCCCGCAGCGGGCGCGGGAGCCTTGGCGCCCGCCCCGGCCCCGCCGGCCGCTCACCCGGCCGCCCCGTACCCGGCCGGCGGCGCCGTACCGGCCCCCGCGGACTTCCTGCCCGGCCTGGAATCGGTCTCCCCCGCCACCGAGGACGCCGTCTGGCTGCACGACGCGCTGCTGGGCCCGCACAGCGCGGACATCGTCCGCTACCTGAGCCTCGCCCGGCGCTGCGGCGGCCCGGTCCTGGACCTGGGCTGCGGCTCCGGCCGGCTGGCCGTCCCGTTCGCCCGTCAGGGCTTCTCCGTCGAGGCGATCGACCGGGACGCCGACGGCCTGGAGCGGCTGCGGGCCTGGGGCCGGCGGATCGGGCCCCAGGTCGCGCGCCGTCTGGTCACGACCCGCGCCGAGCTGGCTGAGCTGCGACTGCGGCGCACGTACCGGCTGGCCCTGCTGGCCGGCGCGATGATCGCCGCGGTGCCGCCGCACGCCCGGCCCGGGCTGCTGCGCGAGATCGCGGCGCACCTGGAACCCGGCGGGATGCTCGCCCTGGACTTCACCGCGCACCGCCCGCGGGGGCTGGCCGAGGAGCCGGTGCGGACCTGGGCGTTCCCCGTCCCGCGCTTCGACGGCGTCGAGGAGTGGGCCGTGGCCCGTCAGGCCTTCGACCTGGACGACATGAGCGAAGGCATCGCCTACCACTGCGTGCGCACCGGCAAGTTGAGCACCGAGCGGGTCGTCCGGACCACCCGGAAGTGGATCGTGGACCCGCGGCGTCTCGAAGCGGACCTGCGCGCGGCGGGGCTCCGGGTGGAGCACCGCGGGCACCACCGCATCGACGAGCGGACCGACAGCGTCCTCCTGGTCTGCCGGGCCCGCGCCTGACCGCCCCCGCTCACCCCCTCCCCCAGGGCGGGCAAGAGGTACGATGCCCCCAAAGGTTTGGGTGGACCAGATGACGGAGGGTGGCGCGGCGATGGCTGTCGTGGAGGAGTCGACCGGTCGCGAGGCGGTGATCCAGCGCCTGCGCGACGTGGGGCTGCGCGTCACCGGCCCGCGCCTCGAAGTGCTCCAGGTGCTGGCCGCGGGCGGGCACTTGGACGTCGAGTCCATCACGGCCACCGCCCGCGAACGGCTGGGCACCCTGACCAGCCAGGCCGTCTACGAGATGCTGCGGCACTTCCTGGAGACCGGGCTGGCGACGAAGTTCGACCGCCCGGGGCTGCCGGCCGTCTTCGAGGTCTCCGGCCCGTCGCACCAGCACGCGCTCTGCCTGCGGTGCGGGCGCGTGGAGAACGTCCGCGTCGAGGTCCCCAAGCCCACGGGCGGCGAACTGCGCACGTGGCGGATGGACGACGCGGAGGTCACCTTCAAGGGGCTGTGCCCCGACTGCCTCGGCGCGTCACAGGACTGACACCGGCGAGGATCCACTTCCTCCCCTTCTCCCCCTCCCCGCACGGGAGTTGCGCCCCCACGCACCCCATCGGGCCGCCCCGGACCACTCCGTCCCGGCAGGTCCGGGGCGCCGGCGCGCACCCCGAGCAGGTCATGTGACGCCGGTCACATCCCCTTCCGCGGAGCGGGGGCTCCCTCGCGGGCATGTGCCAAAGTGTGACTGTCGATTCGTAAGATGAGGGGGTCGCTTCGCTATGGCAACGGGCGATGGCAGGGACGGCGTCCAGTCGGCCGACAGGGTGCTGGCCCTCTATCAGCAGCTGCGCCTGCGCGGGGTGTCCAACCTCAACGAGGTCTTCGCGGAGCTCGGGCTGACCCCCGAGGAACGGGAACGATGGCGCACGGAGCTGATCACGCTCGGCCTCATCGTGCCGACGGGCACCACCCACGCCACTCGCGCCGACCTCCAGTCGGGAGCCTGGCAGCCGGGTCCGGACGCGGTCGCCGTGATCGACCCGGAGATCGCCCTGTTGCGGATGCTGCAACGCGAACGCGAGCGGTTGCGCGAACACCTGGACGAGTCCGACCGCACGTACAGCGCCCTGGAGACGCTGGTCGGAAAGTTCCTGCGCCCGGGATCGCTGAGCGGTTCCGAGGTCGAGGTCGAGATCATCGACGACTACGGGCGGATCCAGCAGGTGCTGGAGGACATCACGGACGTCATCCGGCACGACCTGGCGTCGATGCACGTGACGGCCCTGGTCCGGGAGGTCGCGGACCGGGTGCTCAGCCGCGACCGCCGGCAGATCGACAACGGGGTGCGCATCCGCGCCCTCTACCACCAGCGGATCACCACCTCGCCGGAGGCGGTGGAGATGCTGCGCCGCAGAGTCGAGGCGGGTGTCGAGATCCGGCTCTCGCCCGCGGCGCCGATGAACATGATCATCGCCGACCAGCAGTTCGCCGTACTGCCCGTGCACCCCGACGACCGGTCGGCCGGCGCGATCCTCGCCCGCGGGCCGGCGCTGGTCCGCTCCTACCTGGCGCTGTACGAGCACTGTTGGCACGCGGCCACGCCGTACGGGGACGACGTCGCGCCGGAGCTCGGCGGCGACGGGCTGTCCGAGCAGCAGCGGGCGGCGCTCAAGATGCTCGCCTCGGGAATGAAGGACGAGAAGGTCGCCCGGAACCTGGGGGTTTCCCTGCGGACGGTGAGCCGCATGCTGTCCGAGTTGATGCAGGAAATGGGGGCGTCGAGCCGTTTCGAGGCCGGAGTGCGGGCACAGCGGCTCGGATGGCTGGATTGATTCACCACCCATCGACCGCACGGGCCGCTTCCGGGAACACCGCCTGAAATACCGCCGCAACACTCCGGTCGGGCCCCGACGAAAAGCCCCGCGGCCACCGGGGGCGATTGCGGGGCCCGTCCCGGACGCGTCCCGGGACCCGTCCGGGGGGTCAGTCCCAGCCGTTGCCGTTCGAACGGGCCGCCGGCCGGGCGGCGGCGGTACAGGCCCGACGGGCGGGGGTGGCGTGGCGGGCGTTCGCGAGCGGGGCGGTGGTGTGCGCTGCCGACATGATTCCTCCAGGAATGCGAAAGGTCCATTGCGTCCTCGCGGTTCCGTGCCGTCGGAATTCCTTCGAAGACCTCTCCATTGTCGTATGCCGACCCCGGTCGGACCAGTTTTCTGTAGCGCACCTGAGGCGGATCTGGAGTCCTTGCACGGGAATCCGTAAAGGGCATGCGCAAGTGACGCCCCGCCCCATTCCCCTAATTCCGGGAGAGGTTCACGGAGACGTTACACTTGCGCACTCCTGGTCAACTCAAAAGAGCTGCTAGTGTGGAATTCCGGCCTTCTCGACCCTCCAGGAGAGAGGCGTCGGCGAGGCAGGAGCGTGCCGTCGCTCCTGCCTCATTCATCGCCGGTCCCGACCGTTCGGCGCGCAGTACGTCCTGGTAGACGTCCAGGGTCCGGGCGGCTGCGGTCTGCCAGCTCATGGTTCGGGCGTGTCTCGTCGCCGCTCTTCCCATGACGACGCGTGCCTGCGGGTGTTCGGCGAACCAGCGCAGCCACCGGGCGTACTCGACCGGGTCGTTGCCGTGGACCAGCATGCCCGTCAGCCCGTCCCGCACGGCGGTCGGCAGTCCGCCGACGGCCGAGGCCAGTACGGGAGTTCCGCACGCCTGCGCCTCCAGGGCGACCAGGCCGAAGGACTCGCTGCGCGAGGGGACCAGGAGGACGTCCGCCGCCCGGTACCACTGCGCCAGCTCCGCCGGCGGCACCGGCGGGTGATGGCGCAGTACGTCGGCCACCCCCAACTCCCGCGCCAGTTCCCAGGCGTCGCCGCGCGGGCCGGCACCCGAATTGCCGCCCACCACGGGGACGATGGTCCGCCGGCGCAGTTCGGGCGCCTGCCGCAGCAGTTCGGCGACGGCGCGCACCATCACGTCCGGCCCCTTGAGGGGTTGGATGCGGCCCGCGTACAGGGGCACGAACGCGTCGGCCGGCAGGCCGAGCGCGGCCCGCGCCGCCGCCCGCCCCCGGCCGGGGACGAACGTGCGCAGGTCGACGCCGGGCCGGACGATCTCCGTCCGGGCCGACTCCGCTCCGTACAGTTCCCGCAACGCCTTCGCCTCGTCGGCGCTGTTGGCGATGAGGCGGTCGGCGGAACCGATCACTTGGCGTTCGCCGCGGATCCGCGACGCGGGCTCGGGGGTGTCGCCGTCCGCGAGCGCGGCGTTCTTCACGCGGGCCAGGGTGTGGGCGGTGTGCACCAGCGGCACCCGCCAGCCGACGGCGGCGATCCGGCCGGCCTGGCCGGAGAGCCAGTAGTGGGAGTGGACCAGGTCGTAGCGCCGTTCCTCCTTGAGGAGCGCCAGCGAGAACGGCACCACCAGAGCGGGCATGTCCTCCTTGGGCAGCGCGGCCCGCGGACCGGCCTCCAGGTGACGCAGCCGTACGCCGGGCCCGAGGTCGGCCCAGCGTGGCATGGCCTCGCCCCGACAGCGGGTGAACAGGTCGACTTCGAGGCCGAGTTCGGCGAGGGCGCGGGAGAGCTGGACCATGTAGACGTTCATGCCGCCCGCGTCCCCGGTGCCGGGCTGGTGCAGCGGCGAGGTGTGGACGCTGAGCATGGCGACGCGCAGGGACACGTGGAGCTCCTACGGGCAGGGGCCTCGTGCGCCCCGTACCACCGTGTGACCGGCGCGGGTTCACGCGGCGAAGAAGGGATTTCTGTCGTCGTGCGGTGGTGCCGAATTGCCGTGGCGCTGTCGTGTCGTGGCGTCCGTATCGCCGTGCGCCGTCGTGCCGTACTGCCGACGTGCCGTACTGCCGTCGTGCCGTACTGCCGTCGTGCCGTTCGCGGCCGGGGTTCCCCGGCCCGGTCAGAAGCCGAACACCGGCCCCGAGGGAGGGGCCAGCCTGGTGCCCGCCGCGGGTGGGACGAGGACGGCGGCGGACACCGGGCCGCCCGCCTCCACGCCGAGCGCGGCGGCCAGCCGGTCCGTGCCCTCTGGCATCACCGGCCGCGCCCAGGCGCCGAGGGCGCGGGCCACGGCCAGTTGGGCCGCGAGTACGGGCAGGTGCCGGCGTCCCGCGGTGGGGCGGTGGGCCTCGTGCGCGTTGACGTGACCGAAGTCGGAGACCGACCGGACCATCTCGTCGAGCAGGGCCATCGCCCTGCGGGGGTCGAACGCCTCGGGCGAGTACGCCTCGCGCAGGTCCTCCACCCCGCGCAGCAGCCGGCGCTCCAGCACCTCCCAACCGGCGCCGCCGGGCAGCGCCGGCGGAACCAGGCCGGCGCACTCCTCCCTTACGGCGACGAACAGGCGCGCCAACCAGCTGTTCCAGCTCTCGTCCAACTCCCGCCGGGCGGACGCCAGTCGGTCGGTGTGGAAGGCGGTGCGGGCGGCCACGGGACGGGCCTGCAGGACGTGCCGGCGCAAGGTGTCCGAGCCGTACTCGGTGATCAGGTCCAGCGCCCAGGCCTTCTCCCCCGACCCCCAGGACAGCGCCTGGTCGTCGATGACGTACGCCTCGTTCACGCAGAAGCGCTGCGGCAGCTCGACCCCCTGGACGAACAGCAGGACGGGCAGCAGGACCGCGTGACAGAAGGCGTGGCCGAAGCCGCAGAAGTGGATGGCCCGCTCGGGCATGGGACGGTCGCCGTGACCGAAGAGGTGCATCGCGGCGGCCTCGAAGCAGCCGTCGATGCGCTGCTCGGGGAAACCGTCGACCGGCACCGGCAGTCCCCACCCGGCGGGGTGGGACACGGCGACGTCGGGCAGGCCGTCCTCGGCGAGCGACTCGCACAGCGCGGCCAGCCGCGGTGGCAGGCCGGTGGCGGCCCAGTAGTCGGCGAGGGCCTCGCGGTGCGGTTCCAGCGGGATGTACAGGCGGCGGCAACGTCGGGGGGTGGCCGGGGACCCGCATTGGACGCACTGCGGCTCCAACAGGTCGCCGCCGTCATTGGGGCGGGCGCACTCGTGGCACATGCCGCCGTCGCTGGGCTCCGAGCAGTGCGGGCAGGACCCGGTCACGTGCGCTCCGTGGAGCCAGCGCCCGCACGGTTCGCAGTACGGCGTCAGGCGGGTGCGGGCGGCGATGACGCCCTCCGCGTGGAGCCGCCGGAACAGGTCCGCCAGCCAGCGTCCGTAGCCCTTGTCCTGGCGGGGGCGCACGATGTGGTCGAACTCGACGCCCGAGCGCAGCCAGTCGGCCGTGATCGCCTCCCGGTAGCCCTCGGCGACCTCCTCCGGCTTGCGGCCGGCGCGGAGCGCGCGGACGTGGACGGAACTGGTGTGGTCGGCGGTACCGGTGGTGAACAGGACGGGTTCGCCCTCGGCCCGCAGGTACCGGGACAGCACATCCGCAGCGACGTACGGTCCTGCGAGATGGCCGACGTGAAGTTCGCCGTGGGTGGCCGGCGGGGTCGCGGTGATCCATACGGGGGTGCTCATGGGACCTCCTTGACGCTGTGGTGCGAAGTACGCAGCGAGACTCGGAACGGAAGGGGGGCGGCCCGCCCCGCTCCGCACGCCGCGGGAGGACCCGGGGAGAGCGGGGTGCCCGGACAAAGCGTGACAGAGAAACGAACCAAGCGGTCTGATTTTGGGTTGCGCGTTCACGCCATGCGTGGAAACGCCAGGCGGCCCGGGCCCGCCCACGCCGGGCCGGCCGAGGGCCCGACGGGTCGTCCGGGCTGCGCGATGGCGTAGAGATGTCATGTCGCGAGTACGCCAGAGGACCCGCCTTGCGGCCCACGTCCCCGCCCAACACGCTGATCGCATGGAACACTTCGCGACCGATCGCACAGACCTCAGCGCGCCGGAATCCCTGCTGGTCGTGGCCGCGCACCCGGACGACATCGAGTTCTGCGTCAGCGGGACGGTCATGCGGTGGATCGCACAGGGCGCCACCCGGGTGACGTACTGCATCGTCACCGACGGCGGCGCCGGCGGATACGACGAGCAGCTGCCGCGCCAGGCCATGGGCGATCTCCGGCGCGCCGAGCAGGTCCACTCGGCCAAGCGCAGCGGCGTCGACGACGTGCGCTTCCTCGGCTACCCCGACAGCTACGTCGAATCGAACTTGGAGCTGCGCCGCGACCTGTGCCGGGTGATCCGACAGGTCCGCCCCCAACGCGCCGTGATACCGAGCCCGGAGATCAACTGGGGCCGCATCGCCGACCTGCACCCCGACCACCGGGCGGTCGGTGACGCCGCGCTGCGGGCCATCTACCCCGAGGCCCGCAACCCGTTCGCGCACCCGTCCCTCCTCAAGGAGGAGGGCCTGGAGCCGTGGATCGTGCCCGAGCTGTGGCTGATGACGGGCCCCACGCCGAACCGGTACGTCGACGTCACGCCCGTCTTCGACCGCAAGGTGGAGGCCCTGCGCATCCACACCTCGCAAACCGCCCACTTCGACGACCTGTCCGGCCTGCTGCGCAGCTGGCTCGGCGACCACGCACGGGCGGCCGGACTGCCCTCGGGCCGGATGGCGGAGGCCTTCCAGGTCGTGCGGATCGACTGCTGATTGATCGACTGCTGATCGTATGGACCGACCCCGGAAACCGGCCGGGCCGGACCCCGCTCGTGCCCGAGGGCGGAGCGGGGCCCGGCCCGGCCGGTGCGCGTCGTCGGTCACGGGTCACGGGTCACCGGTAGATGAGCAGTTCCGCCTCCACCGCACCCTCCAACGCGTAGCGCGTCCCGACCAGCGGACGGCCGGAGTAGAGCCGGATCAGCGTCGCCGCATCGCCCTTGAACCTGGCCGGAGGACGGCCGGGCACGGTACTGCCGAGGTCCAGCGGTGCCCCGTGGCCGTCGATGTCGGCCAGCAGCCGCGGGGTGTCCCGCTTCCGGCTGGTGGTGCGGAGCAGGGGCAGGGCGAGCGCGAGGCTCCCTCCGCCGTACGCCCCGGGCGCCCCGAACGCCTCGCGGACGTCGCCCGCGTGGATCCACTCCCCCAGTGCCACCGCGTCCAGCGTGCCGTCGCCCGCGGCGATGGCCGCTCCGGCCTCCGTGAGCCCGCGTTCCAACTCGTCGATGATCCGGGGCACGGGCCAGTCCGCCCGCTCCGCCACATCGGCGGCGTTCGCGGCGGGCAGGAAGACCCCCTCCTCCAGCCTGCCCTCCACGATCCGTACGAGGGCCGCCGCGCAGTGGGCGAGGACGTCCCGCGCCGTCCAGCCGGGACAGGCCGTCCGCAGCCCGTACGAGGCTTCGGGCGTGCGGCGCAACAGCGGCAGCAGCGCGTCCCGTTCGGTGCGCAGCAACAGGTCCGGGAGCCAGGGGTCGCGCACTTCGCGTACGTCGCGTTCGTCGCCAACGGTCTCCACGGCGGTCAGTAGCGGTAGTGGTCGGGCTTGTACGGGCCGTCGACGGGGACGCCGATGTAGGCGGCCTGTTCGGGGCGCAGGGTGGTGAGGTGGACGCCGAGGGCGTCCAGGTGCAGGCGGGCGACCTTCTCGTCGAGGTGTTTGGGCAGCACGTGGACGTCGGTGGGGTATTCGGAGGGCTTGGTGAAGAGTTCGATCTGGGCCAGGGT
>NZ_JBVHZI010000027.1:0-49400 GCF_055574495.1 Streptomyces sp. NPDC029836 | reverse complement strand
GGGGGGGGGGGGGGGGGGGGGGGGGGGGGGGGGGGGGGGGGGGGGGGGGGGGGGGGGGGGGGGGGGGGGGGGGGGGGGGGGGGGCGGGGGGGGGGTGTCGTCCGGGGCGGGCATGATTTATGGCGCCCTGTCCGCAGCTTCGTTTGCCGGGCGGCACCGCGCGCCAACAAATCACGTTTTAGCCCCGGACGACACCCCACCCCGTCCCCGTCCCCGACCTGCGGCACCCGTTCCCGTTCCCGTTGCCGTCGCCGTTCCCGGCCTGCGGCATCCGTCCCCGTTCCCGTTCTCGGCCTGCGGCACTCCGTCCTCGTCCCCGGCGTGTGGCACCCGTCCCCACCCCGTTCCCGGCCTGCGGCACCCGAGCCCGTCCCCGACCTGCGGCACCGCGTCCCCGACTCGCGGCACATCACATCGTCCCGTCCTGTTCCGCTGGCCCCCTGCCTGTCCTGCCCGCCCGGCTTGCTATGCCGGCCCTGCGGGGCCGTCGGCGCTGAGGTTCATACGGCTTCGCTGACGGATGCCGATCCGGGTCGCTGACGGATGCCGATCCGGTTCGTCGGGGTTAGCGATCCAGCCTCGCCGGCGTTTGAGCCCCGGGGGGTTGGGCCCGCTCTGCTGGAGCTGACGGGGCCCGATCACCCAGCCTCGCCGGCGTTTGAGGCGCGGGGTTCGGGGCGGAGCCCCGGGGGTTCGGGGTGAGCCTCGCCGGCGTTGAGGCGGGAACGGGGGAAGGGCGGGGAGGGGAGCGGCCCCGCGCAGCGGGCAACGGGTGTGCTGGGGTGGGGCGGTGGCCCCGCGCAGCGGGGAACGGGGGTGCCGGGGTGGGGTGGTGGTCCTGTGCAGCGGGGTCAGGAGGGGGGCGGGGACAGGGCCTCGGGGAGGGGGGTCGCGTGGAGGGTCGTGAGGCCTGAGACGGCTCGGGTGAGGCAGACGTACAGGCGGCGCAGGCCGGTGCGTTCGTCCGGCTCACCGCTCACGATCGCGGCGGGCTCGTCCAGGACGACGTAGTCGTACTCCAGGCCCTTCGCCAGCGACGCCGGCACCAGTGTCAGCCGCGATTCGGCCGTGGTCTCCTCGCCGGGCGACAGGTACGGCAGGCCCGCCTCCAGGAGGGCCCGTCCGAGGTCCGGGATGCGCGCGTCGGCCGCGATCAGGCCGATCGAGCCCTCGTGCGCGAGCGAGTCCCGGCAGGCGTCGATCACGGCCGGGGTGAGGTCGGCCGTCTCCGTGACCGTCAGGGAGCCCGGCGTCTCGCGGACCGAGGAGACCGGGGCCAGCCCGGGGGAGATCGCCGGGAGCAGCCGGGAGGCGTACGCGATGACCTCGCGCGGCACGCGGAAGCCCGCCGTGAGTTCCTCCAGGACCGCTTCCGGCTTGCCCAGGTGGGTGAGGGCCTCGTCCCAACTGCGCGTGGCCCAGGGTGTGGTGCCCTGCGCGAGGTCGCCGAGGACCGTCGCCGAGCCGGTCGTGCAGCGTCGGCCCACGGCCCGGTACTGCATAGGGGACAGGTCCTGCGCCTCGTCGAGGACGACGTGACCGAGGGAGTGCGTACGTTCCACCAGGTCGGCGGCCTCGTCGATGAGGACGAGGTCCGCCGGCGACCACTTCGCCGACTTCACGCTGCGGTACGGCTTGGGCCACAGGAGGAGCTTCTGCTCGTCGGCGGTGAGGACGCCCTCGGCGTGGACCGCCAGGAAGTCCTGGTCGGAGAGCAGGCGCAGCACCAGCTTGGCCGGTTCCACGGGCGGCCAGATCTCCTTGACGGCCGCCTTCACGGCGGCGTTGCGGGCCACCGCGTCCTGCACGCGGTCGTCCGGCGCCTCGCCGGCCTGCTCCATGCGGACGAGGATCTGGTGGGAGATCCGTTGCGGCAGCGCCTCGCGGGCCGCGCCGTAGCGGATGTCGCGCTGCTGGAGCTCCTCGACGATCTCCGCCAGCTCGTACGCCGGCACCCGCCAGCGCCGCGATCCGCGCACCACCATCAGGGGTTCGGTGGGCGCGGTCACGTGCGAGCGGACAGCGGCGCGCAGCACGCGGGCCATGCGGGCGTCGCCCTTGACGACGGCCGTCGCGGCCTCGTCGGCGCCGCGCACCTCCAGGCCGGGGCGGGCGACCAGGTCGTCGACGGTGGCCTGCTTGACCTCCAGCTCGCCCAGGGCCGGCAGGACCTGTTCGATGTAGTGGAGGAAGGAACGGTTCGGCCCGATGACGAGGGTGCCGGTGCGGGCGAGCCGGTCCCGGTGCGCGTACAGCAGGTACGCGACGCGGTGCAGGCCGACGGCCGTCTTCCCGGTGCCGGGACCCCCTTGTACGCAGACGGATCCGGACAGTCCGGAACGGACGATTTCGTCCTGCTCCGGTTGGATCGTGGCGACGATGTCGCGCATGGGTCCGACGCGGGGGCGCTCGATCTCCTGCTGGAGGAGCTTGCTGACGGCGGCCGCCTCGGCCGGGTCGGAGAGGTGCTCGTCCTCGTACGCGGTCAGTTCGCCGCCGGTGTAGCCGAAGCGGCGGCGCAGGGCCACGTCCTGCGGGTCGGTCTTGGAGGCGCGGTAGAACGGCTGGGAGACGGGGGCGCGCCAGTCGATGACCATCGGGTCGCCGTCGGAGTCGTGGACGTGGCGGCGGCCGATGTAGAACTGCTCGCCCTCCGCGCCCTCGGCCAGTTCGGCGCCCGGGGCGTGCAGGTAGTCGAGGCGGCCGAAGAAGAGCGGGGTGTGGGAGAGGTCGGCGAGGGCCTTGATCCGGTCGTCGATCTGGGCCTGGAGGACGACGGCGTTGACCCAGTTCGCGGTGACGTCGCGGATGTCGAGGGCCTCGACGTCCTCGCGCATCGCGCGGAGGGCGGAACGGGAGGCGGCCAGGTGGGACCGCTCGCGGGCGAGCGGGTCGGTGGATTCGGGGGCGTGCGCGGGCACGGGACTGCCTCCAGCTGCTGGTAAGGAACTGATGCCCGCCGGTTTCCGAGCGGCGGACGGCTCTCCCCGATGCGCGGCGGGAGGCGGCAAGAGCGGAGATTCTAGTCAGGGTGCGGGCGCCGCGCGAACGGATTGTGGGGGTGGGGACCGGGGAGGGGGCCGGGGCTCCGAACGGGTGGATGGCCGGTGTTCGGCGGGAGCACGGTGTGGGTGTCGTACCGGGGAGTGTCAGACCTGGGAGGGGGCCCCTAGGGGGTGGGGTGGGTCGTGAGGAGGACCGCGGGGGCGCGAATGTTCCCTCCGCAGAGCGATGTGGTGGAAGGCGGGAAAACGGACCATGGATACATGAGCACCGCAACTTTCACCCCGATCCCGGGCGGCCGCCCGAGCGGCGCCACCGCCACCTCCGACCACCGTTCCCGCTACCGCGTGGGTGACGTCCTGCGCGCCGCGAAAGTCTTCGCTGCGACCGCCGTGAGCGTCGTCGTCCTGGGCGAATACGCCGAGGACGCGGGCGTCATACGCCGCTGACCCTGCCGGCGCGGGCAGCGCGGGCACGGGTCGACGTCCGCCGTGGCGCGGGCGTGAGGGGCGCTGCCGCGTGGGCGCGGGTGCGGGTGCGGGTGCGTGGGCAGGGCTGCCGCGCGGGTGTGGGCGCCGCGTGGGCGTGGTGCCGATGTGAGTGCCGTGGGACGCCGGCGGGCGGGGGGCTGTCCGGGTGGTCGTGGTCGGGCCTTCGGGACGGGGCTTTCGGCCGGGTTCCGGGGTGGGCGTGGCCGGATCCCGGTGGGGGCTGGGGGCTGATCCACTAGGGTCACGCGCGTGACCCGGAGCTCCGATCCCGCCCGCTCGCCGTCGTTCCTTGCCGGCCTGCTGGTCACGGGCTCGCTGCTGGCCCTGGGCGTGCTGTGCATCGCCCTGCGCCTGCCGATGGCCGAGGCCCTCGTCCACGGCATGTCCGCCGCCGAGTGGCATCCGCCCGCCGCCTATCCTCCGTTCGCGGCGATCCTGTTCACGCCGGCCGCGTGGCTGCCGTCCGGGGTGCTGAAGGTCGTGCTGCTCCTCGGCAACGCCTGCCTGCTCGCCCTGCTGATCCTGCTCTCCTGCCGCCTCGCGGGACTGCGGGCGCGGCCCGGACCCGTACTGGCCGCCACCATCGGGGGGCTGTGGCTGGAGCCGCTGTTCCAGAACCCGGTGTCCGGTCAGATCAACCTGGCGCTCGCCTGCCTGGCCGTCTGGGACCTGGGCCGGGCGCGCAGCGCCCTCGGTAGGGGCTTCGCGTTGGGTGTCGCCGCCGGAATCACGCTGACACCGGCCGTCTTCGTCCCGTACCTGCTGCTGACCGGCCGGGTCCGGGCCGGGCTCACCGCCCTGGCGGGGTTCACCGGGACCGGCCTGCTCGGCCTGCTGGTGCTCCCGCAGGCCTCCGCCGACTTCTGGGCCCGCCACCTCGGCACCGGCACCGGCCGTGACCTCCTGCACCACTGGCCCCACCTGTGGGTGTGGACCGTACCGCTCCTGACCGCAGCGTCCGCAGCCCTCCTACGCCGCCGCGCCCGCCGCCCCGAGCCCGAACCGACCTTGGCCCCGGACCCCTTCCCGGACTCCGGGGTGCGGTCCGTTCCGGCAGACGGCGCGGCCCCGGCGGCCGTGCCGGACGGGGGTCGGCAGTCCGCTTCGGCGTCCGGCTCCGGGTCGGCCTCGAAGCGGTTCTGGCTGAGCTCGTGAACCCCGTCCGCCGATACTCCGGCATGCGTTCCGCGTCGTCCGGGACCCGAGGTCCCTGTCGCGTACGGCTCGTCGGCTTCCGGCCACCCGATGTTCGGGCGGGTGCACGCCGCGCGGTACCGGACCCGTCGGACACCAACCACGCCCGGACCCGCCCCGGCCGGGGCGGGGCCGGGCGTGGTCAGTCGTCGGCCAGGAGTTCGTCGGCGTCCAGGATGCGGTAGGCGTAGCCCTGTTCGGCGAGGAATCGTTGGCGGTGGGCGGCGAAGTCCTGGTCGATCGTGTCGCGCGCGACGACCGAGTAGAACCGTGCCTCGTGCCCGTCCGCCTTCGGGCGCAGCACCCGGCCCAGGCGCTGCGCCTCCTCCTGGCGGGAGCCGAAGGTGCCGGACACCTGGATGGCGACGGTGGCCTCGGGCAGGTCGATGGAGAAGTTCGCGACCTTCGAGACGACCAGCACGCTGATCTCGCCCTCGCGGAACGCGTTGAACAGCTTCTCGCGCTGCGCGTTGGACGTCTCGCCCTTGATGACGGGCGCGTCCAGGTGTTCGCCGAGCTCGTCGAGCTGGTCGATGTACTGCCCGATGACCAGCGTCTGCTCGCCCTGGTGCTTGCGCACCAGCGCCTCGGTGACCTTCCGCTTCGTCGCGGTCGTCGCGCAGAAGCGGTACTTCTCCTCCGTCTCGGCGGTCGCGTACGCGAGCCGCTCCGATTCGGTGAGGTTGACCCGGACCTCGACGCAGTCGGCCGGCGCGATGTAGCCCTGCGCCTCGATCTCCTTCCACGGCGCGTCGAAGCGCTTCGGCCCGATGAGGGAGAACACGTCGGACTCGCGGCCGTCCTCACGGACCAGCGTGGCGGTCAGACCGAGCCGGCGGCGGGCCTGGAGGTCGGCGGTGAACTTGAAGACCGGCGCGGGCAGCAGGTGGACCTCGTCGTAGAGGATCAGGCCCCAGTCCCGGGAGTCGAACAGCTCCAGGTGCGGGTAGATGCCCTTCCGCTTCGTCGTCAGGACCTGGTACGTGGCGATCGTGACGGGCCGGATCTCCTTGCGGGTACCGGAGTACTCGCCGATCTCCTCCTCCGTCAGCGTCGTCCGCTTGATCAGCTCGTGCTTCCACTGGCGGGCCGAGACGGTGTTGGTGACGAGGATCAGCGTGGTCGCCCGCGCCATGGCCATCGCGCCGGCGCCGACCAGCGTCTTGCCCGCGCCGCAGGGCAGTACGACCACGCCGGAGCCGCCGTGCCAGAAGCCTTCGACGGCCTGCTGCTGGTAGGGGCGCAGTGCCCAACCGTCCTCGACGAGGTCGATGGGGTGGGCCTCGCCGTCGACGTACCCGGCGAGGTCCTCGGCGGGCCAGCCCAGCTTGAGCAGGGTCTGCTTGATCTGACCGCGCTCGGAGGGGTGCACCGCGACGGTGTCCGGGTCGAGCCGGGCGCCGACCAGCGGGGCGACCTTCTTGGACCGCAGGATCTCCTCCAGCACCGGACGGTCGGTGCTGGTCAGGACCAGTCCGTGCACGGGGTGCTTGGACAGGGTGAGGCGGCCGTAGCGGGCCATGGTCTCGGCGACGTCGACGAGCAACGCGTGCGGGACGGGGTAACGGGAGAACTCGACGAGCGCGTCGACGACCTGCTCGGCGTCGTGCCCGGCGGCCCGGGCGTTCCACAGGCCGAGCGGGGTGATCCGGTAGGTGTGGATGTGCTCGGGAGCCCGCTCCAGCTCGGCGAACGGGGCGATGGCGCGGCGCGCGGCCCCGGCGAGCTCGTGGTCGACCTCCAGGAGGAGGGTCTTGTCGCTCTGGACGATGAGTGGGCCTGAGTTCACGGGAGCACCTTTCCGTTCGGCCAAACCTCCAGTGTGCCGCATGGCCAGCGGTTTCCGGGTGGTGAGGGCGTCGGCGCGGACGTGGGCGGGGCGCTGGGAACGGGCCGGCGCCGGGTCGGGACGGCGGATACGTTCCGGGTATGGATGACGATCAGCGGGGTTCGGGGTTCGTACCGGACGGTTTCGAGGTGCCGCGCGCCTTCGCCGGGGACGGGTTCCGGCTGGAGCCGCTCGGGCCGCAGCACAACGAGCGGGACCTCGCCGCGTGGAGCGGGAGCATCGCGCACGTCCGCGCGACCTCCGGGTTCACGGGCGGGTGGCCGCCGGCGGAGGGCATGAGCGCCGAGGCGAACCTCGCCGACCTGGTGCGGCACGCGCGGGACTTCGAGGAGCGACGGGGGTTCACGTACAGCGTGCTGGAGGGCGCGGGCGCGGGTGACGTCATCGGGTGCGTGTACGTGTATCCCCGCAACGACGAGCCGGGGCGGGTGCGCGTCAGTTCCTGGGTACGGGCGGATCGGGCGTACCTGGACGCGGGCGTGCGCGCGGCGGTGGGCCGGTGGCTCCGCGAGGGGTGGCCGTTCGACGCGGGGCGGGTCGACTACGTCGGGGCGTGAGGCGGGGCCGCTGCGGGCCGGGTCGGGTGGTGGCGGGGCGGCTATGCGCCGAGGTGGGTCAGGGGGCCCGTCGGGTACGGGGGTTCGGTCGGGAGCAGGGCGCGTACGTCGTCCTCGTGGCCGGAGCGGATCAGGGTGTGGAGGCGGCGGGCCAGGGGGGTGACGTCGCGGATGGAGACCGTCCACTCGTCGGCGTACGCGCGGGAGGCGGGGCCGGACAGGCCCAGCTGGAGCGCGCGATGGGGGAGCGGGTTCAGGTGCGGGTCGCGTTCGGGGTCCCATTGGACGCGGGCGGGGGCGGCCCTCAGCGCCCGCTGCCAGCTCGTGCGGTCCGGGTGGACGCCCCGGGCGTAGTGCGACAGGCAGGCCCCGGCGAGCGCCCGGTCGAAGCCCTCGCGGGTGATCTCGACGGCCAGTACCGTCTCCTGGCCTTCCTTGGTGGCCCAGCCGCAGCGGTACATCATCCACAGGAACGACGGTTTGATCCAGGTCATGCGGTCGCGCTTCCAGTCGGGCGGGAAGCGACCGTCGCGGGCGGCGGGTAGTCCCAGGCGCGGGGAGTAGGCCTGGTACACGGTGACGGTGGTGTCGGTGTGGGCGGCGCGGATTTGGCGGGTGGGGGGTGGGGTGGGCATGTCGTCACCCTGCCGGATCGGGGGGCGGGGGGCCGGCGGTTTTCCGGGGCGGACCGTTCCTGACGGGTGCCGCTGCGCGGGGCGTCTCCCCGCCCCGCCCTTCCTCCGTTCCCCGGGCCGAGCCCGGACCCGTGCGCGTGCGGCGCCCTGCCCGGGGGCGCCGCCCCCGGGCCCCGCGCCTCGAACGCCGGCGGGGCTGGTATCGGGTCGGGTCGCGCCGGGGGCGGCGCCTCCGGGCCCCCGCGCCTCGAACGCCGGCGGGGCTGGAATGCCCGGTGCCCGGCGGGTCAGACCTGGTCCTCCGCCAGTTCTGCCACGCCCGTGATGCGGTGCAGGGCGTACGTGCGGACTTCGTCCGCCGTGTGGTCGTAGCCGGTGACGAAGCCGCCTTCCACGCGGACCGGGGCGATGACGCGTTGGCTCGCCGCGCCCTCCGCGTTGACGTAGCCGATCCACACCGCCGAGCCGGTCAGGGCTGCCGCCTGGACCGTCGCCAGGGTTTCCGCCGCGCTCGTGCGCGGGAGTTCGCCGGCCGCCGGGGGCGGTGAGCCCGCCGCCGAGGCGGGTTCCTTGCGGACCGCCGTCGCCGCGAGGTCGCCCGCGCGGATGGCCCGTACGGCCGCGCCGAGCAGCGTGGCGTCCGGGACCGGCGGTCCGTCCGGGACGGGGACCGGTGCCGAGCGGGCCGGGGTGCGGTGGGCGTGGGCGCGCGCCACCAGGACGTCGCCGGTACGGGACTCCGCCGCCGGGGCGTAGCCCATCGACCGCAACCCGTCGAGCAGCGCCCCCGGTTCGGCCTGCGCGGCCAGGACGGTCGGCGCGAGGCGGCGCAGCCCGAGTCCGGCGGACCGCTTGTCGGCGAGGATCTCGTTCAGCATGCCGTCGTCGTCGCAGCGCACGTACGAGGAGGCCGCGCCGACGCGCAGGTGCCCGTGCCGTCTCGCCACGTCGTCGATGAGGTACGAGAGCGGCTGCGGTACGGGGGTGCGGCTGTGCTCGGCGAGGAAGGCGTGCAGGTCGACGGCGGTGTGTCCGGCGTCCAGGGCCCGGCGCACCGAGCCGGGGGTGAAGCGGTACACGGTCGCCCCGCCCTTGGACTCGACGTCGGCGAGCACGGCCAGGGTGTCGCCGAGGGGGCGGCGCAGCGGGCCGGGAGCGACCGCCGTCAGGTCGGCTTGGAGCAGGACGTGGTCGACCGGCTCGGGCAGCAGCGGGGCCAGCAGCGGCGCCGGGTCCCGGTGCTCCAGCAGGGCGCGGCCGAACGCGCTGATCGCGCCGCGCCCGGTGACGCCGAGGACCTCCGACTCCGTCAGCGTCCAGTGCGCGAGGCGGGCCCGCAGGTCGCTGGTGCCGCGTACGGGACGCTCCCAGGCGAGCCGGTCCAGCAGCGCGTCCGGGTCGGGTGAACCGCCCTCGGGCAGCTCGGCGATGAGGTCCAGGACGCGGCGGCGCACCTCGGGCGCCGCCGACCGGTCGAGTTCGGGGCCGAGCGTCGACAGGGTGCGCCCCTTGGCGTCCTGTTCTCCGACGAGTCCGGCCGTGCGGGTGGCCGACAGCCAGGCCGCGGCCAGGACCGACCACCGTTCGGCGGGCGGCAGTTCGCACCAGTCGTCGAAGGCGGGGGTCGGCGCGTACCGCTCGTCGGCCTCGCCGTCGCTCGCCAGCAGCCCGGCCGCGTAGGCCAGTTCGATCCAGAACGCGGCCGACGGCTCGGTGGTGTCCAGCAGCGTCGCCGCCCGCTTGAGGTCCCGTACGGCGAGCCCGCCGGCCCGCAGGACGGCCGGCCCGGCGTGCTCCCAGGACTTCACGAGTTCCTCGACGGTGTCGAGGGCGGCCAGCGCCTGACCGGCCGCGTTCGCGTCCACAAGCTGTGGACGGTGCTCGCGGCGCGCGCCGACCGGCGGCGCCAGCGGGGCGGTCAGTCGGTGCGCCAGCCCGCCGCGCAGGTGCAGCGCCACCTCGCGGGGCAGGACGACCGTCCGCGCCGAGGCGGGCAACAGCAGCCCCCGGTCGCGCAGCCAGCGCACCGGCGCCGTCGGCTGCGGGGTGACCTCCCCGTACGGCGGCCCCCACACGAGCCGCCCGAGGACCTGGTGGGCCTCCGCCGGGGCCTCGTCCAGCAGCGCCGACATCCGCTCCGGGTCGGTGAACAGGCCGGTCAGGGCGGTCACGGCGGACACCGCGTCGTGGGTGGCGGGCAGCCCGAGGGCCGCCACGATCTCCTGGATCCGCGTCGGCGACATGCCGGCCGTCGCCTCGGACACCGTCGGCCCGAGCCCGGTGGGTGAGGGGCGCTGCGCGGACGGCGCGAGCAGTTCCCGGGCGGTGCGCACCAGCCGCAGCCGGTCCTCGTCGCCCCACACCAGGGCCTGGTCGCGCAGCGTGCCGAGCGCCCGGGGCAGTTCGACGCGGGCGGCCTCGTTCTCGCCGCCCGTCAGCAGCGACTCCAACACCGGGTACGGGCACGGGTCGGGCGCCACCGCGAGCGCCTCGGCCGTCTGGAGGGCGAACCGGTCCAGCCGGTCCAGGGCGCGCACCACCGACGCGCGGGTGCCGGCGCGGGTGGCCAGCTGGGTGACGTCGCCGGGCACCGGGTTCAGCAGGTCCGGCCGCGCGTGCAGCAGGGCCGCGAGCCCCACGTCGTCACGGGCGCGCAGCGCCTCGGCGAGGGAGCGCGGGGCATTTCCCGCAGCGGTGCTTGCCTCGGGCACGGTGGTCGCCTCCTGGTCGCGCCGGCCGGTCCGTCGGCCGGTCCCCATCCGGTCAACGGTATCCGTTGCGCCGACGGCCGCTCCACGGGCGCACGCGCTACCTTCGGGGCAGGCGGGACGTGAGGAGCCGGGGCGTGGGGATCGAGAGCGACCATCTGGTCTACGAATATCTGAGCCGGGTCGGGGACTTGGCGCAGCGCCGGCAGCTGTCGTCGGGTGACCGGATGCGGTTGGTGTCGGGGCTCCGGGACGAGATCGACCGTCGGCGCGCCACGTACGAACCGGAGACCACGGCGGCCGTACGGGGCATCCTGGACCGGCTCGGCACGCCGGAGGAACTCCTGGACTCGGTGGGCCGACCGGCCCGCACCGCCGGGTCCGGGTCCGCCCGGACGCCCGCCCCGACGGTCGCGCCGCAGTCCGTGCCCGTCCAGCGCGGGCGGCTGCGCCGCAAGCCGGCCCCGCAGCCGGCGGAGGAGCCGCGGAACGTGCCGCCGCACCTGGCCGGTCTCGACGAACTCGGCACCCCCGACGGCGTGGAGCCGGACTGGTGGCGCGTCGGTTCGGGCGCGGCGTCGCTCGGTTCGGGGCCGCAGGTCGACGGCTTCGCGGGCGGCATCGAGTTCCCGGACTTCCTGCGCCGACCGCCGGGCGAGGACGACGCCGAGGAGGGCGCCGGCGACGCGGCCGGCCCCGCGGCACCGGCGGAACCGTCACCGTCCCGCACGCGCCGGGCCGTACGGGTCCTGCGGGCGCGGCGGGAACGCCGCCGGCAGCGGGAGGCCGCCGCGGCCGCCCCCGAGGCGGTGGCACCCGGCCGTACCCGCCCCCACGCGTTCCTGCTGCTGGCGGCGGCGCTGCTCGCCGCCGGGGCGCTCACCGGGTACTGGATGCTGATCGCCCTCGGCTGGCTGGTGGCGTACGGGTCCCGCGTGCTCGGGCCGTCCGAACGCAAGTGGGTCGTCTTCGGGCTGCCCGGCGGGTTCTTCACCGCGGCGGTGCTGTGGCTGTGGGGGCGGCGGGTGGGCCGTTGGGGCGAGGAGCTCGCCGATGACGGGATGGGCGCCGCGTTCCAGGAGCTGTGGCCGGGCGTGATCCGGTGGGCCGCCGTCGCGACGGCGCTGTACCTGCTGTGGCGCGCGCGCCGGCGCCGGTAGCCGCCGGTGATGCTTGGGTCCGCCACGCATCGATGTGTGGTTCTGCCACGTAGGTCGGTGGGGCGTTGGAGAACGTCTGGAATGGCGCCCGAGAACGTGGGGTGGAATGTGCCGGGATTTCATGGTCTGGAAAGCGAAAGCCAAGCCCACGTTCCGTTTAGTTGGACCTGCCTCGGCACAATGGGAGGCATGACCTCCGACCCCCACACCAAGATCCAACCCGCCCCCCTGACGGTCGGGTTCGACCTCGACATGACCCTCATCGACTCCCGTCCCGGCATCCGGGCCACCTACCGGGCGCTGTCCGCGGAGACGGGTGCCTTCATCGACGCCGACGAGGCCGTCACCCGGCTCGGGCCGCCGCTGGAGGAGGAGCTTGCGTACTGGTTCACCGACGCGGAGATCCCCGCCATGCGGGACCGCTACCGGGAGATCTACGTCGACCACGCCATCGAGCCCACCCCCGCGATGCCCGGCGCCCGCGAGGCCATCGCCGCCGTCCAGGCCCTCGGCGGTCGTGCCATCGTTGTCACCGCGAAGAACGAGCCCAACGCCCGCCACCACCTGGAGCACCTCGGCATCGAGGCCGACGCCGTGATCGGCTGGCTGTGGGCGGAGGCCAAGGCGGAGGCCCTGCGCGAGTACGGCGCGCAGGTCTACGTCGGCGACCACGTCGGCGACGTGCGCGGCGCCCGCACGGCCGGCGCGCTGTCCGTGGCGGTGCCCACCGGCCCGTGCTCGGAGGCCGATCTGCGCGCCGCCGGCGCGGACGTCGTCCTCGCCGACCTCACCGCGCTGCCGCAGTGGCTCGCGGAGTACGACCGAACGCGCGCGGCGGCCTGAGACGCGCGGCGGCCCGAGGCGCACGGCGACGCCGAGGGGCACCGCGGCGGGCGAGGCACCGCGGCCGGCGACCGACCGCGGCCCGTACGGCATCCGTCAGGCGGCCTGGGACGCCCGGGCCGCCTTTCGCTGCGCCGCGGCCGAGCGGAACACGCCCGCCGCGGAGATGGCGAAACCGACGCCCATGAGCATGCACACGGCCCACGCGTACGACGGGAACGGATCGGTGCCCAGGAACAGCGGGGCCATCGTCACGACGGTCGCCACGGCGCCGGCGATGAACACGATGCCGCCGGCCTTGACGAGTCCGTCGCCGGGCCGGGCATCGTCGGGAAGAGGAGTAACAGTCACCCGACCAGGGTAGTTCCCTGGCCGACGCGGTGAACCGGAAGGACGGCGGAAGGGCCCCGGGGAAGGACCGGGGAACGTCTTGTCTCCCGTTTCTGGACCACTAGCCTGGAGGAGGCGGGTCGAAGGACCTGCCGCACTGCTATCCGGAGCCGAACATCGCGGCCGACCGGACCCGACGAGCACAAGGACAGAGGACGGACGTGCCTACCGGCAAGGTGAAGTGGTTCAACAGCGAGAAGGGCTTCGGCTTTCTCTCCCGCGACGACGGCGGCGACGTCTTCGTCCACTCGTCGGTGCTCCCCGCCGGGGTCGACGCCCTCAAGCCCGGCCAGCGGGTCGAGTTCGGCGTCGTCGCGGGACAACGCGGTGACCAGGCACTTTCGGTGACGGTGCTCGATCCGGCGCCCTCGGTCGCGGCCGCGCAGCGCCGCAAGCCCGACGAGCTCGCGTCGATCGTGCAGGACCTGACGACGCTGCTGGAGAACATCACGCCCATGCTGGAACGCGGTCGCTACCCCGACCGGGTGCACGGCACGAAGATCGCCGGACTGCTCCGCGCGGTGGCCGACCAGCTCGACGTCTGAGCCCGCGTCCGACCCCGGTGCCCCGCCGCTCGTACGAGCCGCGGGGCACCGGCGCGCGCGGCCCGGGACGCTACGGGAAGACGAGCGCGTCCGCGGGGATGGCCGGAACAAGACCCTCGGCTGCGGCCCTGGTCAGCAGCCCGCGGACGGCCGCGTAGCCGGCGTCTCCGAGGTCCGCGGTGAACTCGTTGACGTACAGCCCGATGTGCTGGTCGGCGACCGCCGGATCCAGCTCCTGCGCGTGCGCCCGTACGTACGGGCGGGACGCCTGCGGGTCCTCCCACGCCATCCGGACCGACGTGCGGGCCGCTTCGGCCAGCGCGCGCAACGTCCCGGCGCCCAACGAACGCTTCGCGATGATCGCGCCGAGCGGGATCGGCAGGCCCGTCGTGGACTCCCAGTGCTCACCCATGTCCGCCAGGCAGTGCAGCCCGTAGTCCCGGTAGGTGAAGCGGGCCTCGTGGATGACCAGTCCGGCGTCCACCCGGCCGTCCCGGACGGCCGGCATGATCTCGTGGAACGGCAGCACGACCACCTTCCCGACGCCCTCGGGCAGCACGTCGGCCGCCCACAGCCGGAACAGCAGGTAGGCGGTGGACCGTTCGCTCGGCACGGCCACGGTCTTCCCGGCCAGGTCCACGCCCGGCTCCCGGGTCAGCACCAACGGGCCGCAGCCGCGCCCCAGGGCCCCGCCGCAGGGCAGCAGCGCGTACTCCTCCAACACCCACGGGAGGACGGCGTACGACACCTTCAGCACGTCCAGCTCGCCGCGCTCGGCCATGCCGTTGGTGACGTCGATGTCGGCGAAGGTGACGTCCAGGGCGGGCGCCCCCGGCACCCGGCCGTGCGCCCACGCGTCGAAGACGAACGTGTCGTTCGGGCAGGGCGAGAAGGCGATCTCCAGCGTCGAACGGTCGCGGTCGCGGTTGTGGTCGCGGTCGTGGTCACGGCCGAGGTCACGGTCACCGGTGCTCATGGCGTTCTCCCCAGTTGACGAGTACGGGTCCCAGCGCGCGGAAGCCGTCGGCGAGTGCGGCCAGGGCCTCCCCGATGCGCCAGGCGGAACGGTCGCGCGGCCCGACGGCGTTGGACACGGCACGGACCTCCAGGACCGGCAGCCCGTGCGCGGCGGCGGCCTCCGCCACCCCGAAGCCCTCCATGGCCTCCGCGCCGGCGAGGGGGTGCCGGGCGGCGAGTTCGGCGGCGCGGGCCGCGGTCCCGGTGACGGTCGACACGGTCAGCACGGGGGCGAGCAGCGCCCCCGTGGCCTGCGCGGCGGACGCGGCCAGTTCGGCGGGCGGCAGGTGCACGCCGTGACCGAAGCCGAGTTCGGTGACGCTGAGGAACCCGTCGGGGGTCGCGGCGCCCAGATCGGCGGCGACGAGCGCGTCGGCGACCACCAGCGAGCCGAGCGGGGCGGCGGGCGCGAACCCGCCGCCGATGCCGGCGGAGATGACGAGGGAGTAGTCGGCCAGCGCGAGCGCGGTGGCCGTGGCGGCCGCGGCGGCGGCCGGGCCGACCCCGCCGACGAGCACGTCGACGGCGAGGCCCGGCAGGTCCCGGCGGGTGATGAGGTACCCGCCGGGCAGGGTGCGCGGCTCCGGGGTGACCGGGTCCGGATGAGGGGTGAGACCGGCGGCCGCGGATTCGGCCTCCGCGGCCACCGCGGTCACGACGAGCGCGCGCACGGGATGCCGCCGGCTACTTGAGCTTGAGCTTGAACGACCAGATGGCGAGCGGCTTGCCGTCCTTGCCCACCTGGACGAAGCCGAGGACCTTCGAGGCGGGGGCCTCGCCCTGGCCGCCGGTCGCGAAGACGTCGGCGCCCTGGAAGCTGCGGTAGGTGTTAGAGGACGGCTCGGTGATCGGCTGTCCGTCGAGGACCGCCTGCCACTGCCTGCCGTCCTCGACGACCTCCGGCTCGACGCCGAGGCGCAGCGTGTCGCCGCGGCCGTACTCGATGGTCTTGGCGTTCTTCAGGTTCGTCAGGCACTCCTGGACGCGGTCCATGGAGAGGTCCTTGCCGTCGGCGCGGCAGTCGGACTCCGCGGAGACGGTGGAGGTGCCGACGGTCACGGTCGCGAGCGGGGTCGGCTTGTCCCCGCAGGCGGAGAGGAGGAGGAGGCCGGCGGACACGGCTCCGAGGGCCGCGACGCTGCGGCGGGCCCTACCCGGGATAAGCGGTGCGGTCATGAGCCGAAGGCTATCGGGCCGGTGGGCCGCGTTGCTGCATGGGGTCCTGCGGGTCGGCTCCGCCGGTGTCGGTTTGCCCCGCGCGGCGCCGTCGCGGGGGCCCCGTCAGGCCACGCGGGGGTGGGTGGTGCCCCTGGGATGGGGGGCGAGGGCGCCGCGGAGGGCCATCGTGGTGCCCGCCGCCACGACCGTGGCGGCCACGGCCATGCCCAGGACGCCGTTCAACGGGAGGACGATGCCGATCGCGCCGCCCAGCACCCATGCCATCTGGAGCAGGGTTTCCGAGCGGGCGAAGGCCGAGGTGCGGACGGACTCCGGGATGTCCCGCTGGATCATCGCGTCCAGGGACAGCTTCGCGAGGGCCTGGCAGAAGCCGGCCGTCGCGCCCAGGACCGCCACCATCGCCCCGCTGAACAGGACCGCGGAGATCACCGCCACGCCGAGCGTCAGGCACAGCACGGTCGCGATGATCGCCTCCGGGGCCCGGGCCCGCAGCCACGCCCCGACGGCCGTGCCGCACGCGTTGCCCAGGCCCGCCGAGACGCCGACGACCGCCAGCGACACCGCCGCGCTCTGCCCGGCCAGCGGGTGCTCCCGCAGCAGGAACGCGAGGAAGAAGATGAGGAAGCCCGACAGGCCCCGCATCGACGCGTTGGCCAGCAGCCCGCACAGCACCGGCCGGCTGATCGTCCGCAGGCCCGGCCGCCGCGAGTGCGCCTCGTGCGTGGAGAGCCGGGCGCGGGTCTCGCCCTTCGCGTCGTCCACCTTGTGCGGCAGTTGGAACGCCGCGAACGTCCCCCACACGAAGATCGCGCAGGCCCCGTACAGCGGCCAGGGCGGTCCGATCGTGTGCAGGCCGGCCCCGATCGGCGCGGCCGCGCCCGTGGCCAGCAGGCCCGCCAGGGTGACCCGGGAGTTCGCCTTGACCAGGGAGAACCTCGGTGGGAGGAGGCGGGGGACGACCGCGCTGCGGACCACCCCGTACGCCTTGGACGCCACCAGCACGCCCAGCGCCGCCGGGTACAGCTCCAGGCCGCCCGTCGCCACGGCGCCCGACATCATCAGCGCCAACAGGGCCCGCGCCAGCATCGCCGCGGCCATCGCCGCCCGCCTGCCGTGCGGCAACCGGTCCAACAGCGGGCCGATCACCGGGGCCAGCAGGGTGAAGGGGGCCATGGTGATGGCCAGGTACAGGGCCACTCGGCCGCGTGCCTCGTCCGTGGGGACGGAGAAGAACACCGTCGAGGCCAGCGCCACCGTGATCATCACGTCGCCGGCGCCGTTGATGGCGTGCAGTTCGATCAGTCGGCCGAGGCCCGATTCGCCCGCCCCCTGCGCGTGCGTGGCCCGTCGGATCCCGCGCGCCGTACCGGTGATGGGCAGGTGCAGGGCACGCCCGACAGCCCGGCCGGCCCGCTTGGCCGGTCCCGAGCCGTCATCGGACGACCGTGCGGGTGCCACGTGGCCATAGTGCCCCACTCGGCCCTCCCGGACCCCTCCCGGCACGTCCGGGGTGCCGGCATCGTCCGCGAATCGGACCTCGCATGTGGGACGAAGGCTCCGGAGGAGGTAGCGTGCGTAGCGCGCCACCGGCGGTTGCTCTTGGCCGCGCGCCTCTTCGCGATCCCGCAGAATGGATCGCAGTGGGGTGCGCCCGAGGCCGATCGGGCGCGGACGTCGACGCGGCCCCCTGGTCCGCTCCGCCCGCGCTGGGTACGGACGAGACCGACGGGTCGTTGTGGACGACAGTACGGACGGCGCACTCGTGAGACGGCGTAGGAGAGAACGAGACCTGTGAGTGCTGCGACGACGCGAAGCCGTACCCCGCGTACCCCCGACCGCGTGTGCGCCGAGGCGGTAGAACTCGCCCGGGCGGCGGCCGAGGAGGCCGCCTTCCCCGGCGTGGTGGGCGAGCACGTCTCCGTCGTGGCGGAGGGCGACCGGGTCGTCACCCACTTCTTCGAGTGCAAGGAACCCGGCTACCGGGGCTGGCGCTGGGCGGTGACCGTCACCCGCGCCTCCCGCGCCAAGAACGTCACCCTCGACGAAACGGTGCTGCTCCCCGGCGACGACGCGCTGCTGGCCCCCGAATGGGTGCCGTGGAGCGAGCGGCTGCGTCCGGGTGACATGGGCCCCGGCGACCTGCTGCCGACCGACGCCGACGACCTGCGGCTGGAGCAGGGCTGGTCCGACGAGGACGCCCCGCCGCCGAACTCCGTCGTCTCGGAGGAGATGGCCGAACTCGTCGAGGCCGAGGACGCCGACGTCACCGAGCGGGTCGTCGTCCCGGCGCGCGGCTCCATCACCTCGGTCGCCGAGGAACTGGGCATGCGGCGCGCCCGCGTCCTGTCGCGGTACGGGCTGCACAGCGCGGCCGACCGCTGGGACGAGTCCTTCGGCGCGAAGACCCCGATGGCGCAGGCGGCGCCCGCGTCGTGCGTGTCCTGCGGGTTCCTCGTCAAGATCGGCGGCTCGCTGGGGCAGGCCTTCGGGGTCTGCGCCAACGAGTTCGGACCGGCCGACGGCCGGCTGGTCTCCCTCTCGTACGGCTGCGGCGGCCACTCGGAGGCCGCCGTCATGCCGAAGCCGCTGCGGCCCGCGCCGCCGGTGCTCGACTCGATGGCGACGGACGAGTTCCCGCTGCGCCCGGCCGCCGACACCGGCTCGGTCCCGGCCGCGGACCTCGCGACGTCCGACCTCGGCCACTCGTAGGGCGTACGCGGTCGCCCCCGGCCCGTGAACGGGAAGGGGGCCGCCGCCCGTCAGTCCTTCGGGGTGCGCCGCAGCAGGCGCTTGGCGCCGAACACCAGGGCGGTGCCCACCACGAGGACCAGGGCGCCCTTGGTGAAGCCGCCGTCCTGTCCGGCCGGGTCGCCGGCCTGCGGCGGGGAGCCGGGACGGCCGGAGGCCGCGCCGGACGGGGCGGGTGCGGAGGCGGCCGGGTCCGCCGCGGAGGAGCCGTCGTCCGGGGTCGCCGGGACCGCGATGACCCGGCTGCCCGCGCCCTCCGAGCCGAACATCAGCGTCTTGCCGTCCGCCGTGTACGTCACCGACTCGGCCTGCCCCTGGAACGGGGCGCTCACCCGGGTGCCGGCGCCCTGCGGGCGGCCGTCCTTCCACGGCCAGGTGCGGGCCGTGAAGTAGCCGCGCAGCGTGAGCCGGCCGCCGTCGGGGGAGAACGCCCCGTCCGTCACCCAGGGCACGTCGGCGACCCGACGGAACACGTTGGTCCCGCCGGCCGACAGCCGTTCGGGTCCCTCGTACAGGCCGGCCGTGCGCTCGTGCTTGCTCGCGATGTACACCCGGCCCGTCACCGGATGGACCATCAGGGCCTCGGCGTCGCGCGGCCCGTCGGCGTACGTGACGGTGAACTGCTCCGCCTTCACCGTGGTGTCGGCGAGCCGCTTCGGCTCCGGGAAGCGGTAGACCCACACGTGGTCCCAGGTCCCGTCGCGGTTGTCGCCGATGTCACCGACGTACATCTGCCCGTCGGGCCCCACGGAGATCGCCTCCACGTCGCGGGGCGTGCCGATCCCGGTCAGCGTCACCCGCGCCACGGTCCTCCCCGTCGCCGCGTCCACCCCGTACACGTACGGGCCGTCGTCGCTGTCGTTGTGCGTCCAGTACACGCCCGGGTGCAGCCGGCTCGCCGCGAGGCCGCTCGATTCGCGGATCCGCGGGTCGGTGATCGTGAACCCGGCCGCGCCCGGGGTCTCCGCGGCGAGGGCCGCCGTCGGCAGCACGGCGAGGGCGGTGACGACGGTGACGGCGAGGGCGGCGGACGGCCGGGGGAGCAGGCGCATCCCCCAAGCCTGCCGGCCCGTCGCGCGTGTCCGGCGTCACAGGGGTTTCCGTCACGCGATCCGCGATGATGACCGGATGCGTTTCATGTTCGTCGGCGACTCCATGACCATCGGACGCGCCGGCGACTACACCTGGCGCTACCGGATGTGGCAGCACCTGTGCGCCACCCTGGACGGCCCCTACGAGATCGTCGGCCCGCGCACCGCGCTCCACGACCCCGCCACCGAGGCGGCCACCAGCCGCGCGTACGCCGCCCCCGACTTCCCGGAGCACGCCCGCCGGCACCTGGCCGGCTGGGGCGAGGGCTGGCAGCACATGGCGCCCCTCGTCGGGCCCGCCGCGGGCGCGGGCGAGGTCGACGTCCTGCTCGTCTCCCTCGGCCTGATAGACCTCGGTTTCTACACCGAGGCCGACGGGACCGCCGCCAACGTCCGCCGCTTCGTCGCCGCGGCCCGCGCCGCCCGCCCCGGCATCCGGATGGTGCTGCTGCCGGTCATCGCGAACGTCCGGGCCGAGGACGACGCCCCGTTCGCGGCGCAGGTCGTCCGCTTCAACGAACTCCTCGCGAAGGCGGTCGCCGACCTGTCGACGGACGCCTCGCCGATCCTGCTGGCCGCCCGCCCGCAGGGGTACGACATCCGCCACGACACCTACGACGGCACGCACCCCAACGCCTCGGGCGAGCACCGGCTGGCCGGCGAGTTCGCGGCCGTCCTGCACCAGGCATGGGGCCTCGGAGGCCCCTACCGGCCGGCGGACGGGCCGTAACACGCCCTTCACGGCGGGGGCTTGCCTGGAGCGCACTCGAAGCAGTTGGCTAGTGCCCCATGAAGTACACGCAGCTCGGACGCACGGGCCTCAAGGTCAGCCGCCTCGTACTCGGAACCATGAACTTCGGCCCCCAGACCGGGGAACCGGAGAGTCACGCCCTCCTGGACTCCGCCCTCGACGCCGGCATCAACTTCGTCGACACGGCCAACGTGTACGGCTGGGGCGAGAACAAGGGCCGCACCGAGGAGATCATCGGAACCTGGTTCGCCCGGGGCGGCGACCGCCGGGAGAAGACAGTCCTCGCCACCAAGGTCTACGGCTCCATGTCCCGCGAGGGCGAGACCTGGCCCAACTACGACCGGCTCTCGGCGCTGAACATCCGCCGGGCCGTCGACGCCAGCCTCAAGCGGCTCGGTACCGACTACATCGACGTCTACCAGTTCCACCACGTGGACCGGCGGACCCCCTTCGAGGAGATCTGGCAGGCCGTCGAGGTCCTGATCCAGCAGGGCAAGATCCTCTACGCGGGCTCCTCCAACTTCCCCGGCTGGAAGATCGCCCAGGCCAACGAGACGGCCGCGCGCACCGGGCGGCTCGGACTGGTCAGCGAGCAGTGCCTGTACAACCTCGCCGAGCGGCGGGCCGAGATGGAGGTCATCCCGGCCGCCGAGGCGTACGGGCTCGGCGTCATCCCCTGGTCCCCCCTGCACGGCGGCCTGCTGGGCGGCGCGATCCGTAAGGCGGCCGAGTCGGGGCGCACCGCGTCCGGGCGGTCGGCGGACGCGCTGAACAACAGCACGGTCCGCGGGCAGGTCCAAGCGTACGAGGACCTGCTGGCCAAGCACGGCCTGGAGCCCGGCGAGGTGGCCCTGGCGTGGCTGCTGACCCGCCCCGGGGTCACCGGCCCGATCGTGGGCCCGCGCACGCCGGAGCAGCTCGCGTCCGCGCTGCGGGCGGTGGAGCTGGAACTCCCGGAGGAGGTCCTGACGGGCCTCGACGAGATCTTCCCCGGCCCGGGCCCGTCGCCGGAGGCGTTCGCCTGGTGACGGGCGGGGCCGTCTGTTCGCCGGGGGTCCGGGGGTGGTCCCCCGGGCCGGCACAGCCCCGGCCCGAGCCCGTCGCCGGAGGCGTTCGCCTGGTGACGGGTGGGGCGGGGCGACGGCCGGTTACTGGCCGACGGCGGCCGCCACGGCGACGACGAGGAACATCAGCACGAGCACACCGGCCATGACACGGTTTCTGGTCTTGGGATCCACCCGTCGAGACTAACGCGGCGCCGGCCGACCCCGCGTACGGCCCCCGCCCCCACGGGCGGGGGCGGTACGGGACACTGCCGTCATGGTGACCGTGGAGGACGTACGGCGGCTGGCGCTCGCGCTGCCGCGCACCGAGGAACACCTCGTGCGGGACCGGGTGAAGTTCCGCATCGGGCGGATCGTCTACCTCGCCCTGTCCCGCGACGAGACCGAGCTGGGCTTCGCCTTCCCCAAGGAGGAGCGGGCGGCGCTGGTCGCCTCCGAGCCCGGCACGTTCAGCCTGCCGGGGGCCGGGGACATGCGCTGGAACTGGGTCCACGCCCGGATGGCCGCCCTCGGCCCGACGGAGCTGGCGGAGCTGGTCACCGAGGCATGGCGGATGTGCGTACCGGCCCGGGTGGCCCGCGAGCACCTGGCGGGCGGGGCCTCGGGGGAGGCGTCGGACCCCGCGCGGGGTGGTGGTGTCGGGGGCCGGGAAAGGTGAGCCGGTGAGGCCGAAGACCGTGGCGCGGTAGGGGGCGCCGGAGTGGTGGGAGGACGCCCGCCCCACGATCAGGCCGTCGAACGGGACGCCGCCGGTCAGGGGGACAGCGGCCAGGCCCGTACGACCTCGTAGCGGGGCCGTTCGCCCGGTACGCCGCTCACGGGCAGGTTGCTCCGCACCAGGCTGAGGGTGTCGACCCGCCAGGGGGCGCCCTCGAAGCCGGCGAGGGCGTCGAGGCAGGGCTGCAGGTCACCGCCGGCGCGGCTGCGGGCCAGGGTCAGGTGCGGGGTGTACCGGCGGTGCTGCTCCATCGGGACGCCGGCGCGACGGGCGGCGGCGTCGGCGCGTTCGGCGAGCAGGCGCAGCGTGTCGAGCCCGCCGGCGGCGCCGATCCACAGGGCGCGGTCGCCGAAGTGCCCGGCGCCGTGCAGGCGCAGCGGGAACGGGGCGGTGCGGGCCGCGGCCCGGCCGAGCCGCTCGTACAGGTCGGGGAGCACTTCGTCGCGGACCTCGCCCAGGAAGGCGAGGGTGAAGTGCCATCCCGCCTGGGCGGTCCAGCGCAGTCCGTCGGGTCGGGGGGCCGCCGCGAGGGCCGCGCGCAGTTCGGCGGCGGCCCCGGCGGGGGGCAGTACGGCGGCGAACAGCCTCATGCCCCCGACCCTAGGGCCGGGAGCCCGTACCCCGCCCCCGGCCGGGTCACGCGGCGGTGGCGAGTTCGCGGCGCGGGGCCGCGGGGACGAAGGTGACGCCGCGGCGGCCGACCCGGAGGCGGAGGTTGCCGATCCGGGACAGGACGAGGGCTATGGCGAGCGCGGCGACGAGGGAGATCAGGCCGCCGGCGGCCATGCCGACGCGGGCGCCCCAGGTGTCGGTGATCCAGCCCAGCAGCGGGGCCCCGAGGGGGGTGCCGCCGGTGAAGACCATCATGAACAGGGCCATGACCCGGCCCCGCATCTCGGGGTCGGTGGCCATCTGGACGCTGGAGTTGGCGGTGACGTTGACGGTCAGGCCGAAGACCCCGATGGGCACGAGCAGCGCCGCGAACAGCCAGAACCCGGGGGCGAAGGCGGTCACGGTGAGGAGCGCGCCGAACAGCACGGCCGCCGTCACCAGCAGTCGCAGCCGGGAGTGGCCGCGACGGGCGGCCAGCAGGGCTCCGGCGAGGGAGCCGGCCGCGATGAGGGTGTTGAACAGTCCGTAGGTGCCGGCGTCGCCGTGGAAGACGTCGCTGACGAACGCCGACAGCCAGATCGGGAAGTTGAACCCGAAGGTGCCGATGAAGCCGACGAGGGCGATGGGCCAGATCAGCTCGGGTCGGCCCGCGACGTAGCGCAGTCCCTCGCGCAGCTGTCCCTTGGCGCGGGGCCGCGGTGCGACGGGGTGCAGGTCCCGGGTCCGCATCATGAGCAGGCCGGCGATGGGCGCGGCGAAGGACAGTCCGTTCAGCAGGAAGGCCCAGCCGGAGCCGACGGCGGTGATGAGCACACCGGCGATCGCCGGGCCGACCAGCCGCGCGGACTGGAAGTTGGCGGAGTTCAGGCTGATCGCGTTGGCGACCTGGTCCGTGCCGACCATTTCGGGGACGAACGTCTGGCGGGCCGGGTTGTCCACGACGGTGATCATGCCGAGGAGGAAGGCCGCCAGGTAGACGTGCCAGACCTGGACGTGTCCGGCCAGGGTGAGGACGGCGAGCGCGATGCCGGTGAGGCCCATGGCGCTCTGGGTGGCCAGCAGCAGCGGCCGCTTGGGCAGCCGGTCGGCGAGGACGCCGCCGTAGAGGCCGAACATCAGCATCGGCAGGAACTGCAGGGCGATGGTGATGCCGACGGCCGAGGCGGAGCCGGTCAGCGAGAGGACCAGCCAGTCCTGGGCGATGCGCTGCATCCAGGTGCCCGTGTTCGAGACGACCTGGCCCGTGGCGAAGAGCCGGTAGTTCCGGATCTTCAGCGAGCTGAACATGGAGTTCTTGCCCGCGGGGGTGGTGGGAGTGGATGTGTGGCCGGGTGCGGAGTTTGCTCCGGTTCCCGTACTCAAAAGCGTTCGCCTCCAGGCGTCGTTCCTACAGGTGCGCGAGCTTCTCCAGGACGGGAGCGGCCTCGCGGAGCTTGGCCCATTCGTCCTCGGTGAGCTCGGCCGCGAGCCCGGCCAGGAAGGCGTTGCGCTTGCGACGGCTCTCTTCGAGCATCGCTTCGGCCACCTCGGTCTGGCGGACCACCTTCTGGCGGCGGTCGTCGGGGTGCGGCTCCAGCGTGACCAGTCCCTTGGCCTCCAGCAGCGCGACGATGCGGGTCATCGACGGCGGCTGGACGTGCTCACGGCGTGCCAGCTCACCGGGGGTGGCATGGCCGCAGCGGGCGAGGGTGCCGAGCACCGACATCTCGGTGGGGCTCAGCGACTCGTCGACGCGTTGGTGCTTGAGGCGCCGGCCCAGCCGCATGACGGCGGAGCGGAGATCGTTCACGGCGGCAGCGTCGTCGCCGTGGGAAAGGTCATGCATGTCCTTAGAGTAACTCATTACTCTCCCTAAGGAACACCGGGGGGAGGGAGCCGTGGGACACACCGCACGGATCGAGTCACTCGTACGGGTGAGCCGGCGGCGGAAAGCGACCCGCGTCCGCACCCTGTGGCCCGACTCTTTCGGCATGGGGACACATGTGCTGAGCATGCGCATAGACGGGGAGCTGCTGGAGCGGCTCCGGCACCATGCCGCCAAACGCGGAATGAGCGTCCAGGACTATGTCGTCCGGACGCTCATTCGCGATGACTTCGACGAGCGGTTCAAGACCGCGGTCGACGAGACGGAGAAGTTCTACGGCCTCACGTGAGGCCGTGGGGCGGGGTACCGCGTGAGGGCGGGGCTCTACGTGAGGCCGAGGGCGGGCATCGCGTAGTAGAAGACAAAGACCGCCGACACGGCGTACATCGCGACCGGGACCTCGCGGCCGCGGCCCGTCGCCGCCCGCAGGACGCAGAAGCTGATGAAGCCGATGCCGATGCCGTTGGTGATCGAGTAGGTGAAGGGCATCGTCACCATGGCCAGGAAGGCCGGGACGGCGATGGTGAAGTCGCTCCAGTCGATGTCCTTGACCGAGCCGGCCAGGATCAGGAAGCCGACCGCGACGAGGGCGGGGGTGGCGGCCTGGGAGGGGACCATCGTGGCGAGCGGCGTGAGGAACAGCGCGACGGCGAAGAGGCCGCCCGTCACCACGTTGGCCAGGCCCGTCCGGGCGCCCTCGCCGACGCCCGCCGTGGACTCGACGAAGCAGGTGGTGGCCGAGGACGAGGTCGCGCCGCCGGCGGCGACGGCCAGGCCGTCGACCAGCAGCACCTTGTTGATGTCGGGGAAGTTGCCGTCGGCGTCGATCAGCTTGGCCTCGTCGCCGACGCCGAGGATGGTGCCCATCGCGTCGAAGAAGCAGGACAGCAGCACGGTGAAGACGAACAGGATGCCGGTGACCAGGCCGACCTTGCCGAAGCCGCCGAACAGGCTGACCTGACCGACGAGCCCGAAGTCGGGCGCGGCCACCGGGTTGCCCGGCCACTCGGGCACGGTCAGGCCCCAGGCGAGGCCCGGCAGGTCGGTGATCAGCTGGACGCCGACGGCGATCGCGGTCATGACCACGATGGAGATCAGGATCGCGCCGGGCGTCCTGCGGATCAGCAGGGCCAGCGTGAGCAGGACGCCGACCACGAAGATCAGTACCGGCCAGCCGTGCAGGTGGCCGTTGCCGCCGAGCTGGAGCGGGACGGTGGTGTGCGCGGCGTCCGGGATGCGGGAGATGAACCCGGAGTCGACCAGGCCGATCAGCATGATGAACAGGCCGATGCCGATCGCGATGCCCTTGCGCAGGCCCAGGGGGACGGCGCTCATGACCCGCTCGCGCAGGCCGGTGGCGACCAGCAGCATCACCACGAAGCCGGCGAGGACGACCATGCCCATGGCGTCCGGCCAGCTCATCCGGGGGGCGAGCTGGAGGGCGACGACGGTGTTGACGCCGAGACCGGCCGCCAGCGCGATCGGGACGTTGCCGATCACGCCCATGAGCAGGGTGGTGAAGGCGGCCGTCAGGACGGTGGCGGTGACGAGCTGGCCGCCGTCGAGCTGGTGCCCGTACATGTCCTTCGCGCTGCCCAGGATGATCGGGTTGAGCACGATGATGTAGGCCATCGCGAAGAAGGTGGCCAGACCGCCCCGGACCTCGCGGGCGACGGTCGAACCGCGCTCCGAGATCTTGAAGTAGCGGTCCAGGCCGGTGGTGGGGGCCGCGGCGGGTGCCGAGGTGCTCATGCGGTCCTCAAACTGGTCTATTAGGTGGTTCGTACGAACGAATCAGGCCTTAGGCAAACCGTTTCAGTATGAACACATCACTGGAGGCCAGTCCATCTCCGCGCGTAGACCCGGAAAGGGGCCACCTAGACTGGTCGGCATGGCGAAGTGGACAGCGACACACGAGGCGCCCGAGCCCCTTGAGGGTCCGGTGGTGGCCACCGTCACGGGCGGAACGATCCTCTGGTTCGCCCTCTTCGTCGTCCAGCTCCCGTTCTACGGTTGGTTCGCCGACCGCGAGCTGCTGTGGTGGCTGTGGACCTGCGCGGCCGGCGGCGGCCTCGGCCTCATCGGCGTCTGGTACGTCCGCGGTCGCGACGCCGCCCTCAAGAGGCACGCCGCCGCCGCGGCCGCCGACCCCGACGCCGACCGGTAGCCGCGGCGGGGGAGACACGGGCGGCGCACCGGGCGACCAGGGGAGGATTCGGCTCATCCTCAGGTCGGATCTTCCGACCGCTCGGCGGGTGAACCGTTCGCACCCCGTTTACGGTCGGAAGCATGACGCAGCGGGCGAAGACCGAGCAGGGCGGGCCGGAGCGGGCCGGCGCCGCCATCGACGCGGGAGCCGAACTCGATCCGGTGCACCCCGTCAAACCGCCCGCACCCCGCTTCACACCGGAGGGGCTCAGTGCGGCGCAGGTCGCCGAACGGGTCGCCCGCGGGGACGTCAACGACGTGCCCGTCCGCTCCTCGCGCTCCACCACCGAGATCGTCCGCGCGAACGTCTTCACCCGCTTCAATGCCATCATCGGCGTCCTGTGGGTGATCATGCTGATCGTCGCGCCCATCCAGGACAGCCTCTTCGGCTTCGTGATCATCGCGAACACCGGCATCGGCATCATCCAGGAACTGCGCGCCAAGAAGACCCTCGACGGGCTCGCCCTCATCGGCGAGGCCAAACCCAGCGTCCGGCGCGACGGAGCCACCGCGGAGATCTCCACCTCCGCGATCGTCCTCGACGACGTCATCGAACTCGGCCCCGGCGACAAGGTCGTCGTCGACGGCGTCGTCGGCGAGGCCGACGGCCTGGAGATCGACGAGTCCCTGCTCACCGGCGAGGCCGACCCCGTCCTGAAGAAGCCCGGCGACCAGGTCATGTCCGGCTCGTTCGTCGTCGCCGGCGGCGGCGCCTTCACCGCCACCAGGGTCGGCCGCGAGGCCTACGCCGCCCAGTTGGCCGAAGAGGCCTCCCGCTTCACCCTCGTCCACTCCGAGCTGCGCTCCGGCATCTCCACCATCCTCAAGTACGTCACCTGGATGATGATCCCGACCTCGATCGGGCTGATCATCAGCCAGCTCGTCGTCAAGGAGAACAACCTCAAGGACGCCATCGCCCGCACCGTCGGCGGCATCGTCCCGATGATCCCCGAGGGGCTCGTCCTCCTCACCTCCGTCGCCTTCGCCATCGGCGTCATCCGGCTCGGCCGCCAGCAGTGCCTCGTGCAGGAACTGCCCGCCATCGAGGGCCTCGCCCGTGTCGACGTCGTCTGCCTCGACAAGACCGGCACCCTCACCGAGGGCGGCATGGACGTCACCGAGCTCCGTCCGCTCGGCGGCGCGGACCCCGGCCACGTCAAGAAGGTCCTCGGCGCCCTCGGCGAGTCCGACCCCCGCCCCAACGCCAGCCTCCAGGCCATCATCGACGCCTACCCCGACAGCGCCGAGTGGCGCTGCACCGAGTCGCTGCCGTTCTCCTCCGCCCGCAAGTACAGCGGCGCCAGCTTCAGCGAGGGCGACGGCGAGAACAACACCTGGCTGCTCGGCGCCCCCGACGTCCTCCTGCCCGCCGGAGACCCCGCGCTGGAGGAGATCGACGGCCTCAACGAGCAGGGCCTGCGCGTCCTGCTGCTGGCCCGCGCCACCCGCGAACTCGACGACGCCGCCGTCGCCGCCGGCGCCCGGCCCACCGCCCTGATCGTCCTCGAACAGCGGCTGCGCCCCGACGCCGCCGACACCCTGCGCTACTTCGAGGACCAGGACGTCAAGGCCAAGGTCATCTCCGGTGACAACGCCGTCTCCGTCGGCGCGGTCGCCGGCAAGCTCGGCCTGCCCGGCGCCCAGAACACCGTCGACGCCCGGGGGCTGCCCACCGAACGCACCGGGATGGCCGCCGTCCTCGACGGGAACTCGGTCTTCGGCCGGGTCACCCCGCAGCAGAAGCGGGACATGGTCGGCGCCCTCCAGTCCAACGGCCACACCGTCGCCATGACCGGCGACGGCGTCAACGACGTCCTCGCCCTCAAGGACGCCGACATCGGCGTCTCCATGGGCTCCGGCTCCGAGGCGACCCGGGCCGTCGCCCAGATCGTCCTGCTCAACAACAGCTTCGCCACCCTGCCGTCCGTGGTCGCCGAGGGCCGCCGCGTCATCGGCAACATCACCCGCGTCGCCACGCTCTTCCTCACCAAGACGGTCTATTCGGTGCTGCTGGCCGTCCTCGTGGTCTGCTCGCAGGTCGAGTACCCGTTCCTGCCGCGCCACCTGACCCTGCTGTCGACGTTGACCATCGGCATCCCGGCGTTCTTCCTCGCGCTGGCCCCGAACAAGGAGCGCGCCAAGCCGCACTTCGTGAAACGGGTCATGCGCTACGCCATCCCCGGCGGCGTCATCGCGGCCACGGCCACCTTCATCACCTACGTCGTCGCCCGCGCCCACTACACCGGCCCGGACGCCCTGAACGCCGAGACCAGCGCGGCGACGCTGACCCTGTTCCTGACCTCGATGTGGGTCCTGGCGATCATCGCCCGCCCGTACACGTGGTGGCGCGTCGGACTGGTCGGCGCGATGGGCGGCGCCTTCCTGATCGTCCTGGTCGTGCCGTGGCTCCAGGAGTTCTTCCAGCTCAAGCTGGTGGGCGTGACCATGCCGTGGATCGCGGTCGCCATCGCCGTCGGGGCCGCGGCCCTGATCGAGTGCGGGTTCCGCTGGGTCGACCGCAGGTTCCCGGCGTAGCGCGGCGGCCCGGGCGTCACCGTCCGGGCCGCCGTACGGGCGTCAGTCGAACCAGCGGTCGCGGGCCAGTTCCGCCGTGCGCGACGGGTCCTCCAGCAGGGCCGCGACCTCGAAGCGGCGGGGCCACTGGTGCGCCGCCCAGGCCAGGCCGGCCGCGACGCCCTCCAGGGTGGCCGCGTGCAGGGTGCCGTCCGGGGTGCGGCGCCAGTCCAGCTCGACGCCGCCCGCGATCAGCTCCTCGTGCTCCAGGTACGTCGGCGGGGTCGCCGGCCCCAGCAGGACCCGTACGGACTCCGGTACCTCGTGCTCCTCGCCCGGGGTGGTCACCTCCGCCGGGACGGTGTCCGAAAGGCGCCGCACCTGGAGCAGGTCCGCCAGGTCGGCCGCCCGGGCCGGTGCCACCGGCAGCAGCGGCAGGCCGGCGGTCAGCGGCAGCAGGTCGGGGGCGTCCGCGACGAGCGCGTCCGCCGCGTCGACCACGACGACCTCGCCGTCCACCACGGCCCGCAGCTCGTCCGGCAGCGTCACCTGCTCCGGGTCCAGATCGGCCAGCGCCCCGTACAGGCCGTGCAGCCGGCCGCCCGTCACCTCGCGGTCCGGGTCGGCGAGCCGGGCCAGCAGCTCGGCCGCGCCGCCGGGCTCCTCCAGCAGGGCCCGCACGGTGGTGCGTACGCCGAGTGCCCGCAGCACCTGCTCGTCCTCGAAGCCGGTCGCGTCGGCCGGCGCGTACAGCCCCTCCAGCAGCGGATCCCCGCCCGCCGCGCGCAGTCCGGCGGGGCGGCGGCCGTCGAGCACCGGGTGGTCGCGCAGCCACCAGGCGGTGTACGGGCGCACCGACTGCGTCGTGCCGTCGGGGAGCAGGATCCGCACCGGCTGGACGAGGGCGTCGCGCAGCGGGGGCTGCGCCAGCATCGCCAGGGCCTGCGGCCAGCGGTCGTCGTCGACGAGGTCGAGGTCGCGGACGGCGACGAGCTCGGTGGCCACCGGCGGGACGGGGGTGTCGGGGAACTGGTCGAGGAGGTCCTCGCACCAGACATCGACGGCGTCCAGCAGGCCGACGTCGTCAGGCTCGGCGAAGTCCCCGTCGCGGGGCTCCATTTCGTCGGGGTCGAGGACGACGTCGGTGGCGCGGACCAGCTGGAAGGCGGTCAGTACCCCGCAGGCGGCCAGCGTTTCGGCGTCCCACCGCTCGGCCAACTCGGCGTCCAGGTAGGGGATTTCGTCCTCGCGCAGTACGGAGGCCAAGGGGCTGCCGGCGAGCAGGAGTTCGCCGGCCGGGGTGAGTTCGCCGTCCTCGTCGGGCAGGGCCAGCGCGCCCAGCCAGGGCTCGTCGCCGGCGGCCAGGCCGGCGTCGCGGACCAGGGTCAGGACGACCTCGGCGAGTTCGTCGGCGTCGAGGGCGTCCTCGTCCCAAATCTCCCCGACGTCGAGGGAGCCGGCGACGGCCGCCCGGATCTGCGGGGTCGTCAGGACGGCGCGCGGGGTCGCGGGCAGGGCGCCGAGCTTCTCCAGCAGCGGGTGCGCGGCGTCCGGGTGGGCCACCTTCAGGCCCAGCCGGGCCAGGTCGGTGGGGGTGTCGGTGCCGGGCAGCAGCAGGTGGCGCGGGCCGATCGCGGTGCGGCCGTCGGCGAGCGGGACGGGCAGCCCGGAGAGCCGGTCGGGGTCGACGCCGGCGAGGCTGTCGTAGAGCCGGTGCCACCACCGCGGGGTGCGCTCGATGCCGGCGATCCGCTCGATGGCGTCCCCCAGCGGCAGCCGGCCGACCCCGAGGGTGCGCAGCTCGGGGCGGCGTTCCAGCCCGGCGGGCAGCAGGGTCGGCAGCACCTCGGCGAGGACCCGTACGGTGTCGGCGCCCGCCCCTTCGACGACCTCGGCCTCGAAGGGGCGCAGGGCGGCCCGGCCGCCGGGTTCGGCACCCTCGGCGTTTTCAGCGTCCTCGGCGGCGCTCTCCTCGGCGGGGACCGCCGGGGCGAGGAAGGCGGTGCGGGGCAGGCGCCGCAGGACGGCCGCGCGCAGGGACCCGTCGAGTTCGCCCTTGCCGAGGGGGCCGGGCACCAGGTCCACGAGGGCGGTGGTCACCGGGTCCCAGGCGCCCAGGAGTTCGGCGTACGCGTCGGCCGCCCGCTCCACCAGGAAGTCGGTCAGGGGCCCCGGGGCGGGGTGCCGGCGCGAGGTGTCGAGCGGCAGCGAGGCGATGAGCAGGGCGGGGATGCCGAGCGGTTCGTCGGTGGGGGTCGGCGCGTGCACGACGGGCGCGGTACGGGGACGCCGGGGGGCGCCGTCGGCGTCGACGGGGGCGGCCCAGGTCACCGTCCAGACGGGGCGCAGCCGTTCCTCGACGGGCCGGCCCGCGAGGAGTTCCCGCTCGATGGGGCCGCTGTGGCGCACGGTGCGCCAGCGGTGGGTGCCGGAGGTGGAGTCCTCGATGACGGTGTACGGGCCGTCGGTGGTGCGGTACAGCACGCGGTGTCCGGCGGCCGGGGTCTCCACGACGACCTCGCGCAGCCCGGGCAGGGTGAGGAGCAGGGCGTCGTCGATGCCGGCCAGCAGCCGCTCCACCAGTTCCTCGGCGGCGGCGTCGCGCAGCGGCAGGACGACGACGGTGTCGTAGCCCTCGGGCGCGGTGCCCTCGGCGGGCAACGGCAGTCGCAGCAGCGGGACGTGGCCGTCGCGGCGGCGCAGTTCGTCGCCGAGGCCGGGGCTGCCGTTGGAGGCGTCCCGGGCCATTTCGCGGGCCTCGGCGAGGGACCAGCGCACGCCGCCGTGCCGGCCGAGCACCGCCGGTTCGTCGGAGACGGCCAGGACGGCGGCGAAGCCGACGCCGAAACGGCCGACGGTCTCGCCGGCGCCGCCCGCCTCGCGTTTGGCGGAGGCCCGCAGGGTGCTCAGCGACTCCACGCCCGTCGCGTCCAGCGGGGCCCCGGTGTTGGCGGCGGCGAGCACGGCGTGGCCGCCCTCGCCGGGGTGCAGGGTCAGCCGCAGCCGGCCGGGGACCTTGGCGCGGGCGGCCGCGTCGGCGGCGTTCTGCGCCAGTTCGACGACGAGCCGGTCCCGGTAGCCGCCGAGCGCAAGGTCCTCCTCGGCGTTGGCGTCCTCCCGGAACCGGGCCGGGCCCGCGCCCCAGGCGTCGAGCACCCCGCGCCGCAGTCGTGCGGTCCCGAAGGGGTCCACGCCACTTTGTGCCGCCGTCACTCGCACGCTCACGCCGCTGCCTCCAAGAACTCGCCGGCCCGGAACCCCCGAGCCTGCCCCGAACTGCTGAAGGTATCGCGTACGGGGCTAGGCCTTGCCCGTGAGGTGCGCGAACACGACGACGTTCGCGTCCCAGTGGCGGTCGGCGGTGAGGTCGCCACCGCAGGTGATCAGGCGCAGTTCGGCCCGGCCGTGGGTGTCGCCGTAGACGCGGTCGGTGGGGAAGGCGTCCTTCTTGAAGGTGTCGACCGCGTCGACGGCGAAGACGGCGGTGGTGCCGTCGGTGCGGTGGACCTCGATCTTCTGGTCCTTCTTCAGTTCCTTGAGGTTGAAGAAGACGGCCTCGGGGGTCTGCGGGGTGTCCATGTGGCCGACGATCGCGGCGGCGCCCCGCTCGCCGGGGGTGGGGCCCTGCCGGTACCAGGCGGCGTCGTCGGGTTTGGCGAAGTCGGGTTCCCGCATGACGCCCCGGGCGTCGAGGTCCACGGTGTCGAGAGGGGCGTCGACCTTGAGGTCGGGGATCTCGATCCGGTCCGGTACGGCAGGCCCGAGGACGGAGGCGGCCGGGGCGGCGGGGCCACTGGGTCCGGCGGCCCGCGCGGCGCCGGCGCCGCCCGAGCAGCCGGCCGACGCGGCGCCGAGCACCAGGACGAGGGCGGGGACGAGGGCAAGGGGCCGGGCCCCGGCCCGGGCGGCCGCACGGTGGGTGCGCCGGCCGCCCGGGCGGAGGGAGGTGCGCTCAGCCACGGAAGGGCTCGGCGTCGGCGCCGACGGGGGAGCCGGCGGGGGCCTGGCCGGTGTTCACGGAGCCCTTGGGCGTCCGGTGCTCGCTGGGGCGCAGCGGCTGGACGGGCTTCACGTCCGGCTTCACGGGCTTCACCTCCGGGGTGGTCTTGCCCTCGGTGGAGAACTTCACGGTGTCGAACTTGTTGCCGCCCGCGTAGGCGTCGACGCCGTAGTAGCCGGTCCTGACGTCCGGGGCGACGGTGGCGGTGCCGGTGAAGGTGCCCTTGCCGTCGCCCTTCAGGTCGACCTGTCCGCCGGTGAACGCCGCGGACTTGACGGCGGCGTCCTTCGCGGTGGTCCGCACGGTGACGGTGATCCGGTCGCCGGGCCGGCCGGAGTCCTGGGACAACCGGAGGGTGGACGGCGCCGGGGTGGGCTTCGGGGCGGCCGCCTTGACGACGATCCGGGCGGTGGCCTGGAGCCCGGCCCCGTCGGGGCCGGTGCCGGTCAGGGAGACGCCGTAGCTGCCCTCCTTGACGTCGGCGACCTTGGCGGTGCCGCCCCGGCCGTCCGTCATCCGTACGTCGCCCAGGGCCTCGGAGGAGACGGACAGGTGCGTCGAGCCGTCCGGCACCCGCATCTCGAACGAGATCGAGTCGCCGGGCTTGGCCGCCGAGGTCGACAGCTTCAGGCCGGTCTGCGTCGGGCGGGCGGTGGGGCTGGAGTCGGTCGCCGGCGAGGTGGTGTCGGCGGCGAAGGCGGTCGCGGTGCCGCCGAGGGCCATCGACGAGGCGAGGACGATCGCCGAGATGCTGAGTGCCTTGCGCATGAAATCTCCTCGTGAACGGGCCGGGATGTTTCCCGGCACACCAGACATGAGGGACATCCGGGGCGCCCGGTTGCAGGGCTCCCGAGGGGCGGGGGAGGGGGTGGTCGAAGGTCCCCCGGCGCGAAGCGGCAGGCGGCAGGGCCTCCAAGGGGCCGTTGTTTACTGCGGCTTTGCCCCCATTTTTGGGACCTTGGTCCCGACGGAGGAGTGGGTTGCGGGCGCCCCGGGAACGCCGGAGCCCCCGGTGACGCGAGGTCACCGGGGGCTCCGGGCGGGGCGGGCCGGTGGGCCCGTCGGTCGGGTCAGAGCTGCTCGATCACGTAGTCGACGCACGCGGTCAGCGCCTGCACGTCCGCCGGGTCGATGGCCGGGAACATCGCGACGCGCAGCTGGTTGCGGCCGAGCTTGCGGTACGGCTCGGTGTCCACGACGCCGTTCGCGCGCAGCACCTTGGCGACCGCGGCCGCGTCGATGTCGTCCGAGAAGTCGATCGTGCCGATGACGGCGGACCGCTTGGCGACGTCCTGGACGAACGGGCTCGCGTACTTCGAGGCCTCGGCCCAGCCGTACAGGTTCCGCGCGCTGGCCGCCGTACGGCCGGTCGTGAACTCCAGGCCGCCCTGGGAGTTCATCCACCGCAGCTGCTGGTCCAGCAGGAAGAGCGTGGACAGCGCCGGGGTGTTGTACGTCTGGTTCTTCAGCGAGTTGTCGATCGCCGTCGGCAGCGAGAAGAACTCCGGGACGTGCCGGCCGGAGGCGTGCACGCGGGCCGCGCGCTCCAGGGCCGCCGGCGAGAACGCCGCCAGCCACAGGCCGCCGTCGGAGGCGAAGGACTTCTGCGGCGCGAAGTAGTAGACGTCGGACTCGGTGATGTCCACCGGCAGGCCACCGGCGCCCGAGGTCGCGTCCACCAGGACGAGCGCCCCCTCGTCGGCGCCGGCGACGCGCTTGATCGGCGCCGCGACACCCGTCGAGGTCTCGTTGTGCGTGTACGCGTACACGTCCACGCCCGCCTCGGCGACCGGCTCGGGGTGCGTGCCCGGGTCGGAGGAGATCACGGACGGCGCGTCCAGCCACGGCGCGAGCTTGGCGGCCTTGGCGAACTTGGACGAGAACTCGCCGAAGGTCAGGTGCTGGGACTTCTGCTCGATCAGTCCGTGGGTCGCGATGTCCCAGAAGGCGGTGGAGCCGCCGTTGCCCAGGATCACCTCGTAGCCCTCGGGAAGGGAGAAGAGGTCCCGCAGGCCCTCGCGCACCGAGCCGACCAGGTTCTTGACCGGGGCCTGGCGGTGGGAGGTTCCGAGCAGGGAGGTACCGGTGGCGGCGAGGGCGTCCAGCGCCTCGGTCCGCACCTTGGAGGGGCCCGCGCCGAAGCGTCCGTCGGCGGGCTTGATGTCAGCGGGAATCTGGATCTCAGCCACGAGCGGAGCGTATCGGGTCCGGGTCCGCGCACCGGAAACGCGTCCAGCGAATGAGACACGCCGGCGCGGTGGCAGGGTGGGCGCCGTGACGACACCCGGGGAACTGGAACGGACATTGCGGGCGAACCTGCGCGGCGGGGTCGACTTCGGGGCCGCCGCCCGCGCACTGGTGACCATGGACGCCTCGAACTACCGCCGCGTCCCGGTCGGCGTGGTCACCCCGCGCGACGCCGAGGACGTGGCCACCGCCCTGCGGATCTGCGCCGACGCCGGGGTCCCCGTCGTGCCGCGCGGCGGTGGCACCTCCATCGCCGGGCAGGCGACCGGCACCGGCGTGGTCCTCGACCTCACCCGGCACATGAACGCCCTCGTCTCCCTCGACCCCGCGGCCCGGACGGCCGTCGTCCAACCCGGGCTGGTCCTCGACCGGCTGACCGAAGCGGCCCGCCCGCACGGGCTCACCTTCGGCCCCGACCCCTCCACGCACTCCCGCTGCACCCTCGGCGGGATGATCGGGAACAACGCCTGCGGCGCCCACTCCGTCGCCCGGGGCACCACCGCCGACAACGTCATCGAGCTGTCCGTCACCGCGTACGGGGGCGCCGGCCACCGGCTCGGCACCGGCTGGGCCGGCACGCCCGCCGGGCTGCGGGAACTCGTCGGGGGCAACCTCGCGGTGCTCCGTACGGGTTTCGGCGGTTCGGCCGCGTCCGGCGCCCCGGACGGCGCCCGCTTCACCCGGCGGATCTCCGGCTACGCCCTGGACGCGCTGCTGCCCGAACGCGGCGTCGGCGCCGCCCGCGCCTTCTGCGGCAGCGAGGGCACCCTCGGCGTGGTCACCGAGGCGGTGGTGCGCCTCGTCGCACTGCCGCCCGCGCCCGTCCTCGCCGTCCTCGGGTACGCCGACGAGGGCGCGGCCGCCGACGCCGCCGCCGGGCTCCTGCCGTACGGGCCGCTCACCGTCGAGGGGATGGCCCGGGACCTGGTCCGCGGGGCCCCGGGGCTCCCCGCCGGCGGCGCCTGGCTGTTCGTGGAGATGCCCGACGAGGGCGCCGCCCGCACCCTGCTGCGGGCCGCCGACACCGTCGACGCGCTGCTCGTCACCGACCCGGCGGCGCAGCGCGCCCTGTGGCGGATCCGGGAGGACGCGGCCGGGACGGCCACCCGGATGCCCGACGGCACCATGGCCTGGCCCGGCTGGGAGGACTGCGCGGTACCGCCCGCCCGGCTCGGCGCCTACCTGCGCGCGTTCCGCGCCCTGCTGGCGGAGCACGGGCTGCGCGGCACCCCGTACGGACACTTCGGGGAGGGCTGCGTCCACGTCCGGATCGACTTCGACCTGGTCACCACCGCCGGCGTGGCCCGCTTCCGGACCTTCTCGGAGGAACTCGCCGAACTGGTCGCCGCGCACGGCGGCTCCCTGTCGGGGGAGCACGGGGACGGGCAGGCCCGGGCCGAACTGCTGCCGAAGACGTACGGCCCCGAGGTCATCCGGCTCTTCGGCGCCTACAAGGACCTGTGGGACCCGGCCGGCGGCATGAACCCGGGGATGCTGGTGCGGCCCGCCCGGCTCGACGAGAACCTCCGCTTCGCCGTGCTGCCCGACACCCCGTTCGCCGGGGAGGTCGCCCGCTGCGTCGGCGTCGCCAAGTGCCGCACCGAGGCGGCCGGCGGGCCGTCGGTGATGTGCCCGACGTACCGGGTCACCGGCGACGAACGGCACTCCACGCGCGGCCGGGCCCGGCTGCTGCACGAGATGCTGGCCGGGGAGATCGTCACCGACGGCTGGCGCTCCACCGAGGTCGCCGAGGCCCTGGACCTGTGCCTCGGCTGCAAGGGCTGCCGCAGCGACTGCCCGGTCGGCGTGGACATGGCCGCGTACAAGGCCGAGTTCCTGCACCATCACTGGGCGGGCCGGATCCGCCCGCTCGCCCACTACCTGCTCGGCGGCCTCCCCGACCTGCTCCGGCCGGTCGCGGCGCTGCGCGCGGCGCCGCTGGTCAACGCCGCCGCCCGGCTGTTGCCCGTCCCCGGGCTCACCCGCGAACGGCCCCTGCCGGCGGTGGCCCGGACCCCGTTCACCCGGTGGTGGGGGCGGAGGCCGGGACCCGGGGCCGGTGCGGGGCCCGTCGTGACCCTGTGGCCCGACACGTTCACCGAGCACCTCGCCCCCGAGGCCGGCCGGGCCGCCGTACGGGTCCTGGAGGCGGCCGGGCTCACCGTCGCCGTCCCGCGCGGCCGGGTCTGCTGCGGACTCACCCTGCTGTCCACCGGCCGCCCCGACCGGGCCCGCACCGTCCTGCGCCGCACCCTGGACGCCCTCGGGGAGGTGACCGGACCCGTCCTCGTCCTGGAACCCAGCTGCGCGGCGGCCCTGCGCGCCGACCTGCCCGCCCTGCTCCCCGACGACCCGCGCGCCCGGCGCCTGGCGGCGGCGGTGCGCACCTTCGCGGAGACCCTGGAGGAGTACGCCCCGCAGTGGACGCCGCCCCGGCTGGACCGGCCCGTCGCCGGTCAGACCCACTGCCACCAGCACGCCGTCCTCGGCGACGCCGCCGACCGGCGGCTGCGGGAGCGGGCCGGACTCACCGGCCGGCTCAGCGGCGGCTGCTGCGGCCTGGCGGGCAACTTCGGCTTCGAGCCGGGCCACCACGCCGTGTCGGTGGCGTGCGCGGAGGAACAACTGCTGCCGTCGCTGCGCGCCGCCGGACCCGACGCGGCGGTCCTCGCCGACGGGTTCTCCTGCCGGACCCAGATCGCCCAGCTCGGCGGGCACCGGGCCCGGCACCTGGCGGAACTCCTGGCGCAAGGGCTGTAAGGAAGGACACCGCGTCACGGCCCTTACGTACCCCTTAGGCTGGTTTCATGCCCGCACCCTCCTCGTCCCCGACGACCTCACCGTCCTCCCCGGAAACATCCGCCACCGCCACCGCGGGCGCGTCCGCCACCGGGGCCGCGCGGCCGGCCCCCGCCGGGCCCGCCCCGACGTCCGCCCGGGCCCGGTTCGGGCCGGTGGCGCTGGTGGTGTCGGCCGGGATCTCGGTGCAGTTCGGGGCCGCCCTCGCGGTCATGATCATGCCGAGGGCGGGCGCGGCCGGCGTCGTCACGCTGCGGCTGGCCGCCGCCGCACTGGTGCTGCTGCTCATCTGCCGGCCCAAGGTGCGCGGCTACAGCCGCTCCGACTGGGGCACCGTCGTGGCCTTCGGCGTGGCCATGGCCGGCATGAACGGCCTCTTCTACCAGTCCATCGACCGCATCCCGCTCGGCCCCGCCGTGACCCTGGAGGTCCTCGGCCCGCTGGCCCTGTCGGTGATCGTCTCGCGGCGCCTGGTGAACCTGCTGTGGGCGGGCCTCGCCCTCGGCGGCGTCGTCCTGCTCTCCGGACACGGCGGGGGCGGCTTCGGGTTCGGCTCCCTCGACCCGGCGGGCGCCGCCTTCGCGATCGGGGCGGGCGCGATGTGGGCCGCGTACATCGTCTTCAGCGCGCGCACCGGCCGGCGGTTCCCGCAGGCCGACGGACTGGCCCTGGCCATGGCCGTCGCCGCGGTCATCTCACTGCCGCTGGGCGTCTTCGAGTCCGGCTCCGCCCTGCTCGTGCCGAGCACCCTGGCGCTGGGCCTCGGCGTGGCCGTGCTGTCCTCGGTGCTGCCGTACACGCTGGAACTGCTGGCCCTGCGCCGGATGCCCGCCCCCACCTTCGCCATCCTGATGAGCCTGGAACCCGCCATCGCGGCGACCGCCGGCTTCCTGGTCCTGAACCAGGCGATGTCGCCCCTGGACGCCCTCGCCATCGCCCTGGTGATCGCGGCCAGCATGGGCGCGGTCCGCTCCCAACTCGGCCGACGCGCGCAGCCCGGCTCCAAGGAAGGGGTGTCCTGATGGACCCCGCCGCACCCGCCGACCCGGCCCCCGCCGACCCCGTCGCCGCCTACCTCGACGCCGCCCCCGACGCGCGCCGCCCGGCCCTGACCCGGCTGCGGGAGCTGTGCCGGGCCGAGCTGACCGGCTTCGAGGAGGTCATCGCGTACGGGATGCCCGCGTACGTCCGGCCCGGCGAGCCCGCCGGCGAGGTCGCCTGGGCCGACCAGAAGCAGTACGTGTCCGTCTACCTGATGCGCACCGACGTCCGGGACGCCTTCGCCGAACGCCTCGCCGGGCACGACATGGGCAAGGCCTGCCTGCGCTTCCGCCACCCGGACCGGATCGACTTCGACCTGCTGCGCGACCTCCTGCGCGCCACGGCCGCCGGCCCCGGACAGGTCTGCTGACCCGCTCCGGCCGATCGGCCCCGGCCCGGACCCGGCGGGGCCGGGCCGGGGGCGCCGGGCTCAGCCCAGCGGGAGGTCCAGGTAGGACGGGGTGGCCTCGGGCGAGGTGAAGGCGAGGGAGGCGCGGGGCAGGTTGGCGTCGGCGTAGAGGGCGTCGCGGCCGACCATCACCAGCAGCACGCGGTGCCCGCGCGGGACGTCGTACGCGGTGGCCTGGAGCTCGATGTCCGCGCCGACCAGGCTGTCCGGGGCCGATCGGAGGTCGCTGAACGGCGCGTGCGTAACCAGGCGGGCCGAGCCGTCGGGCGCCAGGTCCATGAGGTGGGCGACGAAACTGGAACCCGGGTTCGCGGCCCGGTAGGTGACCCGCAGCCGGGGGATCCCGCGCAGCCGCAGGGTGTCCTCGGCGGGGGCGCCGACCCATACGGCGGCCACCGCGCGGTCGATGTCGCCGGCCGGGTAGACCTTGGGGCGGCCCGCCATCTCCGCGTAGCCGGAGCGGACGACCTCGTCGGCGACGGCCGTCGGGGTGTCCACCCCGCACAGCAGGCCGGCGGTCCAGCCCGCCTCGGGCCGGTCGGCGAGTTGGCCGCCGCCGGTCAGGTGCAGCCGCCTCGTCCGCCGGGTGAGGGCGTGGCGGGTGGGCCGGTGCTCGACGGTCCCGCTCCACATCACCTCGGCCGCGATCTGACCCTCGTCGGCGCCGCCGGCCGCGCGGCCCAGGAGGTGGTGGTCGAACCAGCGGTGGGCGTCCGTCCAGACCCGGTCCGGGAGGCCGAGCAGGCCGCCGGCGCCGGGACCGGCGTGGTCGCCGACCGACAGGACGAGGCGCTTGGGGCCGGTGAGTTCGTCGAACAGCTTGAGGGTCTGGTTCGCCGGGAGGAGCGTCTCGTGCCAGGCGTGGGAGAGGAAGACCGGCAGCCGGCGCCGGTTGAACTCCTTGACGTGACCGAAGGGGGAACGTTCCTCCGCCCAGCGCAGGGCGCCGTCGAGGTCGCGGCCGGCCAGTACGTCCTCCAGCGCGCGCTCCGTCCCCGGGCTCAGCCGGGCCCGGCCGGCCGCCGTCAGCAGGGCCCGTACGGCGCCGACGCGCCGGGTGGCGTTCTCCACGAGGACCTCGCCGAGGTCGCCCCAGCCGCTGAACGCGCCGACCGCGTCCACCCGGGGGTCGTGCGCGGCGACGAGCAGGCCGATGCCGGCGCCGTAGGAGACGCCCAGGAACCCGATCCGGGTGACGGGCCCGGCGGCGCGTTCCAGCAGGTGGTCCAGAGCGCGGCTGCCGTCGGCGACGTCGAGCGGACCGGCGGCGTCGGCCCGGCCCGCGGAGGCGCCGAAGCCGCGGGGGGTGTAGGCGAGGACGTCGTAGCCGCGGGCCGCGAACGCGCCGGCCCGGACCGCGTACGCGACCCAGCCCAGGTTCGTCCACGGCGCGGGCATCACCACGACCGGCCGCGGCCCGGAGCCCTTGCGCCGCCACAGCGCGGCGTCGAGCAGTACCCCGCCGGCGCCGGTCACCCGGCCCCGACTGAAGACGGCGACGGACCGGACGGCCGCCACCTCGGCGGCCCGCGCGGGCGGCAACCCGCCGGCGTCCCCGCTCTCCAGCGCGGCGGCGAAGGCCCCGAGCGCGACGGCGTCGAGCTCGGGGTAGAGGGAGTCCGCGTGCGGGGCGTGCGGGGCGTGCGGGGCGTGCGGGGCGTGCGGGGCGTGCGGGGTTTCCGGGGTGGCCGGGTCGGACGGGTCGGCTGGCTTCACGGCGGTTCATCCTCTTCGTCGAGGTGACATGGACGTGTTCGGCTGCGACGACGCACTCCCGGGCCCGGAGCGAAGCCCCCAGTATCGACGCGCCGGCACGCGCGCCCCCGGCCCTCCGACCGCCCCGACCGAAACCCCTCCACCCGCCCCGGAGCCCGCGGCGGGCCCTGGCCCGGCCGGACCGACCCTTAGGGCAAATCCCTTCCCGTGCGGCCCGGTTGGCCCGGTTGGCGGGAAGGGGGCGGTCCGCGCGGCCGGACGGGGTCGGTCCGCGGGGCGGGACGGGGTCGCTCCAAGAAATCATGCAAGCATGCTTGATTGTTTCTGCCGCGAGTGCCAGGCTTCCCCCCACGCCGAGCAGGGGAGCGCAACCGTGCCCGATCCGTCCGCCGTCGCCGTCTTCGCCGATCTCCGGGCGGAGGGTGGTGAACTCGACTCCCTCGTAGCGGAGTTGCCCGCCGCCGACTGGGCGCGGGCCACGCCCGCGAGCGGCTGGGACATCGCCCACCAGATCGCCCACCTGCACTGGACCGACCGGGCCTCGCTGCTCGCCCTCACCGACGCCGACGGCTTCGGTGAGCTGGTGCGGGAGGCCCTCAAGGCCCCCGACTCCTTCGTCGACGACGGCGCCGCCGAGGGCGCCGCGCTGCCGCCCGACGAACTGCTCGACCGCTGGCGGGCCGGCCGGGTCGCCCTCGACGCCGCCCTCGACGCGGCCTCGCCCGACGCCCGGTTCCCCTGGTACGGGCCGCCGATGAAGGCCAACTCGATGGCCGGCGCCCGCCTTATGGAGACCTGGGCCCACGGCCAGGACGTCGCCGACGCCCTCGGCGTGAGCCGCGTCCCGACCGGCCGGCTGCGGCACGTCGCCCGGATCGGCGTACGGGCCCGCGACTACGCGTACGCGGTACGGGGCCTGCCGGCGCCCCCGGCGGAGTTCCGGGTGGAACTGCGGGCGCCGGACGGCGGCGAACCCTGGACGTACGGCCCGCCGGACGCGGACCAGCGGGTCACCGGACCGGCCCTGGACTTCTGCCTGTTGGTCACCCAGCGTGCCCACGGTGACGACCTCGCGCTGACGGCGACCGGCGCCGACGCCGACCGGTGGCTGGACATCGCGCAGGCCTTCGCCGGCCCGGCCGGCCCCGGGCGCGGTCCCCGGACCGGGTCGCGGTGAGCCGCGGCCCCCTGCGCATCGGCAACGCCTCCGGCTTCTACGGGGACCGCTTCGCCGCGATGCGCGAGATGCTGACCGACGGCCCCCTCGACGTCCTGACCGGCGACTACCTCGCCGAACTCACCATGCTGATCCTCGGCCGCGACCGCCTGAAGGACCCCGGCCTCGGCTACGCGAAGACGTTCGTCCGCCAGCTGGAGGACTCCCTGGCCCTGGCCCACGAGCGGGGCGTACGGATCGTCGCGAACGCCGGCGGCCTCAACCCGGCGGGTCTCGCCGACGCCGTCCGCGGCCTCGCGGCCGAGGCGGGCGTCCCCGTCCGCGTCGCGCACGTCGAGGGCGACGACCTGACGCCGTACGAGGAGGGCGCGCTCACCGCCAACGCCTACCTCGGCGGGGCCGGCATCACCGCCTGCCTACGGGCCGGCGCCGACGTCGTCGTCACCGGCCGGGTGACGGACGCGGCCCTGGTCAGCGGGCCGGCCGCCTGGTGGTTCGACTGGGCGGCCGACGACTGGGACCGACTGGCCGGCGCGGTCGTCGCGGGCCACGTCCTGGAGTGCGGAACCCAGGCCACCGGCGGCAACTACGCCTTCTTCACCGCCCACGACGTCCGCCGGCCCGGCTTCCCCCTCGCCGAGATCTCCGAGGACGGGTCGGCCGTCATCACCAAACACCCGGGCACCGGCGGAGCCGTCACCCCGGGCACGGTGACGGCGCAACTCCTGTACGAGACCCAGGGCGCCCGCTACCTCGGCCCGGACGTGACGGCCCGCCTGGACACCGTCCGCCTCACCGCCGCGGCGCGCGACCGGGTCCGGGTCAGCGGGGTCCGCGGCGAGGCCCCGCCGGACACCCTCAAGGTGGGCGTGACCCGCATCGGCGGCTGGCGCAACGAGGTGGTCTTCGTCCTGACCGGCCTGGACATCGAAGCCAAGGCCGCCCTGGTCCGCGAACAACTCGCGGAGCTCCTCGCGGGGGTGGAGAGCGCCACCTGGACCCTCGCCCGTACCGACCACGAGGACGCCGACACCGAGGAGACCGCGAGCGCCCTGCTGCGCCTGGTCGTCCGCGACCCGTCCCCGGACCGGGTCGGCCGCGCGCTGACCTCGGCGGCCGTGGAACTCGCCCTCGGCAGCTACCCCGGGTTCCACGTCACCGCCCCACCGGGACCGGCCCAGCCGTACGGGGTCTTCACCTCGGCCCCCATCGCGGCCGACGCCGTCCCCCACACCGCCGTCCTCCCCGATGGCACCCGCCTCCCCATCCCGAGCCCCCCGCGACGGCGCCCGGCACCACAGCCACCGGAAGCACCCCCCGCCCCGGCGGGGGAGAACCCGCCGGACTCCACACCCCCGCCGAGTCCGGAACACCCGGAGAGCCCGGCGCGCCCGCGCACCCCGCCGCCCCCCACCACCCGCGCCCCCCTCGGCGCGGTCGCCGGCGCGCGCAGCGGCGACAAGGGCGGCGACGCCAACATCGGCGTCTGGGTGGAGAGCGACCCCGCCTGGGACTGGTTGCTCCGCACGCTCACCGTGGACGTGCTGCGCGCCCTGCTCCCCGAGACCGCGCAGCTCCCCGTCACCCGCCACGTACTGCCCCACCTGCGCGCCCTGAACTTCACCGTCACCGGCATCCTCGGCGCCGGCGTCGCCTCCGGCCACCGATTCGACCCGCAGGCCAAGGCCCTCGGCGAATGGCTCCGCGCCCGCCGACTCGACATCCCGACCGACCTCCTGCCACCCCCGAACGCCCCCCGGCCCGCCACCCCGACCGACCTCCCGCCGCCCCCGGAGGGCCCCGCCGCTCCGACCGACCCCCCGCCGCCCCCGGAGGGCCCCGCCGCTCCGACCGACTTCCCGCCCGCCCCGGAGGGGACCCGTCCATGACCCGCCTCGGTACCACCGTCGACCCCCGTAGCCCCGAGCACGCGACGGCCCGTACGGCCGCCCTGGAACGCCTCGACGCCCTGCGCGCCGAACACGACAAGGCCCTCGCGGGCGGCGGCGAGAAGTACACGGCCCGCCACCGCGACCGCGGCAAGCTCCTGGCCCGCGAACGCGTCGAGCTGCTCCTCGACCCCGACACCCCGTTCCTGGAGCTGTCGCCGCTCGCGGCGTGGGGCAGCGACTACCCGGTCGGCGCCTCCATGGTCACCGGCATCGGCACCGTCGAGGGCGTCGAGTGCCTGATCACCGCCAACGACCCCACCGTCCGCGGCGGCGCCAGCAACCCCTGGACCCTGAAGAAGGCCCTGCGGGCCAACGAGATCGCCCGGCAGAACCGGCTGCCCTGCGTCAGCCTCGTCGAGTCCGGCGGCGCCGACCTGCCCTCCCAGAAGGAGATCTTCATCCCGGGCGGCGCGATCTTCCGCGACCTCACCCGGCTCTCCGCCGCCGGCATCCCGACCGTCGCCGTCGTCTTCGGCAACTCCACCGCGGGCGGCGCGTACATCCCCGGCATGTCCGACCACACCGTCATGATCAAGGACCGTTCGAAGGTGTTCCTCGGCGGTCCGCCGTTGGTCAAGATGGCCACCGGCGAGGAGAGCGACGACGAGTCCCTCGGCGGCGCCGACATGCACGCCCGGACCTCCGGCCTCGCCGACCACTACGCCCTCGACGAGTACGACGCGATCCGCCAGGCCCGCCGCATCGTGGCCCGCCTCAACCACCGCAAGCCGTACCAGGACCCGCCGGCCGCCGCCGAGCCCCTGTACGACCCGGAGGAACTCCTCGGGATCGTCCCGCCGGACCTCAAGACGCCCTTCGACCCGCGCGAGGTCATCGCCCGCATCGTCGACGCCTCCGACTTCGACGAGTTCAAGCCCCTCTACGGACCCAGCCTCGTCACCGGCTGGGCCACGCTGCACGGCTACCCGGTCGGCATCCTCGCCAACGCCCAGGGCGTGCTGTTCAGCGCCGAGTCGCAGAAGGCCGCCCAGTTCATCCAGCTCGCCAACCAGCGCGACATCCCGCTCGTGTTCCTCCACAACACCACCGGCTACATGGTCGGCAAGGAGTACGAGCAGGGCGGCATCGTCAAACACGGCTCGATGATGATCAACGCGGTCTCCAACTCCCGCGTCCCGCACCTGTCCGTCCTCATCGGCGCCAGCTACGGCGCCGGCCACTACGGCATGTGCGGCCGGGCCTACGAGCCCCGCTTCCTCTTCGCCTGGCCCAGCGCGAAGTCCGCCGTCATGGGCCCGGCCCAACTCGCCGGCGTCCTGTCCATCGTGTCCCGGCAGTCCGCCGCCGCGAAGGGCCTCCCGTACGACGAGGAACAGGACGCCGGGATGCGCGCCTTCGTGGAGGCCCAGATCGAATCCGAGTCCCTGCCGACGTTCCTGTCCGGGCGGCTGTACGACGACGGCGTCATCGACCCCCGCGACACCCGCACCGTCCTCGGCCTGTGCCTGTCGGCCGTCCACAACGCCCCCGTCGAGGGCGCCCGTGGCGGCTTCGGCGTCTTCCGGATGTGAGCCCGCAGATGACCATCACCTCCCTCCTCGTCGCGAACCGGGGCGAGATCGCCGTACGGATCCTGCGCACGGCCCGCGCCCTCGGCCTCGCCACCGTCGCCGTCCACTCCGACCCCGACGCCGACGCCCTGCACGTCCGGTCCGCCGACGCCGCCGTCCGGCTGCCCGGCGCCGCCCCCGCCGACACCTACCTGCGCGCCGACCTGCTGATCGAGGCCGCCCGCACGGCCGGCGCCGACGCCGTCCACCCCGGCTACGGATTCCTCTCCGAGAACGCCGACTTCGCCCGCCGGGTCCGCGCCGCCGGCCTGACCTGGATCGGCCCGCCCCCCGAGGCGATCGAGGCGATGGCCTCCAAGACCCGGGCCAAGGACCTCATGCGCGCCGCCGGCGTCCCCCTCCTCGACCCCGTCGACCCGGCCGCCGCCACTGCCGCCGACCTGCCCCTCCTGCTCAAGGCCGCGGCGGGCGGCGGCGGCCGCGGCATGCGCGTCGTACGGGACCTCGACACGCTCAAGGAGTCCCTGGACGCCGCCTCCGCCGAAGCCCTCTCCGCCTTCGGGGACGGCGAGGTCTTCGCCGAGCCGTACGTGGAGCGCGGCCGGCACGTGGAGGTGCAGGTCCTCGCCGACGCCCACGGCACCGTCTGGGCGCTCGGCACCCGCGACTGCTCCCTCCAGCGCCGGCACCAGAAGGTCATCGAGGAGGCCCCCGCACCCGGCCTGTCCGACGCCCTGCGCGCCGGCCTCCACGAGGCCGCCGTCGCCGCCGCCCGCGCCGTGTCCTACGAGGGCGCCGGTACCGTCGAGTTCCTCGTCACCGCCGACGGCCGCCCGTACTTCCTGGAGATGAACACCCGCCTCCAGGTGGAACACCCCGTCACCGAGGCCGTCTTCGGCCTCGACCTGGTGGCCCACCAACTGCGCGTCGCCGAGGGCGCCGCCCTGCCGCCCACCCCGCCCGAGCCCACCGGCCACGCCGTCGAGGCCCGCCTCTACGCCGAGGACCCGGCCCACGACTGGCGGCCCCAGACGGGCGTCCTGCACACCCTGGACGTCCCCGGCGGCCTCCGTGTCGACACCGGCTTCGCCGCCGGGGACACCGTCGGCGTGCACTACGACCCGATGCTCGCCAAGGTCATCGCCCACGCCCCGACCCGCGCCGAAGCCGTCCGCGTCCTCGCCCACGCCCTGGCGGGGGCCCGCGTCCACGGCCTGACCACCAACCGGGACCTCCTCGTACGCTCCCTGCGGCACCCGGAGTTCACCACCGGACAGCCCGACACCGGCTTCTACGAGCGCCACCTCACCGCCCTCACCGCGGGCACCCCGGACCCCACCACGGCCGTCCTCGCCGCCGCCCTCGCCGAGGCGGCCCCCGCCCCGGACGCCTCCCTCGCCGGCCGTCTCGGCGGCTGGCGCAACGTCCGCTCCCAACCGCAGACCCGCCGCTACACGGTGGCCGGCGCCACGTACACGGCCCGCTACCAACACGGCGGCGTCCTCGTCGACCACCCCGACATCACGGTCCTCGCCGCCCGACCCACCCTCGTCACCCTCGAACTCGACGGGATCCGCCGCGTGTTTCACGTGAAACACAATCCGCACACCGGCGAGATCCACGTCGACTCACCCCTCGGCGCGCACACCCTGCTCCCCGTCCCCCGGTTCCCCGAACCCGAGGACCACACCGCGCCCGGCTCCCTGCTCGCCCCCATGCCCGGCACCGTCGTCCGCGTCGCCGAGGGCCTCGCCCCCGGTACCGCCGTCACCGCCGGGCAGCCCCTGCTCTGGCTGGAGGCCATGAAGATGGAGCACCGCGTCCTCGCTCCCGCCTCCGGCACGCTCACCGCGCTCCACGCCGCCCCCGGCCAACAGGTCGAGTTCGGTGCCCTGCTCGCCGTAGTCCAGGAGGAAACGCAGCCATGAGCCCCACCGTCGAAACCGAGGAACACCAGGCCCTGCGCACGGCGGTGGCCGCCCTCGGCCGCAAGTACGGCCGCGACTACCTGGCCCGCGTCGCCCGCGAGGGCGGTCACCCCGACGAACTGTGGGCCGACGCCGCCGGCCTCGGCTATCTCGGGGTCAACCTGCCCGAGGAGTACGGCGGCGGGGGCGGCGGCATCGCCGAACTCTCCATCGTCCTCGAAGAACTCGGCGCGGCGGGCTGCCCGCTCCTCATGATGGTCGTCTCGCCCGCCATCTGCGGCACGGTCATCGCCCGCTTCGGCACCGCCGACCAGAAGCAGACCTGGCTCCCCGGCCTCGCCGACGGCACCCGCACGATGGCCTTCGGCATCACCGAACCCGACGCCGGATCCAACTCCCACCGCATCACCACCACCGCCCGCCGCGACGGCGACGACTGGATCCTCACCGGCCGCAAGGTCTTCATCTCCGGCGTGGACATCGCCGACGCCACCCTGATCGTCGGTCGCACCGAAACCGCGTCATCCAGCGGGGCCGCACCGGCCCTCAAGCCGTGCCTGTTCATCGTCCCCCGCGACACCCCCGGCTTCGGCCGGACCGTCATCGACATGGAACTCCAGGCGGCGGAGAAACAGTTCGAACTCACCCTGGACGAGGTCCGCCTGCCCGCGGCCTCCCTCGTCGGCGACGAGGACGCCGGCCTCCTCCAGCTCTTCGCCGGCCTCAACCCCGAGCGGATCATGACGGCGGCCTTCGCCATCGGCATGGGCCGCCACGCCCTCACCAAGGCCGTCGACTACGCGAAGACCCGCCAGGTCTGGCGCGAGCCCATCGGCAGCCACCAGGCCATCGCGCACCCGCTCGCGGTCGCCCACATCGAACTCGAACTCGCCCGCCTCATGATGCAGAAGGCCGCCCACCTCTACGACGAGGGCGACGACATGGCCGCGGGCGAGGCGGCGAACATGGCCAAGTACGCCGCCGCCGAAGCCTGCGTCAAGGCGGTCGACCAGGCCGTCCACACCCTGGGCGGCAACGGCCTCACCCGCGAGTACGGCCTGGCCTCCCTGATCACCGCCGCCCGCGTCTCCCGCATAGCCCCGGTAAGCCGCGAAATGATCCTCAACTTCATCTCCCACCAAACCCTGGGCCTCCCCAAGTCCTACTGACCCCCCAACCAGCGCCCGAAGCGGGGACGAAGCGACCCGCCCCCCGGGCTCGACCCGTACCCGAGGGCGGGGACGGGGTGGGGTGCCGTCCGGGATGTAAAACGTGATTTGTTGGCGCCCGGTGCCGCCCGCACACTCAGACCCGGAAAGGGCGCCATAAATCATGCCCATCCCGGACGGCACCCCCCCCCCCGGCCCCCCCCCCCCCCCCCCCCCCCCCCCCCCCCCCCCCCCCCCCCCCCCCCCCCCCCCCCCCCCCCCCCCCCCCCCCCCCCCCCCCCCCCCCCCC
>NZ_JBVHZI010000026.1:0-61234 GCF_055574495.1 Streptomyces sp. NPDC029836 | reverse complement strand
CGGCTTTTCGTGGTGGGGCGGTCGGTCAAGGGTGGCCGAAGGCCATCGCGAAGCGACGCGACGACGAAGGAGGAGCGCCCTTGAGGGACCGGCCCGCCACGAAGAGACGATGAGACCGGCGGGAAACCACCAAACCAGCTCTGACCCGGACCATGGGCACCCCGCACACCCCCCGCCCCCGCCCCCGCCCGGCGGACCACCCCCGCCCAGCAACGCCCACCCACCCCCCACCCCCCGAAAAGCAGGTGCGGGGCGGTTGTGGGGGCGCCTAGCTTGAGGCGGTGAGCAGCGACTATCCATTCGCCGACGGGTACAACCTGGCCTGGGATCTGACCGGCTTCGGTGGTGCGGACGAGGAGCTGGTCGAGTCCGTTTGCCTTGCGCGGGGGCAGTTCCTGGCGATTCGGCACCTCTTCGTGCTGGGTGACGATCCGTGGATGGTCGCGGGTGAGTACCGTGTGGCGCCCGGCATATGGGCGCACGTGCGGCGTGTCGTGCCGGGGGTCCGGTTCGAGCGCGACGTCGACTACTTCCTCGGCGCCCGTCAGGCTCTGCCCGGCGGGCGCTTTTGGCGTCCGGCCTTCGGTGTGTCGCCGCCCGGTCCGGTGCCGCCTCCCTGATCCGACCTGCACAACGACCGATCACAGTGCGGCATTTGATGGTCACGCGACGTCCGGTGCGACACTCCTCGACTACCGCTCGTGTTTAAGGTGTCCCGATCCGGTAACACTTGGTAGTGACGTGCATTCAGTACCCGGCGAAAGAGAAGGAGATGACCATGGCTACCGCGCTCATCCTCCTCGCGGTCGTTGCTCTCATCGCGCTCCTGGCGGCGGCTCCTGCCGCGCCCGTGAAGCGCAATCCGTTGCCCCGTAATGCGGGTGCGCGTCGGTTGAACACCGTGCCGGCGCCGCGTCGTGGGTTCCATCGCAGCGGCAGCTGACGTCCGGCGGGATCACCCCACTTCGAACGGCGGGGGGCCGACCCTGTTCAGGGCCGGCCCCCCGCCGTTCGCGTGATCGGGCACGGGCGCGCCGCTATGCCTCGGGTTCCGGGATCCGGCCGCTGACCTGGTGGTGCGTCGTGCGGGCCGGGCGGCCGCACAGGACGTCCACGCGGACGTCCTCGGCGCGGACGGTGCCGGTCCGGGTGAGTTCGTCCAGGTGGGCGCGCAGTTCCCGGCGATCCTCCGTCGAGAAGACGTGTTCCAGCGGCCCGTCATGTGCGCGGCGCTGCACGCCTCGACCCGCCGGCGGGCCCGTTCCCGCCACGCCCCCCGTGGCTACTTCGGGAGGGCGGGGAGGGACGGGAGCTTGCCCGGCTCGCTCTTCTGGAAGGTGTCGGTGCCGGCCGCGCCCTCCCAGGTGACCTTCAGGGTGGTGGCGTCCACGGAGTCGACCTTGCCCTTCGAGCGCTGTGCGCCGGCCGGGCACTTCAGGTCGATGGTCTTGCCGTTGGTGGTGCCCTCGCAGGTCAGGCCGGTGGCGGCCTCGACGACGAACGCGATCTGGCCCTTGACGGTCAGGATGACGCCCTTGCCCGGGTTGGACATGGCGATCCAGCCGCCCTCCAGGCTGCCGCCCTTGGCGTCGCCGCCCGGCGCCGGGGTGCCGGGCGCCGGGGTCGAGGAAACGCCGGCGGAGGGCTTGTCGGCGGCCGGGGAGTCCTCGCTGCCGCAGCCGGTCAGGGTCAGGACGGCCACGGCGGCGGTGGTGGCGGCGACGGAGAGGCGCAGGTGGTCGAGCACGGGTAAGTCCCCCAGATGAGGCGAGTTGAACGGAGTCGATCGGCGGAACGCGCCAAACTATCAGCCGTTCGGGGGACGGTCGGCACCTCGCCGGGGGCGGCGTGTCACAGGTACTGGGCGAACTCGTCCAGGGTCCGGAGGATCTCCGCCTCGCGGGCCGAGGGGAGTTGGAGGACGACCTCCTCGATGCCAAGCTCGGCGTAGTGGGCCAGTTTGCCGGGGCTCGGCTGGACCGCGTACGGGACCACCTGGAGGGTCTTGGGGTCGCGGCCCGCCGCCTCCCAGGCCTGCCGCAGGACCGGCAGGGACTCGGTCAGGCCGCGGCCGCCGATGGGGAGCCAGCCGTCGGCATGGTCGACGATCGCCGAGAACAGCTTCGGGCCCGCCGACCCGCCGATCAGCGTCCGCGGCCCGTACAGGGGCTGCCCGGCGGCGAGTTCGCGCGGGGCCCGGACCGGCTTGGGGTGGGCGGCACTCGCCTGGACGGAGCCGTACGGGCCCTCGTGGGCGGTCGGTCGCGGGGCCCACAGGGCGCGCATCAGGGCCATGTGGTCGCGGACGCGTTCGCGGCGGGTGGGCCAGTCGACCCCGTGGTCGGCGGCCTCCTCGACGTTCCAGCCGTAGCCGATGCCCAGGGTGACGCGGCCGCCGCTGAGGTGGTCGAGGGTGGCCACCTGCTTGGCGAGGCCGATCGGATCGTGTTGGGCGACGAGGGTGATGCCGGTGCCCAGGTGCAGCCGCTCGGTGACGGCCGCGGCCTGGCCGAGGGCGACGAACGGGTCGAGGGTGCGTCCGTACTGCTCGGGCAGGTCGCCGCCCATCGGGGCGGGCGTGGCGCGGCTGACGGGGATGTGGGTGTGCTCGGGGAGGTACAGGCCGGAGAAGCCGCGCTCTTCGAGCGAACGGGCCAGGCGGGTGGGGGAGATGGTCAGGTCGGTGAGGAAGATGGTCGTGGCGATCCGCATGGGCGCGTGCACCTCCGGGACGTGGGAGGGACACGGTAAGGCCTCGCGGGCGAGGCCGGCAGGGTCACACGACGGGCGTGGAGAGGTGGATGGCGTGAGGGGCACGGAGACGATCACGGTGCCGGAGGCGTTGCACGGCTACCCGGGGGTGGCCTTCGGCGGCTGGGTGGCGGGGCTGCTGGCCGCGCGGATGGCGACCCCGGCCGAGGGGGAGGCGGTACGGGTGGACTTCCGGCGACCCGTTCCGACGGGGACGCCCGTGCGGCCCGAGCCGGGTCCCGACGGGGTGTCCCTGCTCGACGGGGACGGGGTGCTGCTCGCCGCCGCCGCGGCGGTCGCGGCGCCGGTCGGGGAGCTGCCCGCGGCGCCCTCCTGGGCGGAGGCCGTGAAGGCCGCCGACGCCTATCGGGCGGATCCGCCGGACGAGCAGGTCGACTGCTTCGGCTGCGGACTCGGCCGGACCTCGGCGACGGGGCTGCGGCTGCACTGCGGGCGGGTGCCCGGACGGGACCTGGTGGCCGCGGCGTGGACGCCGGGACCCGAACTCGCGAGGGCGGACGGGGTGTTGCCGGCCGAGCTGGTGTGGGGCGCGCTGGACTGCCCGGGCAACGCGGCCGGGCGGCTGCTCGCGGCCGGCCCCGGTGGCGCCGTCACGGCCTCGCTGACGGCGCGGCTGCTGCGGCCGGTGCCGGTGGCGGGGGAGGGGCTGATCTCGTACGCCTGGCTGCTCGGCGTGGACGGCCGCAAGTGCGAGGTGGGCACCGCGTTGGCCACCCCGGACGGCGAACCGTGCGCGTACGCACGGGCGTTGTGGATCCGCCCGCGGACGGCGTAGCGGGCCGGGGGGCGGCCCCTCAGGCGCGCGGGTAGCGGGCCAGCCAGCCGGGGGCGGAGGCGGAGGGGCCGTGGAGGGCGGGCCCCTGGGTCATTTCGAGGGCGAAGTCGTCGGCGAGTTCCAGGATCGTGGCGCGGCCCTCCAGGTCCGTGAGCCAGGCGGGCGGCAGGGCCGTCTCGCCGTGGAGGGCGCCGAGCAGCGCTCCGCACAGGGCGCCGGTGGCGGTGGAGTCGCCGCCGTGGTTGACGGCCAGGCGCAGCCCGTGCGGGACGTCCTCGGCGACGAGGGCGCAGTACACGGCGACGGCGAGGGCGTCCTCGGCGTCGCGGCCGTCGCCCGGGGAGAGCGATTCGACGGCCTTGGGGCTCGGGGCCTGGAGGGTGACGGCGGCGACGGCCCGTTGCAGGGCGTCGGTCACCGGCTGGTGGCCGGGGCGGGTGCCGAGCAGGCCGAGGGCGCGCTGGACGGCGGCGTCGAGGGTTTCGCCGCGGGTCAGGCCGTGGACGATGACGGCGAGGGCGCCGGCGGAGAGGTACGCGGTGGGGTGGCCGTGGCTCTGGGTGGCGCACTCGACGGCGAGTTGCAGGACGAGGGCGGGTTCCCAGCCGACGAGCAGGCCGAAGGGGGCCGAGCGGACGGTGGCGGCGGCGTCGCGGGCGGTGGGGTTCTTCGGCTGTTCCAGGGTGCCGAGGACGTCGTCGGCGAAGCCGGTGAGGCAGGCGCGGTCGGGGCCGCGGCGGGCGTAGAGCCATTCCTCGCCGGCGAGCCAGCCGTTGTCCTCGCGGCGTTCGTCCGGGCCCCAGTCGTGCTGGGTGGCTGCCCAGCGCAGGTACGCGCGGTGGACGTCGGTCGGCGGGTGCCAGCCACCGGTGTCACGGCGTACGTGGGCCCGGATCAGGCCGTCGACGGTGAACAGGGTGAGCTGCGTGGAGGCGGTGACGGTGCCGCGGCGGCCGTGGGCGGGGGCGGGCTCGGTCAGGCCGGCCAGGCCGTGGGTCTCGCGGATGCCGTTGAGGGAGAGGCCGGCGACGGGTGCGCCGAGGGCGTCGCCGATGGCGGTACCGAGGAGGGTGCCGCGGACCCGACTGCGGAAGTCCTGCTGTTCGGTGCGGCCCCACAGGGCGGTGGCCACCGCGGCGGACGTGGCGGGGCCCGGGACCGCGGCGACCGGCGGGACCCCCGCCGGCGGGGCCGACGCGTCGGAGGCCTCCCGCGCGCGCGGTACGGCCGGTGCGCCGCTCGCGCCGTCGTCGTCGGTCGTCGCGGGTTCCGGCGCCGCCCCCGCAGGCGCCGGTGCCCCAGTTCTCGACATGGCAGTGTCCATTTGTGTTTCCCCCCCAGGCTTTGGCGTGACTGTAGTGGACAGGTTCGGTCGATTCCGGAAGTAGTCCGTCACCTCGCCCTTAAGTGACCGCAGAACGGCCGGAATGCGAACGGTTCCAGCCGCGAGGTCAAGGCGAAGTACGGCAGCTTCGACCGCTACCTGAAGGACGGCCTCGGTATCGACTCCAGCCCGGCCGGCCACCCACGGCCGGGCTCCTTCCCGCGTCCATCCGCGCGGGCCGGTCGTTCCCGCGCGCCGTCAGTCCAGCACCGGCAGCAGCTCCGGCAGGTGGCCGTCCGAGGCGCGGGCCGCGTCCTGCCGCTCCTGCGGCACCTCCCCGTAGAGGGTCGTACGGGCCCTCGCCGGCCGGCCCGCCGCCTCCGCGACCGCGATCAGGTCCCGGACCGACTTGTACGAGCCGTAACCGGATCCGGCCATGCGGGAGATGGTCTCCTCCATCAGCGTCCCGCCCAGGTCGTTGGCGCCGGAGCGGAGCATCTCGGCCGCGCCGTCCGCGCCCAGCTTCACCCAACTCGTCTGGATGTTGGTGATGTGCGGGTGGAGCAGCAGCCGGGCCATCGCCGTGACCGCACGGTTGTCGCGGACGGTCGGGCCGGGCCGGGCGATGCCCGCCAGGTAGACGGGCGCGTTGGTGTGGATGAAGGGCAGCGTCACGAACTCGGTGAAGCCCTCCACCCCCTTGGACAGGGCCGCCCGCTGGATCCGCACCAGCGTCCGGAAGTGGCCGAGCCAGTGCCGGGGCTGGTCGACGTGGCCGTACATCATCGTGGAGGAGGAGCGGATGCCCAGCTCGTGCGCCGTGGAGATGACGTCGATCCAGTCGGCCGTCGGCAGCTTGCCCTTGGTGAGGACCCAGCGGACCTCGTCGTCCAGGATCTCCGCCGCCGTACCCGGGATGGAGTCCAGCCCGGCCTCCTTGGCGGCCGTCAGCCAGTCCCGTACGGACATGCCGGTGCGGGTGGCGCCGTTCTCCACCTCCATCGGGGAGAAGGCGTGCACGTGCATGCCGGGGACGCGTTCCTTCACCGCGCGCGCGATGTCGAAGTAGGCGGTGCCGGGCAGGTCGGGGTGGATGCCGCCCTGCATGCACACCTCGACCGCGCCCACGTCCCACGCCTGGGCGGCGCGGTCGGCGACCTGGTCCAGCGACAGGGTGTAGGCGTCGGCGTCCGTGCGGCGCTGCGCGAAGGCGCAGAAACGGCAGCCGGTGTAACAGACGTTGGTGAAGTTGATGTTCCGGGTGACGACGTACGTGACCTCCTCGCCCACCACCGACTTGCGCAGGTCGTCCGCGACCCGGCACAGGGCGTCAAGGGCCGGGCCGTCCGCGTGCAGCAGGGCCAGCGCCTGCGCGTCGGTCAGCGCGGTCGGGTCGTCGGCGGCCCGCGCCAGCGCGGCCCGTACGTCGGTGTCGATGCGCTCGGGCACCATGCCGGGGGCGGCGGCCTCGCGCAGCGCGTCCCAGTCGCCGTAGACGTGGTCGAAGTCCTCGCGGCGGTCGCCGGTGCGGCCCTCGGTGTCGATGGCGGTGTGCAGGTCGGTGCGCCCGTACGCGGCGAAGCCCTCGTCGGGCTCCTGCCAGGGACGCCCCTCGACCTTCGCGGACGCGTTCGCCATGCCCGTGTCCGGATCGGCCAGGGCGCGGACGTGCGGCAGCAGCCGGGGGTCCAGCCAGGGCTCGCCGCGGCGCAGGAACTCCGGGTAGATGGTCAGGCGTTCGCGGAGCTCGAAGCCGGCGGCGGCCGTCCGGGCGGCCAGCTCCTCGATGTGCGGCCAGGGCCGCTCGGGGTTGACGTGGTCGGGGGTCAGGGGGGACACCCCGCCCCAGTCGTCGATGCCCGCGCCGATGAGCAGCGCGTACTCGGCGTCCACCAGGTTCGGCGGGGCCTGGATGCGGGCGCCGGGGCCCAGGATGTGTCGGGCGACGGCGATGGCGGCGGCCAGCTCCTCCAGCTCCGCGTCGGGCATGCCGCGCATGGCGGTGTCCGGCTTGGCGCGGAAGTTCTGGACGATGACCTCCTGGATGCCCTGGTAGCTGCGCTGGATCCGGCGCAGCTCGAAGAAGGCCTCGGCACGCTCCTCGTACGTCTCCCCGATGCCGATCAGGACGCCGGTGGTGAAGGGGACGTTGGAGCGGCCCGCGTCCTCCAGCACCCGCAGCCGCACGGCCGGGTCCTTGTCGGGGGAACCGTGGTGCGGGCCGCCGGGCTCGGACCACAGCCGACCGGCGGTGGTCTCCAGCATCATGCCCATCGACGGGGCGACGGGCTTGAGGCGCTGGAGTTCGGACCAGGTCATGACGCCGGGGTTGAGGTGGGGGAGCAGCCCCGTCTCCTCCAGGACCCGGATCGCCATGGCGCGGACGTAGGCGAGGGTGTCGTCGTAGCCGTGCGCGTCGAGCCACTCGCGGGCTTCGGGCCAGCGGTCCTCGGGGCGGTCGCCGAGCGTGAAGAGGGCTTCCTTGCAGCCCATCGCCGCGCCTTGGCGGGCGATGTCGAGGACCTCGTCGGGCGACAGGTACATGCCGTGGCCGGCGCGGCGGAGCTTGCCGGGGACGGTGACGAAAGTGCAGTAGTGGCACTTGTCGCGGCACAGGCGGGTCAGGGGGATGAAGACCTTGCGCGAGTACGTGATGACGCCGGGCCGGCCGGCGGCCGCGAGACCGGCGTCCCGGACCCGGGCCGCGGAGCCGGCGAGGTCCTCGAGGGCCCCGCCGCGCGCCCGCAGGAGTACGGCTGCCTCGGTCGCGTCCAGCGCGACGCCGTCGCGGGCCCGCCGCAGCGCGCGCCGCATCGCGTTGTCGGTCGGAGCGTCACTCGGAGTGGTCATGGGGCGAGCATACGATCCGGTGGTACATGCACGAAGGGCGTCATCGCATCAGTTCACCGGCGTTGACCAGCAGCGACTGGCCGGTTATCGCCCGCGCACGGTCGGAGGCGAGGAACGCGGCGGCGTCGGCGACGTCCCCGTCGGTGGCCAGGTCGGGCAGCGCCATCCGCTCGGTGAGGCGGGCGTGCACCTCGGCCTCGGGAACCCCCTCGGTGTGGGCGGTGAAGGTGACGAACGCCTGGACGGGCGGCCCCCACATCCAGCCCGGCAGCACGGTGTTGACCCGGATCCGGTGCGGGCCGAGCTCGCGGGCCATCGAGTACATCGCGGAGGTCAGCGCGCCCTTGGACGCGGCGTAGGCGGCCTGCTGCACCTCGTTGGGGGCGGCGACGGCGGACTGGGTGCCGATGATGACGACGGAGCCGCCCCGCTCCTTCAGCGCGGGCAGGCAGGCCCGGGTCATCCGCAGGGTGCCGAGGAGGTTCACGTCGAGGATCTGCTGCCAGGTCCCGAAGTCGGCGTCCGCCAGGCCCCCGAAGTACGAGTCCCAGGCGGCGACGTGCACCACGGCGTCCACGCCGCCGAAGCGCTCCCGGGCCAGCGCGACGAGCGCCTCGCACTGGGCCTCGTCGGTGATGTCGGTGGGCAGCAGGGCGGTGTGCCGACCGTCGGGGTCGATCTCGGCGGCCGCCTTCGCCAGGTTCGCCCCGGTCCGCGCGCCGAGCACGGCGTTCCCGCCGTCGCGCACGACGGCCGCGGCCACTTGGTGGCCGAGCCCGGCCCCGACGCCGGAGACGATGACGGTCTTCCCTCGCAACAGCATGCGCGCTCCCTGACGGCTCGATCTGACGGGTCGTCAGGGTAGGTCGCGGGGGCGCGGATGGGAAGGCGCGCCCCGGGGGCGCCGACGGGGACGCCGCCGGGAACGCCGACGGGGATGCCGCCGGGCACGCCCGCGGGGACGCCGGCGGGCCGGGGCGCGGGTCCGTACCGGTCGGCGCGTGGGGCGGCAAGGCGGTCAAAGGACCTCCAGCCGTACCGCAACGGGCCATTGGGGCGTTACCGGCAGGACGGGTGCGCCTCATCGGGCCGGTCGGGAGGCCCCGGGCGGCCCGCCCTGGACGTCCGGGGTCACAGGACGGTGAAGGTGAGACGAATGGTGCGTCATATCTACCGGAGTGACGGCGAGTCGCGTCGGAATACCTGATAGACAGAAGAATCACGGCTCGACCGGCCGCTAGCGAAAGCCGGCCGTCTTGGGGGGATCGCCGCACTGTGAAGCCGCTTCACCGTCATGTAGTCAACACCTCGCGCAAGGTCCTGTGCACGGCCGCCCTCGCGGCCAGCCTGACCACCGCCGCGGTCGTCACCAACCCGGCGACAGCGGGCGCCGGGGAGTCCGAACCGACGCCGGACAGCCCGCAGGCCACCGATCGTGGCGACGCGCGGCTCGACCTGCCGCCCGCCCTCGCCGACCCGACGCCGCCGCCCGGGGCCGACGCTCCCGCCGGAGCCGGCGGCATACCGGCGACCGCCCTCGACGCCTACCAGCGCGCCGCGGTGTCGGTCGGCGCCGCCCTGCCCAACTGCAAGCTGCCGTGGGAACTGCTCGCCGGCATCGGCCGCATCGAGTCCGTGCACGCCTCCGGCTACGGGCTCAAGTCCGACGGCTCCACGGAGAAGCCGATCCGCGGCCCGCGCCTCGACGGCAACGGCTACGCGTCGATCAGCGACACCGACAAGGGCGAGTGGGACGCGGACACCGAGTACGACCGCGCCTTCGGCCCGATGCAGTTCATCCCGTCCACCTGGAAGGACTGGAAGGCCGACGGGAACGCGGACGGCAAGCGCGACGCGAACAACATCTACGACGCGGCGCTGGGCGCGGGCCTCTACCTGTGCGCGGGCGACCGGGACCTCTCGGACCCGGCCAAGCTCGACAAGGCGATCCTCAGCTACAACAACTCCCGCGAGTACGTGAACAACGTCCTCGGCTACATGCGGCAGTACCAGAACGGCGCCGCAGGGGTTCCGAACCCGCCCGTCGGCAACTTCCCGACCCTGCCGGTGACGGGCACGCTGCCCACCCCGCGGCCCACGTTCCCGACGACGCCGACGACCCCCACCGGTCCGACGACGCCGACCGTGCCCACGACCCCGACGAAGCCCACCACCCCCACCACGCCGACCACCCCCACCACGCCGACGAAGCCCACCGAGCCGACGAAGCCGACCCCGGCGCCGGCCACGCTCGCCAAGCTGGAGCAGGCGGGCGGGGCGAAGCTGGAGGCCGAGACCGGAAGCGTCTTCGGCGAGGGCACCCGCTTCAAGGCGCTGCTCGGCGACGGCAAGCCGGCCGTGGGCCAGGCCGTCGTCATCGCCGTCGAGGCGGACACCACCGGCGGCACCCGCTTCTCCCCGCTGAACCAGTCCAGCGTGGTGGTCCGTACGGACGACCAGGGCATCGCCACCGCCCCGAAGCTGACGGCGGGCCCGAAGGCGGGCACCTTCACCCTGCGCGTGACGGCCTACGACGCCAAGACCCAGCTCACCCTGGCCCTGGACGGCAAGGTCACCGCCAAGCCCCTCGTGCTGACCCGCGTCGACGGCGCGGCCCCGGTACGGGTCGAGACCGGCACGGCGGTCAAGGGCCTGAAGTTCCTGGCCGCCGCCGGGGACGAGCCCGTCGCCGGTACGCAGCTCACGGCGGGCCTGGTCGTGAAGGAAGCGGGCGTCTGGGTGCCGGTCGACCCGAAGACGGCGAAGGGGCCGTACTTCGCGGGCGGGGCGGACAAGAAGCTGTTCACCCTGGACCTGCCCGAGGCGGACGCCGACGGCAAGGTCGCGCTGCCGGAACTCCTCACCACGGACGTGGCCCCGGGCACCTACCACCTGCGCCTGATCACGCCCGAGAAGACGTTCCTGATCGTGGAGATCACGATCGTCGCGAAGGCGGAAACCAAGCCGGAAACCAAGCCGGAGACCAAGCCGGAGACCCCGGCGACGGGTACCGCTCCCGCCCCGGTCACCTCCGGCAAGGCCCCCAAGGCCCCCGAGGCCTGATCCGGGCGCGTCCGAACGCACAGAACCGCCGGCCGGTCACCGTCCCCACGGTGACCGGCCGGCGGCTTTCGCGTCCCGCCCCGCCGGGCACAAGGCAGGAGCCCTGCCTCCTCCGCTCGCACGGAGGAGGCAGGGCTCCTTGGGTACTGCTTAATCCAACCGCGATCCGGTCGGCCAGGCGACTAGGCCGGGATAACGTTCTCCGCCTGCGGGCCCTTCGGACCCTGCGTGACGTCGAAGGTCACCTGCTGGTTCTCCTCCAGGGAGCGGAAGCCAGAGGCGTTGATCGCGGAGTAGTGGACGAAGACATCCGGGCCGCCGCCGTCCTGGGCGATGAAGCCGAAGCCCTTTTCAGCGTTGAACCACTTCACGGTTCCGGTAGCCATGAGCCCTCCTATGGGCCAAAGGGTCGCCCTGCTCCAGAACCTGCTAAGAAGTCTGAAAACTACAAAAGCCTGCGGGTCACATTCTCCGCAGGCTTCGTACTGCAAGGGAAACCAAACTGCAACTTGCGACGAGCCTAGCATGCACCCTGCGGCGGAGACCAGAGGGAAAGATCACGTCACTCGGACGTTTGAGACCCGCGCGATCGCTGACGGGAACCCGGGGGCTAGTCTCGCGATGTGGACGTCTACCGCAGCCGGCCCCGCGTCGGCCACATCCAGTTCCTGAACTGCCTGCCCCTCTACTGGGGACTGGCCCGAACCGGCACGCTGCTGGACCTGGAGCTGACCAAGGACACCCCCGAGAAACTCAGCGAGCGCCTCGTCCGGGGTGAGCTCGACATCGCTCCCATCACCCTCGTCGAGTACCTCCGCAACGCGGACCAGCTCGTCGCCTTCCCCGACCTCGCGGTCGGCTGCGACGGCCCCGTCATGTCCTGCGTGATCGTTTCGCAGGTCCCGCTGGAGCGGCTCGACGGCGCCCGGGTCGCCCTCGGATCGACCTCCCGGACCTCCGTACGGCTGGCCCAACTGCTCCTCGCCGAGCAGTACGGCGTCCGGCCCGACTACTACTCCTGCCCCCCTGACCTGGGCGTGATGATGCAGGAGGCCGACGCGGCCGTACTGATCGGGGACGCCGCGCTGCGCGCCTCGCTGCACGACGCGCCCCGGCTCGGGCTGGCCGTCCACGACCTCGGGCAGATGTGGAAGGACTGGACCGGACTGCCGTTCGTCTTCGCCGTCTGGGCCGCCCGCAAGGACTACCTGGCCCGCGAGCCGGAGGTCGTCGCCAAGGTCCACGAGGCCTTCCTCGCCTCCCGGGACGTCTCCCTGGCGGAGGTGGCGAAGGTCGCCAAGCAGGCCGCCCGCTGGGAGGCCTTCGACGCCGAGCTGCTGGAGCGCTACTTCACCACGCTCGACTTCCGTTTCGGCCCGGAACAACTGGCCGGCGTCCGTGAATTCGCGCGCCGTACGGGCCCCACGACCGGGTACTCCTCGGACGTCGCCGTGGAGCTCCTGAACGTGGCCGCTCCGAAACACTGAGCGGGTTATCCCCGCGGCCGTTCCGCTTCCGAAAAGTGAATGCGCGGTTTCCCGGGAATTCGTTCCCCATTCGCCCTCGTGTACCGCAAACGGGCGGGCGCAGCGGAATGCGTGCATATGACGGGGGTTCGGAAGCGGGCCCGTCGGCGGCCCACCGCGGGCGGGGCCGAAGCCCTATGGTGCTGGGGTGGTCGGGTGACCTCACACAGTGCGGGGGACGGGGAAGCGATGCAGCCGCTCGAAGCCGGTGAACCGCGGACGATCGGGGCGTACCGGCTGCTCGGCCGGCTCGGTGCGGGCGGCATGGGCCGCGTCTACCTGGGGCGCAGCGCGGGCGGCCGGACCGTGGCGGTGAAGATCGTGCACCCGCACTTCGCCTCGGACGAGGAGTTCCGGGCCCGGTTCCGCCGCGAGGTGGAGGCCGCGCGCCGGGTCGGCGGGGAGTGGACGGCGCCGGTGCTGGACGCCGACCCCGACGCGGCGGTGCCGTGGGTGGCGACGGGGTACGTGGCGGGTCCCTCCCTGGACCGGGCCGTCGCGGGGCACGGGCCGCTGCCCGGGCCGGCGGTGCGGGCGGTCGGCGCGGGGTTGGCGCGGGCCCTGGTCGCGGTGCACGCGCTGGGCCTCGTCCACCGGGACGTGAAGCCGTCGAACGTGATGCTGACCCTGGACGGGCCCCGGCTGATCGACTTCGGCATCGCGCGGGCCACCGACGGCACGGCCTCGCTGACCTCCACCGGGGTGTCCGTCGGTTCGCCGGGCTACATGTCGCCGGAACAGATCCTCGGCAAGGGCGTCACGGCCGCGGCGGACGTGTTCTCGCTGGGCGCGGTCCTGGCCTTCGCGGCGACCGGCCGGCCGCCCTTCAGTGGCGACAACTCGGCGACGCTCCTCTACAAGGTGGTGCACGAGCCGCCGGAGCTCGACGGCGTCCCGGCCGGTGGGCTGCGCGCGCTGATCGAGTCCTGCCTGGCCAAGACGGCGTCCGAACGGCCGGCCCCGGAGGAGTTGGTGGTGGCCCTGGGCGGCGCGTCGGGCGCCCCGGGGTGGTTGCCGGCGCCGTTGGTGGAGGAGGCGAGCCGGGCGGCCGTCGCCCTGCTGGACCTGGACGTCGACCCGGCGGGCGGCGGCGGAGTCGGGCCGGAGGCCGTTTCGGGGCCGGTGCCGTGGACGTCGGCCTCCTCCGGGCCGGCCGCCGGCTTCGGAGCGCCGGACCCCTCGTACGGGGGCGGGCTCCCCGGCCCCGGGGGCGCGGCCGGTTCCCCGTACTCCGCGCAGGCGGGCCCGTACGGGTCCTTCGGCGCGGCCGGTGGGCCGCATCCGGCCCCGTCGGAGGCGGGCGGCGGCGGGACCGGCGGCGCTGCGGCGGGTCCGCGGCCGGCTCCGGACGGGCGCCGGGTCACGGTGACCGCGGCCGGGCGGCGCTTCAGCTGCACCGTCGTCCTCGCGGCGGCGGCCGTCCTGGCGGCGGTGTCCGGCGGGCTGTACGGGATGGGGTTGTTCCCCGGCGGCGGTGCGGGCCGGGACGCCGCGAGCAGCGGTCCGCACCCCTCGGAGTCCGCGCCGGCGGACACCGACCCGGCGGCGTCACCACCGGCCGGCGCCCCTTCGCCCGACCCGTCCGGGGGTGGCTCGGCCGCGCCGAAGGGGACGCGGGGCGACGTCCCGAAGGAGCTGACCGGGACCTGGAAGGGGACGGTCACGACCGCCCGCATGGGCGTGCCGAGCGCGTTCGAGATCACCATCGAGGGCGGCAAGGTGGGCGAGGTCGTCGCCCGGGACAAGTCGGTCATCGACCTCCTCGGCACCGATTGCAGCGGCGACTGGAAGCTGAAGTCGGCGACCGACCGCTCGCTCGTCCTGGACACCTCGGGCGGCCCGAACCCGGCCCCCGGCATCTGCTCCAACGGCTCGGCCGACGAACGCTTCACCCTCAACGCGAACGGGACGCTGCACTACGCGTCGGGCGACCGGCCCGCCGGCAACCCGGAGGGCGACCTCACGCGCAGCCCCTGACCGGCCGGGGGGCGGACCCCGCCCCCGGCCCCTGGAAGGCGCGCGGCGGCCCTGGCGTACGCTGGATCGGTCCGGACCCTTGACACACCGCCGAAAGGTGACGCACCGGTGACCGACCAGGCCCTTCTCCAGTCTGTCCTCGACCGTGCCGCCGCAGGGGGCCGGATCACCCGGGAAGAGGCCCTCGACCTCTACCGGCACGCCCCGCTGCACGCGCTCGGCCAGGCCGCCGACGCCGCGCGCCGGCTGCGCTACGCCGGTACGGAGCACATCGCGACGTACATCATCGAGCGCAACATCAACTACACCAACGTGTGCGTCACGGCGTGCAAGTTCTGTGCCTTCTACGCGGCGCCGAAGGACAAGAAGAAGGGCTGGTCCCGGGACCTCGACGACATCCTGCGCCGTTGCGCGGAGACCGTGGAGCTCGGCGGCACCCAGATCATGTTCCAGGGCGGGCACCACCCGGACTACGGCGTCGAGTACTACGAGCACCACTTCGGGGCCATCAAGAAGGAATTCCCGCAGCTGGTCATCCACTCCCTCGGCGCGTCCGAGGTCGAGCACATGGCCCGGATCTCGGGCGTCTCGGCGGAGGAGGCCATCCAGCGGATCCACGCCGCGGGCCTGGACTCCTTCGCGGGCGCCGGCGCCGAACTGCTGCCCGCCCGGCCCCGCAAGGCGATCGCCCCGCTCAAGGAGTCCGGCGAGCGCTGGCTGGAGATCATGGAGATCGCCCACCGGCTGGGCGTGGAGTCCACCTCCACGATGTTGATGGGCACCGGCGAGACCAACGCCGAACGCATCGAGCACATCGCGATGATCCGGGACACGCAGGACCGCACCGGCGGCTTCCGCGCGTTCATCCCGTACACCTACCAGCCCGAGAACAACCACCTCAAGGGCCGTACCCAGGCGACCGTCTTCGAGTACCTGCGCATGATCGCCATCGCGCGGCTGTTCCTCGACAACGTCGCCCACATCCAGGGCTCCTGGCTCACCGTCGGCAAGGAGGCGGGGCAGCTGTCCCTGCACTACGGCGCGGACGACCTCGGTTCGATCATGCTGGAGGAGAACGTCGTCTCCTCGGCCGGTGCCAAGCACCGCTCGAACCGGCAGGAGATCATCGACCTGATCCGCAAGGCCGGCCGCACGCCGGCGCAGCGCGCGACGACGTACGAGCACCTCCTGGTGCACGACGACCCGGCGAACGACCCGGTCGACGACCGCGTCGCCTCGCACATCTCCTCCATCGCCATCGAGGGCGGCACCGCGCACCCCGAGCTGAAGCTCATCTCCTCGAACTGACGGCGGGGACCGACGCCCGATGCTGACGCTGCACACCGCCGAACTCCTCCTCGCCGGACCGGGATCGACGCCGCTGGAGGGCGGCGCCGTCCTCGTCGACGGCGAGCGGATCGTTCGCGCGGGCCCGTACGAGGAGCTCGTCGCCGACGCCCCGCACGCCCGGGTGCGCCGCTGGCCCGGCGTGCTGACGCCGGGGTTGCTGGCGCGCGGCGCGGACGAGCTGCTGGAGCGGACGTACTACCCGGACGACCCCTACGAGATCGCCGAGCTCGGCGCGGACCCGATCAGCGGGCCGGGCGCCCTCGACGCCCTGGGGATGACCGAGGCCCGCTGGGGCAACAGTGCCCGGCGCGGTACGCAGAAGCTGCTGGCGCGCGGGGTGGTGGCGGTCGCGGGGCGGTTCACCGTCGGCCCGGTGCGCACGGCGGTGGTCCGCTCGGGCCTCGCCGTGGTGCCGCCGGTCCCCTACGAGGGACGGCCGGCGCTGGACCCGTTCGCCGGGCGGGACAACGCCGAGGAGGCCTTCCACGGGGTGCTCGCGGTCGGCGCGCCGGCCCGGTTCGCGGTGTTCGCGGTGGCGTCCCCGGCGGAGCTGCCCGCGCTCGGCGCGGGCACCTGCGTGGCCACCGTCATCGGTGGTCGTCTGCTGCACCGGCGTCGCTGAGCGGGAGTCCGTCACCGGCCGGGGTGTCGTCGTCCGGCTCCTGGAGCCGGTGCCCGTCGCGGGCGAGGGCGGCCAGCAGGCAGGCCTGGAGGCGGCTGACCCCACCGAGCTTGACCCGTATGTTGCCCACGTGGAACTTCACGGTGCTGACCGACAGCCGCAGTTCGGCGGCGAGTTCAGCGTTGGAGGCGCCGGTCGCCAGTAGCAGGAACACCGTCGACTCCTGGTCCGTCAGCCGCACCCGGGGCGCCGGCCCGGCCCCGTACGACGGGAACCAGGCGGGGACGCTGAAGCTGACGACGCGCACGGTTCCCGCTCCTCACCGCGGAACCCCGGAACCCGGACACCGGTGCACCCGTGCGCCCGGCCCCGAGCCCCCGGAGCCCCGACCCCCCGGACACTCCTGTGTCAGGGGACGCGCGGACCGGCCAGGTAGGTTCCCGCGACGTCGAACGGCCACGCGTTGGACGTACAGCCGAGCAGCCCCTTGATCTGCTGCATCATCGCGGGCGCCGGCTGCCCGGCCCCGGGGCAGGTCTCGTGTTCCCGACCGAGTTCGTGACCCACCTCGTGGTTCACGATCAGCGCCCGGTACTCCTCCACCGTGCCGCTGAACTGCGGGGACCCCTCCTGCCAGCGCTTGAGGTTGACCACGACGGTGTGCCCGGCCCGGCAGTTGGTCTCGCCGACCAGCTCGGGCGTGACCACCTCGCACAGCCGGTCGGTGGTCGACGGGGTGGCGATCTTCACGGTGAAGTCCACCGGCTGACCGGGCCCGGCCAGCCGGAAACCGTACGCCGGGTCGTGGATCCAGCCGCGCGGATCCCCGAGGACCGCCTCGATGCCGCGGGCGGCGGCGTTCGCGTCGACGCCGCTGCCCTGCTCGACCTCCACCCGCCAGCTCCGTACGGTTCCTTTGCCCTGCGGCTGCCCCGTGACGGTGGAGGCCGTGAACACCCCCGGGCCCGACGCGGGTGCGGACGGGCTCGCGGACGCCTTCGGGGAGGCGGGCGGCGCCGACGGGGACGCCGAGTGGCCCTTGGACGGCTCCGCCGTCGCGCGGCGGCTGTGCCGGGGCGCGGGGGAGGCGGCCGCGGGGGCGCCGGTTCCGGCGTCCGCCGGGGCGCTCGGGGCGGGCCCGGCCCCCCGCCCGTCGGCGACGGTGGCGACCTCGGGGTTGCCGGGGGAGAAGGTGTACGCGGTCACCGTGAGAGCGATCAGCGCCGTCGTTCCGAGGACCGTACGGCGCAGCCGTCTGCGGCGTTCGGCCCGGCGCAGTACGCGCGAACCACTTCGGGGACGACCGGTCGAGCGGCCTGCCGGCATGCGTGAGCCCTTTGCTAGGAGAGGGCACCCAGTGTGCCCGTGCCCTGCCGGACCGTCGGTGCCGTGGGAGCCCGCGCCCAGTCAACCCACCCGCACGCCGCACCACAACTGTCCTCGGGGCCAGTCCCGGGCCGCCGCGGGGGCGCCGGCGGGGGCGTGGGCGGGGCCGTGGCGGACGGCCTGAGAGGATGGCTGCGTATCTGTCGATCCGCACAGCGAGGGGCCAACGCCAGTGACTAGGGCTTCCCTGGACAAGCAGCCGCACGAAGTCGCCTCCATGTTCGACGGTGTGGCGGCGAACTACGACCTCACCAACGACGTCATCTCCCTCGGCCAGGCCCGGCTCTGGCGCAAGGAGGTCGCGAAGGCGGTCGCCGCCCGTCCCGGACAGAAGGTCCTCGACCTGGCCGCCGGCACCGCCACGTCCTCGTTGCCCTTCGCCGCGACCGGCGCGTACGTCGTCCCCTGCGACTTCTCCCTCGGCATGCTCCGCGAGGGCAAGAAGAAGCACTCCTGGCTGCCGCTGACCGCGGGCGACGCGACGAAGCTGCCGTTCAAGGACGACGTCTTCGACTCGGTGACGATCTCCTTCGGGCTGCGCAACGTCCAGGACACCGACGCCGCGCTGCGCGAGCTGTACCGGGTGACCAAGCCCGGCGGCCAGGTCGTGATCTGCGAGTTCTCGCAGCCGACGTGGGCGCCGTTCCGGACCGTGTACATGGAGTACCTGATGCGGGCGCTGCCGCCGGTGGCCCGCGTGGTGTCCTCGAACCCGGACGCGTACGTGTACCTCGCCGAGTCCGTCCGCGAGTGGCCCGACCAGCCGGCGCTGGCCGCGCTGCTGCAGAAGGCCAGCTGGGGCAAGGTCGCCTGGCGCAACCTTACGGGCGGCATCGTCGCCCTGCACCGCGGCACCAAGGCGTAGCAGAGCGTGGTTGAGCAGACCGTGGTGGAGACCGCCTCCTACGACTGGGCGGCGCTGCTGGAGCAGGTCGCCGCGGACGTCGCCCCGCTCGTCGGCAGCGGTACCCCCGCCGAGTACATTCCGGCGCTGGCGACGGTGGAACCCCGCAGCTTCGGCATGGCGCTCGCCGACCTCGACGGCAACGTCCACGGGGTCGGCGACTGGCGGACCCCGTTCTCCGCCCAGTCGATCACCAAGGTGTTCTCGCTGGCCCTGGCCCTGGCCGAGGGCGGCGACAGCCTGTGGGAGCGGGTGGGGCGGGAGCCGTCCGGCAACCCGTTCAACTCGCTCGTGCAGCTGGAGTACGAGAGCGGCATCCCGCGCAACCCGTTCATCAACGCGGGCGCGCTCGTCGTCACCGACCGGTTGCAGAGCCTGACTGGCGACGCGAGCAGCGAACTGCTGGAGTTCCTGCGCCAGGAGAGCGGCAACCCGGGCCTCGGCTTCGACGCGGAGGTGGCGGCGTCCGAGCAGGAACACGGCGACCGCAACGCGGCCGTCGCCCACTTCATGGCCTCGTACGGGAACATCGACAACCCGGTACCGACGCTGCTGGACCACTACTTCTGGCAGTGCTCCATCGAGATGAGCTGCGCCGACCTCGCCCTGGCCGGCCGCTTCCTGGCCCGGCACGGGCTGCGCGCGGACGGCTCCCGACTGCTGACGCGCAGCGAGGCGAAGCAGATCAACGCGGTGATGCTGACCTGCGGGACGTACGACGCGGCGGGCGAGTTCGCCTACCGGGTCGGCCTGCCCGGCAAGAGCGGCGTCGGCGGCGGCATCGTCGCGGTCGTCCCGGGCCTGTGCACCCTGGCCGTCTGGAGCCCGGGCCTGGACCCCCAGGGCAACTCGGTAGCGGGCGTCGCCGCCCTGGACCGCTTCACGACCCTGACGGGCCTGTCCGTCTTCTGACACGCCCCTCGCACGGAGCGGCCCTACTCAGCCCCGCCGGCGTTTGAGGCGCGGGGTACGGGGCGGAGCCCCGGAAGGGGTTCGGGGGCGGAGCCCCCGGCCCCTCGGGTCCGGGCGGAGCCCGGGAAACGGAGAAAGGGCGGGTCGGGGAACGGCCCCGCGCAGCGGCACCCCCGACCCCCGCGCAGCAGCACCCCCGACCCCCGCGCAGCAGCACCCCCGGCCCCCGCGCACCCCCGGCCCCCGCGCCACCCTCACCCGGCGTCGAAGACCATCTCGTAGCGCCGCCCGTACCGCACACCACCCGGCAAGGGAAACCGCTCCGCGAGCGTCATCCCCAACCGCTCCGCAACCGCGATCGACCGCGCGTTCGCATCGTCGATCATCGCCACCACCCGCGGCACCCCCACCCCCCGCACCCGCTCCAACGCGGCCAACGCGGCCGCGTACGCGTACCCCCGCCCCCACGCGGAGCGCCCGAGCCGCCACCCGATCTCGATCTCACCGACCGGCCCCCATGCCTTCTCCGCCGGCCACGGCTGCGCCCCGGTGAAGCCGATGACCTCGCCGTCCGCGTCCAGCAACGTCCACAGGCAGTGGCCGAGCTGCGCGTCGTGCATCCGCTGCCGCGCGGTGATCTCGACGTACGAGGACAGCTCGGCGGGTCCGCCGAGGAACTCCATCACGTCCGGGTCGTCGAAGACCCCGTGCCAGGCGTGGGCGTCCTCGTGGGTGGGTACGCGCAGGCGTACGTCGGGGAGGGGCCGGGTCGGCGAGGTGGTCATAGGGGGCAGCCCTTCGGATCGTGATCTCTCTCGCTGCTTAGACTGCACGTGTCCGGTGCCGCCTGGCACCCTATATCGAGCCTTCGGGAGACCCCGCAGTGACCGAGCCCCTCTCCGAACACTCCGCGGATGTGATCGTCGTCGGCGCCGGTCCGGCCGGCTCCACCACCGCCTACTACCTCGCCAAGGCCGGACTGGACGTCCTGCTGCTGGAGAAGACGGCGTTCCCGCGCGAGAAGGTCTGCGGCGACGGTCTGACCCCGCGGGCCACCAAGCAGCTGGTGTCGATGGGCATCGACATCTCGGAAGAGGCGGGCTGGCTCCGCAACAAGGGCCTGCGCATCATCGGCGGCGGACAGCGCCTCCAGCTGGACTGGCCGGAACTCGCCTCCTACCCGGACTACGGACTCGTCCGCAAGCGCGACGACTTCGACGAGACCCTGGCCCGCCAGGCGCAGAAGGCCGGCGCCCGCCTGTACGAGCGCTGCAACGTCGGCGAACCCGTCCGCGACCCGCGCACCGGCCACATCACGGGCGTGCAGGCGAAGCTGGGCGAGGAGAAGACCCCGGTCACCTTCCACGCGCCGCTGGTCGTCGCCGCCGACGGCAACTCCTCGCGGCTCTCCCTCGCGATGGGCCTGCACCGGCGCGAGGACCGCCCGATGGGCGTGGCGGTCCGTACGTACTTCACCTCGCCCCGGCACGACGACGACTACCTGGAGTCCTGGCTGGAGCTGTGGGACCGGCGCGGTCCGCAGGACCGGCTGCTGCCCGGCTACGGCTGGATCTTCGGCATGGGCGACGGTACGTCCAACGTCGGCCTCGGCATCCTCAACTCCTCCTCCGCGTTCAAGGAGCTGGACTGGCGCGAGGTGCTCAAGGCGTGGTGCGCGTCCATGCCGGAGGACTGGGGCTACACCCCGGAGAACATGACGCAGCCGATCCGCGGCGCGGCCCTGCCCATGGCCTTCAACCGGCAGCCGCACTACACGAAGGGCCTGCTGCTGGTCGGTGACGCGGGCGGCCTCGTCAACCCGTTCAACGGCGAGGGCATCGCCTACGCGATGGAATCCGGCCAGATCGCCGCCGACGTCATCGTCCAGGCCCATTCCCGCGCGACGCCGTCGCTGCGCGAACTGACGCTGCACAGCTACCCGAAGGTGCTGAAGGAGACGTACGGCGGCTACTACACGCTGGGCCGCGCCTTCGTAAAGCTGATCGGCAACCCGAAGGTGATGAAGCTGGCCACGCAGCGCGGCCTGACCCACCCCGTACTGATGAAGTTCACGCTGAAGATGCTGGCCAACCTGACCGACCCGACGGGCGGTGACGCGATGGACCGCATCATCAACGGCCTGAGCAAGGTGGCCCCGAAGGCCTGATCATTCAAGGCCTGGCCGCTCGGTAGGGACCTGAGCGGCCAGGCTCGCGGCGTGCGACCTTCCGACGTTGACGATCTTCACCTTCGGTGAGCCGGGAAGTTCCTCGGCGGCCTTGCACAGCGCCGGGATGTGCGACTTGTCGGACGTGACGAGAAGTACCGGGGGCGGGCAGAGCGCGGCCGTGGCCACCACGAGTGCGTCCACGAGGCATTCGTGCCCGTCGAGGCCCGAGGTGTCCAGCAGCTTCGCTGCGGCGTCCGTCACCGCGTCGTTGACCGGTTTCACGTCGGACCGGGACAGTAGGAACCGGAGTCGCTTGGCGGCCTCCCCGGTGCGGCGCACCTGCAAGGGCGTCAGTGCGGACAGCGCCACGCGTCGGCCGCTCTGCTGAGCGACTTCGATACGTGCACGCATCCCCTCGTCACCGTAGACGTGCAGTGAAAGTCCTTGGGCGTCCAGGACGAGCGTGCCCTCGCTCTTCGCCCTGATCTTGAGGCGCTTGCTTACCACTCCTGCTCCGCCCGCCGCCGCGGCTTGGATCGCCGTCCGGGGGTGATGTGTCCGGTGGGCGAAGTGCTCCTACGGGCACGCCTGGCCCGTTCGCCGGGCACAGGGGGACCCGCGGTCCGCGGAAGGCGCGGGGGCCAGTGGGATGTGTACGACGGGTCTCAGTCGCCACTCGGCGCAGGTTCCGTCCCGCAGGGTGATCGTGAAGCCGGTTGTCTCGCCGCGGTGCAGGGCGGCGACGGCTTGCAGCCGGCCGCCGGCGTCGACCCGTTCGAGTGCGCGGGTCGTTTCGTAGTGCGTCATGGGGAAGACGTGCGCGTCGCGGATGTCGACGCGGATGGCCCGGACCGCAGCCAGGGCGTTTGCGACGACCTGTACGGGGGCTCGGACCTCGACCGGCCCGCCGTCGGGGTCGTAGCGGACGCGCTCGATCGCGACGCCGGGGTGGACGGTCGCGTTGTGGTCGAGGTGCTGGTGCGCACTGCTGAGCTCGTGCGTGGGTGCCGGGAGTTGGACGAGCACGGGTGCCCCTTCCTGCCGCTCCGTGGGTGGCCGCTCCCTCGCGATGCCGTGACGAGCGGCAGGGCGCGAGCGCGGCCAGCTCCCCACAGAAGGCGTAGGACTGAGGGGAGTTCGCGCAGCGTGGGCCAGAGCGTCTCAAGTCGCCCGGCATCCCCGCCTCGCTCATCGAAGTTAACGTGTGCGTCGACGGCGCATCAACTGTTTGACGTCTAATGAGTGATTCGGCATATGCCAATACGTGAGGTACTGAGGGAAAGTGAAGCGGCCCCCGCTGATGCGAGGGCCGCTGTGGATCGGCCTGATCAGGCGCCGGTGCCGTACTTGTCGAACTGTCCAGCGCGAGCACCGTCGAGGAACGCTTGCAGTTTCGCGCGAGTCGTTCGGATGATCGCCGCAGGGTCGTCACTCTCCCGCAGCAGAATCTCGTCGTCGCCCTCTCCTTCGGCGACCTCCAGGCAGTTGCTGCCTTCCGCGTCCGTGCTGTAAAGAGACTTCTCCCATTGAATGTCCACAGTCCTACGCCTTCATACTTGTTGTGCTCTTTTGTGAATAAAGTCCCTTGACCGGTCGGGGTCGAGAGAGCGCTGTTCGGTCCGGTCAAGGATCGCTCGATAGTTGTCGAGGCGCGTCTCGGCGTCGAGGAACGCAGGTCCGTGTGCGGTATCGGTCTGCACCGTGTCGAGCTGGGGGACGGGCCCCGACGCGTACAGGGTCGACGACCCCGCATTGGGAAACCCGCCTGCCTCGAACGGAATGACTCGCACCCTCACGTTGTCCCGCTCCGACTCCTCCAGCAATCGATCGAGCTGCGCCCTGGCCACTTTCGCGCCGCCGAACTCCAGCCGCAGCGCGGCCTCGTGAATCAGGAACGTGCACATCGGTGCGTTGGGGCTGTCGAGCACGTCTCGACGCTTCAAGCGGTACGAGAGCTGCCGGCGGAGGTTGGTGGGGCTGAGTGTGGGCACCGCCTGCTCGAATACGGCGCGGGCGTACTCCTCGGTCTGGAGCAAGCCGGGCATGTGCATGATCTGAACGGCCCGCAGCGCGTGGGAACGGGCTTCCAGTTCGGCCAGATCCAGGGCGCCGGGCGACAGGACGCCCGCGTAGTCGTCCCACCAACCCTGCCCGCGCTCCTCGGCCATGTCCGCGAGGGCGTCGATGTACGCGGTGTCGGAACAGCCGTAGTGGCCGGCCCACGTCCTTACCCGCTCGCCGCTGACGCCGGATCGGCCGGATTCGATGTTGGAGATCGCCGTTCGGTCGGAACCCACGAGCTGTACAGCGTGCGCGGGCGTCAGTCCGGCGTGTTCCCGCATCTTGCGCAGCTCTGCGCCGAGCCGCTGCTGCCGCGCGGTTGGGGCTTTGCGGTTGGGCATCAGCATCCTTCTCCCGTGTTGGGTTCCAGTGTCGCCCGTCGGTTTCGACTGGTCCACGTCGTAGCAATTGTGAGTAGAAATGGCATCAAGTGTGATGCGGGCGCGCTACGGTTCTCCACAGCGTCGCGTCTGCGGCAGTTGAGTGCGAAGTGCAGCCGCTGGCTCCTGCTTTGGCGTGCAGTCAATCGGCGAGCGGCCATCGCCACGCGTTCCGGTCGACGCTGCGTTCAACCGCGTTGGGAGACAGGGAGTGATCATGAATGACATCCAGGCGCGTTCGAGCGCCTTATCGCCGGACCGGCCGTCGGTGCCGGCCGGGCGGTACAAGTTCAGTGGGCCCAACGAGGCGCGGACGGTGGGGCTCGCCCGGGAGTGGGTGGCCTGTCTGCTGGAGACGCTCGGCCGGCGCCGGCTGGCCGAGGCGGCTCGGCTCTGCACCTCGGAGGCCGTGACGAACGCGCACCTTCACACGCGTTCCGCCGTGCTCGCGGTCGAGGTCCTGGTGACCGACGGGCGTGTGTTCGTGTTCGTGCGGGACGACGCCGTCGACACGACTCTGCCGCTGCCCGGCGAACTGCCCCACGCGCCGGCCGGCCAGGAGAGCGGGCGAGGGCTCCACTTGATCGCCGCGTTCGCCGAGCGGTGGGACGTGATGCCGGGGCGCGGGCGCGACAAGGTCGTCTGGTTCAGCCTCGCCGAAGGGCCCGCCGAAGGGTCGCCCGAGGGGCCGCTCGACGGGCCGCTCGAAGGGCCGGTCGAAGGGCCGGCTGAACGGGTGGCTGAACGGCCGGCTGAACGGCGGGCCGAGGGGCTGGAGGGGGTGGGATGAACCTCGCCGCCGCCGATCGTGCCTTCTGGGGCATGAACGCCCTGTCGCTGGTGCTCGCCGTGCTCGCGTTGATCGCGATCAGGATGTCGATGCCCTCACGGCCCCGCGCCAGGACGTCCCCGTCGGCGTACACCTGCCACTGCTCCGGCACGGCCCTACGCGTGGCCTTCCGGGCCGAGCCGGAACCGGCCGAGTACCGCCGTTGGCAGGCGTGGCTCGAACAGCCGACCCGGGGAACCGGGGTGACGGCGGGGGAGTGGCACCACCTGCCGGAACCCGACTGAGGCCGAGGCCGGCCGGAGCCGGCGAACCGTCGGGCTCGGGGCCTCAGGCTTCCGTGCCGGGGTTCGTCGGTGGGGGCGGGGCGCCGTGTACCGCGCGTATGCCGTGGGCCAGGAGGAGGAGGCCGGTCAGGAGCAGGGCCGCCGAGGCGGTCCATTCGAGGCCCAGGACGAACGGGTGGCCCGGCGTGTTCCAGGGACGGGTGGTGGTCAGCAGCCAACCGCCCGCCGCGAGGAGGGCGAGTCCGGTGGCGGCCGCTGCGGCGCCGGGGTCGCCGGCGCCATGGGCGTCGTACGGCTCGGTGTTCACGCCACCACCACCTCCAGGGGTCGGACCGGCCCGCACGGGCCGGGCGTACCGCCCTCCATCTTCGCAGGGCCCGCGCGGCATCCGAAGTCGGGTCGCGCGCGAACAACGCCACTCCGGAACACACCCCGCATGCGCGCCCGGGCACGACGAAGGGCCGTTGCTCCGCCCCCGAGCGGGGGAGCGACGGCCCTTCGTGACGAGCGGTCCGGTCAGAGGACGCGGACGGCGCCCGTGGGCATGTCGTAGTTCATGGGGCGCTCGACGATCCCGGTGTTGGGGTTCTGCGCACCGATGAACTTGCCGCCGCCGGAGTACACGGCGACGTGGTACGCGCTGCCCTTGGAGCCCCAGTAGACGATGTCGCCCGGCTGAAGGGCGCTCAGGGACACCGAGCGGCCGGCGGTGGACTGCGCCTGGGAGGTGCGCGGCAGGGAGATGCCGGCCTGCTTGTACGCGGCCTGGACGAGGCCGGAGCAGTCGAACGAGGACGGGCCGGTGCCGCCCATGACGTACGCCTTGCCGAGCTGCGCGCGGGCGAAGTTGAGGATGGCGGACGCGGAGCCCTTGACGGGTGCCGTGACGGTGCCGGAGCCCTGGCCCGAGCCGCTGCCCGAACCGTTGGTCGAGCCGGTGCTCTTGGAGGGGGTCGTGGTGGAGCCCCCGTCGGCGGAGGTGTTGGAGCCCGAGGCGGTCTGGAGGGTGTCGCGCTCGGAGTCGCGGGCGGCGCGCTCGGCGTCGGCCTTGCGGTCCGCCTCCTCCTTGGCCTTCTTCTCGGCGGCCTGCTGGGCGGTCTCCTTGGCCTGCTTCGCCTCGGCGGCGGCGCCCGTACGGGCGGTCTCCTCCTGGGCGTTCAGCTCGCCTTCCACGGCGGCCTCGACGGCTGCGACGCGGGTGGTCTCGGCGGCCGTGGTGACCGCGGAGGACACCTCGGCGCCGAGGTTCAGGTCGAGGACGGGCATTTCCATCGTCGTCTCGGCCACGGGGTCCGCGGACGGGGTCGCGCTCGCGGTCCCGGCCAGGGCCAGGGTGCTGAGAACGCCACCGGCAACTCCGGCGCGGACCGCGAGCTTCGAGGCGCTGCGGCGCGGCTTCCGGTGGCTGGGTATGTGAGCGGTGTGGGACATGAGAACAACCGCTATCAGGGGGTGGGCACTCGCTTCAAGAAACGTGGTCTGCGCCACAGTTGTCCCTGACGGGCATTAACCGGGCGCGTCGCGGGCCTTATTGACGCCGTAACGGGCTTATCGGACACCCTTTCACAAGCCTGTGATCATGGGTTTTCAGTGTTTGGTCCGAATTTATCCAGGGCCTACCATCGACGTGCACAGATGGCCAAGCCCTCTTTCGGCGGCCCGATTTTCATGTGACACAGGTCACAGTAACCTCAGGCTTCACGGGCGTCGTGGCCGGTCCGTGATCCGACTGTGAGCCTGCCGTGCGGTTAGTGAACGGATGCACAGCATCCGCTCCCCTTTCATCCCGCCGTCGACTTCCGGCCACCGACCCTCCCCGGTACCCGCGCGCGGCCCTCCCATCCCCCCGATCGCCCCTGGCGTCGGCCCGCGTCCACTCCGGTCCCACCGGCTTCCCCCGGTCGAGCGACGCGGTTTCCTTTACCACCCACCCGGCACCACCGCCAATTTGCTTGCAGGGGCCACCATTTGATAGGGCGACCCCCGCCCCACCTGCGGTGACGGGCTCCAATGTCACCTTTGGTGATCATGTGGATGCCTTGCGTATGAAGATCACCGCTCGGCGGGCTTCATGATCGTTCGTCAGGTGGTGGAGATCACAAACTCGGTCTTGTTACCCGTGTCGCAGATCACAGACCGGCAGGCATAAGATGCGCAGCAGTCCGGCTTGTGAACTGCCTCACATGCTCCCGCCCCAACTTGGGGGCGATCTTCGCGAGGCGGGACACGCGGCGCCGGCGGCGGTCCAACGGTCAAGGACGACTGGAAGGAGCGAGGAGCGTGAATGCGTACGCGCCCATCCTCGTGCTCGGCGCCCTCGGCGCAGGGTTTGCGATCTTCTCCGTGGTCATGGCCACGCTGATCGGCCCAAAACGGTACAACCGGGCAAAGCTCGAAGCCTACGAGTGCGGCATCGAACCCACACCGATGCCCGCCGGCGGCGGTCGCTTCCCCATCAAGTACTACCTGACGGCGATGCTCTTCATCGTCTTCGACATCGAAGTTGTCTTCCTCTACCCCTGGGCCGTCACCTTCGACGCCCTGGGGATCTTCGGGCTCGTCGAGATGTTGCTCTTCGTGCTCACCGTCTTCGTCGCCTACGCCTACGTCTGGCGCCGCGGCGGCCTGGAATGGGACTGAGGGGCTGAATACTCCATGGGACTGGAAGAGAAGCTGCCGAGCGGCTTCCTGCTGACCACCGTCGAACAGGCCGCGGGCTGGGTGCGCAAGTCATCCGTCTTCCCGGCCACCTTCGGCCTCGCGTGCTGCGCGATCGAGATGATGACCACCGGAGCGGGCCGCTACGACCTGGCCCGCTTCGGCATGGAGGTCTTCCGCGGTTCACCGCGGCAGGCGGACCTGATGATCGTCGCCGGGCGGGTCAGCCAGAAGATGGCGCCGGTGCTGCGGCAGGTGTACGACCAGATGCCCGCTCCCAAGTGGGTCATCTCCATGGGCGTTTGCGCCTCTTCGGGCGGAATGTTCAACAACTACGCGATCGTCCAGGGCGTCGACCACATCGTGCCGGTGGACATCTACCTCCCCGGCTGCCCGCCCCGCCCCGAGATGCTGCTGGACGCGATCCTCAAGCTCCACCAGAAGATCCAGGGCGGCAAGCTCGGCGTGAACCGGGAAGAGGCGGCGCGCGAGGCGGAGGAGGCGGCCCTCAAGGCGCTCCCCACCATCGAGATGAAGGGGCTCCTTCGGTGAGCGACGACCCAGCCGTCGAGAACGGCAACAACGTTCCCGCGCCGCGCGGCCGGGAGACCCTTGCGGGCCCCGAGGTGATCGGCGTCCGCAAGGGCATGTTCGGCGCCACGAACGGCGGTGACACCAGCGGCTACAGCGGCCTGGTCCGGACCGTCGCCCTGCCCGGCGAGAGCGCCCGCCCGTACGGCTCGTACTTCGACGAGGTCGTCGACGAGCTCGAAGGGGCCCTGGAGGAGCAGGACCTGGTGCCCGCCCACGTGATCGAGAAGGTCGTCGTGGACCGGGCGGAGCTGACCCTCCACATCGCGCGCGAGCACCTGCCGCGGGTGGCCGCCACCCTGCGCGACGACCCGGCGTTGCGCTTCGAGCTCTGCACCGGTGTCAGCGGCGTGCACTTCCCCGGCGACAAGGGCCGCGAACTGCACGCCGTCTACCACCTGCGCTCGCTCACCCACGGCCGGATCGTGCGCCTGGAGGTGTCCGCCCCGGACGCCGACCCCCGCGTCCCCTCGATCGTCTCGGTCTACCCGACGAACGACTGGCACGAGCGCGAGGCGTACGACTTCTTCGGGCTGGTCTTCGACGGCCACCCGGCCCTCACCCGGATCATGATGCCGGACGACTGGCAGGGCTTCCCCCAGCGCAAGGACTACCCGCTCGGCGGCATCGCCATCGAGTACAAGGGCGCCCAGATCCCGGCTCCCGACCAGCGGAGGTCGTACAGCTGATGTCCACGAACCACGCCTCCTCCCGGGAGACCACGGAAGGCACCGTCTACACCGTCACGGGCGGCGACTGGGACGAGGTCGTCCAGTCGGCGGCCCGCGCGGACGACGAGCGGATCGTCGTCAACATGGGTCCCCAGCACCCGTCCACCCACGGCGTGCTCCGCCTGATCCTGGAGATCGACGGCGAGACCGTCACCGAGGCCCGCTGCGGCATCGGCTACCTCCACACCGGCATCGAGAAGAACCTCGAATTCCGGAACTGGACGCAGGGCACCACCTTCGTGACGCGCATGGACTACCTGACGCCGTTCTTCAACGAGACGGCGTACTGCCTCGGCGTCGAGAAGCTGCTCGGGATCACCGAGCAGATCCCGGACCGCGCGACCGTCATCCGCGTCCTGCTCATGGAACTCAACCGGCTCTCCTCCCACCTGGTGTGCATCGCCACCGGCGGCATGGAGCTGGGCGCGACCACGATCATGATCTACGGGTTCCGGGACCGCGAACTGATCCTCGACGTCTTCGAGCTGATCACCGGCCTGCGCATGAACCACGCGTTCGTCCGCCCCGGCGGCCTCGCCCAGGACCTGCCCCCGGGCGCCGTCGACCAGCTGCGCGACTTCGTGAAGACCATGAAGAAGAACCTGCCGGAGTACGACAAGCTCGCCACCGGCAACCCCATCTTCAAGGCCCGCATGCAGGACGTCGGCTACCTCGACCTCACCGGCTGCATGGCGCTCGGCGCCACCGGTCCCGTGCTGCGCTCCGCCGGACTGCCGCACGACCTGCGCAAGTCCGACCCGTACTGCGGCTACGAGAACTACGAGTTCGACGTACCGACCACCGAGAGCTGCGACTCCTACGGGCGGTTCCTGATCCGCCTGGAGGAGATGCGCCAGTCGCTGCGGATCGTCGAGCAGTGCCTGGACCGGCTGGAGCCCGGCCCGGTCATGGTCGCCGACAAGAAGATCGCCTGGCCCGCCCAGCTCGCCATGGGCCCCGACGGCCTCGGCAACTCGCTCGACCACATCAAGAACATCATGGGCACCTCCATGGAGGCCCTCATCCACCACTTCAAGCTGGTGACCGAGGGCTTCCGGGTCCCCGCCGGACAGGCCTACGCGGCCGTCGAGTCCCCCAAGGGCGAGCTCGGCGTCCACGTCGTCTCCGACGGCGGCACCCGCCCCTACCGGGTCCACTTCCGCGACCCGTCCTTCACCAACCTGCAGGCCATGGCAGCGATGTGCGAGGGCGGTCAGATCGCCGACGTCATCGTCGCCGTCGCCTCCATCGACCCCGTGATGGGAGGCGTCGACCGATGACAGCCCGTCGTGAAACGCAAGGCATCCAGCTGGGGATGCCCCAGCTCCCCGCCCCCGACTACCCGGCCGACGTACGCGCCCGGCTCGAAGCGGACGCGAAGGAGGTCATCGCCCGCTACCCCGACAGCCGCTCCGCGCTGCTGCCCCTGCTGCACCTCACGCAGTCCGAGGAGGGGTACGTCTCGCGCACCGGCATCCGCTTCTGCGCCGAGGTGCTGGGCCTGACCACCGCCGAGGTCACCGCGGTCTTCACCTTCTACACGATGTACCGGCGCGGCCCCTCCGGGGACTACCAGGTCGGCGTCTGTACGAACACCCTGTGCGCCGTCATGGGCGGCGACGCCATCTTCGACGAGCTGAAGGAACACCTCGGCGTCGGCAACAACGGGACCACCCCCGACGGGAAGGTCACGCTGGAGCACATCGAGTGCAACGCGGCCTGCGACTACGCCCCCGTGGTGATGGTCAACTGGGAGTTCTTCGACAACCAGACCCCCGACTCCGCCAAGGCCATGGTCGACGACCTGCGCGCCGGGCGGCCGGTCGAACCGACCCGGGGCGCGCCGCTGTGCACGTACAAGGAGACGGCCCGGATCCTGGCCGGCTTCCCCGACGAGCGCGCGGGCGCGGTCGAGGCGAGCGGCGGCGCGGGCCCCGCCTCGCTGATCGGCCTGCGGATCGCGCGCGGCGAGAGCCCGCACGCCTCGATCGTCCACCCGCGCGGTGAGACGCGCGGCGAGCCCGGCACCGGCACCGAGGGAGGGGCGTGATGTCCGTGTCCACACCGAATGAAAGTCTCGGGGGCACCTCCCGGCCGGAGGCCGGGGGAGGCACGAGTCCGGAGAAGCTCCTCGCCCCCGTCCTGTCGGCGTTCTGGGACGACCCCCGGTCGTGGACGCTGGAGACCTACCGGCGCCACGAGGGCTACGAGGGCCTGCGCAAGGCCCTCGCCATGACCCCCGACGACCTCATCGCCTACGTGAAGGACTCGGGCCTGCGCGGACGCGGCGGCGCGGGCTTCCCCACCGGCATGAAGTGGCAGTTCATCCCGCAGGGCGACGGCAAGCCGCACTACCTCGTGGTGAACGCGGACGAGTCGGAGCCGGGAACCTGCAAGGACATCCCCCTCCTCTTCGCCAACCCGCACTCCCTCATCGAGGGAATGATCATCGCCTGCTACGCGATCCGGTCGCAGCACGCCTTCATCTACCTGCGCGGCGAGACCGTGCCGGTCCTGCGGCGCCTGCACGAGGCCGTGCGCGAGGCGTACGAGGCCGGCTACCTCGGCAAGGCCATCCTCGGAAGCGGGCTCGACCTCGACATCACGGTGCACGCGGGCGCGGGCGCGTACATCTGCGGCGAGGAGACGGCGCTGCTCGACTCCCTCGAAGGCCGGCGCGGGCAGCCCCGACTGCGGCCCCCCTTCCCGGCGGTGGAGGGGCTCTACGCCTGCCCCACCGTCGTGAACAACGTCGAGTCCATCGCCTCGGTTCCCGCGATCCTGAACAAGGGCAAGGACTGGTTCAAGTCGATGGGGACCGAGAAGTCCCCCGGCTTCACCCTGTACTCGCTGTCCGGGCACGTCAGCGGCCCCGGCCAGTACGAGGCCCCGCTCGGCATCACCCTGCGCCAGCTCCTCGACATGAGCGGCGGGATGCGCGCCGGGCACCGGCTGAAGTTCTGGACCCCGGGCGGCTCCTCCACCCCGATGTTCACCGACGAACACCTCGACGTCCCGCTGGACTACGAGGGCGTCGGCGCGGCCGGCTCGATGCTCGGCACCAAGGCCCTCCAGTGCTTCGACGAGACGACCTGCGTCGTGCGCGCCGTCACCCGCTGGACCGAGTTCTACGCCCACGAGTCCTGCGGCAAGTGCACCCCCTGCCGGGAGGGCACCTACTGGCTCGTCCAGTTGCTGCGCGACATCGAGGCCGGCAAGGGCGTCATGTCCGACCTCGACAAGCTCAACGACATCGCCGACAACATCAACGGCAAGTCGTTCTGCGCGCTCGGCGACGGCGCCGCCAGCCCGATCTTCTCCTCGCTCAAGTACTTCCGCGAGGAGTACGAGCAGCACATCACGGGCAAGGGCTGCCCCTTCGACCCCAGCAAGTCGACCCTCTGGGCTGACACGGAGGTGAACGCGTGACCGTCACCACAAACGCCCCCGCCGGTGGCGGCGAGGTGCACAAGGCCCCCGAGGACACGGTCTCCCTGACCATCGACGGCGTCGAGCTGTCGGTGCCCAAGGGGACCCTCGTCATCCGGGCCGCCGAACAGCTCGGCATCGAGATCCCCCGGTTCTGCGACCACCCCCTCCTCTCCCCGGCCGGCGCCTGCCGCCAGTGCATCGTCGAGGTGGAGGGCCAGCGCAAGCCGATGGCCTCCTGCACCATCACCTGCACCGACGGCATGGTCGTCAAGACCCAGCTGACCTCGCCGGTCGCCGACAAGGCCCAGCGCGGGGTGATGGAGCTGCTGCTCATCAACCACCCGCTGGACTGCCCCGTCTGCGACAAGGGCGGCGAATGCCCCCTGCAGAACCAGGCCATGTCGCACGGCAACTCCGAATCCCGCTTCGAGGGCCACAAGCGGACCTACGAGAAGCCCGTACCGATCTCCACGCAGGTGCTCCTGGACCGCGAGCGGTGCGTGCTGTGCGCGCGCTGCACCCGCTTCTCCAACGAGATCGCCGGCGACCCGATGATCGAGCTGGTCGAGCGCGGCGCGCTCCAGCAGGTCGGCATCGGCGAGGGCGACCCCTTCCAGTCGTACTTCTCCGGCAACACCATTCAGATCTGCCCCGTCGGCGCGCTGACCTCGGCCGCCTACCGGTTCCGCTCCCGCCCCTTCGACCTCGTCTCCTCCCCGAGCGTGTGCGAGCACTGCGCGGGCGGCTGCGCGACCCGCACCGACCACCGGCGCGGCAAGGTCCTGCGGCGCCTCGCCGCCGAGGACCCCGAAGTCAACGAGGAGTGGGTCTGCGACAAGGGCCGCTTCGGGTTCCGCTACGCGCAGCGCCCGGACCGGCTGACCACCCCGCTGGTGCGCGGCGCCGACGGCGTCCTCGCCCCGGCGAGCTGGCCCGAGGCCCTGGAGGCCGCCGCGAACGGTTTGGCCGCCGCGCGCGGTCGGACCGGTGTACTGACCGGCGGCCGGCTCACCGTCGAGGACGCCTACGCGTACGCCAAGTTCGCCCGGGTCGTCCTCGACACCAACGACATCGACTTCCGGGCCCGCGTGCACAGCGCCGAGGAGGCCGACTTCCTGGCCGCCTCCGTCGCCGGCACCGGCAAGGACCTCGACGGCACCGGCGTCACCCACACCTCGCTGGAAGCCGCGCCGACCGTGCTGCTCGCCGGCATCGAGGCCGAGGAGGAGGCCCCCGGCGTCTTCCTGCGGCTGCGCAAGGCGCACCGCAAGCACAAGCAGCAGACCTTCGCGCTGGCGCCGTTCGCCAGCCGGGGCCTGGCCAAGGCGGGCGGCATCCTGCTGGCCGCCGCCCCCGGCACCGAACCCGAGTGGCTGGACGCGCTCGCCACCCGCAGCGGCCTGGAGGCCGGCGGGTCCGACGCCGCCGACGCGCTGCGCCGGCCCGGCGCGGTCATCGTCGTCGGGGAGCGCCTCGCGGGCGTGCCCGGCGCGCTGACCGCCGCCGTACGGGCGGCCAACGCGACCGGCGCCCGCCTGGTGTGGATCCCGCGCCGGGCCGGGGAACGGGCCGCCGTCGAGGCGGGCGCCCTGCCGTCGCTGCTGCCCGGTGGCCGCCCCGCCACCGACCCGCGGGCCCGCGACGAGGTCGCGACCGCCTGGGGGCTGGACGAACTCCCGCACCGCCACGGCCGCGACACCGGCCAGATCGTGGACGGCGCCGCGACCGGCGAACTGTCCGCGCTGCTCGTCGGCGGCGTCGAGGTCGCCGACCTGCCGGACCCGGCCCGCGCGCGGACCGCCCTCAAGGAGGCCTTCGTCGTCTCCCTGGAACTGCGGCCCGGCGAGGTCACCGACCACGCCGACGTGGTCCTGCCCGTCGCCGCGGTCGCCGAGAAGGCCGGCTCGTTCATCAACTGGGAAGGCCGGGTGCGGCCCTTCGAGGCCGCCCTCAAGCCCGACCAGATGACCCGCCGCCTCGCCCCCGCCGACGCCCGCGTGCTGCACATGCTCGCCGACGCCGCGGACCGGCCGATCGCCCTGCCCGACGTGCACGCCGTACGCCGGGAACTGGAGCGGCTCGGCCCCTGGGAGGGCGAGCTCGCCGCCGAGCAGTCCACGGACCGGGTGCCGCTGCCCCGGCCCGCCGCCGGGGAGGCGGTCCTCGCCGGCCACCGGCTGCTGCTGGACCTCGGTCGGCTCCAGGAGGGCGACGACGCCCTCGCCGGCACCCGGCACGAGGCACCGGCGCGCCTGTCGGCCGCCACCGCCGCCGAGACCGGCGTCAAGGACGGCGACGTCCTCGCGGTGACCGGCCCGGCCGGCTCGGTGGAACTCCCGCTGCGGATCACCGACATGCCCGACCGGGTGGTGTGGCTGCCGCTGAACTCCACCGGTTCCGGCGTGTACTCCGACACCGGAGCCCGCCCCGGCACCCTCGTACGCATCGGACCGGCGGTCCCGGCCGCCGCCAGCGGTGACACCCCCGCGGAGGTGGGCGCGTGAACGCGGTACCCGGTGACCTCGTACAGCTGGCCGCGGAGGACCTGTCGCTGTTCGGCAGGGACGTCTGGTGGCTCGTCGTCATCAAAGCGGTGTTCTGCTTCGCCTTCCTGATGGTGACCGTGCTGTTCTCCATCGTGTGGGAACGCAAGGTCGTCGCCTGGATGCAGCTGCGCATCGGCCCCAACCGGCACGGCCCCTGGGGCATGCTCCAGTCGCTCGCCGACGGCATCAAGCTGATGCTGAAGGAAGACGTCATCGTCAAGCGGGCCGACAAGGTGGTGTACGTCCTGGCCCCGATCATCGCGGCGATCCCGGCCTTCATGGCCATCGCGGTGATCCCCTTCGGCCCGCCCGGCAACGAGGTCTCGATCTTCGGCCAGCGCACCACGATGCAGCTGACCGACCTGCCCATCGCGATGCTCTACATCCTCGCGGTGGCCTCGGTCGGCATCTACGGCATCGTCCTCGCCGGCTGGTCCTCGGGCTCGACCTACCCGCTGCTCGGCGGACTGCGGTCCTGCGCGCAGATGATCTCCTACGAGATCGCGATGGGCGCGGCCTTCGCCTCGGTGTTCCTCTACTCCGGGTCGATGTCGACCTCGGCGATCGTGGAGGCCCAGGCCGACCGCTGGTTCATCATCCTGCTGCCGGTGTCCTTCATCATCTACGTCATCACGATGGTCGGCGAGACGAACCGCGCCCCCTTCGACATGCCGGAGTCCGAGGGCGACCTGGTCGGCGGCTTCAACACCGAGTACTCGTCGATCAAGTTCGCGCTGTTCATGCTGGCCGAGTACGTCAACATGGTCACCGTCTCGGCGGTCTCCGTCACCCTGTTCCTGGGCGGCTGGCGGGCCCCGGCGCCGATCTCCACCTACTGGGAGGGCGCGAACCACGGCTGGTGGCCGATGCTCTGGTTCGTCCTCAAGGTGCAGCTGCTGCTGTTCTTCTTCATCTGGCTGCGCGGCACCCTGCCCCGCGTCCGCTACGACCAGCTGATGAAGCTCGGCTGGAAGGTCCTCATCCCGGTCTCCGTGGTGTGGCTGATGCTGGTCGCGACCGTCCGGGCGCTGCGCAACGAGGCCTACGACTTCAGCGAGATCGTCCTGTACGTCGGCGGAGCCGTCGTCGCGATCCTGCTGCTGTCCTTCGTCGCCGACATGTTCCGGGACAAACGCGAGAAGGCCGCCGTCGCGCAGGCCGACGAGGACGCCGCGGCCGAGCCCTTCGACCCGTTGGCGGGCGGGTTCCCCGTACCGCCCAAGCCCGGCCAGCACCTGGCCCCCGTACCGCGCCGACGGTCCCGCAGCGAGCGGGAGCTGATCGTCAGCGGCGCGACGACCACCGACAGCGACCGAGAGGAGGGTGCGGGAAATGTCTGACGAGAAGTGGCAGAACCCGGTGGCCGGCTTCGGCGTGACCTTCAAGGCCATGTTCAAGAAGCGCCTCACCGAGCAGTACCCGGAGCAGCAGAAGACCACCGCTCCACGCTTCCACGGACGGCACCAGCTCAACCGCCACCCCGACGGTCTGGAGAAGTGCATCGGGTGCGAGCTGTGCGCCTGGGCCTGTCCCGCCGACGCGATCTACGTGGAGGGCGCGGACAACTCCGAGGAGGAGCGCTACTCCCCGGGCGAGCGGTACGGCCGCGTCTACCAGATCAACTACGCCCGCTGCATCCTGTGCGGGCTGTGCGTCGAGGCGTGCCCGACCCGGGCGCTGACCATGACGAACGAGTTCGAACTGGCGGACTCCAGCCGTGAGTCGCTGATCTACACCAAGGACCAGCTCCTCGCCGGCCTGACCGAGACCATGGTCGAGGCCCCGCACTCGGTGTTCCCCGGGACCGACGAGCAGGACTACTACCGGGGGCTGGTGACGGAAGCCGCCCCGGGCACGGTCCGGCAGACGGCCGTCTCCAAGGGCGAGGTCGCCGAACCCGCCGAGGGGGTGGGGGCATGAGCACCGCCCTGGACGCGGCCAACCTCGCCGCCGGGTCGCTGACCTCCACGGGCGAGGCGGTCCAGTTCTGGATCCTCGGCACCGTCGCCGTCATCGGCGCGCTCGCCACGATCCTCATGAAGAAGGCCGTGCACAGCGCGCTCAGCCTCGCCGGGACGATGATCATCCTCGCGGTCTTCTACCTCGCCAACGGGGCGTACTTCCTGGGCGTCGTCCAGGTCGTCGTCTACACCGGCGCGATCATGATGCTGTTCCTCTTCGTGGTCATGCTCGTCGGCGTCACCGCGGCCGACTCGCTGAAGGAGACCATCAAGGGCCAGCGCTGGCTCGCCGTCCTGTGCGGACTGGGCTTCGGCATCCTGCTGATCGCCGGCATCGGCCAGGCCGGGCTCAGCCACTTCAACGGGCTCGGCCGGATCAACTCCGGCGGCCACGTCGAGGGCCTGGCCACGCTGATCTTCACCAAGTACGTCTTCGCCTTCGAGCTCACCGGCGCCCTGCTGATCACCGCGACCGTCGGCGCGATGGTGCTCACCCACCGCGAACGCACCGAGCGGGCCGCCACGCAGCGCGAGCTGGCCGAGAAGCGCGTACGCGACGGGGTGCAGCTCCCGCCGCTGCCGGCGCCCGGCGTGTACGCCCGGCACAACGCCGTGGACGTGCCCGGTCTGCTGCCCGACGGCACCCCGTCCGAGCTGACCGTCAACAAGACGCTCCGGGCCCGCGGCCAGATCCGCGACGTGTCCGGCGAGGCGCTCAACGACCTGAAGGCGCTGGAGCAGGCGTCCGCGGACCGCCTCGGCCGTGAGGAGGCATCGAAGTGAATCCGGTCAACTACCTGTACCTGGCCGCCCTGCTGTTCACCATCGGCGCGGCCGGAGTCCTCATCCGGAAGAACGCGATCGTGCTGTTCATGTGCGTCGAGCTGATGCTCAACGCCTGCAACCTCGCGTTCGTGGCCTTCTCCCGGATGCACGGCAACCTCGACGGCCAGATCATCGCCTTCTTCACGATGGTCGTGGCCGCCGCCGAGGTCGTGGTGGGCCTCGCGATCATCGTGTCGTTGTTCCGTACCCGCCACTCGGCCTCGGTCGACGACGCCGGCCTGATGAAGCTGTAAGGGGCGTTCACACAGTGGAGAATCTGATTGCGCTGCTGGTGGCGGCGCCCCTGCTCGGGGCGGTGGTGCTGCTCTGCGGCGGCCGCCGGCTCGACAGGGTCGGTCACTGGCTCGGTACCCTGCTCGCCGCCGTCTCCTTCGGCATCGGCGTCGCCCTCTTCGCCGACATGCTGGGGCGCGGCGCCGACGACCGGACCCTGCACCAGCGGCTGTTCAGCTGGATCCCGGTGGAGGGCTTCCAGGCGGACATGGCCTTCCAGCTGGACCAGCTGTCGATGACCTTCGTCCTGCTGATCTCCGGGGTGGGCACGCTCATCCACGTGTACTCGATCGGGTACATGGAGCACGACGAGCGCCGCCGCCGCTTCTTCGGCTACCTCAACCTGTTCGTCGCGGCCATGCTGCTGCTGGTCATCGCCGACAACTACCTGCTGCTGTACTTCGGCTGGGAGGGCGTGGGCCTCGCCTCCTACCTCCTGATCGGCTTCTGGCAGCACAAGCCCAGCGCGGCCACCGCCGCGAAGAAGGCCTTCCTCGTCAACCGCGTCGGCGACATCGGCCTGTCCATCGCGATCATGCTGATGTTCACCACCTTCGGGACGTTCGCCTTCGGACCGGTCCTCGGCTCCGTCGGCGAGACGTCCGAGGGCACGCTCACCGCGATCGGCCTGATGCTGCTGCTCGCCGCCTGCGGCAAGTCGGCGCAGGTGCCGCTCCAGTCCTGGCTCGGTGACGCCATGGAGGGCCCGACCCCGGTCTCGGCCCTCATCCACGCGGCCACCATGGTCACCGCGGGCGTCTACCTGATCGTCCGCTCCGGGGCCATCTTCAACGGGGCGCCCGACGCCCAGCTCGTCGTCACCGTCGTCGGAGCGGTCACGCTGCTCTTCGGTGCGATCGTCGGTTGCGCGAAGGACGACATCAAGAAGGCCCTCGCGGGCTCCACGATGTCGCAGATCGGGTACATGATCCTCGCCGCGGGCCTCGGCCCCATCGGCTACGTCTTCGCGATCATGCACCTGGTGACGCACGGCTTCTTCAAGGCGGGCCTCTTCCTCGGCGCCGGTTCCGTGATGCACGGGATGAACGACGAGGTCGACATGCGCAAGTACGGCGGCCTTCGGAAGTACATGCCGATCACCTTCGTGACCTTCGGACTCGGCTACCTCGCCATCATCGGATTCCCGGGTCTGTCCGGCTTCTTCTCCAAGGACATGATCATCGAGGCGGCCTTCGCGAAGGGCGGCACCCAGGGCTGGATCCTCGGCGGTGTGACCCTGCTGGGCGCGGGCATCACCGCCTTCTACATGACCCGCGTCATGCTCCTCACCTTCTTCGGCGAGAAGCGCTGGCAACCCACCGTGTCCGACAGCGGCTCCGCCGCGGGCTCCGGCCACGCGCCGCACCCGCACGAGTCCCCGAAGTCCATGACCATCCCGATGATCGTGCTCGCCTTCGGGTCGGTCTTCGCCGGTGGGTTCTTCGAGATCGGCGACCGCTTCCTGAACTGGCTGGAGCCCGTCACCGGCTACGAGCACGGCCACCCGCCGGTCAGCGCCCTGACGGTGACGGCCGCCACCATGGTCGTCCTCGTCATCGGCGTCGGCATCGCCTGGGCCATGTACGGCAAGAAGCCCGTCCCGGTCGTCGCCCCGCGCGGCTCGCTCCTCACCCGGGCGGCCCGCCGGGACCTGTTCCAGGACGACTTCAACCACGTCGTCCTCGTCCGCGGCGGCGAGCACCTGACCCGCTCGCTCGTCTACCTCGACCACAGCGTGGTCGACGGAGTGGTCAACGGCACGGCCGCCTCGGTCGGCGGGCTCTCGGGCCGGCTGCGCAAGCTGCAGAACGGCTACGTCCGCAGCTACGCGGTCTCGATGTTCGGGGGCACGGCGATCCTCATCGCCGCGACCCTGCTGATGAGGGCGGTGTGAGATGAATTTCCCGCTTCTGACGGTGACGGCCGCGGTCCCCGCGGTCGGCGCGATCCTGACGGCGGCCGTACCGGCCGCCCGCCGGACCGCCGCCAAGTGGCTCGCGCTGCTGTTCTCGCTGGCGACCCTGGCGCTGGCCGTGCTCGTCGCGGTCCGCTTCGACCCGAGCGGTGACCGCTACCAGCTCACCGAGTCCCGTTCCTGGATCGCCGACTTCGGCGTCCGCTACGAACTCGGCGTCGACGGCATCGGGGTGGCGCTGATCGCGCTCACCGCGCTGCTCATCCCCTTCGTGATCGCGGCCGGCTGGAACGACGCCGACCCTCTGGAAACCGAAGCGGCCAACAGCAGCTTCGCTGCGGGCTCCCGCTGGCGGCCGACCCAGGGCTTCTTCGCCCTGATCCTCATGGTCGAGGCGATGGTGATCATCTCCTTCGCCGCGACCGACGTCTTCCTCTTCTACATCTTCTTCGAAGCCATGCTCATCCCGATGTACTTCCTCATCGGCGGCTTCGGCGACCGGGCGCACTCCGGGTCCGACGAGAACGCGGCCGCGCAGCGCTCGTACGCGGCGGTCAAGTTCCTCCTCTACAACCTGGCCGGCGGGCTCATCATGCTGGCCGCCGTCATCGGGCTGTACGTCGTCGCCGGGAACTTCTCGCTCCAGGAGATCACCGCCGCCCGCGCCGCGGGCACCCTGGACATGGCGACCAACACCGAACGGCTGCTGTTCCTCGGCTTCTTCTTCGCCTTCGCGGTGAAGGCCCCGCTGTGGCCGCTGCACACCTGGCTGCCCAACGCGATGGGCGAGGCCACCGCCCCGGTCGCCGTCCTGATCACCGCGGTCGTCGACAAGGTCGGCACCTTCGCGATGCTCCGCTTCTGCCTCGGGCTGTTCCCCGACGCCAGCAAGTGGGCCACGCCGGTGATCCTCGTCCTGGCCCTGATCAGCATCGTCTACGGGGCTTTGGTCGCGGTCGGGCAGCGCGACATCAAGCGGCTGGTCGCCTACGCGTCGATCTCCCACTTCGGGTTCATCATCATGGGCATCTTCGCGATGACCTCCCAGGGACAGTCCGGTGCGACGCTGTACATGGTCAACCACGGCATCTCGACGGCGGCGCTGATGCTGGTCGCCGGCTTCCTGATCTCGCGGCGCGGCTCGCGGCTCATCGCCGACTACGGCGGCGTGCAGAAGGTGGCCCCGGTCCTGGCCGGCACCTTCCTGATCGGTGGCCTGGCCACCCTGTCGCTGCCCGGACTCGCACCGTTCGTCAGCGAGTTCCTGGTCCTGGTCGGCACGTTCGCCCGCTACCCGGTCGTCGGCATCATCGCGACCGTCGGCATCGTGCTCGCCGCGCTGTACACGCTGGTGCTGTACCAGCGCACGATGACCGGCCCCGTGAAGGAGGAGGTCCGCACCATGCCGGACCTGCGCCTGCGGGAGGTGCTGGTGGTCGCCCCGCTGATCGCGCTGCTGATCGGCCTGGGCGTCTACCCCAAGCCCCTGACCGAGATCGTCAACCCGGCGGTCGAGCACACCATGTCGGACGTACAGCAGACCGACCCCGAGCCCGAGGTGGAGGCGGCCAAGTGAGCACGTCAGCTACAGGCCTTTGGGCCCTGGCCGCGGAACCGATCGACCGGATCCCGGCCCCGCACATCGAGTACGCGCAACTCGCGCCCACGCTCATCGTGGTGGGCGCGGCCGTCCTCGGCGTCCTCGTCGAGGCGTTCGTTCCCCGCAGGTCCCGCTACTACGTCCAGGTGTTCCTCGCCGTCGCCGCGCTCGCCTCGGCCTTCGCCGCGGTCGTCGGCCTCGCCGCCGGCGGGTACGGGAGCAGCAAGGCGCAGATCGCGGCCATGGGCGCCGTCGCGGTGGACGGCCCGGCCCTGTTCCTCCAGGGCACCATCCTGCTCGCCTCGATCGTGGCGATGTTCACCTTCGCCGAGCGGCGCCTGGACCCGGAGGTCCACGGCAACCGGGTGGACTCCTTCGCCGCGCAGGCCGCGTCCGTACCGGGCAGCGAGAGCGAGAAGGCCGCCGTCAAGGCCGGGTTCACCACCACCGAGGTGTTCCCGCTGGCCATGTTCGCGGTCGCCGGCATGCTGATCTTCCCGGCGGCCAACGACCTGCTGACGCTGTTCATCGCGCTGGAGGTCTTCTCCCTCCCGCTGTACCTGCTCTGCGCCGTCGCCCGCCGCCAGCGGCTGATGTCGCAGGAGGCGGCCGTCAAGTACTTCCTGCTCGGCGCCTTCTCCTCGGCGTTCCTGCTGTTCGGCATCGCCCTGCTGTACGGGTACTCCGGCTCCGTCTCGTACGCGGTCATCGCGGACGTGGTGGACGGCACGGTCGCCAGGACCGACCCGGCGCTGGCCGCCACCATGGGCAACGACGCGCTGCTGCTGATCGGCGGCGCGCTGATCCTGATGGGCCTGCTGTTCAAGGTCGGCGCGGTCCCCTTCCACATGTGGACCCCGGACGTCTACCAGGGCGCCCCGACCCCGGTCACCGGCTTCATGGCCGCCGCGACGAAGGTCGCCGCGTTCGGCGCGCTGCTGCGCCTGCTGTACGTGGTCCTGCCGGGCCTGCGCTGGGACTGGCGGCCGGTGATGTGGGGCGTCGCGATCGTCACGATGCTGGCCGGCGCGGTCATCGCGGTGACGCAGACCGACGTGAAGCGGCTCCTGGCGTACTCCTCGATCGCGCACGCGGGGTTCATCCTCGCCGGTGTGATCGCCACCTCGGCGGAGGGCGTGCAGTCGGTCCTCTTCTACCTGGGCGCCTACTCCTTCGTGACGATCGGCGCCTTCGCGGTGGTCACGCTGGTGCGCGACGCGGGCGGCGAGGCCACCCACCTGTCGAAGTGGGCGGGGCTGGGGCGGCGCTCGCCGCTCACAGCGGCCGTCTTCGCGGTGTTCCTGCTGGCCTTCGCGGGCATCCCGCTGACCTCCGGGTTCACCGGCAAGTTCGCGGTGTTCAAGGCGGCGGCCGAGGGCGGGGCCGGGGCGCTGGTCGTGGTCGGCGTCATCTCGTCGGCGATCGCCGCGTTCTTCTACGTACGGGTGATCGTGCTCATGTTCTTCAGTGAGCCGAAGGCGGACGGCCCGACGGTGGCGGTGCCCTCGCCGCTGACGATGACGACCATCGCGGTCGGCGTCGCCGTCACCCTCGTCCTGGGCCTGGCCCCGCAGTACTTCCTGGACCTGGCGGGGCAGGCGAGCACGTTCGTCCGCTGACCGGTCCGGTACGGCGCAGGGCCCGGCCCCCTTCGGGGGTCGGGCCCTGCGGCTTACTCGGGGCGCTTGCGCTTCGGCGTGATGGCGGTGAGATCCAGATCGACGGGGAAGGGGACGGAGACCTTCAGCCGGTCGTGGAAGATCCCGGTGGCGACGTATTTCTGGGTGGCGGGATCGAGTTCGTAGACGTAGACCACGGCCCGGCCGTCCTTGTTCTCCACGCGCCAGAAGTGGAGGATCCCTGCCCGGGCGTACTTCAACGGCTTGGTCTCGCGATCACGGGAGACCGATTCGGGGGACACGACTTCGATGGCGAGCCGAACGGATTCCGCAGGAAGACGGGTCTGATCCAGATCCTCGTAGGGCTCCTCCGGTACGACGATCACATCCGGTTCGGGCCGATTGTGACGATCGATGTCGATGGTGAACTCCCGAATGACCTCCAGGCCTTCCGGGGTTGCGGATCGCAGCCGACTTTCGAGGAAACTGACCGCGCGCCAGTGAAAGCGGGTCTGCGGACTCACGAAGATCAGGCTCCCGTCGATCAGCTCCGTGTGCGGAGGCAGATTCGGAAGCGTGTCCAGGTCGTCCGCGGTCCAGCCGCCTGCCGGCGGGATCGGCCAGCAAGGCCCTGGCTCCGGTTCAGGCTGCGGCGCTGCGGATTCGACGCTCATCAGTGCTCCCATGAGGCGGAGTCTTGCGAGTGCGACCAGCGTATCGCCGGGAATCCGCGGAACACCGTCCTTTCGGATGAGTCATATGCGGGAGGCACTTGACGGCATCGGCCGGCGCGGGCTAGTGCCCGTGCGCGTGTCCGGAGCCGCCCGCGGCCGGGGTCTTCTTCGGGCACGTCAGGGCGGTGTTCCAGTTGTGGAAGCGACCCGCCGGGTTGTGCTTGTACGCCCACATGTGCAGGTCGTAGTGCTTCGGCATGCCCGCCCAGTGGCCCGGCATCGGGCCGTCGAAGGGGAGGCCGAACATCGACGGCCGGTCGTCGGCCGTCTTCAGGTCCTGGTCCCGGTCGGTGACCATCCACTCCACCGCCTGGAGCTTGCGCCGCCCGTGCTTGTCCGTCTCGGCGCTGTACACGAGCGCGGTGGGCTTGCTGGGGTCCGTCGAGCCCCAGTAGGCGTCCTTGACGTAGTGGAAGCCCATGGAGCCGACGCCGAACGGGTTGTTCATGCACTCGCCGTGCTTCACGTACCCGTCCTTGAGGGCCTGCCGCTCGTCCACGTACTTGGCGGTCACCGCGATGGCCGTGGCCATGTCGCGCATCGCCTTCTTGTTGCGGGGGTCCGGCGCCGGACCCTCCACGGCCGAGGCCGTCGGGGCGAGGGCGAGCGCCACCGCCGCGGCGGCGGCGAGGGCCAGGGTACGGGTGGACACGAGCATGGCAGGGCCTCCTGCGCTGCGGGGACTTCGGCCTGTCCGAGCAGCATGCGCGGGCCCCGGGCCGGCCCGCCACGCGGGCGGGCCGGACGGATGAGCCAGAGGGCCCGTCCGGCGTACGCGGACTTCCGCGCACTGGCGACGGGACGGCGTGGCGGGGCGCCGCCCCGTCCCCGGACCGGCGCCGGCGGACGGACTAGCGCGATCCCACGATCCGGCCGGTGACCTCGCCGAGGCCGACGCGGGTGCCGTCGGCGCCGGGCGCCCAGGCGGTCAGGGTGACGGTGTCGCCGTCCTCCAGGAAGGTGCGCTTGCCGTCGGCCAGCTCGATGGCGTCGCGGCCGTTCCAGGTGAGTTCCAGCAGGGAGCCGCGCTGGTCGACCTCGGGACCGCTGACGGTGCCGGAGCCGAACACGTCGCCGGTGCGCAGGGAGGCGCCGTTGACGGTCATGTGGGCGAGCTGCTGGGCGGCGGTCCAGTACATCGTCGCGAACGGCGGCCGGGCCACCTCCTGCCCGTTGATGGAGACCGCGATGTGCAGGTCGAAGCCGCCGGGGCGGTCGCTGTCGGCGTCGTCGAGGTAGGGCAGCAGCGGGAAGTCCCGGGCGGGCGGGGCGACGCGGGCCGCGTCCAGGGCCTCCAGGGGGGTCACCCAGGCGGAGACGGAGGTGGCGAACGACTTGCCGAGGAACGGACCGAGGGGGACGTACTCCCAGGCCTGTACGTCGCGCGCCGACCAGTCGTTGAGCAGGAACAGCCCGAAGACGTGGTCCTCGAAGTCGGCCAGCGGCACCGGCCGGCCCAGCTCGGACGGGGCGCCGACGACGAAGCCGACCTCGGCCTCGATGTCGAGCTTCACGGACGGCCCGAAGACGGGCGCCGCGTCGGTGGGTGCCTTGCGCTGCCCGGAGGGGCGCACGACGTCCGTGCCGGAGACCACGATGGTGCCGGAGCGGCCGTGGTAACCGATCGGCAGGTGCTTCCAGTTGGGCGTCAGCGCGTCCCCGTCGGGGCGGAACATCTGCCCGACGTTGGTGGCGTGGTGCTCGCTCGCGTAGAAGTCGACGTAGTCGGCGACCTCGTACGGCAGGTGCAGCGTGACCGCGTCCAGCGGCAGCAGGTGCGGCTCCACGGTGGGGCGGTGGCCGGGGTCGGTGACCCACGCGGTCAGCGCGCGGCGCACGTCGCGCCAGGCGGTGCGGCCGGCGGCGAGCAGCGGGTTCAGCGAGGACTGCCCGAGCAGTCCGGCGTACGGGGAGCCGAGCGCGAGGGCGGCCGCTCCCGCGTCGAGCACGTGCCCGCCGATCCGCACGCCGATCCGGCGACGGTCCTCCCCGGCGGTCGAGAAGACGCCGTAGGGGAGGTTGTGCGGCCCGAACGGGTCGCCCTCGGGAACATCGAGGGGGCTCTGCTGGGGCATGGGGTGCTGCCTCGCTTTCGACGCGGGCCGGGGGTGTCCCGGGGGCTTGTTGACACGTTACGTGCCAGGTGGGGTCTGTGGGAGGCCGGATTCGGGCGCTATTTGTAGGACTTGTCCAACGGGGTCCGTATCCTTGACGCCGTGACTTCCGCTCTCCCCCCCGCCTTGATCGCCACCGACCTGGACGGGACTCTGCTGTGCGCCGGAGACACCGTCTCGGCCCGCTCCCACAAGGCTCTCGCGACGGCCCGGGCCGTCGGCGCCCAGCACATCGTCGTCACCGGACGGCCCGTTCCCCAGGTTCGACACGTCCTGGACGACCTCGGATACGAGGGGCTCGCGGTGTGCGGGCAAGGCGCGCAGGTGTACGACACGGCGCGCGGCATCCTGCTGCACTCCGTCTCCATGGACCGGGGGCTCGCCGAGGTCGCCCTCGGCAAGATCGAGGCGGAGATCGGCGAGGTCTGGGCGGCGGTGAACCAGGAGGGTCTCGACGCGGAGATGCTGATAGGGCCCGGCTACCGGATGTGGCACCCGCACCTGCCGACCGTCCGGGTACCGCGCCGCGCCGACCTGTGGTCGGCCCCGATCAACAAGGTCCTCCTCCAGCACCCCCGGCTCGACGACGACGAACTGACCCGGGTCGCGCGCTCGGTCGTCGGCGACCTGGTGAACGTCACCATGGCCGGGGAGCACACCGTGGAACTCCAGCCGTTGGACGTGGACAAGGCCGCCGGCCTGGCCCGCGCCGCCGAGGTGCTCGGCATCCCGGGCTCGTGCACGATCGCCTTCGGCGACATGCCGAACGACGTCCCGATGTTCGCGTGGGCGGCCCACGGGGTCGCCATGGCCAACTCCCACCGCGAACTCCTCGCCGTCGCCGACGAGGTCACCCTCTCGAATGAGGAAGACGGCATCGCGGTGGTCCTGGAGCGGCTGTACGCCTGACGGGGCCCCGGCTCCGTGCGGGCGGTGCGCCTCCGGCGGGCGGGTGTCAGAGCAGGTGCGGCGGCGGCACGACGAGGACCACCGCGAGGAGGCGCGGCCTCATCCGGGGGAGGGCCTGGGTCTCGAACCATCCTCCGGAACCGAGCATGTGCCGACGGGCCGTACCGGGCGTGGGATCGCCGAGTTCGGCCGGGTCGACGCCGAGGCCGCACGGCGGATGAGGCTGATCTCGGCGGCGATGTCCCGGGCCTCGCCGAGGTCGGTCACCTCTCCGGCACGGGCCTCCAACGCGCGAAGCCGGGCAGCGGTCTCGGGATGCCGGGCGATGGCGACCTCGACGGCCCATGCCTCGGTGAAGGTGCGCAGGGGAGCGGCGGACACCTCGGTACGGGCGCGGGCGGTGCTGGCCGCCCGGTCGCGGTCGAAGTCGGCGAGGAGATGAGGGGCGACCCGGGCGAGGGTGGCGCGGATCGCCTCGGGCTGAGTGGGAGGCTGAGAGGTGGCCGACGGCTGGGGCGCGGTACTCATGCGGCTTCGGTCCTCTCCTGCGAGTCCGGATCGCCCCCCCGGTAGGCGTTGGCGGGACAGCACTGAGGGCTTCGTCCAGATCGTTCTTCTCGGCGTCGGTCAGGGGATCGCTGGGTGCTCGCACGGTTCGTGCATGAACCGTCGTCTGCACATGACGCTATGTCGGCATCGACGAGCCTGTGGGCGCGGGGGCCGTGAGGTTCCGGCTGTGGCCGCCGGGGTGGCCGAGGGGGTGGGCGCAGGCGATGGGGCCGGTGGTCGCCGGGCAGTCCGGGAGGGGGAGGACGGCGTCGGGTTCCGCGTCGGGCCCGTTCGCGTCGGACCAGCGGGCCCACAGGGTGTCGCCGGAGGCGGGGTCGTGGACGACGTCCAGGTGCGGGCCGGCGTGGCGCTCCAAGGCGCAACGCAGCTCGGGGCCGGCCGCGAGGACCTCCCGGAGGGCCCGCGCGGGCAGGAGGCGCGCCAGCGCTTCCAGGTGCGCCGCCGAGAGGGCGCCGGACGCGGCGCACACCGGGCGCGGGGGAGGCGTCGGCCCGCCGCTCACGCGAGCCACCCCCGGGCGACGATGCCGGCCACGCAGCAGGTCCAGGCGATCGCCCCGACCGTCACGGCCACCGCGGTCCGCCGGTCGGCGCGGGCCCGGCGGACCGCCGGGTCGGGATCGGGCCGGACCAGGCCCCGCAGCCGCTCGGCCGCCGCCAGGGCGCCCAGCGCGAACGCGCCGCGCTCCGCGTCCCGACGGACCAGCGCCGCGTCCAGCAGCGTGAGGAACAGCGCCCGGTAGGCCGGGTCCGACTCCATGCGCCGCAACTCGGCCCCGGTATCGTCCCCTTCGGGCGGCGGGGCGCTCATAGCAACCCCTTCGCGCTCTGTGCGTTGCGCCGCGCGTTCTCGGCGCGCAGGCGCTCCATGGGCTCGGCGGGCCGCACGTGCTGCGGCTCCGCCTCCCACTCGGCCCCGCCGTGCACGGGCCGCAGGGCCCAGTACGGGCCGGCGACCCTGCGGAACTCCCCGACGCGGTCACCCTGCGCGGTGTCCACCACGAGCGTGCCGGGGGACGGGGGTTGAGGCGGTTGTGTTTCACACATGACACCGTTCCTCTCCGTAGCCAATTCGCTACCCAACGGGTTCAGGATGACCCGGGCCAGGGGAGGCTTCAACTTGTCGAATTGGAACGGAAGATTGGTCAGGGGCCCTTGAACCGCAAGGAGTTGAATCCCGAACGCGGACCGCAGGCCGCCTTCGGCGCGCGTGTGCGCAGCTGGCGGGAGGAGCGTGGTTGGACGCAGGAGTTCCTGGGCGGGCGGCTCGGGTACTCCAGTACGCACGTGTCAGCGGTCGAAACCGGACGGAAAGTGCCGACCTTGCGGTTCTCGCGCAGTGCCGACGAGGTCTTCGGCACCGGCCAGGGCGAAAAGTCGTTCGAGCGCGAGTGGCGCGAGATCCGGCACGGCGTACTGCTGGAGGGCTTCCCGGAGTTCCTGGGCTACGAGAGCCGCGCGGTGGAAATCCGCCTGTACGAGGTGGGCGTCATACCTGGACTGCTCCAGACGCCGGAGTACGCGACGGTGCTCGCCGAGAGTGCCGTCAAACGAGGGGCCATCACTGCCGATCACGCGGCCGAGCGGATCGCCGTCGTCGCGGACCGACAGACGGTATTGCTGCGCACTCCTCCGCCGCTGATCCTCGCGGTGCTGGACGAGAGCTGTATCCGTCGGCCCCTCGGCGGACCCACCCTGATGCGGGACCAGTTCACGCGGCTTCTCGAATTCGCCGAACTTCCCAACACGGTGCTTCAGATCGCCCCGTTCGACATGGGGGAGCGGCGACCGTTCAACCTGCCTCTCTACATCCTGACGTTGCCGGACCGCTCGATCATGTCCTACGCGGAATCCGCCCAACGGGGCCATTTGGAGCGGGATAACAACTCCGTGGTGCCCATGATGACGGCCTACCATCAGCTCCAAGCCGAGGCATGCACCCAGGCGGCATCGGTAGCCATGATCGATCAGCTACGAAAGGGCACCTCGTGACGACCGAATCCCCCCGCTGGTTCACGTCCTCCTACAGCGACAACGGCGGTGCGTGCGTTGAGGTCGCCACCAACCTCGTCGCCTCGCGCGGTGTCGTCCCCGTCCGGGACTCCAAGTGCGACGACAGTCCCGTGCTCGGCTTCACCGCTGCCGCGTTCGCCACCTTCGTGGACGGCGTCAAGGCCGTCTGAGCGTCGGCCTTCCCCCGGGCGTGCTGCCCGGGGGGACCGGCCGTCAGCCCGCCGCGCGCGGGAGGCGGCGTTCCCAGGTGCGGTGGAAGACGACCTCGTCGCCCTCCCGGCAGACCACCTCGTTGGACGTCAGGAAGCCGCCCTCGTCGCAGGAGATCTCCGAGCGGGTCTCCACCCGTGCGTCCCAGCCCAGTTCCGGCCGGCGCAGTCGGATGTTCCACTCCGAGTGGGTGCGGGCCGACAGCGGGTCCGACTCCTGGATCTCGTACACCTCCCGCGCGTCCTCGCTGAACTCCAGGCCGTCCGGGTACACCCGGGTGCCCCCGTAGCGGGGGTCCACCTCCAGGCGCCAGGTGCCGGCCGCGACGTCCCGTACGACCAGGCGTTCCGGGCGCGGGCCCTCCAGGGTGTCCGGGTAGGCCACCGCGAGGGGCGCGGCCTGTTCCGGGGCCTCGAAGACGATCGTCTCGTCCGCGCGCGGGGAGGGCGGTCGGACGGGGAGTTCCAGGGTGCTGCCGGCCGGGTCGAGGGTCCAGCCGGCCTCCGAGCCGGCCCGCGGCCAGATCCAGGGCCAGTACGCGGAGGACACCGCGAGCCGGATCCGGTGCCCGGGCGGGAACGCGTGCCCGATGCCGTTCAGTTCGAAGGTGACGTCCTCGGTCGCGCCCGGCCGCCACGGCGCCGCCCGGTCCCGGCCGTGGCGCGCCGACAGGTTCAGCGCGCCCCGGGTGACCAGCGTCGAGGAGCCGTCGGGGGCGACGTCGCACAGCCGGGCCACGACCTGCCCGTACGGGACCTCCATGCGCAGCCGCAGCGTCACCGACGGCCGGCCGAGGATCTCCACCGGTTCGCCCGCCCCGACGGGGAACTCGAAGCAGGCCGACTTGGCGTCCTCCTCGCGCTGGTCCGGCGGCAGGTCGGCGTCGTTGCCGAAGGGGAAGAAGCGGCCCGCGTCCAGCCCGGTGTGCTGTGGCGAGGCGACGACCACAGGGGGGCCCTGGAGGCCGTACGAGACGGGGACGACCGTCGGGGACGGCCAGGCCCGTTCGCCCACCCAGCGGCCCGGCAGCCGCTCGTAGACGGTCGCCGGCGGGTGCGAGTCGCTGATCCAGGCGCGCAGCAGGGGTTCGTCCATGACGCCGTTGTCGTCGCCGCGCAGCCAGTGGTCCCACCAGCGCAGGGTCTCCTGGAGGAAGCCGATCGCCGGGCCCGGCGGCAGCCCGCGGTCCGGGTACTGGTGCGACCAGGGGCCGATGAGGCCCCGTACGCGCCCGGTCGGGAGGTGCTCGACGAGCCGCAGGACGGTGTCCCGGTACGGGTCGTGCCAGCCGCCGACGGCCAGCACGGCGGCCTTCACGGCCCCGTAGTCCTCGCAGACGCTGCCGTGGCGCCAGTAGTCGTCGCGGGTCTGGTGGGCCAGCCAGGTGTGGACGAGCGGCTCGACGGCGGTGAGCCGGTCCAGCCACTGCTCGCGCCAGCCGTCGCCGACGAACCGCGGGTCCGGCGGCCGGGCGGCGAAGGCCAGCATGGTCGCCGCCCAGGCGTGCATGTCCACGGCCAGCACGGAGCCGCCCATGTAGTGCACGTCGTTGTCGTAGCGGTCGTCGGTCGAGCAGACGGTGACCACCGCCTTCAGGGCCGGCGGGGCCAGCGCCGCGATCTGGAGGCTGTTGAAGCCGCCCCAGGAGATCCCGAACATGCCGACCGCGCCCGTGCACCAGGGCTGCGCCGCCAGCCACTCCACCACGGCGACCCCGTCGGCGAGCTCCCGCGCGTCGTACTCGTCGCCCGGCAGGCCGCCGCTGCACCCGTGGCCGCGCACGTCGACGCGGACCGAGGCGTAGCCGTGCCCGGCGTACCAGGGGTGGCGCTGGCGGTCGCGGGGCGCGGTCCAGTCGGTGAGCCGGTAGGGGAGGTACTCCAGCAGGGCGGGGACGGGCTCGTCCGTCACCGGGCGCCAGATCCGCGCGTACAGCTCCACCCCGTCCGGCAGCGGGATCCGGACGTCCTCGTGGGTGGTCCCGTACGGGAACTCGGTACGGATGATCATCGGTGGTCGGGCCCCTTTCGGTGGACGGGGTGCGGTGCCTCAGTGGACGGGGTGCATGGTGCGGCGCAGCCAGGGCGCCAGCGCGACCACGACCAGGCCCGCCGCGACGGCGATGGCGCCGTTGACGCCGAAGTAGACGGGGTGGGAGACCCGGTCGTAGAGCTTGACGACCTGGGCCTGGATGCCGTTGGCCAGGGCCAGCGAGAGGAACCACAGGGCCATGGTCTGGCTCGCGTACGCCTTGGGGGCGAGCTTCGTGGTGGCGGACATGCCGGAGGTCTCCAACAGCACGTCGCCGAGGCCGAGCAGCAGGTACGAGCCGACGATCCACCAGGCGGCCATCTTGTACGTCTCGTCGGCGTGGCCCGAGGTGGGGACGACCATCAGCAGGAAGGACAGGCCGCCCAGGATCACCCCGATGGCGATCTTGTTGGAGGCGTGCGGCTGGCGGCGGCCCATCCGGACCCACAGCGCGGCCACCACGGGCGCCAGCGCCACCTCGAAGGCGCCGAGCGCGGAGGCGTACCAGCCGGCGGGGAAGTCGAAGCCGAGGATGGTGGTGCGGGCGTTGGTCGAGGCCAGCAGCATCATCGTCGAGTAGGCCTGGAAGAGGATGAAGTTGAAGGCGACCGAGGCCAGGAAGAGCACCACGTACGGGCGCAGCCGGCCGCGTTCCTCGGCCGTGACGCGGGGGCTGCGGAACATGACCGCGAAGTAGACGATCGGCGCGATCACCGAGACGAGGGTCAGGACGTCGACGAAACGGGCCATCGTCAACCAGCCGATGGCGGCCAGGAGGGTGGCGATGACGGCGAACGCGAGGCAACCGCCGACGATCTTCCGGATGGCGGCGCGCATCGCGTCGGGGGCGAGGGCGTACTCGGCCGAGTGTTTCCGTCCGGCCAGATGGCGGCGTCCCAGCACGTACTGGACGAGCCCGGCGGTCATGCCGATGGCGGCGGCGGAGAAGCCCCAGTGCCAGCCCTCGCGCTCGCCGAGCCAGGCGGTGATCAGCGGGCCGGCGAAGGCGCCGACGTTGATGCCCATGTAGTAGAGGGCGAACCCGGCGTCGCGCCGTTCGTCGTCCGTGCGGTACAGCTTGCCGACCATGCTGGCCACGTTGGGCTTGAGCAGGCCGGTGCCCGCGCTGATCAGGCCGAGTCCGACCCAGGTCATCGCGGCGGTGGGCACGGCCATGGCGTAATGCCCGCAGGCGATCAGGACGCCGCCGTAGAGCACCGCCCGGTAGGAACCGAGGATCCGGTCGGCGAGCCACCCGCCGGCCACCGAGACGAGGTAGACCATGGTCCCGTACGCCGCCGCGACGGACGCCGCGCTGCCCGGGTCCATGCCCAGGCCGCCGCTCGCCACCGCGTCCGCGAAGTAGAGGACGAGGATGGCCTGCATGCCGAGGAAGGAGAACCGCTCCCAGACTTCCAGCCCGGACAGGGTGGCCAGGCCCCTGGGATGCCCCAGGAAGGCGTGGTCGTCACCGGGCGGCGGCTGGTCCGCCTCCGGGTCGGGCCCGTCCATATCGGTCATGGTTCTGGACACCACAGATTCTCCGGTCGTTTCGACTTCCACTGAACATACCGGGGTGTATCGGGCGCTGCGCGCGTGGCGGCCGGACAGGCGCTCTGGGTGATCGAAAACGGACCGGATACGCTGGCTTGAGTGATGGCAGCGACACATCGACAATCCATGTGATCGTCAAGGTGATCGTCAGCAGACAGGAGTACCCCTCGTGACCGTCGTCGGGCCGTTCGGACTGAGCGTGCGGGACCAGGCTCTTGAGACCGATGTCCAGGCCGGACTGGCCGCCGTCGAGGCGGGTCTGCTGGAGGCCACCAAGAGCGAAGTCCCCTTCATCACCGAGGCCGCGCAACACCTGGTGAAGGCCGGGGGCAAGCGCTTCCGCCCACTGCTGGTGATGCTCGCGTCCCGCTTCGGCGATCCCTACGCCCCCGGGATCGTGCCGTCCGCGGTGGTCGTGGAGCTCACGCACCTGGCCACGCTCTACCACGACGACGTCATGGACGAGGCCGACGTGCGCCGCGGCGTGGAGAGCGCCAACGCCCGCTGGGGCAACTCCGTCGCCGTCCTGACGGGTGACTTCCTCTTCGCCCGCGCCTCCCACATCCTGGCCGACCTCGGGCCGGAGGCCGTCCGCATCCAGGCCGAGGCCTTCGAGCGGCTCGTCACCGGCCAGATCCTGGAGACGGCCGGCCCGCGCGACGGGCGCGACCCGGTCGCGCACTACCTCGACGTCATCGCCGGCAAGACCGGCTCGCTGATCGCGGTCTCCGGCCGGTTCGGCGCGCTGATGGCCGGCGCCGACGAGGCCGTCGTCAACATCCTGACCCAGTACGGCGAGCGGCTCGGCACCGCCTTCCAGCTCGCCGACGACGTCCTCGACATCGCCTCCGACTCCCACGAGTCCGGCAAGACCCCCGGCACCGACCTGCGCGAGGGCATCCCCACCCTGCCCGTGCTGCGGCTGCGCGAGATGGCCGAGCGCGACGGCCGCCCCGAGGACCTGGAACTCGTCACGCTGCTCGACGGCGACCTCACGGACGACGCCCGGCACGCCGAGGTCCTGGCCCGGCTGCGGGTCCACCCCGCGCTGGAGCGGGCCCGCCGCGACACCATCCGCTACGCGGAGGACGCGCGCGCCACCCTGGCCCCGCTGCCGGAGTGCTTCGCGAAGTCCGCGCTGGAGGAACTGTGCGACGCGGTGGTCCACCGCGCCGGCTGACGCCGTCCCGCCCCGGGGTGCCCCGCGCCCCACGCCGGCGGAATGACTGCCTCCCCCCGGGCGACCCCTACGGGTCGGGGGAGGCGGGCCGCCGCGGTGTCATCCCACGGTCGTACGCGGAGTTGGCTCCGGGGGCTGACGCCCCGGGGGCCGCGATTTGGTCAGATGGAGACATCGAACCCCAGCGGACCGGGTGAGCGCGGCGACACGGGGGTCGCCGCCGACGACACAGAGGGCAGGGCACTGACATGGCAGCGAACACGAAGACCTCGCGGAAGGCCGCACGGTACGCCGTACCGGTCGCGGTGGTGGGCATCGCGGTGGCGACCGTCGCGATGGTCCCCGCCTTCGCCAACGCCGGCGGACCCGATCTTCCCGACGTCACGGCGCAGCAGCTGATCGAGAAGGTCGCCGCGTCCGACGTCGAGCAGCTCTCCGGCACCGCGCGGCTGACCACCGACCTGGGCCTGCCGAAGATCGCCTCCGGCCTCCTCGGCGGCGGTGGCGTCACCGGCGGCTCGGCCAACCCGGAGGACAAGATCGCGCAGCTGGCGAACGGCTCGCACACCTTCCGCGTCGCCGCGGACGGCCCGGACCGCCAGAAGCTCACCTTCCTCGACGGGAAGGACGAGTACAGCCTGATCCACAACGGCGCCGACGTCTGGGGCTACGACTCGAAGTCCAACGAGGTCTTCCACGAGAAGAACCCCGAGGGCGCCGGCAAGGGCACCGAGCACGGGACGCCCGACCGGATGCCGGGCTCCCCGCAGCAGATGGCCCAGGAGATCCTCAAGGCCACCGGCCCGACCACGGCCATCAGCGTCGGTGACACGGCGCAGGTCGCCGGGCGGGACGCCTACCAGCTGGTCCTCAAGCCCAAGCAGAGCGGCTCCACGGTCGGCTCGGTGCAGATCGCGGTCGACGCCAAGAACGGCGTCCCGCTGCGCGTCCAGCTGCTCTCCAGCCAGGGCGGCAAGCCGATCGTCGACGCGGGCTTCACCAAGGTCGACTTCGCCAAGCCCGCCGCCGACACCTTCGCGTTCACCCCGCCCAAGGGCGCCAAGGTGACCGAGGGCCTGGAGGGCGAGGGCAAGGAGCACGGCAAGGACCTCAAGGCCCTGGAGTCCTTCCCCGGGCTCGACGCGCTGACCGGCGGCGGCAACGGGGACGTGAAGGTCCTCGGCGAGGGCTGGGCCACCGTCGCCCGCATCGACACCGGCGCCGGCCAGGGCCTCAAGGAGCTGGAGAAGGACAAGAACGCCCCCAAGGAGGCGCAGCAGTTCCTGAACTCCCTCGGTGACAAGGTCACCGGGAAGTTCGGCGAGGGCCGGGTCCTGTCGACCCGCCTGGTCAACGCCCTGATCACGGACGACGGCAAGGTCTACGTCGGCGCCGTCACCAAGGACGCGCTGATCAAGGCCGCCGACGCCGCCAAGTAGTCGCGAGCGGCGCCGCGTAGCCGCGGTGACCACGCGAAGGGTGGCCCGGGACCTGTGTCCCGGGCCACCCTTCTGCCGTTCCCCTCCTGCGTACAGCACACCCGCTGTACCGTGTTGGCCATGTCGAGACACGTCACCATTCGCCTGGACGAAGAGTTCCACGAGCGCCTCAAGGTACGCGCGGCGGCGCTTGGCACGACGGTCACCGCACTGATCACCGAGGTGACGGAGCGCGAACTCGACGAGGACCGGAAGACGTTCCTCACCGGCATCGAGGAGTTCGCCGACCACTGGGGCTACTTCCAGGAGCGGTTCGGCAATTGAAGATCACCATGGAGTGGGCCTGGACTGCCCTCGCCCACCACCTGCCGTCGGATCCCGCCGTATGGGACCCCTCCGGGGTGGCCGCCGCCGTCGCCCGGCACCAGAACGACCTGGTGCTGGTGCCCGAACAGCCGGCCCCCGACACCGCCTGGCGGGCCGCCGCGTTCCTGCACACGCTGGCCGTCTGTCCCGCGCTGGAATCCCCGATGAACGAGTTCTACGCGGCCGCGGCCACCCGCTCGTACCTGCGGGTGGCCGGGGCCAGACAACTTCCGACGCCGGAGGAGCTCGGCGACCTCGTGGAGGCCGCGAAGCTCGGCCGCGCCGACATCGCGGCCGTCGCCGAGGAGTTGCGCGCCCGGATCCAGGAACCGTTGTCCGCTTCGCTCCGGTCGGGACCCGAGGACGAGTGAGGCCGGCGCCGCCCCGTACGGAGCGACGCCGGACCCGTCACTAGAAGGTGATCTTCCAGCTGTTGATGTAGCCGACGTCCTGCGCCGCCACGTCCTTGACCTGGAGCTTCCAGACGCCGTTCGCCACCTCGCTCGACGCGTTCACCGTGTACGAGGCGATGACGTTGTCGGCGGAGTCCGAGCCGGAGTTCTTCAGCCGGTACGCCGTCCCGTCGGGGGCGATCAGGTCGATCTGGAGGTCACCGCGGTAGGTGTGGACGATGTTCACGTCGACCTTGGTGGTGGCGGGCGCGTTGCCCGTGACGCCGGACACCGTGATCGGGGAGTTGACCCCGGCGGCGGGGGAGTCCGGGATGTTCACGTCCGTCGTGTTCTCGAAGGACTGTCCCGGCGGGACCGGGGTGGACGCGCCGAGGTTCCAGATCGCGTAGGCGATGGCGTCCGCGTTGCGGTCCAGGGCGGTGTCGTTGATGTTCGCGGTGTTGTCGCAGGAGGAGTGGTAGCAGCGGTCGAAGGACTGACCGGCGGTGCCGCCCCACTTCTGCGCCTGCGCCGAGGACTTGCTGTTGCTGGCGCCACTGAACAGACCGCCGACGGGTATGCCGACGTTCTTGAAGGACGCGTGGTCCGAGCGGCCGTCGCCCTCGGTCTCGATCTCCGTCGGGACGCCGAGACCGGCGTAGTAGTTCTTGAACGTCTGCTCGATGGTCGGGTCGTCGTCGTAGACGAAGTAGCCCGGGTTCGGCGAGCCGATCATGTCGAAGTTCAGGTACCCGGCGAACTTGGCGCGCTCGGCGGTCGGCAGGTTGTTGACGTAGTACTTCGAGCCGACCAGGCCCAGCTCCTCCGCGCCCCACCAGCCGAAGCGCAGGTGCTTCGTCGGCTGGAGGCCCGCCCGCGACACGGCGAGAGCGGTCTCCAGGACCGCCGCGCTGCCCGAGCCGTTGTCGTTGATGCCCGCGCCCGAGGTCACCGAGTCCAGGTGCGCGCCGGACATCAGCACCGAGTTGGGGTCACCGCCCGGCCAGTCGGCGATCAGGTTGTAGCCGGTGGCACCGCTGGAGGTGAAGGTCTGGAGCGTGGTGGTGAACCCGGCCGCGTCCAGCTTGGCCTTCACGTAGTCGATCGAGGCCTTGTAGCCGGCCCGGCCGTGCGCGCGGTTGCCACCGTTGTTCGCGGCGATCGTCGACAGCTGCGTGAGGTGGGCCTTGACGTTGGCCAGCGGGATGTCGGGCGGGGTGGGGGCCGCGGCGACCGCCGTGGGTGCGGCGAGCGCGACGGGGGCGGTGGCGCCCAGCAGACCGGTGACCGCGATCGCGGCCACGGCGGCGAGGCGCCGGGAGACGGACAGGCTCATGTGGGGGCTCCGGGATTCCGTATGGGGATGAGACGGAACGTGCGGGGATAGAGCAGGTGAGCTTGTAGTGCGTCAGTGCGAGCCTGATGTTCAGCGAGAGCATGACAATCCGTCAAGACCACAATCCGGTCAGGGCGGTTCGGAAAACGGACGATCCCCGGTGCAGATGTTCCGTACCGGGGATCGGGTGGGCGAAAGGGGGCGGTGTTACGCCGGTTCGCGGGTCTGTGCGGGAGGAGCGGCGGGCCCGTCGGTGAGGGCCGCGTCGGGGGTCTCGCGGGCGGCCTCCCGGGCGCTCGCCTGCGGGAGTTCCTGCGGGCCCGCACCGAGCGCGGTCGCCGCGGCGGCGGCGAGTCGGGCCCGCGACCTGCGGGAAGTGCGCAGCGCGTCCCAGGTCAGGATCGCGAGGGCGGCCCACACCAGGGAGAAGCCCGCCCAACGCTCGGGCGGCATCGCCTCGTGGAAGTACAGGACGCCGAGCCCGAACTGGAACACCGGGGCCATGTACTGGAGCAGCCCGAGGGTGGACAGCGGCACCCGGATCGCGGCCGCCCCGAAGAGCACCAGCGGGATCGCGGTGACCAGGCCCGTCGCGGCCAGCAGCAGGGAGTGCCCGAGGCCCTCCGTGGCGAACGTCGAGTCGCCCTGGACCGCCAGCCACAGCAGGTAGGCGAGGGCCGGCGGGAACAGCAGGGCCGTCTCCGCCGTCAGTGACTCCAGGCCGCCCATATCGAGCTTCTTCTTGATCAGTCCGTACGCGGCGAAGGAGAAGGCCAGGATCAGCGAGATCCACGGCGGCCGCCCGTACCCCACGGCGAGCACCACCACGGCCGCGAACCCGATGGCGACGGCCACCCACTGGGCCCGGCGCAGCCGCTCCCCGAGCATCAGCACGCCGATCGCGATGGTGACCAGCGGGTTGATGAAGTAGCCGAGGCTGGCCTCGACGACCTGCCCGTTGTTCACCGCCCAGATGTACAGGCCCCAGTTCACGCTGATCACGGACGCGGCGAGCGCCGTCAGCCCGAGCTTGCGGGGCTGCCGGACCAGCTCACGGATCCAGCTCCAGCGGCGCAGCGCCAGCAGCGCGATCCCGACGACGGCCAGGGACCACACCATCCGGTGGGCCAGGATCTCGATCGCGCCCGAGGGCTTGAGCAGGGGCCAGAAGAGGGGTACGAGCCCCCACAGCCCGTACGCGCCGAATCCGGAGAGCAATCCCGTGCGCTGCTCGTTCTCGGCCTTCACGGGTCCTCCAGTGCTACTTCCGGCCAATCTCACAACGCAATGACCGTAGCGCCGCAGGCGTCCGATGTCATGCCCGTTCGAGCGAGATACTCATGACATCTCGGTGGGTGGGACGACCGGTCGGCCGGGTCGCCCCGGCCGGTCGCGGTGGGTGATCCGGATCAGGCCAGGGCGGCGGTGACCGCGGCGGCGAGCGGAGTGGTCGGCCGGCCGATCAGCCGGGCCAGGTCTCCGCTCGTACCGGCCAGCCGGCCGCGCGCGATGGCCGCGTCGACGTCGACCAGGATCGCGGCGAACCCCTCGGGCACGCCGGCGCCGGTCAGGATCGCCAGGTGCTCGTCGGCGGTCACCGAGGCGTACGCGACTTCCTTGCCGGACTGCCGGGCGACCTCGGCGGCGTACTCGGCCAGGCCCCACGCGGTGTCGCCGGAGAGCTCGTAGACCCGGTTCAGGTGCCCGTCGCCGGTCAGGACGGTCGCGGCGGCAGCCGCGTAGTCGGCCCGCGCCGCGGAGGCGATCCGGCCCTCGCCGGCGCTGCCGACGACGGCGCCGTGCGCCAGGACGCCGGGCAGCTGGGCGGTGTAGTTCTCGTGGTACCAGCCGTTGCGCAGGAAGGTGTGGGGGAGCCCGGAGTCGAGGATCGCCTGCTCGGTGACCTTGTGCTCGGCCGCCAGGTCGAAGTCGGCCTCGGGGCCGCCGAGGATCCCGGTGTACGCCAGCTGGGCGACCCCGGCCGCCTCGGCGGCCTTGATCACGGCGGTGTGCTGCGGGACGCGCCGGCCGACCGCGCTGCCGGAGATCAACAGCACCCGGTCGCCGGCCCGGAAGGCAGGGGCCAGGCTCGCGGGGTCGTCGTAGTCGGCGACCCGTACCTCGACGCCCCGCGCGGCGAGGTCGGCGGCCTTCGCCTCGTCGCGCACGACGGCGGCCACCCGCTCGGCGGGGACCAGGTTCAGCAGCTCCTCGATGACGAGGCGGCCCAGGGATCCGGTGGCTCCGGTGACGACGATGCTCATGATGCGCTCCAATGCGAGGTGACCAGGTGGATGACACCATCCTACGGAGAGCGCTAACTATTGGAAAGTACACACTTGAAAGTAAGGTACTGGCATGGAAGTAAGTAGCCCTGGTAAGCCCGCCGACATCCGGGCCCCGATGTGTCCCTCGCGCGGGATCCTGGAGCACGTCACCAGCCGGTGGGGCGTGCTCGTCCTCGCCGCCCTGATCGAGCGCTCCCACCGCTTCAGCGAACTGCGCCGGGAAGTGGGTGGCGTCAGCGAGAAGATGCTCGCCCAGACCCTGCGGACGCTGGAGCGCGACGGCTTCGTCCTGCGCCACGCGCACCCGGTGATCCCGCCGCACGTCGACTACACCCTCACGGCACTGGGCCGCGAGGCCGCCGAGCAGGTGTGGGCCCTGGCGCGCTGGACGGAACGCCGCACGGCCGAGGTCCAGGGCGCCCGCGCGGCCTACGACGCCGCCCGCGCGGCGCAGGACGAGGACCGTGCCGCGCAGGACGCGGCCCGGGCCGCACGCGACGAGGCCCGGCCCCCGTCGTAACGGGTTCCGGGCCTCGTCGTGCCTCGCTGCCGGTTCGCGGCCGGTACCAGGCCGGCCGGATGACGCCGTCCGATGCCTAGTCGGTGACGGTCCAGGTGTCGGCGCCCGCCAGCAGCGTCGCCAGATCGCCCTTGCCCCGCTGGTCGACGGCGGTCTCCAACTGCTCGGCCATGAGGGTGTCGTAGACGGGGCGTTCGACGCTGCGCAGGACGCCGATGGGGGTGTGGTGGAGGGTGTCGGGGTCGGCGAGGCGGGAGAGGG
>NZ_JBVHZI010000025.1:38600-71841 GCF_055574495.1 Streptomyces sp. NPDC029836 | reverse complement strand
TCCATCGTCGGGTCCTGCTCCTGGAGCATCGTTCCCATGGCTCCGTCGGCGACGACCACGCGGGTGGCGAGCGCCTCCCGGAGGGCGTCGGCCCGACGGACCTGCTCGGCGCTCATGAGACGGCCACCAGCCAGGGCTCCAGCTCGGCGGCCGCGGCGCTGCCGTAGACCCGGTCGACGCGGCCGACCAGGTCGGACGGGAGCAGCTTGTACTCCTGGGTACCGACGGATTCCAGCACCACCGTGGCGAGCGCGCAGCCGAGCTGCGCCGCGTTCTCGTACGACAGGCTCCACGCGAGGCCCGCGAGGAAGCCGGCGCGCAGGGCGTCGCCCACGCCGGTCGGGTCGGCGGCGATGTCCGTGGGTACGGCGGGGATGTCCTCGCGGCCGCCGTCGGCGGTCAGGATCGAGACGCCGTCGGCGGCGCGCGTCACGATCCAGGTGCCGACCCGCTCCAGGACCTGTTCCTCGCTCCACCCGGTGCGCTCGCGCAGCAGGGCGCTCTCGTACTCGTTGGTGAAGAGGAGGTGTGCGCCGTCCACGAGGCTCCGCGTCTGTTCGGCGTCGAGGCGGGCCAGCTGCTGGGAGGGGTCCGCCGCCACCCTGATGCCGAGCGCGTGGGCGGTGGCGGTGTGGCGCAGCATCGCCTCGGGGTCGTCGGCACCGACGAGGAGCAGGTCGGGGCGTCCGCTGCGGCTGACGACCTCGCGCAGGTCGATTTCTCGGGCTTCGGCCATGGCGCCCGTGTAGAAGCTCGCGATCTGGTTCTGGTCGCGGTCCGTCGTGCACACGAAGCGGGCGGTGTGCAGCGTCTCGCTGACCCGGACCGACGTCGTGTCCACCCCGGCTTCGACGAGGCGTCGGCCGTGGTCGGCGAAATCGGCGCCGGCGGCGCCCACGAGCAGGGGCCGCAGGCCGAGCCGGCCGAGGCCGAAGGTGATGTTGGCCCCCACGCCGCCCTGGCGGACCTCCAGTTGGTCGACGAGGAACGACAGTGACACCGTGTCGACCTTGTCGGTGATCAACTGCTCCGCGAAGCTTCCGGGGAACACCATGAGGTGGTCGGTCGCGATGGAGCCGGTCACAGCGATTCGCACAACTCTTCTCCTAGCAACTGTGGGCAGGGCGGCGCGGGCGGACGCTCACGCCAGGCCGGTGGCCCGGCGCAGGGCGTCGACGCGGTCGGTGCGCTCCCAGGTGAAGTCGGGGAGTTCGCGGCCGAAGTGGCCGTACGCGGCGGTCTGTGCGTAGATCGGGCGCAGCAGGTCCAGGTCGCGGATGATGGCGGCGGGGCGGAGGTCGAAGACCTGGCCGATGGCGTCCTCGATCTTCTGGACGTCGACCTTGGCGGTGCCGAAGGTTTCCACGAAGAGGCCGACGGGTTCGGCCTTGCCGATCGCGTACGCGACCTGGACCTCGCAGCGCGAGGCCAGTCCGGCCGCGACGACGTTCTTGGCGACCCACCGCATCGCGTACGCGGCCGAGCGGTCCACCTTGGAGGGGTCCTTGCCCGAGAAGGCACCCCCACCGTGACGGGCCATACCACCGTACGTGTCGATGATGATCTTGCGGCCGGTCAGGCCGGCGTCGCCCATCGGGCCGCCGATCTCGAAACGACCGGTCGGGTTCACCAACAACCGGTAGCCCTCGATGTCGAGCTTGATGCCGTCCTCGGCCAGCTCCGCCAACACGTGCTCCACCACGAACTTCCGCACGTCCGGCGTCAACAGGGCGTCCAGGTCGATGTCCGCCGCGTGCTGCGAGGACACCACCACCGTGTCCAACCGGACCGCCTTGTCCCCGTCGTACTCGATCGTCACCTGCGTCTTGCCGTCCGGACGCAGGTACGGGACGATCCCCTCCTTGCGGACCTCCGTCAGCCGCCGCGACAACCGGTGCGCGAGGTGGATCGGCAACGGCATCAACTCGGGGGTCTCGTCGCAGGCGTAGCCGAACATCAGACCCTGATCGCCGGCGCCCTGCTTGTCGAGCTCGTCCTCATCACCCTCGACCCGCTTCTCGTACGCGGTGTCGACACCCTGCGCGATGTCCGGGGACTGCGCGCCGATGGACACCGAGACGCCGCACGAGGCACCGTCGAAACCCTTCTTCGACGAGTCGTAGCCGATCTCCAGGATCTTCGCCCGGACGAGCTGCGCGATCGGCGCGTACGCCTTCGTCGTCACCTCGCCCGCGATGTGCACGAGACCGGTCGTGATCAGCGTCTCCACCGCCACCCGCGAGGTCGGGTCCTCCCTCAGCAGCGCGTCGAGAATCGTGTCGCTGATCTGATCAGCGATCTTGTCGGGGTGACCCTCGGTCACGGACTCCGAGGTGAACAGGCGGCGGGACACGAGCAGCTTCCTCCTGATGGTGCGGGCGGGCGGGTGGCGACCGTCTCCGACGGCGCTGGAGATCCGGTCGAGGTGCGGGGCGGGCGGGGCGGACGCGGACCGTCAGCGGCGGGCGTCGACGGCCTTGCGCAGGGTGGCGGCGACGGTGCGGACGTCGTCGTCCGACAGGCCGGGGTGCAGCGGCAGGCACAGGGTGCGGCCGGAGGCGATGTCCGAGGCGGGCAGTTCCTGGCCCTCGGAGCGGTAGGCGGCCACCTTGTGCAGCGGCGCGTAGCGGAAGGTCGTGTAGATGCCGGCGGCCAGCAGCTCGCCGGCGACCTCGTCGCGGACCGCGTCGTCCAGCTGCACCCAGTAGAAGTAGTACGTGGACTCGTGGCCCTCGGGCAGCGGCGGGGGCAGTGCGATGCCCTCGGCGCCGGCGAGTTCGAGGTCGTAGAGGTCGACGATCTCCTTGCGGCGCGTCACGAACTCGGGCAGCCGGCGGAGTTGGACGCGGCCGATCGCCGCCGTCATGTCGTTGCCGATCACGCGGCGGCCGGGCTCGGGGATGTCCAGCTCCCACCAGCGGTGGGAGACCTTCGCGTGGCCGAACCCGCTGGGCTGGGCGAGGCCGTGGTAGGCGAGGCGGCGGGCGCGGGCGGCCAGCTGGGCGTCGCGTACCCAGAGCATGCCGCCGTCACCGGTGACCATGACCTTCATCGCGTCGAAGCTCCACATGGCGAGGTCGCCGAAGGTGCCCACGGCCCGGCCGTCCACGCGGGAGCCGGCCGAGCAGGCGGCGTCCTCGATCAGGGTGACGCCCCGGTCGCGGCACAGCTGCGCGATGGCCTTCACGTCGCCCGGGTAGCCGCCGTAGTGGAGCACGATGACGGCTTTGGTGCGTTCGGTCAGGGCGCTCTCGATGTGCGCCGCGTCCGGGTTCAGGGTGCGCGGGTCCACGTCGCAGAAGACGGGTCGGGCGCCGGCGGCCAGGACGGCGTTCGCGGCGGCGAGGAAGCTCAGGGAGGGCAGGACCACTTCGTCGCCCTCCGCCAGGTCCAGGCACTCCAGGGCCAGGAAGAGACCGGCGGTGCCCGAGTTGAGGAAGACGACGTTCTGCGCGTCCACCCCGAGGTGGGCGGCGAACTCCGCCTCGAACGCCTTGGTGCGCGGACCGTGGCCGAGCCACTTGTCGGCGAACACCTCGGCGACCGCGGCGAGTTCCTCGTCCCCGGTCTGCGGCTGGAAGAGATGTATCACGGGCTTCCCCCTCTGGTCCGGACAGCTGGCCGTGATCGTGCTGACGGGGGCTCGACGAGGGGTTGAGACCGGCTGGAGGGCCGTCGGGAAACGGCTACGGACGACGTCCATCCTCCAGGTGCGTTCGAGACGTTCCGGGCACCATGGAAGCGTGTCCTCGGCTTCCGCAGTCGCGCCCCACCCGTCCCGTCCCGGTCAACTTGTACGCCGTTTGGCGGATTCCCGATACCGCCTCCGGTTCCGGCTTGACCTCAATTCCACTTGAGGTTTTACGTTCTTGTCCAAGGCCTCGACGGGCCGGGACGAACAGCACGATTTTTTAAGGGGCGTTGACGATGAAGGCTGCAGGATTCCACGCGTTCGGAGGGCCGGAGGTCCTCGAACTCCTCGAACTGCCCACCCCGCAGGCCGGTCCCGGCGAGGTCCGTGTGCGGGTGAAGGCGGCCGGCACCCAGCCGACCGACTGCGCGGTGCGCACGGGATGGAATCCTCCCGGTGTCACGATCACGTTCCCGCACGTCACCGGCGGCGACTTCGCCGGCGTCGTCGACGAGATCGGTGCGGGCGTCACGGGATTCTCGGTCGGTGACGAGGTGCTCGGCTACCGCCTCCAGGGCACGTACGCCGAATACCTGACGGTGCCCGCCGAGCAGATCGTGGCCAAGCCGGCCGGCATCCCGTGGGAGGTCGCGGGAAGCATCTCCGCCTCGGGGCAGACGGCGCACACCGTGCTGGAGGACCTGAAGGTCTCCGAGGGCGACACCTTCCTGGTCAACGGCGCCGCGGGCGGTGTCGGCACCATCGCGGTCCAGCTGGCCGTACTGCGCGGGGCGAAGGTCATCGCCACGGCGCGTGAGGACAACCACGCGTACCTGCGCGGGCTCGGCGCCCTGCCGGTGACGTACGGCGACGGCCTCGCCGACCGCGTCCGCGCCCTCGCGCCGGAAGGCGTCACCGTCGCGCTCGACACGGCCAGCGCCGAGGGGCTGCGCGTCGCGGCCGAGCTCGTCGCGGACAAGGACCGGGTCGGCACCATCTTCGCCTTCGGGGTGCACGAGGAGCTCGGCGTGCGCTGGCTCTCCAGCCGGCGCACCCAGCAGCGGCTCGGCGAGCTGGCCGCCCTGGTCGACAGCGGCGAGCTGACCGTGCACGTACGCCGGACCTTCCCCCTCGCGCAGGCCTCCGAGGCACACCGCGAGCTGGAGACCGGACACGGCCGCGGCAAGATCGTCCTGCTCACCGACTGAGTCCGCCCCCGGCCGGGGCGGCATCGCCCGCCGCCCCGCCGCGCCCCCACTTTTCGATCGTCATCCCTGTGAAAGAGGTACGTCATGTCCGGCAACCCGCTCAAGATCGGTGTCATCGTCGGCAGCGTCCGCACCGGCCGCTTCGCCGACAAGGTCTCCCGCTGGTTCGTCGCCGAGGCCGCCCGGCGCGATGACCTGGAGATCCACGTCATCGACCTGTCGGAGCCCGCGCTCGTCGAGGAGCTGAAGCTGAACCTCGACCCGCTCGGCACCCCCTCCGAGGCGCCCGCCCTGGCCTCCCGGATCGACGGTCTCGACGGGTACGTCGTGATCACCCCGGAGTACAACCACGGCTACCCGGCCTCGCTGAAGCTGGCCATCGACTACGTGTACAACGAGTGGCGCGCCAAGCCGGTCGGCTTCGTCTCCTACGGCGGCGTCGCGGGCGGCCTGCGCTCCGTCGAGCAGCTGCGCCAGGTCTTCGCGGAGCTGCACGCCGTCACCATGCGCGACACGGTGAGCTTCCACAACCCGTGGGAGCGCTTCGACGACGAGGGCCGGCTGCTCGACGACGACGGTGGCAGCTCGAAGGCCGCCTCCGTCATGCTCGACCAGCTCGCCTGGTGGGGCGTCACCCTGCGCGAGGGGCGCGCGGCGCGCCCGTACGGGAACTGAACACCGGGGCCCGTGGCCCCTTCGACCACGACTTCGACCACGACTTCGACCACGACCGGGGGCCCCGGGGCGGCCCCCCGGGCGGCGGGCCCCCCCCGCGGGGGGGGGGGGCCCCCCCCCCCCCCCCCCCCCCCCCCCCCCCCCCCCCCGGGGGGGGCCGGGGGGGGGGGCCGGGGCCCCCCGGGGCCCCCGGTCGTGGTGCGTACGGGCCGCCCGTCCGCGATCAGGCCGCCCAGCCGTCGAACCGTCGGCGGGCCAGGGTCCCGGCCATGTCCTCCGGGGCGGCGTCGCGCAGCGACTCCGCGATCTCCATGACGTACCGCCCGTACCCGGACTTGCCGAGGAACTTCCCCAGTTGGTAGGCCTGCTCCGGCTCGATGTAGCCCATCCGCAGGGCAACCTCCTCGATGCAGGCGATGCGCAGGCCCTGACGGTGTTCCAAGGTCTGGATGTACTGGCCGGCGTCGAGGAGCGAGTCGTGGGTGCCGGTGTCCAACCAGGTGAAGCCCCGGCCGAGGTCCACCAGGTTGGCCTTGCCGCGGGCCAGGTAGTCCAGGTTGATGTCGGTGATCTCCAGTTCACCGCGCGGTGAGGGGCTCAGGCCGCGGGCGATGGAGACCACGTCGTTGTCGTAGAAGTACAGGCCGGTGATGGCACGGTTGGAGCGGGGCTTCGCCGGCTTCTCCTCCAGGGAGATCAGGCGTCCCTGCTCGTCGGCCTCGCCGACCCCGTACCGCTCGGGGTCCCGTACCGGGTAGCCGAAGAGCAGCGCGCCGTCGGTGTGCGGCATCTGTTCCTGCAGGAGCAGTGAGAATCCGGGGCCGTGGAAGATGTTGTCGCCGAGGACCAGGGCGACGGAGTCGTCACCGATGTGCTCCTCGCCGATGGTGAAGGCCTCCGCGAGCCCGCGCGGATGCTGCTGTTCGGCGTACGAGAGCTTGATGCCGAGGGCACTCCCGTCGCCGAGCACCTCACGGAACTGAGGCAGGTCTCGGGGCGACGAGATGAGGAGGATGTCGCGGATCCCGGCCAGCATCAGGACCGACAGCGGGTAGTAGATCATCGGCTTGTCGTAGACGGGCAGCAGCTGCTTGGACACCCCCAGGGTGATGGGGTAGAGCCGGGTGCCGCTGCCTCCGGCCAGAATGATTCCCTTCACTGATGGTCACCTCGCGTCGTCGTGGGGCCATGGCCGTCACGAGCCCATGGCCGTTCGAGGCTGCGCGGCAACGGTCGAGCGTGAGTCGAGACGTACCAGGAGCGTTGTCCAGGTGGGCCGGGACGTTCCTCCAGCGTTCCTCCGTCGAGCCGAGTTCCAGCGGGGCTGGATCCGGCGGGGCAAGGGTTGGCCGCATTGCCACCCGCCTGGCGCGACGCCACCGACAATTAAGGAAGTGGTACGTATGCCGAGCCCGATGTCGGACTCCGATCTGCTGCTCAGAGCGGAGGAGTTGGCCTCCGTAGCGGTCCACTACGCGGACCGGGCCGACTCCGATCGCATGCTGTCGCGGACGGTGACCGACGGAATCGTCGACGCGGGTTTCGCCCGCCGGTTCGTCCCCGCCCGCTGGGGCGGCGACGCCGGGTCGACCACCGGGCTGCTCGAAGCGCTCGACGCCCTCGCCCAGGGGTGCACCTCGACCGCCTGGTGCGCCTCGGTCGTCGCGGGCGCGGGTCGGATGGGGGCCTTCCTCCCGGAGGCGGGGCAGGCGGAGCTGTGGGCCGAGGGCGCGAACACCCCCGTGGTGGGGGCGTTGATGCCGCGAGGCAGCGCCACCGCGGTCAACGGCGGCTGGCGGGTGACCGGCGAATGGGACTTCACCAGCGCGGTCGGGTTCTCCGAGTGGGCCCTGGTGTGCGCGCTGGTGCCGCAGGGCGGCGAACGCCAGGTGCCGTGGTTCTTCGCCCTGCCGCGCCGGGACTACCAGGTCGCGGACACCTGGGCCTCGGTCGGCATGCGCGGCACCGGCAGCAACACGCTGCTCGCCGACAACGTTTTCGTCCCCGCGCACCGCGGTTTCGCCCGGCAGCGGGTGACCGAGGGGCGCGCCGTCGGTTCCGACGCCCGATGTCACACGGTTCCGTTGCGCCTGCTCAGCGGTGTGCTGTTCGGGGCGCCGGCACTCGGCGCGGCCCGGGCCGCGCTGCGGCTGTGGGCGGACGGTTCGGGTGCAGGAACGGCCGGCGAGGACCGCGGGCTGCGGCTGTCGCTCGCCCGCGCGGTGATCGCCGTCGACGGGGCGGCGCTGCTGCTGGCGCGGGCCGCCCGGATCGCGGACGCGCCCGGGGCTTCGGAGCTGGAACTGGTGCGCAGTCCGGCCGACTGCGCGTTCGCGGTGGAGCAGCTCGTCGACGTCGTGGAGCGGCTGCTGCGTTCGGCGGGCAGCGCGGCGCAGCTCGCCGGGCATCCGTTGCAGCGGATCTGGCGCGACGTGCACAGCCTGTCCAGCCACGTGGCGCTGGAATTCGATCCGGTCGGCGATGCCTACGGGTCACGGCTGGTGGATCCCGTCGAGGGGCTCTGCTCCTCGTGACCCGCACAACAGACCAATTCGACGTGGGAGAACAGACATGAGCGGGGAAGACCGGCGCACCGTCACGGTGATCGGCGCGGGCACCATCGGACTGGGCTGGATCGCCCTGTTCCTGGGCCACGGGCTGAACGTAGTGGTCAACAGTCGGCGCGCGGACGCGCCCCGGATCGTGGCCGAGGGGTTGGAGCTCTTCGCGCCGTACCTGCCCGACGGTTGCGCGGATCCGGCGGGCTTCGCCGAGCGCCTGAGCTTCGAGCCGGATCTGGAACGGGCGCTGGCGGACGCCGACGTCGTCGTGGAGAACGCCCCGGAGAACCTGGAGCTGAAGCAGGAGCTGTACGAGCGGATCGGCAAGGCCGCCCCGGCGGGGGCGTTGTTGCTGTCCTCCACCTCCACGCTGAACCCCGACGACATGGGCGCGCGGATGGCCGACTCGTCGCGGCTGGTCGTGGGGCACCCCTTCAACCCGCCGCACGTGGTGCCGCTGGTGGAGGTCGTGGCCGGGGAGCGCACCTCGGCCGGGGCCGTCGCGGAGGCGGTCGCGTTCTTCGAGTCGGTCGGCCGGGTGCCGATCGTGCTGCACAAGCCGGTGATGGCGTTCGCGGCGAACCGGTTGCAGTCGGCGCTGCTGCGGGAGTCCGTCCACCTGGTGCGGGAGGGCGTCGTCACGCTGGAGGAACTCGACCGTGTGGTGACGCACTCGATCGGGCTGCGCTGGGCGACCGTCGGCCCGTTCCTCGCCTTCCACCTGGGTGGCGGGCAGGGCGGTCTGCGCAAGTGGTTGGGGACGCTCGGTTCCGGCCTGGAGCGCGGCTGGGAGCAGCTCGGCCGGCCGTCGATGGACCCGGAGACCGTGGAGTCGCTGATCGAGCAGGCGGAGCAGGCGTACGGGGCGAAGACGTACGAGGAGCACGTGCGCGAGCGCGACGCGAAGCAGACCGCGATCCTGCGTTCCCTCGCCGAGGTGTCCGAGCGGAAGTGAGGTGCCGGCGCCGTCGGGCGCCGGCGCCCGGGACGAGTCCCGGTACGGCCCGCGGGCCGTACCGGGACTCTCGCGTTGTGGGGGCGTGCCCGGTCAGGCGCCGGTCCGCGTGGCGACCTGCTCGCGCTGTTCGGTGCGGCCCTGTGCGGGCACCCGGGGCGCGGTGGACTTGTGCGGCAGCGGGCTCAGGAGGCGGGCCTGGAGCTGTTTGAGTTCCAGTGAGGGCTCCAGGCCCAGCTCGTCGGCGAGCAGCCGCCGGACGTTCTGGTAGGCCTGGAGGGCCTCGGCGCGGCGGCCCGCGGCGCCGAGGGCGCCGATCAGCTGGCCGTGGAACCATTCGTTGAGCGGGTAGTCGTTGATGAGCTTGCGGAGTTCCGGGATGGATTCGCGGTGCCAGCCGAGCCGCTCCTCGCACTCGATGCGGATCTCGAAAGCCCGGATGCGCAGCTCCTCCAGGTGCACGATGTGCCCGGTGAGCATGTCGCCCGCGGGGAAGTTCGACAGGGCCGGACCGCGCCACAGGTCGAGGGCCTCGCGGACGGTCCGCAGGGCACCGAGTGCGTCGTCGTCGCTCAATTCCATGCGGGACTGGGCGACGAGCCGCTCGAATATCCGGATGTCGATCTCGGAATCATCGACCTGGATCGCGTATCCGGGTGCGCTGGTGACGATCAGGGACCGGCCGGCGGGTGCGAGCGACTCGTTCGCGAACATTCTCCGCGCGTGGTAGACGTACGTCTGGAGTGTCGTGACGGCGCTGCGCGGCGGACTTTCGCCCCAGAGTTCTTGGATGAGGGCGTCGGCGGTGACGATCTCGTTGGGGCGGGTGAGCAGCAGGGCGAGCGTCTGACAGACCTTCGGGGTACCCGGGCGGTAGATCCTGCCGTCGTCCGCGACGATCTCGAAGGGTCCGATGAGATTGAAACGCATGGGATGTAACTCCTCGTCAGCAAGACAACGGCAATTTCAGAGCGGTCGTCGACGGAGTCGGGAAAGCAATGGGCCGTCCGCCTGCAATTATAAAAAGTCTCTTGTAGGACGAATATGCGCGTCAACCACACACATGTCAGAATGCTGTCAATTTGCGTCACGAGCCGACCCCCTGCGCACAGTTTTCTTTTCCTTGTGTCAGAACCCAAAGAAAAAGCGGCCGCCCCGCCGGATTCCTCCGGCGGGGCGGCCGCGTCGCGGGACCGGTCCGGGACCGGTCCGCGCCTACTCTCCGAGCAGGTAACGGATGTGCTTCACCAGCTCGCCGATGTCCGGCGTGCGCAACAGGCTGTAGTGGTCGGCGTCGAGGTCGATGACCGTCGGCGGGGTGGCCGAGTAACCGCTGCTGTTCTCGATGAACGAGTAGTCGTCACCGCGGGCCTTGAAGATGGTCACGGGCGCGGTGAGGGTGCGCTCGGCGAGCTCGTGGAAGGAGTACTCGAACTCGTAGGTCTGGCCCACGACGTCGATGATGCGCTTCGCGAGGTCGACGTCGATGCCCTTGAGCTCACCGATGAACTCGGCGAAGGACTGCTCGTCCTTCCCGACCTCCAGGCACCTCTCCAGGTCCGGGCCGCTGATGCTGCCGGTGAACACGGAGAAGAGGATCGTCGTGTACGCCTTGTTGGCGTACGAGGCCTCCCGGCCGTACTCGGCGCCGTTCTCGGCGCGCACCGCCGGCGAACCGGGGGCGATCAGGAAGAGGTTCTCGACCGTCTCGCCCGCCTGCTCCAGCTGGTAGGCCGTCTCGAAGGCCACGCGGGCGCCGAAGGAGTAGCCCCACAGGGTGTAGGGGCCGCTCGGCTGGAGTTCCTTGATGGCCACGATGTCGGCCGCGGCCATCTCGCCGATGCTCGCGTACGGGCTCTCGCCCTCGTTGATCCCATGCGCCTGGATGCCGTAGAACGAGCGGCCGAGGCCGATCTCGCCGGCCAGGGTGCGCAGGTTCATCGGGTAGCCGCCCAGGCCCGGCCAGCACAACACCGGTCGGCCCGTACCCTCCTGGTGCAGCCGCACCAGGCGCGAGGACTCCTGCGCGACCTCGCGCTCCAGGCGACGGGCGAGCTTCTCGACCGTCGGGGACTCCAGGACGCTCTGCAGCGGCAGGGAGACTCCCAGGCGCGAGTTGAGCTCGCGGATCAGGCCGACGGCGATCAGCGAGTTGCCGCCGGACTCGAAGAAGTCGTCCTGGACCGAGACGCTCTCGCGGCGCAGGGACTTCGCCCAGACCTCCGCGATCTCCTTCTCGGTCTCGGTGCGCGGGGCGACGAAGGGACGCTCCACGAGCTCGGCGTTGACCTGGTCGGAGGCGGCCAGCGCCTTCCCGTCGATCTTGCCGTTGGCCGACAGCGGCAGCCGGTCGAAGACCACGACCCGGTTGGGGATCATGTAGTCCGGCAGGAAGCTGACGAGGTCGTCGCGGATCATCTCCGCCGGGCCGCGCATGTGGACGGTGTCCTCGCGCATGCCCTCGTGACCGAGCTGCTCGTCGCTGACCCGGCCGCCGACGAAGAAGTACGACGGGCCGCTCGGCACGCCGCGCTCCGTCAGGACGGTGTCCATCCGGCGGGCCGCGGGCAGCGGGTTGCCGGTCTTGGAGCTGTAGCCGGAGGACATGAAGCCCAGGCCGAGGCCGTTCATCATCAGGTGCTGGAGCTTCTTGCCGAGGGTGACGTAGTGCATCCACGCCTCGGGGGCCCGGCTGACGACCGTGATGCCGAAGCTGGCGGCCTCGAAGACCGACTGGTTGATCGCGATGACGTGCTTCTTCAGGACCACGTCGTCCGAGAAACGGGTCAGCGCGCCGTCGGCGTAGCGGTACTGGCCGGCGGGCAGGCCCGCGACCTTGCCGCCGTGCGTCTGGAGGTAGACCTCGGCGTGGTCCTCGCGCTGCCCGGCGTGCGGGACGAGCTCGAAGGTGCCCAGGTAGAAGTCCTCCTCCGGCACGTCGAGGCGCTCGCGGACGGCGGGCTCGTACGCCAGGTCCCGGATGTCGAGGCCGTAGGCGGGCAGCACCTGCTCGAACAGACCGACGATGTGACCGGTCTCGATCTCCAGGACTTCCTGGATGTTGTTCTTGTAGACCGGCTCGATGCCGCCCCTCTTGCCCATGAAGTGGATGTGGGCGGTGGGCTTGCCGGTCGGGGTCTTCTCGCTGATCAGGACCAGCTGGTGACGCACCGGCTGGTAGTAGTAGTAACCGGGCTTCAGCCCGGCGACGCCCTCCAGCTCGAAGTACATCTGCGTCGCGTACAGCGCGCCCGGCGAGGCATAGCCGTACTTGGGGAGCAGCCGCTCCTCGCTGACGTACTGGCCGAACCAGCGCAGGATCTGGCCCAGTTCGGCGGGCGCCAGGTCGGCGGCCTTGCGCGAGTAGGCCGAGGGGACCTGCGCGCCGAGCAGGTCCAGCAGGGACGCCTCGGAGACCGCGCCGCCCTCGAAGAAGCGGTACGTCTTGCGGGCGAACACCCGGCCGCGCTGCTCCGGGGTCGCCTGGGCGCCGGGCAGGTCGTAGGTGGCGCGTCCGGCCAGCTCCGAGTCGTCGCGCAGGCCCGGATTGGACAGCTGCGCCTTGACCTGGAGCTTGCTCTTCTTGGAGGCGTGGTGGGAGCCGTGGTTGCCCTGGTCCATCAGGGCGGCTTCCTTCTCGCTCAGCTCGACGCAGGCGATCAGGTTCTGGAAGCCGGTGCGGCCGTCGTTCTTGACGATGACGGCGGCGTTGCGGACCCAGTCGTGGTTCTCGATCGCCAGCGAGATCTCGTCCAGCTCGACGCGGTAGCCGCGCAGCTTGACCTGGTTGTCGGCGCGGCCGGCGAACTGCACGGTACCGTCCGGGTTCCACTGGCCCAGGTCGCCCGTCTTGTACAGGCGGACGGGCGCGGCGCCCTCGGCGAGCTCGACCTCCAGGAAGCGCTCGGCGGTCAGGTCGGGGCGGTGCAGGTAGCCGCGCGCCAGCTGGACGCCGGATATGTACAGCTCGCCGATCTCGCCGACGCCGACGGGCGACAGGTCCTTGTCGAGGATGTGGTACTCGGTGCCGTTGACGGGGCTGCCGATGGAGATGGACTGCGGTCCCTCGTCCAGGGCGGCCGGGTCGACGGTGTACGAGGAGGAGTTGATGGTGCACTCGGTCGGCCCGTACAGGTTGATCAGGGCGCGGCCCGGCATCTCCTGCGTGGCCTGGGTCGCCAGGATGCGGGACAGGGCCTCGCCACCGCTGAAGATCTGCTGCAACGAGGTGCAGGTGGGGAACTTCTCGGTGTCGATGAGGCCCTGGAGCAGCGTCGGGACGCACTGGAGGGAGGTCACGCCGTGCTTGACGATGGTCTCGATGAGGCCCTCGGGGTCGGCGTAGACGCCGGGGGCGCCCATGACGACGGTGGTGCCGTTGGCCGGCGAGAGGATCTCCCACTGCGCGGCGTCGAAGCTCATCGGGGTCTTCTGCAGGACGACCTTGGAACGGTCGATGCCGTGCGCCTCGCGGAGCCAGCCGAGCTGGCTGACGATCGAGTCGTGCTCGATCATCACGCCCTTGGGCTTGCCGGTGCTGCCGGAGGTGTAGATGACGTAGGCCAGGCTGTCCGGACGCGCGCCCGTCGCCGGGGCCGTCGCCGTCGGGAGGCCGTCGGGGACGACGAACGCCTCGGACTCGCGCAGCGTGATGACGGTGACGTCCTTCGGTGCCAGCTCGCGCAGCCGGGACACCAGGCGCTGCTGGACCAGGATGATCTTCGCCTGGCTGTTCTCGATCATGTAGCGCAGCCGGTCCTCCGGGTACTCCGGGGACAGCGGCAGGTAGGCGCCGCCGGCGGACAGGATGCCCCAGGCGCCGATCATGAGGTCGAGCGAGGGCTCCACGAAGAGGCCGACGCAGTCGTCCGCCGAGACGCCGAGGTGTCTGAGGTAGTCGGCCAGTCCTGAGCTCCTGGCGGCCAGCTCCCGGTAGGTGAGCTTGTCGTCACGGTAGATGACGGCGGTCGCGTCCGGGTGCTCGGCGACCCGCTCGGCGAGCAGGCCTGGCAACGTCTTGTTCCCGCGAAGGGTGGGCTCGAGCACGCTGGTCTCCTGAAGAGTCATTTCCCGCTTCCTTACTTTCCGTTGTGGAACAGCGGGCGTGCTCGGACGCCCGCGCCCACCGGGCTCCGGCGTTGCGGCGGGCCCGGTGGTGCGACGGCTCACCGATCGTGGGGGGACCTCCGCACGAGGCGGACGCCGCGGTGCGGTGAACCGTCAGAAGCCGAGGTGGCGACTCGGCGAGGAGAAACCGATGAGCGGTGGCGCCCGGCCGTGGCCGCGGCGCCCGGTGGGAGCGGATCGGCAGGCGGGTGCGCCTGTCTTCCCGTACGGACGGACGGGCCCCCGTCGGCCCGTCCGTCCGGGCGGTCACCGGCCTTGCAGCAGCCGGGTCACCGATCCGTTCTCGAACACCTCACGGGACGCGCTCGCGATGAGCGGGGCGATCGACAGGACGGTGACCTTGTCCAGTCCGAGGGCCCCGGGCACCGGCAGGGTGTCCGTGAAGACGAACTCGCTGACGCGCGAGTTCTTCAGGCGGTCCGCGGCGGGCCCGGAGAGCACGCCGTGGGTGGCCGCCACGATGACGTCCCGCGCGCCCTGGGCGAACAGGGCGTCGGCGGCGGCACAGATCGTGCCGCCGGTGTCGATCATGTCGTCGACCAGGACGCAGACCCGGTCGCGGACGTCACCGACCACCTCGTGGGCCGTGACCTGGTGGGCCACGTCCTTGTCACGCCGCTTGTGGACGATGGCGAGCGGCGCCCCCAGCCGGTCGCACCAGCCGTCCGCCACGCGCACGCGGCCGGCGTCGGGCGAGACCACCGTGAGGGATTCGCGGTCCACCTTGGCGCCGATGTAGTCCGCGAGGACCGGCATGGCGAAGAGGTGGTCGACGGGGCCGTCGAAGAAGCCCTGGATCTGGTCCGCGTGCAGGTCGACCGTCAGGATCCGGTCCGCGCCGGCCGTCTTGAGCAGGTCCGCCACCAGGCGGGCCGAGATGGGCTCCCGGCCGCTGTGCTTGCGGTCCTGCCGCGCGTATCCGTAGAACGGCAGGATGACCGTGATGCTGCGCGCCGAGGCCCGCTTCAACGCGTCGATCATGATGAGCTGTTCCATGATCGACTTGTTGATCGGCGCCGTGTGGCTCTGGACCACGAAGCAGTCGGCGCCGCGCACGGAGGCGTGGTAGCGGATGTAGATCTCGCCGTTGGCGAAGTCGATCGCCTTCGTCGGGACGAGCGTCGTACCGAGCTCGGCCGAGATGGCCTCGGCGAGCCCGGGGTGCGCCCGCCCCGAGAAGAGCAGCATCTGCCCGGAGTCGCTCACGCCGCGCCGGCCGCGGCGTGCGTCGGGTAGTCGGTGTAGCCGGTGTGGTCGCCGCCGTACCACTTGGTCGTGTCGTCCTGAGCCAGCGGGGCGCCGGTGCGCAGCCGCTCGACCAGGTCCGGGTTGGCGATGAACGCCGAGCCGAAGGCGATGGCGCAGCCGACGCCGCTCTCCAGCGCCTCGGTGGCGATCGCCGCGGAGACCGCGACGCCGTTCTCCGGGTGCGGGCACAGGATGATGGTGCCGGTCCACTGGGCGCGCAGCGCCGCGGTGTGGTCGCGGTCGCCGCCCTCCAGGAGGTGGATGAAGGCGATGGGCGGCAGGGCCGCGACGAGCGCCTCGTAGATCGCGCGGGTGTCGCCCTCGACGATGTCGTTGTACGGGTTGGCGGGCGAGATGCGCACGCCGACGCGGTCGGCGCCGATGCGCTCGGAGACCGCCTCGATCACCTCGATCGCGAAGCGGATGCGGTTCTCGATCGGGCCGCCGTACCGGTCGGTGCGCCGGTTGGAGTTCTCGGCCAGGAACTGGTGGAGCAGGAAGCCGTTGCCCGCGTGGACCTCGACCCCGTCGAAGCCGGCGTCGATCGCGTTCTGCGCGGCGTCCGCGAACTCCTTGACGACCTCGGCGATCTCCTCGACCGTCAGCGCGCGCGGCTCCGGGTAGTCCAGCGGGCCCGCGGGACCGTAGGCCTGGCCGGCCGCGGCGACCGCGGACGGGGCGACGGACCGGTGGCCGCTCGGGTACAGGTCCGGGTGGCCGATGCGACCGGCGTGCATGAGCTGCGCGACGATCTTGCCGCCGACGGCGTGCACCGCGTCGGTGACGGGCTTCCAGGACTCGACCTGGTCCTGGGAGTGCAGGCCCGGGCTGTTGCTGAAGCCCTGACCGACGACGCTGGGCTGGACGCCCTCACTGATGATGAGGCCCGCGCCGGCGCGCTGGCCGTAGTAGGTGGCCATCAGCTCGGTGGCCAGGCCCTCGGGGGTGGCGCGGTTGCGGGACATGGGTGCCATGACCACTCGGTTGCTCAGGGCCAGCTTCCCCAGAGTGACCGGCTCGAACAGCTTCTCGGACATGTGACTCTCCAGATTCGGGTCAACGCGTGGTGCGGAGGTGGAACGGAAACGCCGGTGGGGCGCGGCGGATCAGCCGCCCGCCCGCTCGGCGAGGTGGCGGGAGTGCGCGACGGCGAGGCGGCCCGCCGCTTCGGCGCAGGTGGCGAGGACGGCCATGTTGGCGCGGGCGGAACGGCCGTCGGTGGCGGCGTCCACGGCGCGCATCAGGTACTTGGTGATGCCCTGGCCGGAAACCCCGTCGCGGGTGGCCTCGGCGACGGCGGCCCGGATGGCCGTGTCGACCTCGACCGAGTCGATGGCGTCCTCCTCGCGGACCGGGGTGGTGATGAGGAAGGAGCTGTTGTTGCCGAGCGCCCAGTGGGCCTCGATGGCGCGGGCGATCTGCGTCTCGTCGTCCAGGCGGTGGGGCGCCCGGTGGCCGCTCGTACGGCAGTAGAAGGCGGGGAAGTCGTCCGAGCGGTAGGCGACGACGGGGACGCACTGCGTCTCCAGGTACTCCAGCGTCAGGCCGAGGTCGAGGATCATCTTCGCGCCCGCGCAGACGACGGCGACCTTGGAGCGGGTGAACTGGATGAGGTCCGAGGAGACGTCCCAGGTCTCCTGGGCGCCCCGGTGCACACCGCCGATGCCGGCGGACGAGAAGAAGGGGATCCCCGCGAGCTCGGCCGCCACGACGGAGGTCGCCACCGTGGTGGCGCCCAGGCCGCCCTGCGCAAGCACGACGGGCATGTCCCGGCTGGACACCTTGGGGATGCCCGGCAGGGAGGCGAACCGCTCGACGTCGGCCTCCGACATGCCGACCCGGATCTCGCCGGCCTCGATGCAGATCGTCGCCGGGACGGCGCCGCCGGCCCGTACGGCGTCCTCGACCTTGCGGGCGGTGGCCGCGTTGTCCGGGTAGGGCAGGCCGTGCGTGATGACGTTGCTCTCGAGGGCGACGACGGCCCGGCCTTCGTGGAGGGCCTCGCGGACCTCCTCGGTGTAGACGACGGGGATGCCGTTGCTTGCGCTCATCGGGGCTCTCTCAACTCTCGTTCCAGTAACCGGGCGCCTTGAGGAGCAGGTCCCGGCGGGCCGCTATCTCGTCGAGGACCTGGACGTCCCAGTCCTCCGGTGTGACCGGCTCCAAGGAGATCGAGACGGTGTCCTCGCCGGTGGCGAAGGTGCGCGTCACGGCGGCGGTGACCGCCTCGTCGATCTCCTTGAGCTGTTCGGCCGTGAAGTTCCTCGGGTAGTGCCTGACGTGGATGTGGGGCACGGACTCGGTCCTCTCACGGGTCGTCGTGGGGTGGGTGGCACACCGCGGACGGGGGAGACCGCGGTGTGCCACCACCACTCCGCGTCCTGGCCCGGGGGCAGGCCGGATGCGGAGCTCGGGCGCGGGAAGCAGGCCGGTCAGGCCTGTACGGATTCCCGCGGGATGGTCGTGGTGGGCTCGCCGCCCGGCTCGGGCTTCGGGTCCGGCTTGTTCCGGCCGCCCCGGGGTTGGGCCAGGATGACGGCCGCGACCACGGTCAGGGCGCCGGCGATCTGGAGCGGCGACAGCGCCTGGTCGAGGACGAAGTAGCCGAGCAGGGTGGCCGCCAGGGGCGAGGCGAAGCTCAGGAACGAGACGGCGAGGGCCGGGAGCCGCTGCACGCCGCGGAACCAGATGGCGTAGGCGAACAGGGCCCCGATGATGCCGAGGTAGGCGAAGCCCCAGAGGTTCTCGGCGGTGATCTCGTCGGGCAGTCCCTCGCCGATCAGGGCGATCGGGAGGAGGACCAGACCGCCGACGGTCAGCTGCCAGCCCGTGAAGGGCAGCAGGCCGACGCCCTCGGGGCGACCCCAACGCTTGGTGAGCACGATGCCGGAGGCCATGCTGACGGCGCCGAGCAGACCGGCCACGACGCCGGTCGTGTTGAGTCCGGCGTTCGGCTGGAGGACGAGCAGGGCCACGCCGGCCGCGCCGAGCGCGCAGGCGGCCACGTGGACCGGCTTGATCTTGTCCTTCAGCAGCACGGCGCCCAGCAGCAGCACCAGCATCGGCTGGATGGACATCACCAGCGCCGCGACGCCGCCGGGCAGGTTGTAGGCCGCGACGAACAGGAGGTAGAAGAAGGCGCCGATGTTCAGGACGCCCAGGACCAGGGCCCGCCACCACCAGATGCCGCGCGGCAGGGTCCGGCCGATGAGGACCAGGATCAGGCCGGCGGGCAGGGCGCGCAGCAGCGACGCCAGCAGCGGCCGGTCGGCGGGCAGGAACTCGGTGGTGACCAGGTAGGTCGAACCCCAGATCGCCGGCGCGAGCGCGGTGAGCGCGGAGTCCGTCAGCGTGCGGCTGCTCCTCATCGGACCACGGCCGAGTCTGTCGTGCCGAAGTAGCGGTCGCCGAAGTCGCCGATGCCCGGGATCATGAACGCGTTCTCGTTCAGGCGCTGTTCGACCGAGGAGGTGACGATCTTGACGGCCGGGTGCACGCGGTGCACGGCCTCGATCCCCTCGGGCGCGGCGATGAAGTTCACGAAGACGATGTTCTCCTCGCGCACTCCCGCCTCCAGCAGCACCTCGATGGCCGCGTTGGCGCTGCCGCCGGTGGCGAGCATCGGCTCCAGGAGCAGGATGTGCCGGTCGGCGATGTCGTCCGGCAGGTTCTTGTAGAAGAGGTGCGGGAGCTTGGTGGTCTTGTCCCGCTGGATGAGGATCTTGCCGACGCGGACGTCGGGCACCACGGTGCGCAGCTCGTCCAGCATGGAGTCGCCGGCCCGGATCACGGGCACCGCGCACAGCTTGGCGGCGAACTTCAGTCCGTCGTAGGTCTCACCGACCGGCGTGATCGCCTCGTGCTTGTCGAACGGCAGCTGGTCGAGCGCCGATTCCAGGAGGAGGCGGATGATGCGGCGGGAGTAGAACACGAAGTCCGCGCGGGACGCACCGCGGTCGCGGATGATCGTGTGCATGGCCCGCAGCTGGTTGGTCTGCGGCAGCGGGTGGACATTGTGGTGGCCGGTCGCCATGAGAACCTGCTTCTCGTCGGTCGGTGGAGACGGGCTGCGGCCCGGCCCCGGGGGCCCCGCGAAGGGCCCCCGGGCCGCCACAGCCACGTGGTCGGGAGGTGCCGGGATCAGGAAGCGATCTCGGCGAAGGCGCGGCGGGACTCGGCAACGAACTTCGCGACCTTCGCGCGGTCCTTGCGGCCGTCGGGGCCCTCCAGGAGGCTGTGGGCGTCGACGGCGGCGGGCTTGACGGCGCGGATCGCGTCGGCGACGTTCTCCGGGCTCAGACCACCGGCCATCATCAGGGGCTTGGGCGAGCGGCGGACGAGCTCCGCGCTGACGTTCCAGTCGTGGGTGAGGCCGGTGGCGCCCTTGGCGCCGGTGGCCGGGTTGTAGGTGTCGGTGATGAACATGTCGACCCACTCGGCGACGTCGTCGACGAGCTGGAGCAGCTCCTCGGCGTTGTCCTCCTTGACGACCAGGCTCTTGAGCACGTACAGGTCGGGGCGGTTGGCCTTGAGCTTGCGCAGCTGCTCCGGCTCCACGTCACCGTGGAGCTGGACGGCCTTGACACCGAGCTGGGTGGTGAACGCGCTGATCTCGTCCGCGTCCGTCAGGTAGCTGATGAGGACACCCTCCTGAGGGGCGATCAGACCGGCGATGATCTCCGTGGCCGCGGCCTCGGAGATGTCGTCCTTGCCCGACGGGAGGCGGAGCGGGAAACCGAACCAGTCGACGCCCTCCTCGGCCAGCAGCTTGGCCTCTTCGGCGTCGATGATTCCGGCGACCTGCACCAGGTCCTTCACGTCACTCATGTGTGTTCCTTTTCGGGATGAATCATGCTGAATCAAGCGGGTACCGGCAGAACGAGTGGACGTGTCCCGGTGATGACGGATTTCGTTACACGTCACGGGATGCTCACGAAAAGACTCGTAGGTACCGATCCACGGGTCAACGGGCTTTATGTCAGATCCACGTCAACCTTGTTCAGGTCCCGGTCAGGGGCCGTCAGGACCGGCGTACGGACGACGTCCCGGGCGAGCAGGCGCTCTTCCAGGAAGGACAGGACACGCAGGTGGTAGGTACGAGCGGCCCATCCCAGGCTGATGTTGTGGCCGGCGTCCGGCTGGCGGACCACCTCAGTGGACGCCATCCGCAGCGGAGCGAGCAATTCCTCCACCGCTGCCCGATCGTGCCTCCACCACTGCTCCTGTTCGGCGAAGGTGAAGCGGACGGGAACCCGGATCCGGGCCGCCACCGCGGGGTACGCCGCCGGCCACTCCAGGATCTCCCGGGCCTCCACGGCCGGTACGGGGCGCAGCAGTTCCTGCCCGAGCCGGAAGGCGTCGGGCGGGTAGAACCGCAGGGCCCCCCAGTGCCGGCGCCACTGCACCGGACCGCCGGAGCCGGGCAGCGCGGCGCGGTCCACGGCGAGGCGCCGGGCGATCCCGGAGACGTCCACGCCGAGCAGCGGGCCCCCGATCGGGTCCGCGCCCCGCCCGCCGTCGCCGAGGGCGGCGGCGGTGGACAGGGCGAGGCGGCCGCCGTTGGAGTGGGCGACGAGCAGCAGGCCCGCGCCGACGTCGTGCGCGCGGGCGAAGCCGGCCAGGGCGGCGAGCAGGGTGGTGGTCTGCCCCGCCAGGTCCTGCCCCTCGGGCAGGACCGCGGCCGAGGCCCCGTACCCGGGCCGGTCCAGGGCCAGGACGGCGTGCCCGAGCGAGGCGCCGAGTTCCAGCAGGGAGAGCCCGGGCCGGGCCCGGCTGTCGAAGTACCCCGCGCTCATCCCGGCGCCGTGCAGGGCGACCACCAGGGCCCGGGGCGCGCCGCCCAGGGGCAGGGCGAGCAGCCCGGACAGCGGGATGCCGCCCCCGTCGAGGGTGACGGCCCGGACGGCGGGCGCACCGGGCTGCGGTGAGGGGGGCATGGCGGAAACCTCCTGGCGGGACGGGCGGAGCGGGTCAGGGGCCGCTGCGCGCGGACCGTCCGCGGACGACGGCGAGTCCCCAGACGGCCCGGCGGCGCAGGAGCGTGGTCATCGTCGGGGCGCACGGCCGCGCCGCCGCCGGACCGGATTCGCGCACGGGTTCCCGGGCGGGGACCCAGTAACCGGCGATCTGCACGGCGTTCACCGGGTTCTCACAGCTGGGCTCCGGCGAACTCGGGCAGGCGGTCGCCGGAGTCCCACACGACGTGGTAGGCGACGCGGTTCAGCCGCCAACCGGAGTCGGTCCGTACGGCGGCGGCCACGCAGTGGCCCCCGACGTCGAACCGCCCCGCCGGGTGGTCCCCGTCGTGGTGGACGTGGAAGGTGAGCTGCTGCACGCGCAGGGTGGCCCGGTCACCGTCGAGGCCGATGGAGTGGTTGGCGGCGAGGTGGTGCGAGCGTGCCCAGCGCGCCCCCGCCTCCCGCTGGAAGGCGGTGAAGCCCTCGATCCCCTCGGACGTGCCGATCGGGAAGGTGAAGGTGACGTCCTCGGTGAACAGTTCGGCGAACCGGTCCCCGGCGGGCTCGGTCCCCCCGTACGTGTCGAGGGCGCTGACGTACCGGTCGAACAGTTCGCGCAGGTCGGCGCGGTCGCGCAGGATCCGCACCTGCCGGCGCAGGTCCGCGATCTCGTCGTGGGTCGAAGGCATGGCCTCTCCGGATGGGTTGGAGAACATGGGGCGGGGGCGGGGCGGACCGTGGTCCGCCCCGCCCCCGCGGGGTGCGCGCCTCATACGACGCGCGCGCACCGCCTGATGGCGTCGAGCAGTTCGGCCTGGCGCAGCAGGACCGGTTCCGGTCGGGCCCCGACGCGGATGTCCGTGACGAAGGCGGCGACGGAGCGGAGCACCTGGTCGTCCGGGGCGAGAGCGATCTCCTCGACCCCGGTGGGGCGTTCGAGGCGGATCGTGGGCGGGTGCGCGGCGGGCGGGGTGAAGGCCCGGTCGACGGTGAGGCGGCCCCGGCTGCCGGTGATCTCGTAGGCGCTGCGGTAGCCGTGGTCGAGTCCGAACGACAGCTGCGCGGTGACCCCGTCGGGGGTGCGCAGCAGTGCCGTGCCGGCCGTGTCGACGGCCCGGCCGGGCACGCCGCCGACCAGGACGGCGCCCTCGGTGGTCAGCCGGTCCCCGAGGAAGTGCAGGGCCGCCCGGACCGGGTAGACGCCGGTGTCCCACAGGGCGCCGCCACCGAGGGCGGCGTCGTAGCGGATGTCGGTGTCCGGGAGCCGGGGGATGGTGAACTCGGCCCGGAACGAGCGGGGTTCGCCGATCGCGCCGCCGTTGACGAGGGACCGGACGGCGGCGTGCTGGGAGTGGTGGACGAACATCACGTTCTCCCGCAGCACCAGTGCGGCGGACCCGGCCAGGTCCAGCAACCGACGGGTGGTCGCGAGGTCGGTGGTGAGCGGCTTCTCCGCGAGGACGTGCTTGCCCGCGCGCAGCGCCGCCTCCACCCACTCGGCGTGCAGGGCCGCCGGGAGCGGGACGTACACGGCGTCGATGTCCGGGCGCGCCAGCAGCGCCCCGTATCCGGTGACGGCCTCGCAGCCCGCCTCCGCGGCCGTTTCGCGGGCCCGGGCCGCGTCGCGGGCCGCGACCGCGACGAGTTCGATGCCGGACGCCGCCCGCAGGGCGGGCAGCATCCGGCGGCGTGCGATGTCGGCGCAGCCGATCACGCCGATGCGGACGGGATCCATCAGAGCGTTACCGCCCCCGAGGTCAGGCAGGAGAGCAGGGTGCGCGCCTGCACGTTGACGTAGTGGTTGTGCCGCAGCAGCCCGGCGAGTTGCCCGGGGGTGACCCACAGGTAGCCCGGCGGGGCCTGGAGCGGGGCCTGGTCCTCGTCGACGTCGAGGAAGAGGTAGCGGCTCTCCGCGTTCAGGAACCGGCCGCCCTCCTCGGAGTGCAGGGCCTCGTAGCGGATCCGCCCGGGGTCGGCGCCGAGGACCAGGTCGAGGAACGGCGGGCGCTCCTCGCGCGGCAGGTGCGCGTAGTTCTCCGGGGTGTACTGGACCGTCGGACCGAGTTCCACGGTGTCGGCGAACCCGCCCTCGACGCGGGCGTGGACCAGTACGTGGGGCACGCCGGCGATCCGCCGGGTCAGGAAGGCGGTGACGCCCACGCCCGTCGGTTCGAACAGCGGCTGCGTCCAGCCCGAGACCTCGCGGCTGCCGGCCTGGACGCCGACCGCGACGACGCCGAAGTAGCGTCCCTCCTCGTGGTCGATGGAGTCCTCGCCGTGCTTCCAGCCGCGGACGTCCGCGAGCGGTATCCGCCGGGCGCTGACGTCGTGGCGGGTGCGTTCGGTGGTGAACCAGGACCGCAGCGCGGTGTCCGAGTGCAGGGCGAGGGCTCCGGTGTCCGGGAGGGGCGCGCAGGCCAGCACGGTGCGCGCGTCCATGTTGACCACGTTGTCCAGGCGCAGCAGCTCGCCGATCTCGCCGAGGGTCAGCCAGCGGAAGTCGTCGTGCTCGGGGACGTCGCCGACCGCCTCGACGAGCATGTTGCGGTTGCTCTTGCGGTAGAACCAGGAGCCGTGTTCGGACTGGAGGACGTCGGCGAGGACCCGGCCGCGGCCGGGTTGCGTGAAGTACTCGATGTAGCGGACGTCGGCGCCCTTGTGGGCCTTGGTGTAGTTGCTGCGGGTGGCCTGCACGGTCGGCGACAGCTGGAGCAGGTTGCGGTTGCCGGGCTCCATCTTGGCCTGCATCAGGAAGTGCGGGACTCCGTCGAACTCCTTGACCAGGATGCCGAGGATGCCGACCTCGGGCTGGCGGATGATCGGCTGGTGCCACGTGCGCTCGTGGCCGTCGGAGCCGGCGGTGACGCGCAGGCCCTCGACGGTGAAGAACTTCCCGCTGCGGTGGCCGAGGTTGCCGGTGTCCGGGTCGAAGGACCAGCCGTCCAGGTCCGCGAAGGCGATCCGGTCCACCCGGAAGCGGTGCGCCCGGCGGCGCTCCTCCAGCCAGGTGTGGACGTCCGCGGTGTGCGGCACCGCGCCGCGGGCCGTGTCCGCCGAGCGGGCCAGCCGCAGCGGCAGCTCCTCGTCCACGCGGGAGACCAGGGTCGGGGCGACGGTGGCCGGCGTGGTGGGGCCGCTCACGCGTGGCCCCCCACGAACTCCTTGACGGAGGCGATGACGTAGTCGAGCATCTCGTCCGTCAGCGCCGGGTACACGCCGATCCAGAACGTCTGGTCGGTGATGATGTCGCTGTTGGTGAGGTCGCCGACGACGCGGTGCGGCTGACCGATGTAGGCCGGGTGGCGGGTCAGGTTGCCCGCGAACAGGCGCCGCGTGCCGATCTTGCGGTCCTCCAGGAAGTCGACCAGGGCGGCCCGGCTGTAGGGCGCCTCGGGGTCCACGGTGATCGCGAACCCGAACCAGCTCGGGTCGCTGCGCGGGGTGGCCTCGGGGAGGATCAGGTGCGGTACGCCGTCGAGGCCGTCCCGCAGTCGGCGCCAGTTGCGGCGGCGGGCGTCGCAGAAGTCGTCGAGCTTGTCGAGCTGGGTCAGGCCGAGGGCCGCCTGGATGTCGGTGGCCTTCAGGTTGTAGCCGACGTGGGAGAAGATGTACTTGTGGTCGTAGCCCTCGGGGAGGGTGCCCATCTGGTACTTGAAGCGCTTGAGGCACTTGTTGGTCTCGCCCGGCTCGCACCAGCAGTCCCGGCCCCAGTCGCGCAGCGATTCGATGATCCGCGCCAGCGCCAGGTTCGAGGTCAGGACGCAGCCGCCCTCGCCCATGGTCAGGTGGTGGGCCGGGTAGAAGCTCACCGTCGTGATGTCGCCGAAGGTGCCGGTCAGCTGCCCGTCGTAGGTGGAGCCGACGGCGTCGCAGTTGTCCTCGATCAGGTACAGGTCGTGGTCCTGCGCCAGTTGCGCGATCTCGGCGACCTCGAAGGGGTTGCCGAGCGCGTGCGCGATCATGATGGCGCGGGTCTTGGGGCCGATGGCCTGCGCGACCCGCTCGGCGGTGGTGTTGTAGGTGCCGAGTTCCACGTCGATGAAGACGGGGACGAGCCCGTTCTGGATGATCGGGTTCACGGTGGTCGGGAAGCCCGCGGCGACGGTGATGACCTCGTCGCCCCGCTTGAGGGCGCGGTCCTCCAGCAGGTGCGAGGTGAAGGCCGTCATGGCCAGCAGGTTCGCGGAGGAACCGGAGTTGGCCAGGTGCGCCTTGCGGTGCCCCATCTTCCGGGCGAAGCGCGACTCGAAGCGGCGGGAGCTGGGCCCGGCCGCGATCCGCATCTCCAGGGCCGCCTCGACCAGGGCCGCCCGATCGCGCTCGTCCAGCACCGCGCCGGCGGGCCAGATCTCGGTGGTGCCGGGGACGAAGGGCCGCTGGTCCTGCGCGTCCTGATGGAACTTGGCGGTCTCGTCGAGGATGAGTCCCTTGTGGACGTTCATGACGTGGTTCCTTCCCGGCCCTGTCGGCCGAAGTCGTCGCTCTGGTGTTTCACGGCCTTCCACCAGCCGGGGTTGTCGCGGTACCACGCGACGGTGTCGGCCAGTCCCTGCTCGAAGGAGACCCGCGGCGCGTACCCCAGCTCCTCGCGGATCTTCGTCTCGTCCAACGCGTAGCGCAGGTCGTGTCCCTTGCGGTCGGCGACCCGGCGCACCGCGGAGGCGTCCGCGCCGCACAGCGCGAGGAGGCGTTCGGTGATGTGCAGGTTGGTCTGCTCGTTGCCGCCGCCGATGTTGTAGACCTCCCCGGCGCGGCCCTGGTCCAGGACGAGGGCGATGGCCTGGCAGTGGTCGTCGACGTGCAGCCACTCGCGGATGTTGCGGCCGTCGCCGTACAGCGGGACCTGGAGGCCTTCGAGCAGGTTGGTGACGAACAGCGGGATCAGCTTCTCGGGGTGCTGGTACGGCCCGTAGTTGTTCGAGCAGCGGGTGATCGACACGTCGAGGCCGTGCGTCTTCCAGTACGAGCGCGCGATCAGGTCGGAGGAGGCCTTGGACGCGGCGTACGGGGAGTTGGGCAGCAGCGGCCACTCCTCCGTCCAGGCGCCCTCGGCTATGGAGCCGTAGACCTCGTCGGTGGAGACGTGCACGACGCGCCGCACACCGGTGGCCAGCGCCGCGTCGAGCAGGGTCTGCGTACCACCGACGTTGGTGCGGACGAACTCGGCCGCGGAGTGCACGGAGCGGTCGACGTGCGACTCGGCCGCGAAGTGGACGATCGCGTCGTGGCCGGGCAGCAGTTCGCGCAGCAGTGCCTCGTCGCAGATGTCGCCGCGGACGAAGTCCAGCCGGGGGTGCGCCGCCGGGAGGTTGTCCCGGTTGCCGGCGTAGGTGAGCTTGTCGAGGACGGTGATCCGGGTGTCGCCGTGCCCCTCGTACCCACCGGCGAGCAGGGTCCGGACGAAGTGCGAGCCGATGAACCCGGCCCCGCCGGTGACCAGGAGCCTCACTGCGCCACCTCGAAACGCGTCCGTCCGAGGGCCTTGATGACGAGGTGTGCCATGTTCGTTTCTCCTTGTGGGAAAGGGGGGAGGGGGCGGCGCCGTCAGGCGGATCGCGCCTCGTTCGAGTGGTCGCGCCAGGTGCGCGGGCCGAGGAAGCCGCGGACCCGCTCGGGCCGGCGCCAGCCGGCCAGGGTGGGCCCGCTGCCCGTCGTACCGCCGTACTGGCCGTCGTGGGCCGCCGCCCGGGCGAGGACGACGGCGGTCAGCGCCGCCAGTTCCTCGGCGTCGGGCCGTCCCTTCACCACGCGGATCATGTGTTCCGGCTGCTGGTCGTCCACGAACCGCTCCTTCTGGTGGGTCGGACCGGCCGCGCTCACTGCGGCGGGTTCCCGTGCTTGCGCGCGGGCAGGTCGGCGTGCTTGGCGCGCAGCATGGCCAGAGAACGGATCAGTACCGACCGGGTGTCGCGCGGGTCGATGACGTCGTCGATGAGGCCGCGCTCCGCCGCGTAGTACGGGTGCATCAGCTGGTCCTTGTACTCCGCGATGCGCTGCGCACGGGCGGCGTCGGGGTCGTCCGCGGCGGCGATCTCGCGGCGGAAGACCACGTTGGCGGCGCCCTCGGCGCCCATCACGGCGATCTCGTTGGTGGGCCAGGCCAGCGCCAGGTCGGCGCCGATGGAACGGGAGTCCATGACGATGTACGCGCCGCCGTACGCCTTGCGCAGGACCAGGGAGATCCGCGGGACGGTGGCGTTGCAGTAGGCGTACAGCAGCTTGGCGCCGCGCCGGATGATGCCGTTGTGCTCCTGGTCGACGCCGGGCAGGAAGCCGGGCACGTCCACGAGGGTGACGAGCGGGATGTTGAAGGCGTCGCAGAACTGGACGAACCGCGCCCCCTTCTCGGAGGCCTCGATGTCGAGGACGCCGGCCATCGCGGCGGGGTTGTTGGCGACGACGCCGACGACGTGCCCGTCGAGCCGGGCCAGCGAGCAGACGAGGTTCGGCGCCCAGGCCGGGTGCACCTCGAAGTGGTCGCCGTCGTCGACGACCTCCTCGATGACCTTGCGGATGTCGTACGCCTGCCCCGACTGGACGGGAACCAGGTCGAGCAGGGCGTCGTTCGGCCGGTCGGCCGGGTCGCCGGAGTGTTCGACGGGGGCCAGCTCACGGTTGTTGGAGGGCAGCAGCGCCAGGAGGTAGCGGACCTCGGCGATGCAGGTCTCCTCGTCGTCGTACGCGAAGTGCGCGACGCCCGAGGTGCCGGCGTGGACGTCGGCTCCGCCGAGGCCGTTCTGGGTGATCTCCTCGCCGGTGACGGCCTTGACCACGTCCGGGCCGGTGATGAACATCTGCGAGGTCTCGCGGACCATGAACACGAAGTCCGTGAGGGCCGGCGAGTAGGCGGCGCCGCCCGCGCAGGGCCCGAGCATCACGCTGATCTGCGGGATGACGCCCGAGGCCCGGGTGTTGCGCCGGAAGATGCCGCCGTACCCGGCCAGCGCCGAGACGCCCTCCTGGATGCGGGCGCCGGCGCCGTCGTTCAACGAGACCAGCGGGGCACCGGCCTTCTCGGCCATGTCCATGATCTTGTGGATCTTCTCGGCGTGGGCCTCGCCCAGCGCGCCGCCGAAGATACGGAAGTCGTGGGCGTAGACGAAGACCGTGCGGCCGTCGACCGTGCCCCAACCGGTGACGACACCGTCGCTGTACGGCCTCTTCGCCTCCAGCCCGAAACCGGTCGCCCGGTGCCGGCGCAATGGCTCCACCGCGGTGAAGGAGCCCTTGTCCAGGAGGAGCGTGATGCGCTCGTGGGCCGTCAGCTTGCCCTTGGCGTGCTGGCGCTCGGTCGCGCTCTCGTCCCCGCTCCGTGCGGACTCCTTGATCCCGTTGAGCTCGTCGATCCGGGACCGGATCGTGTCGTCCGTTCTGGACATGGTTCTCCCACCCTCTCTGTGGGTCGACGGTCAGACGGTGGTGGCGGTGAGCGCGCCCACGGCTCGGGCGAGCCGGTCCGCGGTGTGCGTCGTGTGGACGTGGGCGCCCGGCAGGATGCGGCGCACCAGGGCGCTCAACACCTGGCCGGGGCCCACCTCCACGAACCGGTCCGTGCCCGAGGCGGCGAGCGTCTCGACGGCCCCGGTCCAGCGGACCGGGCTGGTGAGTTGGGTGCGCAGGGCGACGACGGCCTCCGCGGCGGTCGTCACCCATCCGCCGGTGACACCGGAGACCAGCGGGACGGCCGGGTCGCGGAACTCGGTGGCGATCAGCGTCTCGGTGAACTCGGCCTCGGCCTCGCCCAGCAGGCTGGAGTGGAACGGGCCGCCGGTGCGCAGCCGCGCCACCCGGGCGCCGGCCGCGCCCGCCGCCGCGGCGACGTGCGCGACCGCTTCGGCCTGCCCGGAGACGACCGTCTGGCGCGGCTCGTTCTCCCCGGCCACCTCGACGACCTCGCCGGTGGCGGCCCGGGCCTCGGCGCACATGCGGACCAGGTCAGTGCGGCGCAGGCCGATCACCGCGGCGGTGGCGCTGCCGATCCGGTCCCCGACGGTCGCGACGAGTTCGCCGCGCAGTCGGACCAGCCACAGTGCCTCGGTCCACTCCAGGACGCCCGCCGCCACCAGCGCCGCGTACTCCCCCAGGCTGTGTCCGGCGACCGCGTCCGGTGCCAGGCCCTCGCCGCGCAGCACTTCCAGTACGGCCAGGCTCGTCAGGAAGACGGCCGGCTGGGCCACCGCCGGGTCCTCCAGGTCCTTGGCGGACCCCTCCCAGCAGAGCCGGGCCAGCGGGATGCCGAGGAGGTCGTCGGCGGTGTGGTAGTAGGTGTCGGCGAGGTCCGGCCGCAGGGCGAGCAGTTCCCTGCCCATGCCGGCGCATTCGGAGCCCTGGCCCGGGAAGACGAAGGCGGTGCGGGTCATCCGGTCACGTCCTTTTCTACGGTCGACTGGCGGGGGACGTACGGCCTTGCTCCGACGCGGTGGCGCCGCAGGCGGTGTGCCCGACGGACAGCCAGGCGTCGGGCACCCACCGGACGTCGACCACCTTCGGGCTCGGTCCGGCCACCGCGACGGCGGCGGCATGGGTGGCGTCGGCGGGAACGCCGGCCATGGTCCAGCCGGCCGGGTGACGCTCGTGGTCGGTGCCGAGGTAGTCCTGGGCGGGGGATCGGCTCAACCCTGTCCCGAGCCCCTTGAGGAACGCTTCCTTGCGCGTCCAGATCTGGCCGAAGAGCTGCCGGCGGTCCTCGCCCGCCTCGGTCTCGGCGATCTCCTTCTGCTCGTCGGGGTGCAGGGCGCGGGAGCAGATGTCCACGGTCTCGGCGCCGGGGAGCTTCTCGACGTCGACACCGATGGGCACGGTGGCGACGCCGACCATGGCGACTCCCCCGCTGTGCGAGAGCGAGTAGTGCAGCGGTGGCGGAGGCGGTGACAGGGCGGGCCGGCCGTGGGCCTCGCCGCAGCCGGGGCAGGGCTCGCGCATGAACCGCACGTCCTGGGGGGCGGTGGCGGTGTAACGCCCGAGGAGCCGGCGCACGGCGATGTGGGCGGCGGCGTAGAGCAGGCCGTCCGCCTTGCGCATGAACGACTCGGTGCGCGCGCGTTCCTGGTCGTCGAGTTCGTCCATGGCCAGGGCTTCGGCGTCGGCGCCGATGGGTCGGCGGACGAGCCACAGGTCGACGCGGTCGGCGGACAGGGTGAACTCGGGCGGTGCGAGGTCCTGGTGGTTCACCACCGGGCGGCCGGAGGGCAGGAGCGTCGTCATCGTCATGCCGGCACCGGTGCCCCGTGCAGGTGTGCGTCCGGGCCGATCTGGCCCGCGAGGCAGTCGATGAGTTCCTGGGCGCTGTTGGCGAGCAGCAGGCGCTGGAGGTTCACGTCGACGCCGAGCGTCGCCTCCATCCGGTACTGGAGTTCGATCCCCGAGATCGAGCCGATGCCGAGGCAGCCCATGGGACGGCCGGTGGTGTCGACGAGGTGGGGTTCGATGCCGAGGATGCGACCGAGTTCCTCGCGTACGTACTGCTCCAGGATCCGGGTGCGTTCGCGCAGTCCGGCCGTGGTCAGTACCGCCATGTCGGGCCGGGTCATGTGGACGAGGCCGGTGTCCGTCTCGTATGTCTGTGACATGTGAAGTGTGTTCATGATGCTTTCCGGTTCGGGGCGGAAGGGGAGGTGTCGTCCCCGTCCGCCCGTGGTCGGGGCCGAGGGGGCGGGGGTGCCGGCGGTCAGGCCTGGTACGGGTCCTTCAGCCGGGCCTCGCGCAGGGCGGTGCCCCACCAGGCCAGCTGGTCGAGGAGCACCTTGGCGGCGTTCGCCGGACCCTGCGGGTCCGTGGGCAGACCGTCCTCGCCGAACCGCTCCCACGCGGAGTGGAAGCTGATCGCGTCGCGAACGGTGACGGCGTGCAACTCGGCGAAGATCGGGCGCAGTTGCTCCACCGCGCGCAAGCCGCCGGCCAGGCCGCCGTAGGAGAGGAAACCGACCGGCTTGGCGCGCCACTGGGTGTAGTGCCAGTCGATGAGGTGCTTGAGGGAGGCCGGGAAGCTGTGGTTGTACTCCGGCGTCACGACCACGAAGGCGTCGGCCTGTTCGAGGCGCGGCGAGACGGTCGCGAGCGCCGCGACGGCCTCCGGGGAAGGGGTGCTCGACAGGGCGGCGGGCAGCTCGTGCTCCGCCAGGTCGATCACGTCGACGTCGAGGTCCGCGCGGCGGCGGGCCTCGTCGGCGAACCAGCCGGCGGGAACGGGTCCGAAGCGGCCTTCGCGCACGCTGCTAACGATGATGGCGAGGCGCAGGGGGTCTCGGGACATGGGGGTGTTTCCTTTCGTTGGCGGCTCCGTGCGGGGAGCGGGTCGGGGGGCAGGGCCGGGCGGCCGAGCCCACCGAGGGCGACGCAGGCGCCCGCGGCTCCGACGGCGGTGACCAGCCCGAGCGCGGAGCCCGGTCCGGCCGTGTACAGCGCGGCGGCGAGCGCGACCGTGAGGACGGCGCCCAACTGCACGCAGGTCTGGTAGAGGCTTCCGGCCGCGCCCTGCAAGGGCGCCGGTACGCGGCCGGTCGCCTGGAGGTGCAGGGCGGTGAAGGCCAGGACGAACGCGGCGCCGACGAAGGTCATCGCCGGCAGCAGGTCGGCGTAACCGGTGGCGGCGTCCACCGTCCGCGGCTGGAGGGCGTAGCCGACGGGGGCGGCCGCCGCGCCCGCGGCGACGGCCCGCGCCGGGCCCAGCCGGCCGACCATCCGGCCGGAGTGCAGGGCGGTCAGGGCGAGCGGGAGGCCGGCGGGCAGCAGGGCGAGCGCCGTCCGCCAGGGGGTCCAGCCCGCGCCGTGCAGCTGGAGGGTGACGATCAGCAGGAACGCCACGTACGAGCCGTTCAGCGCGGCGGCTCCGACCGCTGACCTCAACAGCGGTGCGTGACGCAGGAGTTCGACGGGTACGAGCGGCCGCGTCGCCCGGCGCTCGGCCCGCAGCAGGAACGCGCCGAGCAGCAGGGCCACGGCGAACGCCGCGGCGGCCGCCGGCCGGTCACGGCCGGGGCCGGCCAGGTGCGCGAGCCCGTACCCGAGGAGCAGGACCGCGCCGGTCAGAGCCAGCCCGCCCGCCACCGCGAACCGGGCGGGGGTGCCCGGCCGCGCCGTCGGACCGTCCGGGGGCGTGCCGTGCGGGATCAGCCGCAGGCCGGCGGCGAGCAGCAGCAGGGCGACGGGCGCCGGAAAGGCTGTCGTCCAGCGCCAGCCGGCCTCCGTGAGGAGTCCCGACAGCAGCAGCCCCGCGCAGAACCCGGCGGCGCCGAAGAAGGAGTAGACCGACAACGCCCGGCGCCGGGCGGCGCCTTCGGGCACGGCCGCCACGATGATGGCGAGGCCGGTGGGGGCGGTCAGCGCGACGCAGCATCCCTTCACCACGCGGGTCGCCGTCAGCAGGGCGGCGCTGTCCGTGAACGCGCCCGCGAGGGAGGCGACGGCGAAGACGAGCAGGGCGACGAGGTAGACCGGGCGGCGGCCGAGCCGTTCGACGAGCCGGCCGCCCACCGGCAGGAGCCCGGCGAAGCCGGCCGCGAATCCGGTGACGAGCCACTGCGCGCCGGTCGCGGAGAGGCCGAGCTCGGCGCCGACGGACGGCAACGCCACCAGGGTCGCGGACACCTCCAGGGCGTCGACCAGCATGTTCGCGGCCAGTACGGACACCAGCGCCCACCGGGCGCGGGGCCGCCCGCCGCCGGGCGCGATTGTCGTCGAGGACTCCATGTACGCGTTTCGCTCGGAGGGACGGAGAAGTGAGGAGGGACGAGAGGTGCCGCAGGGACGAGAAGTGAGGGGTGGGGCGGGGCGCCCGGGGGGGGTCCCCCGCGCCCCCCCCCCGCCCCCGCCCGGCGCGGGGGTGCGCCCGCGGGTACCGGGGCCCTCGCGCCGCCCCCGCACCCCAGCCGGGTGCCGCC
>NZ_JBVHZI010000025.1:0-38591 GCF_055574495.1 Streptomyces sp. NPDC029836 | reverse complement strand
TGGGGCGGGGGGCGGCCGGGGGGGGGGGGGGGGGGGGGGGGGGGGGTTGGGGGGGGGGGGGGGGGGGGGCCGGGGGGGCGGTTTGGGGGGGGGGGGGGGGGGGGGGGGGGGGGGCCCCCCCCCCCCCCCGCCCCGGCGCCGGCGCGGCGCGGGTGTGCGCCGGCGGGTACGGGGGCCTTCGCGCGGCCCGCTCAGCCGAGCAGGGTGCCGCCGGTGGCGTCGACGAAGGAGCCGGTGATCCAGCGCGCCTCGTCGGTCGCGAGGAACGCCACCACGTCGGCGACGTCCTCCGGCTCGCCCACCCGGTTGAAGGTGGAGAGCGCCGCCATCTGCTCGACGGCCTCGGGGACGTCGAAGACCGGGTTGTCGTTGCGGGTGATGCCGGGCGCCACCGAGTTGATGGTGATGCGCCGCGGCCCCAGCGCCTTCGCGAAGTGCAGGGCGAGCTGTTCGAGCGCCCCCTTGCTCATCGCGTACGCGATCTCGTCCGGGTTCGCGAACCGGGTCAGGCCGGAGGAGATGTTGATGATCCGGCCGCCGTCCGGCATGTTCCGCAGCGCCCGCTGGATCAGGAAGAACGGGGCCCTGGCGTTCACCGCGAAGATCCGGTCGAACTGGTCGGGCGTGAGGTCGGCGGGGCCGACGCCGCCCATGACCCCCGCGTTGTTGACGAGGATGTGCAGGTCGGTGCTGCCGGTGCGGTCCAGCAGGTCCCGTTCCAGGGCGTCGAACAGGGCGTCCGCGTCCCCCCGGACCCCCAGCTCGGCCCGTACCGCGAAGGCGCGGCCACCGTCGCGTTCCACCTCGGCGACGACGGACCGGGCCGCCTCCTCGTCCTGGGTGTAGTGGACGGCGACGAGCGCGCCCTCCTCCGCGAGCCGGACGGCGGCCGCCCGACCCATGCCCCGGCTCGATCCGGTGACCAGCGCGGTTCTGCCCGTCAGCCTGTCCATCCCGCTCCTCCGCTCCCTCGCCACCCGTACGGCGGGGGAGGCCGTCACCGGTTCGCGACGGTCGGCGTCCCGCTGCGGGGCCCGGACCGGGACCGGCCCGAACCAGCGCTCCAGGGCGGCCGTGAACTCCTCGGCCCGGGGCGCTCCGTCCGCCGCGCCGGTTACCTCCGCCGACTCCGCCGACTCCGCCGACTCCGCCGCATCCGTCGCGTCCGTCGGCTCCGTCGCGTCCGACCAGACGACGTGCCCGTCCGGCCGGACCAGGAGCGCCACCGGTTCGTGGCCCTGCGTCGGGGTGGCGGTCGCCACCGTGAGCCGGTCCGCCCAGGGTTCGGCCGCGGCGCGCAGTTGGGCGCGCCGGGCCTCGTCGCCGGGTGCCAGGAGCAGCAGTCCGCGTCCGGGGCGCAGGAGTTCCGAGGTGGTGGTGGCGCCGGCCGCGGCCATCGCGCCCGTCAGCGGCAGGCGCCGGCCGAGCAACGGGTCGGCGCCGCCCGAGGAGACCTCGTAGCGGACGTCCAGCCCCGAGATCATCCCGGCCAGGTGGACCCGTACGTCCTCGTGCCCGGTCAGTTCCGCGAAGACCTCCCGGATCGCGTCGACCTCGCCGCCGCCGAGCAGCAGCAGTGCCTGGGTCCGGACGTTGCTCCGGACCGCCTGGCCGACGGTGTGGCGTTCCTCGTGGTAACTGTCGAGGAGCGTGTCCGCGGCCCGCCCCGCGACCGTGGCGGCGAGCTTCCAGCCCAGGTTGAAGGCGTCCTGCAACCCGAGGTTGAGTGCCTGGCCGCCGATCGGCATCTGCTGGTGCGCCGCGTCCCCGGCGAGCAGCAGCCGGCCCCGCCGGTAGTCCGCGGCCTGCCGGGAGGCGTCGCCGAACGAGTTCACCCACAGCGGGGTGCCGCCGCTGATGTCCTCGCCCGTGATGCGCTTCCAGGTGTCGGCGACCTCCTCGAAGGAGGGCCGGCCGGGCCGGGGGGCGGCCCCGAACTCGTGGACCATCACCCGGGTCACCCCGTCGGGGCGCCGGGCGGCGATGGCGAGTCCGCCCGGCAGCCGCTCGAAGCGGCGGGCCGGGACGTCGATGCCGGTGACGTCCGCGCGCAGCAGTTCGCGGCCCGCGTCGGTGCCGGGGAACTCGAAGCCGCCCAGCCGGCGCACGACGCTGTCCTCGCCGTCGCAGCCGACCGCGTACGCGGCCCGCAGCCGGACGGGCGTCCCGTCGGGTTCCCGCGCCTCGACGAGGACGCCGTCCCCGGTCGTGGTCAGGCCGGTGACCTCGTGGGCGCGCCGGACGTCGGCGCCGAGGTCGGCCGCCCACTGCCCGAGGACTTCCTCCAGGCGGGTCTGCGGGACCTTCCACTGCCCCGGGTAGGGGCCGGGGAGGTCCAGTCCGAGGGAGATCCCGCCGAAGTGGCCGGCGGGCTCGTTCGGGATGTCACCGAGCCCGTCGAGCAGGCCCCGGCTGTCGAGGATCTCCATGGTGCGGGCGTGCAGGGTGGACGCGCGCGATTCGGTGGTCGGGGCGGTGAGCTTGTCGAGGACCACCACGTCCGCGCCCGCCAGCCGCAGTTCCCCGGCGAGCAGCAGCCCGACGGGGCCCGCGCCGACCACGATCACCTGGGTGTCGGTGTAGTCCCCAGACATGATCAGGCCTTGTTCTCTGCGTGCTCGGCCGCCCGGTCGGCGCGCCCGCCCTGCTCGGCGTAGCGCTTGGCGTGGCCGAGGGTGGCGCGGCTGTTGGTGCTGAGGGCGTTGCGGACGAATTCCCGCGCGTCCTCCACGCCGGCCTGTTCGCCGAGCACCTCGGCGATGTTGTCGGTGTTGATGGTGACGGTGTGCTGCGAGGAAGCGGCGACGCCGTGGTCGTTCTCGGCGAAGGTCCAGTAGCCCGTGTGCAGGGTCATCAGGGCGGGCAGCACCGTCTGCTTGTAGGCGATCTTCTCGTGGGGGAAGGTCACCCGGTAGGACTTGGTGGTGTGGGTGGCGCCGTCCTTGGAGTGCGTGGTGTCCATCTCCAGTTCCTGGAGGCCGGGGGTGTCCTCGGTGAGGCGGACGACCGCCACGTGCGGGAGTCGCTCGGGCCACAGGTCGGCGCGGTTGACGAAGTCGAAGACGTCCTTGGCGCTGCCGTCGATCTGGACGGTGTCCTCGAAGGAGAAGGTGAGGTCCTCGGCGGCGTGGGCGAGCTCGACGTTGGTCTTCAGGGCGGCGAGTTCGGTGCGGGAGTTGCGGTCGACGGCCTCGTCGATCCAGGCCAGGGAGGCCGGGTCGTCGTCGATGGCCCGGTAGTCGTGCAGGAGCCGTACCCGGGAGGCGTCCTCGCCCAGCGGCTCGATGATCCAGGTGCCGCCCATGGCCGCGATGGGGGGTGCGGGTATCTCCTGGCGGAAGGTGATGACGAGGCCCTCGGGGTCCAGGGTGCGGCGCGAGGTCCAGTTCTTCGGCTCGCCGTTGGCCGTGGCCCAGATGCGGATGCGTTCCTGGTGCGGGCCGTCGGGCGTCTGGTCGACGTAGATGGTCGGCGGGAAGATCCGGGGCCAGTTCCTGACTTCGGCGATCAGGCGGTAGACGGCGGCGGCCGGGGCCGAGATCGTGATCTCGTGCTCCACCTCGCGCAGGCCGGGCTGCGACATGCTGATGACTCCTCGGGAATCGTAAGGTTTTCGGGGTCGGCGGACCGCCGTGCGATCTTCGAGCGGCCCGGGCGGTACGGGCCGGGCCGACGGTGCTCCGTCGGAGCGTCGGCCGGCCCGTACCGCCGGGACCGCGGGGGGAACGCGCCTTCGGAGTGCTACCGGCCGCCGCCCGGAGGGCGGGGCCGGACCCGTCGCGCGGACGGGACCCCGATGGCACGGCCTGGGGCACGCCCTAGGCGTCGACGAGGGCCCGCAGGCTCTCGTTGATGGCCGCGACCAGGGACCGCGGCGTGGTGTGGTCGCTGAACACGTCGTCGTCGAGGGTGACGCCGAACTCGCGCTCGATCCGGCCGCCGGTCTCCAGGAGCGCGAGCGACTCGTAGCCCAGCGTCTCGAAGTCGCTGTCGAGGATGTCGCCGTCGAGGTCGACGCCCTCGTCGGCGCCGGCGCCCTCCAGGAGGATGCGCTTGAGGTCGTCAAAGGTGAATTCCTGCTTGGACACGATGGATCCCTTCATCGGTGAGCCGTGGCCGGTGGGTTCCGGCTACGGGGCACGGCAACGCCCGCCGCTGTCAGGGGGGTGGTGACGGTGACGGACGCCGGTTCGTGGGCCGTCAGTCGACGGCGCGCACCACGACGGCGGAGTTGAAGCCTCCGCGGCCGCGGGCGAGGACGACCGCGGTGCGCACGGAGGCGGTCCGCGGCCGGGAGGCCACCAGGTCGAGGTCGTGGGCCGGGGACAGTTCGACGTTGGTGGTCGGCGGGATGAGGCCCTCCCGCATGGCCAGGACCGCCGAGACCACGTCGACCGGCGCGCCGCCCGCGTTGAGCCGGCCCGTCATCGTCTTGGGGGCGGTGACCGGCACGCCGCGCGGCCCGAAGACCGCGGTGATGGCCTCGGCCTCCTGCCGGTCGAGCGCGGGGGTGCCCGCCGCGTCGGCGAAGACGACGTCCACCTCGGCCGAGTGGCAGTCGGCGTCGGCGAGGGCCGTTTCCAGGGCGCGGCGCAGTCCGGGTTCGCGTCCGCTGCCGGGCCGGGGGTCGAGCGTGGCGCCGTAGCCGGCGAGTTCGCCGTAGACGGTGCGCGCGCCGCGGGCCAGGGCGCTGTCCTCGTCCTCCAGGACGAGGAGGGCGCCGCCCTCACCCGGTACGTAGCCGCGGGCGGCCGCGTCGAAGGGCAGGTAGGCGCTGTCCGGGGCGGCGGCGGTGGACATCGTTCCGCCGGCGAGGTGGGCGGCCCAGCCCAGCGGACAGATCGAGGCGTCGAAGCCGCCGGTGGCGATCAGCTTGCTGCCCTTGCGGAGTTGGCGTCGGGCGTGGGCGAGGGCGTCGAGGCCGCCCGCCTGGTCTCCGACGATGACTCCGGTGGGGCCGCGCAGGTCGTTGCGGATGGAGATCTGGCCGCTGTTGACGGCGTAGAACCAGGCGAAGGACTGGTAGGCGCTGACGTGGTTGGCGCCCTGGCTCCAGAGCTTGCGGAGCTCGGTCTCGCCGAACTCGAAGCCGCCGGACCCGGCCGCGGTGACCACGCCCATGTCGTACGCGTCGATGTCGCCCGGTGTCACTCCGGCGTCGGTGAAGGCCTGGTCGGCGGCGACCAGGGCGAGCTGCGTCACCCGGTCGGTCTGTGGGACGAGCCGGCCCGGGAGGTGTTCCCCGGCGTCGAAGCCGTGGATCTCCCCCGCCAACCGAGCCGGGTAGGACGAGGCGTCGAAGCGGGTGACGGGACCGATGGCGTTCTTGCCGATCCGGGTCGCCGCCCAGAAGTCCTCGACGCCGAGCCCGGTGGGGGCGGCCACGCCGATGCCGGTGACCAGGGTCCTGGCGCTCATGCGGTCCTCCTGTCGGGCCTGGTCAGCACCATCGCGCTCTGGAACCCGCCGAATCCGCTGCCGACGGTCAGGACGGCATCGGTGCGGTGTTCCCGCGCGACGAGCGGGACGTAGTCGAGGTCGCACTCGGGGTCGGGGGTGTGGAGGTTCGCGGTGGGGGGCACCACGTGGTGCTCCATCGCGAGGACGGAGGCGGCGATCTCCATGGATCCGACGGAGCCGAGCGAGTGCCCGATCATCGACTTCACCGAGCTGACCGGGGTGCGGTACGCGTGCGCTCCGAGCGCCACCTTGTACGCGGCCGTCTCGTGCCGGTCGTTCTGCTTGGTGCCCGAGCCGTGCGCGTTGACGTAGTCGATGTCGGTGGGGTTCAGCCTGGCCTCGTCCAGCGCGACCGTGATGGCCTCGGCCATGTCGCGGCCGTCGGGGCGCAGGCCGGTCATGTGGAAGGCGCTGGAACGGGAGGCGTAGCCGGCGATCTCCGCGTAGACGTGCGCGCCGCGGCGGCGCGCGCTGTCCCACTCCTCCAGTACGAACACCGCGGCGCCCTCACCGAGGACGAATCCCTTGCGGGAGGCGTCGAAGGGCCGTGAGGCCGTTGCGGGCTCGTCGTTGAGCGAGGTCGTCGCCCTGATCGCGTCGAAGCACGCCAGGGTGAGCGGCGTGATCGGGGCGTCCGCGGCGCCGGTGATCATGACGTCGGCGGTTCCCTCCCGGATCAGGTCGACGGCGTGCGCGACCGAGTCGATGCCGGAGGTGCAGCCGGTGGAGACCACCGTCGCCGGGCCTTCGGCACCGACGGTCCACGCGATTTCCGCCGCGAAGGAGCTCGGCACGAAGTGGTCGTACATGTGGCGCGGTGCGTACCTGTGGTCGACCTCGGCGAGCCGGCCGTCGTCGCTGACCACGCGGTATCCGCTGTCGAGGCTGCCGACGGCGCCCACGGCGGTGCCGATGCTGACGCCCGTGCGGTACGGATCGAACCCGGCGAGGTCGAGGCCGCTGTCGGCGAGCGCCTCGCGCGCGGAGACGACGCCGAACTGGGCGGCGCGGTCCAGCCGGCTGATCTCCTGCGGAGTCAGCCCGTGCGTGCGGGGGTCGAAGTCGGCTTCGGCGGCCACCCTGGAGCGGAACGGCGAGGGGTCGAAGAGGGTGATCCCCCGGGTCGCCGTCCGTCCGGAGCTCAGCAGGCTCCAGAAGTTCTTGGTGCCGATGCCTCCCGGCGCCAGCACGCCGAGCCCCGTGATCACTACCCGGCGAGCCACCGGTGCTGCCCTCCCCTCGTGTCGGACCGGCGGGACGTCATCACGACGCCGACCAGTCGTAGAAGCGGGTGGCCATGGCGTCGGCGGGGGTGCGCCAGGTCGCCGGGTCGTAGGGCTGGATGAACGGCAGCAGGTCGTGGCTGATCTTCATGAAACGCGGGTCCGTACGGGAGTCCTGGATCCGCTGTCCGCCGTCGTCGCCGGCGAAGTCCTGGAGGTGGAAGTAGAGGCCCTTGTACATGAACAGCCGGCGTCGCAGGGTTCCCATCCGCTCCGGCATGTCGGTGGTGTCGAACTCGGCGAACAGGCTGGCGACTTGGTCTTTCGACATGCTGTCCATCCGGGCCACGATCAGATTGCTGTGCTGCATCCGTTCTCTCTCTTCCGTGAGCTTCGGTGAGCTCGTGTGAGCTTCCGTCGGGGGCGTGCGTGCTTCAGGCGTGGTACAGGCTTCAGGCGTGGTAAAGGCGGATGAAGTCGGCCACGCCGTCGGCGATGAGCGCGTCGGCCTCGGCGTCGGGCAGCGGCAACGCCCCCAGGAAGGAGCGCTGGACGACGGTGGAGGGGACCAGCAGGATGAAACGTTCCGCCGCCTGGTCGGCGTCGGCGATGTCGAGCAGCCCCTTGGCCGCGACCCGCTGGAGCCGGCGGGCCAGCTCGCGCCGGGCCTGGCGGGGGCCGGCGTCCTGCCACTTCTGGACCGCCTCGACGGGGAGCCGGCTGACCTCGGCGCTGATGTGCCGGACGATCGCGAAGTGTTCGCGGAAGGCCTCCAGCGGCGCCAGCCAGGCCCGGCCGAGCGCGATGAGGTCCTGCTCCAGGTCGGTGATCTCCTCCAGGTAGCTCTCGGCCACCGACGCGAGGGCGGCCGCGACGGAGACCGAGCTGTCCAGCAGCACGCTGAGCAGCAGCTGTTCCTGGTCCGGGAAGTGCCGCTCCACCGTGTCCGTCGGTACGCCCGCCTCGACGGCCGTCGCCTCGGCGGTGCAGCGGGTCCAGCCCTCGCGGGCCAGGACGGTACGGGCGGCCCGGACGATGTCACGGCGTTCCGCGGTCGGTCCGGCGGGGGCGCGCTCGATCGTTGCTTGCGGCGTTGCCATGTGGGTCTCTCCTCGTGACGTGCTCGCACGACCGCCGGATGCGCCGGTCGTCAGGGGGTACTGGACCTCGGGCGTACCGGGTCCCGGGCGTACCGGTCTTCGCGCGTACGGGGCGCCGGGCGTGCCGGGCGCCCGGCGTGCCGCTCCCCTCGGGATCCCCCCGGGGCTCGGGCGCCGGTGGGTCGGGCGCCGGTGGGCGGCGCCGGGGGTCAGGGAGCGCCGAACCAGCGTTCGAGTGCCATGGGCAGGTCGTGGTGGCTGCCCGGTGCCGCCCAGGCCACGTACCCGTCCGGCCTGATCAGCAGGGCCGTGGTGGCCCCGTCGGGTCCGTCCGGTCCGTCGGGTCCTGACGGTGCGTACGGCCGGGCGGTGACGACGTCGACCCGCTCGGACCAGGCGGCGGCCCGCCGCCGCAGCCGGGGGTTGTCCGCGAGGTCGAGGAGGACGCCGCGCGCGGGGCGCAGCAGTTCGGTGCTGGAGGTCCGCTCGCCGGAGCCGGTCGTCAGCTCCAGGCGCGGCATGCGCCGACCGAGCAGCGGATGGCTGCCCCCGCCCACCTCGTAGGAGATCTCCAGACCGCTCACCATGGCCGCGAGGTGGCGGGCCACGTCCTCGTACGCCATCAGCTCGCGCAACGAGTCCCGCAGCGGCTGCACCTCCGTGCCGCTCAGGAACAGCAGCCCCTGGGCCCGGGTGTTCATCAACAGCCGCTTGCCGACCGCGTGCCGCTCGGAGTGGTAGGTGTCGAGCAGGCTCGGCGGGGCCGTGCCCCGCACCACCGCGGCGAGCTTCCAGCCGAGGTTGACCGAGTCCTGGATGCCGGTGTTCATGCCCTGGCCGCCCGCCGGCAGGTGGATGTGGGCGGAGTCGCCGGCCAGGATCACCCGGCCGCGCCGGTACTCGGTGACCTGCCGGGTCGCGTCGCCGAAGGCGCTCACCCACACGGGCTCGGCAGCCGATATGTCGTCCCCGGTCAGCCGCTGCCAGGCGGCGGCCACTTCGTCGAAGGAGGGCGGGCCCTCGCGCCGGCGCGGCGGCGTGCCCCGCTCGCAGACCACGATGCGGGTGGTGCCGCCGGGGAGCGGGCCCACCATCACCATGCCGCCCGGCAGGGTCTCGCCGATCATGCGGGGCTTCAGTTCGATGCCCTTGATGTCGGCGAGGTACATCTCCATGGTGGCCGCGGTGCCGGGGAAGTCGAAGCCGGCCGCCTTGCGGACGGTGCTGCGACCGCCGTCGCAACCCACCAGGTACGCCGCGCGCAGGGTGTGCCGGCCGTCGGGACCGCGCACCTCGACGTCGACGCCGTCCCCGTCGTCGTGGACCGCGACGACCTCGTGGCCGCGGCGGATGTCGGCGCCCAGGCCGGTGACCCAGTCCTCCAGGTGGGCCTCGGTGACGGACTGCGGGACGGTCTTGGCGGCTTGGCAGGCGCCGTCGAGCACCCCGAAGTCGAGGGGCAGGCCGCCGAAGTGCCCGAGCGTGCTCGTCTCGACGTCGCCGAACCGGGCGAGGATGCCGCGCTGATCGAAGGTCTCCAGCGTGCGCGCGGTGAAGCCGAGGCCGCGTGATTCGCCCGTACGCCGTTCCAGGCGTTCCAGGACGACGACGGCGACTCCCGCCAGCCGCAGTTCACCGGCGAGCATCATGCCCGCCGGCCCCGCGCCGACGACGATCACAGGGGCGTCCATCAGGTCTCCTCGAATTCGCCTCCGGAGACAGTGCACCGGATCTTGACTACAAGGTTCTTCGGAGACGGGAGGGCATTCAATGGCGGCGGATTCAGGAGTCGGTCAGGTTCCACAAGGGCTGGTCCGTAGAGTCGCGACACGGCCAAGCGAAGGTCAAGCGCAGGTCAGACCGCTCGATCCGGGCCCTACCGAACGCTGTGCGCGCTTCCGCGCGGCACCATCCGAAATTCCGGGCCCGCCGTGCGCGTTCCCGCGCGTCGCCGTGCGGGATTCCGAGCCCCGCCGTGCGCGTTCCCGCGCGTCGCCGTGCGCGTTCCCGTGCGGCAGCGTGCGGGATTCCGAGCGCCGCCGTGCCCGTTCGCACGCCTTCCCGCGCGGTTCGGCGCGCGGTCGCGTGTCCCTCCGCACCCCGGGGACGGGCGGATCGAGGTCGGTCGCGCGTACGGCAGGTCAGCCGCGAGCGGCCCGGCGGCTGAAGCAGGCACGGACGTCGGTCTCGCTGTAGTACGTGCGCCCCGCGCGGTTGCGCCTGCGCCACCGCTCCTCGCTCGCCAGCCGGTAGACGGTGCCCGTCGGGGCGTGCCACAGCCGCGCGATGTCCGCCGCGGTCAACCAGCGTTCGGTGGGGACGGCGGCCGCCGCGGCGTCCCCGGCGGCGGTCCCGGCCGGGCGGGTCGGCTCCATGGAGTGGCTCAGTTCGCTCCAGCGTTCGCTGGTCCAGCGGTGGCCCGAGTCGGCGTCGCACACGATGGTCGGACCGGCGGACCGGGCCCCGTCGCGTACGGCGAGGGCGAGGCCGCCCGCGCAGTCGGGCTCGGGGCAGGCACCGAGCCGGATGGTGCGCGTCGGGTCGGGGAAGGCGGCGCGGCGTCCCGCCCGGACGAGCCGGGCTATCTCCTCGGTGACCTCGGCCACCGCCGGATGGGCCGCGAGCCAGTCGGCGTTGCGCAGCAGGAACGCCGTGAGCGCGGCGGCCGTGCGCGGCGGCGGCGCGCAGCTCCGCTGCTGGGCGACCAGGCCGCTCCAGGAGCCGAGTACGGACACCATCCGGGCACGCACGTCGGCCGCCGCCGCGTTGAAGGGCAGCCCGGGGTGCTCACCCCCCGTGGTTCGTTCGCGCAGGCTGCCCGGGGCTCCGCCGCCGAGCACCCGCCCGCATTCCTCGTACAGGTGGGCCAGTTCGGCCAGGCCCGCGCCGAAGTGGTCCCTGCAGGACCGGCACAGCCGACTGCCCTGGACCGCACGCCGCCGGCCGCGCCCGTCGGAACGGTCGCCGCGGCAGCCCTCCCCGTGGCACAGCGCCGTCACGGTCATGTCCGTCCCCCTTGGTCCGCCCCGGCCCTGCTCGTCGTCCGCCCGCGCACCGCGGTGCGGTTGTGGTTCCGCGTCTCCTGCCGGACCGGGATCCGGGCACCGGAGTGGGACTCAGCCCTGGCCGAAGCGGAAGCCGACTCCCCGGATCGTGATGATCCAGCCGGCCCCGATCTTGTTGCGCAACGTGCTGACGTGCGTGTCGACGGTGCGACGGGACCAGGAGTCACCCCAGACCTGCTGCATCAGCATCTTGCGGGGGATGACGGTGTCGGGATGGGAGGCGAGGAGGTAGAGCATGTCGAACTCCTTGCGGGTGGTCTCGACGGGCTCCCCGTTCAGGGTCACCTCCCGCGTGCCCGCGTCGATCCGCAGCGCCCCGCAGGTGATGGTGGCGGCGACGGGGCGCGACGGCCGTGACCGGCGCATGACCGCTTCCATCCGGGCCATCAACTCGCGGAAGCCGTACGGCTTGGCCAGGTAGTCGTCCGCGCCGGCCTGCAGGCCCAGGACCCGGTCGAGTTCGCTGCCCCGGCCGGTGACGGCGATCACCGGTATCTGGTGCGCCGCACGGATCCCCCGGCACACCTCCAGACCGTCCAGGTCCGGCAGTTCGAGGTCGAGGAGGACCAGGTCGGCGTCGGCGTAGCTGCGCAGCGCCTCGCTCCCCGTGGCGACGATGTCGACCTCGTGACCGTGACGACGCAGTCCGCGCGCCAGGGTCTCCGCTTCGACGGCGTCGTTCTCAACGATGAGGATCCGCCACAGCGCCGACTGGGCCGGGCCGTTCTGTGGCGCTCTCGGACCCTCCGCAAGCGAGAACCCTCCGCCCGCCCCCGCGGCGGCTGTGTGAGGTTCCAGCACAGCGTAGGAACGCTGGTTCATCTGCCCCCCTCCCTCAAGCTCGGTTGAGCCAACGTCAAGAAGATACAAACCGCTTCGTCGGTTTGTCAAAGGCTGTAAGCGCTGCCAAGTGAGTCAATAAAGACGTCAAATCGGGTCAAGTGCGGCCAGCGAACCTGACCAAACAGGCCACCGCCACCCCCCACCCTTTTACTCAATACCAACGGGACGGTTTAATATGAATAGGAAACTGATACAGGAGCCCTCCGTGATGAAACAAGAACGCGCTGTCCGAACCCGCCGGGCACTGATCGAGTCAGCGGCGGTGGTGTTCGGGCAGCGCGGGTACGCGGACGCGACGCTGAGCATGATCAGCGCCGGCGCCGGGGTGAGCCCGGGCGCGCTCCACTTCCACTTCGAGAACAAGGCCGCGGTCGGCGCGGCCGTCGAGGCCGCCGCCGCGCGGCGCCTGCGCGCCGCCGCCCGCACGGTGTACGCGGAGCGGACCTCGGCCCTGCAGGCTCTGGCGGGCAGCACGCTGGCCCTGGCCGGGCTGCTCTCGTACGACGTGGTGGCGCGGACCGGCCTCCAGCTCGCGCGCGAACCCGCGTACGCGTCACAGTCCGCCCTGCTCGGGGAATGGCACGTGTACGTGCACCGGCTGCTCGCCGAGGCGAAGCAGGAGGACGCGCTGGTCCCCGGCCTGTCGGGGCACGGCGTGGCCGCCTCGGTCGTGGCGGCCACGTTCGGTTTCGCGGTCCTGGGACGGGACGACCCGCAGTGGCTCTCCCCGCGCACGCTGGCGGGGTTCTGGCGGGTGGTCATGCCCTGTCTGGCCCGCCCCGCCCTGCTGGCGGGCCTCGACACCCCGAGCACCGGTTACTGACCCCTCCCGAGGAGACGACCGGGGCCTCCGGGGTCCCGTCCGGCAGGGCGCGGCGGACCCGCGGGCGCCCGGGACACGGGCCGACGGCAGGACCGGTGGAGCCGGTCCCGCCGCCGGGGCTCCGCGGTCAGACCGACCGGAGCGACCTGACCGATTCCCGAGCGTGCTGCTGCGCCGGCCCGAGCGTGGCCCTGCTCTCCGCGCCGAGCGCCTCGCGGACGAACCGGCGCGCCCGCGCGAGGTCCGCGTCCGGGCCGAGGACGCGTTCCACCATCCGCTCGTCCAGCAGGACGTCGTGCCGGGCGACGACGGTGACACCGGTCGCGTCGGGCTCCACCGACCATTCGCCGGTGTGCGCGCTCAGCAGGGCGTGCGGACGCAGCTGTTTGAAGACGATCCGGCCGGCCGCCGGGAAGCACACGCGCACCGCCTCGGTGGTGTAGGCGGAGCCGTCCCCGGCGAGGTTGACGACCGTGGCGTGTTGGACGCCGGGGCTGCCCTCGGTGACCTCGGCGCGCACGACGTGCGGCACCCGGCCGGGCCAGGACGCCACCCCGTACAGGAACTCGTAGACCGGTTCGGCCGGTCCCTGGATCCGTACGGACTCCTCGAAGGAGAACGCGGCCGCGTCCAGCCGCAGCCAGCCCTCCGCGGCGGCCCGCAGCCGGTCCAACGTGGTCCGTGCCCCGGCCCGCGCCGCGGCGAGGAGCCGTTCGGCGTCCGCGGCCCGCTCGACGGTGACGCTGACGTCCTGCTCCAGCGTCAGCCGGGACCAGCCGGGCGCGAGTTCCTCCACCCTCCAGCTGCCGCCGGTCGTGCTGACGGGGGCCCCGGACCGCTCCGCGCGGAAGTCGACCCGCCGGCGTCTCGCGTCCAGGGTGCGCCGCCACAGCGACGGTTGCGGGACCCCGTCGACGACGGCCCATTGGAAGTACCGGTCCGTGGTCCCGTCGAAGTCGAGACGCTCCACGTGAATGCTGTCCGGCAGGAGCAGCGGCCACTGGGTGGTGTCGGCCACCAAGGCGTACAGGACTCCGGCCGGCGCGGCCGCGTCGACCGCGTGTGACATCCGGTGTGATCGCTCGACAGACATCAGACACCCTCTCTCAACGCTTGACGCAGATCCTGTCCGCGTTCGCCGGAATCCGCGTGGAGCACTGGTGGAGTTCCGCGAGCGCCCGACGTCCCGCGCCGTGCACGGCCGGCCGGGCCGGGGGAGCCGACCGGGTCGACCGTTGGGGATCAGACCCCCGCCCGGCTGCCCAGGACGGCGTTCACCAGGGCGAGGAAGCGGCGCGGGGTGTCGGCCAGTTCGAGGACTTCCCCGTCGAGCAGGATGTCGAACCGGCGTTCCACCGAGCCGGTGGTCTGCAGGACGGAGAGGCTGTCGTAGCCGAGCTCGTCCCAGTACAGGTCCTGTACTTCCTCGGTCAGCTCGACGCACTCGTCCTCGCCTCCCCATACCCGCAGGATGCGAGTCAGGTCGGTGAGTTCCAGCCGGTCCATGGCTTGCCCTTCTCCTCGTCCGCCGGCGCGGGTGCGCATACCGGCGCGACGTGAGCCTGGCGGGATCCGGTGGAGGGTTCCTCAAGCACGGTCACAGCCGCGCTGGAACGTGCGGGGGACGCCCGGCGGCCGCGGGATGCGCGCTCAGGCCGCGTACAGGTCGAAGGTCGAGCCGCGGCGCGGTCCGGCGACCACGTCCAGCGCGGGGTCCACCCGCAGCATCGCCTGGTGCAGGCGCTGGAGTTGCTGCGAGGGCTCGACGCCCAGTTCGCCGATCAGCCGGGCCCGGAGCCGGCGGTACACGTCGAGCGCGGTCGCCTGCCGCCCCGAACGGTACAGGGCGACCATGGCCTGCGAGTGCAGGCCCTCGTGCTGCGGGTTGCGGGCCATCAGCTCGGTCAGTTCGGCGAGGAGTTCGGTGTGCCGGCCGAGCCTGAGGTCGACGTCGATCCGCCGCTCGGTCGTCACCAGGCGGCTCTCCGCCAGCCGCAGCACCTCGATCTCCAGGATCGGCCCCACCCGTACGTCGACCAGGGCCGGCCCCTGCCACAGGGCGAGCGCCTTGCGCAGCAGGTCCGCCGCGCGCTCGTCGTCACCGTCGTCGAAGGCCTGCTGGCCGCCCGCGACGAGGGCGTCGTACGCGTGGACGTCCACGGACTCCGGCGGGATCTGGAGCAGGTAGCCGCCGTGCCGGGTGGCGAGCACGTCCTTGGCCGTGCCCGGGGCGCCCGGCCCCATCGCGGTGCCCAGCCGGCGGCGGAGCTGGAGGATGTACGTCTGCAGGGTGGTGAGGGCGCTGTCGGGCAGCTTGGTCCCCCAGATCTCCTCCATCAGCGTCGGCACGGGCATCACCCGGCCCGGGTAGAGCGCGAGAAGCGCCAGGATCTGACGCGGCTTGCCCGCCGTGGGAACGATCGATGCCCCGTTGACCTCGGCACTCAACGGACCCAGAACCTGAATCTTCACGGTCTCCCGTCTCCCCTCCGTATTTCGTCGACGTACTCTCGGTTTTCAGCATTCGACCGGATGACGATATGTCAGGCGGATCCCAGGTCACCCGCATCTCAAGCCGACATCGAGCAGATCTCCGCAGCGGACGAACATCCGACGGATTCCACCCGGATGATTCCGGTTGGTGCCCATAACCCCGTTCCGACGACCCAAAGGACCGGGGTCAATACGTTCCGCTTCGCCTCTCGGAAATCCCTTTTCAGGAATGCGGAATGCCCTCTGCACCTTTCGAGGGTTTTCGAAGGAACCTTGCGCGATTGAGCGGAGCGCGATGTTCTCCCGGCGAATCAACCCACTTGTGCCAGCCGCTTTCGGGCTGCCGCCGGGACCGCGGCCGGGTTTTCGGGACCGGTCATCAGGATCGACCGCTGAAGGCTGCGCAGCGCGGCCGAGGGCTCGATGCCGAGCTCGCGCACCAGCGTGGCGCGCAGCCGCTGGTAGACGCTGAGCGCCTCACCGCGGCGGCCGGAGCGGTGCAGGGCGAGCATGAACTGGCCGTGCAGGTTCTCGTGGATGCGGTAGCGGCTCGCCAGGACCGTCAGTTCCGCGAGGAGCTCCCGGTGCCGACCGAGCTTGAGGTCGGCCTCGATGCGCTGGTCGAGGGCGCACAGCCGGGTCTCCTCCAGCCGCCGCGTCTCCATGTCGAGCTGCACCCCGCCGTGAACGTCCGCGAACGCCGGACCCGACCACAGCGAGAGGGCCTCGCGCAGCAACCGCGCCGCACCGGCCGCGTCCCCCGCGTCCATCGCCCGGTAGCCCAATCCGGCCAGCCGGTCGAATTCGCGGACATCGCTGGTCCCGCCGGCGCTGTTCAGCATGTAGCCGCCGGGCAGCGTGACGAGGACGTCCTTGGGGGTCCGGGTTCCGTCCGTCTCCTTGAGCGCCGTCGCGATGAGGGCGCGCAGCTGGAGCACGTACGTCTGCAGGGTGGTGCGGGCGCTGCGCGGCGGCTCGGTACCCCACAGCTCCTCGATCAGCGCCGCGACCGGGACGACCTGGTCCGCGTGGAGCGCGAGCAGTGCCAGGACCTGGCGGGGCTTGGCTGCGGTCGGCGTGATGGAGACCCCGTTCTCCCGCACGGCCAGTGCGCCCAGTACATCGATGTCCACGCCGTACTCCCCTGCTTCGTCCATGGATGAGCCCTTGACTTTCGCTGGAATGAGCAAAAAACAGCTGAGCCGGTTTGTCAATACCAAACCGGCTGTGCCGTTTCTCTCCCGAATCGGACACACAAAGCGGCCAAAACACGTCCTGAGCTGGGAAGTTGGCCTCAAAAGGGGGCTTCGGAGCCGCTTTCGGGGGCTCAAGGATCCAAGAAAAAAACCCCTCGGAAACCCGTCCGAGGGGTGTGGAGCGGCCAGAACCAACCAACCGGTCCGGCCACTTGGTCCCATTGATCAAGGTCCGCACTGCGGGCCGCGCCGGCCGAATCCGACAGGCAGCCCCAGGAACGGCCACCGGGATGCCCTCGAAGTGGCCCCGGCCGGACGGGATTTCGGCGACGTGAGCCGGGTCGGTTCAGTGGGGCAGCGAGGCCCGGACCGCGCCCGAGCCGGCCGGTACGAGCTCCCCGAGGGAGCCCTGCGCTGCGAGCCGAGGCAGCATCAGCTGCCAGTACGGGGTGACGCCGGAGGGGCCGAACCGGCGGGATCCTCCGGCTCCGAGGACCCCGAAGCCGACCATCGCCGCCACCACGGCGGCAGCCGCCGCCTGCGGGGACACCCCCTCGGCCAACCGACCCTCGCGCTGCGCGGCGCGGAACATGCCCTCGACCCAGCGCTGCCACTGCACGCGCAGGTCCCAGCCCGCGCCGCCGCCCCGCGCGGTCAGGGTGACCGCGCCGGTGCCCGCGCACAGCCCGAAGCCCGCGTTGACGACGGGATCGCGGGCCAGCAGCTCCATCAACTCGTGCGTGGAGTCGACGAGCGCCTGGAGGGCGTTGCCGTCGGAGACCCGGGACACCGTGATCGTGCGCAGGGTCGCCGACGCCCGCCGCGCCACGGCTTCGGCCAGCGCGGTCTTGTTCCCGAAATGGAAGTGCAGCCCGCCGGCGCTGACGCCGGCGCGCTTGCTGATGGCCGCGATGGAGGCGGTGACGAACCCCTCCTCCGCGAACACCTCGGCGGCCGCTCGCACCAGGACTTCACGCGTGCGGGCGGCACGTTCCTGCTTGACCATGAGGACTCCACAAACCGCCCCGGCGGTTTGCCGGGGCTATGAACATCCCCCATGGTCTGTGCCGATCATCGAACCGGATTCGAGCCGGGCTGGAGCGCGGCTCAGGTGCGGCCGAGCACGGCTCAGGTGTGAACGGGCTCCCCGACCGAGGCGGCCGCGGCCGCCTCGTCGAGCAGTCGGATCTCCGCCGCCACCGTCGCGCCCCGCTCGGGGCCGAGATCCAGCCGCGCCAGCACCGCGGGAACCGCGATGCTCGGATAGAAGTGCTGATAGAAGACCGAGACCCGGTATTCGATGTCCGCGCGGTCGGTCAGGGTCTGCGAGTAGATCTGCACCCCCGCCCAGCCGGCGGACAGCGCCCAGGCCGCCTCGGCGGTGTTCACGTGGGGGAGCAACTCCCCCTGCGCCTTGGCCTGGAGGAGCACGTCCTCGGTGACCTGGATCCAGCCGGGCACGGACCCGCCGCCGAAGATCTCGCGCATGTCCGGCCCCAGGGAGAGCCTGGTACCCGCGCTGAGCAGGGGGTTGTGCTTCGTCCGGTAGGCGAGCACCATGCCGAGGTCGAAGAGTTCCTGAAGCTTGATCTCACGCGGCGGAACGGTTCCCTCGGTGTACTGCTCGTCGAGGATGCCGCGGGCAAGGTCCTGCTTCGACGCGAAATGGAAGTAGAGCGCGCCCTTGGTGACCCCGGCCTTGGCGAGGATGTCAGCGATGGTGGCGGCCTCGAACCCCCGCTCGTCGAAGACTGCGGCTGCCGCTTCCAAGATCACACGACGCGTGCGCACTGCACGCTCCTGACGTGCCACGATGCCTCCGATACACAGTGGGTGACTACGGACGGATCCCCTAGAGGACCCCCTCCCCCCATTAAAACCAACCAGAAGGTCCGTATTTTATCAACCCGCAAACCATAACGCCTAGGGACACACGAGCCTCCCTCCGCTGCCGCGCGGGGCACGCGGGGGGCACTCGCGGGGTACGCGCGGTGATCGACCGGACGCTCACGAGGCGCGCCGGCCACCGATTTGTCGCTAGAGGATGACTCGCAGTCACCTCCAAGAAACAACCGCCTGGTCGGTTCTTTATCTGCCCCGTATGGCTCAATCCACACCCCCCCACGTCGCCCCTCTGATAGGCCTCCCGCCCCATGGTTTCCCCTGTGCGGCCTGCGGGCGCACCGTCGGCCCGCCACCTCCACGCCCCTCCGCCGAACCCGTCCGGTCGGGGCGCGTTCGATAAGTGGAAGGCGCTATTTCCTTGCAAATAAAACCGGAGAGTACGTATCTTACGTCGCAGAGTGCTCGTTCCATCCGTCAACCTCGGCTCTGCGGAGAGGTCCATGACCCTGCTCACGTTCGAGAACAACACCACCGCACCGACTGCACCGCGCACGGAGGGCGGTCGGTGGACGACGCGCTGTAACGACATCCAGCAGCAGCTCACCAGCACGGTCCCCCGGGAATACGTACACCGGAGCGCGGTCGCCGAGGTGTTCCTGACGGGCTACGAGCGGATGGGCGACGACGTCTTCCGGGTGACCGCCCAGTGGCCCCGCGCCCACATGTTCTTCACCAGCGCCGACGGCCTCAGCCACGACCCGGTGCAGGCGGCGGAGACGATCCGCCAGGCGGGACTCCTGCTGGCGCACGCCGAGTACGGAGTGCCCCTTACCCACAACGCCTTGGTCTGGAGCCTCGGTTTCAAGACCGAACCCGCCGAGATGTTCATCGGCAACAGCCCCAGCGATCTCGAACTCATAGTGACCTGCCGGGACTTCGCCTGGCAGGGCAACAGATTCTCAGGGTTCGTCGAAGTGACGGTCCGACGGGGGGACCGGATCGCGGCGACCGGCTCGGGGCTCTTCAGCTGCGTGTCCCCCGCGGTGTACCGCAGACTTCGCGGCGAGTACGCCAAGGCGTCCTCGTCGCTCCGCATGGGCCCCTCCCCGGCGCCGATCCCCGCACAGTCGGCCGGCCGCGTCTCGCCGACCGACGTCGTCCTCGCCGCCGGCGACCGGCCGGGCCGCTGGCTGCTCAGCCCCAACTTCGGGCACCCGGTCCTCTTCGAGCACCCCAACGACCACCACCCGGGCATGGTGCTGATCGAGGCCGCCCGTCAGGCGGCCTGCGGGGTCCTGGAGGGCGAAGCGTTCAAGCCGACCGGCATCGACAGCTTCTTCCACAGCTACGCCGAGCTCGACGCCCCCTGCTGGATCGACACGGAGGTCGCCCACTCCACGGACCCCGCCGTCCGCATCGTCCAGGTCACCGGACGCCAGGGTGACGTCAAGACCTTCGAGGCCACCGTCACCGGCACCGTCTGAGGCGGGCGACGGCGGCCCAGGGGCACGCGGCGCGCTCAGAGCCCCAACCGCTCCCGGTACCAGGGGGCGTACGCCCCGAACCCCTCGGTCAGTCGCGGACCGGGTTCGGCACCGACCAGTTTCCACAGCGCGCCGCTGTCGTACCAGTGATCGGTGGTCAGCAGGGAAAGTCTGCGCCGGGTGACCGGATCACCGGCCGCCCCCCATCGTTCCAGTGCCTCGTCAAGGGTGATGTCGCCCTCCGGCAGGGCGACACCCAGTGCCCGCCCCACCGTCGTGATCAGCTCGCGGGAGGTCACCGGCTCCGGATGACTCGCGTGCAGCACCTGCCCGCCGGGCAGCGCGGGCAGCCGGGCCAGGTCGACGAGGGCCCCCGCGAGCGCATCCGCGGAGATCAGCGAGATGTGCGCACGGCCGCCGTCCACCCAATGCGGCAGCATTCCCATCAGTTGCACCAGAGCGGGAACGAGCCAGATGTCGCCGCGCCCGTAGACCAGGTGCGGGCGCAGGACGGTGCCGCCCGCCGCGAGGACCAGCCGCTCGCCCTCCAGCCGCGTGACGCTGGTGGGGGAGGACGGCCGTTCCTCCAGCTCGCCCTCGGCCTCGCCCCGGTGCGGAACGTCCCGGTACACGGCGGCGGTGCCCAGGTGCACGAAGCGCCGTACCCCGGCCCGCGCGGCCTCCGCCAACAGCGCGCGGGTCCCTTCCGTGTTGACCGTCCGACACTGCTCCTCGGTGCCCCCGATACGGGCCGCCAGGTGCAGGACGGTGGTGACGCCCCCGCAGATCCCGTGCAGCGAGGGGGGATCGGTGAGGTCGCCGGTCACGACCTCGACGTTGCTCCCGGCGGCCGCCGGGCTCCGGTGGTGGGTCAGCAGCCGCAGCAAGGGGCCGCCGTCCTCGGACAGCAGGGCCGTCACGTGGGAACCGACGAAACCGGCGCTTCCCGTCACGAGTATCCGCTCGGGTGTCAACTGCTGCCTTCCGCCGGTTCCGTGGTCATCCGTCACGCAGTTTATGACCTCACGGCCGAACCGTACGCTTGGAGCATGATCAGCTCTTCACTTCGCCTCGTGCCCGTCACGGAGGAGAACTTCGACGCGGTGTGCGCGGTACGGGTCGCCCCGGCCCAGGAACACCTCGTCTCCCCCGTCGTGAAGTCGCTGGCGGAGGCGTACATGCACGGCCCGGTGGCCTGGCCGCGGGCCGTCGTCGACGGCGACGAGGTCGTCGGCTTCGTCATGGCCTTCGTCGACATCGTGTGGAATCCCGCGAAGGACCCGGACGAACGCCGCTCCGGCATCTGGCGGCTCAACATCTCCGCGGGACACCAGGGCAAGGGCTACGGCCGTTTCGCGGTCGGCGCCGTCCTCCAGGAACTGCGCACCCGTGGTGCGGCCGAGGCCCACGTCTGCTGGAGCCGCGCCGAAGGCAGCCCGGAACCGTTCTACCTGGGCCTGGGCTTCCGGCCGACGGGCGAGTTCAGCGGCGACCAGACGGTCGCCGTCATCCCCCTGCCCTGAGCGCCCCGGAAGGGCCCCGCGGCGCCGGCCGGTGCGGCGGCTACGACAGCACGACGGTGCGCCCCACCCCCACCCCCGCGGGGGACGGGGCCGCCCCGGCCCGGTACTCCTGCGGGCTGACCCCCCGTACCCGCTTGAAGGCCGCCGACAGCGCGAACGGCGTGCCGTAGCCGACCCGGCGGGCCACCGTCGCGATCGTGGCCTCCGGCTCGCGCAGCAGGTCGGCGGCCAGGGCGATCCGCCAGCCCGTCAGGTGGGCCACCGGCGGCTCACCGACGAGCTGCGTGAAGCGGCGGGCCATCGAGGCGCGCGACACCCCGGCCTTGTGGGCGAGTTCCTCCACCGTCCAGCCGTGCGCGGGGTTCTCGTGCAGCAACCGTAGCGCCACCCCCACCACGGGGTCGGCCTGCGCCCGGTACCAGGCGGGCGCCCCCGAGCCCGGCGCGGCGAGCCAGGCCCGCAGGACCCCGATCAGCAGCAGGTCGAGCAGCCGGTCGAGGACGATCGCCTGGCCGGGCTCGTCCCGGGACACCTCCGCGGCGAGCAGCGTGATCAAGGTGGCGTCCGCGGTGCCCGCGGGCCGGACCAGCACCGTGGGCAGCGCCCCGAGCAGCCGCCGGCCGATCTCACCGGGCGCCTGGTAGGTGCCGCTCAGCAGCACCACCGATCCGGCGTCGACGGCCCGCGCCCCCCAGGTGCGCACCCCCAACGCCATGGTGTCCGTGACGTCCTCACCGTCCCCCGTGCTGCACCGCTGGTCCGCGCCCACGGTGACCTGCACCGGGGTGCCCGGCGCGTCCGCCACGGTGTACGGCACGGGTCCCCGTACGACGGCCACGTCACCGGGGCCGATCAGGACCGGCTCGCCCGCGTCGGGCACCAGCCAGGCGGTGCCCCGTACGGGCGTCATCACCGAGAGCGGCGCCCGGTCCTCGATCCGCAGCGACCAGGGCGGGTTGAAGACGGACTTCTGCAGGTAGGCGCCGCGGGCCTTGGGCCCTTCGAGCAGTCCGGTCAGCGTGTCCATGACCCCATCCTCCCCGTACCGGGCGGCTGTCGCCCCCTTCAGTCGTTCCACACCCCGGTGGCGGCCGCCTCGCGGGCGTAGTCCGCGAAGTCCTTGGGCCCCCGCCCGAGCACCTCCTCCACCCCGTGCACCAGGTGCGCGTTGCGTCCGTCCAGGATCAGCGCGAACAGGTCGGCGAAGTCCTCCGGCAGGCCCTGATCGCGCAGCACCGCCCGGTAGTCGGCGTCCGACACCGGCACGTAGGCGATCTCCCGTCCGGTCACCTTGGACAGTTCGGCTGCGATGTCGGAGAAGCTGAGCAGGCGCGGCCCGGACAGTTCGTACGTCTTGCCGATGTGCCGGTCGTCGGTGAGCGCGGCCACCACCACGTCGGCGATGTCGTCGGCGTCGACGAAGGGTTCGACGGCGTCGGCGGTCGGCAGGGCGATCTCCCCGTGCCGCACGGGGTCCAGGAAGAAGCTCTCGTCGAAGTTCTGGTTGAACCAGCTGGCGCGGACGACGGTCCAGTCCCCGCCGGAGGCCTTCAGCAGGTGCTCGCTGTGCTCGGCGGCCTCCTCGCCGCGCCCGGACAGCAGCACCAGCCGGCCGGCTCCGGCGGCCACGGCCTGCTCAGCGAACGCGCCGATCTGCTCGGCGGCGCCGGGGAAGGCCAGGTCGGGGTAGTAGGTGACGTACACCCGGTCGACGCCTTCCAACGCCGGCCCCCAGGTGGCGGGCTCGTGCCAGTCGAAGGCGGGCTCACCGGCGCGCGATCCGATCCGGACCGGCCGGCCCCGGTGCGCCAGCTTCTCCGCAACCCGCCGACCGGTCTTGCCGGTACCGCCGATGACCAGGGTCGCCTTCTCGTTCTCGTTCTTCGTCATGCCCTCAGTCAACCGCCGGGCGGTGCGACGCGACATCGTTGAAGAGCTCAACCGCATACGCGTGCGTCCACGTCCCCGTTCGACCTCAACGTCAGCCGGAGGCAGGGAATGTGATCACATGACCGTATGAGGACCCTCTACCTGTTCTGTTCCGCCGCCCCGCCCGTCTTCGACGTGGCCCACGTGATCGAGGACGCCCAGTCGCGCGGTTGGAACGTGTGCCTCGGCCTCACCCCGACAGCGGCGCGGTGGGTGGCCGGCAGCCTCGACGGCCTCGCCGCGCTGACCGGCAACCCGGTGCGCTGGCAGTACAAGATGCCCGGCGAGCCGGACGTGTGGCCGGCCGCCGACGCGCTGCTGTTCGCGCCCGCCACGTTCAACTCGGTCAACGCCTGGGCGCTCGGCCTGACCGACCGCTTCACCGTGGGCGTCGCCGCCGAAACCCTCGGCAAGGGCGTCCCGGTGGTGGCCATGCCCTGTACGAACGCCGCGCTCGCCGCGCACCCGCAGTTCGAGCAGTCCCTGACGGTGTTGCGCGGCGCGGGCGCCGAAGTCCTGTACGGGGAGGGCGGGTTCGTCCCCGGCCCGGCCGGACCCGACGCCACGCCGCACTTCCCGTGGCAGGTCGCGCTCGACGCCGTGGACCGGCCGGGCACCGCGCCGGCCTGACCGGCGGCGGGCCCGCCCGTCCGTCGGCGGCTACTCGCCGGTGGCCCCGTCGATCGTCTCGCGCAACAGGTCCGCGTGCCCGTTGTGCCGGGCGTACTCCTCGATCATGTGCGCCAGGACGTAGCGCAGGGAGTACCCCTCGTCCCCGTACCGCCCCTGCACGTCGAGGGCTTCGGCGGCGGCGACGATCGCCCGGGAGCGCTCGCAGGTGTCCTCCCAGATCCGGAAGGACTCCTGCGGGTCCGCGTCCTCGACGTCGAACTCGGTCCGCTCTCCCGCCGCGTTCTGCGGGAAGTAGCCGCGTACGTCCTCGCCGCCCACCACGTTGCGGAACCAGCCCCGCTCGACCTCCGCGAGGTGGCGCACCAGCCCGAGCAGGCTGAGCCCGGACGGCGGCACGGCCCGGCGCCGCAGCTGCTCGGCGCTCAGCCCCGCACACTTCATCATCAGGGTGTCGCGCTGCCCCTGCAGCACGCTGGTGAGGGTCTCCCGCTCGTCACCGGTCAGTACGGGACGGGTCCGCTGCTCATCGTTCATCGAGCGATCATCACAGCGGTACGGCCCCACCCCCACCGGATTTCACATGCCGGACGGCCGGCCGGCCCCGGCGAGCTCCCGGAAGAAGCCGCGGACGTCACTGACCAGCAACTCCGGCACCTCCATGGCGGGGAAGTGCCCGCCCCGGTCGTACGAGGTCCAGCGCACGACGGAGTCGGTGCGCGCGGCCACGTGCCGCAGCGGGACGAAGTTGTCCCGGGGGAAGTCCGCGAGGGCGGTCGGGGTGGTCGACACCTCGGGCGGCAGCCCGAAGTAGTCCGCGTGGGCCCGCTCCCAGTAGATCCGGGCCGCCGAACCGGCCGTCCCGGTGAGCCAGTACAACATCACGTTGGTGAGCATCTGGTCCCGATCCACGGGACACCGCGGGTCGCTCCATTCGGCGAACTTCTCGCCGATCCAGGCGAGCAGCCCCGTCGGGGAGTCGGTCAGCGCGTAGGCGAGGGTCTGCGGCCGGGTCGCCTGGATGTCGGCGTAGCCCTGCCGCTCCCGGGCCCAGACCCGGTAGCGCTCCCAGGAGGCCCGGGTGCGTTCCCGCTCGGCGGGGCTCAGCGGGGCCAGTTCCGCCTCGGTGGGCTCGGCGGTGGCGCCGGCTCCGGGCAACAGGTTCAGGTGCACGCCGATGACCCGCTCGGGCCGGGCGCGGCCGAGCTCGCGGGAGATCGCGGCTCCCCAGTCGCCGCCCTGGACCCCGTACGTCGCGTACCCGAGCCGCTCCATCAGCGTCGCGAAGGCCCGGGCGACCCGCTTGAACTCCCAGCCCCGCTCGGTGGTCGGCCCGGACAGGGTGAAGCCGGGGATGCTGGGCAGCACCAGGTGGAAGGCGTCCGCGGGGTCACCGCCGTGTGCCCGCGGATCCGTCAGCGGGCCCGCGACCCGCTGGAACTCCACGAACGAGCCGGGCCAGCCGTGGGTCATCAGCAGCGGTGTGGCGTCCGGTTCGGGGGACCGCAGGTGCGCGAAGTGCACCCGGGCCCCGTCGATGACGGTGGTGAACTGCGGCCATGCGTTCAGCCGCGCCTCGGCGGCCCGCCAGTCGTACTCCTCGCGCCAGTACCGCACGAGCTCGCGCGTCTCCCCCAGCGGGATCCCGTAGTCCCAGCCGGCCCCGTCGAGTTCGTCGGGCCACCGCACCCGCCGCAGCCGCGCCGCGAGGTCGTCGAGTTCCTCCTGCGGTACGTCGAGTCGGAACGGAACGGGGGTCTCACCAAGATCTTCCATGCCCCCCACCATGCCTGACGGGGCCCCGGCCGCCCTCCTGCGGCAGCCGGGGCCCGGTCCCGCGTACGACCTGTCGGGCCGCGTACGGCTCGTCAGGCCGCGTACAGGTCGAAGGTGGATCCCCGCTTCGGTCCCGCCGCCACGTCCAGCGCCGGATCGACCGCCAGGATCGCCTGGTGCAGCCGCTGCAACTGCGGTGACGGCTCGACCCCCAGGTCCCCGATGAGCCGCTGCCGCAGCCTGCGGAACACGTCGAGCGCCGCCGCCTGCCGGCCGGACCGGTACAGCGCGACCATCATCTGGGAGTGCATCCCCTCGTGCTGCGGGTTGCGCGCGGTCAACTCGGTCAGTTCGGCGAGGAGTTCGGTGTGCCGCCCCAGCCGCAGGTCGACGTCGATGCGCCGCTCCATCGTGACCAGCCGGCTCTCCTCCAGCCGCAGCACCTCGATCTCCAGCACCGGCCCCACCCGTACGTCGACCAGCGCCGGCCCCTGCCACAGCGCGAGCGCTTCCCGCAGCAGCGCCGCCGAGCCCTCGTCGTCGCCGGCGTCGAACGCGGCCTGGCCGCGCACCACCAGCGTCTCGTAGGCGTGCACGTCCACGGACTCGGGCGGTACCTGGAGCAGGTATCCGCCGTGCCGTGTCGTGAGCACTTCCTTCGCGGCCCCCGGCCGACCCGGCCCCATGGCCGTGCCGAGTCTGCGGCGCAGCTGGAGGACGTACGTCTGCAGCGTGGTCAGTGCGCTCTGCGGCAGGTTCTGCCCCCAGATCTCCTCCATGAGGGTCGGCACCGGCATGACCCGCCCGGGGTACAACGACAGGAGGGCCAGGATCTGCCGCGGCTTGCCGGCCGTCGGCACGATCGAGTCTCCGTTGACCTCGGCACTCAACGGACCCAGAACCTGAATCTTCACGGTCTCCCCTCCGCATTCCGTCGAGTCGCCTCGATCACTTCCGACTTGCTTGCCCTGCGACTGCGCCGCAGTTACCGCTGCGCTCCGGTCCCTTGGAACTCACAGCGCCCTTCGGCTCCGGTCCCCCAGGTGCGCGCCCCGACGGCTCCCGTCCGGTACTCGCCGATCCGTGTCTCCCCCACCAGACTGGGGAGCAGCAGCCCCCACAGGGCGGCCACCTTCCGCTGGAGCTCCCCGTAGGAGAGCCCGGTTCCCGCCAGTACCTCGATCCCGCAGAGCGCGGCGGCCACCAGGGCCTCGGCGCTCTCCCAGCGACCCACGGTCGGCGTGGTGTCCCCGACGTCCCTGACATCGCCGATGTCACCCACGTCACCGACGTCACGCACGTCACCCACGTCACCGCGACCTCGGCCAGGACCCGCCCCGCCGGCTGCGGCGAGCGGTTCGGCCACCGGCAGTTCTCCGGTGTCCCGGGCCGTGCTGAGCAGTTCGCTCACCACGGTCAGCCAGGCCCCGTGGAAGTCCACCGCGCTCAGGTGCTGGCCGGCGCACTCCTTGGTGATGCGGAAGCTCGCCGGGATCGCGGGATCCTCGTGCAGCATCCGCGCCAGCCAGTGGGTCGTGTCGATCAGCGCCTGCAGGGGGGAGGCACCGTTCTCCCTCAGTCCGCGCACCGCGTCGTGCAACAGCCCACATCCGCGGCGCTGCACGGCGTCGGCCAGCTCGTCCTTGGAAGCGAAGTGGAAGTACAGCGCCCCCTTCGTCACCCCGGCCGCGCCGGCGATCTCACCGAGCGTCGCGTTGGCGTATCCGTTGCGGTGGAACATCTCGGCCCCGGCGAAGACCAACCGCCTACGGGTCCGCTCCGACCTCTCCTGCACCGCTCGTCTCCTTCCGCCCCCCGCTGCGTCCACGCTCTTCCCCCAGCGCCGGCACCCGGGCGCGCCCGGCGCCGGCTCAGGCCCGCACGAGCCGCTCCGACCGCGTCCCCGTACCGGCGACCGCCGCCACGGCGGGAACCTTGGGCATGCCCTCCGGGGCCGCCATCAGGATCGAGCGCTGCAACCGGCGCAGCGCGGGCGACGGCTCCAGGCCCAAGTCCCGTACGAGCGTGGTGCGCAGCCGCTTGTACACGTCCAGCGCCTCGCCGCGCCGTCCCGAACGGTGCAGGGCCAGCATGAACTGACCGTGCAGGTTCTCGTGCGTGCGATAGCGGCTCACCAGAACGGTCAGTTCCGCGAGGAGCTCCCGGTGCCGGCCCAGCTTCATGTCGGCCTCGATGCGCTGATCGAGGGCGCACAGCCGGGTCTCCTCCAGCCGCCGCGTCTCCATGTCGAGCTGCACCCCGCCGTGAACGTCCGCGAACGCCGGACCCGACCACAGCGAGAGGGCCTCGCGCAGCAACCGCGCCGCACCGGCCGCGTCCCCCGCGTCCATCGCCCGGTAGCCCAATCCGGCCAGCCGGTCGAACTCCCGCACGTCGCTGGTCCCGCCGCCGCTGTTCAGCAGGTAGCCGCCGGGCAGGGTGACGAGTACGTCCTTCGCGGTCCGCGTGCCCTCGGCGTTCTCCAGGGCGGTCGCGATGAGGGCGCGCAACTGGAGCACGTACGTCTGCAGGGTGGTACGGGCGCTGCGCGGCGGCTCGGCGCCCCACAGCTCCTCGATCAGCGCCGCGACCGGCACGACCTGGTCGGCATGGAGGGCCAGGAGCGCCAGGACCTGCCGGGGCTTGGGGGCGGTCGGCGTGATGGAGGTGTTGTTCTCCCGCACGGCCAGCGCGCCCAGTACATCGATGTCCACGTCGTACTCCCCTGTCCTTGGATGAGTCGCAAGAGTCAGTAAAAAACAGTCCCAGCGGTTTGTCAATACAAAACCGGTCGTACCGTTTCCCCTGCGACGATGGTCGGGCTGTGCTCAAAAACCCACACTGAGCTGCGCATTTACCGAAGACGTGGGCGCATCCCCAGCCGCTACGACCAGCGGGGACCGGGTCCCGACAGGGTCATCTAACACTCAGAACGGCCGTAAATCAAACCGTTCGGTCTGTTTCATGGTCGTCTCGGCGGGCGGCCGCGATACCGGACAGCAGGACGGACCAGATCCGGGTGAGGGTCTCGGCCGCGAACCAGCCGGGATCGGCGGCCCCCAGCACCTCCAGTCCGACGATCGACGCCACCACCGCGGGCGTCGCCTGCTGCGGGGACACCCCCTCGGCGAGGAGCCCTTGTCGCGCGGCGGCTTCGATCAACTCGCTCGTCCACTCACACCACTGCGCGCGGAGGTCGACCTGGCTCCGGTGGGTGACATCGGCGGACAGCGCGAAGCCGGCGCGCACGACGACGTCCCCCGCGAGCAGCGCCAGCAACGTGTACGTCGAATCGACCAGCAGCGTCAGCGGGTCATCGACCGGGCCGTCCGCTTCCCCGGCGGTGCCGGTCACCACCCGCAGCGCGGCGGCGGCCCGCCCTTCGACGGTCCGGGCGAGTTCGTCCTTGCCGCTGAAGTGGAAGTGCAGGGCACCGGAGGTCACTCCGGCCCTCCCGCTGATCCCCGAGATCGAGGCGGTGGCGAACCCCTCGTCGGTGAACGCCTCCGCGGCGGCGCGCACCAGGGATTCGCGCGTGCGTGCCGCACGCTCCTGCTTGACCATGGGGGCTCCACACCGCGTTCGCCGCGTTCGCGGCTGTCCCCCAGGACAGGGGTACGAGATCCTGGCGGCCACAGTCGGTGGCCGCGCCGGAGGCGGGCCGGACTCTCGCCGGAGCCAATGGATCTATAACCGGTCACCGGGTACGGAACACCTACTGACCAGCGATCACTTCGCGCCGTGTTCGCGTGTTAGGTTCGCGCGATGGAGACGAAGGACAGCACGGGAACGCTTGCGGGACGATCTGCATTGATCACCGGCGCGAGCGCCGGCATCGGAGCGGCCGCCGCACGCGTGTTCTGCCGCGAGGGCGCTTCGGTCACCCTCATGGCCCGCCGCGAAAAGGAGCTGGCGGCGCTCACGGAGGAGCTCCGGGCCGCCGGTCACGAGGCCCGCTACGTCATCGGCGACGTCGCGCGTTCCGAGGACGTCGCCAGGGCCGTCGAAACGGCCGTCACCTCCTTCGGCCGGCTGGACGCCGCCTTCAACAACGCGGGTACGGGCACGGTTCCCGCGCCCATGCACCTCCTCACCGAGGAGGACTACGACACCGTCATGGACACCAACGTCCGCGGCGTCTGGCACTGCATGCGCCACGAGATCCGCGCGATGCTGGAGACCGGCGGCGGAGTCATCGTCAACAACAGCAGCACCGCGGGCCTCGTCGCGACCCCGGCCGCGTCCCCGTACATCGCCTCGAAGCACGCCGTCCTGGGCCTGACCAAGGCCGCCGCCTCCGAGTACGCGGCTCAGAACATCCGCATCAACGCGATCGCGCCGGGCACCACCCGCAGCGAACTGATCGACTTCTGGCTCCAGCAGAACCCGAACATGGAGCAGGTCCTCCTCAACGCGGCCGTCCTGCCCCGCATCGCGGAACCTTCGGAGATCGCCGAGGCGGCGGCCTGGCTCTGCAGCGACCGAGCCTCGTTCGTCGTCGGCACCACCCTCTCGGTGGACGGCGGCTGGACCACCCGCTGACCCCGACCGTTAACGGCGTTAACGCCGTTAACAATCGGAACCCGCTCCCTCACTTAACGCCGTTAACGCCCCCGCCCCGACGCACCACCAATCAGTAACACGCCAAACCGCCCCACAGGCCCCCACATCACCTCCTCCCGCCGCCTAAAAAGTACTTGTCGACTGGTTTTCTTCGAACCGGCCGCACTACGCTGAGCCCCGTAACACCGAGCGGAACCGGCATCAGGAGAACCACGTGGCGCGGGTCAGGCAGGGACGGGCCGAAATCACTCGGCAGGCGATCCTCAACGGCGCGGCGGTCGCCTTCGATCACGGCGGCTTCGGAGGTACCAGCCTCAGCGACGTGGTCCAGCACGCCGGAGTCACCAAGGGCGCCCTGTACTTCCACTTCCAGTCCAAGGAAGCCCTGGCACGCACCCTGATGGACGAGCAGTTCCGGGTGTCCGAGGGCGTCCACGAGATCGTGGACCCGGGCCTGCAAACGGTCATCGACCTGACGCACGAGTTGGCGTACGGGCTGCGCACCAACGTCCGCATCCGCGCCGGCATCCGCCTCGTCATCGAGTTCGGTTCGTTCACGCACCCGGACCCCTCGCCCTACAACGCCTGGATCGACACCTGCCACGGCTGCCTGACGCCGGCCCAGGAGCGGGGCGACATCCTCCAGGCGCTCAACACGTACGACCTCGCGACGCTCATCGTCGGCTCGTTCACCGGCATCCAGGTCACGTCGCACGTCCGCACCGAACGCGAGGACCTGCACGCCCGGGTCGTCGACCTGTGGAAGCACCTCCTCCCGGGCATCGTGCCGGCCGACCGCGCGATCCTCTTCGACCCCGCGGGCTCGTTCGCCTGCCGGGCCCGGCTCGGCCTGTTGACCCAGCGCGCCCCGCTCGCCCAACCCGCCCCGCACCCCATGCCTTCGCACCGCACCTCCCCGAACCCCGCAGCGGTCACGGCCGGCTGACGGTACGTCCAGGGCGGCCCCGCACACGTCGTGGTGAACCACGGGGGTGCTCGCCACGGCGAGTGCGGGGCCGCCCTGGCGTGTCTCCGCCCACTTCGTTAGCAAAACTCAGGCGTGGCGCTCACTAACACTCCAGAACGTTAGTAAAGTCCCTCTCATGACTTCGCCCTCGTCCCAGAGCGACCGCGAGAAGGTCGTCTCCAAGCTCCCCCCGTGGCTCCGCCAGGAACTGAAGATCCGCACCGCCCAACTGCGGATCGACATCCAGGACGCGGTCCACCAGGGCATCGCGCAGTGGAGCGCCCTCGCCTCCGCCCCCTCCCCCGTCGACACGTCCGGCGCAGAGTCGTTCTCCACCTGGCTGCCCGCCGGCCAGTGGGAGTCGTTCCGGACGGACGCCAAGGACCGCGGCGTCTCCCTCACCCAGGGACTCGCCCAAACGGTGCGCCTCTGGCTGGAGATGAACCCGGCGCCCACCGTGAAGCGGCCCACGGTCGTGCGCCGCATCGTGGTCTGCAACCAGAAGGGGGGCGTCGGCAAGACGGCCATCACCGCCGGCACCGCGGAGGCCCTCGCGGAGGACCCGGAATCCCTCCACCCGGTCCGCATCGCGCGCCAGCTGGCCCGCCTCACCCCGGTGGAGGACCCCGAGGACCCCGAGCAGGCAGCACCGACCAGCACCTCGCCCCTGGACCTCGAAGACCTCCCGGGCCTGGGCATGCGCGTCCTGCTCGTCGACTTCGACCCGCAGGGCCACCTGACGAAGCAACTCGGCCAGCAGCCCCTCCCCATCGGCGGCGACAGCCTCACCTGCCACATGGCCGGCGAGGCCAAGGGACCGCTCTCGGACCTCATCGTCGCCATCCCCGACGACCGCTTCGGCGACCGCCTCCACATCCTCCCCGCGTGCACGGACGCGTTCCTCCTGGACGTCCGCCTGTCCACCGTCCGCGCCCGCGAGGCCGCCCTCGAACGCGCCCTCACCCCCGTCGAGGCCGACTACGACGTCATCCTCATCGACTGCCCGCCCAGCCTCGGCCTCAGCATGGACGCCGCCATCTACTACGGCCGCCGCCGCGACACCGAACAGCCGGGCGCCTCCGGCGCGCTGATCGTCGTACAGGCCGAGGACTCCTCGGCCGACGCGTACGACCTGCTCACCTCACAGATCAACGATCTGCGCGACGACCTCAGCCTCGACATCGACTACCTCGGCCTCGTCGTGAACCTCTACGACGGCCGCCGCGGCTACATCGCCACGTCCTCCCTGCAGGCCTGGTTGGACATAAAGGATCCGCGGGTCGTGGCGATCGTCCCCGACCTCAAGGAACAGCGCGAGGCCGTACGTGTGAAGCAGCCACTGTTCGTCTACGCACCCAAGGGCGAACAGGCCGTCGCCCTGCGCGCGCTCGCCAGGGAGATCTCATGAGCAAGGCCGACAAACTCGGAGTCTCGGCTTCCTTCGCCCGCGCACAGCCGGTCGGCGTCAGCTCCCGCCGCGCGGCCATCGCCGAGGCGACGGGCGCCCCGACCTCCGGGGTCGTCCCCCCGTCCGAGGTGCCCATCGAGGCCCTCGCCCACAACCCCTTCAACCTCCGCGAGGACCTCACGGACCTCGACGAGCTGGCCCAGTCCCTCACGGTCCGCGGCCAACTCCAGCCCCTCGCGGTCGCCACCCGCATGGCGTTCATGGAGGCCCACCCGGGCCAGACCGACGGCCTGGGACGGGCCCCGTACGTGGTCATCGACGGCAACCGGCGCCTGGCGGCCGCCCACCTGGCCGGCCTCAAGACGATGCACATCCACGTGAACGACTCCCTGTCCGCCTCCGCGGCGGACATCCTCGAATCGGCACTGATCGCCAACGTGCACCGGGTCGACGTGGCCCCCATGGACCAGGCCCGCGCTCTCCAGGAACTCGTCGAGGTCCACGGCTCACAGGCCCAGGTCGCGAAGCGGCTCGGCAAGACACCGGCCTGGGTCTCCCAGCGCCTGACCCTGCTCAACCTGACCCCCACCCTCCAGGAGAAGGTGGAGACCGGCGAACTCAAGGTCGAGCCTGCCCGCCGCATCGGCCGCCTCCCCCAGGAGGACCAGGCCGCCGCGGCCAACGACACCATTAACGCCGTTAACCCCCCGCGCCAGCGCACCCGCCCGACGCCACCGACCGTTAACGGCGTTAACGCCGTTAACACCGTGAAGACCGCCCCCTCCCCCGTGCCCACCCCCTCCTCCCGCATCACGATCTCCACCCAATCCCCGGAGACCATCGCGGACGCCCTCACCGCCCACCTCACTCCGGACGACCTGAAGGCGGTCACCGAGCTGTTGATGCAGCGGATCTGAGCCGGGCACCCACGCCGGGGGCGGTGACGGCATTAACGCCGTTAACGCCCTCACGTGCGTTTCATGTGCGTTCAACAGTGCGGTTCGCATAGGCTGCACCCGGAGGTAGTGATGAGCGAGATGAACGACCAGACCGCCCTCTTCGCAGCGGTCGACGCGCTGCTGGAAGCGGCGGCGGCCCAGGACGGCCTGCCCCACCCGGACGAACGCAAGCGCCTGCGCGAGGCCGCCGGCCTGAGCCAGGACCAGATCGCCAAGGCCCTGTCCGTCCGCCGCGAAACGGTCACCTCCTGGGAGACCGGCCGCACGGCTCCGCGCCCCCCGAAGCGCGCCGCCTACGCCCGCCTCCTCGAAGGCCTCGCCACCCTCCACCCCCTCGACGGCGTTAACGCCGTTAACACCCCGTCCCCTCCCCCCGCGACCGTTAACGGCGTTAACGCCGTTAACGCTCCAGCGCCCCCCACCCCACCTCAGCCCCCCGCCCCCGTTAACGCCGTTAACGCCCCCGCCCCCACCGACCCACCCCCGACCCCGGCACCCGTTAACGGCGTTAACGCCGTTAACGGCGCTCCACCCACCCCCCGGACGGCAGCCCACCCGGAACGGGCGCTCCCCCGCCCCAAGCCCCGCACCCCCCTCCCCGTCGAGGGCCACGGCCCCCTCGCCGTCCTCGACGGCACCGGCCACGCCCACGCCACCGGCGGCCTCGTGCTCCCCCACCCCACCACCGGGCTGCCCGACCTCATCACCTGGGCCCTCGGCCCCGACGCCGACCTCCGCGCACCCCGCCTCCACCGCAACGGCAAGGACGGCGACCCCCTCCTCGTCCTCACCGCCGCCGCCACCGAGGCCCTCGGTCTCCCCCTCACCCTCGAAGACCGCCGCGCCCTGCGCCTGCCCGACAACCACCCCGTCGTGAAGCAGCTCACGAAGGCCAAGTGGCAGCTCACCCGCCGCGGCTTCGGCCCCTGGCCCCGCATCTACCGCCCCGCCACCCCCGGCACCGGCCGCCAGTGCGTACAGCTCGCGGTCCTCCCCTGGGGCGCCCTCGACACCCGCGCCTGGGGCGAGGACACGGCGGAGCTCCCCGCGCCCGAACTCGCCGAGCTCCTCACCACCTACGCCGCCCGCGTCCTCACCCCCCGCGGCTCGACCGCCGTCACGGGCCTGGAACTGATGACGGCCCTGCGCCCGCCCACCCGCGCCGCCCGCGACCAGGCGACCAACACCTGGGTCTCCGCCCCCGTCGCCGGCTCCCTCACCCGCCCCGTCGACCCGGCCCCGCCGGAAGCCCCCGACGAACACCCCGTGGTCGCCGCGCTCTACCCCCGCGCCCACCAACGCACCCCCGACGAGGTCCTCGACGAGGAGGCCCACGACTGGATCCGCGACCCGGAGCTCCTCACCGACGCCGAGTGCGCCCGCACCCACGCGGTCGGCATCGACGTGAACATGGCCTTCGCCGCGGCCGCGAACCGCCTCCTGGTCGGCCTCGGCCCGGCGACCCACACCACCACTCCCCGCTTCGACCCCAAGACCCCCGGCTGCTGGCTGGCCGACCTCTCCACCTTCCGGCTCGACCCCCGACTCCCCAACCCCTTCACCCCCCACGGCGCCCCTCCCGCCGGCCCCGCCTGGTACGCGACCCCGACCCTCGCCTACGCCCAGGAGCTCGGCCACGACGTCCGCCCCACCGAGGCCTGGATCCGCCCCGACAGCGGCGCCTACCTCGACGCCTGGTACACCCGGCTCCGCGACGCCTACCTGGCGACCATGTCCGACCTCGGCGTCACCCCGGCCCTCACCGAGGCGGAGTTCCTCCGGGCCATGACCACGTACAAGGACCACCCGAACACCTCCACCGCCGTCCTGTCCGCCATCAAGGCGACGGTCAAGGGCGGCATCGGCAAACTCCGCGAACGCCCCCAGGGCGCCGGCTACCGCCCGGGCGAATCCTGGCCCGCCCTCGAACGCCCCACCTGGCGCCCCGACATCCGCGCGGCCGTCATCTCCACCGCCCGCGTCAACATGCACCGCAAGATGCACAAGCTCGCCGCGGCGGCGGACCTGTACCCGGTCGCGGTCCTCTCGGACTGCGCGGTCTACCTCTCCGACGGCCCCAGCCCCCTCGACTTCCTCCCCCGCACCCCCGAGGGCAAGCCCGTCCCCGGCGGCTTCCGCGTCGGCGTCAGCCCCGGCATGGTCAAACACGAAGGCACCCAGCCCCTCCTGTGGGCCGTGCGGATGCTCGACGAAGGCCTCAACCCCGCCCGCCACATCAAGGGCCACGACGCAGCAGCAGACGGCGAGTAACCCATGCCCGACGACATCTCCGACAGCCTCAGCAAGGCCGACGAACCACACTTCACCCGCCCGATCCCCAAGTCCGCGGGCGCCCAGGTCCGCTTCCTGGTCAAGCAGCTCAAAAGCACCAAGGCCGTGGCCGCGGCGCTCGGCATCTCCCAACGCACCGTCGAGCGCTACGTCAAGAACCAGATCAAGCAGCCCAAGCCCGAACTCGCCGCCCGCCTGGAGGCGGAGGTACGCCGCCGCTGGCAGCCCCTGGTCCGCAAGCGCGCCCGCGACCGGGCCGCACGCACCACCGGCCTCGTCATCGAGACCCGCGCCCGTTTCGGCTTCACCGCGGCCCCCGGCACCACCGACGACGGCCGCATGCGCCGCATCACCCAACACCTCCCCCCGGAGTACGCGAACCGCCTCTTCGCCGCCCAGGAAGCCGGCGCCACGGAGGCCCAATTGCGCCACATCACCGCCGAGGCCCTCCAGGAGATCTACTTCAAGGACAACGGCGCCCGCGCCACCTCGCTCCTCGTCGAGTTCACCGACATCGACTACGTCGACTTCGCCTTCTGACGAAGCCCCACGCGCCCCTCTCCGCCCCTAAAAACCCAGGAGGGCCCCGGACATACACCCGGGGCCCTCCAACGCGCCTGAGACCCCCTCAGGCGCCCGCAACAGCACCACTACCCCACGGCGTGCAACGTCCTCCGCCGCTTCGACTCCGCAGCCTTCTTCGCAGCCGCCTGAGCCGCTCGCTTCTTGCGCTGCTCGGCCAACTGATCCTGGTACGCCGCCACTGCCTCGTGGTAGCTGGCGACGTATCCCCGCGCGTCCAGCCGCTCTTCGGCCGGCATCTCGTTCACGGCGGCCACCGCGTCCTCGAACGAGTTGTACCCGGCCAGCATGGGATTGATCTGGTAGACCCCGTTCCTGACCTTCCGCACCAACCGCGCGAGCTCCAGGCTCCGCAGCGCGGCGTTCACGCTCGGCCTGCTCAGCTCCAGCAGCCCCCCGATGGTGGCCTGATCGATGAGGATCCGCCCCCCGGGCTCGCTCAGCGAACGCAGCTTCAGCAGCACGCGGTACGCCGCAGGCGGAAGGTCGAGGTCGGAGAGAAGCCCGTCGGCGTTGACCGCAGCGAATCGCAAGGTGCTCACTGAGCTGTCCCTTCTTCCTTGCGCTGTACCCGGCTCAGCCGGCGCGCAGCGCGCTCTTTGGACCGTTCGGCCCGCAGTTCCTCGATTGCCTGCCGCATGTGGTCCAGCGACGGGAACCGCACCAGGTCGGGCAGGCTCGTATCGCTGCGAATCTGCGAGATGGTGCTGTGCTGCTCCACCTTCACGAACTCACCCGCCGTCTCCGTACCCGGGATGAACTCAGCCACCCGGTAACTGTAGGGCGGGTTGAACTGGTACACACCCCGCCGCACCTTGAAGACGATCCCATGAGACATCACGGTGTGCAGCGCCTCCGACGTCTTTGTCCGACTGACGTCAAGGATCGTAGCCATCTCCTCCTGGGTAAGTGGAATCCGCCCCCCCGCCCGCTGGCAAGCGATGAGCAGCAGAATCAGCCTCAACGGCAGCGCTTCACGGAAGTACTGCGCGATGACCAGGAAGAACTCGAGGCTGTCCATCGAAAACGCATTTGGCTGACTCTGCGTCCCGTAGAACTCCAGCGGCTTGCGCTCACCGTCCAGCGTGAGCTTCCGGCTCGGATACCGCTTGGCGAGACTGTCCAGATCCTTGACCGGAGCCAGGGGCTGACTCCACGCCGAAATCGCGTCATCAACAGGGAGATCAGGACGCGGCGCCCGCGACGGACTCGGCCGGCGGCGCTGTGGCTCTGATGACACGAGGATGCTCTCCACTTCGTTGATCTGCAGAGAGAGTATGTCAACAAGGGTGACACTAATGTCACGCTCGTTGACGTTCGGCGTGTCTTGTGTCCCCCCTGGGGGGACACATCTCGGCCAAGGCCCCCAGCGACCCCCCACGGGCCGCCCCACCCCACCGAACCCCTCCCCAGACCCGGTTCACGGACACATCCCCGGAAGAACGTCAGCCCCCCTGACGTTTTAGCCCAAAAACCGTCAGCCTCGCTGACGTTTTACCGTCGTTCTGTCCCCCCACCAGCGACACATCCCCCGAGTTATGTCCCTCCTGAGGGGACATAACTTTCCCCCCGCACCCCACCTGACCTGCGCAAACGCATCTCCGTACCTTCTATAGGCCGTCCCCTACCGCGCTGCGCGCACTGAACGCCGCCTCAAAGCCTTCTACAGCCACTTCCCTGACTACCCATCAGACCAACGCTCCACCAACCAAGCCCGGACAGTCCGTCCATAACCACGCTGAATCTGACTGATTCCTATCTCTATCCCCACACCACTTTGAATCACCCCTCCCCCGACCATTAACGCCGTTAACACCCATCAACCCCACCCCAAGAATCCCCCCACCCCAACTCAAGCCCCGTTCCACTCCCTGACCTGCACCTTTACCCCACCCCCACGTTCCCAACTCCCCCAAACAAACTCCCCTCTTCACCCCTGAACAACGCGCAGCACCCAACACCGCGGTTCCTTCCTCCCCGCGCAGAGCGCCTGGTCCCCCTACGCCTCACTGCTCCAGCGCCCCTGAGCACACCGGCCCAGAGGGCCGGCCCTATTCAGTAGGCCTTCGCCAACCGAAGCCCTACTCCCGCTCCAGCGCGCAGCGCTGGAGAACAAGTCCGAAGCGAAGCGCAGGACACCGGCGTCAAAGGCGCCGGCCCTCCCCAGTGGCCCTTCGTGAAGCGAAGGGCCACTGGGCTCTCCTAGCGAAGCGGAGGAAAAGGTTCCGGAGCGCAGCGCCGGGCCCCGCCCGAAGGGCCGACCTTGACTCGGCGAAGCCGAGTCTGCTGCGCGCAGCGCAGCGGCTTCTCTTCCTCAGCGCGCCGCGCTGAGGGCCCCAACCTTGACTCGGCGAAGCCGAGTCCGCTGCGCAGCGCAGCGCAGCGGACTCGCTTCCTCAGCGCGCAGCGCTGAGGGTCCCGCTCCGCGGG
>NZ_JBVHZI010000024.1:0-72996 GCF_055574495.1 Streptomyces sp. NPDC029836 | reverse complement strand
TGTCCGCAGCTTCGTTTGCCGGGCGGCACCGCGCGCCAACAAATCACGTTTGAGCCCCGGACGACACCCCACCCCGTCCCCGACCCCGACCTGCGGCTCTCCTCCTCCGGCCTCATTCGGCCCCGCCGGCGTTCAGGCGCGGGGGACCCAGGGGGTTGTGCCCGTCGTGTTCGATCAGCGGGCCGGATCGGGTAAACCCGGCCTCGCCGGCGTTTCAGGCGCGGGGGGCCCGTGTGGGTCAGGTCAGGGTGGTGGTGAGCCAGGCGGCTGTGATCAGGAGGCAGGCCAGGAGTTCCACCAGGACGCTCGTTCCCGCGGCCCGCATCCCGGTGCGGACCGCCGCCCGCGCCGCCCTGTGCGTGCCGAGCCGTCGCCGCTCGTAGAGGTACATGCCGCCCATGAACCCCGGCACCGCCCCCACCACCGGGACGAGGACGAAGCCCAGTACCGCGCCCCCGCCCGCGCACGCGGCCATCGCGGGCGTGACGCCCAGACCCTGGATCCGCCGCGGCGGCAGCAGCCACTTCACGACCTGAACCACCAGCAACAGCCCCGTCGCGGAGGCGAGCAGCACCCACGCCCCGTCCGACCGTACGTGCAGCGCCCACCACAGGACGCCCGCCCAGACCAGCCAGGTTCCCGGTACGCCCGGGACCAGTACGCCGAGCACCCCGAGCAGGAACACCAGCCCCACCAGGACCAGCTGAGGCAGCTCCATCTGCTCAGGGTGACCGACGGGGGGCTATCGGGCCACCCAGCCCCGCTCGTGGGCGTGCCAGCCGAGCTGGAGCCGGGTCGTGACGCCCGCCAGTTCCATGAGGCCCTTCACCCGCCGCTGCACCGTCCGCAGTCCCAGTTCCAGGTGCTTGGCGACGCTCGCGTCCGTCATGCCGGCCAGGAGGAGGGAGAGGATCTCCAGGTCGGTGGTGTCGGGGCCGCCGTCCCCCTCCTCCGCGCAGCCCGTCGAGCCCAGCCGCAGCGGCAGCGACTCCCTCCACACCGCCTCGAACAGGCCGAGCAGGGATTCCAGCAGTCCCGACGCGTGGACGACGAGGGCCGCCGGCTCCGCGCCCCGCGCGGTCAGCGGGACCATCGCCAGCGTCCGGTCGGCGATCACCAGTTTCGTCGGGACCTCGCCCGTCACCCGGATGCGTTCGCCGCGCGCCAGGGCCGTCGACGCCTCCCGGATCCCGGTCGGCAGGGTCAGTACCCGCCGTTCGATCACGACCCGGTACTCCACCCCGCGCACCGAGGCCCGTTCCTCGGCCTCGTTCTCCGTCCCCGTCACCACCTGCGGCCGGCCACTGACGAGCGCGCACACCTCCTGCGTCGCGCCCAGCTGGAGCTGGTGGAAGCGGTGCGCCACCGCACTGGCCCCCGTCACCACCTCCACCAGGTCGTGGACGGCCATCTCGCCCGCCTCGGCCCGGTACTCCTCCGCCAGCAGCACCGCCGCCAGCTCCGCCTGCTCCAGCTCGTGCCGCTGCTGGGTCAGGAGCGCGCCGAGCGCCACCCCGGGCGGCGCCGCCACCCAGCGTCCGGGCCGCGCCGAGGACTGCGCGGCCAACCCCTGGCGCTCCAGGTGTCGCAACGCCCGTTCGGTCTGCGGCACCGGCAGCGTCAGCCGGTGCGCGAGGTCGGGCACCTCCGCCGCGCCCAGCGCCACCAGCGCGCGGTACGCCGACTCCTGCCCCTCGTCCAGACCTATCGCACCCAGCAACCCGTCCACCCCACTCTCAGTGCCGTTCCTGGCGGGAAGCGGCCACGGCGCAAACCCGCCGCCGACATCATCGCCGCACCTCCCGCCCCTCTGCCAAGGTGTCGCCACCGCAGCACCACCATCCACCGGCCAGAGGCCACGTGTACGTCAGCTATGCCGTGCAAAAGAGCAGTTGGCCGGAATTCACCTGGGGAGAGCGATGCGCCCGATATCGCGAACGGCAGTCGGGGCGGCCACAGCGGCCGTCCTCGCCGTCACCGCAGTCGGCCCGTCCGCGGCACTGCCGAGCGACGGACCGCCGGGACCGAGACCACTCGTCGGGAGCGGGGCGGCGGGCGCGCGGCCCGCGGCGCCCGTCACCGTCACCCTCGTCACCGGGGACCGCGTGCTGGTCTCCACGGACGCCGCCGGCCGCACCGCCGCCACCGCGATGCCCCGACAGGACGCAGCCTGCCCGTCGTGCAGACGCGCCAGAGCGGCAAGGACGTCTACGTCTACCCCGAGAGCGCCGTCAAAGCACTGGCCGCGGGGCGGGTCGACGAGGAGCTCTTCAACGTCACCGGGCTGATCCGGCAGGGCTACGACGACGCCCACAGCGAGAAGCTGCCGCTCATCGCCGTGTACGACGGCTCCGTCGCCGTCGCCCGCAACACCCCGCCCGCGCCCCGCGGCGCCGACCGCTCCCTGGTCCTCGGCTCCATCGGGGCCGTCGCGCTGGCCGCCGACAAGCAGCGGGCCGCCGAGTTCTGGGCCGACGTCTCCGCCGCCGGCGCCGCGCGCGCCGCGGGCGGACTGAAGAAGCTGTGGCTCGACGGCAAGGTCCGGGCGAACCTGGAACGCTCCACCCGACAGGTGAACGCCCCCGCCGCCTGGGCCGCCGGACTCGACGGCGCCGGCACCAAGGTCGCCGTCCTCGACACCGGCACCGACCTCGAACACCCCGACCTCAAGGGCCGCGTCGCCGCGTCGAAGAACTTCACCGACTCCGACACGGACACCGACCGGCAGGGCCACGGCACCCACACCCTCTCCACCGTCGGCGGATCGGGGGCCGCGAGCGGCGGCGCCAAGAAGGGCGTCGCGCCCGGCGCCGAGCTGCTCAGCGGCAAGGTCCTCAACGACCAGGGCTACGGCCTCGATTCGTGGATCATCGCCGGGATGGAATGGGCCGCGGCGAGCAAGGCCGACGTGGTCTCCATGAGCCTCGGAGACCCCTCACGGACGGCCTGCGACGACCCGCTCGCCACCGCGGCCGAGCGACTCTCGCAGCAGGGAACCCTGTTCGTCGTCGCCGCCGGGAACTCCGGCCCCGGCAACAACACGGTCTCCTCGCCGGGCTGCGCCCCCGGTGTGCTGACCGTGGGCGCCGTCGACCGCGACGACACCACCGCGGGCTTCTCCAGCCGGGGCCCGGCCGGAGCCGCCCACACCCTCAAGCCGGAGATCGCGGCCCCCGGCGTCGGGATCTCCGCCGCCGCCGCGGGCGGTCGCGGCGTGTACGCCTACCAGTCCATGTCCGGCACCTCGATGGCCACCCCGCACGTCGCCGGGGCCGCCGCCATCGTCAAGCAACGCCGGCCCGAGTGGAGCGGACAGCAGATCAAGGCCGCCCTCGTCGGCTCCGCGAACACAGGCGTCCCCGGGGACGTACGGCAGACCGGAGGCGGCCGCCTCGACGTGAGGGCCGCCGTCGACACCACCGTCACCGGCGCCCCCGCCGTGCAGGGCGGAACGTACGACTGGCCGCAGGACCGCAGCGACCGCACGAGCGTCGAGGTCCCGTACACCAACACCGGACCCCGGCCCGTCACCCTGAGCCTCGGCGTCGAGAAGGTCACCGGCAACGACGGTTCCGCCGTCCGCTCCCCGGTCGCCCGACTCGACCGGCGCACGGTCACCGTCCCCGCCGGAGCCACCGTCAAGGTGCCGCTCCACCTCGACCCGGCGGCGAAGCTGGAGCGCTCCCAGTACGGGGACGTCACCGGTCGCGTCGTCGCCACGGCGGGCGGCGTGCGCGTCTCCACCCCCTTCTCCCTGTACGTCGAACCCGAGACCGTCACCCTGCGCGTCAAACTGATCGACCGCGCGGGCCGGCCCGCCGCCGGCCCCTCCTCGCTGGACGTCATCGGCACCGACGACGCCTCCGGCGAACGCCGCTTCAACGAGGGCTCCGTCGACCAGGTCTACCGGGTGCGCCCCGGCGCCTACTTCCTCTCCGCGTTCGTCGGCACCCCCGACGCGGGGGAGGGGGCCGAACTCATCGATTCCCTCACCTACTTGGGCCGCCCGCAGACCGAGGTGGAGAAGGACACGACCATCGTCCTCGACGCCCGCAAGGCCGGCCGGCTGACCATCGAGGCCGACAAGCCGGTCGAAGCCCGCAACACCACCCTCGGCTTCGCCCGCAGTTGGGACGACACCTGGCTGCACGCGGGCACCGCCATGGGCGGCCGGACCATCCGCGGCTACTACGCGTCGGTCGAAGGCCGGGCGAAGGACGGGGAGTTCGAGTTCACCGGCTACTGGCGGGCAGCCGCCCCGCTGATCTCCGCACTGAAGGTCACCGGCGGCCCGGCGCTCCACCCGATCACCGCCTCCACGGGCAGCGACAACCTCGACGGAACCGGCCGGGCCCGCCTCGTCGACGCGGGCTCCGGCACCCCCGAGGAACTCGCCGAGGCGGGCGTCAAGGACGCGATCGTCCTGGTGAAGGCCACGGACGGCGCACTCCACGAGGTGGCGGGAGCCGCCAAGGCGGCGGGAGCCAAGGGGGTCCTCGCCCACCGCGAGAACCCCGGCCGCTGGGTCGCCTCCACCGGCTACGCCGGCGGCGCCCTCCCCACCCTCACCATCGAGTCCGCCGAGGGCCGCGCACTGCTCGCCCGAGTTGCGGCGGGCCCCGTCACGCTCGAATGGAAGGGCACCGCGAACAGCCCCTACCTCTACAGCCTCGCGTTCCCCGAGAGCGGCCCGATCACGTCCGACCGCACCTACCGGGTGCGCGACCGCGAGCTGGGGCAGGTCGACTCCACCTATCACTCCATGGGCGTGGCAGCCGACTTCGTCGACCTGTCGGGGGCCTACCGGCCGATCGGCAGCGCCGTGTACTTCGGCGGGTTCGAGACCGTCGCGGCGCCCGGCACGCGCACCGAATACCACAGCGCCGGGGACACCAGCTGGGAGCAGCTCGTCTCCAGCAGCTTCCCCTGGGGCGAGTTCATGACCGGCGCGCAGCGCACCTACGCCAAGGGCAGCAGGACGAGCGCCACTTGGTACGACGGGGTCATCGGGCCCGTCGCACCCCGTGACGCCGCGGGCAAGGAGGCCCTCGCCGCGGAACGGCAGGGCAACCTGATCGGCTTCGCCCCCGCGATGTGGGGGGACGGCACGCACTCCGCGCAGCCCGGTGCCTTCGGTGACATCGGCGGGCTCCAACTCGTGCGTGACGGACAGGTCATCGGGGACAGTGCCTACCCGTCCGGGGTGTTCGAGGTGCCGGCCGACGCCGGCCGCTACGAACTCACCCAGTTCATCGAGAAGATCGGCTCGCCGGCCCGCACCTGGCAACGCTCCACCGCGGTGCGCACGACCTGGGGCTTCCCCTCGAAGCTCGACCCGGCAGCCCCTTCGCAGGGCCTGCCCGTCCTCTTCCCGAGGTACGCGGCCCCGCTCGACGGGATGAAGACGGTCGCCGCGGCGAACGGTCAGAGCATAGGACTGGGCGTCACCGGGCACGCGGGCTACGCGCCGGGAGCGCTCACGTCGGCGAAGCTGTCCTACTCCTACGACGGCGAGACCTGGACGGCGGCGAGGACCACGGAGCGGGGCGGCCGGTGGACGGCCGTCGTCGACCATGCGGGAGCCTCCGGCAAGGCGGTGTCGCTGAAGGTCGAACTGGCTGACGCGAACGGCGCGACGGTCACCCAGACGGTCACCCGGGCGTACGAAGTCCGCTAGCCCGTACGGGCGGAGGGCGGGGGGTCCACCGGGCGGCGGCCCGGTGGACCCTTTTCGCGCGTTCGGGGTTTTCCGCCGCCCGGGTGGGCCGAGAATGGGGGCATGAGTCAGCAGGGCGCGGAGGACTGGTGGCAGAAGCTCTACGACGATCCGGAAACGGAGCCCGAACCTGATCCGGGGGACACCCTGGACCACCGATTCGACTCGGCGTCCCACCTGGTGACCGACCCGCCACCGACCCCACCCCCGCCCCGTCCGCCGACACCGACGGCGGGTGGGGTGCCGCCGCGGCTCCCGCTGCCTCCGGAGGCGCCCGCGCGGGGAGGTGGGTCGCCGCCGCAGCCCCCGTCGGGTCCGTTGTCGGCGCCGCCCGTGCCGGAGGTGCCGCCGCTGCCGGCGGCTCCGCCTTCGGTGTCACCGGCCTCGGCGACCCAAGGGCCCGCGCCTCGGTCTTCGTCGACGCCAGGTACCTCGGGGGACGTTCCGCTGCCGGGGGAGCGGTCGCTGGACGGGCCCCCGGCGCCCGCCTCCGGATCGCCGGCGCCTTCGGCGCCGATCCCGCCGCAGCCGGCTCCCGTCTCGCCGACGGGGTGGTCCGGGTGGGCTCCCGCGCCGCCCGTACCGTCGCAGGCGCCTTCGGCACCGGGTCCGCTGTCGCGGGAGGGCGGGTCGCCGCAGGGCGCGTCCGGGCAGGTTTCCGGGTCGCGGGCTCCGGTACCGCCCGCGCCGATCCCGTTGTCGAAGGACTCGGCGGGGCAGGAGAGGTCTCCCGAAGCCCCCTCGGGCCGGTCCCCGTCGGTGCAGGCGCCGACCGGAGCGGCCCCGACCACGTCGGGTTCCCTGGCGGCGGAGCCGCTGGTTCCCGGCCCCCGGCGAGGCTCCTCGGAGCCGCAGCCCGCGCCCCCGCGCGACCCCCGCCTGATGGGGGAGACGGGGTACGCACAGGGGGACGTGACCGTGCCGCCGGAGCCGACCGAGCCCCCCGCCCCGTACGAGCCGGCCCGCCCCACCGAACCGCCCGCGCCGCCCGGCGGCCCCGCCCCGGGCAGCCCGGTACCCGGCTCGGGAGCACCACGGGGCCCCGGAGCCGAGCCCGAACCGGACCCGCAGGTACCGCCCTCCGGTTCCGCCGGTCCGGCGCACCCGCAGGTACCGCCCTCCGGTTCCGCCGGTCCGGCGCACCCGCAGGTACCGCTCGCCGGTTCCGCCGGTCCGGCGCATCCGCGCGGCGCGCCCTCCGCTTCCGCCGGTCCGGCGCATCCGCAGGTGCCGCCCTCCGGTTCCGCCGGTCCGGCGTACCCGCAGGTACCGCCCTCCGCTTCCGTCGTACCCGGGTACCCGCCGGATCCGTCCGTACGGGAGGTCCGCGACGGGTTGCCGCAGGCGCTGCCCGCGCGGCCCACCGGGCCCGGGCTCCCGGGGGAAGCGGGCGCGGGCGCGGCAGCTCCGGCCGCCGGGCCGCCCGCGCCGGGCCCCGCTTCGACGACGGTCGGCCCCACCGGCCCCGGCCGGGCCGCCGTGCACCCCGATCGGCCCACCGTCAGCCACCTGGGGGACCGGGCTCCGACCTACGCCGCCGAACCGGGCGCGCTGCCCGCGGCCGACCCGGCGGCGTTGGACGACCTGACCCCCGACACGGTGCTGGAGGGGGCCCGATACGGGACCTACACGCTGCGCGCCGCCTCGCTGCGCGGGGACTCCGCCCGCTACCGGGGCGAGGCGCGCCGGGACGCTCTGCTGACCGCCCGCTTCGGCAGCGGCGAGGACGCCCTGGTGCTGGTGGTCCTGGCCGGCGGGGACCGGGCGGCCCCCGGGGCCAGGGAGGCGGCGGCCGATCTGTGCCACACGGTCGCCGCCGCCGTCGGGCGCAGCCGCGAGCGGCTGGCCGACGACATCCGGGCGGGCCGGCGCGAGGCCCTGCGCTCGGGGCTGCAACGGCTCACCGACCGGGGCTACGGACGGCTGCGCGCCCGCGCCGCCGAGCTCGGGCTTCCCGAGGACGCCTGCACGGCCGGGCTGCGCGGCCTCCTGCTGCCCCTGGACCCCCGGTGCGCCAACCGGGTGTGCTTCGGCGCCGGCCCGGGCGGGGTCTTCCGCCTGAGGGCGGGCGCGTGGCAGGACCTGGAACCCGACCCCGCACCGCCCGCCGAACCCGGCACGGGCACCGGCGCCGGCGGCTTCCGGTTCCGGGCCTCCGTGGCCCGCCCCGGTGACACGCTCCTGCTGTGCTCCGGCGGCCTCGCCGAGCCCCTGCGGGAGGAGGCCGTGCTCCCGGCGGAACTCGCGGCCCGCTGGTCGCAGGGCGAGCCGCCCGGCCTCGCCGCGTTCCTCGCCGACACCCAGCTCCGCCTCAAGGGGTACGCCGACGACCGGACGGCCGCCGCGGTCTGGGAGGCGTAACGGCACGGAACGTGCGTGGATGGGAGGCGCACCCGGCAGTGCCGAACCGGAAAGGGCGCCCCCTCCATGGCCAAGCAGAACGTGGCGGAGCAGTTCGTGGACATCCTCGTGCGCGCGGGCGTTCAGCGGATGTACGGAGTCGTCGGCGACAGCCTCAACCCCGTCGTGGACGCCATCCGCCGGACCGGTGACATCGAGTGGATCCAGGTCCGGCACGAGGAGACGGCCGCCTTCGCGGCGGGCGCCGAGGCACAGATCACGGGCAGGCTCGCCGCCTGCGCCGGTTCCTGCGGTCCCGGCAACCTGCACCTGATCAACGGGCTGTACGACGCCCAGCGTTCCATGGCCCCCGTCCTCGCGCTCGCCTCGCACATCCCCTCCGGCGAGATCGGCCTCGGCTACTTCCAGGAGACCCACCCCGACCAGCTCTTCCGCGAGTGCAGCCACTACAGCGAGCTGATCTGCAACCCGCAGCAGATGCCCCGGCTGCTCCAGACGGCCGTGCAGCACGCCGTCGGCCGCAGCGGCGTCAGCGTCGTCGCGCTGCCCGGTGACATCGCCTCGCAGCCCGCGCCGGAGAAGGCGGTGGAACACGCGCTGGTGACCGCGCGGCCCACCGTGCGGCCCGGTGACGGGGAGATCGAGAAGCTGGTCCGGCTCGTCGACGAGGCCGACCGGGTCACCCTGTTCTGCGGCAGCGGCACCGCCGGCGCGCACGCCGAGGTGATGGAGTTCGCGGGCCGGGTCAAGGCCCCGATCGGCCACGCCCTGCGCGGCAAGGAGTGGATCCAGTACGACAACCCGTACGACGTCGGCATGAGCGGGCTGCTCGGCTACGGCGCCGCGTACGAGGCCACGCACGAGTGCGACCTGTTGATCCTGCTCGGCACGGACTTCCCGTACAACGCCTTCCTCCCCGACGACGTGAAGATCGTCCAGGTGGACATCCGCCCCGAACACCTGGGCCGTCGGTCCCAGTTGGAACTCGCGGTCTGGGGAGACGTACGGGAGACCCTGCGCGCGCTGAACACCCGGGTCAGGGCCAAGACGGACCGCCGCTTCCTGGACCGGATGCTGAAGAAGCACGCGGACGCCCTGGAGGGGGTGGTGAAGGCCTATACGCGCAAGGTGGAGAAGCACACACCGATCCATCCCGAGTACGTGGCGTCGGTTCTGGATGAACTCGCGGATGACAATGCGGTGTTCACCGTGGACACCGGCATGTGCAACGTATGGGCGGCGCGCTATCTTTCCCCGAACGGAAAGCGGCGCATCATCGGCTCCTTCAGCCACGGCTCCATGGCCAATGCCCTACCCCAGGCGATCGGGGCGCAGTTCACCGACCGGAGCCGTCAAGTGGTCTCGATGTCCGGCGACGGTGGCTTCTCGATGCTGATGGGAGATTTCCTCACCCTGGTGCAGTACGACCTGCCCGTCAAAGTGGTCCTCTTCAACAACTCATCCCTCGGAATGGTCGAGTTGGAGATGTTGGTTTCCGGCCTGCCTTCGTACGGGACCACGAACCAGAACCCGGACTTCGCCGCGATCGCCCGCGCGGCGGGCGCCTACGGGGTCCGCGTCGAGAAGCCCAAGCAGCTCACGGCGGCTCTGAAGGATGCTTTTCGACACAAGGGCCCTGCTCTCGTGGACGTGGTGACCGACCCCAACGCCCTGTCGATTCCGCCGAGGATCAGCGCCGAGATGGTGACCGGATTCGCCCTGTCCGCCGGCAAGATCGTGCTGGACGGCGGGGTGGGCCGGATGATCCAGATGGCTCGATCCAACCTGCGCAACGTACCGCGCCCTTGAGGCCGCAGGAGTGCGAATTGCCCCGGGGGGCATGCATTCCGTAGGCCAGTTCGAGCAGTGCGCATACGGGGGAGGTACATCGCCGTGCGGGTGGGGGCGAATACCGGAAAGCTGTGGAAGAAGGGCCGGCCGGTGCCGCGCGAACCGTCCGACGGGGGCGGCGCGGCCGACGGGGTGCGGATCAGGCGGAGCGTGGACCGGGCCGACCTGAAGGCCATCGGCGAGATCCGACGGGCGCTGCGGGACCTGCTGCGCCACCGGTGCCGGGCCGAGGCGGCCGACGTCGCGGAACTGCTGATCACGGAACTCGTCACGAACGCACTGGTCCACACCGAGCACGGCGCGGAGGTGTCCGCGAGTCTGGCCGCCGCCACGCTGCGGGTCGAGGTCCGCGACTACACGGCCCGCCGCCCCCGCCCGTACGCACCGTCCGCCGACGACGGTACGCACGGCCGGGGGCTGGCGCTGGTCCAGGCGCTCGCGGACGCCTGGGGCGTGGACCCGCTCGCACTGGGGCGCGGCAAGGTCGTCTGGTTCGAACTCCGCGCCGGATAGCGGCGACGGCCCGACATGACGGTGGGGCGGCTGCCCCGGGGGATCCCCGGAGCGGCCGCCCCACGTTTCGTGCGCACGGTTCGGATCAGCCGAACTGCTGTTCCAGGTCCTTCAGTTTGCGCTCCAGTGAGTCGAGCCGGGGAATCGTCTGGGTGTCGTCCTCGGCCGTCAGGTCGACCGTCCGGGCGCCGGACGGATCAAGGGGTTCGGTTCCGCCCACGGCCTGCAGGGAGGGCCGGCGACGCAGGGGCAGCTGTCCCGCTTCCGATATGGCCGGCTCCGCGCCGACCGGCGCGGAGCCCGTTCCGGGGTTCAACCCCGGCATGTCGACCTGTCGGGCCCGCGCCCTGCCGAACGCCCGGTTCTGTCGGCCGAGGGCCTTGATGTGGGCCCGGTCCAGGCGGTGTTGCTCCCGCCTGCGGTGTCGGTCCTGTTCCTTCTCCTTCTTGTCCTCGCGCACCTCGTCCACGGCCTCGTCGAGGGTGCGGACCCCCTCCAGCAGCATGAGCGACCAGGCGCCGAAGGTCTCGCGGGGGGCCCGCAGCCAGCGGACCATCCGGATCTGCGGCAACGGCCTCGGGATCAGGCCCTGTTCGCGCAGCGCCGCCCGGCGCGTCTGCTTGAGGGCGCGGTCGAAGAGCACGGCCGCCGACAGTGACATCCCGGCGAAGAACTGCGGGGCGCCGTCGTGTCCGAGGCCGCGGGGCGCGTGCACCCAGTTGAACCAGGCGGCCGCGCCCGCGAACAGCCAGACCAGCATGCGGGACCCGAGGGCCGCGTCGCCGTGACTGGCCTCGCGAACGGCCAGCACCGAACAGAACATCGCGGCGCCGTCGAGGCCGAAGGGGACCAGGTACTCCCAGCCTCCGGACAGGTTCAGGTTCTGCCGGCCGAAACCGACGAGCCCGTGGAAGGAGAGCGCGGCGGCGACCGCCGCGCAGCAGAAGAGCAGGACGTACGAGGCGGTCCCGTAGACGGCTTCCTTGCGCCGTCTGCGTTCCTCGCTGCGTTCCCAACTGTCCTCGGCCGCGGCCTTCTCGCTCTCCCGCTTGCCCCGGGCCAGTACCGCCACTGCCGCAAGTACGCCCAGGATCAACAGGCTGCCGGGCAGCAGCCAGTCCAGCGATATGTCGGTCAGTCTCATGCGGATGTCCCTTGCCTCGCGTATGCGGCGTTCCGGGCGCCATAGTGGCGCAGCCGGTCCGGGGTGCACGCGGTTTTCGGGGCAAGTGGACGCCATCGGGGGGCGCGTCCCGTCGGATAGGGCGTTGTGGCTCGAACTGGCGCTCGTGTCAACGGGGTTGCGTTCGAATGCACTTCATCCCTGCGAGTGGGTTCAGTCGGTGGTGGCGTCCGCCACCAGTCGGGTGACGCGGTCCGCGTCACAGGTGCGCGGACAGGTCGTACAGGTGTCCTCCGGTCGGATCGTGTAGAAGAAGCAGCAGCCCGCCCGGTCGCGGGTCGTCAGCTCCTGTCCTTCGGGGCCGCGCAGCGTGCGGAACCCCGCGCCGCCCGTGTACGGGGCGGTCGAGCCGGGCAGCAGCAGCTCCAGCTCCCGCACGGCCCGCTCCTCCTCGCCGAACAGCTGCCCGAGGTACCACAGGCCCTCGACGAGGTCGTCGGTCGCCATCGCCCACAGGGCCCGCCGGCCGCGCCGGGTCCGCGGGCCGAAACCTTCCAGCAGCGGGGTGAGGTGTTGGGACACCGCTGCCCGCACCTCGCTCCGCAGTGACTCCTCGTCGGGCACGACACGGGCCCCGGGGAGGGCGGCCGCCGGATCGTCCGGCAGGCACGCGAAGGTTTCGACCCGTACGGACATCTGTCCGCGGGTCCGGTGGTACGCCACCTCGGACACCGGCAGCCGGGGTACCCGACGGTCCAGGAACCAGGGGATCGTGATCAACAGGACGGCGGGCCAGGCGTACCGGTGCAGCCCGAACCCGGCCACCACGTCGGGTCGCCCGGCGGTGCCGTAGTCGCGCAGCACCTGGGCGTGGTCCCAGGCGAGGAACGCGTCTACCGCCTCCCCGCCCGCCGCGAGCTCGTCCGCGCCGACCCATCCCACACCGCTTGGGAGGGGTTCGTGCGCGCCGTGCTCCGTGATCGCCAGCCCGGGGTGGGCCGCCGTCAGTCGCCGGTACGCGTCCGCCACCGGAGAGCCGTCCGGGGCGGGTGCGGTCGGGAGCAGGACGTCAACAGCCAAGCCGGTCATGACGGACCACCGATTCACGCGATCGTTAGAAGGTTAGCCTTACCTTACTCGACCTTTCGTGGGGTGTGTCCAGCCGGCCCGCCACGAATTACGGCGACCTCGACGGAATCGGCGCGCCCGGCCCGCTCCACCCCGCCGACCTTGGCTTATTCTCGGATCCGGTCGAGACCCGGAGGAGGACCGAATGCACGCAGCGGACCGCCCCGCGGTACCGACGAACCCGCTGATTCCCGCACAGAACGCCCAACCGGCGGAGGCGGAGGCGGACGGCAGCGCGCAGCCGGAGCAGCAGCAGCAGCCGGCGCAGTCGGCCGACCGCCCGGACCCGGTGCGGATCGCCCCCAAGGTGCTGCGCCATTCGGTGCGCGCGCAGGTGCTGGAGGCCCTGCGGGCCGCCCTCGTGGACGGCGAGCTCGCGCCGGGGGAGATCTACTCCGGCCCGGCCCTCGGCGAGCGGTTCGGGGTCTCCGCGACCCCCGTACGGGAGGCGATGCAGCAACTCGCGCTGGAAGGCGCGGTGGAATGCCTGCCCAACCGGGGGTTCCGGGTCCTGAGCCGCACCCCCCGCGCGCTGGCGGAGCTGGCCGAGGTAAGGGCCCTGCTGGAGGTTCCCGTGATGCTCCGCCTCGCCCGCACCGTCCCGGTCGGGACCTGGGAGTCCCTGCGCTCCGCCGCCCACGCCACCGCCGAGGCGGCCGCCGCCGGCGACCTGCCCGGCTACGCGGCCGCCGACCGGGCCTTCCACCGGGCCGTGCTGACCCTCGCGGACAACGCCGAACTCGTCCGGCTCACCGAGGAACTCCACCGGCGCGCCCAGTGGCCCCTGCCCGGAGCCCCGCGGGTGCGCCGCGCCGACCTGGTCGCCGACGCGGCCGAGCATTCGGCACTCCTGGAGGCCCTGATCGCGGGCGACCTCACGGTGGTGGAGTCACTCGTACGGGAGCACTTCGCGGGCGCCCACTGACCCGACGGGCTACGCCGGCGAGGGGTGCAGTTGGTCCGCCAGCCAGGTCGGGATGCCGCCCAGCAGGTGGAACAGGCGCCGGGCCTCCGCCCGCAGCCGGGCGGCCTCGGGCTCCGGCTCGGCCTCGGCCAGGGCCGCCAGCGCCGGGGCCGTACCGACCAGGAAGCCCAGCTCCTCGCGGATCCGCAGGGACTCCGTGAAGCCCTTGCGGGCTTCGGCGACCTCCCCGTCCCGCAGCGCCAGTGCGGCCAGGTGCCGCCAGGTGAAGGACAGCAACAGGGTGTCCCCGTGGGCCACCGCGCCGGCGTGGGCCCGCCGGTACGCCGGTAGGGCCGCCTGCGGGGAGTCCGCCAGGTGCTCGGCGACCAGCCCCCGACGGAAGTCCAGCAGCGGCCGGGTCCGGGAACCCGGCGACAGCAGGGCCGCGGAGCGGCCGAGCGCCGAACGGGCCTCGTCGGCCCGGTCGCGGACCCCGAGCACGGTCGCGGCGTAGGCCAGCTGGCCCCGCTCGCACGCGGCCGCGCCCCGTTCGTCGTCGTCGTGGGCCACGGCCTCCGCGACCCGCAGCGCGTCCTCCGCCTCGGCCCACCCCTGGCCGGTGAACAGGCACCGCTCCACCAGGAGCGCGGTGCGCTGCACGGCAGCCCCCGCGTGGTGGGCGTGGGGCGTCAGAAGGGCAGCCGCGTCGGTCCAACAGCCGCGCGAACGCAGCCGCCATATCGCCCGCTGGAGGGGGTCGTCGCCCCCCGTGGATCCCGCACCGGACACGGCGGTATCCGCCACATTGCCCTCCCCGAAGCAACCAAGCAGCACGTCTTTGAGCCCTGGGGCGAAATGAGAGCACGGATCGGTCGCATCGGCCAAGGGGTCGGGTGAACTCTTTCACAAAGTCCGGACGAGGTGTCAGGGGGCCCGGCCCGTACGGTCGTCCCCGCGCACCGCCCCCAGGAGGTGGGGCGGGGCGGTCTTTCCTCAGCTCATCGGCCGTGCGGGCTTCAGCTCATCCGCAGTGCGAGGAAGAAGTCGAGCTTGTCCTCCAACCGGGACAGGTCCCGCGCCGTCAGCTGCTCGATTCGCCCCACCCGGTAGCGCAACGTGTTGACGTGGAGGTGCAGTCGGGTCGCGCAGCGCGTCCAGGAGCCGTCGCAGTCCAAGAACGCCTCCAGGGTCGGGATGAGCTCCGCCCGGTGTCGGCGGTCGTAGTCCCGCAGCGGGTCCAGCAGGCGGGCCGTGAAGGCCCTGCGCACGTCGTCGGGGACGAAGGGCAGCAGCAGCACGTGCGAGGCCAGCTCGTGGTGCCCGGCGGCGCAGACCCGGCCCGGGCGGGCGGCGGCGACCCGGCGGGCGTGCCGGGCCTCCTCCAGTGCCCCGCGCAGCCCCTCGGCGGAGTGCACGGCGGCGCTGACGCCGAGGGTGAGCCGCCCGTCGTCGGCCAGACCGGCCGCCAGGGGCTCCCGCACGGAGGTCAGGAGCACGTCAGCGTGCAGGGCGGAATCGGGGCCGCCCTTCTCCTCCCCGGGCTCACCGGGCAGCGAGGGCAGCGGCACGAGCGCGATGGCCTCGTCACCCGCATGGGCCACCGCGATCCGGTCGGAAGGCTCCGGGCCCGAGATCGACGGGTCGACCAGGATCTCCTCCAGCAGTGACTGGGCCACCGGCCCGCCGGGGATGTCCCCGCCGTCCCAGTCCACCCGCGCCACCACGACCTGCCAGTGCGGGGCGCCACCCAGTCCGGGCAGCAGCACCGGGGCCGCCACCCGCAGGCGGGCCGCGATCTCGGCGGGCGCGGCGCCCGTCTGGACCAGTTCGAGCACCTCCTGGGCAAGTCGGCGGCGCACCGTACGGGCCGCGTCGCGGCGTTCCCGCTCGACCGCGATCAGCTGGGTGACGCCCTGGAGCAGATCCAGCCGCTCGGCGGGCCAGTCGCCGGCGTCCGCCTCGACGGCCAGCAGCCAGTCCGACAGCACGCTCTCGCGCACGTCACGGGCGGCGGGACCCGGGCCCCGGCCGTGTCCCCTGATCGGGAACAGCGAGTAGGTAATACCCTGGATGGACATCCGGTGCGGGCCCCTGCGGCCGGTCCGGACCGCCGCGAGGTGTTCGCTCGCCAGCGTCGCGCAGACGCCCGGAGCCAGCGGCTCGCCGGCGCCGGCGATCTGCCGGCCCGTGGGCGAGAGCACCCAGGCCCGCAGATCGAGGTCCGTGGTGAGCAGATCCAGCACCACATCGGGTCCCCCTCCCGCCGGGCCCGATGTCATCAGCCGCCGGTGGCGGTCCACGACCGCCGCGAGATCGCCCGCGCGCTCCCCGGAGACCTGCCGCACCACGTATTCGGTGATGGTGGCGAATGCAACGTCCTCGTTCACCGCGAACAGCGGGAGCCGGTTGCGCCGACAGGCTGACACGAGGTCGTCGGGGACGTCGCCCAGCTCGGCCTCGCCCGCCGCGAGGCCCGCGACGCCCGCGCTCGCGAGGATTCGTACGAACGGCTCGGAATCGGCTGAATTTCTTCGCCATGCCAGGCCGGTGAGGACGAGTTCTCCTCCTGACAGGTACCGGCTGGGATCCCGTAGGTCGGTCGTCATGACCCCGCGGACCGTCCGGTCGAGTTCTTCCTCGCCGCCCAGCAGCCGCAGCCCCAGCGCCTCGGTTTCCAGCAGTGCGCGCAGCCGCATGATGTCGCCGCCGATCTGTCTCGATGTTGCCGTTGGAAATCGGGCAGGTCGTCGCATCCTGCCTTTCATACGAATCTACAAGACGAGGGAGGCCCCCAGCCAACTCCTTCATGGTTTCGGTGACTGCACCCAAGGGACGCGTGGCTTGTGTACTGACTCCACACCGCATTAACAGCACGTGAACGACCAGTCGAGGGCCCTTCGGCCTCCTGGCTTGAAGTGAACGACACGATGAAGAAGAAGAGAGCCGCACATGGACTTCCTTCGCCCCGCCAGCTGGGAGGAGGCGCTCGCCGCTAAGGCCGAGTACCCCACAGCTGTGCCGATTGCGGGTGGCACCGACATCATGGTCGAGATCAATTTCGACCACCGCCGTCCGGAGTACCTCCTCGACCTCAACCGCATCGGTCTGCTGCGGGAGTGGGAGGTAGGCGAGGAGGTCACCAAGCTGGGCGCCTCCGTCCCGTACACCCAGATCATGGAAAACCTGCGCGGTACGCTGCCGGGTCTCGCGCTCGCCTCGCACACGGTCGCGTCCCCGCAGATCCGCAACCGCGGCGGTGTCGGCGGCAACCTCGGTTGCGCCTCGCCGGCCGGTGACTCCCACCCCGCCCTCCTCGCGGCAGGCGCGGAGGTCGAGGTCGAGTCGGTCCGCGGCGCGCGAATGATCCCGATCGACGAGTTCTACACGGGCGTCAAGCGCAACGCGCTGGCCCCCGACGAGCTCATCAAGACGGTCCACATCAAGAACGCCGCCGGTCCGCAGCAGTACTCGAAGGTCGGCTCCCGCAACGCGATGGTCATCGCGGTGTGCGCCTTCGGTCTGGCGCTGCACCCCGACTCCCGCACGGTCCGCACCGGCATCGGGTCGGCCGCGCCGACCCCGATCCGGGCGAAGGCCGCCGAGGAGTTCCTGAACGCCGCCCTCGAAGAGGGCGGTTTCTGGGAGTCGGGCAAGGTCATCACCCCGTCGATCGCCAAGCAGTTCGGTGACCTCGCCTCCGGCGCGGCCAACCCGATCGACGACGTCCGCGGCACGGCGAAGTACCGCCGCCACGCGGTCGGCATCATGGCTCGCCGCCAGCTCGTCTGGACGTGGGAGCAGTACCGCGGCACCAACGGCCGCTCGCTCGAAGGGGCTGCGTAACCATGCGCGTCAATTTCACTGTCAACGGTCGTCAGCAGGAAGCCGACGACGTGTGGGAGGGCGAGTCCCTCCTCTACGTCCTGCGCGAGCGCATGGGCCTGCCGGGCTCGAAGAACGCCTGCGAGCAGGGTGAGTGCGGTTCGTGCACCGTCCGTCTCGACGGCGTGCCGGTCTGTTCCTGTCTGGTGGCCGCCGGTCAGGTCGAGGGTCGCGACGTCGTGACCGTCGAGGGCCTGGCGGACTTCGCCAAGCAGCGCGCGGAGCACGGCCACGGTGGTGCCTGCGGCACCGGCGGCGGCTGCGGAAGCAAGGGCGTGACCACCGACGAGGCGAAGCGCTGGGCTGCCAAGCCCGGTGACTCGCAGACCGGTGAGGGCCTCGAACTCTCCAACATCCAGCAGGCGTTCATCGACGCCGGCGCCGTCCAGTGCGGTTTCTGCACCCCGGGTCTGCTCGTCCAGGCGGACGCGCTGCTGGAGGAGAACTCCGACCCGTCCGACCAGGACATCCGTGAGGCCCTGTCCGGCAACCTCTGCCGCTGCACGGGCTACGAGAAGATCCTCGACGCGGTCCGCCTCGCGGCCGCCCGTCAGGGAGAGGCGGTCTGACCATGGCTCAGAACACCCGCACCGTGCCCGCCGGTACGCCGACGAACGTCACCCAGAAGCACAACAAGGGCGGCATCGGCGAGTCCATCCTCCGTCCGGACGGCACCCTCAAGGTCACCGGCGAGTTCGCGTACTCCTCGGACATGTGGCACGAGGACATGCTGTGGGGCCAGACGCTGCGCAGCACCGTCGCCCACGCCGAGATCGTCTCCATCGACATCTCCGAGGCGCTCGCCATGCCCGGCGTGTACTCGGTGCTGACGTACGACGACCTGCCGGCCGAGATGAAGAACTACGGCCTGGAGATCCAGGACACCCCGGTTCTCGCCCACGGCCGAGTACGTCACCACGGTGAGCCGGTCGCCCTCGTGGCCGCCGACCACCCGGAGACCGCCCGCCGGGCGGCTGCCAAGATCAAGATCGACTACCGTGAGCTGCCGCTCGTCACGGACGAGGCCTCCGCCCTCGCCGAGGGCGCGCCGCTGATCCACGAGAACCGCGACGACCACCACATCGGTCACGTCCCGCACCCGAACATCGTGCACCGCCAGCCGATCATCCGCGGCAACGTGGAAGAGGCCCGCAAGCGCGCCGACGTCATCGTCGAGGGCGAGTACACGTTCGGCATGCAGGACCAGGCCTTCCTCGGCCCGGAGTCCGGTCTGGCCGTGCCGTCCGAGGACGGCGGCGTCGAGCTGTACGTCGCCACCCAGTGGCTGCACTCGGACCTCCAGCAGATCGCCCCGGTCCTGGGCCTGCCGCCGGAGAAGGTCCGCATGACGCTCTCGGGCGTCGGCGGGGCCTTCGGTGGCCGCGAGGACATCTCGATGCAGATCCACGCCTGCCTCCTGGCCCTGGCCACGAACAAGCCGGTCAAGATCGTCTACAACCGCTTCGAGTCCTTCTTCGGCCACGTGCACCGCCACCCGGCGAAGCTCTACTACGAGCACGGCGCCACCAAGGACGGCAAGCTCACGCACATGAAGTGCAAGATCGTCCTGGACGGTGGCGCGTACGCGTCCGCCTCCCCGGCGGTCGTGGGCAACGCCTCCTCCCTCTCGGTCGGTCCGTACGTCCTGGAGGACGTGGACATCGAGGCGATCGCGCTCTACACGAACAACCCGCCGTGTGGCGCGATGCGCGGCTTCGGCGCCGTCCAGGCCTGCTTCGCCTACGAGGCCCAGATGGACAAGCTCGCGCAGAAGCTGGGCATGGACCCGGTCGAGTTCCGCCAGCTCAACGCCATGGAGATGGGCACGGTCATGCCGACCGGCCAGGTCGTGGACGCCCCGGCGCCCGTCGCCGAGCTGCTGCGCCGGGTCAAGGCCCGCCCGCTGCCGCCCGAGCGTCAGTGGGAGTCGGCCGGAGAGGGCGCGGACGTCCGCGCGCTGCCCGGCGGCCTCTCCAACACCACCCACGGCGAAGGCGTCGTCCGCGGCGTCGGCTACGCGGTCGGCATCAAGAACGTCGGCTTCTCCGAGGGCTTCGACGACTACTCCACCGCCCGCGTGCGCCTGGAGGTCATGAACGGCGAGCCCGTCGCGATGGTCCACACGGCCATGGCGGAGGTCGGCCAGGGCGGCATCACCGTCCACACGCAGATCGCCCGTACCGAGCTGGGCGTCACGCAGGTGACGATCCACCCGGCCGACACGCAGGTCGGCTCCGCCGGTTCCACGTCCGCCTCGCGGCAGACGTACATGACCGGTGGCGCCGTGAAGAACACCTGTGAGGCGGTCCGCGAGGCCCTGCTGGAGATCGGCCGCCGCAAGAACGGCTCGTACCACCCGGCGTGGGCCACGGCCGAACTGCTCCTCGAAGGCGGAAAGGTCGTCACCGACGGCGGCGAGGTCCTCGCGGACATCGCCGACATCCTGGAGGGCGAGGACGCGATCGACCTCGAACTCGAGTTCCGTCACGCGGCGACCGAGCCCTTCGACCTGGTCACCGGCCAGGGCAACGGGCACGTCCAGTACACCTTCGCCGCGCACCGCGCGGTCGTCGAGGTGGACACCGAGCTGGGCCTGGTCAAGGTCGTCGAGCTGGCGACCGCCCAGGACGTCGGCAAGGCGCTGAACATGCTCTCCGTGGTCGGCCAGATCCAGGGTGGTACCACCCAGGGCCTGGGCGTCGCGATCATGGAAGAGATCATCGTGGACCCGAAGACCGCGAAGGTGCGCAACCCCTCCTTCACGGACTACCTGATCCCGACCATCCTCGACACCCCGACCATCCCGGTCGACGTCCTGGAGCTCGCCGACCCGAAGGCCCCGTACGGCCTGCGCGGCATGGGCGAGGCCCCGACCCTCTCGTCCACCCCGGCCGTCATCGCGGCCATCCGGGCGGCGACCGGTCTGGAGATCAACAAGACGCCGATCCGTCCGGAAGCCCTCACCGGCACCCTCTAGGACGGCGTGGTCCGGGGGCCTCGGCCCCCGGACCCCCCGGATTTCCGGGCGGCGGGACAGGGAACGTCACACTTTCGGTCCCGCCGCCCGGAGCACGAAGTACCGCTCCGCTCGCGGTCCTCGCACCTGGCAGTACCCCTGCACAAACCCCCACGTAGTACCAGCGGTCACCCCCGCACTACCCGCAGTACACGCAGTGAACATTCGCGTCGCCTCGGGCCGTCACCCCGGGTCGTGCAGCCAACCCAAATCCCGCGTCTCCAATCTTTATGCGGGTGCCCCTTTGAACCTTGGGAGTCAGGCACCATGACCCAGTCATCAGTGGAGCCCAAGACCACCGCGGAAGAGGCCAACGACGGCTCTCTGAATCCCGCCGGGCGTTCTTGGCTCGACCGGTATTTCCACATAACGCACAGAGGATCCAACGTCGGCAACGAGGTTCGTGGCGGTATCACGACCTTCATGGCCATGGCGTACATCCTCCTGCTGAACCCGCTGATCCTTTCCGGCAAGGACGTCGCCGGAAACACCATGTCCCCGGCAGCGCTGATCACCGCCACCGCGTTCGCGGCGGCCCTGACCACGCTCCTCATGGGCTTCGTCGGCAAGGTGCCGCTCGCACTGGCCGCCGGACTCTCCGTCTCCGGCGTGCTGGCCTCGCAGGTGGCCCCGCAGATGACCTGGCCGCAGGCCATGGGCATGTGCGTGATGTACGGCGTCGTGATCTGTCTCCTGGTCGTCACCGGCCTCCGAGAGATGATCATGAACGCGATCCCCCTCGCGCTCAAGCACGCGATCACCATGGGCATCGGTCTCTTCGTGGCCCTCATCGGTCTCGTCAAGGCCGGCTTCGTGCACGGCTCCCAGGTCGGCGGGCCGCTCACCCTCGGCCCCGCCGGTGAGCTCGCCGGCTGGCCCGTCCTGCTCTTCTGCGTCACCCTGCTCGCCATCTTCATGCTCCAGGCCCGCAAGGTCCCCGGCGCGATCCTGATCGGCATCGTCGGCGGCACCGTCCTGGCCGCGATCCTCAGCGCCATCGTCGACATCGACCCGAAGGCCTGGAGGAACGGCCCGCCGGAGCTCGCGGGCTCCGCGATCTCGATGCCCGACTTCTCGCTGTTCGGCAAGGTCGAGTTCGGTGGCTGGGGCGACGTCGGCGTCATGACGATCGGCATGATCGTCTTCACCCTGGTGCTCGCCGGCTTCTTCGACGCGATGGCCACCATCATCGGCGTCGGCACCGAGGCCAAGCTGGCCGACGACAAGGGCCGCATGCCGGGTCTGTCGAAGGCCCTGTTCATCGACGGCGCCGGTGGCGCCATCGGTGGTGTCGCGGGCGGCTCCGGCCAGACCGTGTTCGTCGAGTCCGCCACCGGCGTCGGTGAGGGAGCCCGTACGGGTCTCGCCTCCGTCGTCACCGGCCTCTTCTTCGCGGCCTGCCTCTTCTTCACCCCGATCACCCAGGTGGTCCCGGGCGAGGTCGCCTCCGCGGCCCTGGTCGTCATCGGCGCGATGATGATGCAGAACGCCCGCCACGTGGACTGGGCCGACAGCGCGACCGCGATCCCGGTCTTCCTGACCGTCGTGATCATGCCGTTCACCTACCAGATCACCGCCGGCGTCGCGGCCGGTGTCATCTCCTACGTGGCCATCAAGGTCGCGCAGGGCAAGGCCCGCGAGATCGGCGCCTTCATGTGGGTCCTGACGGGCATCTTCCTGGTGTTCTTCGCCCTCAACCCGATCGAGGGCCTGCTCGGGGTCCACTGACCCGGGTCGGGGCACCGACCGAGCAGCTCCGAGCGGTCGAAGTACCGCACCCTCCACGTGATCGATACTGGAAACGAACCCCTCCGAGGAGGCCGCACATGCTGGACATCGCCGAAGAACTGAACCGGTGGGTCGAGCAGGGACGTGACTTCGCCGTCGCCACGGTCGTGGCGGTCGGCGGGAGCGCGCCCCGGCAGCCCGGAGCCGCGCTCGCCGTCGACGGCGAAGGCACCGCGATCGGTTCGGTTTCCGGTGGATGCGTGGAGGGTGCGGTGTACGAACTGTGCCAGCAGGCGCTGGAGGACGGCGAGACCGTCCGGGAGCGCTTCGGGTACAGCGACGACGATGCCTTCGCCGTGGGCCTGACCTGCGGCGGAATCATCGACATCCTCGTCACCCCGGTCCCCGTGGGCTCCCCGCTGCGCCCGGTGCTGGCGGCCGCGCTGGCCGCCGCCGCCCGTGGCGAGGCCGCCGCGGTGGCCCGGATCGCCGAAGGTCCGACCGAGCTCATGGGGCGCGCCATCACCGTGCGCGCCGACGGCTCCTACGAGGGCGGCTTCGGGGGACACCCCGAACTGGACCGCACCCTCGCCGAGGAGACCCGCGCCATGCTGGACGCCGGGAAGACCGGCGTCCTGGAGATCGGCGCCGACGGGCGGCTCTGCGGAGAGCCCCTCAAGGTGCTCGTCGAGTCGAGCGTGCCGCCGCCGCGGATGATCGTCTTCGGGGCCATCGACTTCGCCTCCGCCCTGGTACGGATCGGCAAGTTCCTCGGCTACCACGTGACCCTGTGCGACGCCCGGCCCGTCTTCGCCACGAAGAACCGTTTCCCCGAGGCGGACGAGATCGTGGTCGACTGGCCGCACCGCTACCTGGAGGCCCAGGCCGACGCGGGCGGCGTCGACGCCCGCACCGTCCTGTGCGTCCTCACCCACGACGCCAAGTTCGATGTCCCGCTCCTCGAACTGGCCCTCAAGCTCCCCGTCGCCTACGTCGGCGCCATGGGCTCCCGCCGCACCCACGAGGACCGCAACAAGCGGCTCCGCGAGGTCGGCGTGACGGAGCTGGAACTGACCCGGCTGCGCTCCCCGATCGGTCTGGACCTCGGCGCCCGCTCCCCGGAGGAGACCGCGCTGTCCATCGCCGCCGAGATCGTCGCGAACCGCCGCGGCGGCACCGGCGCGGCCCTCACCGGCGCGCGCATCCCGATCCACCACGACACCTCGAACTCCGTGATCGGCAGGATCGGCTCCGTCGCTTGAAGCGGTGGGGGCGGCGGAGGCCGCGAGTGAGCGCGGGCACGAAGTGGGCGCGGGCCCGCCCGTAGGGAGCGCGGGCCCGTAGTGAGCGCGGGCACGAAGTGGGCGAAGGGCGCGACCCGTTGGGGTTGCGCCCTTGTGGCGTTCCCCCTATCTTACCGGCCGGTAAGGGGGCGGCATCCTCTCCGTCCCCTCGGAGCACCGGAGTTGACCGGATGTTACGTACCGTGCGAAACCCGCGAGCGCTGTTGACGCGACGCCCCCTGCGGACCCTGGCCGTGTTGGCCGCCGCGAGCCTGCTGACCGCCCTCGCGCCGGCCTCGGCCGCGACGCCGCCACCGGCCGCGCCCGGTGACGGCCTGCGCGAGGTGTTCTTCGTCGGGAACAACTGGGAGGGGACGGCCGACGTCCTCGCCTCCACCGGCGACCTCGCCCGGATCGGCCGGATCAACGTGATCCCCGACAAGGCCGACCGGCTGTGGGAGATCCACCTCAACCCGCTGAAGCTGGCCTTCTTCCTCGGCATCCGCGAGAGCGCCGGCGAGGGTCACGACCAGTTCGTCGACGACATGTACACCACCCCGGACGGCTCGGCCGTCGTCGTCTCCCGGCCGAGCTTCGCCGACGTCGTGTCCATCGACGTCCGCTCCGGTCGCATCAACTGGCGCTTCCCCGTGGCGGGTTACCGTTCCGACCACATGGCCGTGTCGCCCGACGGCACGCGCGTCGCGGTGTCCGCCTCCACCGCCAACACCGTGCACGTCCTGGACATCGCCACCGGGCGCCAGGTCGGCTCGTTCCGCACCGGCGACAAGCCGCACGAGAACACCTACACCCGCGACGGCCGGTTCCTGTGGAACAGCTCGATCGGCGAGGTGAACACGGCTCTCGACGCCCCCTGGCTGGACTGGACGAAGGGCGACCGGAAGATCACCGTCGTCGACACGCAGACCTTCCGCACGGTGCGCGTCATCGACATGCGCGAACGACTCGACGCCTTCGGCCGTTCCGACCTCTCCGATTCCGTGCGCCCGGTCGCCTTCAGCCCCGACGAGTCGAAGTTCTACTTCCAGGTGTCGTTCTTCAACGGCTTCCTGGAGTACGACGTGCCCACCGACCGGATCACCCGCCTCAAGGCCCTCCCGATGAACCCGGCCACCAGCACCGACCGGACCACCTGGGTCAACGACTCCCGCCACCACGGCATGTCCATGAGCCCGGACGGATCCAAGCTCTGCATCGCGGGCACCATGGACGACTACGCCACCGTGGTGGACCGCGCCACCCTGACGGAAGGCCCCCTGGTACCCGCCGCCAAGCCGTACTGGGCCACGGTCGACGGCGACGGCAAGGGCTGCGTGATCTCCGAGAGCGGCGCCGACCGGGTCACGGCCATCGACTTCGCCACCGGGACCAAGCGGGTGTCCGTTCCCGTCGGCGACCACCCGCAGCGCGTACGGCTCGGCCACGTGCCGACGGGATGGACGGGTCCGACTGCGACGGGATCGACTGCGACGGGGACGACGGCGACGGGGACGACGGCGACGGGATCGACGGCGCGCTGAGCGCGGCGCGGTCGCGGGTCGTGGGCGCGGCGGGTCGGGGGCGTGAACCGGAGCGCCGGCCCGTCGCGGGCGCTGGAACTGGCCATTTCGGTAAAATGGGGAGCTTATGAGGTGACCGGTCCACGATGACCGATTAGTCTCCCGATCATGGTGGACATCCGCGAGGTACCCGAGGCCGACATCGACCGCGCCCAGGAGCTCGGCTACCTGGTCTTCCACGACCGCCCCGAACCCGAGGGGCGCGCCCGGCACCGCGCCCTGCTCACCCGCTGCTCGCGCCTCGGCGCCTACGACGGGACCGCGCTGGTCGGGTTCATGGCCGCGCACGACTTCCGGCTCTCCGTCCCCGGCGGCGAACTCGGTTGCCCCGGACTCACCTTCGTGTCCGTGGCCCCCACCCACCGCCGCCGGGGCGTCCTGACCGCCCTCATGGACGAGCAACTGCGCCGCGCCGCCGCGACGGGCAGCCCGCTCGCCGCCCTGTGGGCCTCCGAAGCCGCCATCTACGGACGCTTCGGCTACGGCGCCGCCACCCAGGGCCTGACCATCGAGATCGACTCCGGCCGGCCGTTGGCCCTGCGCATCGCCCCCGACCCGCGCCCGCTGCGCCTCGTCGCGCCCCAGGACGCCCTCGCCGTGATCGGCCCCCGCCACGAGGCCGCCCGGACGGAGCGGGCAGGCCGCCCGAACCGCAGCCCGCAGCGCTGGAACGAGGAGTGGCTCTGCGAACAGGACGAGGAGGACGAGGAGTTGGGTCCGCCCCGGATCATCGTCCTCGGTGATCCCGGTGAACCCGTCGCGGGATACGTCCTCTTCCGTACGAAGCCGGAGGACGACACGGCCGGCCCCGGCCGCACCCCGGGGCTGGTGCGCGTCGACGAACTGGAGGCCGATACCCCGGCCGTGGCCGCGGCGCTGTGGGACTGCGTCGGTTCCCTGGACCTGACCGGCCGGGTCCGCGCTTGGGGCCGCCCCGCCGACGACCCGCTCCTGCACTTCGCCGCCGACCGGGACCAGGTCAGGGTCACCGCCCAGTTCCCCGCGCTCTGGCTGCGCCTGGTCGACGTACAGGCGGCCCTGACCGCCCGGGACTGGGCCGCGCCCGTGGAACTGGTGCTGGACCTGGCCGACGTGCGTAGGCCCACGAACGCCGGACGGTTCCGGCTCAAGGCGGGCCCGCGCGGGGCGACGTACGAACCGGCCCGGGCGGAGGCCGATCTGACGCTGGACGTACGGGAGTTGGCCGCCTGCTACCTCGGCGGCACCCGGCTGGTCGAGCTGGTGGCCGCCGGGCTGGTCGCCGAACGCACGCCCGGCGCGGCGGCCGCGCTGGACGCCGCGCTGCGCACCGACCCACTGCCGCACACGGCCGACGAGTTCTGAGCCCCGGCTCAGGCGGGGGCGGGCGAGCGGTCCGCCCCCGCCGGCCGGCGCACCGGCTCAGGCGGGCAGCGAGATCCGCGCCGCCGACCTGCCGAAGTCGGGGCTCAGGACCCCCGTGGCGAGGGCCCCGGCCGGCCGGTGCAGGTCGGCCTCGCGGTAACGTCGGCACTTTTCGTGCCAGTTGAGGATCCCCGCGAGCCAGTCCCCGAGCTCGCCGACGTACGCGTCGAGACCGGCCCGGGCGTCGGCGGTCAACTTCCAGTCGGAGTACAGCACCGGCAGTTGGTTCGCCACGATGTGCTGGAACTCCTCCACGCGCTGCCGCATCAGCGAGTGGCAGATCCGCAGCGCCTCCGGGTAGCCGATGTCGAAGAAGTTGCGGGTGACGAGGAGGTAGTTGTGGACCTCGCCCTCGACCTCCAGCTCCTTCTGGTAGGAGAAGATGTCGTTGATCAGGCACCCCGTGTCCGCCGCCGCGTTCTCCAGGGACCGGATGGTTCCCGAGGCGTAGATCTCCTCGGGGATGCCCCGGCCCGCCAGGCCCAGCCGGCACAGGTACATCGTCAGGTGGGAGCCGAACGTGCTGCGGCGCATCTCCGCGTAGTCCACCGGGTCCGGGATGTGGTTCAGGATCTGGTTCTCGATCTCCCAGACCCAGCTCTCCAGCATGCTCACCAGGGTCGCCCGGAACTCGGCGCGGACCGTCGGCGTCATGTCCGCGCTCGTACGGATCCACAGGTCGGCGAGGGAACGTTCCAGCGCGGTGACCGGCGGCGGCTGCTCCGCGAGGTCGACGGGGATCATCGAGACGAGCCGGGCGGTGGCGGCCTTGGCCGCCGGGAGGTCCTTCGTCCGGCCGAACACCACCGGGTAGTAGTCGTCCCCGTACGTTCCCCAGGTCAGCCAGCACGAGTTGAGCAGGAGCGCCTCGGGCGTGGCGTCGGGGTCGATGCCGGCGGAACAGAGCGCGAAGTCGTAGCCGCGCACCTTGCCCTCCGTCCAGATCGCCGAGCCGGGATCGCCGGGCTGCGGATCGAGCAGGCCCATGCGGCGCGACCAGGCGACGGAGCCCTCGCGTGCGTGGTCGAGGTGGGGGCTCAGGGTGAGCGGGAACGGCAGGGACAGGTCCGGGATCACCGAGGGGCCGGTGGCCTCGAAGGGGACGTGGGTGAAGGAGCGCCGGCGCAGCTCCATCGAGCGGCGGGTGAAGAGGGACCCCAGGTCGAGCGCGGTGGTGCCGAGGCCCGAGGGGAGGAAGGGCAGGGTCAGCGGGGCGGTCGGTTTGGCCTCCTTGTTCATGTAGCGGCTGGAGACCATGTGCCATGCGTGGCCGCCGGACTGCCAGTCCTGGAGCCCCTTGGCGTAGGCGAGGACCGCGGCGATCTCGGTGGGATCCATGGCCCGGTCGGCGAAGAGCTGGGGCAGTTCGACGAGGGCCGTCTGCTCGAACTGGTGCAGCCGGGAGGTGAGCAGGTCGTTGGAGGCTTCGGCGGCCTCCTGGGTGGTGCAGTCCAGGAAGGTCTCCAACACCAGGATGGCGTTGGAGAGTTCACCCTCGTCGGCGACCTCGCGCTGGTAGGAGAAGATGTCGTTCCTGATGTGCACGGCGTCGGAGAAGGCGTCGCGCAGCACGCCGAGCGGCCGCGCGTGCGCGACGCGCGCCGGGACCTCGGCGGAGACGTACTCGATCAGGCCCGCCGACCAGGGGGCGCCGCCCACCTTGCGGCGCATCTCGATGTATTCGAGGGGGTTCGCGATACGCCCGATGTTGATGTTGGCGAGTTCCCACATCGACTCGTCGAGGAGGTTCTTCGTCGACAGGGAGAACCGCTCCCGCCAGTCCAGCGACATCGCCGGGACGGTACGGGCCCACAGATCGGCGAGGCCCGCCTCGACCGGGTTGGTGGGCTCGGGGAACCCGTCGGCCAGGTCCATCGGCATGAAGGCGCCGAGCCGGTCCAGGTAGGCCTTGGCGCCGGCGCGGTCCTGGGAGCGCTTGTACATCTCCAGGAAGTGGTCGTCGAAGAAGAAGACCCACACGTACCAGTCGGTGACCAGGGAGAGCGCGGCCGCATCGCAGTCGGGGTGGGTGTAGGAGCACAGCAGGGCGTAGTCGTGCGAGTCGAGGTCCTTCTCCTCCCACACGCCGGAACCCTCCAACATCCCGAAGGCGCGGGCCCACTGCTTGGTGTGGGCCCTGGCGTCCTCCAGGTGGGGGTTCAGTCGCGCCGGATGGGGCACGTAGAAATCCGGCAGTTGGAACGGCTGCGTCACGACGGGGTCGGCCTTTCGTCCACGGGTGCGGGGAGCCGGCGTTCCGTCCCCCCGGCACGAGATCAGCAGGGCCCTACCCCGGATGCCGGGGGGATAAGGGGGAGTTCACCGCATCAGGTGACGCGGACCCCTTTGTGATGCGGCGCGACGCGGCGGCGGCTAGGACGCCTGCGCTCCCGCGACCTCGTCGAGGAGTTCCGCGGACCGCTCGGCAGCGGAGCTCGTTGCCCGGCGGCGGGCCCCGTGAGAGCATCGATGTTCCACAGCAGTGTCATGTCCACGGTTTTGATGTCCCCGGTTCTTACTGGCAGGTGCCGTCTCTTGCGCACAACAGAGCTGACCGAAGCCCGCGTCGACGAGGCGGGCAACATCCTGGTGGCGCCTTCGGGGGTGCGGGACAAGGACGTCGTCGGGGATTTCCTCGGGTCCGTGATCACGCCGGAGGAACTTGCTTCCGGTTCGGTCGACCTCGCGCGGAGGACTGTCTACCTGTGTGGCGACATATCCGCGATGGATGGCCGCCAACTACGCTCGGCCGCCCGGGTGTTCGTCATCCGGGAGTTGTCGCAGGGTTACCGCGAGGACGTCGACCGGCCGTGGGCCCTCGTCGACCTCGGTCGGGTTCCCCTCCGTGTGCACGGCGTCGGCGTGTACTACCGCCGCTTCTTCGCACCGGAGGCCGACCACTTCGGGCGGATCCGCGCGGAGCACGCGTTCCAGTCCCTGACGGAGTCCACCAAGCCCGGAACGGCGCATCGCAGCGGCATCTACCTGACGCCCGTCACGCGAGAGGACGACGCACTGCATTTCCGCCTGCTGCGCTGCTCCACGAACCTCTCGGGGCCGACCGAGAACTTTCGCCCGACCGACACGGACATCGTCGCGGACCTGAACCGCGAGGCCGCCGCCGTCTTCCGGGACCAGGCACCGCTGAACCACGTCCTCGCCCAGGTCTACCGCAACAGCGCTGCCACGGCCGGGCGCAAGCAGGCCAAGGCCAGGATCTCGGCCCATGCCGACAAGACCAAGGACATGCCCGTCAACGGCATCATGGCGTTCTGCACCTTCTACGATCGGATCGACGAGCTGCGGCCCCTGGCCGAAGACCCCTTCGATTACGGTGTGAAGGGCGCCAGCGGGCTGACCAGGCTCCACTTCCGTCTGAAGGAGCCGGTCGAAGAACGCGACGGGGCCGCGCTGCCCCCGCGGTTCACCCTCACCCTCCACCCCGGCTCCGTCTTCCTCATGCCGCTGTCCACCAACCGCCTGTACACGCACGAGATCCGGCCCTCGTCGTTGGACGCCGACCTGCTCCCGACCCGTCTGGGATACGTGGTGCGCTGTTCGAGCGCCGAAGCCGTTCACAGGAGCGGCCGCACGTTCCTCAAGGCGGATGGGGAGCTGGTGGAGCTGGGGCCGGCCACGGCGGCCGGCATGGAGCAGCTGCGCGGGCTGTACGCCGAGGAGAACAGGACCTCGTCCGTCATCGACTACGGCGAGGAATTGCTCTTCAGCATGAACGCGGGGGACTACGTTGCCCCTCGGATCTAGGATCTCGGACGAGATCCTCGTGTCGTCCCTGGCGTCCCTGGCGTCCCTGGCGTCCCTGGCGTCCCTGGCGCCCCTGTCGTCCTCCTCGACCGAGGAGAACCTCTTCGCGGAGCTGTCCGAGTCGGCTCGTTGGGAGGACGTGGGGAAGGGCCGGCGAGCCGCCGTGCTCACCCGGATCGACGACGCGGGCGACGTGCCTCTCGTGCGTACCACCACGCGGTACGGCGATCCGGCGCAGCGCTTCCGGGCGGTGCACGAACGGCTGGCACGAAGGATCCAAGAACGTGCGGCGCTGCCGGTCGGCTTCAACAACGCCCTCATCGAGCTCTACACGAACGCCTACAGGACCATGGGCGGCCATTGCGACCAGGCCCTCGATCTGTCCGACGATTCGTTCATCGCCGTCTTCTCCTGCTACGAACATCCCGAAGCGGGCACGCCGAGGAAGCTGATCTTCGAATCGAAGGAAGCCGGTGGTGAGAAGGTCGAGATCCCCCTCACCCACCACGGCGTCGTCGCGTTTTCCGTCGCCTCGAACCGGATGCTCAAGCACCGGATCGTCTGGGACGCGCCCGTCGGGACGGCGGACAACCGATGGTTGGGTGTGACCTTCAGAACGTCGAAGACCTTCGTCCGGTACCGCGACGGACAGGCGTACCTCCCGCAGGGCGAGCGGCTCCTGTCGGCCGACGACGAGCAGCGGCGCGAGTTCTACCGGCTGCGGCGCCGGGAGAACGACGCGTCGGACTTCACCTACCCCCTGCTGGCGTACACCGTCAGTGACAGCGACCTGATGCCGCCGGTCTGACCTCGCGCCCCGGCCCGGCGGGGGAGACGCACCGTCCGCGGGGATCGGCGGCATGCGGGCCGAAGACCCGCGTGCCGCCGCAGCGGCGGTGGTTACTCCGCCTCGCCCTCCAGGTTGCCCTCGGTGTCCAGGTAGACCTGGCGCAGGGATTCCAGGATCTGCGGGTCCGGCTTCTCCCACATGCCGCGGGACTCCGCTTCCAGCAGGCGCTCGGCGATGCCGTGCAGGGCCCAGGGGTTGGCTTCCTCCAGGAAGGCGCGGTTCGTCGGGTCCAGGACGTACGTCTCCGTCAGCTTGTCGTACATCCAGTCGGCGACCACGCCGGTCGTGGCGTCGTAGCCGAAGAGGTAGTCGACCGTCGCCGCCAGCTCGAAGGCACCCTTGTAGCCGTGGCGGCGCATCGCCTCGATCCACTTGGGGTTGACGACGCGGGCGCGGAAGACGCGGGAGGTCTCCTCGACCAGGGTGCGGGTCTTGACCGTTTCCGGGCGGGTGGAGTCGCCGATGTACGCCTCCGGGGCCGTGCCGCGCAGCGCGCGGACGGTGGCCACCATGCCACCGTGGTACTGGAAGTAGTCGTCGGAGTCCGCGATGTCGTGCTCGCGGGTGTCCGTGTTCTTCGCCGCGACGGTGATCCGCTTGTACGCGGTCTCCATCTCGTCCCGGGCCGGGCGTCCTTCGAGGCCGCGGCCGTACGCGTACCCGCCCCACACCGTGTAGACCTCCGCGAGGTCGGCGTCCGTGCGCCAGTCGCGGGAGTCGATCAGCTGGAGGATGCCCGCGCCGTAGGTGCCCGGGCGGGAGCCGAAGATGCGGGTCGTCGCGCGGCGCTCGTCACCGTGCTCGGCCAGGTCGGCCTGGGCGTGGGCGCGTACGAAGTTCGACTCGGCGGGCTCCTCCAGCGAGGCCGCCAGCCGCACCGCGTCGTCCAGGAGACCGATGACGTGGGGGAACGCGTCGCGGAAGAAGCCCGAGATGCGCAGTGTCACGTCGATGCGGGGGCGGCCCAGCTCGGCGAGCGGGATCGCCTCGATGCCGGTGACGCGGCGCGAGGCCTCGTCCCACACCGGCCGCACGCCCAGCAGCGACAGGGCCTCGGCGATGTCGTCGCCGGCCGTCCGCATCGCGCTGGTGCCCCACAGGGACAGGCCGACCGAGGCCGGCCACTCGCCGTTGTCCGTGCGGTAGCGGGTCAGCAGCGACTCCGCGAGCGCCTGACCCGTCTCCCACGCCAGGCGCGAGGGGACGGCCTTCGGGTCCACCGAGTAGAAGTTGCGGCCCGTCGGCAGGACGTTGACCAAGCCGCGCAGCGGCGAGCCCGAGGGGCCGGCCGGGACGAAGGCGCCGTCCAGCGCGGACACCACGTGGGCGATCTCGTCCGTCGTGCCGGCCAGGCGCGGCACGACCTCGCGCGCGGCGAAGTCCAGTACGGCCGCCACGTCCGCGGAGTGGCCCGCCGTCACGCCGGCGACCGCGTCGAGCGACCAGTCCGCGTCCTCCATCGCCTGCACCAGCGCGCGGGCCTGCTCCTCGACGGCGTCGGCCGAGGTCCGCGTCGCCGCGGACTCGTCCAGGCCCAGCGCCTCGCGCAGACCCGGCAGGGCCGTGGTCCCGCCCCAGATCTGGCGGGCGCGCAGGATCGCCAGGACCAGGTTCACCCGGGCCGTACCGGTCGGCGCGCCGCCCAGCACGTGCAGCCCGTCGCGGATCTGGGCGTCCTTGACCTCGCACAACCAGCCGTCGACGTGCAGCAGGAAGTCGTCGAAGCCGTCGTCGTCCGGACGCTCCTCCAGCCCCAGGTCGTGGTCCAGCTTCGCCGCCTGGATCAGGGTCCAGATCTGCGCCCGGATCGCCGGCAGCTTCGACGGGTCCATCGCCGAGATCTGCGCGTACTCGTCCAGGTGCTGTTCCAGCCGGGCGATGTCGCCGTACGACTCCGCGCGCGCCATCGGCGGCACCAGGTGGTCGACCAGGGTGGCGTGCACGCGGCGCTTGGCCTGCGTGCCCTCGCCCGGGTCGTTCACCAGGAACGGGTAGATGAGCGGCAGGTCACCGAGCGCGGCATCGGGCGCGCAGGACGCGGACAGGCCCGCGTTCTTGCCCGGCAGCCACTCCAGGTTGCCGTGCTTGCCCAGGTGGATCATCGCGTCGGCGCCGAAGCCGCCGTCCTGCTCCCGGGCCTGGATCCAGCGGTACGCGGCCAGGTAGTGGTGCGACGGCGGCAGGTCCGGGTCGTGGTAGATCGCGATCGGGTTCTCGCCGAAGCCGCGCGGCGGCTGGATCAGGATCAGCAGGTTCCCGCGGCGCAGCGCCGCCAGGACGATGTCGCCCTCCGGGTTCGCCGAGTGGTCGACGAACATGCTGCCGGGGGCCTCGCCCCAGTGCCGCTCCACGCTCTCGCGCAGCTCCGCAGGCAGCTGCGCGAACCAGCGCCGGTAGTCGGCGGCCGGGATGCGGACCGGGTTGCGGGCCAACTGCTCCTCGGTCAGCCAGTCCTGGTCGTGGCCGCCCGCCTCGATCAACGCACGGATCAGCTCGTCGCCGTCGCCGGAGACCAGGCCCGGGATCCCGTCGGCGGGACCGAAGTCGTAGCCGCCGGCGATCAGGGTGCGCAGCAGCTCCACGGCGCTGGCCGGGGTGTCCAGGCCGACCGCGTTGCCGATGCGGGAGTGCTTGGTGGGGTACGCGGAGAGGACCAGGGCGACCTTCTTGTCGCGCCGGTCGATGTGCCGCAGCCGGGCGTGGCGCACGGCGATCCCGGCGACGCGGGCGGCGCGCTCGGGATCGGCGACGTAGGCGGGCAGGCCGTCCTCGTCGATCTCCTTGAAGGAGAACGGGACGGTGATCAGCCGGCCGTCGAACTCCGGGACGGCGACCTGCGTCGCGGCGTCCAACGGGGACAGCCCCTCGTCGTTCTCCTCCCAGGTGCCGCGGGAGCCGGTCAGGCACAGGGCCTGCAGGATCGGTACGCCGAGCGAGGCGAGGGCGCCCGCGTCCCAGGACTCGTCGTCGCCGCCGGCGGAGGCGGTCGCGGGGCGGGTGCCGCCGGCCGCGAGCACCGTCGTGACGACCGCGTCCGCCGACCGCAGAGCGGCGATCAGCTCCGGTTCGGGGGTGCGCAGGGAGGACACGTACAGCGGCAGCACCTGCGCGTCGTGGGCCTCGACGGCCTCGCACAGGGCGTGCACGAAGGCGGTGTTGCCGCTCATCTGGTGCGCGCGGTAGTACAGCACGGCGACGAGCGGGCCGGTGGTGCGGCCCGGGGTGCGCTCCAGGGGGCCCCAGGTCGCGGAGGCGGCGGGCGGCTCGAAGCCGTGACCCGTCAGCAGGACCGTGTCCGAGAGGAAGCGGGCGAGCTGGTCCAGGTTGGCCGGTCCGCCGTGCGCGAGGTAGCCGTGCGCCTCGGCGGCGATGCCGATGGGGACGGTGGACGCCTCCATCAGCTGTGCGTCCGGGGCCTGTTCGCCGGTGAGCACGACCACCGGACGGGTCTGGTCGGGAGCCAGGAGCAGGTCGAGGCCCTCCTGCCAGGCGCGCAGGCCGCCGAGGAGGCGTACGACGACCAGGTCGACGCCTTCGAGGAGCCCGGGGAGGTCGTCCAGGGGGAGGCGGGAGGGGTTCGCGAACCGGTACGGGACCGGGGCGTCCGCCGCGTTCGCCGCGCGGGCGCTCAGCAGATCGGTGTCGGACGTCGACAGCAACAGGATCATGCGGCGGCAGGCCTTCCTCGGGGTTTCCGCGCCCCGGGCAGTGAGGACAGCGGGAGTTCCTGACTCACCCCGCCGATCGCTCCGCGGGGTTCACAGTGGCGGGACCGCGCCGGATTCGCACCGGGCTTCCTCCCATGTCGCCGTCCTCGGCGACGACGGGCCGAACGGTCCGTCGGAAGGTCATCCTAGGCGGCCGGGTCCCTGGCCGGCAGCGGGGGTGACGTGTTGCTCCGCCGGGGGTCCGGGGGCGGGGGCGCGGGTGGGGCGGGCGGGTTGGTCCGGGTGCGGGTCGTGGCTGGTCCGGGGGGTGGGGGTGGTGACGGACACAGGTCGGGGGTGGGCAATCGTGGGTATGCTCGCGGCCATGCCCCAGTCCCCTTCCGTCGCATCGCGGGACGAACCCGTCATACGGGACCGCGGTGACGCCTGCCCCGGCGCGCTGCGTCTGCACGCGGCGGACGACGGGCTGCTGGCGCGCGTCCGGATCCCCGGCGGGCTGCTCACGGTCGAGCAGGCCGCCGCGCTCGGGCTCGCCGCCGACCGGTTCGGGGACGGGAACCTGGAACTCACCTCGCGCGGCAACGTCCAGCTCCGGGGCCTGACGGAGACCTGCGGCGCGGGACTCGCCGAGCTGCTGACGGCGGCCGGCCTGCTGCCCGCGCCCACCCACGAACGCGTGCGCAACATCGTGGCCACCCCGGTGTCCGGGCTCTTCGACGACGGGCGGCCCGACGTCACGCCGTGGGTCGGGGAACTGGACCGGCTGCTGTGCGCGAGCACCCGCGCGGCCGCCCTGTCCGGGCGGTTCCTGTTCGCCCTCGACGACGGCCGCGGGGACGTCGCCACCCTCGACCCCGACGTGACCGCCCTCGCCCTGCCCGCGGGCCGGGCGCTGATCCGTCTCGGCGCGGCGGACGGCGCCCTCGACGTCGCCGCCGGCGACGCTCCCCGGGCGGCGCTGCTGGCCGCCGAGTACTTCCTGGACGCGGCCGCCTCCGCCGGTACCCGAGCCTGGCGGGTGGCCGAGTTGCCCGCGCAACTCGGGCTGGACGAGAGCGAGTTGGGTCGGCGTTTGGCCGTCGCCGGCATCGAGGCCCGCCCCGTGCCCGAGGTGCGCCTGCCGTACGCGCCGCCGCCCCGCCCCTGGGGCAGCGGCGCGGGGGAGTCGACCCCCTTGTGCGTGCTGCCGCCCCTGGGTCGGTTCGACGCCGGCCAGTGGGAGGTGCTCGTACAGGTCGCCTCCCAGGGGGACGGCGGCCTGCGCGTCACTCCTTGGCGGACCGTCGTGCTGCCGTCGGTGAGCACCACCGGGCTCGGCGGCGGCGCCGCCCTGATCGAGGCGGCCGGCCTGGTCGTCGCCGCCGACGATCCCTGGCAGTCCGTCACCGCCTGTACCGGGCGGCCCGGTTGCGCCAAATCCCTGGCCGACGTACGGGCCGACGCGCGCGCGGTCGTGGCCGGGTCGGCCGGAGCGCTGCCCGTGCACTGGTCCGGCTGCGAGCGCCGGTGCGGGCACCCGCGCGGCGCCGCCTGGGTGGACCTCGTCGCGACCGCCGACGCGTACGCGCTCTCCGTGCACGGACGGGACCCCGTACCGGTCCCTCGCCACGGCCTGGCGGCCGCACTCAAGGCCGCGCGCGACAGCAGGCCCGGCGACGGCGACAGCGGTACACGGCAGCAACAGCAGCAGCAACAGTCATGACAACAGCCCCTCACCGCCGCAGTGAAGACAGTGAAGAAATGAGCGAGTACACCGTGTTCGAGTACGAGAAGGACGGCGCGGCCATCTACCGCCAGTCCTTTGCCACGATCCGCGCCGAGGCGGACCTCTCCGGGCTGCCCGCCTCGGTCGCCCAGGTCGCGGTGCGCATGATTCACGCCTGCGGCATGACCGACCTCCCCCAGGACCTCGGCTGGACCCCCGAGGTCGTGCTGCGGGCCCGCGCCGCCCTGGAGGCCGGCGCGCCGATCCTCTGCGACGTCCAGATGGTCGCCAGCGGGGTCACCCGTAAGCGGCTGCCCGCCGACAACGAGGTGATCTGCACCCTCTCCGACCCGGCCGTACCGGAACTCGCCGCGAGGATGGGCACGACGCGCAGCGCCGCCGCCCTCGAAGTCTGGCGCGACCGGGGCCTGTTGGAGGGCTCCGTGATCGCCGTCGGCAACGCGCCGACCGCCCTGTTCCGGCTGCTGGAGATGATCGAGGAGGGCGCTCCGCGCCCGGCCGCCGTCATCGGCGTGCCCGTCGGTTTCATCGGCGCCGCCGAGTCCAAGGACGCCCTCGCCGCGCACCCCTCGGGCCTCGACCACCTGATCGTGCGGGGCCGACGCGGTGGCAGCGCCATCGCGGCCGCCGCCGTCAACGCCATCGCGAGCGTGGCCGAATGAGCACCGCACCGACCAAGGGACGCCTCTACGGCGTCGGGCTCGGCCCCGGCGACCCGTCCCTCATGACCCTGCGCGCCGTCGAAGTGATCGCCCAGGCCGACGTGGTGGCCTACCACAGCGCCCGCCACGGCCGCTCGATCGCCCGCTCGATCGCCGCGAAGCACCTGCGCGACGACCACGTCGAGGAACCGCTGGTCTACCCGGTCACCACCGAGACCACCGACCACCCCGGCGGCTACCAGGGCGCGATGGAGGAGTTCTACGAGGCCTCCGCCGCCCGCCTCGCCGCGCACCTGGACGCCGGCCGCACCGTCGCGGTGCTCGCGGAGGGCGACCCGCTCTTCTACGGCTCCTACATGCACATGCACAAGCGTCTCGCCGACCGGTACGAGGCCGAGGTGATCCCCGGGGTCACCTCGGTGAGCGCCGCCGCCGCCCGGCTCGGCACCCCCCTCGTCGAGGGCGAGGAAGTACTGACCATCCTGCCCGGCACCCTGTCGGAGGAGGAGCTGACGGCCCGGCTCGCCGCCACCGACTCGGCCGTCGTGATGAAGCTCGGCCGGACCTTCCCCACGGTCCGGCGGGCCATGGAGAACAGTGGCCGGCTCGCCGAGGCCCGCTACGTGGAGCGCGCCACCATGGAGGGCGAACGCACCGGCCTGCTGGCGGACACGGACCCGGAGTCGGTGCCGTACTTCGCCGTCGCCGTCGTGCCCAGCCGGATCGGCAACCCGGGCAGCGTGCCGTCCGGCCCCGGCGAGGTCGCCGTCGTCGGCACCGGCCCGGCCGGGCCGCTGTGGATCACCGCCGAGACCCGGCGGGCGCTGGCCGACGCCGAGGTGCTCGTCGGGTACACGACCTACCTCGACAGGATCCCCGCCAAGCCGGGCCAGGTCAGGCACGGTTCCGACAACAAGGTGGAGTCCGAGCGGGCCGAGTTCGCCCTCGACCTCGCCCGGCGCGGCAAGCGGGTCGCCGTCGTCTCCGGCGGGGACCCGGGCGTCTTCGCCATGGCCACCGCCGTCCTGGAAGTGGCAGCGCAGCCCGAGTACGCGGAGGTGCCCGTACGGGTCCTGCCGGGGGTGACCGCCGCCAACGCGGCGGCCGCCGCGGCCGGAGCCCCCCTCGGTCACGACTACGCGACCATCTCGCTGTCCGACCGGCTCAAGCCGTGGGAGGTCATCGCGGAGCGGCTGCGCGCCGCGGCCGCCGCCGACCTGGTGCTCGCCCTGTACAACCCGGGCTCCCGCACCCGCACCTGGCAGGTGGCGCAGGCCCGGGAGCTGCTGCTGGAGCTGCGGCCGCCGCAGACCCCGGTGGTCGTCGCCCGGGACGTGGGCGGCCCGGAGCAGTCGGTGCGGATCGTCACGCTGGCCGAACTGGAGCCCGCCGAGGTCGACATGCGCACCATCCTGCTGATCGGCTCTTCGCAGACCCGGGTCACCGAACGGCCCGACGGATCGAGGGTCACCTGGACGCCGCGCCGCTATCCCTGAGCCGGCCCGGCAGTTGACGGACCGTGGCGGGCGGTGAGCGGTGAGGGCGGGACGGACGGCGTCAGGCCGACCCGTCCCGCCCTTCACCGGTCTCCAGCCAGCGCACCACCGCTTCCGGCGACCCGGTCTCGGCGACCCCGGCCGGGACCGGAGGGCGGCGTACGACGAGGACCGGGAGGCCCGCCTCGCGGGCGGCCGTCAGCTTCGGGGCGGTCGCCGAACCACCGCTGTCCTTCGTCACCAACACGTCGATGCCGTGCCGGGCCAACAGCTCCCGCTCCGCGTCGAGGCCGAACGGGCCCCGCGCCAAGAGCACTTCCAGCCTGGGCGGTACCGCTCCGGCCGGCGGATCCACCGAACGCACCAGGAACCAGGTGTCGGTGAGCCCCGCGAACGCGTGCAGGCCGGTGCGGCCGGTGGTCAGGAAGGCCCGCCGGCCCAGCGACGGCAGGGCGGCGGCGGCCTCGGCGAGGGAGTCCGTGAAGGTCCAGTCGTCGCCGGGCTCCGGAGTCCACCCCGGGCGGCGCAGCGCGAGCAGCGGTACTCCCGAACTCTGCGCCGCCGCGGCCGCGTTGAAGCTCATCCGCTCCGCGAACGGATGCGTGGCGTCGACCAGGTGCGTCACACCGTGGGCGGCGATCCACTCGGCCAGACCGGTGGGCCCGCCGAAACCACCGACGCGGACCTCGCCCGGCGGCAGCACGGGCGCGGCGACCCGGCCCGCCAGCGAGGTCGTCACCCGGTACGCGCCCTGCCCCGCCAGCGCCTCCGCGAGGCGGCGGGCCTCCGTCGTACCGCCCAGCAGCAGCACGTGCCCGAGCGACACCCGGGCGGGCACGCCGCCGGCGGGGCCCGGTTCAGCAGGCATGCCGGTCGCGCTCGGCGGAGTACAGGTGGCTGTCGCGGAACTGCTCGGCGCCCAGCGTGCGGCCCACCAGGATCACCGCGGTGCGCACCAGGCCCGCCTCCTTCACCTGGCCGGCGATGTCGGCGAGGGTTCCGCGCAGGACCAGTTCGTCGGGGCGGCTGGCCATGGCGACGACCGCCGCCGGGCAGTCCGCCCCGTAGTGCGGCAGCAGTTCCTCGACGACGCGGTCCGCGTACCGGGTGGCCAGGTGCAGCACCAACAGCGCGCCGCTGCGGCCCAGCGTGGCCAGGTCCTCGCCGGGGGGCATCGGCGTGGCCTGCTGGGCGATCCGGGTCAGGATCACGGTCTGGCCGACGGTGGGCACCGTCAGCTCCCGCTTCAGCGCCGCCGCGGCCGCCGCGAAGGCGGGTACGCCGGGCACGACCTCGTAGGGGATGCCCGCCGCGTCGAGGCGGCGCATCTGCTCGGCGACCGCGCTGAACACGGACGGGTCGCCCGAGTGCAGCCGGGCCACGTCCTGACCGGCCGCGTGGGCCCGTACGAACTCGGCGACGATCTCGTCCAGGTTCAACCGCGAGGTGTCCACCAGCCGGGCGTCCGCCGGGCATTCGGCGAGCAGCTCGCGCGGTACGAGACTGCCCGCGTACAGGCACACGGGCGAGACGGCCAGCCGTCGGGCACCGCGCACGGTGATCAGGTCGGCGGCGCCGGGGCCCGCCCCGATGAAGTACACGGTCATGTCCGTTCCGCCTCTGCCTCGTTCGTGCGGATCGCGCAGCTCGCGTCGTCCGCGTCGTGCGTCTCGTTCGCCGGGTCCGTCGCCCTCGCGGCGGGCTTCGTCACCGACCACTGGGTGACCGCCATCGCCTGGCGCCAGCCCGTGAAACCACCGACCGGCACGGCGTGCGCGACGGCCAGTTTCACCAGGTCACCGCCGTGCCGGCGGTAGCGGTCGGTGAGGACCGCCTCCGATTCCAGGGTGACCGTGTTGACCACGAGCCGGCCGCCGGGGGCCAGCGCCTCCCACGCCGCGTCGAGCAGGCCCGGGGCGGTCAGCCCGCCGCCGATGAACACCGCGTCGGGGACGGGCAGTGCGGCCAGCGCGTCGGGCGCCGCGCCGGTGACCACGCGCAGCCCCGGGACGCCGAGGGCGTCCGCGTTGCGGGTGATGCGGGCGGCCCGCTCCGGTACGCGCTCCACCGCCACCGCCCGGCAGGACGGGTGCGTACGCATCCACTCGATGCCGATGGAGCCGGAGCCGCCGCCGATGTCCCACAGCAGCTCGCCGGGGGCCGGCGCCAGCGCGCACAGGGTCGCGGCGCGCACGTGCCGCTTGGTGAGCTGGCCGTCGTGCTCGTACGCCGCGTCCGGCAGGCCCGGGGTCGCGCCGAGGCGCGGGGCCGGGTGCGCGGGGTCGCGCCGGCAGTCCACGGCAACCACGTTGAGGGCGTCACCGGGCGGGTGCTCCCACTGCTCGGCGGTCCCCTCGCGGAGGTCCTCCCGTTCGGAACCGAGCTGTTCCAGCACCCGCATCCGGCTGGGCCCGAAGCCCCGCGCGCGCAGCAGCGCGGCGATCTCGCCGGGGGAGGCGGCGCCCGCGCTCAGTACGAGCACCCGCCGGCCCTCGTGGAGGGCGGCCGTGAGCCGGGCCACGGGACGGCCGACGACGGTGACGACCTCGGTGTCCTCGACGGGCCAGCCCAGGCGGGCGCACGCGTACGACACGGAGGACGGGTGGGGGTGGACCAGCAGCCGCTGCGGGCCCAGTTCCTCACTGAGCGCGCGACCGATCCCGTAGAACATGGGGTCCCCGCTGGCCAGTACGGCGATCCGGCGGCCCGCGTGTTCGGCGGTCAGCTTCGGCACGGCCGGCCGCAGCGGGCTCGGCCAGGCGACGCGCAGGCCGGCGCAGGCGTCGGCGGGCAGCAGGTCCAGTTGGCGCGGCCCGCCGATCAGTACCTCGGCCGAGGACAGCGCGGACCGCGCGGCGGCGGCGAGCCCGGCCCAGCCGTCGGCGCCGAGGCCGACGACCGTCACCGGGGAGGGGGGTGCGGGGGAGCTCACTGCGCGGTACCTCGGGCAACGGGAGAAGGAGCGTGCGGGGGACGGACCCGCAGCTTACTGGGGTGGAGCCCGGGCTCCAGTGCCAGGGTGACCGCCATCGAGGCGCAGGCCAGGGAGGTGATCGCGACGGCCGGCGAGGTGTACTGGGCGACGGCTCCGGCGAGCGCCGCGCACACGCCCTGCATCGTCAGCATTCCGGCCGAGTGCAACCCGAGCGCCTGGCCCCGGGTCCCTTCGGGGAGCAGCGGGAGGAGGCGTTCCTGCATGAGCAGCCCGGCCGAGTATCCGACGGAGGCGACGGTGACGGCGGTCGCGGCGACCAGTGGTCCGGGCTCCAGCAGGAACACCGGGTAGGGCGCGGCGAGCAGCAGCCGGAGCGGGGCCGCGAGCCGGATCCGCAGGTGGGCGGGCAACCACCGCCCGGCGACGGTGTCCCCGGCGAGCATGCCGGCGGCGGCGCAGCCGAACAGCAGCCCGGCATGTGCGGGGTCGTAGGGGACGAACAGGGATTCGCAGCCGACGATCAGCCCGTTGGGCACCCACAGGGCCAGGTAGAGCCGGCGGCGTGCCGGGTCGGAGAGGAGCAGGACGTTGACCCGCCAGGTCTCGCGGACGGACGGGCGCCCGCCGGCCCGGGCGGGGCGACGGCTCAGGCCGAGGCGGACGGTGACCGCCGCGGCCGACCCCAGCCCGGCGGCCACCAGCAGGGCCCCGCTCGGGGAGAGCACGGCGAGCAGCAGCCCGCCGAGGGCGAATCCGGCGATCTGCGTCACGCCGGCGCAGACGGCGAGCAGGGACCGGCCGGCGAGGTAGTCGTCGGCGGGCAGGATCTCGGTGAGCAGCCCGTACCGGACCCCGCCCGCGAGGGAGTCGGCGAGGCCCTGGCCAAGGAGTACCGCGCACACCGCCCACCCGGACAGGCCGGGGAGGGCGAGCACGGCGGTGCCGGCGGCGGCGAGCACGGCCAGGGAGGCGAGGGCGGCGCGCGGGGGCAATCGGTCGGCGGCGGACAGCAGCAGGGTCGCGCCGAGCACCTGGGCGAGGGAGGGGCCGAACATGGCGAGGGCGGCGAGGAACGGGCTGCCGGTGCGGTCGTGGACGAGGACGCCGAGGGCGAGCCCGCCGACGGTGGCCGCGCCGGTGCGGAGCGCGGCGGCGGCGAAGAAGGGCGTGAACTCGGGGACACGGGCGAGCGAGCGGTAGGAGCGGGGCATGCGGGGAGTCTCGGTACGGGCGGGCGGGCGGCCCCAATGTTTCGCGTGGGCGCGAAAGGTGGCGGCGCCGCGGGGCGGTGGGTCGCCGTGACCGCGGGGCGGTGGGTCGCCGGGCGCCCGGGGCGGGTGGGTCGCGTGCGGCGGGGGACACTGGCCCGGTCGGTGGTGGACGGGCGGGGGAGCGGGAGGCGGGGCGCATGGGGTGGTGGCGGATCGACACGGACGCGCTGGCGCGGAGCCGGTTCGTGGTGTCCGCGCTCGCGGAGACCACGGCCGCGCTGATGGCGTTGCACCGGCGGACCGCGACGCACCCCGCCGAGCGGGCCTGGCTGGAGGACCGGTTCCCGCACTACCGGGCCCGGCTGGCCGCCGAACCCCTGACCGCCGAGCTGGTACGGGCCGCCTTCGGCCGACGGTGGATCGCGGGGTACCTCACGCCGCCGCCCGACGGGCGCCCGTTCGAGGAGGAGCTGGCCTCCGTACGCGCGACCCCGGACGCGGTGGTGCGTACGGACCTGCGCGCCGCGTCCGGACTCCCCGACGCGCTCGTCCGGGCCCGGGGACTGGGCCCGAGGACGGCGGAGCTGCTGGAGTGGGTGTGGGCGGAGGCCGTGCGCCCGGACTGGGAGCGCCGCCGCCGGGTCGCGGAGGCGGACGTCCTGGTCCGTACCCGGCACCTGGGTCGGGGCGGTCTGGCCGAGGCCCTGTCCGGGATGCGGCCGGACATGGCCTGGTTGGGCGAGGGGCGGCTGCGGATCAACCTCCAGCAGCGGCGGCCGCGCGAACTGTCGGGGGACGCCGGGCTGGTCTTCGTCCCCGTGACGCCGGGACACGGGTGGGTGAGCTGGACCGGGACCCGTCGGCACGCGCTGGTCTACCCGTGCGCGGGCCAGCTCACCCAGGGCGCCGCGCGGCCGGCCCCGCAGGCCCTGGTCCGGCTGCTGGGGCCGGTCCGGGCGAAGGTGCTGGTCCTGCTGGAGAGCCCGAAGTCCACGACGCAGCTGGTGGCGTTGACCGGGTACAGCCTGGGCGCGGTCGCCGGGCAGCTGAAGGTCCTCCTCGCGGCAGGCCTGGTACTGCGCCGGCGCACCGGCCGCACGGTCCTGTACAGCCGGGTCGCGGCGGGCGACGTCCTCGTCGCGGCGTCGACCCCGGGCCCGGCCTGACCGCGGTCAGGGGCTGCGGTCCCCGCCCGGGTGGATCCGTACGGCGGCTCGGCCGGGGCCGTCGGTGTGGGACGGGGGTCCGGGCGCGGGATCCGGTGGGGCGGGCGTCCGCCGGTGAGCGCCCCCTGGCGCCCCCCGGACGCCTCCGGGCGCCCCGGGTCGGGGCCTGACCGGGCCGGGCGGGCCGCCCGACAATCAGGGGTATGGACGACACTCCGGACAACCACCCAGAAGCCCGGGACGACCACGCCGTGGTCCTCGGGGCCGGTCTCGCCGGGCTGTTGGCGGCGCGGGTGCTCGCGGAGCGGTTCGCCCGCGTGACCGTGGTCGAGGGCGTGGAGGGCGAAAGTGCAGTGCCGACCAGTACGAATGTTCTGATATGAGGTCATAAACCAGCTGAGTACGCTGATCGTCATGCAGCTCAGGTATTCCTTCCGGATGTACCCGAACGGTCCGCAGCGCTCGGCGCTTGCCAGGGCGTTCGGGTGCTCGCGGGTGGTCTACAACGATGCGCTCCGTGCTCGTGAGACCGCCCGTATGGAAGGTGCGCCGTTCCCGAGGACGGGGGACCTGTCGAAGCTGCTGATCACCGAGGCGAAGAGGACCGACGAACGGGGCTGGCTCGGCGAGGTGTCCGCCGTCGTGCTCCAGCAGTCCCTTCGGGACCTGGATACCGCCTACCGGAACTTCTTCGACGGCCTCAAGGGCAAGCGCCCTCGCATGGGCGCGCCCCGGTTCAAGTCCCGTAAGGACAATCGGCAGGCCGTACGGTTCACCGCGAACGCCCGGTGGAGGATCACGACCGGCGGTGACCTGTCCTTGCCGAAGATCGGCGATGTGCGGGTGAAATGGTCCCGCGCCCTGCCGTCGGTTCCGTCGACGGTGACCGTGGTCAAGGATGCGGCCGGACGGTACTTCTGTTCGTTCGTGGTCGAGACCAGCGGGGATGAGACGCTGCCGGAGGTGAGGCCCGAGGTGGGTATCGACCTGGGTCTCACGCACTTCGCGATCCTCTCGGATGGCACGAGGATCGAATCCCCGCGTTTTCTGCGCCGGGCCGAGAAGAAACTGAAGCGGGAACAGCGCCGTCTGTCCCGCAAGGCCAAGGGTTCCCACAACCGGGCCAAGGCCCGTATCAAGGTCGCCCGCGCGCACGCACGGGTGGCCGACGCTCGGCGCGAGTTCCACCACCGGCTCTCCACCAAGCTGATCCGCGAGAACCAAGCGGTCGCAGTGGAAGACCTGGCGGTCAGGGGACTCGCCCGGACGCGCATGGCCAAGTCGATTCACGACGCCGGATGGTCGGCGTTCGTGACGATGCTGGAGTACAAGGCCGCCCGGTACGGGCGGATCCTCGTACGGATCGGCCGCTTCGAGCCGACCTCGCAGGTCTGCTCGCAGTGCGGCGTCAAGGATGGCCCCAAGCCGCTGCACATCCGTATCTGGCAGTGCCGGGCGTGCGGTGCGTGGCTGGACCGGGACATCAATGCGGCGGTCAACGTCGCCAAGGCTGCCGGACTGGCAGTGTCAGCCTGTCGAGCGCGGGTAGGACCGGAACTTGTTCCGGCACAGCGCGAAGAAGCAGGAACCCACCGAGGCGGTCATGCGACCGTGGTAGGAATCCCATCCCGTTAGGGAGGGGAGCGGAAGCCAAATGTCCCGCGTCATGGTCGGCGCCAATGCCGACCCGGCGCTCTCGTCCCGCTTCTTCGGGGTGCTGTCGCTGTCCACCCCGCCCAACGCCCTGCTCGGACCGGCGACGATGCTGCGGGTCCTGTCGAAGTGGCGCCTGCCGACCACCCCCGCCTACCCGCCCCACCATCCGCCGCCATCGGGCCCGTAGGGCCATGGCCGGCCGGGTGTGACGGGGGACGCCCGCGGCCGGTGCGCCCCACGGCCGCCCGTCGGTCAGCCGGCCTGGGCCGTGGTCGCGCGCTCGTACAGGGCACGGGCGTCCGCGCCGAGATGGCTGCTGTACGAGGTTTCCTCGTCCCCGCCCCCGTCGCGGCCGCCGATCACCCCGATCAGGGTCCGGTCCCCGGTCACGAGCGGGCCGCCACTGGTGCCGTTGGGTACGTCAGCGCAGTCCAGCCGCAGCTGCGTCGGTCCGGCGGCGACGGCCGTGTTGGCGCAACCCAGCGGCGCCTCGCCGTCGTTCGGGTAGCCCACCAGCCGCGCCGGCGCGGGCAGTTCGGGCCCGAAGCCGGGCGACAGCGCCCCGGTGACCTCCTCCAGTGCGGCCCCGGGCTCACCGGCCCGGCGCACCCGCAGGAAGGCCACGTCGTGGTCCGGGTCGGCCGAGCGGACCCAGCGGGGGTTGACCTCGATGCGGGTGGGCACCCAGACGCCGTACGGGGCGACCCCGTCACGGTAGCCGGGGACGAAGGCGAGGTTGGTGCGGAAGCCGCCCTGGTACACGCAGTGCGCGGCGGTGACGACGAGGTCGCCGGTCGGGGAGTGGAGCACGCTCCCGGAGCAGTGGTGGTCGCCGTCCCAGTCCGAGCCGGGCGAGAACAGGGCCCCGATCGCGGGATCGGTGGGCACGGGCCGGGCCTCCAATGGGTCGGAGGGCCGCCACCCGGCGGCCGGGTCTTGTCCGGTCGCGGCGAGCGGACGGGCGCCTGCCGCGACGCCCTCGCGCAGGGTCGCCCGTACGTCGGCGCCGGCCCGATCCGCGAGCCCGGGATCCTGTGCGTAGCTTCCGCGCGCGGCGTCGCCCCGCGCGACGGGCCCGAACAGCGCGGCCAGTTCCGCCCGGTGGGCGAAGCCGCCGGCCACCAGGGCGCAGCAAGCGACGGCCGGCAGGAGGACCCGTACGGTCCGCCCCCTCGTCCAGCCCGGCATCAGGTGCTCCCGCCCTCGTCGATCGTCCAACGTCCTGTTCGACGGGCGCAAAGGCGGCAGGGGTTCCCGGACCGGAACGTGTCCGCCCTCACAGCCGGCCTCGCCGTCCTCGGCCCGCCATCCGCCGTCCTTCCGCCTGTCACTGAACTCCCATAACCTCCAGGCGACTTACGCGCCGGTAACCGAGGGAGTCGACGGCATGAGCATACGGAATCGGATGGCGGGCACCGCGGTGGCCGCACTCGCGGCCCTGGGCCTGGTCCTGGGCACGGCCCCGGCGGGAGCCGCCGCCCCGCAGGGCACGGACGGCCTGCCGTTCGCCGGCTCCACGGGCGTCGGGATCAGGATTCCCGGCCGGAGGGTCAGTCCTTGAACAGGCTGTGGACGAGACCCGCGACGAGGAGGTACGCCAGGTAGGAGGCGAGTACCGCGCCCAGCATCGCCAGGAGCTTGGCCGGCGTCCCGAACGGCTTGCGGGCGAGGGAGAGGTTCGCGAAGAGGCCCGCCGCCCCGATGACCCCGCCTATCGCCCCGCCGATCGGCAACAGGATGATCGGTGCGATCGAGAGGACCAACTGCCACCAGGCGAGTCCCCGGAACTTGGCCCACGGATCCGGCTTGCCGAGCGAGTTCTTTTCGAGGTCGGGGGTCTGCTGCATGAGCGGGCAACCTTCATTCTTCGCATGGTGAGCGTGCCGAACCGTCAGGATGCGGGTGACGGGCCGGCCGGGCAACGATGTGCCGACAACGGTTTGCCTACGAAACTCGGCTCGTCGACCGTCCCTGGCGACCAGGAGGTCGGCCGGTTCAGGCTTCGGGTCGGGCGCGGCGGGTCAAGCCCGGTCGGCCCCGCCACCCACACCGCCCGGCAACTCCGCGCCGTCCGCGCAGCGTCGGTGCCGGCGGGTCACGTCACCTCAGGGCGCGAGGGCGAACTCCCGGGTCGCTTGCGCGAGGTCGGTGAGGAACCGGGCCTGGTCGAAACCCTCGTTCTCGACCGTGCCCGGAGGAGGCGCGTGCATGAAACTGAAGTGACCGGCGCCCGGCACGACGCGAAGGTCGACCCGGGTCGGCGCACCCTTCAAGCGGACGGCCTGCTCGACGGGCGTGATGGTGTCCGTCTCCCCCGCGAAGACGAGCATCGGCGCCGTCACCCCGTCCAAGGCGTCCGGAGCGGCGAACCAGCCGGCAGCGGGCGCGTACAGGACGAGACGGCCGACGCGTGGCTCGCGCGGGACATCCAGCGGTCTGCCGTCCCGCCCCCGGGGCGTCGCACCGGCGAGACAGAGGCCGGCCCAACCACCGATCGAATGGCCGACCACGACAACGTCCGCGTCATCGGATGCCCACCGGTGGAGCGCCTCGATCAACCCGGCCGGGCGCGCGAGCAGCTCGGCGGTGGTCGGCTCCCGAGCGGCAAAGCGCTCGAAGTGCGGCGCGATGACCTGGCAGCCATCGGCTGCCAGGTCCTCCAGTAGGGGGCGGTAACGCTCCGGATCGCCGCCCGCTCCCGTGGCGAAGAGCACGACGCGCTCATGCTTCGTGGGACCAAGCGTCAGTGCTCGCATCTCGCTCCTTCACCATGGGGCCGTTCCCGAAGCCGGCCCGCGGGTCACTCCGTGCTCGGCTCCGGCCAGGCTACGCGCAGCGGATCGCGGCTCCCGGGAGCCGCCCCCCCGTCGCCGGTCATCGGAGGAGGGCGACCGCTGCCCGGTGGCCCTCCGGGACGCGGACGTCCGTCAGGGACCATCCCGGGGGCTGGGCCGGGTGGTGGCCCGCGCCCACGTAGTCCGCCGCCGGATTCTCCGACAGTCCCACGCCCAGCCCCTTGAGGTAGGCCTCCTTGCGGGTCCACACCCGGGTGAAGGCCGCCGACCGTTCCGCGGCCGGTAGTGCGGCGAGTTCCGCCGCCTCCCTCGGGTGCAGGACGTCGGCGGTGTCCGCGATGACGCCCGGGGCGACCAGTTCCTCCACGTCCACGCCGACCGGCGCGTCCGCGAAGGCCAACAGGCTGAGCCCGGTGCAGTGCGACAGGGAGAAGTGCAGGGCCCCGCCCGGCAGGACGGGCCGGCCGTGCGGCTCGTCGCAGTGCGAGCACGGCGCCCGCTCGACGGTCACCTCGCGCGGGGCCAGGCCCAGGTAGGCGCCGAGCAGCCGGCGCAGCGCCACGTGCGCGCAGACGTAGCCGTCCCGGTCGGCGGCCCGCGCGAACTCGGCCGCCCGCGCGAGCTCCTGGGCGTCCAGCGTGCCCGGCGCGTGCCGGGCGGCGTGCGCCCTGTAGGCGCTGGTGTCCACGAGCCACAGCTGCGGACTCGCCGGCACCACCACCGCCCGGGCGGGACCGGGATCGGTCAGCGTACGCGGAACCAGGAGTCGGTCGTCGGTGGTCGCGAGGGCCATCGCGTGCCCCTCACACCGAGGCCGCGACGGGCGCCCGCTCCGCGGCCGGCTCCTCGGCGTGCACCGGGTGGCGCAGGGCCAGGACGGCGGCGACCGGCGAGACGAAGGCGATCGCACCGCACACCAGCCAGGTCGTCTGGACCCCGATGACCAGCGACAGCGAGCTGAAGACGGCGATGGAGATCGGGGCGGTGCCGATCCCGGCGAGGGACAGGGTGGACATCGCGGCGCCCATCCGGTCCTCCGGCGCGGACTGCTGGTACAGGGTGACGATGGCCGGGCCGTTGAGCCCCGACAGCAGGCCGACCCCGGCCGCGACGGCCGTCAGCGAGAGCACCGAGGGCATCAGCGCCATCACGAGGATCCCGGCGGCCAGGCCGACGCCGGTCACCACGAGCCGTACGAACATGGGGATGCGGTGCGCGAGGGCCGCGCCGACCGCGCTGGAGCCCAGGGCGCCCACGCTGAACGCCGCGAGGACGATGCCGACCGCGCTCACGCCCCAGCCGCGCTCGGAGACCAGCAGGGGCAGCGCCACCTCGGCGGGCCAGCTGAACGCCAGGTCCAGGCAGAGGGCGGCGACGAACATCCACCGCAGCCGCGGGTGCCGGGCCAGCAGCCGGAACCCGTCCCCGGACCGCTTGACCAGGGAGACCCCCGGTTCCGGCTTCGGGCGGACGAACCCGTGGGTGACGTGGAGCAGGCAGCCGAGCCAGACGGCGCCGGTCACCGCGCCGACCAGCATCGCCACCCACAGTTCGCCGACGGTGATCAGGAACGCGCCGGCGGGGGCGCCGAGGATGGGCGCCACCCGCAGCACCATCGCGTACAGGGAGTTGGCGCGGGCGAGCTGGTCGCCCCGGGCGAACATGGGCAGCAGGACACCCGACGCCGGACCCGCCAGCCCCAACAGGATCCCCTCGATCAGGGCGATCACCACCAGCGGCCACAGCTCCTGGGTGGTGGCCGTGACCACCGCGCCGACGGCGAGCAGCGCCACCCGGGCCGCCGTGGTGCGCAGCAGGACGAAGCGGGGGCCGAGGGTGTCGGCGACGGCCCCGCCGAAGATGAGCATGAGGGCGCGCGGCACGGTCGCGGCGAGCATCAGCAACGTCACGGCGCGGGTGCCGCCGAGCTCGACCGCCGTCCAGTTCATGGCGATCAGCAGGGCGAAGCTGCCGAGTTGCACGGCGGCCTGGCCGCCGACGAGGGAACTGACGCGGCCCCACTGCACCCGCTCGTGGTCGGGGGGCCGGACGGGCTGCGGTACGGGGGTGTCCATGGAGCACCTTCTCTGGGAGGCGTTCGGGGGAGGGGCTCGCGGGCCCCTCAGGGGTCGGGGGTTCGTGCACCGCGGGTCGTTCGGCGGCCGGTCAGGTCCGGCGCCCGCGGTACGGGGTGCGGCGGGGGCGTGCGATCAAGGTCGGGGCCGGGTCTCCAGGGCTCGGGTCACGGCCCGGCGGCCGGCCCGGGCCAGGTCGGCGGCCCGGGGCGCGGGCCCGCGCGTACGGAGCTCCAGGTGTCCGCCGAGGTGGCCGAGCCCGGCTTCGGTGAGGGCGCGGCGGGCGGCGGGGCCCGCCACCCGCCCGGCTGGCCCGGGGCGGACGGTGACCCCGGGCAGGTCGCCGAGCCGGAACCGGGCCCGTACGAGCCCGCCCCGGCGACCCGGCGCCACGACGTGGGCCGCGCCGCCGGCCGGGGCCCCCGGCGGGCGGCCGCTCACACCGGCCCGCCGACCGGGAGCGCGGCCACCGGCGCGGGGTCGCCGGGCGACCACAGGTCCTCGGGGGTCAGGTCGGCGGGCCGGTACTGCCCGACGGCGCTGATCAGCAACCGCGCCTCCAGGGCGAGCGCCTTCACCAGCCGGACCAGCCCCTCGTCGGGGTCCTCGTCCACCGCGAGCAGGGCCGCCCGGCCGAGCCCCACCGCCGTCGCGCCCAAGGCCAGGGCCCGCACGGCGCGACCGCCCTCCCACATCCGACCCGAGGCCAACAGGGCTGCCCCGGGCGGGCGTTCGATCCGGCGCAGGCATTCCCCGAGGGGCAGGCCGACCCGGTCGAGGAACACCCGCGGCGCCCAGCCGGTGCCGCCCTCGGCGCCGTCGACGGTGACCGCGTCGGCGCCCGCCGTCCACGCCGTCGCGGCGGCCCGGGCGACGTCGCGGCCCGGGTGGAACTTCACCCAGGTCCGGGCCAGCGGGAAGTTGTTCCGCATGAACCGCAGCTGCTGGCGCAGGATCTCCTCGGTGAAGGTTCCCGGGGTCGCGGACCGCAGCCGGCGTCCGGCGGGTTCGCCCAGCAGGTCCCGAACGGTGAACCGGCCGGCCAGCCGCTCGGCCTCGGCCGCGCCGACCACCGTCATCCCGCCGAGCCCGGGCTTCGCGCCCTGGCCGGTCTTCAGCTCGAAGCCGAGCCGCCCGGAGTCCCGCAGCGGGCGGGATCCCGGATCGCTGTAGAGCAGGTTCCACACCTCGGAGTCGGCGTCCTCGGTGGACTGCTGCACCACCACCCCACCGACCCCGTCCGCGAGGTGCTCCGCGTACGCCGCGACCCGTTCCAGCAACGCCGACCGGCTGCCGTAGCCGTGCACCGGCACCATGTTCTCGCCGATGACCATCGGGATGCCGAGTCGTGCGGCCTGCCGGGCGGCGGCCACGCCGAGGTCACCGCTGCCGGCCCGGGTGGAGCCGAACGCCGACAGGTAGAGCGGCAGTTGCGAGGCGAAGCCGCCCACCGGGGTGCGCAGGTCCACGTCCTCGTACGAGGGCTCCCGGCCCAGGTCGATCAGCTTCTCCAGCCGCCTGGGCATGAACACCGGCGGGGCGAGGCGCAGCGAGTCCAGCCAGTCGCCGCCGATCTCGACGCCGGACGGCTGCGGCCCGCCGGAGCCGTCCAGGCCTGTCGGTTCGGGGGCGGCGCCGAACAGGCGGGTCCCGTAGCCGTCCGCGGCGGGGAACACCTCGGCCGTTCCCGCCCGGGCCCGGGCCCGTACGGCGTCCGCCGGGAACCCGGCCGCTTCCAGGGCGCCGCTCACGGGGCGATCACCCCCGGCAGCTTCGGGTAGGCGCTGACCTGCCAGAGCGCGTCCAGACCGGTCAGGTACCGCACGAGGCGCTGGAGACCCATCCCGAAGCCGGCACTGGCTTCGAAGCCCTCGCGGGCCAGCTCCAGGTACCAGGCGTACTTGGCCGGGTTCTCGCCGCTCTCCCGCATCCGGGTGACGATCGTCGCGTAGTCGTTCTCCCGCTCGCTGCCGCTGACCAGCTCGCCGAACCCGCCGTGCGCGATCAGATCGAAGTTCCGCAGCACACCCGGCCGTTCCCGGTCCTCGCGGTCGTAGAACCCGCGCGATCCCTTCGGATAGTCGTTGACGAAGAACGGCCGGTCGGCCTCCAGGGAGAGGATCCGTTCGCCCGCCCAGTCGATCTCCGCGTCCGGGCTCTGGGCGTGGCCCCCGGCCAGCAGCCGCGCCACCGCCTCCGCGTGCGTCAGCGAGTCGAACTTGCCCTGCCGCAGCTCCGCGAACTCCAGCTCGTCCCGGCCCAGTTCGCGGAGCACCTGCGGTACCGCCGTCCACACGTGCCGCACCACGTGCGTCAGCAGTCCGGCCGCGAGCTCCTGGACGTCGCGCCGGGTCCCGCCCGCCAGCTCCACGTCGATCTGGTGGAACTCCACCAGGTGCCGGCCGGTGGACGCCGTCTCCGGGGGCTCCACCCGGACGTTCGGGGCGATGTAGAACAGCCGCGGAAAGCCCTTCAGCGAAGCCTGCTTGTAGAGGATCGCGCTCGTCATCAACTTGTACGGCTGCCCGTAGTAGTCCACGTCCAGGGCCTTCGCGCCGCGCCCGCCCGGATCCGTCACCGGACCGATCAGCGGCGGCAGCAGCTCCACGAAGTCCTCGCCGCGCAGGAACTCCCGCGCCGCGTACAGGGCTTCCTGTTGCACGAGCATCGCGGAGCGCAGGCGCGGCGAACGCAGGTGCTCACCGAGCGGGGGAGGGGTTCGAAGCTCCATGTCGACTCCTGTCGATCTTTGGGTCATGGGTCCGTCCGTGGACGGGAAGGTCGTGGACGGGTCGGTCGTGGGCGGGAAGGTCGTGGACGGGTCGGTCGTCGCCGGTGTGCTCGCCGGCCGGGGTCCGGTCACTGCCCGTCCTCCTGTTCGTCGTAGCGCCGGGCCACCCCGTGCACGGCCGCGAGCAGTCCGTCCGACCCCAGGTCCGGGGCGCAGGCTCCCGCGCCGGGGGTTCGGCAGGGCGTCGCCGGCATCGAGCCGGTCCGGGACCAGCGCAGCCGTCCGCCGGCGTCGACGAAACTGCGCGAGCGGCCCGCGTTGTCCGGGTGCAGGCAGTAGGGGACGTCCAGCACGCCCCGCGCGAACGCGGCCCGCAGGGCCCGTCCCAGGTCCTCGTCCAGCTCCAGCACCGCCTCCACGAAGGCCCGGGCCTCCCGGTACACCTCGCTGTCGGAGCTGTCGGAGCTGTCGGAGCCGTCGGAGCCGTCGGAGCCGGCACACCGGTCGCCGCCGAACCGGGGATCCGGCGGCCCTCCGCCCGGCCCGCTGCTTCGGACGTACGGGCGTTCCTGCAGGGCCGCCGTCGCCGCGGCCGTCTCCAGCGCCCGTACGTTCTCCAGCACCGTCGGGATCCGGTACGCCTCGGCGGCCGTCTTGACGATCAGCCGCTGCGCCCCGGACCGTACGGCGAGCCGCGCCGAGGCCTCCAGCAGGCGGGTGGCGCCCCGGGCGGTGTGCGGGAAGACCCCCATGTAGGTGTAGAGCACCACGTGCCGGTCCACCCCGGCCGGCAGGAACTCGGCGGCGAGACGGCGCAGCGCCCGGACGGCCTCCGCGTCCTGCGCGGGGTCGGTCTGCTGGGCGTAGCTGAGGGAGACGCTGCGGATGCCGTGCCGGACGAAGAACATCCCCTCCAGCAGGCTCAGCGCCACCAATAGTCCGGGCGGGCAGAGTTGGCCGAGCATGCAGCCGCCGAAGCTCTCCAGGTGCGGGACCCGGGGCGCGGGCGTCAGCGAGGCCAGGAGCTCGCAGCAGCGGGCCCAGTTCTCCACGGACTCGGCGAGCGGGGTCCGACCGTAGGGCAGGCAGTACGAGACCGGTCCGCCCTCGGTGGCGTCGAGCCCGGCGGCCACCAGCGCCCGCACGATGGCCTCGGGCCGCGAGGAGCCGTGCCGGACCTGGACGGGGAAGCCGGGGCCGGCCAAGCCGTCCAGCAGGGACCGGGTCAGTTCGACGGGGTGGGTGGTGATCGGGTAGCCGTTGAGGGCGGTGCCCTCGGCCACCGCCGCCCGGGCCGCGGCGGCGTCCCCGACCCGGGTGTAGCTGTCGATGGTGAGGGTGCCGACGGTGGTGGCGACGGCGCTCTTCGTGCGTTCCAGTCCGGCCCGCATCCGGCGCGGGTCGCCGAACCCCATGCGGGGCTGCACCACGAGCTGTCCGGCGGCGGCGGCGCGGGCCACGAAGCCCCCGAAGGAGGCGTCGGGTTGCGGGGCGCCCGGCTCCCGCTGCACCCCGGGGGCCAGCAGGGTGGCGCCGCCGCTCATGCCACGGCCCGCGGGGCGGAGCGGCCGACGGCGAGCGTGGTGAGGTAGTCCCGCAGGGCGGCCACGTTCCCGTCGTCGAAGACGGCGTCACACCCGGCGTCGAGGAGGCGCCCGCGCTGCTCGGGGTCCGCGACCCCGGCGACGCCCAGCTTCCCGCCGATGACCACCGGCAGGGTCAGCCCGGCCCGCCGCACCGCCCGTACGGCGCCCAGCCCGTCACGGTAGCCGTGGCCGTTGACGCTGCTGATGACCACCAGGTCCGGCCGGCCCGGCCCCGCCGCGGCGCAGGCTCCGGTCAGCAGGTCGTCCGGTACGCAGGGGCCGAGGTTGCGGACCCGGTGTCCGAGCTCCTCCAGGAAGAGCTGGAGGTAGACCAGGTTCCAGGTGTGGGAATCCGATGCCGTTCCGCTCAGCAGGATGTCCATATTCCGTCGTCGCATACCCAGAATATAGAAAGCGGTCGAAGGGTCGAGGGGAAGTTGGGGCGGCAGTATGGGGAATTCGGCCCGGGCCGTCGGCGCCGGCACGGGCCGGCGGGACAAAGGCGAACGGCCGCGCCCCGCGGTGCGGGGCACGGCCATTCGGATCGCGGTGCGGATTTTAGATCAGGAGTACTGGGCGACCAGGCTCCGCGGTCGGATGTCGGTCCAGTGCTGCTCGACCCAGGCGAGTGCGTCGGCGCGGGTTCCCTCGCCCCATACGGTCTCCCAACCGGCCGGGACCTGGGCGAACACCGGCCACAGGGCATGCTGACCCTCGGCGTTGACCACGACGTGGAAGGTGCCCTCGGTGTCGTCGAAAGGATTGGTCATGACAGACTCCTCAATTTCTCGGAAAGGATACGGCCGATCATCGCGAGTGGTTCCGGTTCGCCCATTCTGGTATGCGGCACGCCGATCAGATGGTTCTCCACCCGGCCCTCCACATAGGGAATCCAATGCTGGGCGAGGGTGTTTTCGGTTTCCCCGTCCTCCAGGGCCGCCAGGAAGAGAAGATCCGTGGCGACCGGGCGCGGGACGTACAGGTTCATGATTTCGGCGTGGTTGATGGAGGCGCCGATCACCGACCGGATCTCCGCGTCGGAGAAGGCGCCGAGCACCGGGTCCTTCAGCCGGACCAGCCCGATGAGCGCGTCCACGTCGAAGGGGGCGTCCTCGGGCTCGTCGGTGGCGTCGCCGACGAGCATGTCCCGCTTCTGCGCCGGCGTCATCCGGCGCCGCTCGGGTTCCGTCGGCAGCAGGTGCACGTCCATCATCGCCAGCAGGTCGGTGCGTTCGCCCAGCTCGGCGAGGCGTACCGCCAGCGCGTGGGCGACCGTGCCGCCGAAGGACCAACCGAGGAAGCGGTACGGACCGTGCGGCTGGATCCCGCGGATCAGCGGCAGGTAGTCGTCCACCATCTCCTCGACGGACCCGGGGGAGTGCCCCAGCTCGCTCAGCGCCCGCGCCTGCACCGCGTACAGCGGCTGGTCCGGCCCGAGGTGGCGGGCCAGTCCGGCGTACGGCCAGCCGACGCCCGTCCCCGGGTGGAGGCAGAACAGCGGCCGCTCCGCACCCCGGGTGCTCAGCGGCAGCATGACCCCCATCGGGTCGAAGCCGGAGGGCTCGTCACCGAGGAGGCCGGCGACCGTCGGTGTGCGGAACAGGTCGCGGACCCCGAGCTCCAGGCCCAGCACGGTCCGCATCCGACTCACCAACCGCACGCCGAGCAGCGAATGCCCGCCCAGGGCGAAGAAGTTGTCGTCGATGCCGACCCGCTCCAGCCCCAACACCTCGGCGAACAGCGAGCACAGCACCTCCTCGCGCGGGGTGCGGGCCGCCCGGCCGCCGCCCCGTTCGGCCGGCGCGGGCGCCGGCAGCGCCGCCCGGTCGGGCTTGCCATTGACGGTCAGCGGGATCGCGTCGAGCAGCACCGCCGCCGAGGGCACCATGTGCTCGGGCAGTTCGTCAGCCGCCCAGCGCAGCAGCCCCGGTCCGGTCAGGGTGTGCCCGGCGCGGGGCACGGCGTACGCCACGAGCCGCTTGCCGCCCGGACCGTCCTCGCGGACGGTGACGGCGACCTGTCCGACCCCCGGGTGGCGGGCGAGGGTGTCCTCGATCTCGCCGGGTTCGATGCGGAAGCCGCGCAGTTTCACCTGGCCGTCGGCCCGCCCGAGGAAGCGCAGCTCGCCGCCCGCCGTCCAGTGCGCGAGGTCCCCGGTGCGGTACATCCGGCTGCCGTCCGCCGCGAACGGGTCGGGCAGGAACCGTTCGGCCGTCAGGCCGGGCCGCCCCACGTATCCGCGAGCCACCTGGGTACCGGACAGGTACAGCTCGCCGGCGACCCCCACGGGCACCGGGCGCAGCCGCCCGTCCAGGACGTGGGCGCGGGTGTTGTCGAGGGCCGCGCCCAGGTACACGCCGCGGACCTCCCGCTGGGTCAGCGGGAACCGCTGCTGGTGCGAGGCGAAGGTGGTCTCGGTCGGACCGTACGAGTGGACGAGCACCGTGTCCGGGCAGTGGTCCAGCACCCGTTGGAGGGCGCTCGGGGAGGCCACGTCGCCGCCGGTCCACACCTCGTCGAGGAGCTTGAGGGTGTCCAGGCCCTCGTCCGCCATGATGTGGAACAGGCCCATCGTGAAGTAGGCGGCGCTGACCTCGTTGCTGCGGATCGCGTGGTCGAGCTCCGCGACGTCGGTGCCGTCGCCGGGGGCGATCACCAACTGGCCGCCGTTCAGCAGCGGCACCCACAGCTCGTACGTCGAGGCGTCGAAGCCGATCGCCGAATGGACGAGCATCCGGCGGTGGTTGGCCAGGTCCCAGCACCGGTCGGTGACCAGGTCGACCACGTTGCGGTGGGTGACGCCGACGCCCTTGGGGCGGCCCGTGGAGCCGGAGGTGAACATCACGTACATCAGGGCGTCCTCGCCGACCGGCACGCCCGGATCGGTCGTCGGATGACCCGACACCGGGGTGTCCACCGACAACACCCGCACTCCGCCTTCGAGTTGCGCCCGCACCGCCGGGAGGCCGGCCTGCGCCTCACCGACGAGCAGGACCCGCGCGCCCACGTCCTCCATCACCATGTCCACCCGCGCCTGCGGCAACCGCGGATCCAACGGCACGTACGCGGCGCCGCACTTGAGTACCGCGAGGGCGGCGACCAGCAGGTGCGGGGTGCGCTCCATCAGCAGCCCCACCGCCCCGTCCCGGCCCACGCCCGCCTCGATCAGCCGGTGCGCCAGCGCGTTGGCGCGCGCGTCGACCTCCTCGTACCGCAGGGTCTCCTCCCCGTACGAGACGGCGGTCCGCCGCGGCGTGCGCCGGGCCTGCGCCGCGAACCGCTCGTGCACCAGCCCGCACGCCGCCCGCGGCGCGGCCGTGTCGTTGTACGCGACGACCAGCCGGTGCTCCTCCTCGGCGGACAGCAGCCGTACGTCCCCGATCCGCTGCTCCGGGTCCCGGGCCACGGCGCGCAGCGTCCGCGCCACGTGCCCGGCGAGCACGGCGGCCGTGGCCGCGTCGTACAGGTCCGTCGCGTACTCCAGTACACCGTCCAGCCCGCCCGGAGTGCCGTCGGCGCCGCGCGTCTCGCGCAGCGACAGGGTGAGGTCGAACTTCGTGAACCCGGAGTCCGTGCCGACGGCCGTCCCGGCCAGCGCCGACGCGCGGGGCGCGCCCGCCTCGGCCGGCTGGACCTGGACGACCGCCTGTACCAGGGGGTGGTGCGCGGTGGACCGTACGGGGTTCAGCTGCTCCACGACCAGGTCGAAGGGCAGTTCGGCGTGGGCGTACGCCGCGTACGCGGTGTCCCGGACCCGGCCGAGCAGCTCCGTGAACCGGGGGTCGCCGGAGGTGTCGCAGCGCAGGGCGAGGGTGTTGACGAAGAAGCCGACCAGGTCGTTCAGGGCCTCGTCGTCCCGGCCCGCCACGACCGTGCCGAGCGGCAGGTCGGTGCCGGCGCCGTGCCGGGTGAGGGTGGCGGCGAAGGCCGCCTGGACGACCGTGAACAGGGTGGCCCCGTGGTCCAGGGCCAGGCGCTCCAGCCGGGCGTGCGTGGCGGCGTCCACGGCCAGCGGGGCCGTCGCGCCCCGGTGGGAGGCCTCGGCGGGCCGGGTCCGGGCGCCGGTGAGCTCCAGGACGGGCGGCGCGTCGGCGAGGGCCCCCTTCCAGAAGGCGATGTGTGCGGCGGCGTCCTCGCCCTCCAGGGCGGCCCGCTCCCACAGGGTGTAGTCGGCGTACTGCACCGGCAGCGGCTCCCAGCCGGGGGCGCCCCCGGCCAGCCGGGCCTCGTAGGCGGTGGTCAGGTCGTCGAGCAGCGGGCCGGCGGACCAGCCGTCGGCGGCGATGTGGTGGACCAGCACCACCAGGACCTGACCGGTCCCGCAGTCGATCAGCGTCGCCCGGAAGGGCAGTTCGGCCGCGAGGTCGAAGACGTGCCCGGCCGCCGCGTCGACGGCGGCCCGCAGCGCGGGGCCGGGCGGGGCCTGCGCGTCGTCCTCCGTGCCGGCCGCCGGGGCGTCCTCCCGCACGGTCACCTGGTCCAGCACCGGCCGGGCCCCCGCGCGCACCCGCTGGTACGGCTGCCCGTCCACCGCCGGGTACACGGTCCGCAGCACCTCGTGCCGCTCCGCCACGTCGGCCAGCGCCTCGGCGAGGGCCGCCGGCTCCAGCGGCCGGTCCGGACGGAGCACGAAGGGGATGTTGTACGAGCGGCTCGGGCCCTCCAGCTGGTCCACGAACCACAGCCGGCGCTGCGCGTACGACAGCGGGATCCGCTCGGGGCGCAGCGCGGCCGGCACGGCGGTCGGTCCGGGCCGGCCGGGGGCCGACTCCGCCTCCGCGGCGGTCGGGGCGGGCCCGGTCTCCGCGCCCGGGTCGGTGAGGAGCCGGCGGGCGAGGCCGGCGGGCGTCGGGTCGAGGAACAGGTCACGGATCCGCGCCTGCACCCCGAGCGTCGCGCGGATGCGGTTCACCAGGCGGATCCCCATCATCGAATGGCCGCCCTCCGCGAAGAAGTTGGCGTCCGGGGCCACCGGCCCGGCGAGCCCGATGACCTCTCCGAACAGCGCGCACAGCAGTTGCTCGGCGGGGGAGTGCGTGGCGGTCGCGGGGGCACGCGGGGGCGCGGTCACGGCCGGCCGCTCCCGGAGCCCGGTCAGGACCGCGGCTTCCTCGGCGGTCGGCAGCGGCCGGGCGCCCGGCCGGGCGTCGGGGTCGGCGGCGGCCCGCGCGAGGGCGCGTACGAACAGGTCCAACAGCAGCTGCGCCGTCTCCCGGTCGAACAGGTCCACCGCGTACTGCCACCAGACCTCCAGCCCGCCCTCCGCCCGCTCCACGCAGGAGGCGCTGAGGTCGAACTTCGCCACCTCCAGGCCCGGTTCGACGAACCGACCGGACAACGGCCCGGCGCCCAACGCCCCTTCGGGGCCGCCGGAATCCGCGTCGGCCGCCTCCTGGGCGGTCAGCATCACCTGGAAGAACGGGTTGACCGCCGAGGTGCGTTGCGGCCGCAGGTGCTCCACCAGCAGGTCGAAGGGCAGTTCCTGATGCGCGTACGCGGCCAGGTCCGCCTCCCGGGTCCGGTCCACCAGCTCGGCGTACGAGGCGTCGCCCGACACGTCGGTGCGCAGGACCAGGGTGTTCACGAAGAAGCCGACCAGGTCGTTCAGGGCCTCGTCGGCCCGGCCCGCCACCGGGGTGCCGACGGCGATGTCCGTGCCGGCGCCGGCCGCGGCCAGGGCCAGCGCGAGGGCGGGCTGCACCACCATCAGCAGGCTCGCGCCGCGCTCCTCGGCCAGCGCCACCAGTCGGCGGTGCGCGTCCGTGTCCAGGCGGGCGACGATCGTCGCGCCCCCGCCGCCGGGCTCGGCCGGCCGGGGACGGTCCGTCGGCAGGTCCAGCACGCCCGGCATGCCGGCCAGGGCGGCCCGCCAGTGCTCCACCAGTTCGTCCGGTTCCTCCAGCAACTCCCGTTGCCACAGGGTGTAGTCGGCGTACTGCACCGGCAGCGGCTCCCAGTCCGGCGCCGCGCCCGCCAGCCGGGCCTCGTACGCCCGCGCCAGGTCGCGCAGCAGCGGGCCGACCGACCAGCCGTCGGTGGCGATGTGATGGGTCAGCAACGCCAGGGTCGCGGACCCGTCACCCGGTAGGAACAGGGTCGCCCGGATCGGGAGGTGTGCGGCCAGGTCGAACGGCGTCGCGGTGAACCGGGCCACCAGCGCCGTCAGTTCGTCCTCCGCGCACGGTCGGACGGCGAGCTCCACCGGCGGGGCGGGCAGCACGTGCTGGTACGGCTCCGCGTCCACGACGGGGTAGACCGTCCGCAGCACCTCGTGCCGCTCCACCACGTCGGCCAGCGCCGCGGCCAGGACGGCCCGGTCCGGGACGGCGTCCAGGCGCAGCACGACCGGCAGGTTGTACGTCGCGGAGGGCCCCTCCAGTGAGGCCAGGAACCACAGCCGGCGCTGCGCGTACGAGAGCGGTACCCGCTCTTCGGCGGGCAGCACCGCCACCCCGTCGAACACGCTGTTCGGGGTGGGGTGTTCGTCGAGCGGTGACCCCCGCAGTGCCTTGCGGTCGATCTTCCCGGAGGAGGTCCGGGGCAGCGCCTCCACCAGCGTCACCGTGCCCGGCACGGCCGCGGCCGGCAGCTCCGCCCGGACCCGGTCGCGCAGCTCGTGGGCGCTCACCCCGTCGTCGGCGACCACGTACGCCGCCAGCGACCGCACCCCGTCCGTCGTCTCCCGCGCCACCACGGCCGCCTCGCGCACCCCGGGGTGCGCGGTCAGCACCGACTCCACGGACGCCGGATCCACCCGGTGCCCGTTGATCTTCACCTCGTCGTCGGCCCGCCCGCGGAACCCCAGCAGCCCGTCGGGCCGTACGTGGACCAGGTCCCCGGTACGGTACGCGCGCTCGGTGCCCAGCGTCGTGAACCGGGCCCGGGTCAGCTCCGGCCGGCCCAGGTAGCCGTCGGCGAGGGCCCCGCCCAGCAGCCACAGCTCCCCGTCGACCACGGCCGCGCGCACCCCCGGCAGCGGCGTCCCGATCGGCACCGGACCGCCCGCGTACCGGGACAGGTCGGCGACGGTCGCCACGACGGTGGCCTCGGTCGGCCCGTACGTGTTCCACAGCCGGACCCGCTCCGGATCCACCACCGCGCACCACTGCGCGACCCGCTCGGGGAGCGCTGCCTCACCGCCGATGATCACCGTCCGCAGGCAGGAGGGCAGTTCGGCGATCCCGCCGGCCAGGGCGTGGGCCAGTTCGTGCCAGTACGCGGTCGGCAGGTCGAGCACCGTCACCCCGTGCGCGGCGCAGCCCGCGAGCAGTCCGGGGACGTCGAGCATGTCCTCGTCGCGCAGGACCAGGGCGGCGCCCGAGCCGAGGGTCAGGAAGACCTCCTCCACGCTCGCGTCGAAGTGCAGCGGGGCGAACTGGAGCACCCGGTCCTCGGGGCCGATCCCGTACCGGACGCCCGCGCCCGCCACGAACCGGGCCAGCGCCCCGTGTCCGACGACCACGCCGTTCGGGGTGCCCGTCGACCCGGAGGTGTAGATGACGTAGGCGGTTCCCTCGGGGACCCGGGCGCCGGGAAGAATGAACTCCCCGTCCATCAGCTCCTGTTCGCGGCCCGAGCAGTCGGCGAGGATCGCCGCGTTGCGGGCGGCGGGCGCCGCGGGATCCAGCGGCAGGTAGCCGGCGCCGGTCCGCAGGGCGGCGAGCAGCCCTACGATCGCGTCGACGCCCCGGGGTCGGTGGACGGCCACCAGCCGTCCCGGTCCGGCCCCGCCCGCGGCGAGCTCGTCGGCCCGCAGCGCCACCGCGAACGCCAACTGTCCGTACGTCAGCCGCCGCTCACCGTGCACCAGCGCGGTCCGCCCGGGGTCCTGGGCGGCTATCCGGTCGAGTACGCCGGGTGCCGGACTGATCGCCGGGCCGCCGTCCAGGACGGCGGAGGCGGTGGGGGCGGTCGAGGGCATCGCGGGGCCTCCAGGCGAGGGGTTCGGGAGCGGGAGCGGACTCCGTGCCCCCACGCTAGGCACCCCCGCCCGCCCCGGCGGGCAGTCCCTCCGGCAGCTCCGCCGCCGGCCGACTGCCGCTCCCGACCGCCGCTCCCGACCGCCGCTCCGGAGCGCACGGTCGGACGCACGGCAGTCGGGAGCGCCCTGACGTTGAAGAGCACCCGGAAACGCCCCGTGGCCGCCCGCGTTGACGGGCGGCCACGGGGTCGGGCCCGGCCGGTCGCCCCCCCCCCGCGTCGAGCGGCCCGGGTGCCTCAGGTCCGGACGCGGGCGCCGGCGTGGGTGCGGCGGCGCAGGGTCGGTGCGGCGGCCGGGGCGGGCGCCGTCGAGGACAGCAGGGTTGCCAGGCGGGCCGGGGTGGGGTGGCGGAAGACGTCGCGGAGGGTGAGTTCGTGACCCAGTTCCGCGCGGACCCGGTTCACCAGGCGGACCGCGAGCAGGGAGTGGCCGCCGGACTTGAAGAAGTTGTCGTCCGGTGCGACCTGCCGTTCCAGGACCTCCGCGAAGAGCCGTAGCAGGGCGGCCGCCCGCGCCCGGGCCGCCGGGTCCTCACCCGGCGCCGCGGCGGCGGCCGTGGTCGTGGCGCCCGCCGGCGCGCCGGCCTGCTCCCCGGGGACCCGTACCGTCGCGGGGACGGCGTACTCCGGCAGGTGTCGCGCCGCCCAGGTCTGCAGCTCGGCCTCCGGCACCGGCCCGCCCGTCGCGGTGACCTCCGCGAGGAGCCGGTCCGCGGCCACCCAAACCCGCGCGCCGCCGACCCCCGGGTGCTCCGCGAGAACCGCCTCGACCCGGGCCAGGTCGATCGGGTAGCCCCCGACGAGCGGGCGCGGGGCCCGCCGGTCCGCGGGCGCCGCGAGGTCCGACACCCGCAGCTGCGGACCGGCGGCGAACAGCTCCAGCGCCGACACCAGCAGCGCCGCGAGCCGGCCCGCGCCCGAGGGCTCGTACAGGTCCGTGGCGTACTCCAGCACCCCGGACAGCCCGCCCCCGTCCCGCTCGGTCAGGGCGAAGGTGAGGTCCGACTTCGCGGTCCGGGCGGCGAACGAGCGCTCCGTGCCCGCGAACGGGCCCGGGAGCGGACCGGCCGGCGCCGGGTTCACCTGGAGCATCACCTGTACCAGCGGGTGGTGCGCCGAGGAGCGGTGCGGGTTCAGGGCCTCCACCAGCAGGTCGAAGGGCAGCTCCTGGTGCGCGTACGCCGTCAGGTCCGCCTCCCGGACCCGGTCCACGAGGTCCCCGAACACCGGGTCGCCCGTCACGTCGGTGCGCAGCACCAAGGTGTTTACGAAGAAGCCGACGAGGCCGGAGAGGGTGTCGTCGCCGCGGCCCGCGACCGTCGTGCCGATCGCGAGGTCCTCGCCCGCCCCGGTACGGGCCAGGGCGGCGGCCAGCGCCGCCTGCACCACCATGAACAGGGTGGCGTCGCGGGCGTGCGCGATCCGCAGCAGCCGCCGGTGCGTGTCCGCGTCCACGGAGAACCCGGTGACCGCGCCCCGCCCCGAGGGGACGGCGGGCCGGGGCCGCTGCGTCGGCAGGTCGATCAACGGGGGCAGCCCCGCCAGCGCCGTACGCCAGTGCCCGGCGGCGGCAGGCGCGTCCAGCGCGGCCCGCTCCCACAGGGTGTAGTCCGCGTACTGCACCGGCAGCGGCTCCCAGTCGGGTGCGGTTCGGGCCAGCCGGGCCTCGTAGGCGGTGGTCAGGTCCGCGAGGAGCGGTCCGGTGGACCAGCCGTCGGCCGCGATGTGGTGCAGGAGCAGCACCAGGGTCTGCGGGCCGTCGCCGTCGGGGAGGAACAGTCGGGCCCGCAGCGGCAGGTCCCGGGTCAGGTCGAAGACCTCCGCGGCCGTCTCGTCCACGGCCGCCGCGAGGTCCGCCGGACGACCCAGCTCCAACTGGGGCCGCGCCCCCTCCAGGATCCGCTGGTACGGTTCACCACCCTCGACCCCGTACACGGTGCGCAGCACCTCGTGCCGCGCCGCCAGGTCGGCGAGGGCCCCGGCGAGCGCGGCCGGGTCCAGGGGCCGCTCCAACTCCCGTACCAGCGCGATGTTGTACGTCGAGGACGGGCCCTCCAGCTGGTCGACGAACCACAGCCGGCGCTGCGCGTACGACAGCGGCAGCCGCTCGGGCCGGTCCGCGACGGCGACCGGCGCCGGCCGCCCGGCGCCGTTCCCGGCGGCCTCGCCGAGGCGGCGGTGCAGCGCCGCCGGGGTCGGCGCGAGGAACAGGTCGCGGATCCCGGCCTGCACGCCGAGGACCGCCCGGATCCGGTTCATCAACCGGCTCGCCAGCAGCGAATGCCCGCCCGCCTTGAAGAAGTTGGCGTCCGACGCGATCCGTTCGCGACCCAGCACCTCCGCGAACAACCCGCACAGGATCTCCTCCCGCGGCGAGGACACCCGGCCCGGGCCGCCGCCCGCGCGGCGGGCTCCCGCCGCGGCGGCGAGCCGCTCGCGGTCGTGCCGTTCCAGCGCGACCCGCCGCTGTTCCAGGGCCTGCCGCTCCGGCTCCCGCAGCAGCTCCAGGGCGCCGAGCCGGGTTCCGGGAGCCTGCCCGAAGGCGCGCAGCGCCCGGACGAACAGTTCCAGCAGCAGACGGGCCGTGTCCTCCTCGTACAGGTCGCCCGCGTACTGGACCAGCACGTCCAGGCCGTCCGGGCCGCCGTCGGGGGTCCGGCGCTCGGCGCAGTGGAAGGACAGGTCGAAGCGGGCGGCGCCCAGATCGGTGCTGCCCGCCCGACCGGGGATCCCGCCGAGCCGGACCCGGCCGGCGTCGGCCTGGCCCACGGTCAACATGACTTGGAAGAACGGGTGTTCACCGAGGGCCCGCTCGGGGCCGGCCAGTTGTTCCACCAGGACGTCGAAGGGCAGGTCCTGGTGGTCGAAGGCCGCCAGGTCCGCGTCCCGGACCCGCTCGACGAGCTCCGAGGCCGACGGGTCGCCCGACAGGTCGGCGCGCAGCACCAGGGAGTTGACGAAGCAGCCCACGAGGTCGTGCAGGTCCTCGTCGGAGCGGCCCGCCGCCGGGGTTCCGATCGCGAGGTCCTCGCCCGCCCCCGCGGCGGACAGCGCCGCCGCCAGGGCCGAGCGGACCACCATGAACAGGCTGGCCCGGCGCTCCCGCGCCAGTGCGGCCAGCGCCCGGTGCGCGTCCTGGCCGAGCACCGCCGAAACCGTCGCGGCCCGTCCCGACGGTTCGGCCGGTCGAGGCCGGTCCGCGGGCAGCGCGGTCCGCGCCGGCAGCCCCTCCAGGGCCGCCCGCCAGTGCGCCAGCAGGGCCGCCGGATCGGCCAGCAACTCCCGCTGCCACAGGGCGTAGTCGGCGTACTGCACCGGCAGCGCACGCCAGGTCGGGGCGCGGCCCGCGCAGCGTGCCCCGTACGCCTCGGTCAGGTCCCGCAGCAGCGGCGCCAGGGACCAGCCGTCGGTGGCGATGTGGTGGAGCAGCAGCACCAGTACCGAGGTGCCGTTCCCGGGCCGCAGCAGCCGGGCCCGCACCGGCACCCGTACCGCCAGGTCGAAGGTCTCCCGCCCGAAGCCCGCGACGAGGTCCTCCAACGTCTCCGGCGCGCAGTCGGCGACCTCCAGCAGCTCCCCGGGCACGTCCAGCACCCGCTGGTAGGGCTGCCCGCCCTCCTCCCCGTACACCGTGCGCAGCACCTCGTGCCGGGCCAGTACGTCACCCAGCGCGGCTCCCAGCGCCGCCGGCTCGGGAACTCCCTCCAGCCGCAGCACCAGCGGCGCGTTGTACGTCGCCGACGGGCCCTCGATCCGGCCCAGCAACCACAACGAACGCTGCGCCGCGGACAGCGGGAGCAGCCGCGGGCGCTCCCCGGCCGGTACGGACACCAGCGCCGGCCGGGACGCGGACGCGCCGAGGCGCCCGGCCAGCCGCCGGTGCAGCGCGGCCGGGGTCGGAGCCAGGAACAGGTCCCGGATGCCCAATTCCAGACCGAGCGCGCCCCGGATCCGGTTGACGAGCTTGCTCGCGAGCAGCGAATGGCCGCCGCTGCGGAAGAAGTTGGCGTCGGCGTCGAGCCCGGGCCGGTCGAGCACCTCGGCGAACAGCCCGCACAGGATCTCCTCCCGGGGTGCCAGTGCCTCCCGGCGCGCCCCGGAGCCGGCGGCCGTCGGGGCGGGCGCCGCCGCGGTGGTGTGCGGCCGCCCGGCCAGCGCCCGGGCCGCCTCGACGGCCTCGGGTCCCGCCTCGCCGAGCGGGGCGTCGGGAGTCCGCCCGAAGGCGTCGAGCGTCCGCACGAACAGCTCCAGCAGCAGCCGGGCCGTGTCCTCGTCGAAGAGGTCACCCGCGTACTGGAGGGCGACGTCCATGCCGTCCGGCAGCCCGTCCGCGGTGTGCCGCTGCGCGCAGTACCACGTCAGGTCGAACTTGGCGGCGCCCAGGCCGACATCGGCGAGCCGCCCGACCAGACCCCCGCCCAGCTCCACCGAGGCGCTACCGGCGGCGTCCGCGTCCACGGTCAACATCGTCTGGAAGAACGGGTGGTGGCCCAGCGCCCGCTCCGGGCACAGCTTCTCCACCAGCAGGTCGAAGGGGAGTTCCTGGTGCTCGTACGCGGCCAGGTCCGCGTCCCGGACCCGGTCGACGAGCTCCGCCGCCGACCCGGCGCCCGCCAGATCGGTGCGCAGGGCCAGGGAGTTGACGAAGAACCCGACCAGCTCGTACAGGTCCTCCTCGGGGCGGCCCGCGACGGGCACGCCGATCACCACGTCCTCACCCGCCCCCGCCGCCGACAGGGCCGCGGCGAGCGCGGCCCGCACCACCATCGTCGCCGTCGCGCGCCGACCGCGTGCCAACGCCAGCAGCGCGGCGTGCGCCACCGCGTCGAGGCGGCCGGTCACCGCGCCCCCGCGCCCCGACGGCTCCGCCGGACGGGGCCGGTCGGCGGGCAGGGCGAGCACCGGCGGCGCGCCCTTCAGGGCGTCCCGCCAGTACGCCAACTGCTCCCCGGCCGCGCCCTCCGGGTCCTCGGGGTCGCCGAGCACCTCGTGCTGCCACAGCGCGTAGTCGGCGTACTGCACGGGCAGCGGCTCCCAGTCGGGGGCCCGCCCGGCCAGCCGCGCCCGGTGGGCCCGCGCCAGGTCCCGCAGCAGCGGGCGCACCGACCAGCCGTCGGTCGCCACGTGGTGGATCAGCAGGACCAGGACCCGGGTCCCGACGCCGGAGCGGAACAGCCGGGCCCGCAGCGGCGGTTCGCGGGTGATGTCGAACGTCTCCCGGACGAAGGCGGCGACCCGGGCCTCCCGTGCGTCGTCCGCGCAGTCCTCGACGACCAGCCGGGGCACGTCGGCCGCCGGCACCACCCGCTGGTACGGCTCCGCGTCGGCGCCGGCGGGCAGGACCGTACGGAGCACCTCGTGCCGCTCCACGACGTCGGCCAGTGCGTCGGCCAGCGCGTCGAACCGCACACCGGGCGGGGTGTCGGGTGACGCGCCGGCGGCGGGGTCGGCGTCCAGGCGCAGGACGACCGGCGCGTTGTAGGTCGCGGACGGACCGTGCAGCCGGCCCAGGAACCACAGCCGGCGCTGCGCGTACGACAACGGGATCAGGGTCATGTCCTCGGCGTCCTCAACGGTCCTGGCCCGCGGTGGCCGCCACGAGCGTGTCGATGTGGGCGGCCAGGTCCCGCAGGCGCGGGTTGGCGTAGACGGCCTTCACGGGTAGGGCGACGCCCAGTTCGGCGCGGACCCGCGAGACCAGCTTGATGGCGAGCAGCGAATGGCCGCCGAGCTTGAAGAAGTTGTCGTCGGGGCCGATGCGCGGGGCGCCGAGCACGGTGGCCCACACCTTCGCGATCAGCCGCTGCGAGGCGCTCAGCCCGTCGTCGGCCGGCCCGGCCGGGGAGAGGGGCGCGGCGGTGGCCGGGGCGGGCAGGGCCGCCCGGTCGACCTTGCCGTTGACGGTGGTCGGGAACCGGTCCAGGGCCACGAACAGCGATGGGACCATGTAGGCGGGCAGGACGGCTTCCAGGTGGGCCCGCAACCGCCCCTCGGCGACGGCCGGCCCGTCGCCCCGGTGATAGGCCACCAGGCCGGGGGCCCCGTGCACCTCCGGGTGCAGGACGACGACCGCCTCGGCGACCCCGGGCGCCGCGGCCACCGCGGCCTCGACCTCCCGGAGCTCGATCCGGTGGCCGCGCAGCTTGATCTGCCCGTCGGCGCGACCGAGGTAGGCCAGTCGCCCCTCGGGCAGCACCCGGACCAGGTCACCGGTGCGGTACATGCGCCCGCCGTGGTCCCCGACGGGGCCGTCGCCGTCGCCGTAGCCGTAGCCGGCACCGTCGCCGGAGTCCTTCGCCCGGTCCGGGACGAACCGTTCCGCCGTCAGAGCCGGCCGCCCCCGGTAGCCGCGGGCCACCCGCGGCCCCGCGAGGTACAGCTCGCCGCTGCCGCCCTCCGGCACCGGGTTCAGCGCCGCGTCCAGGACCCGCATCCGCAGCCCGGGCAGCACCCGGCCGATGTGCGGCTCGCCGCCGGCGTCGACCCAGCCGGCGGTGGCGTCGACCGTGCACTCGGTCGGCCCGTACAGGTTGACCGTACGCAGCACCCCGCGTGCGCCCAGGAAGTCCAGGCGCCGCCACAGCGCGGGGCTGACGGCCTCCCCGCCGACCAGCAGGGTCAGCGGGCGCGGTCCGCCGTCGGCGCTGATCAGGTCCAGCAGCGGATCGGCGTGCGAGGGGGTGATGTCCAGGTCGGTCAGGGCCTGTTCGTCGACGAAGCGGGCCAGCAGCGCCGGGTCCGCGCGGGTCTCCTCGTCGATCATGACCAGGGTGTCGCCCCGGCACAGCCGCACCCACTGCTGGACGGAGGCGTCGAAGGATGGCGAGGCGTTCCAGCCGACCCGGCCGCCGTCCGTCACCGCGATGTCCGACTCCTCCAGCTCGGCCAGCAGCGCGGACACGGCCGCCCGGCCGATCTCGACGCCCTTGGGGCGGCCGGTGGAGCCGGAGGTGTAGATGACGTACGCGAGGGTGTCGGCGCCGACGGTCACCGGGGCGTAGGGCCGCTCCGGCGCCGGTGACAGCAGTTCGGCCACCGGCAGGTGCGGTACGCCTCCGGCCGCCGGCCCGTCGCCCTCCCCGGCCGTGACGACCAGGTCGGCGCGCGCGTCCTCGACCAGGTAACTCCGCCGCTCGGCGGGCAACTTCGGATCCACCGGCAGGTAGGCGGCCCCCGCGGTCAGGGTGCCGATCAGCGCCACGACCAGGTCCGCGCCGCGCGGCAGGCACAGCGCCACCACGCTCTCGGGGCCGATGCCCCGCGCGGTCAGCCGGTCGGCGAACCGCGTCGCACCCGCGCGCAGCGCGGCGAAGGTCAGCTCGTCGCCGCCCGCGACGACGGCGGTACGGCCGGCGGGTGCCTGGGCGAGCCGCTCCAGCAGGTCCGGTACGGACGAGGGGGCCGCGTGGGTGCGGGAACGTTCGGGAAGTACGGCGGTCACGGCGGTCACTCCCCGGTGTGGACGGTGGTGGAGGGCTGGGTGGCGGGCGCGCAGTCGGCCAGCGCGACCGGCTCGCCCATCGCGACGAGGATCTTCCGGTCGCCCCGGTAGGCCTCGCGGCCGTGCGCGCACAGGATGTTGTCGACGATCATCAGGTCGCCCGTCCGCCAGGTCTCCCGTACGGTGACCCGGTCGTAGACGGCGTTGACCGCGTCGACCTCGGCGTCGGTGAGCCGGGAGCCGTCACCCAGGTAGGTGTTGAACGGCAGCCCGTCCTCGCCGTACGTGTCGAGGAGCACCTCGCGGACGTCGGGGTCGAGGGTGCGGCTGTTCCAGAACGCGAAGTGGTTGAACCAGGTCCGCTCGCCCGTCACCGGGTGGGTGACGATCGCCGAGCGACGCTGCCGGGTGATCATCGAGTCGCCCTCGTCGGTCCACTCGTAGCCGATCGTGTTCTCCTCGCAGTACGCCTGCGCCACCGCCTTGTCCTCGGTCGCGAAGGTCTTGTACCAGGGCAGCCCGGCCAGTTCCGAGTAGTTCCGTACGAGGAGCCAGCCGGCCCGCTCGAAGCGGCGGACCAACTCCGGCGGCAGCAGCCGCAGGGCCTCGCGCATGTCGCCGACGGTGGTGGCGCCGCCCTCCTCGGGGGCGGTCACGCAGCCGAACAGCAGGACGCCGGGGAAGTCGAGGGTGTAGCTGTTCTCGTTGTGCAGCCGGATCGGCTGCACGGCGGGCAGGTCGGTGGAGGAGAACACGCCCTCGCCGAAGTCGGTGCGCGGAGTGGCCTTCTCCTTGTAACCGGCGCGCCGTTCGATCAGGGCGTCCCGGGCGGCGGCGAAGGAGGCCGCGTCCTCGACGGGCAGTCCGCGCAGCAGGACGGCCCCGCTGCGCAGCAACTCGGCCTGGATCGCCGCTCGGTGCTCGGTCAGCCAGGCGACGGAGGCGGCGAGGCCGAGCCCGGCCGGGGTGTGCACGACGACGGGCTTGCCGGGCTCACGGACGGGGTCGATGCCGGTGCCGGCGGCCGGCTGCGGGGTCGGGGCCGGTGACGCTTCGGTGTGCGTGATGGTCATGGGTTTTCCCTCGGGATGCGGAGGAATGCGGAGGAATGCGGGGGAAGGCAGAGGAATACGGAGGAGCGCGGAGAAGTGCAACGGAGTGCGGGGCAGGGAAGGGGCGCGGTGGCGCGGCCGGACCGGGGTCAGGCGGGGGCCGGGGCGTGGCCGCCGACCACCGGGGCCAGCACCGCGAAGAACTCGGGGAGCCGCTCCTGGAAGTAGAAGTGGCCGCCCGGCAGCACGTGCGAGGAGAACCCGCGGTCGGTGATGCGGGCCCAGCGGTCCAGGGAGGCGGCGGGCGCGACGGGGTCGACGTCCCCGCCGATCACCGTTACCGGGCACTCCACGCGGGCCGCGGACTCCGCGCACCGGTAGACGTCGTCGATCGCGAAGTCGGCACGGATGGACGGCAGGATGATCTCGCGGAGCTCCGGCTCGTCGAGGATGCCGTCGTCGGTGCCGCCGCGCTCCTTGATCGCGGCCACCAGGCCGTCGTCGTCGAGGAGTTCGGGGTGGACGGCGCACGGGTTGGCCAGGAACGGCGCCCGGCAGGCCGAGACGACCAGGGCCCTCGGCGTACGGCCCGCCGCCTGGAGGCTGCGTACGACCTCGAACGCGACGAGCGAGCCCATGCTGTGCCCCAGCACCACCAGGTCGTCGGCGACCCCGGCGGGCAGGGCCGCCACCACCGGCCCGGCCAGGTCACCGATGTCCCGGGGCAGGTCCTCGGCGAAGCGGGCGCCGCGGCCCGGGTACTGGCCGATGAGGAGCCGGACGTCCGGCGGGAGGTGGTCGCGCCACTGTGCGTACGCGTGGGCGTTCCCGCCGGCGTGGGGCAGCACCAACAGCGCGGTGCGTTGCGGGCCTTCGCCCGGCAGGTCCCAGACGACGTCGTCGGGTGCGGGCTGGAAGTCCGACTGCTGGTCGTGGCTCATGAGGAACTCCGTTCCTGGTCGGGGGTGCGGCGGCGCAGGGCCGGCCTGGCACGTCGTGGTGTGGGAGGGGCGGCCTGCAGCCGCGTCCCGATGTGGTGCGCGAGGGTGGCCGGGGTGGGGTGCTGGAAGACGTCGCGGAGGGTGAGGGTGACGCCGAGGGCGGTACCGAGACGGTGGGTGAGGCGGGCGGCGAGCAGCGAGTGGCCGCCGTGGTCGAAGAAGTCGTCGTCGATCGACAGTGGCGACGGCGTGCCCAGCGCCTCGCTGAAGGAGGTACGGACCGTCTCCTCCAGCGGGGTGCGCGGTTCCCGGCCGCCGGGCGTGGTCTGCGTACGGGGCGACGGCAGGGCGCTCCGGTCGATCTTGCCGTTGGGGGTCAGCGGCAGCCGGTCCAGCAGGACCACGAACGCCGGAACCATGTGGTCGGGCAGCAGGGTCCGAAGCCAGAGGCGGACGTCCTGCGGAGCCGGGGCCGGCTCGGTGGTGACCAGGTAGGCCGTTAGTTGCGGGGTGTTGTGGTGGTCCGGGTGGGTGGCGAGGGTGGCCTGGGTGATCTGCGGGTGGGTGGTGAGGGTGGTTTCGATTTCGGTGGGTTCGATGCGGAAGCCGCGGATCTTGATCTGGGTGTCGGTGCGGCCGGTGTAGTGGAGGTTGCCGTGGGTGTCCCAGTGGGCCCGGTCGCCGGTGCGGTAGAGGCGGCTGCCGGGGGGTCCGTACGGGTTGGGGACGAAGTGGGTGGCGGTGGTGGTGGGTTGGGCGAGGTAGCCGTGG
>NZ_JBVHZI010000023.1:0-73536 GCF_055574495.1 Streptomyces sp. NPDC029836 | reverse complement strand
GGGGGTCCGTACGGGTTGGGGACGAAGTGGGTGGCGGTGGTGGTGGGTTGGGCGAGGTAGCCGTGGGCGATGCCGTCGCCGGCCAGGTACAGCTCCCCGGTGGTGCCGGGAGGGGAGGGCCGCAGCCTCGCGTCCAGCACGTAGGCGTGCTTGTTGATGAGCGGTCGGCCGATGGGCAGGGGGCCCTGGACTTCGGGGGTGGGTTCGATGGTGTGGGTGGTGGTGAAGCCCATGGATTCGGCGGGGCCGTAGCCGTTGGTGATGGTGAGGTGGGGGTGGAGCTGTTGGAGGCGGTGGACGTGGGCGGGGGAGGCGGGTTCGCCGCCGGTGTAGACGACGCGGGTGGTGGTGAAGGTCTCCGGGTGCTCGTCGGTGAGGTAGTTGAACAGGCTGGAGGACAGCTGGAGCATCGTCACGCGGTGTTTCTGTGCCAGCTCCGACAGCACCGCCGGCTCGGGGCGCTGTCCCGGTTGGAGAACGGTGCTTCCGCCGTGGAGCAGTGCTCCCCAGAATTCGAGGCTGAAGGCGTCCCAGGAGACGGGCGAGCACTGGAGGAAGGTCTCACCGGGGCCGAAGCTCGCGTAGGTCTGGGCGGTGAGGGTGGAGACCAGGTTGCGGTGCGAGGACAGGATCCCCTTAGGCCGGCCCGTCGACCCGGACGTGAACATCACGCACGCCACGTCCTCCCACGACAACCCCACCCCGGGATTCGTGCCTTCCGCCGCCGCGACCACGGCCGCCTCCGCGTCCAGCCGCACCACCCGCCAGGGACCGGTGAGACGGGAGTGGTGGCCGCCGTCCGTGACGAGGACGGCCAGTCCGGCGTCGTCGGCGGTACGGGCGAGGCGTTCGTCGGGGAACTCGGGGTCGAGGAGGGCGTAGCCGGCGCCGGTCTTGGTGACGGCCAGCAGGGCGACGGCGAGGTCGGTGCCGCGGTCGAGGAGGATCCCGGCGAGGTCGCCGCGCCCCAGACCCCGGGCGATGAGGTGATGGGCGAGCCGGTTGGCGCGGGCGTTCAGCTCCCCGTACGAGAGCTCCTGCCCGCCGAACACGACCGCGCGGGCGCCGGGCCGCAGCCGGGCCTGCTCCTCGAAACGGTCGACCAGGGTGGCCCCGCCGGTCTCCACCCGGATCCCGGTCCACTCCTCCAACACCTGTCGGCGCTCCACCGTACCCAGCAACTCAAGTTCGCTCAACGGTAGTTCCGGTTCGGCGAGTACCGACTCCACGAACCGCAGGAAACGGTCCTGGTGCCCCGCCACCGCCTCCAGGTCGCACACCTCGGGCGCCGCGTCGAAGTCGATCCGCAGCCCGCCCTCCGGACCGAGGTCGTACACCCCCACCGCCAGGTCCTCGACCGGCCCGTTGCTCATGTTGTGCTGCGTCGTCGGCAGACCGCAGAACCGCATCCCCGGGGTGAACGCCATGATGTTCACCAGCGGCGCCGTGATCCGCCGGTCGGTCTCGCCCAACCCCAGATCGCGGCACATGTCCTCGTACCGGGTGCGCTGCCGCGCCAGACCCTGCCGCGCCTCGGCGACCACCGTCGCCAGCAGCTCGCCCGTCGTACCCTGCGCCCGCACGGGCACCCGCAGCGGGATGACGTTCGACAGCATGGCCGGCGTACGCCGCGCCAGATCCGTGCGCCGACCGGTCACCGGCAGCCCCAGCACCGGCTCGGGGCTGCCGGAAACCCGGTGCACGTACGCCCCGACCAGCGCGATCACCAGCATCGTCCACGGCGCCCGGTGCGCCCGGGCCACCTGCCGCAGCCGCTCCGCCCGGTCCGGCGACAGCAGCACGGTCCGCCGTACGAAGGGCAGTGCGCCCGGCGCCGTCCGGCCCGAGCGGCCCTCGCCGAGGCGCGGGGTCTGCGGCAGCTCCGCGAGGTGTGCCGCCCAGTGGGCCCGCTCCGCGGCCGCCTCCGGGGACACCCGATGCGCCGCGTCCTCCTCCAGTACGTCGGCCAATGTCCCGAACGGGGTGGGCCCCCAGGGTTCGCCCGCGGCCCCCCGCTCGTACAGCTCGACCAGCCGCCGGTCCAGCAGCGCCACGCCCATGCCGTCGACCACCAGGTGGTGGAACGCGTGGAAGTAGAACCACCGCTGCTCACCGCCGCCGGTGGTGCCCGCCTTGAGCAGGGCGTGCCGGGTCAGCCAGTCACCGGCCAGGTCGAAGGGCCGGGCCAGCTCCTCGGCCATCCACGCGCCGGCCGCCCCCACGGGATCCGCGGCGTCCCCGAAGTCGCGGAACTCCAGCCGGCGGCCCGCCGGTTCGGAGTGCAGCAGCTGCCACAGCCCGCCGTCCTCGTCGGATCCGGTGCCCCGCACGCGCAGGACGTCCGCCTCTCGGGCGAGCTGCTGCCAGGCGCGGGCCAGCAGCTCCGGGTCCAGCGGCCCGACCAGCTCCCGGTACTCGCCGATGTTGTAGCGGCAGCCCGAGGCGTCGAGTCCGTGGGCCATCCAGATGTCGCGCTGCGCCGCCGACAGGGGCAGCCGCACAGCGGCCGGCCCGTGCGCGCTGCTGCGTTCGGACGCGGTGGGGGACATGCGGATGCTCCTCGCGAGGGGGTGGCGGGGGTGGGAAGTCGGCCGCCCGACGGGGCGGTGTTCCGGCTGTACGTCATCCAACCGGCGGTCCGCCCCGCGGGCGGCAGTTGCTCCGGCACTCCGGCAGCAGTTGGGCGGCAGGAGGAGCGACGGGCACGGCCCGTCGGGACAACGCGGCGGGCGCGCCCCGGCGTCGTCAACTCGGCTCGTGCGGGCCCCTTTGGTGACCAGACCTCCCGGAGGGACACTCGGGCGAGGGCGCCGCGCCGTCCGCTCCCGCGAACCGCCGGCGGCCGGGCGCGGGCCGGCGGGCCGGGGCTCCGCTAGTGCTGTGGCCGGAAAGGTTTGCCGGGTCGCGGTGTTCGGTGCGGTGCATCGCAAGGCGGAGGGCCGCGGTTCGTACTGGACGTACTTCCGTGGTCCGACAACGCGGCGAGGTGCCGTGCCGGGCGCCGCGACCCGGTGGACCTTTCCGGTCACAGCACTAGGGAGCGAGCGCGGTCGCCGCTCCGGAGCTGTCGCGGATCGCGGACCGGACGAGGCCCAGGACCCTGAAGCGGGAGCCGCCGCTCTCGTGTGCGGCCCGGACGGCGCCCGCGATCAGCAACTCCCGCAGCATCCGACCCGACTCGGGCAGGCTGCGACCGGTCAGGACGGTGATGCCCGTCAGATCGAACTCGGCGCCGTCGCAGCCCGCCCCGACCTCCGGGACCCGCGCGCACAGGGCGTCCAACAGCTCCCGGGCCCCCGCCGACAGGCGGCCCAGCCGGTGGCGCAGGGCCATCCGGAAACGGTCCGCGCCCGCGCCCCCGCCGAGGTGGTCGAGGAGCGCCACCGGATCGGAGTCCAGGCCCCGGCACAGCGTCGCCAGATCGCACACCACCAGCCAGGACGCCGCCGAGGCGAGCGCCCCCGGATGCCCGTCGAGCCGCCGGCACAGCCGGGCCACCAGCTCCATGTCGACCGGCCCGGGAGCGAACTCCGGCCGCACGCGCCGTACGTGGTCCAGGAACACCCGCACCGCGGGGGAACCGGCGTCCACCGCGCCCTCGGCCGGTACCTCCAGCGGAGCCAGCAGGAAGATCCGCTCGCCCGGCACCTCCCACGGCTGCTCCGAGGTGATCAGTAGGCCCAGTCCCGGGCAGGCCCGCAGTAGTCCGGTCAGCCCGTCGCACCGCTCCGGGGTCACGGGCGCCCCGTCCAGCACGAGCAACACCCGCTGCTCACCCACCAGCTCCGCGAGCGCCGCCACCCCGAACCCGGCCGCGCCGACCCCCGGGAGCAGCGGCCCGTCCGGCCCCACGGCGATCCCGTCCCGCCCCGGCGGGCCGCACAACTCGGCCACGGCCCCGGCCACCCGATCCGACAACTCCCCGTCGCCGTGCGCCAGATAGTCGGCCGACGCGCCCGGGAACCCGTACCAGAGCACCGGCATCCCGGCGCCGTGCACCCGCTCGGCCACCTCCAGGGCCAACCGCGTCTTGCCCACCCCGCCCAGCCCCACCAGATGCACCAGCCGCTCGGTACCCGACAGCAACTCCCGCACCAGGACGCCCGTTTCGGCGTCCCGGCCCGGCATCGCGTGCAACGCGGTCGGTGGCGCCGGAGGCTGCGCCCAGCACATCCCGCCGGCCCGGCCCTGCTGGGCGGCGGCCTCCAGCGCGGCCCGCGCCCGCTGCCCCAGCCGCAGGGCGTCGGCCATCAGCCGTACGGTGTCGGGGCGGGGCCGTCTGGCCTTGCCCTGCTCCAGATCGCGGATGGCCCGCACGCTGATCGTCGACAAGTCGGCCAACTCCCGCTGTGTGAGCCCGATCCGCAGCCGGTGGGCCCGTATCAGGGCTCCCACCCGGGAGGTCTCCTGCGGGGGCGCCGCGGGGATGCCGTGGCGCCGGTCCGTGCTCGTGTCCGTGGTGGTATCGGTGTTCATGGGCGCTCCCGGGGACGGTGAGGGAGAACGACAGGGCCAGGGGTGACGGCCCGGTTCCTGTTCCCCATCCTCAGCAGGGCGCTATCGCGTTGGCATCACCCCACGAACAGCGTCCGCCCCGTCGGCCCTATCGGCACTCCGGACCGCCACGAGCATCCCGTGATAGCGCGGCGATAGGGGCACGGCCGGTCCGGGGATTCCGGCCGTTCCTACGTTGGTGTCCAGAAAGAAGGAAGCGCCCCGGAAGCCCCCGGAGCGCACCGATGAAAGGACCCGACATGACCGTCTCCCACGCCCTGCGCACCGCCTTCGTCACCGTCGCCCTCGCCGGAACGACCGTCCTCGGAGCCCAGGCCGCCCACGCCGCCGGTGCGAGCGCCGTCACCACCCTCGGCGCCGGCCCGCAGGCCGTCCCGGCGGCCGGCGCCTCCACCAACACCAACCCGTGGGACTGACCCCGACCCCGCCCGACGCCCCGCGCGGGGACGGCGGGACCGGGCCCCGGACACCACGGGACCCGGCGGACGGTCAGACCCCGGCGGCGGACCCCGCCGCCGGCGCGCGCACCACGGCCACGGCCGGCCCCGGCACCGCGGGCAACAGGCCCGGCAGGGCCCCGAGAGGGACCCCGACCGCGGCGGGAGCGATCCCGATCACCGCGCCGCCCGCGCCCGGCTGCGCCCCCGCCGTCGCAGACACGCCCAGCATCTTCTCGGCCTCGGCCAGTTCGGGCTCCATCCGCCGGTCGCGGAAGGCCCGTACCGCACTTTCCAACAGCTCCCGGGACCGCGACCGCTCCCCGGCACCCCCGCTCGCCACGAGCAGCCGCGCCAGGTCGAGCCGTACCAGCGCGGCGCCGCCCTGGTCCATGATCTGCTCCCGCACCGAGAGCGCCTGCGCGTAGAACCCGCGAGCCGCCTCGCACCGGCCCATCTCGGCGTGCGCGTGCCCCAGGTCCCGCAACAGGTGTCCCTCGCCGATGACGTCCCCGCTGTCCCGGCACAGTTCCAGCACCTCGGTGAACGTCGTCACCGCCCGCTCGTGCTCGCCCTGCCCCTGGAGCAGTTGGCCCGCCCGCCGCAGCGTGCGTGCCTGACCGCCCGTGTACCCCACCGAACGGTAGATGCCGAGCGCCTCGTCGAGACGGCTCTGCGCGGCCGACGTCTGCCCGCGCCGCATCCAGATGTGCGCGCTCTGCGTCAGGACGATGGCCCGCCCCACCACGTCACCGGCCCGGTCGAAATCCCGCAACGCCCGGTCGTACAGCGTCAGCGCGTGGTCCTCGTTGCCCCGCATCCGTTCCAGCAACGCCAGGTCGCGGTGGCACAGCGCCAGCCCCTGCCGCTCGCCCAACTCCTCGAACAGGCCGAGCGCCTGCGTCAGCGCGGCCCGGGACTCCTCGCTCTGACTGCGCCCGAGGTAGAGCACGCCGAGCGAGCTGAGCAGGGCCGCCGTGCCCCGGGTGTTGCCGGCCGACCGCGCGCACTCCAGGGCCAGTTGGTGCGTACGCTCCCAGTCGTCGAAGTAGCCCCGTCCCTCGAAGAGGGTGGCCAGCGTCGTCGCCAGGTCCCAGCACAGCTCGTCCATCCCAGCCCCGGCCGCGTGCTCCACGGCCTGCACCAGATTCGCGTGCTCGGTGTCGAGCCACTCCAACGGATCCACCAACAGCTCGTCCACGCAACCCTGCGGCGGCTCCCAGCGTGGCGCGCCGCCGTGCAGGACGGTGAAGTCCCCGCCGTAGATGCGCCGGTGGGCCTGCTCGGCCAGCGACATCCAACCGCCGAGCATCCGGGCCGTCGCCGCCCGCTGGTCGGCCGGATCGTGGTGCGCCGCCAACTGCTCCCGGGCGAAGACCCGGATGATCTCGTGGAAGCGGTAGCGGAACCCGCCCGTGGACTCCATCCCGACGACGTCCAACATCTGTACGTCGACCAGCGGCTCCAGCAGATCGGAGGCGAAGGGCCGGGGATCGTCGAGCAGGGGCCCCGCCAGCCAACCCGGCAGCGTCGGGCCCTGCGCGAGGCTCAACAGCCGAAACAGGCGGCGGTCCTCCGAGGCGAGCCCGTCGTGGGTGAGCGAGAGGCTGGCCCGCATCGTCATCTCGCCGTGGGTCAGCTCGTCCAGCCGGTGCCGCTCGTTGGCGAGGCGGTGCACCATCGACGCGAGCGTCCAGTGCGGACGCGCCGCCAGCCGGGCCGCGACGATCCGCAGGGCGAGCGGCAGCCCGCCCACGGTCCGGATCAGCGCCTCGGCGGCGACGTCCTCGGCGGCCACCCGCTCCGCCCCGATCACCCGTACCAGCAGCTCCACGGCGTGCCCGGTGCTCATCACGTCGAGCTCCACCCGGTGCGCCCCGGGCAGGCCCGTGAGCCGGACCCGGCTGGTCACCAGGACGGCGCAACTGTTGCTCCCCGGCAGCAGCGGCCGGATCTGACTCTCCGACCCGGCGTCGTCCAACACCACCAGGACCCGCCGGGAGGCGAGCAGCGTCCGGTACATCTCGGCGCGCTCGTCCTGCGATTCGGGGATCACGGGGCCCGGGATGCCGAGCGCGCGCAGGAACCGGCCGAGCACCTCGCCGGAGGTGGCCGGGGTGCCGGTACCGCGCAGGTCGCAGTACAACTGGCCGCCGGGGAAAGCGGAATCGCCGAGCCGGTGCGCGATGTGCGTGGCCAGGGTGGACTTGCCGGTGCCCGGCTTGCCGACGATCACGGCCAGTCCGACGGCCCGACGGGTGCCGTCGCCGAGCAACGCCCGTTCGATGTTCTGGATCCGCTCCTCGTCGCCCACGAAGTCCGAGGTGTCGGCCGGTAGCTGACGGGGCGTCTCCTCACGGTACGGACCCGCCTGCGCGTGCCCCCCGTACGCCCCGCCGGGTCTCTCCACCCCGCCGGCGCCCCACGACCCGCTCGGCGCCCCCGACCCCGGGGCGCCCGATGCCGCCGCCGACCCGGCGCGGTCGTCGGGGCGGTCCGCGCCGAAGGCCACCGCGTCGGCGCGGTCGTCCCGTCGGGAGTCCGTGCCGAGGAAGGCCGCCGCGTCGGCTCGGTCGTCGGGGTGGGACCCCGCGCCGAGGAAGGCCACCGCGCGGGCGTCCCCGCCGGACGCGGGCGCGCCGCGGGGGCGGGCGCCGCCTTGGCGGTCCGATCCGGACGGGCCCGCCGCCGGCGCCGCCCCGCCGGCGTCGCCCCCGCCCGCCGACGCTTCCGCCCCGCCGGCGTCGCCCCCGCCCGCCGACGCTTCCGCGCCGCCGGGGGCTGCGCCCTGCGGGGTCCGCTCGCCGGCGCCGGGGTCCGTCGGGCCGGCGAGCAGCGCGCCGACGAGGGCGCCCCCGAGGGCGTCCGCCCCGCCGGGCCGGCCCGGCAGGGCCGGGAACCGCGATGCGCCACCACCGGGTGAGCCCGCGTCGAACCCGCCCCCCGTCGGGCCGCCGCCACCGGGTCGGCCCGCGTCGGGGTCCGTCGGGGCGCCGCCCCCGGGCACGTCCCGGCCCGGACCCCGCGCACCGACACCCGGACCTTCCGGAGCGGCGCCGTCGCCCGGCAGGCCCGACGAAGCCGGGCCACCACCCCGGCCGTAGCCGTCCGGGGCCTCCGCCCGGACCGAGCCGGCGTCCGGGCGGCCGTAGCTCCCCGAGCCCTCCGACCCGCCCGGGCCGCCGCCGTAGCCCTCGGACCCGCCGGAGCCTCCCGGGCCCCCCGCTGCCGCCGACACCCCACCGGCGTGCCCCGCCTGCCCGGCGCCGTCCGGATCCGGCCCCTTTCCGGGAGTCGCCCCGGGGAACGGCACCGGCGGGACGTCGCCCGAGAGGATGGCCCGTTCCAACTGCCGCAGCTCGCCGCCGGGCTCCAGTCCGAGTTCCTCCACGAGGAGTTCCCGTCCGACCCGGTAGCTCTCCAGCGCCTCGGCCTGCCGGCCCGAGCGGTACAGAGCCAGCATCAGCTGCCCGCGCAGCCGCTCCCGCAGCGGGTGGACCCGTACCAGCAACTGGATCTCGCCGACGAGTTGATGGTGCCGGCCCAGGTCGAGTTCGAGATCGATCCGGGTCTCGGCGGCCGTCAGCCGCTCCTCGTCCAACTGCAGGGCCTTGCTGCGCAGCGTCTCGCTCGACACCCCGCTGAGGCAGTCGCCCTGCCACAACTCCGCCGCCGCAAGCAGCAGTTCCACCGCCCCGGCCCGCTCCGCCCGCTTGCCGAGGGTGCGCGCCTCCGCGACCCGGCGGCCGAAGATCGCCGCGTCGACGAGATCGCCCTCCGTCTTGAGGGCGTACCCCGGCGGCCGGGTGGTGATGGCGGCGGCGATCCGCGCCGTGGAGAACAGCTTGCGCAGCCGTGACACGCAGATCTGCACCTGCGTGCGGGCCGTGTCCGGTGGCTCGTCGTCCCAGATCAGGTCGACCAGGTAGTCGGTACTGACGACCCGGTTCGCCTCAAGCAGCAGGGCGGCCAGAATGACCTCCTGCCGCCCCGGGGGAATCCTGACCGGCCCGAAGGGGCCGGTCACCTGTAACGGTCCGAGGATGCGGAACACCACCGTGTCCGGGGTGTGCGGAACCCCGCCGGGCGAAACGGTCATGAGACTCCCAGCTGGAGGCACGCCAGTGAACGGGTGGAGCGCGGGGTCAGTCTCCCCGAACACCTCTCCGGTTGTCCATGGTGTGGAGATTGCGTGGTGGTGAAGCGTGATAGGCAAGGGATAGCCCCGAGTTGTGGATCGGGAGGAAGGTGGGGCCGTCGGCACCCGGAGGGGGTGCGGCCGTACGAAAGGACTGCCCATGACCAGTCGGCACGCCGGGCGGGTACCGCCCAGTCGCGTCGTCACCGACTCCGGGGTCGACCACGTACGGCTCGCCTACGACTACTTGGACGCCGGCGACCTCGACGGCTACGGCTCGCTCCTGCACGCCGGCACCCTCGGCACCGACCTCGAATGTCCCCGACCGGCCGGGGTCCGCCACCACATCAACCGGATCGTCGCCGACGGGGACTGCGTGGTCGTGATGGGCCGCCTGTCGCCCCAACAGAGCGAGTTCGTGGACGTGTTCACCCTCTCGGCCGAGGGCATGCTGCGGGCCTGTCGCCGCTACTACCGCTGACCCGACCGGTGGCCCGTGCACACGGGCCGGCATCCTGGGGCCCACCGAAGCACCCCGAGGCGCCGCCGGACCACGGCCGAAGGCGCAGCACGGCCGAAGACGCACCACGCCACGCCACGTCACTCCGCACCACTCCGCACCACGCCGCACCGCACCCAGGAGCCCCGGTTGTCCCGTCCGCACGAAGCACCGCCCTCCCGCCACATCGCGTTCGAGCGCCTGCACAACTTCCGTGACCTGGGCGGCTACCGGACGACGGACGGACGCACCGTCGTCAGCGGCGTGCTCTACCGCTCCGACAACCTCGCGAAGCTCGAAGGCGCGGACTGGGAGCGGTTCCTCGGACTGGGCGTGCGGACCGTCATCGACCTGCGCTACCCCTGGGAGATCGAGCGGCGCGGCCGGGTGCCCGAGGCGCACCTGTTCACCTGGGCCAACCACAGCATCGAGCACCGGCCCTACGACCAGGCCGAGATCGACCCGGACACCGACCCCTGGCGCTACCTCGCCGACCGGTTCGCCGAGGTGGCCGAGGACGGCGTCGTGGAGATCCGGGAGGCCATCGAGCTCATCGCCGAGGGCCCCGGCCCCACCGTGTTCCACTGCGCCTCGGGCAAGGACCGCACCGGGCTCATCGCCGCCTTCGTCCTCACCCTCCTGGACGTCCCGCAGGAGGAGATCCTCGCCGACTTCGCGCTGACCGAGCTCGCCACCGAGCGCCTCGTCGCCGACTGGCGGGCCGCGCACCCCGGCCGCACCCTGCGCTGGCCCTCCTACGGGCGGGCCCCGGCCGGCGTCATGGCCCTCGTCCTCGCGGACCTGGCGACCCGCTACGGTTCCCCCTCCGCGTACCTCACTGGCCCCGTCGGCATCACCCCCGCCACTCAAACCCGCCTCCGGGAGCGCCTGCTGACCCCCCTCCCGGACCGGGTCTGACGCGACCGGCGCCCGACGGGCCCGAGGGCCGCGGCGGCGCTGCTCGCTCCGGTCACTCCGGCCGCAGGGCGTCCGCGATCCCCTCGGCGACCTCGCTCGTGGTGAGGTAGCGCAGCAGGGAGTGGCCGCCGAGGACGAAGCGGCTCAGGCCCGCGTTGACCACGAGCCGGTCCTCGACGCGGTCGCCGAAGAGCGGCCCCAGCTTCTTCACCAGCGCGACGGGGTCCTCGTCGGCCGCCACGTTGATCCAGCGCGCCACGTTCGGCCACGGCGCGGCGTCATCGCCCCCCGGCCCGGGCGCGAGCCGCTCCCGGACCGCGCGGATGCCCAGCGGCGAGCCCAGGGTGATCAGTGTGTCGACGTTCCACTCCGGGTGGTCGGCGCGGAGCGCCTCGTACGCGACGACCGAGCCGAGGGAGTGCGCGACGACGACCCGGGTGTCGGGGGTGACCACCCGGGCGAAGCGCTCCTGGGCGCAGGCCCGGACCGTGTCCTGTTCGTCGAGGTAGCGCCGCACCTGCCGGACGATCCGGATCACCACCCGGGCCGGCGGCAGGCCCAGCGCGGGGGAGGACTCCAGCCTGCGCAGCGCGGCCTGGGCCACGCCCCTGCCGCCGGCGGGGGGCGCGTCGAGTCCCGAGGCGATGGCCTCCAGCAGTTCGTGCTCCAGCGGATCGCGCACGTCCTCCTCGCGCAGGGGCGGGATGAGCGCGAACTCGTCCTCTTCGGTGGTCGGGCCCTTGGCGCCCAGGCTGCGGTAGCAGTTGCCGTAGTACACGGCCGACACCTGCTCCGGGGGCGGGACCGCCACCGCGGTGTCGTTCATGCCCAGTCGCAGGGCCTCGTACCAGGCGCTGAGCTCGGTCTCGCGGTGCTTGTACTGGTAGCCGATGCCATGGCACATCACGACTCGGGACACGCGTACCACCCCCCTCGGTGCCCGGGAAGTATAGGGAGGTCGGCCCGGGCGGCGGGCGTCTTTCGCGCCGAAGCGCCCGCGCGGGCCGGCGGGCGGGGTGCGGGCGCGTTCCGGGGCCGGCGGCGTGGTTCCGGATCACGTGACAACCATTACATTAGCCCCATCGGTGACCCTTTTGGGTGATCCTGGATGTCCGGAATGGTCATCTATGGGCTGCTGTCGCGGCCCACGCCCGCCCCACGATCGGCGGTGCCGGAGGGAAACGTATGGGACGCGCGGGCAACAGGACGGTCAACTGGCGGATCGCCCTCTCGGTGGTGGGCGGCGCGGCCGTGCTCGGGTTCGGCGGCCTGTACGTGACCGGCCTCGTCGCCGGTTCGGACGTCGACCGGGGCACCTTCGTCCGCGGGGTGGACATCGGCGGCATGAGCCGCGAGCAGGCGCTGCGGACCCTGGACCGCGACCTCGGCCCCCTCGCCGCCGCCCCCGTCGCGATGGAGATAGGCGACCGCGTCGAGGAGGCCGCTCCCGGCGGCCTCGGACTGTCCCTGGACACCCGGGCCACCGTGGACGCCGCCGTCCGCTCCGGATACGCCCCCACCGCCGTCATCGGCCGGCTCTTCGACTCCGGCGAGCGCCGGGACCTGGAGCCCGTGACCCGGATGAACGAGAGCACCGCCCGGGCGGGCCTCGCCCGCATGGACGAGAGCACCCGGCAGCAGGTCCGCGACGGGGTGGTCGCCTTCGAGAAGGGCGAGGCCAAGGCCGTCGCCCCGCTCCAGGGCGTCGACCTCGTCGAGGACCGCGCCCTCGACACCCTCCGCGCCGGCTACCTGCGGCCCGGCGGCGGCCCCGTCGTGATGCCGGTCGAGCGCACCACCCCGAAGGTCGGGGACGAGGAGACCGGCCGGGCGCTGCGCGAGTTCGCGCGGCCCGCGATGTCGGGCCCCGTCACGCTCACGGTCGCCGGCTCCCGCATACCCATCAGTACGGCCGTCCTCGGCACCCACCTGAAGATGAACCCCGACGACGCGGGACGCCTCGTACCGGCCCTCGACTCCAAGGGCCTGCTCGCCGACCCCGCCGTGGCCCGGCCGGTCCGGGCGGCCACGCCGACCCCGCGTGACGCCACGCTGAGCACCGACGGGAACGGCCGCGTCGTCGTCGCCGACCCGGGCCGCACCGGACAGCGGGTCACCGACGCGGCCCTCGGCAAGGCCGTCCTGCCGCTGCTGACCCGCACGGGCGCCGCCCGCAGCGGCGAGGTCGACACCGTCGCCGTCCAACCGGACCTGACGAGCGCCGAGGCGCAGCGCCTGGGGATCAAGGAGAAGCTCTCCTCCTTCACCGTCGAGTTCCCGTCCGCCCCGTACCGCACCACGAACATCGGCCGAGCCGTCGAGCTGATCAACGGCTCCGTCGTCCTCCCGGGCGAGGAGTGGAGCTTCAACCGCACGGTCGGCGAGCGCACCCCCGAGAACGGCTTCGTCGACGGAATCATGATCAACGACGGCCGGTACGTGAAGTCCCCGGGCGGCGGCGTCTCCGCCGTGGCCACCACCATGTACAACGCCGCGTTCTTCGCCGGGGTCAAGACCGTCGAGCACGGCGCGCACTCCTTCTACATCGAGCGCTACCCCGAGGGCCGCGAGGCCACTGTCGCCTGGGGCACCCTCGACCTGCGCTGGGTCAACGACACCGGGCACGCCCTGTACGTCCGGGCGCAGTCCACCGACACCTCGCTGACCATCAGCCTCCTGGGCACGAAGAAGTACGACGAGGTCCGCGCCACCAAGGGGCCCCGCACCCAGGTCACCCCGCCCGCGAAGATCCAGGGCAGCGGGCCCACCTGCGAGGTGCAGAGCCCCCTCGAAGGCTTCGACGTCTCCGTCGGCCGCGTCTTCCTCCAGGGCGGCCGCGAGGTCAAGCGCGAGGAGACGAAGACCCACTACACCCCGCGCGACGAGGTCACCTGCGCCCCGCTCGCCGGGCAGAACCCGCAGCCGCCGGCCGCCCCGGTGTCGCCCGACCCGGTCCCGCCGGTGACCTCCACCGCGGGCTCCCCCCTGACGACGACGGCCGCCGGCCCGACCGCGCGCTGAGCCCCGGCGCGCCCCGGGCCCGACCCCCGGGGTGACCGATCCGGCGCGGATCGCGCGGTTCGGGCGCCCCGGGCGGCCGGAGGTGCTACAACTGGGTTCGTGACCTTTCTCTGCCACCCGTGCCGGGCACGTCGGTGCGGTCACTGCTAGGCAACCGGTTCAAGAGCGTCGCCGGACAGGTGTTCATCCTCCAGGTGGCGATCGTGGTGTTGCTCGCCGCCGGATCGCTGCTGGCGCTCGTGCTCCAGTCGCGACACGACATCGACCGCGAGGCGCGCAACAGGTCGGTCTCCGTGGCAGAGACCTTCGCGCACTCCATCGGACTCCGGGCGGCCCTGGAATCCCCGAACCCCTCCGCCGTGCTGCAACCGCTCGCCGAGAGCACCCGCAAGGCCGCCGGCGTCGACTTCATCGTCGTCATGGACACCAACGGGATCCGCTACAGCCATCCCCAGCCCGACCGCATCGGGAAACGGTTCGTCGGCACGATCGAACCCTCCCTGGCCGGGCAGGTGCACACCGAGAGCGTGCAGGGCCCCCTCGGCAAGGAGATCCAGGCGATCGTCCCCGTCACGGCGCCCGACGGCCGGGTCGTCGGACTGGTGTCGGCGGGCCTGACCGTGAAGAACGTCAGCGGGGTCGTCGACCGCCAGCTCCCCGTCATCCTGCTGGCCATCGCCATCGGCCTGGCCCTGGCCACCGTCGGAACCTGGCTGATCAGTCGACGGCTGCGCCGCCAGACCCACGGGCTCGGCACCCAGGAGATGACCCGGATGTACGAGCACCACGACGCGGTGCTCCACGCCGTCCGCGAGGGGGTGCTCATCACCGACGGCGAGGGGCGCCTGCTCCTGGCGAACGACGAGGCCAAACGCCTCCTCGGGCTCCCCGACGACGCCGACGGCCGCCACCTGGGCGACGTACCGGGCCTGGACCGGCGGATGGCCGACCTGCTGCTGTCCGCCCGGGTCGCCACCGACGAGGTGATCGAGAGCGGCGACCGCCTGCTCGTCGTCAACCAACGGCTCACCCACCCCGGCGGCCGGCCCGAGGGCACCGCCGTGACCATCCGCGACTCCACCGAGATGCAGATCCTGACCACCCGCGCCGAGACGGCCCGGCGGCGCCTGAAACTGCTCTACGACGCGGGCGGCGACATCGGCACCAGCCTGGACGTCGTCCGGACGGCGGAGGAACTCGCCGCCGTCGCCGTTCCCCGCTTCGCGGACTACGTCACCGTCGACCTGGCCGATCCCGTCCTCGTCGGCGACGAACCCGGCCCCGACGCCGACATGCGGCGCACCGCCGTCAGCGGTATCCGCGCCGACCACCCCCTCTACCCCCGCGGCCTGCTGATCGACTTCCTGCCCTCCACCCCCCAGGCCCGCGGCTACGGCACCGGCCGGGCGGAACTGGTGCCCGACCTGTCCGACGCGCCGGGCTGGCAGGCCCAGGACCCCGAGCGGACCCGGGCCATCGTCGACTTCGGCATCCACTCCCTGATCGCCGCGCCGCTGCGGGCCCGGGGCGTCGTGCTCGGCGTGGTCAACTTCTGGCGCTCGCAGAAGCCCGAGCCGTTCGACGAGGACGAGCTGTCGCTGGCCGAGGAACTCGTCGCCCGCGCGGCCGTCAGCATGGACAACGCCCGCCGCTACACCCGGGAACACGCCCTCGCCGAGACCCTCCAGCGCAGCCTGCTGCCCCGCGCCCTGCCCGAGCAGAGCGCGGTGGACGTCGCCCACTTCTACCTGCCCGCCCAGTCCGGGGTGGGCGGCGACTGGTTCGACGTGATCCCGCTGCCCGGCAGCCGCGTCGCCCTGGTCGTCGGGGACGTCGTCGGGCACGGCCTGCACGCCGCCGCCACCATGGGCCGGCTGCGCACGGCCGTCCACAACTTCTCCTCCCTCGACCTGCCGCCCGACGAGATCCTCGCCCGCCTCGACGACCTCGTGCAGCGCATCGACCACGACGGGGACGGCGGCGACGGCGACGGCGGCGTCCTCGGCGCGACCTGCCTGTACGCCGTCTACGACCCGGTGTCGCAGCAGTGCACCATGGCCCGCGCCGGACACCTGCCGCCGCTGCTGGTCGCCCCCGACGGCTCGACGGAGATCGTGGAGCTGCCGGCCGGACCCCCGCTGGGCCTGGGCGGCATGCCGTTCGAGACGGCCGAGTTCAAGCTGGCCGAGGGCAGCCAGCTCGTCCTGTACACGGACGGGCTGGTCGAGGAACGCACCCGGGACATCGCCGAGGGCCTCGAACTGCTGCGCCGCGCGCTCAGCCACCCCGACCGCGATCCCCACGAGAGCTGCCGGGCCGTGCTCGACCTGCTGCTGCCCGACCGGCCCACCGACGACGTGGCCCTGCTCATCGCCCGGACCCGGACCCTGGGCCCGGACCGGGTCGCCCAGTGGGAGGTGCCGTTCGAGCCGAGCGCGGTCGGCGTCCTGCGCGGCGCGGCGGCCCGCAAGCTCGACGAGTGGGGCCTCGAAGAGCTCTCCTTCGCCACCGAACTGATCCTCAGCGAGCTGATCACCAACGCCCTGCGGCACGGCACCGCCCCGGTACGCGTACGGCTGCTGCACGACCAGGCCCTGACCTGCGAGGTCTGGGACGGCAGCAGCACCGCCCCCCACCTGCGGTACGCGGCCACCACCGACGAAGGGGGACGCGGCCTGTTCCTGGTCGCGCAGCTCAGCGAGCACTGGGGCACCCGCTACACCCCCGAGGGCAAGGTCATCTGGGCCGAACAGACCCTCCCCGGCAGCGCGGGCAGCCCCGGCGCCCCGGAACCGGCGCTGGCCGCGTTCCTGGACGTGGACCCGATCTGAGCCGTCCCGCACGGGCGCCGGCGTCGTCCGGCACCGTCCGTTAACGGACACGCCACCGAGGGTTCAACGAGAAAATCCTTGATGTCGCACTACAATGGCAGGTTGTTTGGCGCCGGACCGGAACAACCCGGGCAGACCTGGGCTCCGCCGGCGACCCGGACCCATCCGGGAGCGAAGACGCGAGGGCCGATGGCAGCCACACCGGAGCACGGTGAACTCACTCTGCTCGACGACGGGACCGTAGGGGCCGACACCCCCGGCGCGCCCGGCAAGTCCGCCCTGTTCACGGCCGGACCCGCTGCCCCCGTACGCACCCTCGTCGACGTGTTCGAAGCCTCGGTGCGGGCCCACCCCGACGAGCTCGCCCTGGACGACGGCACCTCCCGGCTCACCTACCGGGCCCTGGCCGCCGACGTCGAACGCCGCAGGCGGGCCCTGGCCGCCGCCGGCGTCGGGCTCGGCGACCGGGTCGGGGTCCGCGTTCCGTCCGGCACCAACGAGCTGTACGCGGCCGTCCTCGCGGTCCTCGCCGCCGGCGCCGCCTACGTACCCGTCGACGCCGAGGACCCCGACGAGCGCGCCGAGCTGGTCTTCGGCGAGGCCGGCGTCCGGGCCGTCCTGGGCGCCGGGCAGCGCATCGACGTCACCGGGACCACCGGCGAAGGCGCCCCGGCCGGCCGGCCCGGGCCCGAGCACGACGCCTGGATCATCTTCACCTCCGGCTCCACCGGCAAGCCCAAGGGCGTCGCCGTCAGCCACCGCAGCGCCGCCGCCTTCGTCGACGCCGAAGCCGCGCTCTTCCTCACCGAGGAACCCATCGGACCCGGCGACCGGGTCATGGCCGGCCTGTCCGTCGCCTTCGACGCCTCCTGCGAGGAGATGTGGCTCGCCTGGCGCTACGGCGCCTGCCTGGTCCCCGTACCGCGCGCCCAGGTCCGTAGCGGCGCCGACCTCGGCCCCTGGCTGGTGGAGCAGGAGATCACCGTCGTCTCCACCGTCCCGACCCTCGCCGCGCTCTGGGAGTCCGAGAGCCTCAACGAGGTCCGCCTACTGATCTTCGGCGGCGAGGCCTGTCCGCCCGAGCTGACCCAGCGGCTGGTCACCGAGGGGCGCGAGGTCTGGAACACGTACGGGCCCACCGAGGCCACCGTCGTCGCCTGCGCCGCCCTGCTGACCGGCGAGGAACCGATCCGCATCGGCCTCCCGCTGAAGGGCTGGGAACTGGCCGTCGTCGACGAGTCCGGGGAACCGGTGCCCATGGGCGGCAGCGGCCAGCTCGTGATCGGCGGCGTCGGCCTCGCCCGCTACCTCGACCCCGCCAAGGACGCCGAGAAGTACGCCCCGCTGGAATCCCTCGGCTGGGAGCGCGCCTACCGCAGCGGCGACCTGGTCCGCGCCGAACCGGAGGGCCTGGTCTTCCTCGGGCGCGGCGACGAACAGATCAAGCTCGGCGGCCGGCGCATCGAACTCGGCGAGGTGGACACCGCGCTCCAGGCGCTGCCCGGCGTCGCCGGCGCGGCCGCCGCCGTCCGCACCGCGCGCGGCGGCAACCAACTGCTCGTCGGCTACCTCGTCACGCAGGACGGCTGGGACCACGCCGCGGCCGTCGAACGCCTGCGCGCCGAACTGCCCGCCGCCCTGGTACCGCTCCTCGCGCCCGTCGAGACCCTGCCGACCCGCACCTCCGGCAAGGTGGACCGCGACGCCCTGCCCTGGCCGCTGCCCGACGCGCAGCCCACCGGCCCCACCGAGCAGCTGTACGGCACCGAGGCCTGGCTCGCCGAGCAGTGGACCGAGACCCTCGGCGTGGTCGTCGCCGGCGCCGGCGACGACTTCTTCGCGATCGGCGGCAACAGCCTCGCCGCCGCACAGCTCACCACCCGACTGCGCACCCGCTACCCGAGCGCGGCCGTCCTCGACATCTACCAGCAGCCCACCCTGCGCAAGCTGGCCCGACGGCTGGAGAAGTCCGTACAGGACGACGGGGCCATCCGGACCGTCGAGGCCGTCCCGCGCCGCTCCCAGGTGATCCAGACGCTGCTGCTGCTCCCCCTGTTCACCCTGGTCGGACTGCGCTGGACCGTGGCGGTGTTGGCCCTCGGCAACGTCCTGCACCGGTTCGGGGCCTATCCGTGGGCGCCGACCGCCTCGTGGTGGCTCGTCGGCGCGGGCGCCGTCCTGCTGTACAGCCCGCCCGGCCGGCTCGCCATCGCCGCGGGCGGCGCCCGGCTGCTGCTGCGCGGGGTCGCGCCCGGCCGGTACCCGCGCGGCGGCAGCGTGCACCTGAGGCTGTGGACGGCCGAGCGGCTCGCCGAGTGCGCGGGCGCCACCTCGCTCAGCGGATCCTGGCTGGAGCGCTACGCCCGCGCCCTCGGGGCCAAGGTCGGCCCCGAGGTGGACCTGCACTCCCTGCCCCCGGTCACCGGCATGCTCAAGCTCGGCCGCGGCTGCGCCGTCGAGTCCGAGGTGGACCTCTCCGGGCACTGGCTGGACGGGGACCGGCTGGAGATCGGGCCCGTGAAGGTCGGCGCCGGCGCGGTCGTCGGCACCCGCAGCCTGCTCTTCCCCGGTGCCCGCGTCGGCAAGCGCGCCGAGGTGGCCCCCGGCTCCGCCGTCGTCGGGCAGGTCCCGACCGGCCAGCGCTGGGCCGGGGCGCCCGCCCACAAGCTCGGCAAGGCCAAGCGCAACTGGCCCGGCCACCGCCCGCCGCGGGCGTTGCGGTGGCGGGCCATGTACGGGGTCGGCGGCGTGTTCCTGACCGCCCTGCCCGTCCTGGCGGCCCTGCCGGCCCTGCTCGTCGTCAGCCGGTTCGTGCCCGCCGACGCCGGGCTCGGGCAGGCGTTGCGGGCGGCCCTGCTCGCCGTGGTGCCCGGCGCGCTCGCCTTCGGGCTGGCGTACGCGCTGCTGCTGCTGGTCTCCGTACGCCTGCTCAGCCTCGGCCTGCGCACCGGCAACCATCCGACGCACAGCCGGACCGGCTGGCAGGCCTGGACCGTCACCCAGCTGATGGACCTGTCCCGGGAAACCCTCTTCCCGCTGTACGCCGGGCTGATCACCCCGGTGTGGCTGCGGCTGCTCGGCATGAAGATCGGCCGGGGCGCCGAGGTGTCCACCGTGCTCGCCCTGCCCAGCCTCACCACCGTCGGCGAGGGCGCGTTCCTCGCCGACGACACGCTGACCGCCCCCTACGAGCTGGGCGGCGGCTGGATGCGGATCGGCCCCTCCGAGATCGGCCGCCGCGCGTTCCTCGGCAACTCCGGGATGACCGCCCCGGGCCGCAGCGTCCCCGACGACGGGCTGGTCGGCGTCCTGTCCGCCACCCCGAAGAAGGCCAAGAAGGGCAGCTCCTACCTGGGCCTGCCGCCGGTCAAGCTGCCGCGCTCGGCCGCGGCCGCCGACCGGAGCCGGACCTACGACCCGCCGGCCCGCCTGCTGTGGGCGCGCGGCCTGGTCGAGCTGTGCCGGCTCGTCCCCGTGTTCTGCTCGGCGGCGCTGGCCGTGCTGACCGCGGCCGGGCTCTGCGCGCTGATCACCGCGAGCGGGCTCGGTACCTGGGCGGCCGCGCTGCTGTCCGGGGTGGTGCTGCTCGTCGCCGGCGTGGCCGCCTGCCTCGTCTCCGTCGCCGCCAAATGGCTGCTCGTGGGCCGGCACCGGACCGGTGAGCACCCGCTGTGGAGCGGCTTCGTGTGGCGCAACGAACTGGCCGACACCTTCGTCGAGGTGCTGGCCGTGCCGTGGCTGGCCGGATCCGTCCCCGGCACGCCCGTGATGGCCCTGTGGCTGCGCGGCCTCGGCGCCCGGATCGGCCGCGGCGTGTGGTGCGAGAGCTACTGGCTGCCCGAGACCGACCTGGTGACCCTGGGCGACGCGGTCAGCGTGAACCGGGGCTGTGTGTTGCAGACCCACCTCTTCCACGACCGGATCTTGAGGACGGATACTGTGGTCCTCCGCGAGGGCGCCACCCTGGGCCCGGGCGGAATCGTCCTGCCCGGGAGCTCGGTCGGAGCCCGCAGCACCCTGGGTCCCGCCTCCCTCGTGATGGCCGGGGAAACCGTCCCCGCCGACACCCGCTGGCTGGGCAATCCGATCGAGGCGTGGCGGTCCTGAGTCCGTACGGCGGCCCGTGCGCCGGCGGGCCCGCCGGGTCCCGGCACGGCACGCCGGCACCCCGGCACGTCGTACGAGCACGTCGCACGAGCACAGCGCAGGGAGCGGAAGCGTCAGTGAACGGCCAGAGGACAGCGGCAACCGACCCGTACTTTCCGGCCAACGGCGATCCCCGTTACCGCGTGCACCGGTACGAACTCGCTCTGGAATACCGGCCCGGTCCCAACCGGCTCGCCGGCACCGCCCGGATCAGCGCGATCGCCGGGCGGGCGCCGCTCACCGAGTTCGCCCTGGACCTCGCCGACTTCAAGGTCGGCCGGATCCTGGTGAACGGCCGGGCCCCGCACTACACCCACCGGAGCGGCAAGCTCCGCCTGCGGCCCGCCAAGCCGCTGCCCGCCGGCGCCGCCTTCACCGTGGAGGTGCAGTGGGCGGGCAACCCCAAGCCCGTGCGCAGCCCCTGGGGCGGCATCGGCTGGGAGGAGCTGACCGACGGGGCGCTGGTGGCCAGCCAGCCCGTCGGGGCGCCGTCCTGGTACCCCTGCAACGACCGGCCCGCGGACAAGGCCTCGTACCACCTCTCCGTGAACACGCCGTCCGCCTACACGGTCGTGGCCGGCGGCCGGCTGCTGACCCGTACGACCCGGTCCAGCACCACCACCTGGGTGTACGAGCAGTCCGCGCCCACCTCCAGCTACCTCGTCGGGCTGTCCATCGGCCTCTACCAGACGGTCCTCCTCGGCGACCCGGGCCTCGACGGGGTGCCGCAGAGCGCCTACGTACCGGCGCACCTGCTGGCCCGGTTCTCCCGCGACTTCGCCCGCCAGCCCGCCATGATGCGGCTCTTCGAGGAACTGTTCGGGCCCTACCCGTTCGGCGAGTACGCGGTGGTCGTCGCCGACGAGGAACTCGACGTCCCGGTCGAGGCCCAGGGGCTCTCCCTGTTCGGCGCCAACCACGTGGACGGCGTACGCGGCTCGGAGCGCCTCATCGCCCACGAACTCGCCCACCAGTGGTTCGGCAACAGCGTGACCATCGCCGACTGGCGGCACATCTGGCTGAACGAGGGCCTCGCCAAGTACGCGGAATGGCTCTGGTCGGAGCGTTCCGGCGGCCACAGCGCCCACGACCGCGCGGCCGTCGCCCACCGGGTGCTGGCCGGGCGGGCCCAGGACCTCAAGCTGGCCGACCCGGGCCGCAAGCTGATGTTCGACGACCGGCTCTACGAGCGCGGCGGACTCACCGTCCACGCGGTGCGCTGCGCCCTCGGCGACACCGCGTTCTTCCGCATGCTCCGCGACTGGACCACCGCCCACCGGCACGGGGTGGTGACCACCGCGTCGTTCACCGCGCACGTCGCCCGCTACGCCGACGCGCCCGTCGACGACCTGTTCGCGGCCTGGCTGCACGAGCCCGCGCTCCCGCCGCTGCCCGCCCCGCCCATACCGGCCAGGCCCGCGCACCCGCCGACGAACGGCGGCCACCGCGCCTGAACGCCGCACGCCGAACGAGCATCGAGGGGAGTGAGCGCGGTCGTGACGCTGTACTGGCGCATCTTCCTGCTCAACGCGGCCGTCTTCGCGGTGGCCGTGCTGCTGTTGCTCGGCCCGGTCACCGTCTCCACGCCCGTGCTGCTGGGCGAGGCGATCGTCCTGGGTCTCGGACTGGCCGCGATGCTCGTCGCCAACGCCGTCCTGCTGCGCGTCGCCCTCGCCCCGCTGGCCCGGCTCGCCCGCGCCATGGCCTCGGTCGACCTGCTGCGCCCCGGGAGCCGCGCCCCCGTGGAGGGGCCGGGGGAGATGGCCGAGCTCACCACCTCGTTCAACGCGATGCTGGCCCGCCTGGAAGCCGAACGCGCCACCAGCAGCGCCCGCGCGCTGTCCGCGCAGGAGGCCGAGCGGCGCCGCATCGCCCAGGAACTCCACGACGAGGTCGGCCAGACCCTCACCGCGGTCCTCCTCCAGCTCAAGCACACCGCCGACCGGGCCCCCGGCCCGCTGCGCGAGGAACTCCACCAGGTGCAGGAGACCACCCGGGCGAGCCTGGACGAGATCCGGCGCATCGCCCGCCGGCTGCGGCCCGGGGTCCTGGAGGAACTGGGCCTGCACAGCGCCCTGCGGGCCCTGGCCGCCGAGTTCAGCACCCCCTCGCTGATCGTGCGGCACCGGATCGCGCCCGGCCTGCCCACCCTGGACGAGGCCCGCGAACTGGTCGTCTACCGGGTCGCGCAGGAAGCCCTCACCAACGCCGCCCGCCACGCGCGCGCGAGCGAGGTGGAGGTACGGCTGTCCCACCGGCCGGCCGGAGCCGTCCGGCTCCTGGTCCGCGACAACGGCGCCGGCCTGGGCCCCGCCGCCGAGGGCGCCGGCATCCAGGGCATGCGCGAACGGGCCCTGCTCATCGGGGCCGGCCTCGCGCTCGACCCCGGGCCGCACGGCGGCACCGACGTATGGCTCGACGTACCCGCGGACGGCGGGACCCGGCGCCGGGAGGCCCACCGATGAGCGCGTCCCGTCCGGCCCCGACCCGGGTGCTGCTGGCCGACGACCACGCCCTCGTGCGACGCGGCGTCCGCCTCATCCTCGACTCCGAACCCGACCTGACGGTGGTCGCCGAGGCCGGCGACGGCGCCGAAGCGGTGGCCCTGGCCCGGACGGGGGACGTCGACCTCGCCGTCCTGGACGTCGCCATGCCCCGGATGACCGGGCTCCAGGCCGCCCGGGAGCTGTCCCGACTGCGGCCGGGGCTGCGCATCCTCATCCTCACCATGTACGACAACGAGCAGTACTTCTTCGAGGCCCTCAAGGCCGGGGCGGCCGGCTACGTCCCGAAGTCCGTCGCCGACCGGGACCTCGTCGAGGCCTGCCGGGCCGCGATCCGGGACGAGCCGTTCATCTACCCCGGCGTCGAGACCACCCTGATCCGCAACTACCTGGACCGGGCCAGGCAGGGGAACCCACTGCCGGCCCGGGCGATCACCGAGCGGGAGGAGGAGATCCTCAAGCTGGTCGCCGAGGGGCACTCCTCGAAGGAGATCGGCGATCTCCTCGTCATCAGCGCCAAGACGGTGGAACGCCACCGGGCGAACCTGCTCCAGAAGCTCGGCATGCGCGACCGCCTGGAACTCACCCGCTACGCGATCCGCGTCGGTCTGATCGAACCCTGAGGGCCGGGGCCCCCGGGGTTCGACCAGGTCCGGGTCGAGCCGACCGGGTCAGGAACCGCTCAGACGGACTCGCCGACGAGTTCCTCCAGGACGTCCTCCATGGTGACGAAGCCGATGACCGCCCCGGCGTCGTCGGTGACGGCGGCGAGGTGGGTTCCGGCGGCGCGCATGGCGTTCATCGTGTCGTCCAGCGGGGTGCCGCTGGAGACCCGGGTGACGGTGTGCAGCGCGGAGCGCGGGAACGGGGCGGTCCGGTCGGCGACGCCCAGGGCGTCCTTGATGTGGAGGAAGCCCATGATCTCGCCCTGCGGGCCCGCGACGACCAGGCGGGAGAAGCCGTGGTCCGCCGCCGTACGCTCCAGGCCGCGCGGGGTGGTCCCGTACGGGACGGTGACGAACTCGGCGCGCGGGATGGTGATCTCACCGACGGGCCGCTTGCCGAGTGCCAGGGCGTCGCGCAGCCGCTCCCCGTCCTCGGGGCCGAGGAGACCCGCGGCGCTGGAGTCCTTGACCAGGCGGGCGAGTTCCTCGTCGGTGAAGACCGCGCCGACCTCGTCCTTCGGCTCGACCTTCAGCAGCCGCAGCAGCGTGTTGGCGAAGGCGTTGATGCCGAACACGAACGGGCGCAGCGCCCGGGTCAGGGCGACCAGCGGCGGGGCCAGCAGCAGCGCGGTCGGTGCGGGGGCGGCGAGCGCGATGTTCTTCGGGACCATCTCGCCGATCAGCATGTGCAGGTAGGTCGCCGCGGCCAGCGCGACGACGAACGCGATCGGGTGGATCAGCGCCTCGGGGATCCCGACGGCCGCGAACGGCGGTTCGAGGAGGTGCGCGATGGCCGGTTCGGCGACCGCGCCGAGGACCAGGGAGGAGACGGTGATGCCGAGCTGCGCGGTGGCCATCATCGCGGAGAGGTGCTCCAGCGCCCACAGCGTGGTGCGGGCGCGCCGGCTGCCCTTGAGGGCGGCGGGCTCGATCTGGCTGCGACGGACCGAGATCAGGGCGAACTCGGCGCCGACGAAGAAGGCGTTGGTGATCAGCGTCAGCGCGCCGATCAGCAGCTGGACGGCGGTCATCGGTTCTCCTCCCCGGAGTCGGCGGCCTCACCGGACGAGGCGGCGCCGGGCGCGGTGACGGTGACCCGGTCGGCGCGGTGGTGGTCTATGTCGAGGACGGTGAGTTCCCAGCCGTCGACGGTGACGGTGTCGCCCTCGACCGGGATCCGGGTCAGGCGGGTGGCGACCAGGCCGGCCAGCGTCTCGTACGGGCCTTCGGGGACCGTGAAGCCGATCTCCTCCAGCTCGTCGACGCGGACGCTGCCGTCGGCCTCCCACACCTTGCGGCCGGCGTGCTCCGGCCCCTCGATGAGGTCGGGGACCTCGACGGGGTCGTGCTCGTCGCGGACCTCGCCCACGACCTCCTCGACGATGTCCTCGACCGTGACCACGCCGGCGGTGCCGCCGTACTCGTCGATCACCACCGCCATGGTGCGGGCCTTGCGCAGGCGTCCGAGCAGGGTGTCGACGGGCAGCGAGTGCGGTACGAGGAGCGCCGAGGTCATCAGGTCGGCCACCGGGGTCAGGGGCCGCTTGTCCTCGTCGAGGTCCAGGACGTCGCGGATGTGGACGGTGCCGACGACCTCGTCCAGGGAGTCCCGGTAGACGGGGAAGCGGGACAGGCCGGTGGCGAGCGTCAGGTTCGCGGCGTCGGCCGCCGTGGCGTGCAGCTCCAGCGCCTGGACGTCGATGCGCGGCGTCATGACGTTCTCGGAGGTCAGCTCGGCCAGGTGCAGGGTCCGCACGAACAGCTCGGCGGAGTCCGCCTCGATCGCGCCCTCGCGGGCGGAGTGCCGGGCGAGCGCCACCAGCTCCTCCGGCGTCCGCGCGGAGGCCAGCTCCTCGGCCGGCTCCAGCCCGAAGCGGCGCACGAGCCGGTTCGCGGTGTTGTTCAGGTGGCGGATCAGCGGGGCGAAGGCGGTGGTGAAGCCGCGCTGCGGGCCCGCGACGACCTTCGCGACGGCCAGCGGCCGGGAGATCGCCCAGTTCTTCGGGACCAGCTCGCCGATCACCATCAGGACGATGGTCGACAGGACCACGCCCAACAGGGTCGCGGTGGTCGGTACGGCTCCGGCGGGCAGTCCGACGGCTTCCAGCGGGCCGCGCAGCAGCGCGGAGACGGACGGCTCGGCGAGCATGCCGATGACCAGCGAGGTCACCGTGATGCCGAGCTGGGCGCCGGACAGCTGGAAGGTCAGCCGCTTGGCGGCCTTCAGGGCGCTCTCGGCGCCGCGCTCACCAGCCGCGACGGCGCGTTCGAGCTCGCTGCGTTCGACGGTGGTGAGGGAGAATTCGGCGGCGACGAACACCGCGCACGCCAGGGTCAGTGCCAGGGCGAGGAGGAGCAGCAGGACTTCGCTCACCGTGCCACCCCCGCTTCCCGACTCTGCTGCTGCGGGCTGGGCGTGGCACGGCGTGGACTGGGAGGTTCACCCATTGCGGGTCCTGCACTCCATTCGCTACTCGGTGGGCCTCGGCGGGCCCGGACAGTCGTGGTTACGGACAGTATCCGCAAAACGATGGTAAACGGCAAGTAAATTGCGGTGCCCGGGGGTCGTCCCCGGTTCGGCGCGAGGGGTGGCGGGCGTCCCGGACGCGGCCACGACCGCACCCGGAACGCCCCCGACTCCGGGGCCGTGACCCTACGCGAGGGCCTTGCGCAGGGTGTCCACGGCGAGGCCGATGGCCAGCTCGGCCCCCCGGGTTTCGCGGAGCGCGTCCAGCATGACGAAGTCGTGGATGACCCCTTGGACGCGCAGGGCGGTGACGGGGACACCGGCGGCGCGGAGCCGGGCGGCGTAGGCCTCGCCCTCGTCGCGCAGGACGTCGGCCTCGGCGGTGATGACCAGTGCCGGCGGCAGGCCGGTCAGCTCGTCGGCGCCGGCGCGCAGCGGGGAGGCGGTGCTGCGGGCGCGGTCGGCCTCGTCGGTCGTGTACTGGTCCCAGAACCACTGCATGGCCTCGCGGCGCAGGAAGTAGCCCTCGGCGAACTGCCGGTAGGAGCCGGTGTCGAAGCCGGCGTCGGTGACCGGGTAGAAGAGGACCTGGTGGGCGATGCGGACGTCGCCGCGCTCCTTGGCCATCAGGGTGAGGGCGGCGCTCATGTTGCCGCCGACCGAGTCGCCGACGACGGCGAGGCGGCTTCCGTCGAGGTCCTTGTCGGCGCCCTCGCGGACCACCCACCGGGCGACGGCGTAGTTCTGCTCGATGGCGACGGGGTAGCGGGCCTCGGGGGAGAGGTCGTACTCCGGGAAGACGACGGCCGCCCCGGTGCCGACGGCCAGTTCGCGGACGAGCCGGTCGTGGGTCCGGGCGTTGCCGAAGACCCAACCGGCGCCGTGGAGGTAGAGGACGACGGGCAGGGGACCGTTCGCGCCGCGCGGGCGGACGATCCGGGTCCGGACCTCGCCGGTGGGGCCGCCCGGGACGGTGACCCACTCCTCGTCGACGTCGGGCAGGACGACGCCCTCGCCGCTCTGGACGTCGTCCACGGCCTTGCGGCCGTCGGCGACGGGCATCCGGTAGAGGAACGGCGGCTTGGCGGTGGCGTCGGCGAAGGCCTGGGCGGCTGCTTCGAGCACGGGCTGGGTCGGCTGGTCGGACCGGTTCGGCACGGGGCTCCTTCGGGGGAGGCGGGGGGCCGGCGCGGGCGCGCGGCGTCCTGTCGGCAGCGTTCAGGATCACACCGCGACGACGTCCCGCGCGGGGTTGGACGCCCCGCGCGCGGCGCGTCGGCGCGGACCGTGCGGGCGCGCCGCGGGGGGACCGGGCCCCCGCGCCCGGGAGTTGGCCGCGCCGACGCCCCGCCGGGTCCGCCCGCGCCGGCCCCGTATGACGCCGCCGCCGTACGGAACCTGGTTCCGTACGGCGGCGGCGACGGCCGGTCTGCCCGGGGCCATGGGCGGGCGACCGACACGACGAGGCGCCGACGGACGTGGCTCCGCCGGCTTCGGAAAGGGTGTCAGGGACGGCTGGTCAGGTACCCGCCCATGGAGGTGAAGTACTCGGTGGCGGGCAGCTCGCGGCCGTCCTCGGTGCGGACCCGGGTGATGGCCAGGCCGTGGTTGCGGCCGGTGCGCGCGTCGGCGCCGGCGACGATCGCCACGCCCTCGCCCTCGCGGTAGAAGACGCGACCGGGGGTGCCGCCGTAGAGGCCCTCGGAGACGACGGCGGAGACGATCTCCAGGCGCTTGCCCTTGTGGTAGGTGAACGCGCTCGGGTACGGGGCCGACTGGGCGCGCACGAGACGCTCCAGGACCTCCGCCGGCCAGCTCCAGTCGATCCGGATGTCCTCCTCGGCGCGCTTGTGGAAGAAGCTCGCCTGCGACCGGTCCTGCTTCGTGAACTCGGTCTCGCCGGCGGCGATGCGGTCCAACGCGCCGACGGTGACCGGGGCGATGAGGTCGACGGTCTTGTGGAACAGGTCGGTGGCCGTGTCGGTGGGGCCGACGGCGACGGACCGCTGGAGCACGATGTCCCCGGCGTCGAGGACCTCGTCCATCATGTGCGCGGTGACGCCCACTTCGGTCTCGCCGTTGATCAGGGCCCAGATCAGCGGGGAGAAGCCGGCGTACTTCGGCAGCAGCGAGTCGTGCACGTTGAGCGTGCCGTGCCGGGGGAGGTCGTAGATGCGCGACGGTATGTACGTGCGCCAGTTGTTGGCGACGATGATGTCCGCGTCGGCCTCCTTGAGCCGCGCGAACAGCTCTTCGTCGTCGGGCCGGTTGCGGATGACCACGGGGACGCCGTGTTCCTCGGCGAGGTCCGCGACCGAGTCGCTCCAGATCTTCTCGTAGGCGTGCTCGCTCTTGGGGTGGGTGACGACCATCACCACATCGTGCTCGGAGTCCAGGAGCGCTTGAAGGGTGCGATGGCCCCAGGTCTGATAACCGAACATGACGACCCGCATGGAGGTTCCTCCTCTGAAGAGCGATTGATCCCCAAGAAGTAAAGCAAGCCTTACCTAAGGATGCAACGTGCCTGATTTTAGGCGTCGTTTGGGGACGCAATCCGCTGTTTGCCCGGTTTGTCTGGTCGACAGGGTGGCGAGATCAGGTTAGCTTTACCTAAGTTCGCTCGGTCGCCGCTCGTCGGCGTGCCCTGCTCCACATTCTCCTTCCACGCCTCACGGGCGGCGGTCCCGCACGATCGGAGTGACATGTCACAGGCTCTTCCTGCTGACGCACCGGTGATTCACGACCTCATAGGCATCGGCTTCGGCCCGTCCAATGTGGCCATGGCGATCGCTCTCACCGAGCACAACGCACGCGTCGGCCGGCAGGAGGCGGTCACTGCCCACTTCTTCGAGCAGCAGCCGCGTTTCGGTTGGCACCGGGGCATGCTCTTCGAGGACGCGACCATGCAGGTCTCCTTCCTCAAGGACCTGGTGACGCTGCGGAACCCGTCCAGTGAGTACAGCTTCCTCTGCTACCTGCAGAGCCGGGGCCGCCTGATCGACTTCGTCAACCACAAGAACCTCTTCCCGCTGCGCGTCGAGTTCCACGACTACTTCGAGTGGGCCGCGGAGAAGGTCGACGACATGGTGTCCTACGGGCACGAAGTGGTCGCCGTGCGGCCCGTCGTGCGCGACGGCGTCATCGAGTACGTGGACGTGACGGCCCGTTCGGGCGACGAGCTGGTGACCCACCGCGCCCGCAACCTCGTCATCGGCACCGGACTGCGCCCGTACATGCCCGAGGGCGTGGACCGCACCGACCGCGTCTGGCACAACTCCGACCTGCTGCGTCGCGTCGACGAACTGGACGGCACCGACCCGACCCGGTTCGTCGTCGTCGGCGCCGGCCAGAGCGCCGCCGAGAACGTGGCGTTCCTGCACCGCCGCTTCCCCGGGGCCGAGGTCTGCGCGGTGTTCGCCCGCTACGGCTACAGCCCCGCCGACGACAGCAAGTTCGCCAACCGCATCTTCGACCCGGCGGCCGTGGACGAGTACTTCACCGCCCCCGGCGAGGTCAAGACCAAGCTGATGAACTACCACGGCAACACGAACTACTCCGTGGTGGACATCGACCTGATCGACGACCTGTACCGCCAGTCGTACCAGGAGAAGGTGATGGGCGAGGAGCGCCTGCGCTTCCTCAACGTGTCCCGCCTCTCGGACGTCGTCGAGACCCCGGACAAGGTGCTCACCACCGTCGAGTCGCTCGTCTCCGGCGAGAAGACCCCGCTGGAAGCCGACGTCGTGGTGTACGCGACGGGCTACCGGCCCGCCGACGCCCTGGGCCTCCTCGGCGACGTCGAGGGCTACTGCCACCGCGACGACGAGGGCCGCGTCAGCGTCGAGCGCGACTACCGCATCACGACGGACCCCGCGCTGCGCTGCGGCATCTACCTCCAGGGCGGTACCGAGCACACGCACGGCATCACCTCGTCCCTGCTGTCGAACACCGCGATCCGGGTCGGCGAGATCCTGGACTCGGTGATCGAGCGCACCCCGAAGGCCGTCGACGAAGCCGAACGCGTCGTCGACGGGGTCGGCACGCCCCGCTAGGGACCCCGTCCGCCCCGCCCCACCACTCGCCTCCCGCCCGGCCACGCCGTCCGGCCGGGCGGGTGAGGCACGCACTGTGAAGAACCCCGTGAAAGGAAAGCCCGTGTCCGTTGGGACCCGCCCCGCGCTGGCGAGAGCCGTCAGAAACCTCCCCCGCGTGGCAGTCGCCGCCGCCGCCGCACTCGTCCTGAGCGCCTGTGGTGGCGGTGGCGAGAAGGCCGAGTCGAAGCCGTCCGGAGAGGCCTCCGCGAAGTCGGGCGGCACCTTCCCCGTCACGGTCGACCACAAGTACGGCAGCACGACCATCACGGCCGAGCCGAAGAAGGTCGTCACCCTCGGCCTGTCGGACCAGGACGCCGTGCTGGCGCTCGGTGTGAAGCCCGTCGGCTCCATCGCCTGGTTCAAGGAGGAGCCGTACGGCAAGTGGCCGTGGGCGAAGGACCTGTGGGGCTCCACCCCGCCGCAGGTCGTCGGTGAGCGCGACGAGTACAACATGGAGAAGATCGCGGCCCTCAAGCCGGACCTGATCATCGCCCAGTACTCGGGCATGAAGAAGGAGCAGTACGACACCCTGTCGAAGATCGCCAAGGTCGTCGCGCAGCCCAAGGGCGCCGAGGACTACCAGGCTTCGTGGCAGGTCATGACGAAGCAGATCGGCAAGGCGCTGGGCAAGGACGCCGAGACCGACAAGCTGATCTCCGGCATCGACGCCCGCTTCAAGGCCGTCCGGGACAAGCACCCGGAGTGGAAGGACAAGACGGTCGTGGTGGGCGAGCCCATCGAGCCCGGCAAGTTCGCCGCGTTCTCGCCCAAGGACCCGAAGGTCATCTTCCTGACCGAGATGGGCTTCACCACCTCCGAGGCCTACCGCACCGCCCTGGGCAAGGAGAACGTCGCCGAGCTCAGCTCCGAGCGCTTCGACGTGATGGAGGCCGACCGCACCGTGTGGCTCGGCACCGCCGACACCGAGGCGGCCATGAAGGCTGACCCGCTGTACACGAAGACCAAGGTCAACATGGAGAAGCGGGACCTGTTCCTCCCGTACGACAGCCCGGACATCGGCGCCGCGCTCTCCTTCAACACAGTGCTGAGCATCCCGTTCGCCATCGACCAGGTCGTGCCGAAGCTCGAAGCCATCAAGTAACGCACCAGCACCGACGCACGACCAGGGAAAGGCCCTCTGAACGATGTTTGACGCCGAGTCCGACCGGAACGCTGCCGCCGGTACGCCCGTGACCGGTGGGCAGTCCGGAATTTGGCTTGCTCAGCAGATCGAGCCGGACAGTTCGGCCTTCAACGTCTCGTTCACCCTGGAACTGCGCGGTGACGTCGACCTCGACCACCTCGCCGCATCCGTGCGGCAGGTGGTCGAGGAGGCGGACTGCCTCCACGTCGTCTTCACCACCGACGCGGACGGCAGCCCCCGCCAGCTTCCCCACCGCCAACCCACCGACGTCCCCGTCATCGACCTGCGCGCGGAGACCGACCCCGAGGACGCCGCCTGGGAGTGGATGGGCGCCCGCCGCGCCCGCCCCCTGGACCTCGCGTCCGGCCCGCTGTTCTCCCACACCCTGCTGCGCCTCGCCGACGACCGGGTGCTGTGGTACCAGTGCTACCACCACCTCGTCATCGACGGCATCAGCATCGGCCTGCTCTCCCGCCGCGCGGGCGAGCTGTACACCGGCGCCCGGCCCGCCGCGCCCGTCTCCTGGGACGTGAACCGCCTCGTCGCCTCCGAGCAGGCCTACCGGGCCTCCGAGGCGTACGTCGCGGACCGGGCGTACTGGCTGGAGCGGTTCGCCGACCGGCCGCGGCCGGTCCGTCTCGTCGAGGTCGGCCAGAAGATCATCACGCACCGCTACCGGCGCACCGCCGAACTCTCCGTGGCGGCCACCGACCGCCTCAAGGCCGCCTCCCAGGCCTCCGGCGTGCGGGTGTCCCGCCTACTGGTCGCCGCCGTGGCCGCCTACCTGCACCGCACCACCGGAGAACAGGACCTCGTCCTCGGCCTGCCCGTCACCAGCCGACAGGACCGCGCCGTCCTGGGCGTCCCGGGCATGGTCTCCAACATCGTGCCGCTGCGGCTGTCCGTACGCCCCGGCACCACCGTCCGCGAACTGCTGGCGCAGACCGACGAGCGGATCAACGAAGCCGTCGCGCACGGCCGCTTCCGCGCCGAGGACCTGGCCAAGGAACTCGGCCTCGTCGAGGGCGTGGCCGAACTCGTCGGCCCCACCGTCAACATCCTGCCCGGCACGGACTGGCTGCGCTTTCGCGACCACCGGTCCGACCTGCGCCCGCAGTGGCTCGGCGCGGTCAGCGACCTCGCCGTCACCGTCGGCGAATCCATCCGCGGCGCCGTCCGCATCCTGTTCGACGCCGACGCCGACCAGTGCTCGGAGGCGGGCCTCGTCGCCCACCAGGAGCGCTTCCGCGCCCTCCTGGACGCCTTCGCCGAGGACCCCGACCGGCGGGTCGGCCGGCTCGAACTCACCACAGCCGCCGAACGCGCCCTGCTGCTGGAGGACTTCGGCGTCTCCCCGAGCGAGTCGCCCGAACTGTCCTGGCCGGCCGCCTTCGAGGCGCAGGTGCTGCGCGGACCGCAGGCCGTCGCCCTGGTCTGCGAGGACCGCGAACTGACCTACGCCGAGCTGGACGCCGCCGCCAACCGGCTCGCCCGCCTGCTCGCCGCCCGCGGCGTGGGCGCCGAGGACGTCGTGGGCGTGGCGCTGCCCCGCTCGCCCGAGCTGGTCACCGCCCTGCTCGCCGTGATGAAGGCCGGCGCCGCCTACCTGCCGCTGGACTCCGACCACCCGCGGGACCGCCTGGCCTACATGCTCCAGGACGCCGGCGCCCGTACGGTCGTCACCGCGCGCGAGCAGGCCGCGGGCCTGCCGGAGCTCCCGGGCCTGGAGATGGTCCTGCTCGACGAGGACGGCACGGCCGCCGCGCTCGCCGCGCAGGACCCCACCCCGCTCGGCCTGGACGTCCCGCTCGACCGGGCCGCGTACGTCATCTACACCTCCGGCTCCACCGGCCGCCCCAAGGGCGTCGTCGTGCCCCACGACGGCGTCGGCAGCCTCATCGCCACCGCCACCGAGCGGATCGGCATCACCGCCGACAGCCGGGTCGTCCAGTTCGCCTCCGTCGGGTTCGACGTGACGGTCTGGGACCTGATCATGTCGCTGTGCGTCGGCGGACGGATCATCGTCGTCCCCACCGAACGCCGCGTCGCGGGCCCCGCGCTCACCGACTACATCGCGGAGCACCGCGCGACCCACATGATCCTGCCGCCCTCGCTGGTGTCTGCGATGCCGCAGGACTGCGAACTCCCCGAGGGCGCCGTCCTCGTGGTCGGTACCGAGGCCGTGCCGAGCGAGCTCATCGCCCGCTGGTCGCACCGCCTGCAGATCGTCGTCGCCTACGGCCTGACCGAGGCGAGCGTCAACTCCACGCTGTGGCGCGCCCGTCCGGACTGGCAGGGCCCCGTCCCGATCGGCGAACCCGACCCCAACACCCGGGCCTACGTCCTGGACTCCGCGCTGCGTCCGGTCCCCGTCGGCGTCGAGGGCGAGCTGTACGTCGCCGGCCGCGGCCTCGCCCGCGGCTACCTCGGCCGCTTCGGCCTGACCTCCGAGCGCTTCGTCGCCGACCCGTTCGGCGAGCCCGGCACCCGCATGTACCGCACCGGCGACCGGGTCCGCTGGACCGCCGAGGGCAACCTCGACTTCCTGGGCCGGGCCGACGGCCAGATCAAGATCCGCGGCCACCGCATCGAGCCCGGCGAGATCGAGAGCGCCTTCATGGCCTGCTCCGGGATCGCCCAGGCCGCCGTCCTGGTCCGCGAGGACCAGCGCGCCGCCAAGCGGCTCGTCGCCTACCTCGTGGCCGACGCCTCCCTGGACGCCGCCGGGGCCGGCGCGGCCGTCACCGCCGCCCGCGCCGAGGTCGCGCAGGGCCTGCCCGACCACATGGTCCCCTCGGCCGTCGTCCGGATGGACGGCCCGCTGCCGTTGACCCCCAACGGCAAGCTCGACGCCCGCGCCCTGCCCGACCCGGCGTGGACGGCGATGACCGGCGACGCGGCCCCCACCACCCCGGCCGAGACCACCCTCGCGGGCCTCTTCGCCGAGGTCCTCGGACTGCCGTCGGTCGGTGTCCACGACAGCTTCTTCGAGCTCGGCGGCGACAGCATCGTCGCCATCCAGCTCGTCACCCGCGCCCGCGCGGCCGGACTCGCGATCAGCCCCCGCGAGGTGTTCCGCCTCCGCAGCGTCGCCGCCCTCGCCCGCGCCGCCGGCGCCGCCCCCGAACAGGCACCGGCCGCGACCGCGCCGGCCGAGCCGTTCGCCCTGATCCCGCTCACCGCAGAGGACCGCGCCGACTTCGCCGCCGGCATCGGCGACCTGCTCGACGTGGTCCCGGCCACCCCGTTGCAGGAAGGGTTCTTCTTCCACGCGGTCATGGACCGCGACGGCGCCGACGGCTACGCCGTCCAGGACACCGTCGAACTCGGCGGCGACGTCGACCCCGAGGCCCTGCGGACCGCCGTGCAGCGCCTGCTGGACCGGCACCCGCTGCTGCGCGCCGCCTTCCGCCAGCACCCCGACGGGCCCGTGGTCCAGGTCATCGGCGCCGACGTCGCCGTGCCCTGGCGCTTCACCGACCTGAGCGGCCAGGACCGGGTCCGGCAGGACGCCGCCGTCCGGGAGACCGTCGCCGCCGAGCGCGAGCGCGGCTTCGACCTCGGGGCGCCGCCGCTGATGCGCGCGGCCCTGGTCCGGCTCGGCGCCGAGCGCTCCCTGCTGATCCTGACGATGCACCACATCATCGTCGACGGCTGGTCCGTCTCCCTGGTGATGCGGGAACTGCTCGACGGCTACCGGCCCGGCGCCCCCGCCGCCCCCGTCGTCGCCGACCCGGCCTACCGCGCCTACACCGGCTGGCTCGCCGGCCGCGACCGCGAGCTGGCCCGCGCCGCCTGGCGCGAAGCCCTCACCGGACTCGACGCCACCGACGGACTCCCGTACCGCGCCGGCCGGACGCCCGGCGCCGGATCCGGCCGGATCACCGTGGAACTGGACGCCGCCCGGACCGAGGCGCTCACCGCCCGCACCCGCCGCCTCGGGCTCACCCTCGCCTCCGTGGTGCAGGGTGCGTTCGGCCTGGTCCTCGGCGATGTGATCGGCGCCCAGGACCTGGTCATCGGCACCACCGTGTCCGGCCGGCAGGCCCCCGTCGAGGGCATCGAGTCCCTCGTCGGCCTGCTCATCAACACCGTGCCCGCCCGGCTGACCCGGCGCCCCGAGCAGTCCCTCGCCGAGGTCCTCGCCGCCTTCCAGGACGGCCAGGCCGAACTGCTGGACCACCAGCACCTCGGGCTCTCCGAGATCCAGCGGGCCGTCGGCCGCGGCGACCTGTTCGACGCGCTCGTCGTGGTGGAGAACCTGCCCGAGGCCGGCGACGTGTCCGACCCGCGGGGCCTGGTCCGGATCCTCGGCTCCAGCATCGACGACTCGGTGCACTACCCGCTCGCCCTCACCGTGATGCCCGGCGCCACGATCCGCCTCCAGCTCGACCACGACCCGGCCCGCCTGGACGCCCCCGCCGCCGCCCGGTTCGCCGACCGGCTGCTCAGCGTGCTGGAACAGGTCACCACCGACCCGGAGCTGCCCGTCGGCCGGATCGCCACCCAGCCCGCGGCGGAGCTGCGCACCACCCTCGCCGTCCTCGCCGGCGCCGAGCGGCGACTGCCCGCCGGCACTGTGCACGGGGCGTTCGAGGAACAGGCCCGCAGCACCCCCGACGCCGTCGCCCTGGTCGACGAGGACGGTCGGACCACCTACGCCGAACTGGACGCCCGCGCCGAGGCGTTGGCCCACCGGCTCGCCGCCCTCGGGGTGGCCGCCGAATCGGTCGTGGCCGTCGCCGTTCCCCGCTCCGCCGCCTCCCTGACCGCCCTGCTGGCCGTCATGAAGGCCGGCGCCGCCTACCTGCCCGTCGACGTGGACTACCCCGCCGAGCGGGTCCGCCACATGCTGTCCGACTCCGGTGCCCGCACCGTCGTCACCACCGCGTCGGCCCTGGCGAAGCTGCCCGCCCTCGACGGCGTCACCCCGCTCCTGCTCGACGACCCCGGAGCGGAGGTCGCCGCCGCGGGCGCCGCCCTCGCGCCCGTCGACCCGGACGGCGCCGCGTACGTCATCTACACCTCCGGCTCCACCGGTCTGCCCAAGGGCGTCGTGGTCCCGCACCGGGCCGTCGTCGGCCAGCTCGCCTGGACCGCCGAGGAGTTCGGCTTCGGGCCCGGCGAGCGGGTGCTGCACCAGTACTCGACCAGCTTCGACCCCTCCGTCCAGGAGATCTTCGTACCGCTGATCACCGGCGGCACCGTCGTCATCGCCCGGCCCGACGGCCACCGCGACCCGGCCTACCTCGCCGAGCTGATCCGCGCCGAACGCGTCACCAACGTCGACCTGGTGCCCTCGCTGTACACCGCCCTGCTCGCCGAGGACGGCGACGGCGCCCCCTGGTGGGCGAGCCTGCGGCGCGCCTTCAGCGGCGGCGAGGCCCTGCCCGTCCCGCTCGCGCGGCGCTGGCAGGAGCGCACCGGCGTGCCCCTGCACAACGTGTACGGGCCCACCGAGGCCGTCGTCCAGGTCACCAGCTGGCAGGCGGGCGCCGAGTCGGCCGACGCGGCGACCGTGCCGATCGGCCGGCCGGTGTGGAACACCCGGCTGCACGTCCTCGACCGGTACCTGCGCCCGGTCGCCCCGGGCGAGCCGGGCGAGCTCTACCTCGCGGGCGCGCAACTCGCCCGCGGCTACCACGGACGCACCGCGCTCACCGCGGAGCGGTTCGTCGCCGATCCGTTCGGCACGCCGGGCGCGCGGATGTACCGCACCGGGGACATGGTCCAGTTCAACGCGGACGGCGTGCTCACCTACCTCGGGCGCACCGACCACCAGGTCAAGATCAGGGGAAACCGGGTGGAACTCGGCGAAATCGAAGCGCGGCTGCGGGACGAGTCGGCCGTCGGCGACGCGGTGGTCGTCGCCCGCGACGACGAGCGCGGGGTCAAGCAACTGGTGGCCTACCTGGTCCCCGGGCAGGGCGGTCGGGCCGACGCCCTCGACACCGAGGCCGTGCGCGCCGCGCTGAGCGCCAAGCTGCCCGCGCCCATGCTGCCCAGCCACTTCGTCGCCCTCGACGCGCTGCCGCTCACCCCCGGCGGCAAGACCGACCTGAAGGCCCTGCCCGCCCCCACGGTCCGCCGCAAGGCGGCCGCCCGCGCCTCCCGCGAGGGCCGCGAGCAGCAGCTCTGCGCGATCTTCGCCGAGGTCCTCGGTCTCGACGCGGTCGACGCCGACGAGGACTTCTTCATGCTCGGCGGCGACAGCATCCTGTCCATGTCCGTCGCGAGCCGGGCCCGCAAGGCCGGCCTGTCGGTCAGCCCCCGCGAGGTCTTCGAACACCGCACCCCGGCCGCCCTCGCGGCCGCCACCGGCGCCGCCGACACCGCGAGCGCCCCGGCCGCCGACACCGACGGCGTCGGCGACGTCACCCTGCTGCCGATCGTCCACCAGCTCCGCGAGGACGGCGGCCCCATCGGCCGGTTCAACCTCTCGATGCTGCTCCAGGCGCCCGCCGCCGCCGACGCCGACACCCTGACCCGGGTCCTCCAGGCCGTCCTGGACCACCACGACGGCCTGCGCACCCGGCTGACCCGGATGGACCTCGGCCCGGCCATCCCGGCCCTGTGGTCCGCCGTCACCACCCCGGCCGGCAGCGTCGACGCCGCCGCCCTGCTGCACCGCGTCGACGCCACCGGTCTCGACGCCGCCGCCCTGCGCGCCCTGATCGCCGCCGAGTCCGACGCCGCCGCCGGCCGCCTCGACCCCGACACCGGCGCCATGGTGCGGGCCGTCTGGTTCGACGCGGGCACCGCCACCCCCGGCCGACTGCTGCTCGTCGTCCACCACCTCGTCATGGACGGCGTGTCCTGGCGCGTCCTGCTCGGCGACCTCGCCGCGGCCTGGGACGCCGAGGTCCAGGGCCGCCGGCCCGAGCTGGAACCCGTACCCGCCTCGCTGCGCCGCTTCGCCCGGGAGATCGCCGAGCAGGCCACCTCCCCGCAGCGCCAGGCCGAACTCCCGTACTGGGCCAAGACCCTGGCCCCCGGCGCCGAGCTCGTCGCGGGCGCCGACCGGTCCGGCACCGCGGGCGACGCCCGCGACCACACCGTCACCCTCACCACCGACGAGACCCGCGCGCTGCTCACGTCCGTCCCCGCGACCGCCGGCGCCGACGTCACCGAGGTCCTCCTCGCCGCGCTGCGCCTGGCCGTCTCCCGGCGCCGCGCCGCCACCGGCGGCGACCCGGCCGCCGACCTGCTCGTCGACCTGGAACGCCACGGCCGCGACGGCACCGCCCTGGACCTGTCCCGCACCGTGGGCTGGTTCACCGGCCTGCACCCCGTCCGGCTGCCCGCCGCCGACGGAGCCCTGGACACCCTCAAGGCCGTCAAGGAGTCCGTCCGCTCGGCCCCCGACTCCGGCGCCGGATACGGCATGCTGCGCTACCTCAACCCGCAGCTCGCCCCCGTCTTCGCTCAACTGTCCAGCGCCCAGGTGCTGTTCAACTACTTCGGTCGGCTCCCTGCCGACCAGGCCGTCGACTGGGCGCCCGCCGCCGAGTCCGACGCCCTGTCCGTGGAACCGGACGCCGGCCTCGCGATGCCGTACCCGCTCCAGATCAACGCCGTCTGCGCGGACACCCCGAACGGCCCCGAACTGCGCGCCACCTGGACCTGGCCGGCCGGCCGGGCACTGGCCGAGGACGACGTCCACGCCCTGGGCCTGGCCTGGGCCGAGGCGCTGCGCGAACTCGTCGCCCAAGCCGCCGGATCCGACTCCACCACCGGCTCCCTGACCCCCTCCGACCTGCCGCTCGTCCAGCTCACCCAGGCCGAGATCGACCGGGTCGCCCAGGTCAGCCCCGTCCCCGTCGCCGACATCTGGCCGCTGTCCCCCCTCCAGGAGGGCATCCACTTCCACGCCAGCTACGACACCGACGGCCTGGACGTCTACACCGCCCAGGACTGCTTCGACTTCGGCCACCGCCTGGACCTGGACCGGCTGCGCGCCGCCACCGCCGCCCTGCTGGCCCGGCACCCCAGCCTGTGCGCCGGCATCACCTCCGACGGCCTGCCCGCCCCCGTGCAGTTCGTCGGCCCGGCCGCCGAGGTCCCCGTACCGCTCACCGAGACCGACCTGACCGGCCTCACCGAGGAACAGCGCGAGGCCCGCCTCACCGAAATATCCGACGCCGACCGGCTGCGCCGCTTCGACCTCGCCTCGCCCCCGCTGTTCCGGCTCCGGCTGATCCGGCTCACCGAGAACACCGACCGCCTCATGCTCAGCCACCACCTGGTGGCCTGGGACGGCTGGTCCCAGTCCCTGTTCCTCGACGAACTCCTCGCCCTGTACGCGGCCGCCGGCGACGACAGCGACCTGCGCACCCCCGGCAGCTACCGCGACTACCTGAGCTGGCTCGCCGGCCAGGACTTCGACGCGGCCCGCGCCACCTGGAGCAGCGCCCTCGCCGGACTCGACGAGCCCACGCTCGTCGCCAAGGGCCGCGGCGGCGAACCCACCATCCCGCGCCGTCACGCCCTCGACCTCGGCGCCGACCTCAGCGACCGACTGCGCGGCACCGCCCGCGAACACGGCCTGACCATCAACGCCGTCCTCTCGGCCGCCTGGGCGCTGGTGCTGTCCGCCGCCGTCGGCAGCGACGACGTCGTCTTCGGCGCCACCGTCGCCGGCCGCCCGGCCGACGTCCCCGGCGCCGACACCACCATCGGCATGTTCCTCAACACCGTCCCGCTGCGGATCTCCCTGCGCCCCCAGGAGACCGTCGCCCAGCTGCTGCGGCGCGTCCAGAGCGAGCGCATGGCGCTGATGGACCACGAGTACCTGGGCCTCGCCGAACTCCAGCGGGCCGGCGGCCACCCCGTCCTGTTCGACACCCTGTACGTGCTGCAGAACTTCGCCGACGAGGGCGCGTTCCGCGAGCTCACCGACCGGCACGACATCACCGGAGTGGGCAGCGTCGACGCCACCCACTACCCGATGACCCTCATCGTCAACCCGGCCGAGCGCGTCCAGGTCAAGCTGGAGTACCGCCCCGACCTCATCGACGACGAGCGGGCCGCCGCCACCCTGAACCGCTACCGGACCCTGGTCGAGCGCCTCCTCGGCGACCTCACCGCCCCCGTCGGCGCCCTGGACCTGCTGCTCCCCGACGAGCACGCCGACCTGACCGCCGCCTGGGCCGCCAGCGACGAGCCCGTCCCCGACGAGACCGTCGCCGACCTGCTCGCCGGCCAGGTGGCCCGCACCCCCGACGCCGTCGCCCTCGTCTTCGGCGACACCGCCCTCACCTACGCCGAACTCGACGCCCGGATCAACCGCACGGCCCGCCTGCTGCTGGCCCGCGGCGCCGGCCCCGAGCGGACGGTCGCCCTCGCGCTGCCCCGCTCCATCGAGATGGTCGTCGCCCTGTTCGCGGTCCTGCGCACCGGCGCCGCCTACCTGCCGCTCGACCTGGACCACCCGGCCGACCGGCTCCGCCTGATGGTCGAGGACACCGGGCCGCTGTGCCTGCTCACCACCCTCGCCGTCGCCCCGACGCTGCGCGCCGACTCGGGTCCGCTCGCCCCCGAGGTCGCCCTGGACGACCCGGCCGTGATCGCCGAACTGGCCGCCCTGCCCGGAGCCGAGGTCACCGACGCGGAGCGCCCCGCGTTCGCGCACGGCGTCCCCGGCCGGCTGGAGCACCCGGCGTACGTCATCTACACCTCCGGGTCCACCGGCAAGCCCAAGGGCGTCGTCACCCCGTACCGCGGCCTGACGAACATGCAGCTCAACCACCAGGTCGAGGTGTTCGACCCGGCGATCGCCGCCACCGGCGGCCGGCGCCTGCGCATCGCGCACACCGTCTCCTTCGCCTTCGACATGTCGTGGGAGGAGCTGCTCTGGCTCGTCGAGGGACACGAGGTCCACGTCTGCGACGAGGAACTGCGCCGCGACGCCGAAGCCCTGGTCGCCTACTGCGACGACCACCGCGTCGACGTCGTCAACGTCACCCCCACCTACGCCCAACTGCTCATCGAGGAAGGCCTCCTCGACCACGACGAGGCCGCCGGCAAGCACCGCCCCGCCCTCGTCCTGCTCGGCGGCGAAGCGGTCTCCGACACCGTCTGGAACCGCCTCGCCGAGACCGACGGCACCTACGGCTACAACCTGTACGGCCCCACCGAGTACACGATCAACACCCTCGGCGGATCCACCGCCGACAGCGCCACCCCCACCGTCGGCCGCCCCATCCGCAACACCCGCGGCTACGTCCTGGACGCCATGCTGCGCCCGGTCCCGCCCGGCTGCCCCGGCGAGCTGTACATCGCCGGCACCGGCCTGGCCCGCGGCTACCACGACCGGCCCGCCCTGAGCGCCGAGCGGTTCGTCGCCGACCCGTTCGGCGCCCCCGGCGAGCGCATGTACCGTACGGGCGACCTCGTACGACAGCGCCCCGACGGCCTGATCGACTTCCTGGGCCGCACCGACGACCAGGTCAAGATCCGCGGCTACCGCATCGAACTCGGCGAGATCGCCACCGCCCTGTCCGCGCACCCCGACGTGGCCCACGCCGCCGTCGTCGTCAACGAGCGGGCGGCCGGCAAGCGCCTGGTCGGCTACGTGGTCCCCGAGGACGGCGCCGAACGCGGCGAGGCCCTCACGCAGAGCCTGCGCGAGCACCTCAAGGCCTCGCTGCCCGACTACATGGTCCCGGCCGCCCTGGTGGCCGTCGACACCCTGCCGCTGACCGTCAACGGCAAGCTCGACACCAAGGCCCTGCCCGCCCCCGAGTTCGCGGGCGCCGGCGCCGGCCGCTCCCCGCGCACCCCGCGCGAGGAGACCCTCTGCGCGCTGTTCGCGGAGGTCCTCGGCCTCACCGAGGGCAGCGTCGACATCGACAGCAACTTCTTCGAGCTGGGCGGGCACTCGCTCCTCGCCACCCGCCTGATCGCCCGGGCCCGCACCGCGCTCTCCGCCGAACTGGCCATCCGGGACCTCTTCGAGGCCCCGACCGTCGCCGAACTCGTCGTGCGCGCCGCCGGCTCGCAGGCCGACGCGCGCCCCGCCCTGGTGGCCGGCGAGCGCCCCGAGGAACTGCCGCTCTCCCACGCCCAGCAGCGCCTGTGGGTCATCCAGCAGCTGGAGGACACCTCCGCCGCGTACAACTTCCCGCTGGTCATGCGGCTGCGCGGCGACCTCGACCTCACCGCCTGGCGGGCCGCGCTGGCCGACGTCACCGACCGCCACGAGGCCCTGCGGACCCTGTTCGTCGAACGCGACGGGCAGGCCCACCAGCGGATCCTGCCCGCCGGCCGGTCCCACCCGCCGGTGGAGCACCTGCGCGCCACCGAGGAGGAGGCCGCCGCCCTGGTCGACGCGGCCATCAACCGGCCCTTCGACCTCGCCGCCGAACTGCCCCTGCGGGTCACCGTCATCGAGGTGGCGCCCGAGGAGCACGTCGTCGTGATCCTCCTGCACCACATCACCACCGACGAGTGGTCCGACCGCCCCTTCCTCGGCGACCTGGCCGCCGCCTACGCCGCCCGCCGGTCCGGCGGCGCCCCGCACTGGGAGCCGCTGCCCGTCCAGTACGCCGACTACGCGCTCTGGCAGCGCGAGCTGCTCGGCGACCCGGCCGACGCGCGGAGCCTGGCCGCCCGCCAGCTCGACCACTGGCACCGCACCCTGGACGGCGCCCCCGAGGAACTCGAACTGCCCACCGACCGGCCCCGCCCGGCCCGCCCCGCCTTCACCGGCGCCGAACTCGACCTCGCCTTCGACGGCCCCGCCTACCAGGGCCTCAAGCGGCTGGCCAAGGACAACGGCGTCAGCATGTTCATGGTGGTCCACGCGGCCGTCGCGACCCTGCTGCACCGCCTCGGCGCCGGCACCGACATCCCGCTCGGCTCGCCCATCGCCGGCCGCGGCGACGAGGCCCTCGACGACCTCGTCGGCTTCTTCGTCAACACCCTGGTGCTGCGCACCGACCTCAGCGGCGACCCCACCTTCACCGAACTGCTCGCCCGGGTCCGCGACACCGACCTCGCCGCGTTCTCGCACGCCGACGTGCCCTTCGAGTCGGTCGTCGAGAAGCTCAACCCGACCCGTTCGCTGGCCCGCAACCCGCTGTTCCAGGTGATGGTCGGCTACCACGCCCGCACCGAGGGCGAACTGGACCTGGCCGGTCTGGGCGTCGAGTACGTGCCCTTCCGGATCCGCTCCGCCAAGTTCGACCTCGTGTTCAGCTTCACCGAGCAGACCTCCGCCGACGGCGAGGCCGGTTCGCTGGTGTGCCGGCTGGAGTTCGCCACCGAACTCTTCGACCAGGACACCGCCGAGCGGATCGGCGAGCGCCTCACCACCCTGACCGCGGCCCTCGCCGCCGCCCCCGACCGGCCGGTGTCCGCCGCCCCGCTCCTGGTGGGCGACGAACGCGGCCTCGTCCTGGACGGCTTCAACGGCGGCCCGCGCGAGGTCGACGAACTGTCGCTGCCCGCCCTGTTCGCCCGGCACGTCGCCGAGCGGCCCGGCGCCGTCGCCGTCGTCGACCGCGACAGCCACCTCGACTACGCCGCACTGGACGCCCGGTCCAACCGGATCGCCCACCTGCTGGCCGCCCGGGGCGTCGGCGTCGAGAGCGTCGTCGGCGTGGCCGTGCCCCGCTCGGCCGACATGATCGCGACCGTGCTGGCCGCGCTGAAACTGGGCGCCGCCTTCCTGCCGCTGGACCTGGTCCACCCCCAGGACCGGCTCGGCTACATGATCGAGGACTCCCGGACGACCCTGGTCGTCGGCACCGAGCCGGTGGCCGGGAAGATCCCCGCCACGGACGTCCCCGTCCTGCTGCTCGACGCGCCCGCCACCGCCGCCGCGCTGGCCCTCCAGCCGACGACCGCCGTACCCACCCCGCCGGTCGCCCTGGACCAGGCCGCGTACGTCATCTACACCTCCGGCTCCACCGGAAAGCCCAAGGGCGTCGTGGTCCCCCACGAGGGCATCTCCAGCCTCGTCGCCACCGCCGTCGACCGGATGGGCCTGGAAGCCGACAGCCACGTCCTGCAGTTCGCCTCCATCGGCTTCGACGTGTTCGTCTTCGAACTCGCGATGGCGCTCTGCCACGGCGGTCGCCTCGTCCTCATCACCGACGAGGCGCGCGTCGCCGGACCGGCCCTCACGGACTTCCTGGCCGACCACGCGATCAGCCACATGATCCTGCCGCCGTCCCTGGTGTCCGCGCTGCCCGCCGGCTGCGCGCTGCCCGAGGGCTCGACCGTCCTGGTCGGCACCGAGACGGTGCCGCCGGACCTCTTCGAGCGGTTCGGCGCCACGGCGAACCTGATCTGCGCCTACGGACTCACCGAGGCCACCGTCAACTCCACCCTGTGGCCCTCGCGCGGCGCGCAGCTGCGGCCCGGCGCCCGCGTCCCGATCGGCGCGCCCGACCCCAACACCCTCGCCTACGTCCTGGACGACCGGCTCCAGCCCGTCCCCCCCGGCGTGGTCGGCGAGCTGTACGTCTCCGGGCGCGGCCTGGCCCGCGGCTACCTCGGCCGGTTCGCCCTGACCGCCGAACGGTTCGTCGCCGACCCGTTCGGCGCCCCCGGCAGCCGCATGTACCGCACCGGCGACCGGGCTCGCTGGCGCCGCGACGGGAACCTCGACTTCCTCGGCCGCGTCGACACCCAGGTCAAGATCCGCGGCTTCCGCATCGAACTCGGCGAGATCGAGGCCGCGCTCGTCGCGCACCCCGCCGTCGGCCAGGCCACGATCGTTCCCGACCGGGCCGGCGACATCGTCCGTCTCGTCGGCTACGTCGTCCCCGAGAACGGCGTGCTCGACCCCCAGGACGTCCGGGCGCACGTGGCCGGACAGCTGCCCGAGTACATGGTCCCCGCCCTCGTCGTCACCCTGGACGGCCCGCTGCCGCTGACCCCCAACGGCAAGCTCGACCACAAGGCGCTGCCCGCGCCCGACTGGTCCGGCATGACCGGCGGCGCCCGCCCCGTCGGCGCCACCCAGGCCAAGCTCGCCGGCCTGTTCGGCGAGATCCTCCAGCTCGACGAAGTCGGCGTCCACGACAACTTCTTCGCCCTCGGCGGCCACTCCATGGCCTCCATGCGCCTCCTCGGCCGCATCCGCGCCGAGTTCGGCGTCGAGCTGAGCATCCGCGACGTCTTCGACGCCCTGACCGTCGCCGGCCTCGCCGCCAAGCTCGACGGCGCCGCCGCCGCCCGCCCGGCCCTGCGCCCGGCGGAGGCCGGCGCCGACACCAGCGGACCGGCCCCCGTACAGCGTTGGCAGTGGGAGGCCCACCGACGCTGGGACGGCTTCGACCACGGGCTGGTGCTCCGCTCTCCCGGCGCCCTCGACCCGGCCGCCCTGGCCGCCGCCCTGGACGACGTCGTCACCCGCCACGAGCCGCTGCGCACCCGCTTCGCCGAGCACGACGGCGCCGTACGCCGCGAACCCGCGCCCCACCCGGCGCTGGAGGCGGAAACCTGCGCCGACCTCGACACCCGGCTCGGCGAACTCGCCGCGCTGCACCCCGACCTGACCCGCGAGGCACCGCTGCGGGCCCGGCTGCTCACCGCGGCCGACGGCGAGCAGGCCCTGCTGATCACCGCGCACTACCTCGCGGTCGACGAATGGTCCGTGGTCCCGCTGTTCCGCGACCTCACCGAGGCCTACGAGGCCCGCGCCCAGGGCGGCGCCCCCGCCTGGGAGCCGCTGCCCGTCGGCTACGCGGACTACGCGACCTGGGCCGAGCGGGTCCTCGGGGACCCGGCCGACGCCGACAGCCTCGCCGCCCGCCAACTCACCTGGTGGCAGGAGAACCTGGCCGGCGTCCCCGAGCAGCTCGCGCTGCCCGTGGACCGGCCGCGGCCGCGGGCCCCCGAGGGCCGCGGCCCGGGCGGCGACTACGTCTCCTTCGTCCTGGACGAGCGGCTGCACGCCGACGTGGACGCGCTCGCCCAGTCCACCGGCACCAGCATGTTCATGGTGCTGCACTCGGCGCTGTCGGCCCTGCTCACCGCCCACGGTGCGGGCACCGACCTGCCGATCGGTACGATGGTCGCCGGCCGGGGCGAGGAGCAGCTCGCCGACCTCGTCGGCTGCTTCTTCAACACGGTGGTGCTGCGCACCGACACGGCGGGCGACCCCAGCTTCGCCGAACTGCTGGGCCGGGTGCGGGAGATCACGCTCAGCGCCCTGGACCGGCAGGACGTTCCGTTCGACGCGGTCGTCCGTGCCACCGCGCTGCCCGACGGGGGACCGCAGGTCATGGTGATCCACCACGAACAGGCGGACCTCGGACAGCTGGAGGGCGGCGTGGGATCCTTCCACGCGGTGCCGACCGGCTCGGCGAAGGCGGAGCTGACGCTCAGCTTCTACGAGCCGCGCGGCGACGGACCGGTCCACTGCGAACTGATCCACGCCACCGACCTGCTCGGCGGGGCCAAGGCCCGCCGGCTGGCCGAAGAACTTCGCCGGTTGCTGCGCCATGTGGTGGCCGAGCCCGGACAGCCGCTCTCGGAGCTGTTCACCGTTATGTCCATGAGGAGTGAGAACGCATGACCACCAACCCGTTCGAGGACCCGCAGGGCCGCTTCCTGGTCCTCGTCAACGACGAGAACCAGCACTCGGTGTGGCCGTCCTTCGCCCAGGTGCCGGCGGGCTGGCGGACCGTCTTCGGTGAGGACACCCGGGACGCGTGCCTGACCTACGTCGAGACCAACTGGACCGACCTGCGCCCCGCGAGCCTGGCCGCCCAGCAGGCCTGATCCCGCGCCCGGCACCACGACGCCGCCCGCGGCGAGGAACCCTCCTCGCCGCGGGCGGCGTCGTGCGTACGGGTGTCGGGTGCCGGGTGCGGGACGCCCGTACGGGCGGTGCGGGGAGGGGTTCCGGGCGCGTGCGGGACGCTCGTACGCCACACTGCGGGGGAGGGGCGCACCGGTGGCTCGGAGCCGGTGGAGCCCCGCCCGGATACCGCCGGCGCGCGGCGGGCCGCGCGGGTCGGCGGCCCCCGAGCGGGCGGGCACACGAGAACGTCGCGTGTCCCTCCACCGGGCATTCCGGGGGAAGGACACGCGACGTTCTCGTTCGGGGCCGGCGGCCCCGCGCGGTCAGTTCGGCGTCACCGACGGGGGTACGGGCTCGCGCGGCACGGGCAGCGCGGCCGCGTCGCCGGGCTCCCGGCGGCTGGCGGACCAAGCGGCCCACAGATCGGCGTAGCGCCCGCCCGCGGTGACGAGTTCGTCGTGCGTGCCGGTCTCGACGACCCGGCCCTGGTCGAGGACCACGATCCGGTCGGCGGTCGCGGCCTGGGGGAGCCGGTGGGCGACCATCAGGCCGGTCCGCCCCTCCAGGGCCCGCAGCGCGGCCGACTCCAGGACGCGGGCGCCGGCGCTGCCCGCGTCGGCGGTGGCCTCGTCCAGGATCGCCACCGGCGGGTCGGCGAGGACCAGACGGGCCAGGGCCAGGTGCTGGGCCTGGGTGACCGTGAGCCGGTGCCCGCCCTCACCGACCACCGTGGCGAGGCCCTCGGGCAGCGCGAGCGCCCACTCCAGGGCCCCCACCCGGTCGAGGGCCGCGCGCAGTTCCTCGTCGGTGGCCTCCGGCCGGGCCAGCCGCATGTCCTCGGCCAGCGGCCCGGCGAACACGTGGACCTCCTGGCTGATCAGCGTCACCGCCCGCCGGACCCCGACGGGGCCCAGCTCCCGGGCGTCGACGCCACCGAGGAGGATCGAGCCGCCGGACGGGTCGTGCACCCCGGCGATGAGCTTGGCGAGGGTGGTCTTGCCGGCGCCGCTCGCGCCGACCAGCGCGACCCGCTCGCCGCCGCGCACCTCCAGATCGACCCCGCTCAACACCGGGTGCCCCGGCACGTAGGCGTGGCTCAGCGCGCGCACCGTGACGGAACCGTCGGCGGGCACCGCCCGGCTCTCGGGCTCGCGTTCGGCCGGAAGGTCGGACACGCCGACCAGCCGGGCCAGGCTCGCGCCCGCGGACTGGGCCTCGTCGATGAGGAACAGCGCCGCGTTGACCGGGTTGAAGAGGCTGTGGAAGTACAGGGCGGCCGCGGTCGCCGTGCCGATGCTGACGGACCCGTTGTCGACGAGGAAGAAGCCGGTGACCAGGACCCCCGCCAGGCCGATGAACTCGGCGAGGTTCAACCGGGAGAAGAACCCGGACACGAGCCGGATGCCGCGCAGCGCGAAGCCGACGGCCTCCTCGGAGCGCTGCTCCAGGAGTCGCTCGTGCGTCCCGCCGAGCCGGAACGCCCGGACGGTGCGGACGCCGCCGATGCTGTCGAGGAGCTGGTGCTGGAGCGCGCCCGTCGCCACCCGGTGTGCGGCGTAGACGGAGGACGCGCGGGGGACGTACCAGCGCACGGACAGTACGTGGACCGGTACGGCGAGCAGCACCGCGGCGAGGAAGCGCCAGTCCAGGACGGCCAGTCCGGCCAGGGTCAGCACGATGGTGAGCAGGGCGCCCGCGAACTCGGGCAGCGCCTGGCGCACGGCCCGGGCGATCACGGTCACGTCCCCGGTGACCCGGGAGGTCAGGTCCCCGGACCCGGCCCGCTCGACGCGTTCCAGGGGCAGCCGCAGGGCCCGGGCGATGAAGCGTTCCCGCAGGTTCGCCAGGATCGTCTCGCCGAGCCGGGCGACCAGCGAACTGCCGATCGCGGTGGCGACGCCGCGCGCCACCGCCACGACCAGCAGGAGGATCATCGGCACGGTCAGCGAGCCCGCTCCGGCCCGCTCGACGACGAGGTCGACGATGCGTCCGAGCAGCGGGGCCGTCAGCAGGCCGATGCCCGTTCCCAGGACCAGGACGCCGAACGCGCAGAAGGCCAGCAGGCGGTGCCCGCGCAGCAGCGTCCGTAGGACGGCGAGGGTCCGGGCGCCGTCGGCCGTGGGCAGCAGCTCGCGCCCGCCGGTGCTGGATCCGCTCATCGTCCGTCCTTCGTCGTGCGCGTCCTCGTGGTCCGCGCGCGCTTCGGCGGCGGTTCTCGCGTTCGTGTCCGTCATGCCAGCACCGTCGCGCGGTAGGCGGCGTCGGTGGAGACCAGGTCCTGGTGGCGGCCGTGCGCGGTGACTGCGCCCTCGTCGAGCACCACCACCCGGTCGGTTTCGGCGAGCAGGGCGGGGCTCGTGGTCACCAGGAAGGTGGTGCGGCCGGGTCGCAGCAGCTTCAGGCGGGCCGCGATGCGGGACTCGGTGACCGTGTCGACCGCCGTCGTCGGGTCGTGGACGACCAGGACGGGCGGGTCGGCGGCCAGGGCCCGGGCCAGGGCGACGCGCTGGCGCTGCCCGCCGGACAGGGACCGGCCGCGCTCGCTGAGGGGGGTGTCCACGCCCTGCGGCAGGGCCCGGGCGACGTCGTCGGCGGTGGCGGCGGCGAGCGCCGGCCCCGGGTCGGCGTCCTCGCCGGGCAGGGCCGCCCGCACGTTGTCGAGGAGGCTGCCCTCGAAGAGGTCCGCGTCGTGGTGGGCGACGAGGATCGCCCGGCGGGCGTCGTCCGGGTCCAGGTCGGTCAGCGCCACCCCGTCGAGCTCGATCACCCCTTCGTCGGGGTCCGTTTCGCGGCCCAGGCACAGCAACAGGTCGTCGGCGGCGGCCGGGTTCCCGGCGACGACGCCGATCAGGGTTCCGGGAGCGACGTCGAGGTCCAGGCCGCGCAGCGCCCCGTACGTGACGCCGCTGAACCGGACGCGCCCCTTGAGGTGGTGGGGGAGCGCGGCCGTTCCGGCGGTGACGGCGGGCGGCGCGGCGAGCACCTCGGCGATGCGCTCGGCGGAGGCGCGGCCCTGGGCGAACTCGCCGTTGACGTAGGTCAGGAGCTGGAACGGGCCCAGCAGGTACTGGGCGAGCCCGACCGCCGCGACGAGTTCGCCGACGCTGATCGAGCCGTTCATCGCGAGGTGCGCGCCGACCAGTCCGATGATCGCGATGAAGATGCCGGTCAGGGCGAGGATCGCGCCGTCGTGCCAGGCCCGGCTGCCGGCGGCGCGCAGCGCGGCGGCGAGGGAGTCCCGGCTGGTGCTGCGGTAGCGGGACACGGCCGCGGCCTCGGCGCCGATGCCCTTGAGCACGCGCAGGCCGGCGACGAGGTCGGCGGCGACGCCCGAGGCGTGCGCGGCGCGGTCCTGTTCGACCTCGCTGCGCTGTTCCAGGGGGCGGCTGATGAGGTGGCCGAGCCACAGCAGGGGCGGCACGCCGAGCAGGATCAACAGGCCCAGCGGCACCGAGATGCGCAGCAGCGCCACCGCGCTGATGACGAGGCCGGCGAGCGCCGACACCGCGTACGTCACCGCGGCGGCGGTCGCGCCGACGCGGGTCGCGTCGCCGGTGGCGATGGAGGTGAGCGCTCCGGGCAGCCGGCCCTTGTCGGCGCCGCCGCGCGGGTCGAGCACCTTGCGGCCGAGGGTGAGGCGCAGGCCGTGGCCGGCGTGTTCCGCCGAGCCGTCGGTGATCCGCGCCGCGATCCGGTAGGAGGTGGAGAGCACGAGGAACAGGACGGCGAGGACGATGAGCCAGCGCAGCAGGGCCCCGGATGATCCCGTCGTCACGGCCCGGTCGATGATGACACCGATGACGACGGGGACCAGGGCCTCGCAGCCCTGGTGGGCCATGCCGAGGGCCGACGCCGTCGCGATGCGGCGCCGTTGTCCCCCTATCGCTTTTCGGAGGACTTGGCTCCCCGTCGGTCCTCCGTCGAGCATGTGTTTCCTCCGCGCGCATGCGATGATCAAACAGTTAGGTAAGGCTACCTTAAATAGCTGTTCCCTCGGCGTGGCGTCCAGTGCCTGTCCCGTATGCCCTGCTTACGTGCTGCGGGCGCGCGTTGACCCGGTGCGGAGGGTTCGCTTAGGCTCACCTAAGTATCATCCTGCTGTCGGTGCATCACCTTTCATACATCGCCGGCCAACCACCGCCAGGGGGAGTCGTTGTCGTCGGTTGAAACCCAGGCGGTACCGGGGACCGGTGCCCGGGCTCCGCTCGCACCGCCGAAGTCCCGGGCCGTCACCGCGGCGCGGGGGATGGGCCTCCTCGTCGGGCTCGGCGCACTCGTCCTGGTCGCGCTCCTCAGCGTGTGGGTCGGCACCCGGGGCATCCCGTTCACGGCCACCTGGGGCGTGCTCCGGCACCCCGACGGCTCGCAGGCCTCGGCCATCATCCACGAGTACCGGATCCCCCGCACCCTCCTCGGCCTCGTCGTCGGCGTGGCCCTCGGACTGTCCGGCGCGCTCATGCAGGCACTGACCCGCAACCCGCTCGCCGACCCAGGACTGCTCGGCGTCAGCCTCGGCGCCTCGACCGGCGTGGTCATCGCGATCTCGTTCCTCGGCGTCGGCGCGGCCCTCGGCTACGTCTGGTTCGCGTTCATCGGCGCCGCCCTCGCCTCGGTCCTGGTGTTCGTCCTCGGCTCCTCCGGACGGAGCCTGGCCACCCCCGACCGGCTGGTCGTCGCGGGAGCCGCCGTCACGGCGGTGCTCACCGCCTTCAACACGGCCGTCCTGCTCCTCGACCCGCAGGCCTTCAACAAGTTCAGGTTCTGGACGGTCGGCGCCCTCGCGGGCCGCAACCTCGACTTCGTGTACCTGATCCTGCCCTTCGTCGTGGTGGGCCTGTTCATCGCCCTCGGGATCGCCCCCTCGCTCAACGCCCTCGGCATGGGCGAGGACGTGGGCCGGGCCCTCGGCGTGAACGTCGGCCGGACCCGGGTGCTGGGGGCCGTCGCCGTCATGCTGCTGTGCGGCGCCGCGACCGCCGCCGCCGGCCCGATCGGCTTCGTCGGCCTGGCGGTTCCGCACATCGCCCGGTTCGTGGTCGGCGCCGACCAGCGGTGGATCCTGGCGTACTCCATGCTGATCGCCCCCGTCCTGCTGCTCGGATCGGACGTACTGGGCCGGGTGATCGGGGCGCCCGACGAGATCCAGGTCGGCATCGTCACCGCGTTCCTCGGCGCACCGCTGTTCATCGCGCTGTGCCGGCGCCGAAAGTTGGTCATGCTGTGAGCCCCGCACCCGGGGTACGAGCCCCCGCCACCACCCGCGACCCGAAGCCCCGCATCGTCAGCGGCACCGTCCTGCGCACCCCGCGCGGACGCTGGTCCGTGCGCGTACAGGGCCGTACGATCGCCGTCACCGCCATCCTGCTGGCCCTCCTCGTGACGGTCATGACGGTCAGCCTGACCACCGGCGACTTCGAACTGTCCGTCAGCGAGGTGCTCCAGGCCCTCTTCGGCGACGGCGGCGGCGCCGCCGACTTCATCGTCAACACCCTGCGCATGCCCCGCCTCGTGACCGCGCTGTGCGTCGGCGCGGCGCTCGCCGTCAGCGGGGCCATCCTGCAGAGCCTGACCAAGAACCCGCTGGGCAGCCCCGACATCATCGGCTTCACCACCGGGTCGGCGACCGGTGCCCTCATCGTCATCGTCGTCCTCAACGGCGGCATGACCCAGATCGCCATCGGCGCGCTCATCGGCGGCTTCGCCACGTCCGCCGTGATGTACCTGCTCCTCCTCGGCAGCGGCATGCAGGGCTTCCGACTCGTCGTCATCGGCATCGGCGTGAGCGCCCTGCTGCTCGCCGCCAACTCCTACCTGATGACCCGGGCCAGCTGGCAGGAGGCCCTGGAGGCCCAGGCCTGGCTCATCGGCAGCCTGGGCAACCGGGGCTGGGAACACGCCGCTGCCATCGGCTTCGCCGTCGCCGTACTCCTCCCGCTCGCCCTGGTGTTCGCCCGCCGGCTCTCCATGGTGGAGATGGGCGACCACACGGCCACCGCGCTCGGCGTCAACGTCGGCGCGAGCCGCACGGCCCTGCTCGTCATCAGCGTCGCGCTCGCCGCGTTCGCCACCGCGGTGGCCGGACCCATCGCGTTCGTCGCGCTCGCGGCGCCCCAGTTGGCCCGCAAGCTGTCCCGCTCCTCGGGACCCGCACTGGTGCCGTCCGCCGCCATGGGCGCACTCCTGCTGGCCGGCGGCGACCTCGCCGTCCAGCGCCTCTTCTCCCCCGCCCTCCTGCCGGTGGGCACGGCAACCGGCACCGTCGGCGGGTTGTACCTGATCTGGCTGCTGGTCACGGAGTCACGAAAGAGCCGCGCATGACTGGAAAGAATCCCCCCGCCGCACGCCTGGGGGCCGAGGGCCTGACCCTGACCTACGACCAGCGGACGGTGGCCACCTCCCTGGACGTGGTCATCCCCGACCACTCCTTCACCGTCATCATCGGACCGAACGCCTGCGGGAAGTCCACCCTGCTCAAGGCGCTCGCCCGGATGATCAAGCCGAAGGCCGGCGAGGTCTACCTCGACGGGGCCGCGATCTCCACCTACCGCTCCCGGGAGGTCGCGCGCCGACTCGGCCTGCTCCCGCAGACCTCCACCGCGCCCGGCGGCATCTCGGTGGGCGACCTCGTCGCCCGCGGCCGCTACCCGCACCAGAAGCTGCTCAAGCAGTGGTCCGCCGAGGACGAGGCCGCCGTCGCGGAGGCCATGCGCCAAACCGGCGTCCTCGAACTCGCCGAACGACCCGTCGACGACCTCTCGGGCGGCCAGCGCCAGCGCGTCTGGCTGTCCATGGTGCTGGCGCAGCAGACGTCCATCCTGCTCCTGGACGAGCCGACCACCTTCCTCGACATCGCCCACCAGGTCGAGGTGCTCGACCTGTGCGCCGACCTGCACGAGGACAAGGGGCAGACCATCGTCGCGGTGCTCCACGACCTCAACCAGGCCTGCCGCTACGCCACCCACCTCATCGTGATGAAGCCCGGCGGCGTCATCGCGGCCGAGGGCGACCCCGCGACGATCATGACCGCCGAGCTCATCCAGGACGTGTTCGGGCTCTCCTGCCGGATCATCGACGACCCGGAGACCGGCACGCCCCTGATGGTGCCCGCGGCCCGCAACCGAGCCGGTACGCCCGTCGCGGCCGACATCCACTAGAGCTGTTACCGGATCCGGGACCCCGCGGGTCGGCCGGGACCTCGACGGCACGACCAGGGACGGAACTCCATGCTCTGCACCAGGCTGACGAACGCGAACATCCTCACGATGGACCCGGACCACCCGGTCGCGCACGACCTGGGGATCTGGCGCGGCCGGATCGTCGGCCTGGACGACGCGGTGACCTCGCTGCCCGCACGCGAGGTCGTCGACCTCCAGGGCGCCACCGTGCTACCGGGGTTCATCGACAGCCACGTGCACCTGGCCTGGACCGGCCTGAAGGCGGCCACCCCGAGCGTCGCCGGCCGGGGACGGATCGAGGACGTCCTGGCCGTCGTCGCGGAAGCCGTCTCCCGAGCGCCCGAACCCGGTACCTGGGTGGACATCGCCGGGTACGACCAGCGGGCCCTGGGGCGGCACCTGACCGCCGCCGAACTCGACCGGGTCGCCGCGGGCCACCAGGTGTTCCTGATGCACGAGTCCGGACACGCCTGCGTCGTCAACACCGCGGTGCTCGACCGGCTCCCGGCCGGCGTCCCGCACCAGGACGGCTTCCTCGCCGAGGGCGCCATGAGCGCCGCCCGCGCGCTGCGACCCCCGTACTCCCAGCGGGAACTCGCCGACGCCATCGAACGCGCCGGCCGGACCTGCCTCGCCGAGGGCGTCACCGCCTGCGCCGAGGCGGGCATCGGCGGCGGCCTCCTCGGCCACAGCCCCGTCGAACTCGGCGCCTACCAACTGCTGCGCGAACAGGGGCGGCTGCCCCTGCGCGTCCAGCTGATGGCCGCCGCCGACACCCTGCGCCCCGTCACCACACCGACCGAGGACGGCATCCCCCGCGCCCTGGGCCTCGGCATGCGCACCGGCTTCGGCGACGACTGGCTCTCCCTGGGCGCCCTCAAGATCTACACCGACGGCGGCATGATGGCCCGTACCGCCGCCCTCACCCGCCCGTACGAGGGCACGGAGCACCTCGGGCAGCTCCAGGACGACCCGCAGCGCCTGCTGGACACCATCGTGGACGGCCACCTCGCCGGCTGGCAGCTCGCCGTCCACGCCATCGGCGACCGCGCCGCCGACCTCGCCCTGGAGGGCATCGAGCGCGCGCAGCGCCTGCGGCCGCGCCCCGAGGCCCGGCACCGGGTCGAACACGCGGGCCTGATCCGCCCGGACCAACTGCCGCGCTTCGCCCGACTCCGGGTGAGCGCGGTCGTCCAGCCGAACTTCCTCCACTCCTTCGGGGACGACTACTCGGCGATCATGGGCGAGGAACGGGCTCCCTGGATGTACCGCGGCAAGGGCTTCCTGGACCACGGCGTCACCCTCGTCGGCAGCTCCGACCCGGCCCGTCACGGACGGATCCCCGCTGCGGGCCGTCCAGTTCATGGTCGAACGGGCCTCCGCGTCGGGCCGACCCGTCGGTCCGGACGAGGCCGTCACCGTGGACCAGGCGCTGCACGCGTACACCGTCGCCGGAGCGTACGCCTGCCACTGGGACGACAGCGCGGGCAGCCTCACCGCCGGCAAGCGCGCCGACCTGGTGGTGCTCGGTGACGACCCGCGGCGCGTCGCCCCCTCGGCCATCGCTGCCATCCAGGTGATGGCCACGTTCGTGGACGGCACCCGGACGCCCGAGTCGAAGGCGCTGTAGGGCAGTTCGGCCGCCCCCGCCCGGAGAATCCGCTCACCCACATGCGTCCCACCTAGGTTAGGCTTACCTAAACATGGGGGTGTTGGGATGCAGGAGCAGGTGCGGCACCGAGCGCAGCAGGACGAGTGGGCCGACGAGGTCGTGGCCTGCATGGGTTCCCGCGACATGGTGGAACGCGCGCTGCGCGAGGCGCTGAGTCGGACGCCCAGTCAGCGTGAAGAAACGATTGCTCGCATGGCGGACGCACTGCGCGGAGCCGCGCAGGGCCTGTCCGTGCCCGGCTGCGCGGCCGCCGCCGGAGTCCCCGAACGCATCCTGCGCGAATGGCTTCAGATCGACGCCAGCTTCGCCGGGGCGCTGCACGCCGCGCACGCCCTGGCGCAGGCCCACGGTCTGCGTCCGGGGGCGGAGCCGACGCCCGCCGCGCTGCACCTGCTGCTCGACGCGATACGCAAGGGCGCGGCCTGGCCCGCCGCGGCGACCCTCGTCGGCATCTCCATCCGCGGCTTCAACCGCCTGCGCTCCGAGGCGCCGCAGGTCGGGGCCCTGATCGCGGCCGCCCAGCGGGCCCGGCCGGCGCGGACCGCCCCGGGCGGGCGGCGCCGACTCCCCAAGGCCGGGGGTACCCGGCCCGGATACCGGATCGTCCGGCTCGACGACCCGGTGCTCTCGCCGGGCGGGCGGCCCGACCCCGGCGTCGGGGCGGAGGAATCCGGGGCGGGAGGCGTCGGGGCGGGAGGCTCCGGGGCGGGGGACTTCGGGGCGGGAGGCTTCGGTCCGGACGAGGCCGCGCGCGGGCCTCGGCGGGACGCGTGACGCGGGACGGGTCACGCCAGGTGGGGGCGCCGGCGGCGGTCGGGTGCGGGCCGTTCGCCCGTAACTCCGTTGCCTGGTCGGGGTAGAGGGATGTCCCGGGTTTTGCCTCCTACTTAAGTAAGGCTAACCTTGGTTGTGGTTCCGGGGTGGTGCGGTGATCGAGCCGCCCGTCGTTCGCGCCGGAGCCGTATGGAAAGGGAACCCTTGATCACGTTCGCCTCGCGGACCACCCCCCGGTCCGATCGCGCCGCTCTGCCCGACGCCTTCCCCGTACGCTCCGCGCACTCCGGGGACGCCGCCGCCCTCGCGGCCCTGTCCCAGCCGTTCGTCCGGTCCGGAGCCCTGCGGGCGCGCTCCCTCTCCCTGTACGTCGCGGACTCCGCCGACTTCCTCGTGGTGGACGGCCCGGACGGGACGCTCCTGGGGTGTCTGGCCCTACGGGTCCACCCGGCCGCGCCGGGCACGGGCCGTGGCGGCGCGGGCGTCCTCTACAACTTCTGTGTCGCACCCGGCAGTCAGGGGCGCGGGCTGGGTGCCAGGTTGCTGACCGCCGCGCTGGTCAGGGCCAACTCCCTGTCCTTGAAAGCCTTGTTCACCGCCACGACCGGAAGTGGCGAGCTGTTCCGTCGGCACGGCTTCGCCCCGGCCCACGTCGCCGCCGCTCCGTCGGCCTGGGTGGACTCCCTCTCCCCCGAACGCAATTCACGCATCCTCACCCGCTCGCTCTAGCGCCGTGCTCCTCACGGCACGCGACCGGTGGCCGGCGCCCTCGCGGGCGCCGGCCACCCTTGCATTTCGGGGCGTGGTCCGTCTCAGGCGTCGAGGATCCCCGGGAGGGCCGCCAGCAGGGCGTCCACCTGGGCCTCGGGGACGGTCAGGGCCGGAGCCAGGCGTACGGTCGCGGCTCCGGCGGCGTTGACGAGGAACCCCGCGTCCTGCGCCGCCCGTTGCACGCGAGCGGCGACCGGTTCGGTCAGGCCGATGCCCACCAGCAGTCCGGCGCCCCGTACTTCGGCGACCAGCGGATGTCCCGGCGTCCGGACGCCGTGTCGGAGTCGCTCGCCCTGGCGCGTCACGTGGGCGAGCAGGCCCTCGGACTCGATGGTGTCCAGGACCGCGAGCCCGGCCGCGCAGGACGCGGGGCTGCCGCCGAAGGTCGAACCGTGCTGACCCGGCGTCAACAGGTCGGCCGCCGGGCCGAAGGCGATCGTCGCGCCGATCGGCAGGCCACCGCCGAGCCCCTTGGCCAGGACCACCACGTCGGGCTCGACGCCTTCCAGCGCCTGGTGGGCGAACCAGTGGCCGGTGCGGCCGATCCCGGTCTGGACCTCGTCCAGCACGAGCAGCGTCCCGGTCGCCCGGGTGATCTCGCGCGCCGCCCGCAGGTAGCCCTCGGGCGCCACGATGACGCCGGCCTCGCCCTGCACCGGCTCCAGGAACACCGCCGCCGTTTCCTCGGTGACCGCGGCCCGCAGCGCCTCCACGTCGCCGTACGGTACATGGGACACCCCGGCGGGCAGCGGGAGGAAGGGCTCGCGCTTGCCGAGCTGCCCGGTGAGGGCGAGCGCGCCCATGGTGCGGCCGTGGAAACCGCCGTCGGCGGCGACGAGCCCGCTCCGCCCGGTGCGCCGGGCGATCTTGAACGCGGCTTCGACGGCCTCCGTACCGGAGTTGGCGAAGAAGACCCGTCCGGGCCGGCCCAGCAGCCCCACCAGGCGTTCCGCTAGGGCGACCCCGGGCTCGGAGACGAAGAGGTTGGAGACGTGACCCAGCGTCGACAACTGGTGGGTGACGGCCGACACCACGGCGGGGTGGGCGTGGCCCAGGGTGTTCACGGCGATCCCGCCGGTGAAGTCGGCGTAGGCCCGCCCGTCCTCGTCCCACACGGTGCTGCCCTCGCCGCGGACCAGGGCCAGCGGCGGCGTGCCGTAGTTGTCCATCATCACCGCGCGCCAGCGGCCGGTCAGGTCGTTGCCGAGGGTCACGCGGTGCTCGCCTTCAGGTCCGTCCGCGCGGGGTGCGCCTGCCGCGGGAACTGCTGGTCCCGGTGCGGCTGCCCCGGGCCCGTACGGCGCGGGTCGCTCCGCCGCCGGTCCGCCTCCTGCGCGTCCGCCTCCTGCGGGTCGGTGTCCTGCGGGTCCGTGTCCTCCGGGTCCGTCTCCCGCCGGTCCGTCTCCTGCGGGTCGGTCCGCTCCGGGTCCGGGACCACGGTGGTGCCGTGGACCTCGGCGGGCGCGACGCCCCGCAGCACGGCGTGCGGCACCCGGCCGTCCAGCACGTGCGCCGCGCGCACGCCCGCCCGGACGGCGCGCAGGCAGCCCTCCATCTTGGGGAGCATCCCGCTGGACAGCTCCGGCATCAGCTTCGCCACGCCCTCCGCCGTCAGGCGCTCGATCACGTCCGTGCTGTGCGGCCAGTTCGCGTAGACCCCCTCCACGTCGGTCAGCATCAGCAGCTTCTCCGCGTCGAGGGCGACGGCCAACGCCGAGGCCGCGAGGTCCGCGTTGATGTTGTAGACCTGCCCGTCCGCGCCGCGGGCCACGGGGGAGACGACCGGGATGCGGCCCCGGTCCAGCAGTGCCCGGATGGTGTCCGCGTCCACGTCGACGATGTCGCCGACCAGCCCGATGTCGACGGGTTCGCCGTCGACCCAGGCGGCCCGCCGTACGGCGGTCATGGTGTGCGCGTCCTCGCCCGACATGCCGACCGCGAGGGGCCCGTGGGCGTTGATCAGCCCGACCAGTTCCCGCTGGACCCGGCCCGTCAGGACCATCCGTACCACGTCCATGACGTCCGGGGTCGTCACCCGCAGGCCGGCCTCGAAGCGGACTTCCAGGTCGAGCCGGTCCAGCATGCGGCTGATCTGCGGGCCGCCGCCGTGCACGACGACCGGGAACAGGCCGGCGCGCCGCAACCGCACGACGTCCTCGGCGAACGTCGCCTTGAGTTCCTCGTCCACCATGGCGTTGCCGCCGAACTTGATGACGACGGTCCGGCCGCGGAGCCGCTCCAGGAGGGCCGGATCGTGCAGGTCCGCATCCGCGGGGGCGGTGATCGGTTCCGGGCGCGGGGCGGCCGGGACGCGTGGCTTCATCGGTGTGCCCGTTCCGCTCATGAGCTGTACGCGCTGTTCTCGTGGACGTACTCGGCGGTCAGGTCGTTGGTCCACACGGTCGCGGCGGTGTCGCCGGCGCGCAGGTCGATCGTGATCACGATCTCGCGGGCGGACATGTCGACCTTGTCGCGGGGCTCGCCGGCCGCGCCGTCCCGGCACACCCACACGCCGTTGATCGCCACGTCCAGGCGGTCCGGGTCGAAGGCCGCGTCTGTCGTGCCGATGGCCGACAGGACCCGGCCCCAGTTGGGGTCCTCGCCGTGCAGGGCGCACTTGAGCAGGTTGTTGCGGGCGACGGAGCGGGCCACGGTCACCGCGTCCGTCTCGGAGGCGGCGCCGACGACGGCCACCTCGATCTCCTTCGAGGCGCCCTCCGCGTCCGCGACCAGCTGCCGCGCCAGGTCCAGGCACACGGTGTGCACGGCGGCGGTGAAGTCGGCCCGGTCCGGCGCCACTTCGGAGGCGCCCGAGGTCAGCAGCAGCACGGTGTCGTTCGTGGACATGCAGCCGTCGGAGTCGACCCGGTCGAAGGTGGTGCGCACGGCGTCCCGCAGGGCGGAGTCGAGCGCCTCCGCCGTGACGTCGGCGTCCGTGGTGAGGACGACGAGCATGGTGGCCAGGCCGGGCGCGAGCATGCCCGCGCCCTTGGCCATGCCGCCCACGGTCCAGCCCGGTCCGTGCGCCACCGCCGTCTTGTGGACGGAGTCCGTCGTCTTGATGGCGACGGCCGCGTCCTCGCCGCCCTCGGGCGTCAGTCCCGCGGCGGCGGCGCCGATCCCCTCGGTGATCCGGTCCATGGGCAGTCGGACGCCGATCAGCCCGGTCGAGCACACCGCGACCTCCCGCGCGTCCACGCCCAGGGCGCGGGCCGTCAGCTCGGCCGTCACCCGGGTGTCCTCGGCGCCGGCGGGTCCCGTACAGGCGTTGGCGCCGCCGGAGTTCAGTACGACGGCCGATATCCGGCCGTCGGCCAGGACCTCCCGCGACCAGCGGACGGGAGCCGCCTGGACGCGGTTGGAGGTGAACACGCCGGCGGCCGCGCGCGACGGGCCGCGGTTCACCACCAGGGCGAGGTCGGGAGCACCGGATTCCTTGATCCCGGCGGCCACGCCGCTCGCGTCGAATCCCTGTGCGGCGGTCACGGTCACGGAGCGACTCCATTCGTCGGCAGGCCCTGCGTCTCCGGCAGGCCGAGGGCGACATTCATGCTCTGCACCGCGCCACCCGCGGTGCCCTTCGTGAGGTTGTCGATGGCGCTCACGGCGATCAGGCGGCCGGCGTCCTCGTCCACCACCACCTGCACCTGCGCGCTGTTGGAGCCGAGCACGGCGCCGGTGCGCGGCCACTGTCCGGCCGGCAGCAGCCGGACGAAGGGTTCGCCCGCGTACGCGTCCTCGTACGCGGTCCGCGCCTCCCGGGTCCCGGCGGTGGCGCCGGTGCGCAGCCGCGCCGAGCAGGTGGCGAGGATGCCGCGCGGCATCGGCGCGAGCGTCGGGGTGAACGAGACGCTCACGCGCCCGCCCGCCAGTCGGGACAGGTTCTGCGTCAGCTCGGGGGTGTGCCGGTGGCCGCCGCCGACGCCGTACGGGCTCATCGAGCCCATCAGTTCGGAGCCGAGGAGGTGCGCCTTCGCGGTGCGGCCCGCGCCCGAGGCGCCGCTCGCGGCGACGATGACGGCCTCCGGCTCGATCAGGCCGGCGGCGAACGCGGGGTACATCGCCAGGGTCACCGCGGTCGGGAAGCAGCCCGGTACGGCGATCCGGTGCGCGCCCTTGAGCGCGTCCCGCGCCCCCGGGAGCTCGGGGAGCCCGTACGGCCAGGTCCCGGCGTGTTCCGAACCGTAGAAGCGGCGCCATTCGGCGGCGTCCTCCAGTCGGAAGTCGGCGCCGCAGTCCACGATCAGCACGCCCGGCTCCAACTGCGCGGCGAGCGCCGCCGATTCGCCGTGCGGCAGGGCCAGGAACACCACGTCGTGTCCCTGCAGGGACTGCGCCGAGGTCTCCGCCAGCACCCGGTCCGCGAGGGTGGGGAGGTGCGGTTGCACCGCCCCGAGCCTGCGTCCCGCGCTGCTGTGCGCGGCCAGCGCGCCGATCTCGACGCCGGGGTGCGTCACGAGCAGCCGCAGGATCTCTCCTCCGGCGTACCCGCTGGCCCCGGCCACCGCGACCCGTACCGTCATGTTCGTCGTCCCTCTTCGTGCCTGCTCGGTGCCGGGCGCTGACCCGGCGGGGATGCTTGATGGGCTGTCATGCGTGCGGGCCGCCCTGCCGTCCGGTGAGCCGCACGAAGGCCCGGCGCCACCACGATGCGCGCCCTTCGTGGCCGTCGGCACACCGGCGCCCACCCGGCGAGTGAATTTTAGCTAAGCCTAACCTAACTTCACGACTCCGGAGGCGGCGGTCGCCGCTTCGATTGCCGTAAATGCCGGACTCCTGAGGGTTCGAACTCCCCGGCGGAACGCCCGGATCCACGCCCGCGGGACCTTGGCTCGAACGCCGCCCGCACTCTCTTACATACCCCCCATGGGTATGCTACGTTGCTCCGCGAAGGTACCCCCTAGGGGTATAGGGCAGAGGAGGGTCTGGGCAATGTCAACCGTCAATCCCCGGCGCTGGTGGGCACTTGGCGTGCTTGCCACCGCACAGTTCATGGTGATCATGGACACCTCGATCATCGGAGTCGCGCTCCCCGAGATGCAGAAGGACCTCGGTTTCTCGCAGGGCGAGTTGCAGTGGGTCTTCAACGCCTACGTCATCGTCTTCGGCGGGTTGCTCCTGCTGGGCGGCCGGCTCTCCGACCTGTTCGGGGCCCGCAGGATCTTCGCCGCCGGCTGGGTCACGATGGTCATCGGATCGGTGCTCGCCGCCGCCGCGCAGAACGCGGCGGTCGAGATCGCCGGCCGCGCCGTGCAGGGCGTCGGCGGCGCGCTGATCGCACCGTCCGCCATGACCCTGCTGATGATCCTCTTCGGGCAGAACCCCAAGGAGCTCGGCAAGGCGATGGCCCTCTACGGCGCCGCCGCACCCGCCGGCGGAACGGCGGGCGTGTTCCTCGGCGGCGTGTTCACCGAGTGGATGAGCTGGCCGTGGGTGTTCATCATCTACGTCCCGATCGGCCTCGCCACCCTCGCCGCCACCAAGCTGCTGCCCGCCGTCCAGGCCCGCCGCGGTTCCGTGGACGTTCTCGGTGCCGTCGCCGTCACCGCCGGACTCGCGCTCGCCGTCTTCGCCGTCGTCCGGGCCCCCGAGATCGGCTGGGGCGCCACCGCCACCGTGCTGGAGCTCGTCGCCGCCGCCGCCCTGCTGGCGCTGTTCTTCGTGATCCAGCGGACCGTCCGCGAACCGCTCATGCCGCTCGGCGTGTGGCGGATCCCGCGCCTGGGCTCGGCCAACCTCGCGATGACGCTGCTCGGCGCCGCCTGGATCCCGATGTGGTACTTCCTCAACCTCTACCTCCAGCAGGTCCTCGACTACGGCGCCTTCGCCTCCGGCGCGGCCCTGCTCCCCATGACCATCCTGTTGATGATCTTCATGACGGCGATCACCTCCCGCCTCATGGGCCGGTTCGGGGCCAAGCAGCTGATCGCGGGCGGCCTGCTGCTCCTCGCCGCCGGCCTGGTCTGGCTGTCCGCCGTCGAGCCGACCGGCTCCTTCCTGGTCGACGTCCTGCCCGCCTCGCTCGTCGCCGCGCTCGGCATGGCCCTCGCCTACATCCCGGCGATGATCGCCGCGATGTCCGGCGCCCCGCAGGAGCAGGCCGGCCTGGCCTCGGGCATCGTCAACACCACCTACAACGTGGGCTCGGCCCTGGGTCTGGCCGCGCTCACCGCGCTCGCCACCACCCAGGGCGCCGGTGAACTGGGCAACCTGCCCGCCCTCACCGACGGGTTCAGCGCCGCGTTCCTCGGCGCCGCCGGCATCGCCGCCGCCGGTGCGGTGGTCACGCTCCTGCTGATGAAGGGCGACAAGACCCCCGCGGCGCCCGCGTCCTCCGACACCGACGCCCCCGCCGCGCGCGGCGAGGCCGCGAAGGTGTGACGTCCGGGACCCGTCCCGCACGCACCCGAAGGGGCCGCCCGACGTCCTTCCCGGACGTCGGGCGGCCCCTTTTCCCGTACCGGCTTCCCGTACCGGCTTCCCGTGCCGGCTTCTCGTACCGGGACCCGAAGGCCGCCCCCGGTACGGGAGACCCGCACCCCTAGCCGGTGCGGGAGGCCCGCCGCCCCCGCACTCGCACCCGAGTTCCGACCGAAGGAGACCGCCCCATGAGGGACATCCGCACCCGCGCCGTGCACGTCGTGAACGAGCCCGCCGTCGGCGCCGCGAGCCGGCCGCTGTCCGTGCCGCTAGTCCAGTCCTCCGCCTTCGCCTTCGACTCCGCCGACGAACTGGCGCGGGCCATGGCCGGCCCCGACGGCGCGTACGTCTACGGCCGCCGCGGCAACCCGACCGTACGGGCCCTGGAGCACACCCTCGCCGACCTGGAGGGCGGCGCCTCGGCCATCGCCTTCGCCTCCGGCATGGGCGCCATCAGCGGCGTCCTGCTCGCGCTGCTGCGCCCCGGCGACCAGGTCATCGCGCAGCGCTGCCTGTACGGGGGAACGTACGCGGCGCTGAACGACCTCGCGGAGCGGTTCGGCGTCGAGGTCGTCCACATCGACGGCGACGGACCGCAGGAGTTCGAGGCGCTCGCCGGCCCGCGCACCCGGCTGCTCCTGCTGGAGACCATCGCCAATCCGACCGGCCGGGTGCCCGACCTGCCGGGCCTGCTGGCCGCGGCCCGGCGGCGCGGGGTGACCAGCGCCGTCGACAACTCCCTCGCCTCGCCCGTCCTGTGCCGCCCGATCGAGCTCGGCGCCGACATCGTGCTCCACTCCACCACCAAGTACCTGGCCGGGCACTCCGACGTCCTCGGGGGCGCGGCCGTCTTCGCCGACGACGCCCTGCGCCGCGAGGTATGGCCGCGCACGGTCGAACTCGGCGCCTGCGCCGACCCTTTCGCGGCCTGGCTGACGCTGCGCGGCATCGCCACGCTGCCGTTGCGGATGCGCGAGCACTGCGCGAACGCGGGCCTGCTCGCCGAGCGGCTCGCCGCCCACCCCGCCGTGCGCGCCGTCCACTGGCCGTGGCTGGGAACCAGTCCCTCGTACGCCACCGCCCGGGCCGTGCTGTCCGGCGGCGGCGGGTTGCTCTCGTTCGAGCTGGAGGGCGGCAGGGAGGCCGGCCGTGCCTTCGTCGAGGGCGTCCGGGTGGCGCGGCTCGCGCTGTCCCTGGGCGGCGTCGAGACGCTGGTGACGCACCCCGCGAGCACCTCCCACCGCGAGCTGGACGCGGGGGCGTTGGCGGCAGCCGGCATCGGCCCCGGCCTGGTGCGGATGTCGGTGGGCATCGAGGACCCCGAGGACCTGTGGCAGGACGTCGAGCAGGCCCTGCGGCGCACCCTCCCGCAATAACAGCCGATCCGGTCTTCTTTTGGGTTGACAAAATAAAAGGCTGATTCGTAGATTGGTTCACGCCAGAGAAACACTCCTCTACGTCAAGGGGGGCGCGTGATGCGCTACTTCGAGGACTTCCGGACCGGTGACGTCCACGAGCTGGGCACCATCACCGTCACCGCGGACGAGGTACTGGACTTCGGGAAGCGCTTCGACCCGCAGCCCTTCCACACGGACCCGGGCCTCGCCGCCCAGAGCGCGTTCGGCGGCCTCATCGCCAGCGGCTGGCACAGCGCCTCGATGTTCATGCGCCGCTACGTCGACGGGCTGCTCGCCTACAGCGCCTGTACCGGCTCGCCCGGCGTCGACGAGATCCGCTACCTCAGGCCCGTGCGCCCCGGGGACGTGCTCACCGCCCGCGTCGAGATCCTCGGCTCCCGACCCTCGCCGTTCAACCCGACCACCGGCGTCGTCCAGCCCAGGTGCACGCTCGTGGACCACGAGGGCAGGGTCGTGTTCAGCATGATCCTCCACAGCATCTTCCGGCGGCGGCCCGCCGAGTCCGACGCCGACCACCCCGCCTCGTCCTGCGCGGCGGAGGACCCGGTCGCCTGCGTGCGCTCCGTGGCCTGACCCGGCCGGTACGGGACGTCCGAGCCCGTCACCGCCCCCACCCTGTCCGCCGAAGTGAAGGGAGACCTCCCGTGGAGGCCGTATCCCGCACCGCCCAGTGGACCGCCGCAGCGCGGGCCCTGGAGACCGACCGCGAGGACCGGCTGTTCGCCGATCCGTACGCGCGCACCGTCGCCGACACCATCGGCTTCGAACTGCTGGAGCGTTACGCGGGGGCCGGCACCGTGCCGTTCCTCGCGATCCGCACCACCTACCTGGACCGGGCCATCGTCCGCGCCGTCGAGGAACACGGCATCCGCCAGGTCGTGTTCCTCGCCGCCGGCATGGACACCCGCTTCTACCGGCTGCCGTGGCCCGACGGGATCACCGTCTACGAACTCGACCGCCCCGCGCTCCTCGACGCCAAGGCCGACATGCTGGCCGGCGAACCCGACCCGGCCGGCCGCACCCGCGTCACCGTCCCCGTCGACCTCACCCAGGACTGGACCGGCCCCCTCGCCGCGGCGGGATGGCGCGCCGACGAACCGGTGCTGTGGATCGTCGAGGGGTTGCTCTTCTTCCTCCCCGAGGACGCCGTCCGCAACCTGATCTCCACGCTCGCCGGACACTCCGCCCCCGGGTCGGTCCTCCTCGGCGACGTCATCAGCGCGTCGGCCCTGAACAACCCGCTGTCCCGGCCGTTCCTGAACTCCCTGAAGGAGGACGGGAACCCGTGGCTGTTCGGCACGGAGACCCCCGAGCAGCTCCTCGCCGAATGCGGCTGGGCCGTACGGGAGGTCCGCCAGCCCGGCGAGCCCGGAGCCGACTTCGGCCGCTGGCCCTACCCCGTCCCGGCGCGCGCCGTCCCGCGCGTCCCGCGTTCCTTCCTGTTCACCTGCGACCTCCCGACCCCCGAGGTGAGAGCGGCATGACCGGCACCCAGGACTTCCACCAGCGCGTGATCAGCGACGCCGGCGCGGCCGTGCGCGGCCTCACCGTCGCCCTCGGCGAACGCCTCGGCCTGTACCGCGCCCTCGCCGAGGCCGGCCCGCTGACCCCGGCCGCCCTCGCCGAACGCACCGGCATCGACGCGCGCTACGCCGAGGAGTGGCTGCACGCCCAGCTGAGCGCCGGGTACGTCGCACGCCACACCGGCGACGACACGTACACCCTGCCCGCCGACCACGCCCCCGTGCTCGCCGATCCGAACGCCGTCACCTACGCCGCCGGGTTCTTCACCGCCCTCAAGGCCCTCTACGGCACCGAGGACCTCCTCGTCGACGCGTACCGCTCCGGCGACGGCGTCGGCTGGGCCGAGCACGACCCGGCCCTCGACACCGGCATGGGCAGCTTCTTCCAGCCCACCTACGAGCACCGCCTGGTCCCCGACTGGCTGCCCGCCCTCGAAGGCGTCACCGGCAAGCTCGCCGCCGGCGGCACCGTGGCCGACGTCGGCTGCGGCGTCGGCCACACCACCCTGCTGATCGCCAAGGCCTTCCCGCAGGCGACCGTGCACGGCTTCGACTACTCCGAGGAAGCCATCTCCCTCGCCCGGCAGCTCGCCGAGGAAGCCGGACTCTCCGACCGCGTCGTCTTCGAGGTCGCCTCCGCCGACGACTACCCGGGCACCGGCTACGACCTCGTCACCTTCTTCAACGCCCTGCACGACATGGGCGACCCCGTCTCCGCCGCCCAGTACGTCCACAAGTCCCTGGACGCCGACGGCACCTGGATGCTCGTCGAGTCCAACGTGTCGCCCTCCGACATCGACACCCAAACCCCCGCCGCCCGCATGTTCATGGCGCTGTCCGCCGTCATGTGCCTGCCCGTGGCCGTCGCCCAGCGCGGCCCCCACGCACTCGGCAACCACTCCGGCGAGCAGGCCTTCCGCGCCATCGCCGAAGAGGCCGGCTTCACCCGCTGGCGCCGCGCGACGGAAACCCCCGTCAACGCCGTCTACGAAGTCCGGCCGTAGGCCCGAGCCCCCGACGGGCGGCGCGACGCCCCCACCACCACACCGAGGAGACACCATGGGCGTCAGCGCCCCCCTGCCGGTCACCGACCGCTTCCTGGAAGTCCTGGACCGGCTCAGCTCCCGTTCCATCGAGGAGTACTACAACCCGTACCAGCAGTTCGACTGGCCCGAGAAGCTCGAAGAGGGTCGGATGTGGATGACCCCCGAGCTCCTCACGGTCTACGGCACGCCGTTCTACGACGAGTTCGACGAGCAGACCCTCCAGCGGCTGTCCAAGTGGGAGAGCATCAACTTCTACAGCCTCAACGTGCACGGCATCCGCGAACTGCTCATCGAGGTCGTCGGGCGGATCCACATGCCCGGCTTCGAGGTGCCCTCCGACTTCTTCCACCACTTCATCGGTGAGGAGAACGAACACATGTGGTTCTTCGCCGAGTTCTGCCGCCGCTACGGCGACAAGATCTACGGCTCCACGGCCCTGCGCGCCGACTCCGCCTGGGAGCCGGAGGTGGAGAACTTCCTCGTCTTCGCCCGCATCCTCTTCTTCGAGGAGCTCGTCGACCACTACAACACCCGCATGGCCCGCGACACTTCGCTCTGTCACACCATCCGCGAGGTCAACCGCATCCACCACCAGGACGAGTCCCGACACATCGCCTTCGGCCGCGAACTCGTCTCCCTGCTCTTCACCCGGATGCGCGAAGCCGTCCCCGCCGCCCGGGTCGCCGAGGTCGAGGCCTACCTCAAGCGGTACGTGGTCTACAGCGTCAACTCGCTCTACAACCCCCACGTCTACCGCGACGCCGGCGTCGCCGATCCGATCGGCCTGCGCAACGCGCTGGTCGCCGACGAGCGCCGCCGCCCCTTCGAACGCAAGACCATCCGCAAGCCCCTCGGCTTCTTCCTGAAGACCGGGATCTTCACGGACGACGTACTGCCCGTCGTCTGAGAGGGCCGACCGCCGCCCGAGAGGTGACCCCCATATGACCGTCACGACCACCGCGAGCGTCACGACCACCGCGAGCGTCACGGACACCGTGAGCGCCACGGACACGCAGGGCCTGCCGTCGCTCGGCCCCGAGGGAACCGCCCTGCTGCGGCTCCTCGACGACACCTTCGAGGGCTGGGGCGTCGGAGCCGGGGCCCGATCCATGACGATGCCCCCGCTGCTCCCGGCCGCCGACCTGGCCCGGCTCGACTACTACGACAACTTCCCCCACCAGGCTGTCGTCGCGGCGCCCCTGAACCTGGACGTCCGGGAGACCACCGAGTTCTGTACGGACTCCGGCTGCTTCCCCTGCGACGCCCTCGAACCGGCCGCACTCGGCCTGCCGTCCGCGTCCTGCTACGCCGTGTACATCGACCACCAGGGCCGACCGGCCGCCGACGACGAACTCGTCACCGTGGTCGGCTGGTGCTTCCGCAAGGAAACCCACTACGAAGGCCTGCGCCGACAACTCGGCTTCCGCATGCGGGAGATCGTCGCCATCGGCTCCCGCGAGCACGCAGAGGCGCACCTGGCCTCCTTCACCGGCCGGATCAACGCCTTCGCCCGGGCCCTGGACCTGCCGCTGCGCCGGGAAGCCGCCTGCGACCCGTTCTTCGACAAGGGCAGCTCCAAGGCGGTGCTCCAGCGCCTGACCCCGGTCAAGCACGAGTTCCTGTACGAGGACCTCGCCATCGCCTCGGTCAACACCCACCGCAACTTCTTCGGCGACCGCTGCGACATACCCCTCGCCTCCGGCGCCGGTCCGGCCTTCACCAGCTGCGTCGCCTTCGGCCTGGAGCGCTGGCTGTCCGCGCTCACCCGCCGGCACGGCAGCTGGGAAGCGGCGACCGCCGCGGTCCTGCGCGCGAACGCGGCCGGGCCGGCGATCTGACGTGCCGACCCGACCCGTCGCCGCCCCGCCGGCGGGCGGCCTGGGCTGGGCGAACCTCGGCATGGACATCGTGTCCGTCACCCGTGTCCGCCGGCTGCTCGCCGTCTACGGCGAGGACTTCTTCCAGCGCATGCTCACCCCCGGCGAACTCGCCGACTGCCGCACCTCCATCAGGCTCGACGTCCTGGGCCTGTGCGGGCGCATCGCCGCCAAGGAGGCCGCCTTCAAGGCACTGCGCGTGCGGACCGCGGCGTTCCTGCCCTGGCTGGACATCGTCGTACGGCGCTCCGAGGGCGGCTGGCCGCTCGTGGAACTCCACGGGGCGGCGGCCACGATGGCCGAGGCATCGGGCGTCGCCGGCGTCCACGTCTCCATCAGCCACGACGTGGACTACGCGGTGGCCATCGCCACCCCCGTCCCGGCAGCCGGTCCGCCGGGACACCCCGAACCGCCCGCCTCGCCCGCCTCACCCGCTTCGCTCGTCCCGCCCGATCCGCTCGGCCCGTCCCGGGCCCCGGACGGGACCGCGGCCGGCGACGCGACCGCACCCCGGGCCGCTCCCGCGGCCGACACCGAAACCGTGCACCGCACTTCAAGGAGAGACACCATGTCCGAAGGTCTGCTGTTCATGAAGAACTGGCTCCTCGCCCGCCACGAGGACCTCGACGACATCGCTTCCGACCTGGACCTCATCGAGCACCGGCTGATCGACTCGCTGTCCTTCGTCGAGTTCGTCTTCCTGCTGGAGCAGCACAGCGGCCGCGCCATCCAGCTGGAGACCCTGGAGGTCGACGAGATCCGCACCCTCGACGCCATCCGGGCCAACTTCTTCTCCGTCCAGGTGGCCCAGGCATGAGCCGCCGGCTGTTCACCTCGGAGTCCGTGACCGAGGGTCACCCCGACAAGATCGCTGATCAGATCAGCGACACGATTCTCGACGCGCTGCTGAGGGAGGACCCGACCTCGCGGGTGGCGGTGGAGACGCTGATCACGACCGGTCTCGTGCACATCGCGGGCGAGGTGACGACGAAGGCGTACGCGCCGATCGCGCAGCTCGTCCGGGCGAAGATCCTGGAGATCGGCTACGACTCGTCGAAGAAGGGTTTCGACGGTGCCTCGTGCGGCGTCTCGGTGTCGATCGGGGCGCAGTCCCCGGACATCGCGCAGGGTGTCGACACCGCGTACGAGAAGCGGGTCGAGGGTGATGAGGACGAGCTCGACAAGCAGGGCGCGGGCGATCAGGGTCTGATGTTCGGCTACGCCTGCGACGAGACCCCCGAGTTGATGCCGTTGCCGATCCACCTCGCGCACCGGTTGTCGCGGCGGCTGACGGAGGTCCGCAAGGAGGGGATCGTCCCGTACCTGCGTCCGGACGGCAAGACGCAGGTGACGATCGAGTACGACGGGGACGAGGCGGTCCGGTTGGACACGGTGGTGGTGTCCTCGCAGCACGCGGCGGACATCGACCTGGACGCCCTGTTGACGCCGGACGTGCGGAAGTTCGTGGTGGAGCACGTGTTGGCGGAGCTGGCCGAGGACGGCATCAAGCTCGACATCGAGGGCTACCGGTTGTTGGTGAACCCGACCGGTCGTTTCGAGATCGGCGGCCCGATGGGCGACGCCGGCCTGACCGGCCGCAAGATCATCATCGACACGTACGGTGGTATGGCCCGTCACGGTGGGGGTGCCTTCTCCGGCAAGGACCCGTCCAAGGTCGACCGCTCGGCCGCGTACGCGATGCGGTGGGTCGCGAAGAACGTCGTCGCGGCCGGACTGGCCTCGCGCTGCGAGGTCCAGGTCGCGTACGCGATCGGCAAGGCCGAACCCGTCGGCCTCTTCGTGGAAACCTTCGGCACCGCCAAGGTCGACGTCCAGAAGATCGAGGACGCCATCGGCCAGGTCTTCGACCTCCGCCCCGCCGCCATCATCCGCGACCTGGACCTGCTGCGCCCGATCTACGCACAGACCGCCGCGTACGGCCACTTCGGCCGCGAACTCCCCGACTTCACCTGGGAGCGCACCGACCGCGTCGACGCCCTGCGCCGGGCCACCGGGATCTGACATGCGCATCGCTGTCACGGGATCCATCGCGACCGATCATCTGATGACCTTCCCCGGCTGGTTCGCCGAGCAGCTGCTCGCGGACCGGCTGGACCGGGTCTCCCTGTCGTTCCTCGCCGACAGCCTGGATGTGCGACGGGGCGGGGTGGCGGCGAACATCGCGTTCGGCCTGGGCGTACTGGGCCTGCACCCGCTGCTGGTGGGCGCGGTCGGAGCGGACTTCGAACCGTACCGGGTCTGGCTCAAGGACCACGGAGTGGACACCGACGCCGTACACGTGAGCGCCACCCGACACACCGCCCGCTTCGTCTGCACCACCGACCGGGAACAGAACCAGATCGCCACCTTCTACGCGGGCGCCATGACGGAAGCCCGAGAGATCGACTTGCGGGAGGTCGTCACCCGCCACGGACGCCCCGACCTGGTCCTCGTCTCACCGGACGACCCCGAGGCCATGCTCCGCCACACCGCGAACTGCCGCACGCTCGGCATCCCGTTCGCCTCCGACCCCTCGCAGCAACTGGCCCGGCTGACCCGCGCCGAGGTGCGGGAACTGATCGACGGCGCCCTCCGCCTGTTCACCAACGAGTACGAATCCGCCCTGCTCTGCGAGCGGGCCGGACTCACCGAGGAGCAGGTCCTCGACCGGGTCGGCTCCTGGGTCACCACCCACGGCGAAGCCGGCGTACGCATCCGGGCCGTCGACCGCGCGCCGCTCACCGTACCGGCGGTCGAGGTCGCCGAGGTCGTCGACCCCACCGGCGTCGGCGACGCCTTCCGTGCCGGGTTCCTCGCCGGAACGGCGTGGGGCGTCCCCGAGCGGTACGCGGCTCAGCTGGGCTGCGCCGTGGCGGCGACCGTACTCGACCACACCGGCACCCAGGAGTACCGCCTGTCCCGCGACGCACTCCTGGACCGGCTCCGTACCGCCTACGGCCCGGCGAGCCGGACGGAACTCTCTTCACACCTGAGGGGGATGCGATGAGACCCTCCCTGCGGGACGAGTTCGCCACCCGCGTGGTCGTCGCCGACGGCGCGATGGGCACGATGCTCCAGGACGCCGACCCGACGATGGACGACTTCCTCGGGCTGGAGGGCTGCAACGAGATCCTCAACGTCACCCGCCCCGACATCGTGCGGTCCGTGCACGACGCGTACTTCGCGGTCGGCGTGGACTGCGTGGAAACGAACACCTTCGGCACGAACCTGGCCGCCCTCGCCGAGTACGGAGTGGAGGAACGCCTCTACGAGCTGGCCGAGGCGGGCGCCCGGATCGCCCGCGCGTCCGCCGACGCCTTCACGGCACGCGACGGCCGACACCGCTGGGTCCTCGGCTCCATGGGCCCCGGTACGAAGCTGCCCACCCTCGGCCACGTCGGGTACGAGCCCCTGCGCGAGGCCTACCAGCAGAACGCCGAGGGCCTCATCCACGGCGGCGCGGACGCCCTCCTCGTGGAAACCTCCCAGGACCTGCTCCAGACGAAGGCCGCCGTCATCGGCGCCCGTCGCGCACTGGACTGGTGCGGGAGGTCGGACCTGCCCCTCATCGTGCAGGTCACCGTCGAAGCGAACGGCGCGATGCTGCTCGGCTCGGAGATCGGCGCGGGGTTGACGGCGTTGGAGCCGTTGGGCATCGACATGATCGGCCTGAACTGCGCGACCGGCCCGGCGGAGATGAGCGAGCACCTGCGGTATCTGGCGC
>NZ_JBVHZI010000022.1:0-89706 GCF_055574495.1 Streptomyces sp. NPDC029836 | reverse complement strand
CGAAGTTCGACAACAAGTACGGCTGCCGACACTCCCTGATCGACGGCATCAACCGCGCCACCGACGTCCTGATCGGCGGCAAGGTCGCCGTCGTCTTCGGCTACGGCGACGTCGGCAAGGGCTCGGCGGAATCCCTGCGCGGCCAGGGCGCCCGCGTCATCGTCACCGAGATCGACCCGATCTGCGCGCTGCAGGCCGCGATGGACGGCTACCAGGTCGCCACCCTGGACGACGTCGTCGAAACCGCCGACATCTTCATCACCACCACCGGCAACAAGGACATCATCATGGCCGCCGACATGGCCAGGATGAAGCACCAGGCCATCGTGGGCAACATCGGCCACTTCGACAACGAGATCGACATGGCCGGCCTCGCCAAGATCGACGGCATCGTCAAGGACGAGGTCAAACCCCAGGTCCACACCTGGAAGTTCCCCGACGGCAAGGTCCTCATCGTCCTGTCCGAAGGCCGCCTGCTGAACCTGGGCAACGCGACCGGCCACCCCTCCTTCGTGATGTCGAACTCCTTCGCCGACCAGACCCTGGCCCAGATCGAACTCTTCACCAAGCCCTCCGAATACCCCACCGACGTCCACGTGCTGCCCAAACACCTCGACGAGAAGGTCGCCCGCCTCCACCTCGACGCCCTCGGCGTGCGCCTCACCACCCTGCGCCCCGAACAGGCCGCCTACATCGGCGTCCCCGTCGACGGCCCGTACAAGCCCGACCACTACCGCTACTGAGGCGTCCCGCTTCTGCGCCCGAACGGCCGCCCGAACGGCCGCCCGAACGGCCGCCCGAACGGCCGCCCGAACGGCCGCCCGAACGGCCGCCCGTCCGCCGTCCGCCTCCGTGTTGTCCGCCGTGTCGTCCGCCCCCACGCGAAGCCGCGCGTGGGGGCCGCGGTGTGCCCGGCTGGGCTGTCCGCGGCCCCGTGCCGACCGGGGGACCACCGGAACTGGATCGAGGGTCGAGCAGGTGTTCGCAAGCTCTCGGTGACACCCGGACGCGAGAGGCAGCCATGATCAATCTTTTTCAGCCCCAGGTCGGTGCTGAGGAACTCGAAGCGGTGGCCGGGGTGTTCCGCGACCGTTGGCTCGGTCACGGACCCCGTACCAAGGCGTTCGAAGCGGCGTTCGCCGAACACCTGGGTGTCGCCGCGGAGCACGTGGTCTTCATCAACTCGGCCACCTCGGGCCTGTTCCTGGCCACGGAGGCGCTCGACCTGCGCGACGGCGACGAAGTCGTCCTGCCGTCCCTGAGCTTCCTCGCCGCCGCCAACGCCATCCTCGGCACCGGTGGCCGTCCGGTCTTCTGCGACGTCGACCCCCGCACGCTCAACCCCACGCTGGAGGACATCGAGGCCGTCCTCACCGAGCGGACCAGGGCGGTCGTCGTCCTCCACTACGGCGGCTACCCCGGCGACATCGTCCGGATCGCCGCGCGCTGCCACGAACTCGGCATCACCCTCATCGAGGACGCCGCCTGCTCCGTGGACTCCCGCGTCGACGGCCGGGCCGTCGGCACCTTCGGGGACCTCTCGATGTGGAGCTTCGACGCGATGAAGGTCCTCGTCACCGGGGACGGCGGGATGATCTACGTCAAGGACGCCGAGCAGGCCGCCCGGATCCGCCGCCTCGCCTACCACGGCCTCGCCCAGTCCAGCGGTTTCGGCCACGCCAAGGTGTCCTCCCGGTGGTGGGAAATGGACATCCCCGAGCCCGGGCGCCGCGTCATCGGCAACGACCTCACCGCCGCGATCGGCTCCGTGCAACTGCGCCGGCTGCCCGACATGGTCACGCGCCGCAAGGAGATCGTCGACCTGTACGACCGGGAACTCGTCTCCCTCGACGGCGTGCTGACGCCCCCGCCGCTGCCCGCCGGGCACGCGTCGACGTACTACTTCTACTGGGTGCAGATGGACCCCGCGATCCGTGACGCCGTCGCCGGCGACCTGCTCGCGGACGACATCTACACGACCTTCCGCTACGCACCCCTCCACAAGGTTCCGGCCTACGCCCCCGTCGAGGGCCCGGTTCCCGGGCTCCCCGGATCCGACTGGGCGTCCGACCGGACCCTGTGCCTGCCCCTGCACCCGGGTCTGTCCGACGCGGACGTGCTCACCGTCGTCGCCTCGTTCCGCAAGGCCGTGGCGGCGCGGAGCGCCGAGGCGCGGCAGGACTCTCCCGCGAAGGACATCCGATGAACAGACGTGTCGTCATCACCGGCATCGGCGTGGTCGCACCCGGGGGAGTGGGTACGAAGAACTACTGGTCGCACCTGACCTCCGGTCGGACCGCGACCCGCGCCATCAGCCTCTTCGACGCCTCGCAGTTCCGTTCGCGGATCGCCGCCGAGGCCGACTTCGACCCGCTGGACCACGGCTTCACCCCCGAGGAGGCGGCCCGTCTCGACCGGGCCGCGCAGTTCGCCCTCGTCAGCGCCGACGAGGCGCTGCGCGACAGCGGACTCGACACCGCGGCGCTGGACCCCACCCGTACGGGAGTGAGCCTGGGCAGCGCCGTCGGCTGCACGACGGGCCTCGACAACGAGTACGACGCGGTGAGCGCGGGCGGCAGCACCTGGCAGGTGGACCACACCCTCGCCGTGTCCCACCTGTTCGACTACTTCGTGCCCAGCTCGCTGGCCGCGGAGGTGGCATGGCGGGTCGGCGCGCAGGGGCCGGTCTCGCTGATCTCCACCGGCTGCACCTCGGGTCTGGACTCCATCGGCCACGCCGTCGAGCTGATCCGCGAGGGCAGCGCCGACGTGATGGTCACGGGCGCCACCGAGGCGCCGATCTCGCCCATCACCGTCGCCTGCTTCGACGCGATCAAGGCGACCTCGCCGCGCAACGACGACCCGGCGACCGCCTCCCGGCCCTTCGACGCCACCCGCAACGGCTTCGTCCTCGGCGAGGGTTCGGCCGTACTGGTCCTGGAGGAGCTGCGGAGCGCCCGCCGCCGCGGCGCCCACGTCTACGCCGAGATCTCCGGGTTCGCCAGCCGCGGCAACGCCTACCACATGACCGGGTTGCGTCCCGAGGGCCACGAGATGGCGCAGGCGATCAGCGTCGCCCTCGACGAGGCCCGCCTCGACCCCGGCGCCGTCGACTACGTCAACGCGCACGGCTCGGGCACCAAGCAGAACGACCGGCACGAGACGGCCGCCTTCAAGCGGAGCCTCGGGCAGCGTGCCCACGAGGTGCCCGTCAGCTCCATCAAGTCGATGATCGGGCACTCGCTCGGCGCGATCGGCTCCCTGGAGGTGGTGGCGAGCGCGCTGGCCATCGAGCACAACGTGGTGCCGCCGACCGCGAACCTGCACCGCCCCGACCCCCAGTGCGACCTGGACTACACCCCGCTCACCGCACGTGAGCACCGCACCGACACCGTGCTCACCGTCGGCAGCGGGTTCGGCGGCTTCCAGAGCGCCATGATCCTGACCGGTCCCCGCCTGGGAGATGCCGCATGACCACGGACACGACCGTCAGCGTCACCCGCCCGCGCTTCGACGCCGCGGGACCGGCCGAGGCGCCCGTCGTCACCGGCATCGGCGTCGCCGCCCCCAACGGGCTGGGCACCGCGGCGTGGTGGGCGGCGGTCCTGCGCGGCGAGAACGGCATCCGGCCGGTCACCCGCTTCGACGCGGACCAGTACCCGGCCGGGCTGGCCGGTGAGGTTCCCGGGTTCGACCCGGCCGAGCACCTGCCGAGCCGGCTGCTGCCGCAGACCGCGCACGTGACCCGGCTCGCCCTCACCGCCGCCGACGAGGCCCTCGCCGACGCCGGCGTGGACCCGGCGCGGCTCGCCGACTACGAGGCGGGCGTCATCACCGCCAACTCCGCCGGCGGCTACGAGTTCGGTCAGCGCGAGCTCCAGGCACTGTGGAGCAAGGGCGGTCAGCACGTCAGCGCCTACCAGTCCTTCGCTTGGTTCTACGCCGTCAACAGCGGCCAGATCTCCATCAAGAACGGCATGCGCGGCCCCAACAGCGTCATCGTCAGCGAACAGGCCGGCGGGCTCGACGCGGTGGCCCAGGCGCGCCGCCAGCTCCGCAAGGGGATCCGACTGTTGATCACCGGCGGCCTGGACTCCTCGCTCTGCCCCTGGGGCTGGGCCGCGCACCTGGCCGGCGGCGAGCTGAGCACCTCCGCGGACCCCGAGCGGGCCTACCTGCCCTTCTCCGCCGACGCCGACGGTCACGTCGTCGGGGAGGGCGGGGCGCTGCTCGTCCTGGAGGACGCCGCCGCCGCCCGCGATCGCGGCGCCGCCGTCTACGGGACGGTCGCCGGGTACGCCGCCACCTTCGACCCGAAGCCCGGCTCGGGCGGCGCCCCGCGCCTGCGCGACGCCGCCGCGCTGGCACTGCGCGACGCGGGCCTGGAGCCCGCCGACGTCGACGTGGTCTTCGCCGACGCCGCCGGCCGGCGCGGCGCCGACCGCGACGAGGCCGAGGCCCTCGCGGACCTGTTCGGTGCCCACGGGGTCCCCGTGACCGCGCCCAAGACCATGACGGGCCGGCTCGCCGCGGGCGGCGCCTCCCTCGATCTGGCGGCCGCGCTGCTCTCCCTGCGCGACGGCGTGATCCCGCCGACCGTCAACACCGGGGCGCCCGCCGCGGACTGCCCCATCGACCTCGTGACCGCGGTACGCCACCCCGAGCGGCTGCGCACCGCCCTGGTGCTGGCCCGCGGTCGCGGCGGCTTCAACGCGGCCATGGTGGTCCGCGCAGCCTGAGAACGGGCCGGTTGCCCGGACGCCCTCACGGACGACCGGACCCGGCCGAAGGACCGGACGCACTCATCCAGCGGCCGCGCCCGTACGCACCTGAGCCAGGAGGACCGTTGCCCACCATCGACCCCGCCGAATTCGCCCGCACCATGGCACACGTGCCCACCCCGGTCACCGTCGTGACCACGGTGGACGCGGCCGGCCGGCGCCTGGGCTTCACCGCCGGCTCCTTCACGTCCCTCTCCCTCGATCCGCCGCTGGTGCTGGTCTGCCTGGCGAAGAGGGCGGCGAGCCACGAGGCGTTCGTCCGCGCCGACCGGTTCCTCGTCAACGTCCTGGCGGCGGACCAGGCCGATGTCGCCGGAGCCTTCGCCCGCTCGGGACACTCGGGGCTCGACAAGTTCGCCGGCACCCCCATGGAGCCCCTCGAACACGGCCTGCCCGGCTTGAGCGACGCGACGGCCCGGCTCGTCTGCACCCTGCACGACGTCCTGGACGGCGGGGACCACAGCATCCTCGTCGGCCGCGTCGAGTCCGCGGCGGTGAGCGGCGCGGAGCCGCTGATCCACCACAACCGGCGGTTCGCCCGGCCCGGCGGCGGAGTCGACCTGGTGTCGTCCGGAGCGTCGTCGGCCCGCTGACGGTCCGCTGACGGGCGCTCAATCGGCGCATGCGTTAACGGCGTTAACGGTCCATCACCGTTAACGCCGTTAACGCTTGCCCGCATTTTCCGGGACGTTCCGGGATCTTACGGACGGCCGGCCAACCCGTCAGTCCTTGCTGTCCTCCGCGGTCACCCGGTCCGAGGGCGCGGACGTCGGCGCGGCCTCGGGGGCTTGCTCGGCGGGAGCGAACTCCCTCAGGGCCAGGGACAGCAGCAGCACGGTGACACCGAGACCCGTGGCGACGAGGAAGCCCGTGGTGATCGAGGTGGCGCCGATGACCGGACCGATGATCAACGGGGCGACGAACTGCCCCAGGAAGTTGGCGGTGCCCGACAGGGCCATGACCTGGCCGCGCAGCGCGGGCGGCGCGGCCTCGCCGAGCATCATCGCCAGTGCCGGTACGGACATCCCGCTGCCGAGTCCGAACAGGCCCGCCGCCACCGTGAGCAGGGCGGGGTGCCCCGCCAGCCCGATGGTCAGCATCGACAGCGTCCACAGGACCAGGGACACCCGCAGCAGGTTCACGTACCCGAGGCGGCCCTTGATCCGGGCGTAGAACAGGCCGATCACACTGCCCGTCACCGAGGTGCTGGTGGTGATCAGGGAGATGACGAACGGGTCGGCCACGTCGAGCTGCGTCAGGCGCTGCGGCAGGAAGACGGCCATCACGTACAGCAGGAACGAGCTGAACATCGACAACCCGTACAGCGCCAGCAGCCGGGGCTGCTGCTTGATCAGCGCCACGGCGTTGACGCCCTTGGGGCGGGGCGCCACCGGGGCGTTGGGCAGGACGAACAGCATCGCCACGGCGAGCGGGATGCCGAGCAGGTAGACCGCGAACGGTCCGTGCCACGACAGGCTGCCCAGGGCGCCGCCGATCAGCGGCCAGATGATGCCGCCCATGCTGATGGCGGTGCCCCGCCAACCGGCGACCTTGTCCCGCTCCGGCCCCTGGTAGAGGGCGAGCAGGGCCACGGTCGTCCCGCTGAACAGGGCGGCGGCGCCGATGCCGAAGGCGAACCGACTGATGATCAGGGTCGCGTACGAGTCGGCGAACAGCCCCGCCCCGCCGGCCACGCCGTAGATGAGCAGACCGATCACCAGGGGCATGCGCACGCCCCACTTGTCGATCGCCCAGCCGACGAACGGGCTGACGATGGCGAGGGACAGGCCGTGCGCCGTGAGGATCAGCCCGGCTTGTGTGCCGCTGACCCCGAGATCGCCACGGATGACGCTGACGACCGGTGCGACCACGGCTCCGGCCATGATGGTCAGGGTCGAGGCGATGAGAAGAACGAACAGTGTTGCCCTGCTGGGGGCGGGGGCTGCTGCGGCAGCCGAAGGCTGTGCGGCCATACGGAACTCCGGTGGTGGTATGTGGTCCACGATCCCGGTCGGTGCGTCGGGGGAGCTCGCGGTCGCGGGGACGCCGGTCGAATGTCCGGAAAAATCGGACCGGAACCCTTCCCGCCACGATGGGGATCTTTATCCCCCAGAGTGCGAGATTCCGCTAGACCGCCGCTGGACCCCCGCTCGGCGCACGAGCCGGCCCCGCCGACAGACCGCCGCACACCCTCCCCCCTCGGGCCGGACCGGTGCTCGACCGGTGCTCGGGAACGGCTCCACGATCACTGTTCGAGTGGGAGTCGAACCACGGTTGCCAGGATCGGCCCCCTGTACCCGAGGACCCCGGACCGGGACCGGCCAGCGGCCCGGCACCGGCCCGACACCGAAGACCCGAGAAGCGAGGAGCGCGACCGATGGCGGAACACCAGGCCCTGACGCCGGACGAGGTGGGCGAGTTCTACGACGACCGGGGGTGGCTCTGGGAGATCTTCATGGGCCAGAACCTGCACATCGGGTACTGGGACGACGAGGACCCCGGCACCGACCCGAAGGACCGCCTCACCGACGTCCTGATCGGACAGGTCGCACCGGAGCCCGGCGGGCACCTCCTCGACATCGGCTGCGGCAAGGGGCGTCCCGCGATCCGCCTCGCCCAGGCCGGCGGCGGCAAGGTCACCGGCATCACCGTCAGCGCCGAGCAGATCGAAGCCGGCACCGAACTGGCCCGCGAGGCGGGCGTATCGGACCGCGTCACCTTCGAGCGCGCCGACGCCATGGAACTGCCCTACGCCGACGGCTCGTACGACGCGGCCTGGGCCGTGGAATCCGTCATGTACTTCTCCGACCGGCAGAAGGCCCTCGACGAGATCCACCGCATCCTCAAGCCCGGCGGCGTCTTCGTCCTCTCCGACTACGTGGAGAGCGTCGAACTGGACGCGCGTTGGCGCAAGGTCCTCGTCGAGGGCTTCACCGTCGACTCCCTGCCGACCCCCGAGCAGTACGTCGAACTGCTCACCGCCGCCGGTTTCGTCGTGGAACGCGACTACGACGCGGGGGAGCACCTGCGCAAGTCCGCCGCGCGCATCGGCCGGATCGTGGAGGAGAACTACGAGAAGGTCGTCGCCAAGGGCGGCCAGAGCTTCGCCGAGGAGTTCAAGCAGATGATCGGCGAGGTGTCGGAACTCGAACGCGACCACCTGGGCTACCGCATCATCACCGCCCGCAAGCCGCTCGTCTGACCCGCCTCCGAGGGCCTCCCGAGCGCCTCCCGAGCGCCTCCCGAGCCCCTTGCGAGTCCCCTCCGAGCCCGTCCCGAGCCCGACTTTCCAGGATTGTCCGCATGAAGATTCTGTTCGTAGCCGGTGGCACCTCCGGAGTGATATTCGGGATCGTCCCGCTGGCACAGGCGGCCCGCAACGCCGGCCACGACGTCATCATGGCCGCACCCGAGAACTGCACGGCGACCATCACCGCCGCGGGCCTCCCCGCCGCCGCGGTCTCCTCGAAGGCGATGCAGGAGGCCCTCGTCGACCGGCGGGGCGTGCGCGTCCCCATCCCCGAGGACCTGCACGAGCGGTACATCTTCAACGGCCGCACCTTCGGCCGGTACGCCGCGAGCTGCCTGGACGGGCTCATCGACCTGGTGGACCGCTGGCGGCCGGACGTGGTCGTCGGCGGGGCACTGGCCTTCGCCGCCCCGCTCATCGCGGCGTACGCGGGCGTCCCCTACGTCAAGCAGGCCATCGACATGGGCGAGCCGCGCACCATCGACCTCGCGGCCGCCGCCGAACTCGGCCCCGAGATGGAGCGCCTGGGCCTCTACGAGATGCCCCGCACCGACCTCTTCGTCGACATCTGCCCGCCCAGCCTGCGGCCGGCCGACGCCCTGCCCGCCCAACTGATGCGCTACGTGCCCTACGCCACGCAGAAGACCGTCGAACCGTGGATGCTGCAGAAGGGCGCGCGCCCCCGGGTCCTGGTCTCCGCGGGCAGCCGCGTCACCCCCGAATCCGACTTCGACATCCTGAGCGGCCTCGTCGCGAAGGTCTCCCAACTCGACGTGGAAGTCCTCGTCGCCACCCCGGAAGAGGTCGCCGAGCGACTGCGCCCCCTCTTCCCCGGGGTCCGCGCCGGCTGGATCCCGCTCCACCAGGCGGCCCCCACCGCCGACCTGGCCATCCACCACGCGGGCGGCAACACCACGATGGGCTACGTGGCCTACGGCGTACCGCAGGTGCTCGTCCCGTACCTGCCGTACTGCGTCGACTACAGCGCCCGCCTCGACGCCTACGGCGCGGGCAGGATGATCGCCCCCGAGAACGACTCCGCGGAGAACCTCGCGGACGCCTGCGCGGAGATCCTGGCCACCCCGTCCTACCGGGAACGCGCCCGCGAGTTGGCCGACGAGGTCGCCGCCCAACCCGTCGCCGCGCAGGCCGTCGACGCCATCGAGCGGCTCGTCCCCGCCGCCGCGCACTGACCCGGGACGGCGGACACCCATGCGACTGCTCTTCATGGCCACCCTGGCCAAGACCCTGCACGAGACGACCGTGGGCCTGGACCTGGTCCACCAGCTGAAGGCCACCGGCGTCCGCTGCCACTTCGTCATCGACGCCGACAACGAGGCCCAACTCAAGGCCGCCGGCCACCCCTACACCCTCGTGTCCTCCGCGCTGGGCCACGGCGTGCGCGACGTGGTGGCCCGCACGGTCCGCGAGTTCCGGCCCGACGCGATCGTCCTCAGCGACTACGTCGGGCACTGGCTCACCCACCTCGTGAACTACGAGACCGACCCCTGGTACGTCCAGGAGTTCGGCGTGCCCGTCCTGCCCATCGACATGCTGGGACTGGCCGACACCGAACGGGAGGTCGAGGCCCTCGGCAGGACGGTGACGATCGACGCCAACCTCCTCGACATGCCACTGCGGCTGCGCCCCGTCCCCGTCAACCGGCCCCAGCATCCCGTCGGCCCCGACGAGATGCTCTACCGGGCCAACAGCACCCTGCGCCCGCTCACCGAACGGACCCGCGCGGACGTACGGCGCTCCGTCGGCGCCGAGGCCGGCCACCGGCTGCTCCTCTTCCCCACCCTGCCGTGGCAGCACACCATGCGGACCCGGGCCGGCCCGGCCACCCGGGAACTCGCCGTCCGGTTGCCCGAGCTGATCGGCCACTACCTGCGCAGGCTGCCCGCCGACACCCGGTTCGTGATGGTCGGCCCCTACTTCGAGAACCTCGGCCTGCCGGCCGAGCGCGTCCACCTCGAACCGGAGTACACGGCGGACCGCTACCACCAACTGCTCGGCGCCACCGACGCGGTGATGTCCTGCTTCCTCACCTCCTACGCCCTCGAACGGGCCGTCCTCGCGGACGTACCCGGGCTCATCGCCACCAACGGGCACGACCTGCCCGCGGCCGCCGCCGACACCGCGCTCCCCTCCGGCGCCTCGTCGGCCGTCCGCTCCTGGCTCGCGGACTTCCCCGGGCCCGTGCCCTCCTTCCACGCCTGGCCGCTGCGCTGGAGCCGGCTCCTGTCCGGGCTGCTCCACGACAACCCGTTCGCGGAAACCGTCCTGCACACCGAGATCCTCGACGAGGACGCCGTGGTGAACGGCCTGGAAGCGGTGCTGTACGACCCCTCCGTACGGGACCGGCTCGCCGGGGCCCGCGCGGACTACCGGGACGCCATCGACCGGCTGCCCGACACCGCCCAGGCCTTCACGGCCGCCGCCGAACGGCTCGGCATCGGGCGCTGACCCCTGCCCCGTCCGCACCCCACCAGAGGAAGACACACGATGCGCTACGACCGTGCAGCCGACCCGCTGATCGCCGCCGCCCGGGCCGCGGCGCCGCTCGCCGCCGAACACGCCCACGCCAGTGAGACCGCGCGCACGCTGGCCCCGCCCGTCGCCGAAGCCGTCATCGCGGCCGGATTCCCCGGATACTTCGCGCCGGTCGCCCACGGCGGCGCCGGCGGCACCTTCACCGGACTGCTCGACGCGGTCGCCGCCCTCGGCGAGGGCTGCACCTCCGCCGCCTGGTGCGCCTCCGTCGTCGCCAGTGCCGGCCGGATGACCGCCTACCTGCCCGCGGCCGGTCAGGAAGCCGTCTGGCACAAGGGCCCCGACACCGTCGTCTCCGCCGGCCTCGTCCCCAGCGGCACCGCCGAACGAGGCCCGGGCGGCTGGCGCCTGAACGGCACCTGGCCCTACGTCAGCGCCGTCGACTTCTCCGACTGGACCCTCGTCGCCGCCCGCGCCCGCACCCCCGAGGGGCAGCAGGTACGGATCTTCGCGGTACCCCGCACCGACTACCGGATCGAGGACACCTGGTTCACCGTGAGCCTGCGCGGCACCGGTAGCAACTCGGTGGTCCTGGACGACGTGCTCGTCCCCGACGAACTGTCCGTACCGCTCGACGTGCTCCTCGCCGGCCCGGCACCCGAATCCGACGCGGCCTGCCACCAGGTACCGCTGAAGGCCGGCAACGGACTCACCCTCGCCGCGCCCCTGCTGGGCGCCACCCGCGGCGCGTTGCGCCGCTGGTCCCACCTCGTCCAGGGCAAGCTCGCCGGACCCGCCGGCGCCATCAGCGGAGCCCAGGACGCCGGCCCGTTCGAACAGCTCCTGGCCCGCGCCGAGGGCGAGACCGACGCGGCGCAGCTCCTCCTGGAACGGGTCGCCCGGACCACCGACGAGGGCCCGTACTCCGCCCTGGACTCCGCGCGCAACGGACGCGACAGCGCCCTCGCCGCCGACCTGCTGGCCTCCGTCGTCGACCGGCTGCTGCGCACCGCCGGCACCCGGGCCCAGGCGGAGGGGGAGGAACTCCAGCGGCGCTGGCGCGACGTCAACTGCGGCGCCGGGCACAGCGGGCTGCAGTTCGCGCCGCTGGCCGGCACGTACGCCCGGCTGCGCACCGCGACCCCGGACGCGGTCTGAGACCGCCGGCGCCGCGGTCGCGGCGCACGCCGAAGGGGCCCCGCCGGCAGGCGGGGCCCCTTCGCCGTGTCCGCCGTCAGGCGTGGCACACGGGCAGGCCGCCGTGGTAGTCGATCATCTCCGAGAACATCAGCTCGATGTCGAGCGGAACACCCGGCGCCGCGCCCCGCTCCTCCGCGTACGCGCGGTGCAGGTTCGGCACCAGACGCTCGGAGTCCAGCAGCTCCGCGTACTCCCCGAGGTCCGCGTCCCGGGCCGCGTCCAGCGGTCCGACACCGGCCGCGACGCCCTCCCGGGCCAGTCGCTGCACGAACCGCAGGTACCCCTCGGTCGCGTCGAGCAGCTCCGGGCCCGCCACCGGCCCGTGACCGGCGACCACTGTACGGGGATCGAGGGCGCGCAGCCGCTCGGTCACCGCCAGCGAGCCGGCCACCGACCCCATTAGGCAGAACGGCGTCGACCCGGACATCACCAGGTCCCCGGTGAACAGCACCCGTTCCTCGGGCAGCCACACCACCGTGTCGCTCGACGTGTGGGCGGGCCCCAGCCGGACCAGTTCGGCCCGCACGTCTCCCACGTACAGGTCGAGGCGGTCCCGGAAGGTGACCTCGGGGAGCACCACGGAGACCCCGCCCCAGTGGACGTCGGGCCACAGGCCCGTCAGGTGCAGGCCCACCGTTTCCATCTCGGTCCGGGTGCCCTCGTGCCCGACGACGACGGCGTCATCGGCGAACAGGTAGTTGCCGAAGGTGTGGTCACCGTGGGAGTGGGTGTTGACCACGTACCGCGGCGGTCGGGACGTGACCGTTTCGACCGCCGCCTTCAGGGCCTTCGCCCGGGCTTCCGTGGCGGCCGTGTCGACCAGCGCGGAGCGCCCACCGGACACGATCAGCCCGGCGTTGTTCAGGCACCATCCGCCGTCCGGCTGCACGTAGGCGAAGACGCCGTCCGCGACTTCCTGAAGACGGGGCTGCGCCCCGCCCGCGGCGCGGGCGTCGGCCGCCATCCTCAGAAGACCTGGTCGTGCGTGATGAGGCGGGACGCGATCCGCACCTCGCCGTCCTCGACGACCAGGACGTCGTGGACCAGGCAGCTCGGGTTGATCTCCGGCTGACCGCCCGGGCGGACGGTGGTGACCAGGGCGTACGCCGTGGACTTGATCGTGCCGTCCTCCTGGTGCTCCAGGGCGACCTGGTTGAACCAGTGACGGCGGCGGACCTGCTGGCCGTCGTACTTCTTGTGGAACTCGACGAGCTCGCGCACGATCCCGGGTCGGGTCCGGGCCGGCTCCGCGCCCGGCGAGTGCAGGAACACGCCGTCCTCGGTGAAGGAGGCCGCGTACTCCTCGAACCGGCGGGCGTCGAGGGCCTGCATCTGGTGGGCGTAGAAGTGGAGCACCTGCGAGTAGAGGTCGGTGCTGACTGCGGTGGTCATGTGGGTGTCCCTCCTGGGACTGGTGAGGGGAACGGGCGGGGGCGGGGCGCCCCTTCCGGATCGGGCCGAACCCGATCCGAAGGGGACGGCCTAGTCGCGCGGAGCGCGGACGACGACGGCCGAGTTGAAGCCGTGCCGGCCGCGGGCCAGGACGAGCGCGTTGCGGATGCGGCCTTCGCGGGGCCCGGTGTGCACCAGGTCGATGCCGTACGCGGGGGGCACCTCGGAGACCGTGGGCGTGGAGGGGATCACCTCGTCGCGGATGGCCAGCAGCGCCGTGGCCACGTCCAGCGGCCCGCCACCCGAGTACAGGCGTCCGGTGAGCGCCTTGGGCGCGGTGACGGGAACACCGCCCGGCCCGAACACCGAACGGATCGCGTCCGCCTCTGCGGCGTCCAGCTCCGGGACGCCGGCGCCGTCGGCGAACACCACGTCGATGTCCCCGGGCGTCAACCCGGCCTCGGCGAGCGCGGCCTCCACGGCCCGGCCGAGCGTCGGCGGCCGGTCCGAGCCGGGAGCGGGGTCGAAGGTCGACGCGTGCGCGGCGATCTCCCCGTACGGGCGGACGCCGCGCCGGGCGGCGCCGTCCGCGTCCTCGACGATGAGCATCGCCCCGCCCTCGCCCGGCACGTACCCGGAGGCCCGGGCGCCGAAGGGCTGGTAGGCGTGGGCCGGGTCGCTCTCGCGGGTGACGCGGCCGCCGGCCAGCTGGGAGACGTAGCCCCACGGGTCGAAGGCGGAGTCCACGCCGCCCGCCACGACGACGGGCGTACCGCGCCGGATGGTGCGGCGGGCGTGGCCCAGTGCGTCGAGACCGCCCGCCTGCTCGCCGACCAACGCGGCGCTGGGGCCGCGCAGCCCGTGGCGGATGGAGATCTGGCCGGTGTTCACCGCGTAGAACCAGGCGAAGGACTCGTAGACGCTGACGAACTTCGAACCCTTGGTCCACAGGTTGGCGAACTCGTGGTGGGTGAAGGTGAACCCGCCCAGCGCGTTCGACGTGACGACGCCGATGTCGTAGTCCTGGACGGTGTCGTTCGGGACACCGGCGTCGGTCAGCGCCCACTCGGCGGCGACGAGCGCCAGCTGCGTCGAGCGGTCCGTCTGCGGGAGCAGTCGGCCCGGCAGGTGGTCGGCGGGGTCGAAGCCGGCGATCTGCCCGGCCAGCGAGGCCGGGTAGCCGGTGGCGTCGAAGCCGGTGACCGGGGCGATGCCGGTGCTGCCGTCGAGCACCGCCTTCCAATAGGCTTCCACGCCCATTCCGTTGGGCGCCGTGACGGCGAGCCCGGTGATGACGGTCCTGGTCATGCCTTCGCTCCTTCGGGGGCGCGGAGGACCATGGCGCTCTGGAAGCCGCCGAATCCGCTGCCGACGGTGAGGACGGAGTCGACCCGGTGCTCGCGGGCGGTCAACGGGACGTAGTCCAGATCGCACTCGGGGTCGGGGGTGTGCAGGTTGGCGGTCGGCGGCACCACGTTGTGCTTGATCGCCAGGAGGCTCGCGGCGATCTCGATCGAGCCGATCGCGCCGAGGGAATGCCCGATCATCGACTTGATGGAGCTGACGGGCACCTCGTAGGCGTGCTGCCCCAGGCTCCGCTTGAAGGCGGCCGTCTCGTGCCGGTCGTTCTGCTTGGTGCCCGAGCCGTGCGCGTTGATGTAGTCGATGGCGGTGCCGTCGACGCGCGACTCGTCGAGCGCCACCCGGATCGCCTCCGCCATCTCCCGGCCGTCCGTCTTGAGGCCGGTCATGTGGTACGCGTTGCAGCGCGTGGCGTAGCCGCTGACCTCGGCGTACACCTCGGCGCCGCGGGCGCGCGCCGCCTCGTACTCCTCCAGGACGAACATGGCGCTGCCCTCGGCGAGGACGAAGCCGTTGCGGGTGGCGTCGAAGGGCCGCGAGGCGTGCTCGGGGTCGTCGTTGCGGGACGTCGTCGCCTTGATCGCGTCGAAGCAGGCGAGCACGATCGGGGAGATCGGGGTGTCCGAGGCGCCGGCGATCATGACGTCGGCGCTGCCCTCGCGGATCAGCTGCGCGGCGTATCCGACGGAGTCGAGCCCCGAGGTGCATCCGTCCGACACCATCGTCACCGGGCCCTCGGCGCCGGCCGCCCAGGCGACCTCGGCGGGCATGATTCCGGGGCTCAGGTAGTCGAACATGTGGGGGGAGAGGTAGTCGGGGTCGACGACCCAGTCGCGACCCCGGTCGGACATGACCAGGTACTCGTTCTCCAGGCTCGTCGCGGCGGCGACGGCGCTGCCCAGGCTCACGCCGATGCGGTGCGCGGGCACACCGCCGAACTCCAGTCCGCTGTCCGCGACGGCCTCGCGGGTACAGGCGATCGCGAACTGCGTCGCCCGGTCCATCCGGCGGATCTCGCGGGGCGACAGGCCCTCGGCGGCCGCGTGGAAGTCGACCTCGCCGGCCACCTGGGACCGGAAGGACGAGGCGTCGAAGAAGGTAATGCCGCGGGTCGCCGTCCGGCCCGCCGACAGCAGGTCCCAGAACTCCTTCACCCCGGAGCCGCCGGGTGCCCGCACGCCGATTCCTGTAATCACCACTCGTCGGGTCATCGCGCGCGGCTCGTCCCGTAGGTGTTCGAGCTGGACATCGAGTCAAGTCCTTTCCGGCCCGGCTGCGGAGAGACCGGCCCCCTACCACGACAGAAACTGCGTCAATTGATCCTTTGACGCTCTGTTGCCTTTCTCGAAGACCACTCGAAGGTCCGTCTCGGCGCCCGGGCAGGGGCGGTGACCGGGGGGTATCCCCGGAGACCGACGACCGGGCGCCCGCCCGGCCCCTCCACCGGGTCTCGACCGGCGGTCGAGGGCGGGGAACCACGCTCTCCGTAGTCCGTCTGGTCCGGAAAAGGGCCGGAACATTGCGATACGGAGGCACGATGGGCTCGCTGAACGGCAAGGTCGCGCTGGTCACAGGGGCGACGAGCGGCATCGGACGGGGCATCGCCGCCCACCTCGCCGACCAGGGGGCGCACGTCTTCGTGTGCGGCCGGGACGCGGACCGGCTGGCCGCGACCGTCAAGGCCCTCCAGGAGTCCGGCGGCTCGGTGGACGGCACCACCTGCGACGTGACCGACCGGGAGGACGTCAAGCGCTTCGTCGGCGCGGCCGTCGAGCGGTTCGGCACCGTCGACATCCTCGTCAACAACGCCGGGCGCAACGGTGGCGGCCCGATCGCCGAGATGTCGGACGAACTCTGGTACGACGTCATCAACACCAACCTCAACAGCGTCTTCCTGCTGACGCGCGAAGTGCTCAGCGCCGGCGGCATGCTCGGCAAGGGCTGGGGCCGCATCGTCAACATCGCCTCCACGGCCGGCAAGCAGGGCGCCGTGACCGCCGCCCCCTACTCCGCGTCCAAGCACGGCGTGGTCGGCTTCACGAAGGCCCTCGGTCTCGACCTGGCCAAGACGGGCATCACCGTGAACGCCGTCTGCCCCGGCTTCGTGGAGACGCCGATGGCCGAGCGGGTCCGCCAGCACTACGCCTCCTCCTTCAACATCACCCTCGAAGAGGCCGCCGAGAAGGTCCACACCCGCGTCCCGATCGGCCGCTACGTGGAGGTCGAGGAGGTCGCCGCCATGGTCGATTACCTGGTCAGTGACGCGGCGGGCTCCGTCACCGCGCAGGCCATGAACGTCTGCGGCGGTCTCGGCAACTACTGATCCCCCCGCCGGCGGCCCGACCCATCGCCGCCGGCGGCCCGGACGGCCACGAGCCCCGGGCCGGAAATCCCACGCACGAAGTAAGGAAGTGTCCTATGAAGGCAGCGGTGTTCAACGCGTTCGGCGGTCCCGAGGTACTGGAGGTCGCGGAGGTCGACACCCCCCGCCCGGCCGAGGGGCAGATCCGCGTCCGGGTCAAGGCCGCCGGCGTGCAGGCCTACGACTGCGCCGTCCGCGGAGGCTGGACGCCGCCGGGGGCGACCCTGGAGTTCCCGCAGAAGGTCGGCAACGACTTCGCCGGTGTCGTCGACGAGCTCGGCGAGGGCGTCGACGCCTTCGCCGTCGGCGACGAGGTCCTCGGCTGGGCGATCCTGTCCTGCTACGCCGAATACCTGGTGGTCTCCGTCGACCAGGTCGTCCTCAAGCCGGCCAACATGCCGTGGGAGGTCGCCGGGGCGTTCTCCGCGTCCGCGCAGACCGCCCACACCGCCCTGGAGGACCTCGCCGTCGGCGAGGGCGACACCCTTCTGGTCCACGCCGCGGCCGGCGGGGTCGGGACCATCACCGTGCAGCTCGCCAAGGAGCGCGGCGCCACGGTCATCGGCACCGCCAGCGAGCGCAACCACGACTACCTGCGCGAACTCGGCGCCACCCCGGTCGTCTACGGCGAGGGCCTGGTGGAGCGGGTGCGCGCGCTCGCGCCGCAGGGGGTCACCGCCGCCCTCGACGGCATCGGCGGCGTAGCCGTCGACGACTCGGTGGAACTGGTCAAGGACAAGAACCGGATCGGCACCCTGGTCGCCTTCGAGCGGCTGGAGGAGCTCGGTGTGCGCGGCATCTTCAGCCGCCGCGCGCAGGCCCGACTCGCCGAGCTCACCGCGCTCTACGCCGCGGGCAAGCTCCGCGTCGAGGTCTCGCGGACCTTCCCGCTGGAGCGGGCCGCCGACGCCCACCGCGAGGTCGAGACCGGACACGTGCGGGGCAAGGTCGTCGTCACCGTCGCCTGAGACGGGACGCAGTCGGCGCCGCCGCCCGGAGCGGCAGCCGCCGGTCCGGGTCGACAGGCGGCGCGTAGTGAGGAGCGTTACGCATGAAGATCGAGATCTACTCCGACGTCCTGTGCCCGTGGTGCTACATCGGCAAGAGCCGCATCGCGAAGGCCCTCGACGGGTTCGCGCACCGCGACGCGGTGGAAGTGGTGTGGCGCAGCTTCGAGCTGGCCCCCGACGCGGACGGGGTCCCCGGCCCCACCGCGGCCGAGGCCATGGAGCAGTGGACCGACCCGGCCGCCGTACCCGCGCGGATCGCGCTGATCCGCTCGAACGGCGAGCAGGAGGGCGTGGAGCTGAACCTCCACGCGTCCCGTCCCGTCAGCACCTTCGACGCCCACCGGCTGATCCACCTGGCCGCCGATCGCGACCGGGTCGACGCGGTACTGGAAGGCCTGTTCCACGCCTACCACACCGACGCGTTGAACGTCGCCGACCCGGCCGTGCTGTCCGGCATCGCCGCGAAGGCCGGCCTCGACGCCGACGAGGTCAAGGAACTGCTGGAGGGCGACCGCTACGCGGACCGGGTCGCCGCGGACGAACGCCGCGCCGTCACCCTCGGCGTCGGCGGGGTGCCCTCCGTGGTGATCGACGGACGCCCGCCGGTGTCCGGGGTGCAGGACCCGGCCGCGCTGACGGCCGCTCTCGAAGCGGCCTGGGCCCAGCGCGCGAAGGCCTGACCCGGGGAGCGTGAACCCGCCTGGTTGGCTGGATCCTTCCTCCAACGGATCTCCAGCAGGCTCCTGAAAAGTGATCAACCAGGCGGGGACACCTCCCCGCCGACGGGCTCCGAAAGGGAACAACAGTGCAGCGCAAGTGGAAGCTGACCGGTGGCATGGTGGGTTCGCTCGGTCTGGCCCTGACGGGAGTACTCGCCACGTCGGGTCCGGCCGCCGCCGCGACCGTCTCGACGACGCTCCCGTACGTCTGCCAGACCCGGCTCTCCGGTGAGTGGATACCGGTCGACTACAGCCGTAACTTCACCACCACGGCGCCGACCAAGGTCGCCCCGTTCCACACCTTCAAGGTGACGTTCGACTCGGCGCCGATCAAGGCCGTCGCCGACTACAACAAGCTCCTGAACACCATCTCGTTCAACTACAAGGTGCCCGCCAACGCCACCGTCCTCAGCTACAAGTTGACCGGCGGCAGCAACCTCGGCACCGCCAAGCAGTGGGTCGAGCGGACCGGCAACGACCTGCGCGTGAAGTCGGACGGCGAGTGGGCCGGCGGCGTCGAGTTCGACTTCCCGAACCTCGAAGTCACCCTGCGCGCCCCGGGCAGCGGCACCCTCACCACGGGCGCCGGCGGCTCCAGCTTCACCGACACCGCGTTCGGCTGGAACCGTCTCCAGCCGACCACCAACGAGTGGGACCCCTTCCAGTGCTACGCCGACCCGGCGCAGCCCGTCACGTTCTCGACCACCCAGGTCGGCTACTGATCCACGGTCCGACAGGCCCCGGGCGCGGCCGCCGATCCCTCTCGGCGGCCGCGCCCGCCCGCCCGCACCCTCACCCCGGGGAGCTCCACAGACATGCCACACACCGACAGCGCGTCCGCCCCGCGGGCCGAGCACACGGACGGAACCGGCGGCCGGACGGTCGACTTCTGGTTCGATCCCCTCTGCCCCTTCGCCTGGATCACCTCCCGCTGGGTGCTGGAGGCCGCCGAACGGCTGCCGTTGACCCTGCGGTGGCACGAGATGAGCCTGGCGCTCCTCAACAGCGGCCCCGAGGTCCCCGAGGCCCGTCGCGCCCTCCTCGGCCGCTACTGGGGGCCGGTCAGGCTGATCGCCGCCGCCCGCGCGGCCCACGGCGACGAGGTCGTCGGCCCGCTCTACACGGCGCTCGGCAACCGCTTCCACGGCGCGGGCGGCATCTTCGAGCCGGTGCGCACCGCGGCCGACTCCGACTTCCGCGAGGCCATGCACCGGGCGCTGGACGGCGTCGAGCCGGGCTGCGCCCAGGCCCTGGAGGAACTCGGCCTGCCCGCATCCCTGTTGGCGGCGCTGGACGCCGAGGAGTGGGACGAGCAGCTGCGTGCCTCCCACGGCCGGGTCCCCGACCACGACCTCGGTCAGGAACTGATCGGCGTACCGACGATCTCGGTGGACGGCGGCCCGGGCCAGTTCGGGCCGGTGCTGTCCGCGATCCCGCGCGGCGAACGGGCGGCCGAGCTGTGGAGCGCCTTCGCGACGCTGGCCGCCGACCCGGACTTCTTCGAACTGAAGCAGAGCACGGGCCGCTCGGCGCCCGTCACCGGCTAGTTCCCGGCCCCCGGCCGGGCCGGCCCCCCTTTACCGTCCGTTTCTCTTTCCCGCTCCGCGGCACGACCGGAGGAAGTCAGATGCGCATCATCCGAATCCACGAGTACGGGGACCCGGATGTCCTCCGCGTGGAGGAAGCACCCGTTCCGACGCCGGGCCCGGGCGAGGTCCTCATCGCCGCCGAGGCCGTCAGCGTCGGCTTCGCGCAGACCCAGATGCGGCGGAACATCTTCCCCGCTCCCATGTGGCGCCCGCAGTTCCCCATCGTCCTCGGCGGGGACGTCATCGGCCGCGTCGCGGGCGTCGGCGCCGGTGTGACGGACATCCACGAGGGCGACCGCGTCGGCGCGTTCACCCTCAACGGCGCCTACGCCGACTACGCGGTGGTCGACGCCGCCACGGTGCTGCCCGTCCCCGAGGGCCTCGACGCCGCGCAGGCGACCGCGCTGCCCTCCCCGGGCCCGATCGCCGCCGGCACGCTGGGCACCGCGGCCCTGCGGCCCGGTGAGAGCGTCCTCGTGCACGCGGCGTCCGGCGGCATCGGCCACCTCGCCGTCCAGTTGGCCAGGGCGGCGGGCGCGGGCCTGGTCATCGGCACCGCCGGCTCCGCCGACAAGCTGGACTTCGTACGGGGTCTGGGCGCGGACGTCGTCATCGACTACAGCCGCGACGACTGGGCCGAGGAGGTCCGCGCGGCGACGGGCGGCAAGGGCGTCGACGTCATCCTCGACAGCGTCGGCGGCGACGTGCTGCGCCAGGGAGTGGGCCTCCTCGCCCCCTTCGGGCGCCTCGTGTTCTACGGTTCGGCCGGCGGCGGCCTGGAGATCCCCAAGGTCTCGCCCATGGAGCTCATCGAGATGAAGTTCCTGACCGGCTTCGCGCTCTCGCGTTGGCGCGCCGCCCGCCCCAAGGAATACCTGCGCAACCACGAGGACCTGGCCAACCGGCTCGCCGACGGCACGGTCCGGCACGCCGTGCACGCGACCCTGCCGCTGCACGAGGTCGCCGAGGCGCACCGGCTGATCGAGTCCCGCGCGCAGATCGGCCGGATCGTCCTGATCCCGGAACACACCGCCTGACCCCACCGCCCGGCCGCCGCCCTCCGGCACCGGAACGGCCGCCACCGGCCCCGCAGGCTCCGGCCCGCGGGGCCGGTCGCGTCCGGTGCGACGCTCCGATGCCCTGACAGGCGGGTCCCACGGATGTCACGATCGGCTCCGCGCGCGGGTACGGGGCCCGCCGACTGCAGGTGAGGACGCGTCATGAATCCGGACAGAGCGGTACCGGGGCAGGATCCACAGGGCCGGGCGACGGGACAAGCGGCCGCGGCCGCCGGGAACGGTACACGGGCCGCCGGGGTGCTGCTCGGGCTGTCGACGGTGCTCGTCGGGCTGATGGCCGGCCTGTTCTTCGCCTTCGACGTCTCGGTGATGCCGGGCCTCGCCCGGCTCGACGACGCCGCGTACGTCGCCGCCATGGACCGCTTCAACGCGGCCATCGACGGCAACGGCCTCTTCGGGAGCGTCTTCGTCCTGGCCCTGCTCGGCACCGCCGCCGCCGCGCTGGTCTCCCTGCGCACGGGCCACCGTACGATCGCGCTCTGGGCGGGGGCGGCCGCCGTCGCCTACCTCGCCGTCCTGGTGATCACCTTCGCGGTGAACATCCCGCTGAACGACGAGCTCGCGGACGCGGCCGGCGCGGCGGGGTCCGCCGCCCCGGTGGTGGACAAGTTCCAGGGCACCTGGGTGACCACGAACATACTCCGCACCCTGCTCTCCACGCTGGCGCTCGTCGCCCTCGTCCGGGCCGTGCTGCTGCACGGCCGCGCCACGGCGCGCTGACCGGGCCGGGACGGCCCCCGCACGGGCGGGGGCCGTCCCGGGGATCAGGCGCCGCCGTGCAGGACCAGGGCCCAGGCCAGCAGGCCCGTCGCGGCCGTGCACAGCAGGGCGCGCCAGACGTTCGCCCGCACCCACGGGCCCTCGAAGGCCCGCCGGACGGCGGCCGGGTCGGCGAGGGCGTCGGCCGGACCGGCCTGCGCCAGCGCGTTGTTGAGCGGGATGTTCACCACGCCGGTCACCACCATCGCCAGCACGTAGCAGACGAACGCCCCGATCAGCGGCCCCAGCGCCGCCCGCCCGTCGGCCGGGACGTGCAGGCCCACGGCGAGTCCGGTGAACACCAGCGCCCCCAGGTAGCCCAGCATGAACCAGCCGTTGAGGATCGCCACGTTGATCCGTTGCATCACCTCGACCACGGTCCGGTCGCCGGTGGCCCGCAGACCGGGCATCACCGCCACCGAGAACCCGTAGAAAAGGCCGCTGACCAGGCCCATGGTGATCGTCGCCGCGATCAGTGACGCGAACCGTGCCGTTTCCATGTCGATCTCCCCCGTACGCAGTCGAAATCCGGTCATCCAGCTGACGGACGCGCCGATCCTACGGGCGGAGATCCACGGACGTACGGGGAAGACCGATGAGCCGGTTAGCACCCGGTTTCAACCGATGGACACCCTTCGGCGCCCACAGGGCCACGAGGTACCCTCCGCTTCCGCGGGCCCGCACGCCCGCCCGCGAAGCCTGGAGAGGAAACAGACCGTGACCGAACCGAAGCACCGGCTGGACGCATTGCGGTCCGACATCGAGCGCCGCAACCCCGCCCAGCCCGAGTTCCACCAAGCCGTGCGCGAGGTCCTGGACACGCTGGCCCCGGTGTTCGCCGCCCGTCCCGAGTACGCGGAAGCGGGCCTCGTGGAGCGGCTGGTCGAGCCCGAGCGGCAGATCATCTTCCGCGTGCCGTGGACGGACGACCGCGGCCGGGTCCACGTCAACCGCGGCTACCGCGTCGAGTTCAACAGCGCGCTCGGCCCGTACAAGGGCGGCCTCCGCTTCCACCCGTCGGTCGACATCGGCGTGGTGAAGTTCCTCGGCTTCGAGCAGATCTTCAAGAACGCCCTGACCGGGCTGGGCATCGGCGGCGGCAAGGGCGGCAGCGACTTCGACCCGCACGGCAGGTCGGACGCGGAGGTCATGCGCTTCTGTCAGTCGTTCATGACCGAGCTGTACCGCCACATCGGCGAGCACACGGACGTCCCGGCCGGTGACATCGGCGTCGGCGGCCGCGAGATCGGCTACCTCTTCGGCCAGTACCGGCGCATCACCAACCGCTGGGAGGCCGGCGTCCTGACCGGCAAGGGCACCGGATGGGGCGGCTCCGCGATCCGTCCGCAGGCCACGGGCTACGGCAGCGTCCTGTTCGCCGCCGAGATGCTCGCCGTCCGCGGCGAGGCCCTCGACGGCCTCACCGCCGTAGTCTCCGGCTCCGGCAACGTCGCCCTGTACACCATCGAGAAGCTCCAGCAGCTCGGCGCCAACCCGCTGACCTGCTCGGACTCCCAGGGCTACGTCATCGACGACAAGGGCATCGACCTCGCGCTGCTGCGGCAGATCAAGGAGGTCGAGCGCGGGCGCGTCAGCGAGTACGCGCAGCGCCGCGGCTCCTCCGCCCGCTTCGTGCCCGGGGGCCGGGTCTGGGAGGTCCCGGCGGAGGTGGCCTTCCCTTCGGCCACCCAGAACGAACTCGGCGCCGACGACGCCCGCGCGCTCATCGCCGCCGGCGTCAAGGCCGTCTCGGAGGGCGCCAACATGCCCACCACCCCCGAGGCCGTCCACCTCTTCCAGGAGGCCGGCGTCGCCTTCGGCCCCGGCAAGGCCGCCAACGCGGGCGGAGTCGCGGTCAGCGCCCTGGAGATGGCCCAGAACGCCGGCCGCACCGCGTGGAGCGCGGACCGGGTCGAGGAGGAACTCGCGGGCATCATGCGCGACATCCACACGGTGGCCCACGAGACGGCCGAGCGGTACGGCGCACCGGGCGACTACGTCACCGGCGCCAACATCGCCGGCTTCGAGCGGGTCGCCGACGCGATGCTCGCCCAGGGCGTGATCTGACGCCGGAAGCCGGGGCACCCCGGCCCGGACACCGGGCCGGGGGCCGTAGCCTGGCCTTCCACCACTGACAGGGAGCCACCCGTGCTGAGCGCGCTTGACGGGACGTACGGCGACCGGAAGGACGCCCTGAGCGTCGCCGGACGGACCGCCTCGTACGAGGAGTTGCTGGGCGCCGCGAGCGCCGTCGCCGCCGACGTGGCGGGCCGGGCGGCGTTCGCGGTGACGGCGACCGCCTCGCTGGAGACCGTCGCGGCCACCGTCGGCGCCCTGCTCGCCGGGGTGCCGCTCGTACCTCTGCCGCCCGACGCGGGACCCGCCGAGCGCGCGCACATCCTGCGGGACTCCGGCGCCGACGAGATCGACGTCGACTTCGCCCGCCGGGCCCCGGCCCGCCCCCTGCCGAGCGCACCCACCGCCGACCCCGCGCTCATCCTGTACACCTCCGGCACCACCGGGCCGCCCAAGGGCGTCGTCCTGAGCGGCGCCGCGATCACCGCCGACCTCGACGCGCTCGCCGACGCCTGGCAGTGGACCGCCGAGGACATCCTCGTCCACGGGCTCCCGCTGTTCCACGTGCACGGCCTGGTCCTCGGCGTGCTCGGCGCGCTGCGCACCGGCAGCCGGCTCGTGCACACCGGCCGTCCCACCCCGAGGGCCTACGCGGAGGCGGCCGGCAGCCTCTACTTCGGGGTGCCCACCGTCTGGTCCCGCATCGCCGCCGACCCGGAGGCCGCCGCGGCCCTGTCCGGGGCCCGCCTCCTCGTCTCCGGCAGCGCCGCCCTGCCCGCCCCGGTCTTCCGGGACCTGGAACGCCTGACGGGCCACCGGCCGGTCGAGCGGTACGGCATGACGGAAACCCTGATCACCCTCAGCGGCCGCGCCGGCGGCGAGGTCCACCCGGGCGCCGTCGGCACCCCGCTGCCCGGCATCCGGACCCGCATCGCGGCCGAACCGGGCGCGGAGATCGGCGAACTCCAGCTGACCGGACCCACCTTGTTCTCCGGCTACCTGGGCCGCCCGGAGGCCACCGCCGCCGCGTACACCGAGGACGGGTGGTTCCGTACGGGCGACATCGCCGCCGTCGACGGGACCGACGGGGTCCACCGGATCGTCGGCCGGGCCTCCATCGACATGATCAAGTCCGGCGGGTACCGGATCGGCGCCGGCGAGATCGAGAACGCGCTGCTCGACCACCCCAAGGTGAGCGAGGCGGCCGTGGTGGGCGTCCCCGACGCCGACCTCGGACAGCGGATCGTCGCCTTCGTCGTCGCCGAAGGCGTCACGGGCGGCGAACTCACCGACTTCGTCGCCGCGCACCTGTCGGTGCACAAACGACCGCGCGAGGTCCGGTTCATCGCCGCCGTACCGCGCAACGCCATGGGCAAACCGCAGAAGAAGCTCCTGCTGACGGACGACACCGGGGACCACGCATGACCATCGCCAAGACCACCAGGGACGTCCGCGCCACCGGCAGCCCGTGGATCCGCCGCTTCCACACCGCGGTGCGCCCGCAGGACGCCCCCGTCCTCGTCGTGCTCCCGCACGCCGGCGGCAACGCCTCCTTCTACTTCCCGCTCTCCCGGGACCTGGCCCCGCACGCCGAAGTGCTCACCGTCCAGTACCCCGGCCGCCAGGACCGCTTCGGCGAACCGAGCCCCGAGACGGTGACGGGACTCGTCGACGAGGTCGAGCGGGCGTTGCTGCCCTGGCGGGAACGGCCCCTGGTGCTCTTCGGGCACAGCATGGGCGCCGTCCTCGCCTTCGAACTGACCCGCCGGCTGGAGCGGGCGGACGCGGCCCCGCGCGGCCTCGTCCTGTCCGGCCGGCGCTCCCCGCTGCTGCCCGAGGAGGGCACCACCCACCTCGAGGGCGACGCCGCCCTCCTCGCCCGACTGGGCGAACTCTCCGGCACCGACCCGCGGTTGCTCGCGGACCCGGACTTCCGGGAGCTGATCCTGCCGTCGCTGCGCAGCGACTACGAGGCGATCGAGACGTACCGCTACGAGCCGGGGCCGCCCCTGAACACCCCCGTCAGCGTGCTCTGCGGGCAGTCCGACCCGCGGGCGAGCCCGGCCGGGGCCATGGACTGGCGCCGGCTGACCGGCGCCGCCTTCACCTTCCGGTCGTTCCCCGGCGGGCACTTCTACCTGGCGGAGCAGCACGACGCGGTGGTCCGGGCGCTCACCGAGGACCTTTCGGCCTTCGCCGGAGCCTGACGGGCGGCGGCCGGGCCCACCGCGGCCCGGCCGGCCGGATCCCGCCGGAGATCATCTAGGCAGGGCCGGGGGGCGTCGGTACGTTGCTCGCATGGACCAAACGGCTGGCGATCCCAGAACCGATCATCGCGCCCTCCTCGCGGCTTCCGTCACGGTCGTGCTGTGGGCCTCCGCTTTCGTCTCCATCCGCTCAGCGGCCGAGCACTACGGCCCCGGGGCGCTCGCGCTGGGGCGGCTGCTGACGGCCTCGGTCGCGCTGGGCGTCGTACTCCTGGTCAAGCGGGTGCCGCTGCCGCCGCGTCAAGCCTGGCCGGGGATCCTCGTCTCCGGGGTGCTCTGGTTCGGGCTGTACATGGTGACGCTGAACTGGGGCGAACAGGAGGTCGACGCCGGTACTGCGGCGATGGTCGTCAACATCGGCCCCATCGTCATTGCCCTGCTCAGCGGCTGGCTGCTGAAGGAGGGTTTTCCGCCGATGCTGCTCGCGGGCATGGGCGTGTCCTTCGTCGGCGCGGCCGTCGTCGGCGTGTCCACCTCCCACGGCGGCTCCTCCTCGATCCTCGGCGTGCTGCTGTGCCTGGTCGCCGCGCTCGCCTACGGGGCCGGGGTGGTCTCGCAGAAGCCCGCGCTGCGCCACGCCACTCCGCTCCAGGTGACGACGTACGGCTGCTTCGTCGGAACGGTGTGCACCCTGCCCTTCGCCTGGCAGCTGATCTCCCAGCTCCCCGAGGCGCCGCTCGGCGCCACCCTGAACATGGTCTACCTGGGCCTGTTCCCGACCGCCCTCGCCTTCACCACCTGGACGTACGCGCTGTCGCGCACCACCGCCGGGAAGATGGGCGCCACCACGTACGCGGTGCCCGCCGTGGTGGTGGTCATCGCCTGGTTCGCGCTGGACGAGGTCCCGGGCTGGCTGACCCTGCTGGGCGGGGCGATCTGCCTCGGCGGCGTCGCGGTCTCCCGCAGGCGGCCCGAGCCCGCGCCGACGGAGGTCGCTGCGGGAAAGTAACCGCCATGGCGGGGCGGGCCGTTCGGGGCGGGCGGCCGTCCGGTTTCCGTCCCGCCCGGACGCACGGTCCGAGGCGCCCCGTACGCCCCTCGACCGCCCCACGGTGACCCGCCCCCGCCCGGGGGCGGGTCACAGGACGTACGTGGCCTCGTTGCGCCCCAGCAGGTAGCCGAGCTGCAAGCGGTTGAGGGCGCCCATCTCCTGCTTGATGGCCGCGATGTGGGCCTGGAGGGAACGCTCGCTGATCCCGATGCGGCGGGCGATCGCCTTGTCCGCGTAGCCCTCCACGAGCAGCCGACTGATCGACTCCCGGATCGCCGGAACCACTTCGTCCGCCGCTTTCGCGGCGTGCAGCGGCACGAAGGGAAAGGGCTTCGCCCGGTCCCAGGCCTTGTCGAACGTGTCGCGGAGAAATCGTACGATCGTCGGTTCGGTAATGGAGATCGCCGTGGTACGGTCCTCGTTCGCCGAAATGAAGGCGATGTCGTCCACAATGATCAGCCGGTCGAAGAATTCCTCCAATGTGCGAACCTGGGCTCCGTATTCGGTAACCGCACGGACATATTCCTTCGTCGCCTCGTCGAATCGCGTGGTGTGCTGATAGAGCGTTCGCATCGCGATCCCCGCCGAGATGTGCCGGCGCACCGATTCCAGCGCCTCCTTCAGGACCGCGCTCGGCCGCGCCCCGTCGGGCTGCGCGGTGAGGATGTCCCGCCGGACCGCGCCGAGGGCGTCGTTGATCGCCGTGGAGATGCTGCCCAGGCCATGCAAGTAACGGACCCCGGGGCCCACCACCACCTCGTCCGCGCCGGCCTCTACCGCCGCGGCGACGGCCGGGCGCGCGGCCTGCTGCGCGGCTTCCTGGGCCAACAGCCCGAGGTGCGTTGCGAGTTCCCGCAAGAACGCCTGCGGTTCCCCCGCCGCGGCCGCACACAGCGCTTCAGGTGCACCGCTCTGTGCGGTTTCGACGTATTTGACTACGTCCACGTGCCACCCCTGTCTGTCCGGTATGCAGCTGTCTGTGGCGTTCTGGACCCCGTCGGTTCCCGCAATGCGTAAACCGGAGCCATCGTAGGTCTACCTGGTCGTGACCCGGCAGGGGAGATTTGGTCTCACCGCAGGAACGAACACGCAGAAGGCGCCCGACGATCACCACCGCCGGAAACCGCCTCGGTTTGGCGTTCCTGGAATGACCGAACACGAAACGACTTGAGGGGACTGGGCAAAATGGGGAAGAACCACATGGTGACTCGTCGGACCGGCCGCGTTTCGGGAATCCGCGGTCGCGTCGCACTCGCCGCGGCGGGCGTCGCCCTCGGCGTCGGCACGGTCGTCACCGGGATCGCCCAGGGCGCCCTCACCACCGACTCCGGCAGCCACCTGCGGCTCGGCGACGTCGGCTGGAACAACACGAACCCGCACGTGGTCGCCGGTGACGTGGGCTGGAACAACCCGCAGCCCGGCACGACCACCCCGACGCCGGCCCCCACCCACCCCACCCCCGGGCCCACCAACGACGTTGGCTGGAACTGACCGTCCGCCGCCGTCCCGTCCTGCACTGCGTCCCCTCCCGCCACTGACCGACCGGCAACAGAATGGCTGATCCTCGTGGTTGCCCCCTCCCCCTGGTTCCTGACCTCCGAGACCACCGCCGCCGCCGACGACGGTGCCACGGCCGCCACCCGCGTCTACTGCTTCCCGCACGCCGGCGGGAACCCCCGGACCTTCCTCGGCTGGCAGGCCGACCTGGGAACGGACGCGCGGATCCTCGCCGTCTGCCCGCCCGGCCGGGGCCACCGCTTCCGTGAACCGGCCCTCACCTCCGTCGCCGACCTCGCCGACGGCGCGGCCGCCGCCATCGCCCTCGCCACCACCGCCGCTGGCCAGCCCTTCTTGCTCTTCGGCCACAGCTTCGGCGCCGCCCTCGCCTTCGAGGTCGCCCGCCGCCTGGACGGCGTACGCGGCTTCGCCGGCCTCGTCGTCTCCGGATGCAGCGCCCCCTGCCTGCTGCCGACCCGCCGCGTGGTCGACACCGCTCGACTGGAGGGCCGGGCCTTCACCGAGGCCGTCGGCTTCTTCGGCGGACTGCCGCCCGAGGTCGTCGAGGACGAGACCCTCCAGGAACTGCTCCTCCCGCACCTGAAGGCCGACTTCCGGCTCGTCGCCGGCTACCGCTACCGGCCCGCCGCCCCCCTCGACGTCCCGGTCACCCTGCTCAACGGCACCGAGGACCCGCACGTCGACGCGGCCGCGCTGGACGCCTGGGCCCGCGAATGCGCCACGCCGCCGCGACGGCACTGGGCCGACGGCGGCCACTTCTACTTCGAGGGTCGGCCGGACGCCGTCACCCGCGTCCTGCGCCCGCTGGCCCGTGCGGCCGCGGCCGCGACGCCCGTCGGGGATGAGTACGTTGAGCTGATCTGACCCCGATCCGCCCCCCGGCCGACGCACGCCGGCAGCTCACCAGCGAGGACCTCCATGAACCACGCGGCTTCCTTCGACGCGCCCGACGCGCCCCTCTCCGAAACCCCCGCCGCCGCCCGACTGCGGCGCGCCATCGCCTTCCGGGACCTGCACGAGGGCCCGCGCCCCTTCGTGGTCCCCAACCCCTGGGACGCGGGATCCGCCCGCGTCCTGGCCTCCTTCGGCTTCGCCGCGCTCGCCACCACCGGAGCCGGCCTCGCCCACAGCCTCGGCCGCCCCGACGGGGCGAACCGCGTCGGCCGCGCCGAGCTCCTCGCCAACGCCGCCGCGATCATCGCGGCCACCGACCTGCCCGTCACCGCCGACCTGGAGAGCGGCTTCGGCGAACGTCCCGAGGACGTCGCCGAGACCATCCGCCTCGCCGCCGCCGCCGGCCTCGTCGGCGGTTCCGTCGAGGACTCCACCGGGCGCGACGAGGACCCCGTACGCCCCTTGGAGGAGGCCGTCGAGCGCGTCGCCGCGGCCGTGGAGGCGGCGAAGGGGCTCGACTTCCCCTTCACCGTCACCGCCCGCGCCGAGAACTTCTTCCAGGGCCGCCCCGACCTCGACGACACCATCCGCCGCCTGCGGGCCTACGAGGCCGCCGGCGCCCACGTCCTCTACGCCCCGGCCCTGCCCGACGCGGACGCCATCCGCGCCGTCTGCGCGGCCGTCGACCGGCCCGTCAACGTCCTGATGGGCGGCGCCCTGCCGCTGTCCGTCGCCGACCTCGGCGCCCTCGGCGTACGCCGCGTCAGCACCGGATCGGCGCTGTCGCGCGCCGCCCTCGGCGCCCTCACCCGGGCCGCCCGCGAGATCAGCGAGCTCGGCACCTTCGGCTTCGGCGCGGACGCCCTCCCGTACGCCGAGGCCAACGAACTCCTGGCCGACCCCGCCCCGTCCGCCGACCGAGAGAGCGAACCGGCACCGTGAGCCTTCCGCACGCCTTACCCGACCCCGCCCCCGTCACCGCCGGCGCGGCGCCCGCGACACCCGCCGCCGCGCCCGTCGTCCACCTGTCCGCGCCCCGCTACGTACTCGGCGAACTCCACGACGACCACACCTCCATCGAGGGACTCGCCGAGCGCGCCCGCCGGTTCGGCATGCCGCCCCGCGCCGAACTCTGGGGCTGGGGGAGCGTCCACCGCACCGCCAAGTGCCTGGAGACCCTGGCCGCGGAGACCGTGCGGGCCACCCTCGACGCGGCCCGCGTCGCCCCGTCGGACGTCGACTGCCTCATCCTGTGCTCCACCCGCTTCCCCGGCGGCCCGCGCACCCACGGCACGTTCGTGGAGAACGTGCTGGCCGCCACGGGCCTCGGCGCCGCCGCCTTCATCGGGCTCACCCTCGGCCGCTGCGCAAACCTCCTGGCGGGCATCCGCACGGCCCAGGCGTACGTCGCCGCGGGCATGTACCGCCGGGTCGTCGTCGTCACCGCCGACCGGGTCACCGACGAGTCCGTCCGGATGGACAACTTCGCCCTGTTCAGCGACGGCGCCGCCTCCTGCCTGGTCGCCGCCGCGCCGATCGGCCCGGACGCGTACGAGATCGTCGCCGGGGCCGGCGCGCAGGACCCGGCCGGCCTCGACTGGTCCAACGAGATCAGCTCCGACCTCGCCCGCGAGGTCAACGACCGGATCCTCGACGACGCCGGCATGAAGATCGGCGACATCCACGGGGTGCTGCACCCCAACCTCTACAAGCCGCTCGTCGTCCTCAAGGAACGCCAAGCCGGCTTCGGCCGCGACCAGCTCTTCCTCGACAACATCCCGCGCGTCGGCCACTGCTTCGCCGCCGACCCGCTGATCAACCTCGTCGACCGGGCGGCGGCCGGCGCGCTCAAGCCCCACGGGCACTACCTGCTGGCGTCCAGCGTCCCCGGCGTCCGCATCGGCGTCCTGCTGCGCCGACTCCCGACACCCGCCGGCGCCCCGGCCGACCCCGCCCCGACCACCGCCACCACTGCCCGACGGGAAGGCCGCTGACATGTCCACCGACACGACCACGGGCGCCGACCCGACCGGCGGCGGGACCGCCCGCGCCGGCCTCGGGAGCGGCGCCGCCGACGACGGTTTCCTCGACCTGGCCCGCGGTTCCTTCGGGCCCGCCTTCCCGCTGCCCGACCTCACCACCTCCCTGCCCGCCGGCCCCTTCGAGGCCTCCCCGGCCGGCGCCGCCGAAGCGGCCCTCATCGCCGCCGCCCCGCCCGCCGACCTGTTCCGCCGGCTGCTCGCCGACCAGGAGGGCGAGGCCGCCCTGCTCGCAGCCCGGCGCGTCCTCGCCGCGTTCCTCGCCCCCGAGGGCGACGCCGCCGCCGACGACCCCCTCCCCGAGCCCGCCGACGCCGACGCGGTCGCCGCGTACGTCGCCGCCGCCCGCGCCGAACTCGCCGCCGTACTCACCCCGTTGCGCGAGCACCCCGACCCCGAGGTCCGCGCCGCGGTGCTGCGCCAGCGCGCCCCCCTCACCCTGATCGGCGGCTGTTGGCTCGACACCGTCTCGCAGGCCGCGACCCAGCCCGCCGAGATCGTCGGCCGCCTCTTCGGCCAGCACTGGCTGCTCCAGGGCGAGGGCACCGCCGACGCCGGCCTGCTGGGCCGCCGCCGGCGGGCGCTCGCCGAGCACGGGGTGTTCCTGCCCGCCGTCGAGGCCGCCGCCTTCCTCGACGCGGCCGGGGCCCGTCCCCTCACCGCCCTGCACGCCGCCTTCCACGTGGCCCTGTCCCGGCTGCCCGCCTCCTTCCTCCCCGAGGTGGTCGGCGTGCACTACGCCGCCCACGCCCTGGGCCTCGACGAGCTGCTGATCGGCGGCGAGCCGATGCTCGCGGAGGGCGACGTACGCCCCGTCCTCGCCGAGTACCTGGCCCTCACCGCGCAGTCGCCGACCGGCGCCGAGGACCGCCGCCGCGCCCTGGCGGCCGTACGCCTGCTGGTCCGCCTGGAACGCGAGCACACCGCCGCCCTCGCCGAGCTCGCCGCCTGGCACGAGGGGCTCTCCCTCGACGCCAAGGTGGCCCTGATCGTGGAGCGGCACGCCCCGCACGCGGGCCGCCAGCACCGCGCCGTCCGGCTCGGCGCCCGCAAGCTCACCGACTGGCTCGACGACGGGCAGCTCGACCCGGCCGCCTTCGTACGGGAGTTCCGCACCGCCCGCCAGCTGCGGCCCGGCCGCGACGGCGGACCCTGCCGGTTCCTGAAGTCCATCAAGTTCGGCGGCCCCATGTTCGGCATCTTCGACGAGCGCGAAGCGGCCGTCTTCGCCGCCTGGGCCCGCTCCGTCGCCGCCGGCGAGCCCGCCGGCGCCGACCTCGTACCGCTCACCGCCGGGGACGAGCCCGCCCGCGCCTGGAGCGGACGCCTCGCCTCGGTCGAACCCGCCGACCTGGTGGTGCGCGAGCCCGAGCCCACCCACGACCACCGCCGCTTCTTCCACCGCCTCGTCAACTTCGAGCGCCACCCGAACGTGCTGCCGGCCGCCCGGGCCCGCGCCGAGGCCGGACTGGCCGACGCCGAGCTGCTGTTCGCGCACGGCGCCGGGGGCGTGCTCACCGACGCCTCGTACTTCGACTACACGCCCGAAGCCCTGATGGAGCGGGTCGAGCGGATCTACCGGGACAAGCTGGTGGACCCGTACGAGCCTCTCACCGAGATCCCCTCGCGCGACGAGGTCGTCTTCGAGCAGTCCACGTACGCCCTGGGCAGCCTCATCGACGGCACCTGGGCCCACCGCGTCGGCAACCTCGGCCGCCGGCACCGGCGCGGCGACGACATGCTCTTCTCCATCTACGCGGACGAGATGGGCCGCGGCGACATGGCGAAGAACCACATCACGATCATCCACAAGGTGCTGGCCAGCATGGACATGGACCTGCCGCACATCCGGCAGGAGGCCTTCCTCCAGCAGGGGGACCTGCCGGACCACCTGTACGGCTTCTCGATCCACCAGATCTGCCTGTCGCTGTTCCCCGACAGCCTCTACCACGAGATCCTCGGCTACAACCTGGGCATCGAGATGTTCGGCCTCGGCGCGATGCGGCTGCACGAGATCCAGAAACTGCGCCGGCACGGCCTCGACGTCTCCTACGAAGAGGCCCACCTGTCGATCGACAACTTCTCGGCGGGTCACGCCCGCCAGTCCGCCGAGATCATCGTGGCCTTCCTCGACGACGTGCGCACCGCCTCCGGGGAGGAGGCCGTCCAGGGCGCGTGGCGCCGGGTCTGGCGCGGCTACGCCTCCTTCGCGCACTTCGTCGAACACGGCCTGGTCAAGCGCGTCCGCGCGGAGGCCGAGGCCGAGGCCGAGGCCGCTGCCGCTGCCGAGAACACCGCCCGGACCCCCGCCGACCTGGTCATCTGAGGAGCCCCACCATGGAACTGACGACGAGTTTCGACCCCGAGGTCCTGGCCCTGCCCTTCTACGAGGACTCCCACCGCCGGCTCGCCGAGTCGGCCGGAGCCTGGTGCGACAGCAACCGGGTGCTGTGGGAGGAGATCCGCGCCCTGGACCCCGACGCCGCCGGCCGCCGCCTCGTGCGCGCCCTCGGCGCGGCCGGCTGGCTCGCCGAACTGGACCCGCGCGGCGCCCCCGTCAACGACTTCCGCGCGGTGTGCCTGCGCCGCGAGGCCCTCGCCTACGCCGAGGACCTCGCCGACTTCGCCTTCTCCATCCAGGCGCTCGCCGCGACCCCGCTGCTGCGCTTCGGCAGCGAGGCACAGCGCCGCCGCTACCTGCCGGGGATGGCCGACGGCACCCTGATCGGGGCGTTCGCGGTCTCCGAGAAGGAGGCCGGCTCGGACGTCTCCTCCGTCGGGTTGGCGGCGGCGCGCGCCGAGGACGGCTCGTACGTGCTCGACGGGCGCAAGGCGTGGATCGCCAACGGGACCATCGCCGACGTGTTCGTCGTCATCGCCCGCACCGGGCAGGGCCCCGGACCGCTGGGGCTGTCCGCCTTCCTGGTGCCCGCCGACACCCCCGGGCTGCGGGTCGAGCGGATCGACGCGATCGCCCCGCGGTCCTTCGCGCACCTCTCCTTCGAGCAGTGCCGGCTGCCCGCCGACGCGCTCCTGGGCCGGCCGGGCAAGGGCTTCGTGATCGCGGTGGACCTGCTGGAGCGGTTCCGCACCACCGTCGGCGCGGCCGCACTCGGCTTCGCCCGGCGGGCCTTCGACACCGCCCTGGCCCACGTGCTGGGCCGGGAGGCGTACGGGGCCACCCTCTTCGACCTCCAGTTGGTCAAGGCCTCGCTCGCCGACATGGAGGTGCAGCTGAACGCGGCCGCGCTGCTGGTGGCGCGGGCCGCGTGGGAGACCGACCGGGGCAGCCGCCGGTTCGCCCGACACTCCAACATCGCCAAGGTGCACGCGACCGAGGCCGCCCAGGGCGTCGTCGACTCGGCCGTACAGCTGCTGGGCGCGGCGGGCATCGTGCAGGGCGGCGTCACCGAGCGGCTCTACCGGCAGGTCCGGTCGTTGCGCATCTACGAGGGCACCTCCGAGGTGCTGAGGATGGCCATCGCGGGCTCCCTCGACATGCGCCGCGCGGCCCGCGCCACGGCCTGACCCGGCGCCCGCCCGGCGGGCGCCCTCCGTACCACCCGCCCCACCCGTACCGCCCGTTCAGCAAGGAGTAGGCAGTGAGCACCACGAGCCCCCGGGCCAGTACCTCCCATACCTCCAGTGCCGTCAGCCCCGCCCGTCCCGCCGGTCCGGTCAGCCCGGTTGACGCGGTGCGCCTGCCGGACCCCTACCCCTGCTACGCGCAGCTGGTGGCCGAGCGTCCCTTCGCCCACGACGAGGCGCTCGGGGCCTGGGTCGCCGCCGACGCGGCAGCGGTCCGCGCGGTGTTGGGAAGCGACGCGCTGCGGGTGCGGCCGGTGGCCGAGCCGGTCCCCGCCGGGATCGTCGGGACGCCCGCCGGTGAGGTCTTCGGGGACCTGGTGCGAATGACGGACGGCCCGGTCGCGGCCCGCCTGAAGGCGGTGGTGGCCGAGGCGCTGGGCCGCGCCGACACCGCGCACGCGGCCCGACTGGCGGCCCGGCACACCCGCGAGGTGCTGGCGGCCGGCGGCGAAGTCCCGTACGAGGAGCTGATGTTCGGGGTCCCGGCCCGGGTGGTCGCCGAGCTCGCCGGGCTGACGGAGGGGGCCGGGCGGGAGGCGGCCCGGGCGATCGGCGACTTCGTCCAGTGCATCCCCGCCTCCGCGACCCCCGCCCAGCAGCGGGCCGCCGCCACGGCTGCCGCCCGGCTGCGCGAACTGCTCGCGCCGCCGTTGGACGCGGCCCGCGCCGGCCGGTCGGCGCCGGCGGGCGGCGGTCCCGCCTCGGGGCTGCTCGCCGAGCTGGTGGGCGCCGCCGACCGGCACTCCTGGCCGCACCTGGCGCCCCTGCTCTCCAACGCCGTCGGCTTCCTGTCCCAGACCTACGACGCCACCGCAGGCCTGATCGGCAACACCCTGGTCGCCCTCGCCCGGGGCGCCGCCGCGCCGGACACTCCGGGGGCCGTCGAAGCGCTCGTGCGCGAGGTGGTCCGGTACGACGCCCCGATCCAGAACACCCGCCGGTTCGCCGCCGGTTCCTTCGTCCACGCGGGCCGCGAGGTGGAGCCCGGTCAGCAGGTGCTGGTGGTGCTGGCCGCCGCCAACCGGGACCCCGCGGTCAACCCGGACCCCGACGTCCTGTCGCCCGGCCGGGTGAATCCGGCGGTCTTCACCTTCGGTGCGGCGGCCCACCGCTGCCCGGGGGAGGAGCTCGCCGTGGCCCTCGCCGGCGCGGTCGTCACCGAACTCCGCACGGCAGGCTTGACCACCACCGCGACCCCCGCCTACCGCCCTCTGGCGAACGCTCGGATCCCGCTCCTCTAGCGCGCAGGACTCCTCCCAGGACGACGCCGCCCCCGTGACCGCGATCAAGGCCGGGAGTCGGTCACCCCCATGCCTCCAGACAGGACAAAACGCAATATGTCGGACACTCTTCACCTTTGGATGCGGCACGAGGCCCGCGCCACCGAACGCCGCGCCCCCCTCACCCCCGAGGACGCCGGCCGCCTGGTGGCCGAGGGCATCCGGATCACCGTCGAGGAGTCGGACCAGCGGGTGTTCCCGCTCGCCGACTACGCCGCCGCCGGCTGCGCCACCGCCCCGACCGCCTCCTGGCACGAGCAGGCCCCCGACGACGCGTACGTCCTCGGCCTCAAGGAACTCCCCGCCGGACCCGACGCGCCCGCCCTGCGCCACCGGCACATCTACTTCGGGCACGCCTACAAGGGCCAGTCCGGAGCCCGCGAACTGCTCGCCCGCTTCACCGCGGGCGGCGGCGCCCTCCTCGACATGGAGTACCTCACCGACGCGGCCGGCCGCCGGGTGGCCGCCTTCGGCTACTGGGCCGGGTACGTCGGCGCCGCCCTCGCCGTCCTGCACCACCGCGGCGCCCTCACCACCCCGCTGCGCCCCACGGACCGGCCCGCCCTCGACGCCCTGCTCGCCTCCGGAGCCACCCCCGACGACCCCACCACCGCCCTCGTGATCGGCGCGCTCGGCCGCAGCGGCCGCGGCGCCCGCGACGCCCTGACGGCCGCCGGCCTGGACCCGACCCGCTGGGACCTGGCCGAGACCCGCGACCTCGACCGCGCCGCCCTCCTCGGCCACGACCTGATGGTCAACACCGTCCTGACCACCACGCCCGTACCGCCGTTCCTGACCAAGGCCGACCTTGACGACCCGCGCCGCCGGCTCTCCCTCGTCTCCGACGTCACCTGCGACGTCACCTCCGACTGCAACGTCCTGCCGGTCTACGACGCGACCACCACCTGGACGGAACCCGTCCGCGCCCTGCGCGCCGGCCCCGAGCGACCCCTCGACCTGATCGCCATCGACAACCTGCCCTCGCTCCTCCCCGTCGAGGCCGCCACCGCGTTCTCCGCCGAACTCGCCCCTGAGCTCCTGCGCCTGGCCGCCCCGGCCGACGACGTCTGGGAGCGCGCCCTGCACACCTACCGGACGGCCGTCCGAGCCCAGGAGGATCCCCTTGTCCGCTGACCAACCCGCGACCGCCGCGCCCACCGCGGCCGCGGCGTCCGGCACCGTCCACTGGATAGGCACCGGCCTGTCCACCGGCCGCTCCGGCCTCTCCCTCGTCTGCGAACGCGCCCGGCGGGTGGTCCTGTGGGACCGCACCGCCGAGCGCGGCGCCGCCCGCCTCGCCGCCCTCGGCCTGGCGGGCCGCGCCGAGGTCCGCGCGTTCACCCCGGCCGCCCTGGCGGCCGGGGTGGGCCCCGGCGACGTCCTCGTCTCCATGCTCCCGGCCGGCGAACACGCCGAGCTGCTGCGCCTCGCCACCGACAGGGCCGCCCACTTCGCCTGCACCAGCTACGTCTCCCCGGAACTCGCCGCCCTCGCCGGGGAGGCCGCGGACCGCACCCGTACCGTCGTCCTCACCGAGGCCGGACTCGACCCCGGCATCGACCACCTGCTGGCCCACGACCTGGTCGCACGGGGTCGCGCGGCCCTCGGGGAGATACCCGCGACCGCCGTGTTCACCTCCTACTGCGGAGGCGTCCCGGCGGTCCCCAACCCCTTCCGCTACCGCTTCAGTTGGGCCCCGTACGGGGTCCTCGCCGCCCTCGGATCCCCGGCCCGGCACATCGAGGCCGGCGCCGAGAGCACCGTCCCGCGGCCCTGGGAGGCCACCCGCCCGCTGACCCTCGCGGGCGAGGAGTTCGAGGTCTACCCGAACCGCGACAGCCTCCCCTTCGTCGCCCAGTACGGCATGCCGGACCACTGGCGGCTCGACACCTTCGTCCGCGGCACCCTGCGCAACGCGGGCTGGCACACCGCCTGGAAGGAGGTCTTCGAGACCGTCTCCACCGGGGACCAGGAAGCCGTCCGCGCCCTGGCCGGCTCGCTCGCCGCCCGGTACCCCACCACCCCCGACGACCGCGACCGCGTCGTGCTGTCCGTCGCACTCGAACTGCGCACCCCGGCGGGCCCGTCCTGGTGCGGCTCCCACCTGCTCGACCTGACCGGCGACGCCGAGGAATCCGCCATGGCCCGCTGCGTCTCCCTCCCCGTGGCCTACGGCGTCACCCGGATCCTGGCCGGCGCCCTGCCCGCCGGACTGCACCGCGCCGCCGCGCCCGGCGACACCGGCCGCTGGCTCGCCTTCCTCGGCGCCCACGGCCTGAGCGGCGCCCGCGAAGAAACCACCACCCCCTCAGGAGTCCCGGCATGACGCAGCCCACCCACCTGCCCGAAACCCCCGCGCTGCCCGACGCGTTCGTCCTCACCGGCGCCTTCCGCGTCGTCTGCCGCAACCCCCGCTACCTGGAGGAACTCGCCGCCCGCGGGCTGCGGATCCTGCTCATCACCCCCGACACGAACCGCGACGCCGTCCGTCGCGCCCGCAAGGACCCCGAGCACCCGGCCTCCCTGATCGACGAGATCGCCTACGTCGACGGCTCCCTCGACCTCGACGGCTCCTTCACCCCCGGGTTCGTCGCAGCCGCCCGCGCCTGGCGCGGCCGCTACACCGTGCGCGGCGCGTACGCCGTCGGCGAGACCCTCGTCGAGCAGACCGGCCTGCTGTGCGACGCCCTGGGCCTGCCCGGACCGGGGTTGCGCGCCACCCGGGTGTGCCGCAGCAAGTACCTCCAGCGCTGGTACCTGGAGGAATTCAGCCCCACCACCCTGGTCCTGCCGCCCGGCGGCCGTGAGGACGCAGACCTGTCCGCCCTGCGCTACCCGGTCGTCGCCAAGCCCGCCACCCGGCACTCCAGCTCGGGCGTCGTCGCCGTCACGGACGCCGCCGAACTGCGCGCGCTGCTGCCGCAGTACCCCGCGCATGAGACGCTCATGATCGAGGAGAAGGTGACCGGCCAGGAGTACTCCGTGGAGTCCCTGGTCCAGCACGGCCGGCCGCTCTTCACCTCGGTGACCCGCAAGGAGACCACCGAGTCCGGCGACCGCACCTTCGTCGAGCTGGCCCACTCCGTCCCCAACGCCCGCACCGGCGAGGACGAGGTCCTGCTGGCCGCCAACCACCGGATGCTGGAGGTGCTCGGCTTCCGCGACGGGATCGCCCACGCCGAGTGGCGCATCGGCGAGGACGGCGAACCCCGCCTGATGGAGGTCGCCGCCCGCACCCCCGGGGACGGCCTCGTCGCCCTCTACCACCTGGCCACCGGCCGGCCCCTGGAACCGGAGATCGTCCGGATCGCCCTCGGCGAGGCCGCCGACTACCCGCCGCCGCGCCGCTTCACCCGCCAGGTCTACCTGGAGCACGAGGCGGGCTGCCTCGCCGACGTCACCCTCGACTGGCCCGGCGTCCGCCCCCAATGGGTCGGCGAGGCCGGCACCTGGCCCGACTGCGCGCCCGGCGAGCCCGGCGACGCGCCCGCGCTGCGCGCCCTGCTCGTCCTGAAGGAGGCCGGCACCCGGCTCCAGCCGCTCGCCTGCTCCGACGACCGGGCGGTGACCTTCCTGATCGACGCGCCCACCCCGGACGGGCTCGACGCGTTGGAGCGGGCCGTCCGGACCGCCGTCACCGTCGTCGTCGACCCGGAGGACCCCGATGAGCACTGATGTCCGGCCCGCCGAAGCGGAACGGGAAGCCGCTCCGCCGGCCCCGGCCCCCGGGGTGTGGACCACCTTCAAGGAGGCCCCGAGCGCGGTGAAGACCGTACTGGCCGGGGTGCTCGTCAACCGGCTCGGCGGCTTCCTGCACGTCTTCCTCGTCCTCTTCCTCACCGCCGAGGGCCACTCCAAGGGCCGCACCGTCATCGCGCTGGGCGTGTACGGGGCGGGCGCCGTCGCCGGCTCGCTCGTCGGCGGCACCCTCGCCGACCGGCTCGGCATCCGCGGCGCCACCGTCCTGTCCATGAGCAGCACCGCGCTGCTCACCGCCGCCCTGCTGTACCTGCCCGGCTTCCTGCCGCTGCTGGCCGCGATCGCCCTCGTCAGCCTGGGCGCCCAACTGTTCCGGCCGGCGTCGGCCACCCTCCTCGCCGAACAGACCGACGGCGACCGACAGATCATGATCTTCGCGATGTACCGCTTCGGCCTCAACGTCGGAGCGACCGCCGCGCCCCTGCTGGGCTACGCGCTCTACCACGCGGGCGGCCGGACGTACACGCTGCTGTTCTGGGGCGAGGCCGCCCTCGCCCTGGCCTTCGCGCTGGTCGCCCGCGCCACCCTGCCCGCCCGGACGAAGCCCGCACCGGGCGCCGTGCGAGCGCGGGTCCCCGCGGGGACCGGCGGGTACGGCGCGGTCCTGCGCGACCGCCGCTACCTCTTCTACCTGGTCGCGGCGTTCTTCCACTCCGCCGTCTACATGCAGTACCTGTCCACCCTGCCGCTCTACATGGCGGAGGCCCGGCTGGCGCTGTTCTGGTACACCTTCGCCGTCGCGCTCAACGGCGTCATCGTCATCGCCTTCGAGCTGCTGGTCACCAAGGTCTCGCAGCGCTGGCCCATGAAGATCACCATCGGCCTGGGCTTCGCCCTCGTCGGCGCCGGCGTCGCCTGCTACGGACTGCCGATCGGGCCGGCGGCCATCGTCATCGGGACGCTGATCTGGTCCCTGGGCGAGATCCTCGGCGGCCCCGCCGTCTTCGCCTACCCGGCCAACGCCGGCCCCGAGGAGCTGCGTTCGCGCTACATCGGCAGCTTCCAGTTCGTCTTCGGGCTGGGCTCCGCCCTCGGCCCGATGGCCGGCACCTGGCTCTTCCTCCAGTTCGGCTCGCTGGTCTGGCCGCTGATCGGCGCCGCCTCCCTGCTCGCAACCCTGTTCGCCCTGTTCGCCGTCCGCACCCGCCCGGCCGCGTAGGCCCGGTGTCGCCCCCCTCCCCCCTGCACCTTCCCGCTGGTCACCGATTCGAACGAAAGGTTCCGATCATGGGGCACGAGAGCTTCCGACCCGGCACCAGGCACGTCCGCTGCCTCGGCGTCGGCGTGGGCCCGGCCAACCTGAGCCTGGCGTCGCTGCTGCACGGCAGGCCGGACGTACCCAACCTCTTCCTCGACCGCAAGGAGTCCTTCGGCTGGCACGACGGCCAGCAGATCCCGGGCACCACCCTCCAGGTCTCCCAGTTCAAGGACCTGGTCAGCCTCGCCGACCCGGCCAGCCCCTTCTCGTTCCTGGCGTACCTGCACGCCAAGGGCCGCGTCTACCACTTCCTCAACGCCCAGTTCGACGACGTGCCCCGGCTGGAGTTCCGCAACTACCTGGCGTGGGCCGGCCGCCGCAACGAGAACGTCGTCTTCGGCGAGGGCGTGCGCGCGGTCGCCTTCGACGACGACCGGCAGGTGTTCACCGTCGACACCGACCGCCGCACCGTCACCGCGGACAACGTCGTCGTCGGCGTCGGCAGCCGACCCTGGGTGCCGCCGCAGGGGGCGGACCTCCTCGGCCCCACCCAGTTCCACGTCGCCGACTACCTCGGTTCGGCCCGCGACGTCGGCGGCAAGCGCGTCGTCGTCATCGGCGGCGGCCAGTCCGGCGCCGAGGCCTTCCTCGACCTGATCTCCCGCAGCGGCTGGGAGCTGCCCCGTCGCGTCTCGTGGATCTCCCGGCGACCGAACTACCTGCCCATCGACGACTCGCCCTTCACCAACGACTACTACATGCCCAGCCACGCCGACTACTTCTACGGGCTGCCCCGCGAACGCCGCGAGGCCATGAACTCCCGCAACCTCCTGACCAGCGACGGCATCTCCGAATCCACCCTGCGGGAGATCTACCAGAGCATCTACGTCCACCGGTTCGTCGAGGGCAACGAGGACCTGGTCGCCCTGCACCCGAGCCGCGAGGTCTTCGGCGTCAGCCCCGGCCCGTTCGGCGGCTGGGAGGTCGGCGCCCGCCACACCGGCGAGTCCGACTCCGTGGAGAAGTTCGAGGCGGACATCGTCGTCTGGGCCACCGGCTACCGGCCCGCCACCATGGACTTCCTCGCCCCCGTCGCCGACCGCCTGGAGCGCGAGGGCGACGAACTGCGCGTCGACGAGGACTACGCCGTCCGCTGGGACGGCCCCGCCGACCGCCGGATCTTCATCCAGAACGGCGTCCGCGGCCAGCGCGGACTGGCGGACCCCAACCTCAGCCTCAACGCCTGGCGCAGCCGGCGCATCGCCGACCGGCTGTGCGGCGTACGGGGCGACGAGCAGCTGTCCTCGTTCATCGAGTGGTCCTCCAAGGTGCCCCAGGACGAACGGTGGAGCGCCTGATGCCCGCCGACCGCGGTGCGCGGCGCACCGCCGACAGCAGCGCCGACAGCAGCACCGGACCCGGCATACCCGCGACGGGCGCCGCGTCCGCCGCGCCCGTCGCGTCCCCCGGCGGGCCCGCCCGTGCCCGTACCGACGTGGCCGTCGTCGGCGCCGGAATACTCGGCGTCCTCATCGCCCGCGAGGTCCTCTCCCGGAACCCCCGCGCCACCGTCACCGTCCTCGACCGCGACATGACCGGCTCCGGCGCCACCCGCCGCTCCGCCGGACTGCACTTCCCGCGCGGCGCCAACGAAACCGTCCGCACCCTCGCCGCCGAGAGCCAGCGCTTCTACGAGGACCTCCGCACCGCCCGCCCCGACCTGCCCATCCACCCGCTCGGCATGACGGTGCTCGCACCCGAACGGGCCGAGGAGGACCTGCGCGAGGTCTACCTCCCCGAGGCCAAGCTCCGCTGGACCGCCGAACTGCCGGCCGTCGTCCCCTCCCTGCCCCGGGGTCACGGCGCCTGGGAGGGCGACGGCTGCCAGTACGCCGACGTCCACGCGCTGACCCAGCGCCTCGCCGCCGACCTGCGTCCCGCCGTCACCTTCCGGGAGGGCGTCGAGGTCACCGCGCTGGCCTCCGGCCCCGGCGGCACCCGCCTGACCCTGACCGGCGGCGCCTCCCTCGACGCCGGACACGTCGTCCTCGCCCCCGGGCCCTGGCTCGCCGCGCCCGCCTGGCGCGAGCTCGTCGCGCCGCTCGGCGCCCGCGTCAAGAAGATCGTCGCCCTGCACCTCGACGTGCCCTGCGCCCCCGGCGACCGGGCCGTCGTCCTGCACGCCGAGGACGCCTTCCTGCTGCCCCTGCACCACCGGGGCCACTGGCTGTTCAGCTACACCTGCCAGGAGTGGGACGTCGACCCCGACACCGTCGACCCCGCCCTCACCGCCGGCCACCTGCGCGACGCCCGCGCCCTGCTCACCCGCTACGCCCCGGGCCTGGCCGCGCACTGCCGGTCCGGCCGGGTGTTCTGCGACGCGTACGGGGCCGCCGGCACCCCGGTCGTCACCGCGCTGGACCCCTACGGCCGGCTGCTGTTCGCGGGCGCGGCCGGCGGCTCCGGCTACCGCCTCGCGCCGGCGCTCGCCGCCCGCGCCGCCGATCTGATCCCGTCCCTGCCACCTCGCGCGTCCCTTCCGTCCCGCCCGTCCCCGCGAAAGGCCACGACATGATCATCGCCAGTTATGACGCCGACGTCCTGGAACAGGCGTTCGGCATCGACATGAGCGGTGTGGAGGGCCTCGGCACACCCGCCGGCTGGGGCCGGATCGCACCCGGTCGGGCCACCGACCACCACCGCCACGACGAGACCGAACTGTTCGTGATCACCGCCGGGCAGGGGGAGTTCGTCATCGATGGCGAACGCCACCCGGCCGCCCCCGGCACCGTCGTCCTCTTCGAACCGTTCGAGTCGCACGTCCTGGAGAACACCGGCGGCCCCGACGCCGGGGACCTCGTCTTCTTCACCCAGTACTGGCGCGACGCCGAACGCGCCGCGGTCTCCGCCGCCGACCCCGCCCGCAAGGGCTTCGGCGACCGGCCCGTCTTCGTCTTCTCCACCCCGCCCACCCCCAACGGCGACCTGCACCTCGGCCACCTCGGCGGCCCCTACCTCGGCGCCGACGCCTTCACCCGCTACCAGCGCATGAACGGCGCCGAGGCCTACCACCTCACCGGCAGCGACGACTACCAGAGCTACGTCCTCGGCGCCGCCCGCGCCGACGGCCGCACCCCCGCCGAGACCGCCGCGCACTACAGCGCCGAGATCGCCGAAACCCTGCGGCTGATGGACATCCCCCTCGACCAGTACACCGTCACCGACCAGGACCCCGACTACCGAGAGGGCCTCCAGGACTTCTTCGGCCGCGTCGTCGCCTCCGGCGAGGTCGCCGTCACCGCACACGACGCCCTGCACGACGCCACGACCGGCCAGTACCTCTACGAGGCCGACGTCAAGGGCGGCTGCCCCGGCTGCGCCAACCCCACCAACGGGAACATCTGCGAGGAGTGCGGCGAACCCAACACCGTCACCGACCTCACCGACCCGCGCTCCGCCCTCTCCACCGCCGCGCCCCGCAGCACGCCGACCGCCCGCTGGACGCTGCCGCTGCACACCTTCGCCGGCGAGGTCCGCTCCCACCACCGCACGGGCCGCGTCCCCGCCCGGCTCCGCGAGCTCGCCGACCGCCTCTTCCGCCGCCCCCGCGTCGACATCCCCCTCACCCACCCCTCCCACTGGGGCGTGGAACCCCGCGAGACGGCCACCGAGGGCCAGGTCATCTGGGTCTGGCCCGAGATGAGCTACGGCTTCCTGCACGGCATCCAGTCCCTGGGCGCCCGCCTCGGCCGGTCCTGGCGGGCCGCCGAACCGGCGCCCGACTGGAAGATCGTCCACTTCTTCGGCTACGACAACAGCTTCTACCACTCGGTGCTCTACCCGGTCCTCTACCGGCTCGCCTTTCCCGGCTGGAACCCCGACATCGACTACCACGTCAACGAGTTCTACCTCCTCGAAGGCGCCAAGTTCTCCACCAGCCGGCGGCACGCCATCTGGGGCAAGGACGTCCTCGGCCCCGACACCGTCGACGCCGTCCGCTACTTCCTCGCCGCCACCCGCCCCGAGGGCCTGCGCACCGACTACACGCGCGTCGCCTACGAGGCCACCCTGAACGACACCCTCATCGGAGCCTGGCAGCACTGGCTCACCGACCTCGGCGCCCGCGTCGCCAAGCACCACGACGGGCGCGCTCCCGACGCCGGCAACTGGACGGCCGAGCACTCCGCGTTCCTCGCCCGGCTCGGAACCCGCCTCAACGCCGTCACCGCGGCCCTGGAGAACGACGCGTTCTCCCTCAACCAGGCCGCCGCCGAACTCGACGGCATCGTCCGCGACACCCTCCGCTTCGGCCGTGCCGAAGGCCTCCTCACCGACACCCCGGGCTGGGAGGCGGAGAACCGCACCGCCGTCGCCCTGGAACTGGCGGCCGCCCGCCTCCTCGCGCACGCCGCCGCCCCCGTCATGCCCCGCTTCGCCGCCCGGCTCGCCGCCGCCCTCGGCCAGGACGCCCCGAGCACGTGGCCCCGTACCGTCGAACTCCTCACCCCCGGCAGCGCCGTCGACCTCGCCGACGCCGTGTTCTTCCAGCCGTCGCCCGACGCCGGACCGGCCGCCGCGGGCGCCGCCGAACCGGCCGCCGAACCCGCCCTGACGCCCTGGCTCACCCACATCGCCCGTACCGTCCTGCGGCTAGGCGACGACGAGCCGATCGCCGACCGCACCCTGACCCAGCTCGCCGCCGGCTCCCTCCAGGCCGTCACCGTCCAGTACCAGATCCTCGACGCCCTCGACGTCGACCTGTCCATGGACGAACTCCTGCACGGCGGCACCCTCGCCGAACTCGCCGCCGTCATCGCCGAACGCGCCGAACCCGCCGCCGTCACCGCCCTGACCTCGGGAGAGCCCCGATGAACCACCTCCAACTGCTGCGCGAAATGGGCCGCCGCGGACTGTCCGTCACCCTCACCGACGGCGACCTGCGCATCCAGGGCAACCGCGACCGGATGGACCCCGAGTTCATCGCCCGCGTCAAGGCGGCCAAGCCCGCCCTCGTCGCCCACCTCGCCCGGGAGGCCGAGCACGGCCCCGGCTTCCCCCTCACCCCCCTCCAGCGCGGCTACTACGCGGGCCGCAGCGGGGTCTTCGAGGTGGGGGACGTCGCCAGCCACGTCTTCCACGAGATCGAGGGCCACTGGGACGTCGACCGACTCCAAACCGCCCTCGCCGGCGTCGTCGCCGCGCACAGCGCCTTGCGCTCCCGCTTCCTGTCCGCGGACCGCCAGGTCACCGAACACGCCGACCACGGACCCCGCATCGGCGTCCTCGACCTGCGCGCCCACACCCCCCGACAACAGGAACTCATCCGCGCCGAACTCCGCGAGATGCGCTCCCACCAGGTACTGCCCGCCGACCAGGCCCCGCTGCTCACCGTCGACGTCACCTTCCTCGCCGACGACCGGATGGTCCTGCACGTCGGCCACGACGGCCTCGTGATGGACGGGATCAGCATGTTCCTGTTCTTCCGCGCCTGGTGGCACGCCTACCGCAGCCCCGCCGCCGACGCCCCCGAGGAGGTCCCTTGCGAGGAACTCCCCTTCGAGGACTACGTCGCCGCCCTCGAAGCCGCCCACGACCGGGCCCCCGCCCGCCGCTCCCGCGACTACTGGACGGCCCGCGCCGACGACCTCGCCCCCCACCCCGACCTGCCGCTGCGCACCAGCCCCGCCGCCCTTTCCGGCTCGCGGTTCACCCAACGCGCCGTCCGGCTGGACCGTCCGGCCTGGAACGCGCTCAAGGAACGGGCCGCCGAGGCCGGACTGACGCCCTCCGCCCTGCTGCTCGCCGCGTACGCCGAAACCCTCGCCACCTGGGGCGCCGGCGAACGCTTCACGCTCACCACCACCGTCGCCAACCGGCCGCCGATCCACCCCCGGATCTTCGAGGCCATCGGACCGTTCTCCGACACCCTCCTCGTCGAGGCCGCCACCGACCGGAGCCTGACCTTCGCCGAACGCGCCCGCGCCCTCCAACAACAACTGCACACCGACATGGACCACCGGCACTTCTCCGGCATCGAGGTCCTCAAGGAACTGGCCCGCCGACGCGGCGGACTGGCCGGCGCCCGCATGCCGTACACCTTCAACAGCGCCATCGGACACGTCAGCAGCGAGGTCGACGGCTCGACCCTGGAACTGTTCGGCAAGGAGGTCTTCTCCGTCAGCCAGACCCCCCAGGTATGGCTGAACGCCTTCGCCATGGAGCAGCACGGCGGGCTCGTCGTCCAACTCGACGGACTCGACGAACTGTTCTGCGAGGGCCTCCTCGACGACCTGGCGCACGGCTACACCACCCTCCTCGAAACCCTCGTCGACGCGCCCGCATGGCAGCGCCACGGCTTCGACCTGCTGCCGCCCGCGCAACGCGCCCGCCGGCTCGCCGCCAACGACACGGCCGTCGCCCTGCCCGACGAGATGCTCGGCGACGCCATCGTCGCGCGGGCCGCCCGCACCCCCGGAGCGCCCGCGATCCTCACCGCCGACCGGACCGTCCGCTACGGCGAACTCCTGCACCGGGCCGCCACCGCCGCCGGCTGGCTGCGCGCCCACGGGGTGGGCCGCGGCGAACTCGTCGGCCTCGTCATGCGGCGCGGACCCGAGCAGATCATCGGCATCCTCGCCACCGTCCTCGCCGGGGCCGCCTACCTGCCCGTCGACGCGGGCCTGCCCGCCGCCCGGCAGGACTACATGCTCGCCGACGGCCGGGTGCGGTGCGTGCTCACCGACACCGCCCCGCCCGACACCGGACTCCGCGCCTCCCTGCCCACCCTCGACCTCACCGGACCCGCCACCGGCCGCGCCGAGGTCCCCGACCGGCTGCCCGGCTCCCACCCCGACGACCTCGCGTACGTCCTCTACACCTCCGGCACCACCGGAGCCCCCAAGGGCGTCATGGTCACCCACCGCAACGTCACCAACGTCGTCGCCGACTGCCACACCCGCTTCCGGATCACCCCCGACGACCGCTTCTTCGCCATCAGCGCCTTCAACTTCGACCTCTCCGTCTGGGACGTCTTCGGCGCCCTGTCGGCGGGCGCGGCCCTCGTCATGCCCGACCAGGACAAGGCCGTCGACACCGCCCACTGGCTCGACCTGTGCCGACAGCACGGGGTCAGCGTGTGGAACTCCGTCCCCGCCATCGCCGGACTCCTGCACGAGCAGGCCCGCGCCGACGGCTCACCGCCGCCCGCCCTGCGCCTCGTCATGATGAGCGGCGACCGGATCCCGCCCGAACTGCCGGCCGCGCTGCGCGTGATGACGCCCGGCCTGGAGGTGGTCTCCCTCGGCGGCCCCACCGAGACGACCATCTGGAACATCCTGCACCCCGTCGGCGAGGAGGAGGACGGCAGTGAGTCCATCCCGTACGGGCGGCCCAACGCCAACAACCGCGCCTACGTCCTGGACCGGGACGGCCTCGACGCCCCCGACTGGGTCACCGGGGAGATCGTAGCCGCCGGCACCGGCCTCGCCCGCGGCTACTGGGGCGACGAACAGCGCACCGCCGAACGGTTCTTCACCGACGAGGCGCGCGGCGAACGCCTCTACCGCACCGGCGACCTCGGCCGGTACCTGCCCGACGGGAACATCCAGATCCTCGGTCGCAGCGACTTCCAGATCAAGATCAACGGATATCGCATCGAGGCCGGCGAGGTCGAGACCCGGCTCGCCGCCCTCGCCGACGTCACCCGGGCCGTCGTCGCCGCGCACGGCAACCGGCTCGTCGCCCACCTCGTTCCCGCCGGCTCCCACCGCCCGCACCTCGACGAGGTCCGCCGGGCGCTGCGCGCCGACCTGCCGGACTACATGCTGCCCGCGACGCTGGTCTGGCACGGCTCGCTGCCGCTGACGAAGAACGGCAAGGTCGACCGTACGAAGCTGGCCGCGCTCGGCGCCGAGGAACCGGCGGCGCCCGCCCCGCAGGCGGGCGGCAGCGCCCCCGCCAACCAGGCCGAGAAGGTGCTCTGCGACATCTGGTCCACCGTCCTGCGGCGCCCCGACGTCGGCGCCCTCGACACCCTCGCCTCCCTCGGCGGCGACTCCATCGCGGCGGCCCGGATCCTGACCGCGGCCCGCAAACGGTTCGGCGTCACCCTCACCCTCGACCGGTTCGCGGAGGTCGACACCGTCCGCGCCATGGCCGCCGTACTGCGCCCGGAGGTGCCCCGATGACCGGCGCGACGCCCGCACCGGCGCCCGCCCGCCCCGAGGCCGCAGGCGCACCGGCCGCCGGGCCCGACACCCTCCGGCGGATCATCGACGGACCGCCCGCCGCCGGCAGCATCTCCGTCGCCCGCCTCGACGGCACCCGCACGATCGAACTGCGGGAACTGTACGAACGTTCCGGCCGCCTCGCCCACCACCTGCGCGACGCCCACGGCATCGGCCCCGGCGACCGCATCGGGATCCTCGCCGCGAACAGCCTGGAGTGGGTCCTGCTCGACCTGGCCGCGCTGCGCCTCGGCGCGCAGACGGCCGGCTTGGAGCCGGGCAAGTTCACCCCGTCCGCCGAGCTGATGGACCGCTACGGCCTGCGCCTGCTGTTCACCGACCGGGCCGCCCCGACCGGGCCCGCCCAACCGCCGGCCGACCCCGCCGACCCGTCCGCCGAGCAGCACCTCGCGTGGCCGGCCGGCGTCCTCGGCACCGACCCGATCCTCGGCCTGACCGAACCGGACGGCGCCCCCGACCGGCCCCTGCCGCCCGTCCACTGGGGGTTCCTGGACGTCACCACCATCAAGTTCACCTCCGGCAGCACCGGCGTCCCCAAGGGGCTCGGCGCCACCGCCGGCAGCATCGACAGCTCCCTCACCGCCGTCCAGGAGATCTTCGCGCACGGCCCCGGCGACGACCTCTTCGTCTTCCTCCCGCTCTCCCTGCTCCAACAGCGCTACTGGGTGTACTCCGCGCTGCTGCACGGCCACGACGTCACCCTCACCACCTACGAAGCCGCCTTCGCCACCCTGCGCCGCGTCCGTCCCACCGTCGTCATGGGCGTACCGGCCTTCTACGAGAGCGCCCGCCGGCAGATCGAGGGCCGGCTGCGCCGCTCCGCCGGCCAGGACCCGCGCAAGGCCGCCCGGGCCCTGTTCGGCGACCGGATCCGCTACCTGTGGACCGGCTCCGCCCCCGCCTCCCCGGCCGTGCTCCGCTTCTTCACCGACGTCGGCCTGCCCCTCTTCGAGGGCTACGGCCTCAACGAGACCTGCATCGTCACCAAGAACCACCCCGGCGCCCACCGGGAGGGCAGCGTCGGCCGGGTGGTGCGCGGCAAGGAGGTGCTGATCGGCGAGGACGGCGTCATCAGCGTCCGCAGCACCCACCCCGTCAACAACCACTACGCGTACGCCCTCCCCGGCGACACGGAGAAGGTGTTCGACGCCGACGGCACCGTCCGCACCGGCGACCTCGGCCGGCTCGACGAGGACGGCTACCTGTTCGTGCGGGGCCGCGCCGACGACGTCATCGTCCTCGACAACGGCAAGAAGGTCATCGTCCGGCCGATCGAGGAACTGATGCGGGCCGACCCGGCCGTCGCCGAATGCGTCCTGTTCAGCCCCACCCAGACCGACCTCGTCGCCGTGGTGTCGCCGGCCGCGCTGCCCGCCGACCGCGCCGCCATAGCCGCCCGCCTCGCCGTCGTCAACGCCGCCGGCGGACCCGACGAGCGGATCAGCCGGGTCCTCGTCGCCGATCCGCCGTTCAGCATCGACAACGGCCTGTTGACCTCGCAGTACAAACCCAAACGGCCCGCCATCGCGGCCGCCCACCACATCCCGCTGCACGACCAGGAGGCCGGAATCCATGCCTGACACCCAGCTCGTAGAAGAGGCCGCCCGCGCCCAGCTGTCCCTCGTCCTGATCCCCGAGGTCGAGCCCGAGGACCTCGACCTCGACGCCGACATGGTCGCCGCCTACGGCCTGACCTCCCTCAACAAGGTCCTCTTCCTCACCGAGGTGTGCGAGGAGACCGAAGTGGACCTCGCCCACTTCACCGAGCACGACCTCGCCGTCATGCGTACGCTGCGCGACGTCACCGACGCCCTCACCCGCCACCACGCGACCACCGGAGCCTGAACCATGAGCTCGACCGACCACGCCGCCTCGACCGACCACGCCGCCTGGGCCGACCACGCCGCCGCCGTCCTGGAGAACGACCGGGTGCGCCTCACCCCGATCACCGAGGCCGACCGCGAGGGCGTCCGGGCCGTCGCCATGGACCCGGCCATCTGGCGCTACTTCGTCGCCGCCGTCGAGACCGAGGCCGACTTCGAGTCCTTCTTCGACGTCAACCTCGCCGACCACGCCGCCGGCCGCCGCGCCGTGTACGTGATCACCGACAAGGAGAGCGGCCGCATCGCGGGCAGCATGAGCTTCGGCAACATGGCGGAGGCCGACCGCCGGTTGGAGATCGGCTGGTCCTGGCTCGGCCGGGACTTCCGCGGCCGCGGCGTCAACCACTGGGCGAAGGCGCTGCTGCTGACCCACGCCTTCGAGGTGCTCGGTGTCGAACGCGCCGAGTTCAAGACCGACGTCCTCAACGTCCAGGCCCGCCGCGGCCTCGCGAACATCGGCGCCACCGAAGAAGGCACCCTGCGCAGCTACAACTTCATGCCGGGCGGCCGCCGCCGCGACGCCGTCTTCTACAGCGTCCTGCGCGCCGAGTGGCCGACCGTCCGCGAGGCCCTCGCCCGCGGCCCGAAGAAGGCCGTACCGGCGTGACCGCCGGCGGCATCACCCTCATACGGGCCGGCGGCGCCCCCCGCGACATCGGCCGCGCCCACGGCCGGGCACTCGCCGCCCCCCTGCGGGCCTTCCTCGACGACGGCCTGGCCCGGCTGAACCACCTCGGCGCACGACCCCGGACCCTGTCCGACCTGCTGCCGACCGTCTCCGCCCACCGGGCGGAGGTGGCGGCGGCCCTGCCCGACCTCGCCGAGGAGGTCGCGGGCCTCGCCGAGGGCGCCGGGATCGGCGAGGACGAGGCCTGGCTGCTCCAGCTCCGTCGCGAAATCATGGGCTACTCCAAGGTCCGCACGGCCGGCGACTGCACCACCTACGCCCGCACCACCGCCGGCGGCGCACCCGTCCTCGCCCAGACCGTCGACCTCAACGGGAACCTCGACAGCCACATCGCCGTCCTGGAGACCGCCCGCGCCGGCTCACCCCGCCGCTCGCTGGTCCTCAGCTTCGCCGGGCTCCTCGGCTACCTCGGCCTCAACAGCGACGGCCTGGCCGTCGGCCTCAACCTGGTCCTCGGCGGCACCTGGCGCCCCGGCGTCCCCCCGTACCTCGCCATCCGCCACCTCCTGGACCGGGCCGGCGGCGTCGACGATGCCCTCAAGATCCTCGCCGACCTGCCGCTGGCCAGCTCCCGCTCCCTCATGCTGTGCGACCCCGAGCGGGCCCTGTACGTCGAACACCTCGACGGGGAACTGCGCGTACGGGAAGCCGGACCGGGCGGCCTCGCCCACACCAACCACTTCCTCCACCCGGACTTCGCCCCGGCCGACGAGCTGAACGTGTTCGCCCGGAACTCCTCGGTGCGCCGACTGCGCGCGGCCGACGCCGCGCTCGCCGCACTGAACGCCGACGCCGGCGCCGAGGACCACTTCGCGCTGCTCGCGAAGGAGCCGCTGCGGGTCCCCGACCGCGGGGACATCCGGGCGGAACGCACCGTCGCCGCCGTCGTCATGCACCCGGCCGCCGGCCGGCTCCACGTCCGCCCCGGCGACCCGGCGCTCTCCGCCACGCAGGTGTTCTCCCTGTAGGCCGCCCCTTCCGCGACGAAGGACCGTACCGATGGAAGCCATGGAAGGAGCACGATGGACGCATGGCTGGTCGACCTCGACCGGGTGGACCCCACCGACATCAGCGCGCACTATCCCGAGGGCCTCACCGAGGACGAGCTGCGGCGCGGCGCCGAGTTCGTCCACGCCCGGGCCGCCCACCGCTTCTACCGCGCCCGGCTCACCGTCCGCCGGCTGCTCGCCGAACGCCTCGGCGTCCCCGCGTCCGAGCTGCGCATCCACTACGACCCGGCGGGCAAGCCGTACCTGCCCGACCAACCCGGTACCCACATCAGCTGGTCCCGCTCCGACGGGCTGCTGCTGCTCGGGGCCACCGAGACCGGGCCGGTGGGGGTGGACGTGGAACTGGTCCGTCCGGCCACCACCAACCTGGACGTGCTCACCTTCGTCTACCCGGGCGTGCCGGCGAGCGCGACCCCGGAGACCTTCTTCCACGCCTGGACCCTGCTGGAGGCCGCGGTCAAGGCCACCGGCCGGGGCCTCACCGACGGCGCCCGCGAGGTCGACCTGGACTTCGGCCCGGACGGCGCCGTCACCCTGCGCGGGATCAACGGCCACGGCCGCGCCCCCTGGCACGGCCGGACCGAACTCCGCCCGACCCGTCGTGACGCGCCCTGGGCCATGACCGCCTTCGTGTCCCGGGACCTCGCCCCGGTCACGGTCCTGCCGTGGCCGGACCGGGACCGCGACGGGGACCGCGACCGGGGCCTCGACGGGGACCGCGACCGTGCTCGGGGGGCCCTGCTCACGCGGCCCCGCTGAGCGCCCCCGTACCCGCCGGGCCGGCCGGCACCGCCGTGCCGTCCGCGGCGATCGCGGTGAAACCCGTGTACGGAACCAGCGCGGGCGGCACGTTCACCGAGCCGTCCGCGCACTGGTACTGCTCCAGGATCGCGACGAGGGTCCGGCCGATCGGCAGCGCCGAACCGTTCAGCGTCGCCGCGAACGCCTTGCCGCCGTCCCGGTCGCGGACCCGGATGCCGGCCCGGCGCCCCTGGAAGTCCCCGCAGTCGGAGCACGAGGAGATCTCCCGGTAGGTGCCCTGGCCCGGCAGCCACACCTCGATGTCGTACGTCCGCCGGGCGGCGAACCCGAGGTCCCCGGCCCGCAGTTCCACCACCCGGTGCGCGAGCCCCAACCGGCGCAGCGCGCTCTCCGCGTGCCCCACCAGCAGCTCCAGCTCCTCCCGCGACCGGTCGGGATGGCAGATCCGTACCAGTTCGACCTTCTCGAACTGGTGCAGCCGCACCAGCCCCCGGGTGTCCCGCCCGTACGAGCCCGCCTCCGCCCGGTAGCAGGGCGTGAACGCGGTCAGTGACAGGGGGAGTTCGGCGTCCTGGAGGGTCTCCCCGCGGTACAGGTTGACCAGCGGCACCTCGGCCGTCGGGATCAGCAACAGCTCCCGGTCGGCGGCGTCCGTCGCGAACAGGTCGTCGGCGAACTTCGGCAGCTGCCCGGTGCCCGTCATCGTCTCCCGGTTCACCAGGTGCGGCACGCCGTGCTCCACGTACCCGTGCTCCCCGGTGTGCAGGTCCAGCAGGAACGACGCCAGCGCCCGCTCCAGCCGGGCCCCCGCGCCCCGGGTCACCGCGAAGCGCGAGCCCGACAGCTTCGCGGCCCGCACCGGGTCGAGGATGCCGAGCCGGGTTCCGACGTCCACGTGGTCGCGCGGGGTGAAGTCGAAGCCCGGAGGTTCACCGAAGACCCGCCGCACCACGGGCGGATCCTGCTCGGTGCCGTCGGGGACGTCCGGGTAGGGCCGGTTGGGGACGGCCAGCAGCAGCGCGTCCAGCGACTCCTGGGCCACCCCCAGCTCCTCCGACACCGACCGCAGGCGCTCCTTGGCCTCCTGGATCCGGGCGCGCCCGGCCGCGTCGGGCCGCACCCCGCTGCGGGCGGAGCGGTTCTGCTCCGCCCGCAGCTTGTCGCGTTCGGCGATGAGCCGGGAGCGCAGGTCGGTCAGCTCGCGCAGGGCGGCGCGGTCCAGGTGGTGTCCGCGGCGGGCCAGGTCGGCCCCGGCCGCGTCCTGCAACAGGGCGTGCGGGTCGTGCATGACGGCTCCTCGGTCCTCGTCGGTGACGCGATGGCGCGGTGACGTGCGCGGTGACGCGGTGACGTGCGCGATGGCGCGGTGACGTGCGCGGCGGCGCCCGCCGTCAGCGGCTCACCGCGGGTGGTTGCGGATGATGTCGACGGCCTCCGGGATGCCCATGTACGGCAGCCGCACCTCCGCCATGTCGTCGGTCCACCGCTCGGCGAGGTCGTAGCGCTGCTTCGGGGTGGTCTCCAGCAGCTTGCAGCCGGGGAAGACCTCGTACCCGTCCAGCAGCTCGGCGTGGGCGAACATGCCCTCCTGGAACAGCTCCTCGCGTTCCAGTACGAACTCCTCCGACGGCAGCTCGTCCCACAGCTGCCGGCCGCGCCGGATCAGCTCGATCAGCCGCGGCCGGTACGAGGGATCGCGCGCCAGGTGCTCGCGCACGATGGAGCTGCCCACGGTCAGGTGCCGGATCTCGTCGATCGAGGCGCCGCGCGCGATCTCGGCGGCGGCCGGGTCCAGGAGCGTCCACTTGCGTTCGCTGAGCTCGGCGGCGGGCGCCAGCACCCCTTCGATGACGATGGTGAACACGGCGACCGCGCCGATGAAGTCGCCCTCGTCGCGGACCACGCTCGTCGCGAACTCGGCGATCGGGTTCAACACCCGCCGCGTGTAGTCGACGCCCTGCTCCCTGATGAAGTCCAGCAGCCCCGCCGCGGGCACCCCGAGGTCCACCAGGTGCTTGCGGAAGACCATCGCGTGCCGGGCCTCGTCGACGACCTGCGTGGCGAAGAACTCCTGCTCGACGACGCCCGGCGCCCCGATCACGTAGTGGGACAGCACCTCCACCGCCCGGGACTCGGCCAGCGACCGGTTGCCCAGCTCCAGCACCAGCGCCCGGCGCAGCGGACCGTCCTCGCGCATGTGGTCGGGGGTGACGGCGTCGTGACCGGCCTCGGCCCGCCCGCGCAGGGTGCCCTGGGCGACGGCCGACAGCCAGTAGCCGAGGTCGCACTCGTCGGCGGTCAGGGTCATCTCCTGCGCGCCGTCCAGCAGGTTGGGCGCTCGGTCCCAGTCGGCCTCGACGGGGATCTGCGGAACGGTGGTCATGACACCTCGCTGGGAGAGACGGAGACGGTGGGAACGGCGGCGGGCGACGCGCCCGAGGACGCCGCGGGGGTGACGGCGGCGCTGTGCATGCGGCCGGCGAAGCTGAGCATGGGGGAGTTGACGGTGTGGCTGCCGCCCGTCACCTCGGCGAGGAGCATGTCGTGGTCGCCGACCTGGTGCCAGCCGAGGATCCGGCAGGCCATGTGGGCCAGGCTCCCGCCGAGCAGCGGAGCGCCCGTGAGCGGGTCGGTGGACCAGTCGAAGCCCTCGAACTGGGCGTCCCCGAGCGGCCGTCCCGGGTTCGCGAACCGCCGCGCCACGTCGTTCTGCGCCGAGGACAGCACGTTCACCGAGAACCGGCCCGCCCTGCGCACCAGCGAGGCGAACGTCGACGTGGGCCGCAGGCAGGCCCCCAGTACCAGCGGGTCCCGCGACAGGGTCACCACCGCGCTCGCCGTGGTGCCGTGCCGGACCCCGCCCTGGCTGACGGTCAACACCGTCACGCCCGACGCCAACCGGCGCAACGCCAGCCGGGCCGCCTCCGGATCCTCGTACCCCTCCGCGGGCGCCGTCCCCGAACGGTCCGTGAGCCAGGCCGGGTAGCGGCTCACCGGTGCGCCCCGACCGCCGCGGCGGCGCCGGGGGCGGCGGCCTGCTCCTCGTAGGGCAGCGGCACCGGGCCGTCGGTCGCCGCGCGCCGCTTGAGCATCGCCGTCACCCGGTCGACCAGCGGCGTCGGCACCGGCTCGAAGGGCAACCCGAACGGCTTGAGGAAGTTGCCGAAGACGCCCCGGTCGCCGAACACGTGGAACGGCAGCGCCAACAGCGCCCACTCGGGTCCGATCAGCCACATCCACAGCACCCCGACGAGGGCCACGCTGAGCAGGCTGTGCATCGTGTTGTACAGGACGTAGTACGCCTTGTGGATCCGCCCGTCCGGGCTGCGCCGGTAGGCGATGGCCCCCGGGATGTAGCCCAGCAGGTCGATGTAGAGGAACAGGCCGATCGCCGCGAACCACCGGATGTCCGTGAAGTGCCACAGGATCAGGCCGATCGTCACGGCGAAGGCGACCAGGTACTCGGCGCGGTGCAGGTTGAACGTGACCGGTGACTCGACCGGGTTCTTGATGTCCATCAGGGGTGTCCTTTCCGACGGGGCAGCGGATCGGGGCAGCGGGGCGGGGCGGCTGATCAGGACAGCCGCAGGGGGCTGCCGGCGAAGTAGTCGGCCAGCTCCGCGGCCACGCTCGCGCGCGACGGCGGGTGGAAGGCCAGGGCGCGGACCGCACCCGCCAGGTACGCCACGTCCGCGGAACGGATGAACGCCATCCCGCCGAGCATCTCCACGGCCTGGTCGACGGCCGAGGCCAGCAGGTCCTGCGAGGCGTAGCGGGCGGTCAGCACCGCCGCCACCGCCTCGTCGCCCTCGGTGCCGTCCTCCAGCGCCCGGGCCGCGCCCTCGACGAGGGCGACCGCGGCGTCGAGCCGGACCACCAACCGCGCCCGCTCGTCGGCCGTGCCGCGCCCGCCGGCGACCACCCGGGCGACGAGCTCCGAGGCGGCGCCCACGTAGGTGGCGGTGGCGAGCAGCTCGAACCAGGTGAACCCGGCCGTCTGCAGGTCGTCGAGCCGGTCGGCGTCCTCGGGGGTGCTGTGGATGACGAGGTCGGCCGGCACGTCGACGTCGGTGAACACGACCTCGTCGCTCTGCGCGGCCGCCAGCACGGGCGTCCCCCAGAACGGTTGGGTCGTGATGCCCGGCGAGGACGCCGGAATGAGCATCAGCGCCAGACCGGAGCGCCCGTCCTCGTCCGTCACCGCCACACTGGCCGTCAGCACGTCCATCGAACGGGACAGGCTGCACGGCTTCTTCGACCCGTTGACCCGGTACCCGCCCGCGGTGCGCTCCGCGACGACCGACGGCGCCAGGATGTTCTGACTGGTGCGCCCCTCCGCCCAACCGGACGCCAGCAGCAGCCCGTCCGAGGCCACCGCCGTCATCACCTTCAGCTGGCTGGGGGTGAGCCGGTCGGTGACCTCCGCCAGCCGGAACAGCATCGCCACCGTGAAGTGGTGCATCGTCGAGGCCACCCCCAACGAGGGCGAGGCCGCGGCCACGGCCCGCTGCACCCGCACCGCCTCCAACGGCCCCGCGGCCGCGCCTCCGTACGCGGCCGGCACGAGCAGCCCCGGACCGCCGTGCTCGCGGTACAGCTCCAGCACCGGGCTGTCCGCGCTCTCCCGCGCCCCACCGTCGGCGGAGGTCAGCGGCAGGTTCTCCAGCGCGTCGAGAAGACCTGGATGGAATTGCTCGCAGATCCCGCGTGCTGTCGTCAGGGAACGCATCGGCGTTTTCTCCTCGGGCTCTCTCGGAATTCTCCTCCGGACCGGTCGGGACATTTCCCGCGATCCGAAAGGCAATATTCGGAAAGAAGTGTTCCATCCAGCGTCTGACTGAGGCCTGACACCCATCTGACCAGCGGTTTCAACTGACTTGTCCCTGACGGGCGGCTGACCGGGAACCCCTCCGGCACTTGTGGACGCGCGCCACCCGTGCCATAAGTGGGGAAGTGCTCGCGGGAGAATGGATCTGAAATGACCGGAACGATTCTGGAGACGGATGTCGCCCTCGACGCCATCCGGCAGTACGCGGACGCCGGAAATCCGAGCGCGTATTTCGCCTTCAGTGAGGGGAACAGCTACTTCCGGCTGCCGGACGAGCCCGGGATCATCGTCCACCGGCCCGTGGGCCGCTACCTGGTGCAGTTCGGCGGCCCCTTCGCCCCCTTCGCCCCGGCCGGCCCCGACGGACCCCGCGCCCGACTCCTGGCCGGCTTCACCGCCTTCGCCGCCGAACAGGGCCGCGAGATCGTGTCGGTACAACTCCAGGGCGCGGACGCCGACGTCTACGTCGACCAGGGCTTCACCGTGAACCAGATGGGAGCCTCCTACGCCGTCGACCTGGAGACCTTCACCCTGGCCGGCACCAAGTTCATGCAGCTCCGCAACAAGATCTCCCGGGCGCTGCGCAGCGGCCTGGAGATCCGCGAGGTCCCGTACGAGGAGTACGCCGACCGGATCGCCGCGCTCGACACCGCCTGGCTCGCCACCAAGGGCGAGGGCGTCAAACCGCTGGAGTTCCTCGTCGGCGAGACCGGCGGCCGCTACCAGCCGCTGCGCCGGCTCTTCGCCGCCGTCCAGGACGACCGACTGATCGGCTACGTCTCCTACGCGCCCGTCTACGGGCCGAAGCCCGGCTGGATGCACGACCTGAGCCGGCGGCAGCCCGACTCCCCGCCCGGGGTGATGGAGGCCCTGAACAAGGCGGCCATCGACGTGTTCACCGACGAGGGCACCCGCTGGCTGCACTTCGGCTTCACCCCCTTCACCTCGCTGACGGCCCCCCAGTTCCCGGGCCACAGCCAGGGCTTCCACTGGTTCATGCGGCACCTGTGGGAGCACGGCGCGCACATCTACCCGGCGCGCACGCAGCTGGAGTACAAGCAGAAGTGGGCGCCCTCCGCGGTGCTGCCGGAGTACATCGCCTTCCAGCACCGGGCCAGCCTGCCCGCGCTGGTCCACGTCTTCCGCGCCTGCAACGCGGTCTGAGAGGCAGGCCCCCGATGCACCCGACCCCGACGTCCCCGACGTCCCCGACGTCCCCGACGTCCCCGACGTCCCCGACGTCCCCGACGTCCCCGACGTCCCCGACGTCCCCGACGTCCCCGACGTCTCCGACCCCGACGTCTCCGACCTCGCCCGCCGACGAGGAGATCCGGGCCCAGGGCCTGCTCGTCGTCGAGCAGTTCCAGGCCTGCGCGGCCGACCCCGACGACCTGGCGGCGGCCCGCGCGAGCGACGAGGGCCTCGCCCGCCTCGACGCCCTGCTGCGGGAAGGAGCCGCCGCGTCCTGAGACCCCGTACCTCCTCCCCGCCCGCGTCCCCGTACGGATTGTCGTACGGGGGCGCGGCCGTGACCGGACCCGGGGCGCGCGGAAGGCGGGGCGGTGGGGGAGCCCCGCCGCCCCGCCCGGGGCCGGACCGGTCTCAGCGCAGGGCCGGCCGGGTGTGCACCACGGTGCCCGTCGGCCCGCGCACCAGCATCGGGCGCCGCCGCAGGGCCGGGCCGGGCGCCGCCTCCACCTGACCGGAGGCGCCGGAGAGGTGCGCGACCAGGAGGTCCTGGACCACCGGACCGCCGGCCCCGGCCAGCAGCTCGTGCCGGTCGTCGACGACGGCCCGCCGGTCCAGCAGGATCCCCTGCCCGGGCGCGGGGGCCGCCTCCACGAGCGGCCCGACGCGCCCGGGACCGTACAGCCGGGAGCGCAGGCTCCCCGTACCCTCGCGGCCGACCACCGCCACCAGGCCGAACGCGCAACCGGCCGGTCGCGGCCCGGGCGGCTCCACCCGCACCGCCTCCCCGGCGGGGGCGACGGTGCGGACCCGGTGCAGGTCGATCAGCCAGTCGGCGTGGATGTCGAGCCACGGCCCGCTGAGGGTGGAGCGCAACAGGGCCGACAACCCCGCCGCGAGCCGCCGCTCCGCGAGGTCCCGTACGGGGCTCGCGGCCCCGACGGGCGCGGCGCCGGGGACGTACTGGAACAGCCAGTCGTCGTCGGCCGTCCAGGACATCCGCAGCCGCAGGGGCCGCCGCGGGAGGTCCCCGAAGCCGGCGGCGACCACCGCGGGCACGGGCGGCAGCCCCATGAGGGCGAACCCGTGCTCGCGCAGCGCGTGCCCGCTCGGCGGCGCCACGACCGTCAGCCCGCGGCGACGGGAGTGCGCTCGGCGGACAGCCGCGCCAGTTCCAGGCGCTCGTCGAGGTGGCGGGCGGAGGAGTTGGCCCGCCACAGGGCGCCGCGGGCGATGCCCCGGCGCATGTAGGGGGTGTCGGCGCTCGGGATGACCACGTTGTGGAACCAGCCCGCCGCGTGCTGCGAGTCGATGGTGATGTGCAGCCGGTGGTAGGTGATGCCGACCTCGGGCAGCCCGAGCCGCTCCCAGGCGCGGACGACGTTGCGGAACCGGTCGGGGGCCAGCCACTCCGTCATCCCGAGGAAGCCGACCGCCTCCGGGTAGAGGTGCCGGTAACGGCAGAGCAGCACCGCGAGGTTGCCCGAGTGGAGGTCGGTGGTGGTCATGGCGGCTTCGAGGTCCTCGGCACGGACGTCGAAGACCTCGTAGATCTTGTTGAAGAGGTGGGTGTGCACGGCCTCGGGGTCGCCGTTGCCCATCTCGTCCCAGTAGTTGCCGGCGATCTCCATCTTGCTCGCGCCGGCCGTGCCGATCTGCATCATCGCGAGGAAGTCGTCGAAGCGGCCGTCGATCAGCGACTCCTGGATGACGTACGTGCGCAGGTCCTCGCTGCGCGCCTCCCGGTTGATGAAGTCGGTGTAGTAGGGGTGCTTGAAGGCGCGGTGCTTGCGGACGAGGCCCTTGAGCCAGGACAGGAACTGCTTGGGTTCGGTCGGCGCGGACTCCAGCAGCCCGGGTTCCAGGTGGGCGTCCTCGGTGGTGAGGGTGGCGTGCTCCAGCAGGCGGGTGACCTCGTGGAGCAGGACGGAGCCCTCGGCGGTGGGCCGCGACGGTATCTGCATCACCGTCTGGTAGATCCGCGACAGCAGGAGTTGTTGCTGGTAGTGGGCGTCGTCCCGGTCGGGGCCGGCCACCGCGGCGGCGTTCATCCGGGTGACCGCATCCACGACGCGGCCCCGTTCGCCGAGGAACTTGGCGTCGATCTCGTCGGCGTCCACGGTCAGCCAGGACGAGACCTCCTCGACGAGCGCTGCGGCGTCGGTCCTGCGGATCGCGGGACCGGTGTGGTTGTCGGTGCTGGGCAACTGCGTCTCCATGTCTCTCAAGGTCGCTCGGGAAACGACGCCTGGTCGGGTCGCGCGGGGGTGGTGAGGGAATCGGATCCGTCGACGCGGACCCGCGGGCGGATCGGCTGGATACACGTCCTCGCTCCGCGAGTCCGGGACGGGAGGGGCGCCGGAGGGGGCCCGGGCCGGTGCGGCGGGGGCCCCTCATGCCAAAGACACGCGCACCCCTTGGTTCGGATCGGGATGCGCGTGCCTGGGATGAGCACCTGCGGAGAGGGCAGGATTCGAACCTGCGTGGGCAGAGCCCGTCCGGCGGGCAAACCCACCGGACCCCATTCGGCCGCTTTGGGAACCTCTCCAACGGCCTTTCTCTGCACTCAGCTTGGCACGCCGTCGCTGACACGCCGCTGATGGATTTCTGAGACCCGAATTCGGGGGACGGTCAGGGGCCCATCAGTGACCGCTGGGATAGTGAAGGGCGATCGAGCCACTTCACCAGATACCCCGGGAGTTCCCGTGAGCGCCGAGACCGCAAAAATCGCCGTATCGCGTCTCTACAACGACGAGAACGGCGAATCGCATTTCATCGACGAAACGCTGGAGGTGACCGCCGTCAATTTCGCCCCGCCCGCGCCGCCGATCTTCGTCTCCGAGGGCGTGCCGGCCAAGCAGGCCGTCTACCTCTTCCTGCCGGCCGGGTACGTGGGCGACTTCCACCCCGCGCCGCGCCGCCAGATCATGACCCTGATCAGCGGTCTTCTGGAGTGCGGGGTCAGTGACGGCACCTGGCGGACCTTCACCCCGGGCAACACCCAGCTCGTCGAGGACACCCAGGGCAAGGGGCACGCGACCAAGGCCCTCCAGGACTGCGTGATGATCGTCTCGCAGCTCGACTGAACGGGCGCGCCCGCGACGGCGCCGGCACAACGGGAAAAGGGGGACCCGGGCCGATCGGCCCGGGTCCCCCTTTCGGTTGAGGCCCGTACGCGTTCCTGTTCCGCCCCGGGATCAGCCCTTGACGTAGCCGAAGCTCTCGGCGATCAGACCGTTCTCCAGCCGGGTCACGTTGACGCCGCGGACGAAGTCCGACGGGCCGGTGCCCCAGCGCAGCGTCCAGCGGCAGACCGCGCGCTCACCCGCCACCCAGACCTCCTCCACCTCGAACGTGGCCTGCGCGTTCGACGCGATCGAGGACCAGAACCGGAGACATTCGTCGTATCCGACGTGCTTCGAACCGTCCGGGGCGGGTCCGGAGTTCTCCAGCCGGCAGTTCTCGGCGAGGAGGTCCTTCAACAGGCCCGGGTCGTGCTGCTGGAATGCCTGGTTGAACTGGTCGATAACCTTGCGTGTCTGCTCGTCGGACATCGGGACTCCTCATGTCTCATGGCTCGGCGCGGTGCGACCCGCCGGTCGGAACGGGTCGCTAGGAAAGTAATACAGTCCAACGGGCCGTCCGGTCCAAGTAACCGGATGTTCCGGCCATTTGAGTCAGTCGCACGTCAGTACCCGCCGCCTACGTTCGTAGTATGACCACAGCAGACAGTGCGCCTCTCGCATTGGCCTATCAGCAGGCCATCGAATACCTGACGGGTCTCGCCGATCGGCCGGTGGGTGCCACTGCCGGCTCCGAACAATTGCTGAAAATGTTCGGTGGCCCGCTGCCCGGCGGACCGGCCGAGGCCACCGACACCATCGAGCTCCTCGGCCGGGCCGTCGCCGAGGGCGGCATCCCGGCCGCCAACGGCCCCCGCTACTTCGGCTACGTCACCGGCGGCACCCTGCCCGTGGCCATCGCCACCGACTGGCTCGTCTCCGCCTGGGACCAGACCGCCAGCCTGTACAACCTCTCCCCGGCCATCGCCGTCGCCGAGGACGTCGCCGCGCAATGGGTCCTGGAACTCCTGGGCCTGCCCGCACACGCCTCCGTCGGCTTCCCCACCGGCTGCACCATGGCCCACCTGACCTCCCTCGCCGCCGCCCGCCACAAACTCCTCGCGGAAGCGGGCTGGGACGTCGAACGCGACGGCCTGGGCGGCGCACCGGACATCGCCATCGTCGCCGGCGCCCAGCACCACATGACCATCGACCTCGCCGCCCGCTACCTCGGCTTCGGCACGGCACGCATCCGCAACGTCCCCGTCGACGACAAGGGCCGGATGGTCCCCGCCGAACTGGAACGCACCCTCGCGGGCCTCGACGGACCGGTCATCGTCTGCGCGCAGATCGGCGACGTCAACTCCGGAGCCGTCGACCCCGTCGGCGAGATCTGCGACATCGCGCACCGGCACGGCGCCTGGGTCCACGTCGACGGCGCCTTCGGCCTGTGGGCCGCGGCCAGCCCCCGCCTGCGGCCCCTCGTCGCGGGCGTGGAACGCGCCGACTCCTGGGCGCTCGACGCCCACAAGTGGCTCAACGTCCCCTACGACTGCGGCATCGTCGTCATCGCCCACCCGGAGGCACACCGCGCGGCCATGCTCAACGAACGCGCCGGCTACCTGCCGCCCGGCACCGACGGCGAACGCGACGCCATCGAATGGGTCCCCGACTTCTCCCGGCGCGCCCGCAGCCTGCCCGTCTGGGCCGCGCTGCGCTCCCTGGGCCGCTCCGGCGTCGCCGACCTCGTCGAACGCTGCTGCTCCCACACCCACCGGTTCGCCGAACGGCTGACCGGGGTGCCCGGCGTCGAGCTCCTCAACGACGTCGTCCTGAACCAGCTGCTGGTCCGCTTCGGCGACGACGACGAGGTCACCCGCGCCGTCATCGCCCGCATCCAGCGCGGCGGCGTCTGCTGGTTCGGCGGCACCGTGTGGGAGGGCCGGGCCGCGATGCGGGTGTCCGTCGTCAACTGGCGCACCACCGAGGAGGACGTGGACCGCAGCGTCGAGGTCATCCGCGAAGCCCTCGCCGCCGAACTCCCCGCGCCCTGACGGGACCGCCCCACCCTTCGAGACCAACCCCCCGGCCCGGGCCGGGCCCGCCACCGCGGGCCCGGCCCGTGGCGTTCGCGGGGGCCGGCGTACGCGCACACCGGGGCGGCCCGGCGGAGGGATTCCGCCGGGCCGCCCCGGTGCGGGTGCGTGTCCCCGGGCGCTACCTCAGGTCCTCCTCGGCGCAGCGCGCGACCCACGTCGCGAAGGGCTCCGACGGGTCCGTCCGGCCGGCCAGATAACCGCGCGCCAGCCGTTCCACGTAGTCCGGCAGGTCCGCCGCGGTCGTCTTCAGCCCGCGCAGCTTCCTGCCGAAGGCACCCTCCTGGTCCGCGGCCAGCGTCAGGCTGCCGCCCAGGTGCACCTGGAAGCCCTCGACCTGCCGAACGTCCTCGTCGGCCACCAGCTGTCCCTTGAGACCGATGTCGGCGACCTGCGTACGCGCGCACGAGTTCGGGCAGCCGTTGACGTTCACGCTCAACCCCACGTCCTCGCCCGCCAGCCGCTTCTCCAACTCCGCGACCAGCGTCGCCGCCCGCTCCTTCGTCTCCACGATCGCCAACTTGCAGTACTCGATCCCGGTACAGGCCATCGTGTTCCGCCGCCACGACGACGGCCGCGCCTCCAACCCGATGCCCCGCAACTCCTCCACCAGCGGCTCCGGATCGGCCACGTCCAGCACCAACAGCTTCTGGTACGGGGTCAGCCGCACCCGGCCGCTGCCGTGCGCCCGCGCCAGGTCGGCCAGCGCCGCCAGCTTCGTCCCCGACAACCGGCCCACGACCGGCGCCGCACCCACGTACGACAGCCCGTCGTGCTGCGGATGCACCCCGATGTGGTCGATCGGCGCCGCCGGGAGCTCCGGCAGCGGCCCGTCCGACAACGGCCGACCCAGGTAGTCCTCCTCCAGCACCCGACGGAACTCCGCCACGCCCCAGTCCGCGATCAGGAACTTGAGCCGGGCCCGCCCCCGCAACCGCCGGTAGCCGTGGTCACGGAACAGCCGCGCCACCGCCACCCACACGTCCGGGACGTCCGCCAACGGGACCCACACCCCGACGTGCTGCGCCAGGATCGGCACCGTCGACAGCCCGCCGCCCACCCACATGCCGAAGCCCGGACCGTGCTCCGGGTGCACGGCGCCCAGGAACGCCAGGTCGTTGATCTCGTACGGGATGTCCGGCAGCCAGGACACCGCCGACTTGTACTTGCGCGGCAGGTTCGACAGCGACGGGTCCCCGATGTACCGGGCGGCGATCTCCCGCACCGCAGGCGTCGCGTCCAGCACCTCCGCCGCGCCCACCCCCGCCACCGGACTGCCGACGATGACCCGGGGACAGTCCCCGCACGCCTCCGTCGTGGACAACCCGACCTCTTCCAACCGCCGCCAGATCGCCGGCACGTCCTCGATCCGCACCCAGTGCAACTGGATGTTCTGCCGGTCGGTGATGTCCGCGGTGTCGCGGGCGTAGCGCGTCGACACGTCGGCGATCGCCCGCAGCTGCGCGAGGTCCAGGGTGCCGCCGTCGCTGCGCACCCGCATCATGAAGTGCTCGTCCTCCAACTCCTCCGGCGCCAACGAGCCCGTCCGACCGCCGTCGATGCCCGGCTTGCGCTGCGTGTACAGCCCCCACCAGCGCATCCGACCCCGCAAGTCGTCCGGGTCGATGCTGGCGAAGCCCTCACGGGCGTACACCCGCTCGATGCGCTCGCGCACCAGCAGCGGATCCTCGACCTGCTTGAACTCCTCGTTCGCGTTGAGCGGTTCGCGCTCGCCCAGCGCCCACTGGCCCTCGGGTCGCTTGGCGGCGGGACGAGCGGTCCGTGCGGTCCGGACCGGCGGCGCGGCGGTTTCCGTCATCTGTCCGTGCTCCTGGGTGGGCTGGGGGAGGGGGGATCCGGCGTCCGGCCGGCTCAGGTCGTGCCGAGGCCCGCGACCGGGACGACCATCCCGCTCGGCAACCAACTCGTCGCCTCCGCGTGGTGATGGCCGCCGGCGGCGCCGGGCCCACCGCTGCCGGGGACGTACAGCACGGCCGTGGCGTACAGCGTGGCGGGTGCCGGAGCGGTCGTGCCGCGGGCCCGACGCCAGGCGTCGTACCCGGCGGACGTGGGCGCGTCGCCCGGGAGGCGGGCGCCGAGCGCCTTCAGGTACTCCACCGCGGCCGGGCTGTTCGGCGCGTACCGCAGCGGGATGAGCTGGCCGGCGCTCGGCGAGAGCAGCGGCGCGGTGAACAGCCAGGGCGCCAGGTAGGTGCCCTCGGCGAAGGTGCGGCCCGCCTCCACGTCCCGTACGGCCGCGTCCGCGCCCGCCCAGCCGGAGGTCACCACCAGCGGCTGCCGGTTCGAATCCGGCGCGCCCACGGCGATGCCCGCCCGGCCCGCCGCCGCCCGTACCTCGGCGGCGGCGGCCCGCCCGCGCGGCGAGGCGTCCTCCACGAGGCCGAGCGAACGGGCCCCGCGTCCGGCGAGGAACGCGACCGTCCCGCGCAGCGCGGCCGCGTCCGTCGGGGCGAGCCCGTCGGCGGGGCAGGTCGCCGGCGGCCTCGGGTCCCCGCCGAGCAGCGCCCCGGCGGCGGCGCTCGCGCACTCGGGGCCGTCGTCACCGCGCAGCGCGGCGGGCACCGCGTCCGCGGCGTCGGCCGGGGCCCGACCGGTGTCCACCGCCAGCGCGGCGACGGTCCCGCCCGAGGACACCCACACCTGCCCCGGCCCCGCCGGCAGCTCCACCGGGACCCAGGTCAGCGCGGAGCCGGGCCGCTGCCCGCCCCGGGCGAGCCGGCCCCGGTCGGTGCCCGCCGAGGCCTCGTCGGCCGCGACGCCGACCAGGTTGAAGCCCGGCCGGTTCGGCACCACCAACACCGGCACCTGCTTGCCGCCCAGCCCGAGCGAACCGAGCAACGGCCCGCCCAGCGCCCGGGCGGGCCCGCCGCGCGGCAGCGCCGGTCCCGCCGCGACCCCGGCCAGCACCGTGCAGGCCACGGCCGCGGCGAAGTACGCCGACACGCTCCGGCGCCGCCGCAGCAGACCGCGCCGCAGCAGCAGGACGCCCAGCGCCAGGGCGGCGGTCAGGACGACCGCCGCCAGGAGGACCGCGCTCACCGTCGTACGACGCCGTCGCTGACGACGAACAACACGCCGTGCGGCTGGCTGTCGCCGAAGTCGCCGTGCGGCCAGGAGGCCCGGTTGAAGCCGACGCACGGCTTGCCGGTGTGCTCGTCGCGGAACGACCGGTCGAGGCTCACGTTGCCGCGCCGGTCCAGGTCGAACATGCACACCCGGTGGTCGCCGCCGCCACCGAACGAGCCGGCGACGAAGTAGTTGGCCACCGCGATGCGGCTGACGTTCTGCGTCTCGCGGTACACGCCGTCCCCACCCCGCTTGAAGTTGTCCATCGCGCCCCAGTGCGGGCCGCCCGCACTCACGTCACGGATCGGTACGGTGCTGACCAGCTCCGGGCAGTCCCGCTCACGACCGCCGCGCGCGGCCTCGTTCAGGTCGTCGATCGAGCACGTGGCGCGCGTACCGGCGGCGAGCAGCTTCTGGATGTCCAGGACGTAGATCATGCCCGTGGTCTCGTCCAGCGGCTTGCCGTACGGCACCGACTGGCCCATCACCGTGTGGAAGAGGAACCGGTCGTCGGGGCTGACGGCCAGCCAGCTCGCGTTGTCGCCGCTGCCGGTGACGCCGGGGTCGCGCCGGAAGCTCCGGTAGGCCGTCGTGTCGTCGAAGACCTCCTTCCACTGCGGGGCGGGCGCGGTGATGTCCGGGGTGTAGAACACGGCGCCGCCGGCCATCGACGACACGAACGCGCCCTTGTGCCCGGGCCGGTTGGTCAGCGCGGTCTCCATGACCACCCGCGACTCGCGGAAGAACGCCCGCGGCTCCTGCGCCCCGCGCGGACCGTCGGCGACCTTCGACACCGAACGCAGCGTCGGGTTGTTCCGGTCGGCGATGTCGAAGACGCGGACGGTCTGACGGGCCAGGTTCTCCCGCAGTTCCGAATCGGGCGTCATGAAGTTGCGGGCCTCGGCGAAGTCGCTGGCCACCATCACGTTCAGGTCCTCGCGGACGGCGATGCCGTGCGGGTTCGCGCAGCTCGCGGCGGGCAGCGCCGGGACGTTCCCGCACTGCGCGGGGTCCTCGCCGCCCGCGGTCGCCGCCGGGATCTCCGCGAGGGTCCTGCCGTCCTGGCCGATCCGGACGATCTCACCGGGCGACCCGGCGGCGCCGTTGCCGACGCGCACCTCGCCGTTGGTGTAGGTGCAGGGGCCGGTCACGTTCGGACCGCCCATGTACGTCCCGTACGCGGTGCCGTCGCTCAGCACCTGGTAGGCGTCGGGCAGCGTGCCGCACGGGGTGTCGACGGTCGTGTTGACCCCGGCGATGGTCAGCGCGGGCAACGCCTTCGCGTCGAAGACGAACGTCGTGTCGCTCATGATGCCGCCGGCATAGATCCGGTCGCCCTTGTGCCACACGTACTGCATGTGGTGCGGCTCGTTGCCGTTGTTCGGGCCGACGGTGACGGTGTTGGCGACCTTGCCGTACGACGGGGAGCCCGGGGTCGCGTCGATGACGGCGAGGAAGTCGGGCGCCGGCTGCTTCGCCGGACCCGACCAGACGAGCATCCACTGCCGGCCCGGCCCCTTGGAGGCCGACACGAGGTGGTTCGTCGCCGTGTAGGTGACGCCGTCGCTGCCCTGGAAGCTGGACGTCCAGGTCTCGGGCGTGCCGGCGGCGGCGGGTTCCGCTCCGGTGAGCATGGAAGCGGTCAGTCCCACCGCCGACAGACAGAGTGCGAGGCGGCGTATCAGCCTTCCTCGGCGCAGTCCTTGCAGGCTCATTTCTCCGCGTGCCCTCTCCGGGGGTAGCGGCCGGAATGCGTAATCCGGCCGGTCGATGGCTGATTCGGTTTCGGTCAACGGAAATTCCTGACCCGCCGGCCGGCACGGCATTCTGTGCAATTTCCGGCCCACTATGGCACAGGGGTGCTGGCGGTCCGCTGACGCCGGACTTACCGCGCGCTGACCGCGCTCCACAAAAACCCTGAACGAGGCGAAACCGCTGGTCAACGCCCAGTTCGGGTGGAAAATGCCGCTGATCAGCGGACCGTCAGTGAATTATGTGCCGGGATTGCTAATCTCGGCGGAGCGATTTATGTCCGCTCGCCGCGTTCCCCTTTTCATCAAGGAGCCGCCGATGGCGACGACGCACGCCGACGGAGATCTCACCACGCTGGCCGAACGGGCGGGCCGGGAACTCGAAAATGCTTCCCCGCAGGAAATATTGCGCTGGGCGGCCGATACCTTCGGGAGGAAATTCTGTGTGACGTCCTCGATGGAGGACGCGGTCGTCGCCCATCTCGCCTCGGGCGTCCTGCCGGGCGTGGACGTGGTGTTCCTGGACACGGGTTACCACTTCGAGGAGACCATCGGGACGCGGGACGCGGTGGAGGCGGTGATGGACGTCAACGTCATCACGTTCACCCCGCGGCGGAGCGTCGCCGAGCAGGACGCCGAGTACGGCCCGAGGCTTCACGACCGGGATCCGGACCTGTGCTGCGCGCTGCGGAAGGTCGAGCCCCTCGAGGAGGGCCTGACCGGCTACGCGGCGTGGGCGACGGGGTTGCGGCGCGACGAGTCCCCGACCCGGGCGAACACGCCGGTGGTCGGGTGGGACGAGAAGCGGCGCAAGGTCAAGGTCTCGCCGATCGCCCGCTGGACGCAGGCGGACGTGGAGGCCTACGTCGCCGAGCACGGCGTCCTCACCAACCCCCTGCTGATGGACGGCTACGCGTCGGTCGGCTGCGCCCCCTGTACGCGGCCGGTCGCGGCGGGCGAGGACCCGCGGGCGGGCCGCTGGGCCGGTCGCGGCAAGACCGAGTGCGGACTGCACGGCTGATGAAGACGACCGGCCACGACCCGACGGAGACGAGACCGATGAGCGTGAGCGACCAGGGCGCCACCGTGTGGCTGACCGGGCTGCCCAGCGCGGGGAAGACCACCATCGCCTGCGCGTTGGCCGAGCGGCTGCGCGACGAGGGTCACCGGGTGGAGGTCCTCGACGGTGACGAGATCCGTGAGTTCCTCTCCGCCGGCCTGGGTTTCTCCCGCGAGGACCGGCACACCAACGTGCGGCGGATCGGCTTCGTCGCCGAACTCCTGGCGAGCAACGGCGTGAAGGCGCTGGTACCGGTGATCGCGCCGTTCGCGGACAGCCGCGAGGCCGTCCGCAAGCGGCACGCCGTCGAGGGCACCGCGTACCTGGAGGTCCACGTGGCCACCCCGGTCGAGGTGTGCTCCGTACGTGACGTGAAGGGCCTGTACGCCAAGCAGGCGGCGGGCGAGATCTCCGGTCTGACCGGGGTCGACGACCCGTACGAGGCCCCGGAATCCCCGGACCTCCGTATCGAGTCGCACACGCAGACCGTCCAAGAATCCGTAGCGGCGCTGCTCGCGCTGCTCGACCAGAGGGGCCTCGTGTGACCACCGTCGTTCCCCTGCACCAGCCCGTGCGGGACCTCAGCCACTTGGACTCGATGGAGTCCGAGGCCGTGCACATCTTCCGTGAGGTCGCGGGCGAGTTCGAGAAGCCGGTGATCCTGTTCTCCGGCGGCAAGGACTCCATCGTCATGCTGCACCTGGCGTTGAAGGCGTTCGCGCCGGCGCCGGTGCCGTTCACGCTCCTGCACGTCGACACCGGGCACAACTTCCCCGAGGTCCTGGAGTACCGCGACCGCACCGTCGAACAGCACGGACTGCGCCTGCACGTCGCCTCCGTCCAGGACTACATCGACGCCGGCAAGCTCCGCGAACGCCCCGACGGCACCCGCAACCCGCTGCAGACCCTCCCCCTCACCGAGGCCATCCAACAACTGAGGTTCGACGCCGTGTTCGGCGGCGGACGCCGCGACGAGGAGAAGGCCCGCGCCAAGGAACGCGTCTTCTCCCTGCGCGACGAGTTCTCCCAGTGGGACCCCCGCCGCCAACGCCCCGAACTGTGGCAGCTCTACAACGGCCGCCACGCCCCCGGCGAACACGTCCGCGTCTTCCCCCTCTCCAACTGGACCGAGCTCGACGTGTGGCAGTACATCGCCCGCGAGGACATCGAACTCCCCGACATCTACTTCGCCCACGAACGCGAGGTGTTCTCCCGCAACGGCATGTGGCTCACCGCCGGCGAATGGGGCGGCCCCAAGGAACACGAGACGCCCGAGAAGCGCCTCATCCGCTACCGCACCGTCGGTGACATGTCCTGCACCGGCGCCGTCGACTCCGACGCCGCCACCCTCGACGCCGTGATCGCCGAGGTCGCCGTCTCCCGCCTCACCGAGCGGGGCGCCACCCGCGCCGACGACAAGATGTCCGAAGCCGCGATGGAAGACCGCAAGCGCGAAGGGTACTTCTAGCCATGGACTTCACCACGCTGCTGCGCTTCGCGACCGCCGGTTCCGTCGACGACGGCAAGTCGACCCTGGTGGGCCGGCTCCTGCACGACTCGAAGTCGGTCCTCACCGACCAGATGGAGGCCGTCGAGGCCGTCTCGGCCCGCCGCGGCCAGGAAGCCCCCGACCTCGCGCTCCTCACCGACGGCCTGCGCGCCGAACGCGAGCAGGGCATCACCATCGACGTCGCCTACCGCTACTTCGCCACCAGCCGGCGCCGGTTCATCCTCGCCGACACCCCCGGACACGTGCAGTACACCCGCAACATGGTCACCGGCGCCTCCACCGCCGACCTGGCCGTCGTCCTCGTCGACGCCCGCAACGGCGTCATCGAACAGACCCGCCGGCACGCCGCCGTCGCCGCCCTGCTGCGCGTCCCCCACGTCGTCCTCGCCGTCAACAAGATGGACCTCGTCGACTACCGCGAGAACGTCTTCGCCGCGATCGCGGAGGACTTCACCGCCTACGCCTGCGACCTCGGCGTCCCCGGCTGGGGCCCCGGGGCCGGCCCCCGGGACGAGTGGTGCACCGCGATCCCGATCTCGGCGCTCGCCGGGGACAACGTGGTCGAGCCGTCCGCGAACATGGACTGGTACGGCGGCCCGACCGTCCTGGAACACCTCGAAACGGTCCCGGTCAGCCACGACCTCACCGCCTGCCCGGCCCGCTTCCCCGTCCAGTACGTGATCCGCCCCCAGTCCGCCGAACACCCCGACTACCGCGGCTACGCGGGCCAGATCGCCTCCGGCGTCCTGCGCGTCGGCGAAGCCGTCACCGTCCTGCCGTCGGGCCGGACCTCCGTCATCGAGGGCATCGACGCCCTCGGCGAGAGCGTCGACATCGCCCGGTCCCCGCAGTCGGTGACGCTCCGCCTCAAGGACGACATCGACATCTCCCGCGGCGACCTCATCGCCCCCACCACGGCCGCCCCGGCGATCACCCGGCAGATCACCGCGACGGTCTGCCACGTCGCCGACCGGCCGCTCACCGTCGGGCAACCCGTCCTCGTCAAGCACACGACGCGGACGGTCAAGGCGATCGTCAAGGAGATCCCCTCCCGGCTGACCCTCGACGACCTGTCCCAGCACCCGAACCCCGGCCGGCTCGTGGCCAACGACATCGGCCGCGTCGTCGTCCGCACGGCCGAGCCCCTCGCGCTCGACGCGTACGCCGACTCGCGCCGCACCGGGTCCTTCCTGCTGATCGACCCCGCCGACGGAACGACCCTGACCGCGGGCATGGCGGGCGACGCCTTCACCGCGCACGCCGAGAACGAACGGACCCCCTGACCATGCCCCCACCACACCAACCGCCCCGCCCGCCCCGTCGACGCCGTCCGCGCCGTGCCGCCGCGCTCTGCCTGCTCCTCCTCGCCTGCGCCGCCACCTCCTGCGGCTACGGTTCCAAGGCCGACGGGCCGACGGGCGGCCCGGTGCCGGTCGCCGCCGTCGGGGAGAAGCTCTCGGCGGACTCCGTACGGATCGGCCACTTCCCCAACCTGACCCACGCCACCGCGCTGGTCGGCGTACGCGAAGGCCTGATCCAGCGGGAACTGGGCGGGACGGCCCTGAAGACCGTCACCTTCAACGCGGGTCCGGCCGAGATCGAGGCCCTCAACGCCGGCGCCGTCGACATCGGGTTCATCGGGGCCTCGCCCGCCGTCAACGGCTACGTGAAGTCCAAGGGATCCAACCTGCGGATCATCTCCGGCGCGGCGTCCGGCGGCGTCAAACTCGTCGTGAACCCGGAGAGGATCAAAACCCTCGACGACCTCAAGGGCCGCCGCATCGCCACCCCCCAACGCGGCAACACCCAGGACGTCGCCCTGCTGAACTGGATCTCCGCGCGCGGCTGGAAGGTCGACGCGGCCAGTGGCCGGGGGGACGTCTCCGTCGTCCGTACGGACAACACGGTCACCCCGGACGCCTACCGGTCCGGCGCCGTCGACGGCGCCTGGGTACCGGAGCCGACCGCCTCCAAGCTGGTCGCCGAAGGCGGCAGGGTCCTCCTCGACGAGCGGGACCTGTGGCCCGGCGGCCGGTTCGTGATCACGAACGTGATCGTGTCGCAGACGTTCCTCAAGGAACATCCGGACGTGGTCGAAGCCGTCCTGCGCGGCACCGTGAAGACCAACGCGTGGATCAACGCCGACCCGGACCGCGCCAAGGCCTCCGCCAACGCCGCGCTGAAGTCCCTGACCGGCAAGGCACTGGAGGCCGACGTCATCGACCGGGCCTGGCCGGGGATCCTCGTCACCGACGACCCCCTCGCCGCGTCCCTGCGGGCCCAGGCCGACCACGCGGTCACCGCGGGCCTGTTGGAGCGGCCCGACCTGACCGGCATCCACGACCTCGGGCCGCTGAACAAGGTCCTCGGTTCCCTGCACCAGCCCCCCGTCACCCTCACGGGTCCGGGCACCGACGACCAAAGGAGGTGACCGGCGATGGCGACCGCTCTCATCAACGCGGAGAACACCACGGCGGTCCGCAGCGCCGTCCGCGTCGAGCACGTCTCGAAGTCCTTCTCCGGCCCCGCCGGCTCACAGCTCGTCCTCGACGACATCACCCTCGACGTCGCCCCCGGCGAGTTCGTCACCCTCCTCGGCGCCTCGGGCTGCGGCAAGTCGACCCTCCTCAACCTGGTCGCGGGCCTGGACGAGCCGTCCGCCGGATCGATCGCCACCCCCGAAGGCCGGCCCGCCCTGATGTTCCAGGAGCACGCCCTCTTCCCGTGGCTCACCGCGGGCAAGAACATCGAACTCGCCCTGCGCCTGCGCGGCGTCCCCAAGGCCGACCGCAGGCCGGAGGCCGAACGCCTGCTGGAACTGGTCCGTCTCACGGGCTCGTACGGCAAGCGCGTCCACGAACTCTCCGGCGGCATGCGCCAACGCGTCGCCCTCGCCCGCGCCCTCGCGCAGAGCAGCCGGCTGCTGCTGATGGACGAGCCGTTCGCCGCCCTCGACGCCATCACCCGCGACGTCCTGCACGGCGAACTCACCCGCATCTGGGAAGAGACCAACCTGTCCGTCCTGTTCGTCACGCACAACGTCCGCGAAGCCGTCCGGCTCGCCCAACGGGTCGTCCTGCTGTCCTCCCGCCCCGGACGCGTCGCCCGCGAATGGACCGTCGACATCGACCAGCCGCGCCGCATCGAGGACCACGCCGTCGCCGAGCTGTCCCTGGAGATCACCGAACAGCTGCGTGGGGAGATCCGCCGCCATGGCCAGCACTGACCTGCGGCCCCGACCCGGCGCGCACGAACTGGCCGGACTCGACGCCCTCGACACCCACCAGACCGCCCGCGTCCCCCTGCGCCGCGTCCTGCTCGGCAAGGCCCTGCCGCCCCTCGTCGCCGTCCTGCTGGTGCTGACGGTGTGGCAGGCGCTCACCCTGGCGCGGGTCACCGACGACTACATGCTGCCGCCGCCCGCCGCAGTGTGGGACAGCCTGGTCGACCTGTGGCTGCGCGGCACCCTCCTCGACGTCGTATGGACCAGCGTCTGGCGCGGCCTGTCCGGCTTCCTGCTGGCCCTGGCCATCGGCACCCCGCTCGGCCTGCTCGTTTCCCGGGTCCGCACCGTGCGCGCCGCGGTCGGCCCCGTCCTGTCCGGCCTCCAGTCCCTGCCGTCGGTGGCCTGGGTGCCGCCGGCGGTGCTGTGGCTCGGCCTGGACAACTCGATGATGTACGCCGTCATCCTGCTCGGCGCCACCCCCTCCATCGCCAACGGCCTCGTCTCCGGCATCGACCAGGTCCCGCCGCTGTACCTGCGGGCGGGCCGTTCCCTCGGCGCCACCGGCCTGCGCGGCGCCCGGCACATCGTGATGCCCGCCGCGTTCCCCGGCTACCTGGCCGGCCTCAAGCAGGGCTGGGCCTTCTCGTGGCGCTCCCTGATGGCCGCCGAGATCATCGCCAGCTCCCCCGACCTGGGCCTGGGCCTCGGCCAGTTGCTGGAGTCGGGGCGCGAGACCTCCGACATGGCGCGGATCTTCCTCGCCATCGGGCTGATCCTGCTGGTCGGCATCGCCGTCGACCTGCTGGTGTTCAGCCCGGTCGAGCGCCGCATGCTCCGCCGGCGCGGTCTGCTGACCCCGCCGCCCACCGCTTCCGGTCGGGGCAGCCGGGCCGCCGGAGCGTCCCGCCGCGGCCACCGCCGTTGACCCGCCGCCGGGGCGGCAGGCGCGCTTCAGCCCGTCAGGGCCGGGGCGCGCACCGTCGCGTCGTAGCGGCGCAGGACGAGCCGGGCCAGTTCCGGGGCCGCGCCGAGCACGGCGCCCACGACGTCCGCGCCGCCCTCGGCGGCGCCGAGCGCGATCCGGTCCGGCAGCCGGCCCGGGGCCAGTACGTACGGGGCCACCGCGATCCGGCGGGCGCCGGCGGCGCGCAGCGCCCGTACGGCGTCCCGGGTGCGGGGGAGGGCGCCACCGGAGGCGAAGGCGGGGCGTACGTCGTACCAGCCGGTGCGCCGCCATTGCGCGGCGAGCGCGGCGAGCGCCGCGACGGCCCGCGGGTCGGTGGTGCCGGCGCAGGCGAGGACCACGGAGGTCGCGGCGCGGTCGCCGGGCTCCAGGCCCGCCTCGGCCAGTCGGCGTTCGAGCGCGGCGGTCAGCAGGGCGTGCGGCCCGAGCACGTCGGCCTGTCGTACGCAGAGGGCCGGCGGTGCCTCGCGCAAGGCGCGGGGCAGGTCGGTCCGGGCGTGGAAGGCGCGGGTCAGGAGCAGGGGCTGGGCCACCACCCGCCGGGCGCCGTGCTGGGCCAGCAGGGCCAACTCCGCTGCCACCGAAGGTGGTTCGAAGTCGAGGAAGGCGGTGCTCACGCGCAGTCCGGGCCGCATCGACCGGATGCGGCGGGTGAGCGCGCGTACGGTCGTCGCGTGCCGCGGGTCCCGGCTGCCGTGGGCGATCAGGAGCAGGACGCGGGAGGGGGCCGCGTCGGCGTCGGCGTCTTCGTCGGAGCCGCCCATCGTCTCCGGTTCCCCTAGCTCGCGGCGAGGGCGGGAACGGGCCAGTAGGGCTCGTTCTGGAGCAGCATCGGGTCGTGGGTGAGGATCGCCCGCTCGTACTGGCTCAGGACGGGGGAGGGTTCGATGCCCTGGGACTCGATCATGTTGTGCCGGCACTGCCGGTACACCGTCAGGGCGTCGAGCTGCCGGCCGGAGCGGTACAGGGCCCGCATGAGGAGCATGCAGAACTGCTCGTGGTTGGGGTTGCGCGAGTAGAGCTCGGTGAGCTCCGGGAGGATCCGCTCGTGACCGCCGGTGCGGAGTTCCAGGTCGTAGAGCAGAATCAATGCGGAATTTCTCGCTTCCAGATATCTCGTGGAAGCCGTCCGACAGATGGGTCCGCCCGCGAGTCCGCCGAATACCGGACCGCGCCAGCGCGATAGTCCTTCGCGCAGGTCCGCTATGTTCTGGCGGTGCTCGGGAAGGCCGCCCTTTCCCGTCCGCGCGTGGATCGCGTCCACGGTGTCCAGGAATAAGTAGGCGTCGAGTTCCCACCGGTCGAAGAGGAACATGTAGCCGGAGGTGCTGGTCACCACCCGGGATCCCTCACGGTCCGGCTCGACGGCGGCCAGGGTCCTGCGGACCCTGCTGACCTGTGCCTGGAGGGCGTTCTCGACCTTCGCGGGGGGAGTGGTCCCCCACAGTTCGAGGATGAGGGCGTCGACCGTGAGGAGCGATCCGCCGGCGGCGAGCAGGGACGCCAGGAGCGTCTGCTGCATGGCGCCGCCGAGGCGTACCGAGCCGCGGTGCTTCATTATCTCTATGGAGCCCAGAACTGAGAACAGCAACACAAACATCTCCCCGCGAGATGGAAAGAGAACGGTGTCGTGTGCAGTGGCGCCGGTCGATCGATTCACACTGCTGGAATGAGACTGAATTTCTAGTGGACCGATCGGTCCCGACCGTACTTGGTCAGGTGCGAGCGTGTCAATGAAACCCCCGGACCCGGCGCGGCGGCGCGGGCCCGGGGGCGGATACGACGATGCCGTGCAACACGTCCGGCGCCGGATGCGGGGGATCCAATGGGTGCGCCTGACATGTTGCACGGCGTTCGGGGGTGGGGGCGCGGCCGCGGCGGCGCCCCCGGGAGGTGCGGTCAGACGGTCGCGGACCTGCGGTGGCGGGCGGCGCCCGCCAGGGTCACGGCGGTCACGAAGAGGGTGATGATCGTGACGGTCCACAGCCCGGCCCGGTAGGGGGCGACCCCGCCGGCGGAGAGCGAGAAAACGGTGGCGGTGATCGCGATGACCACGCCGTTGCCGATCTGCGCACCGGCGTTGAACAGGCCCGAGACCAGGCCCTGCTCGTCCGGCGCCGCGGTGCCGACGGCGGCGATGTTCAGCGCCGGGTAGACCGCGGCGAAGCCGAGGCCGCCGAGGAGCTGCTGCGCGAAGAGGGTGACCAGCGGGTCGACCTGACCGAGCAGCAGGACCCAGCCGAGGTAGCCGATGCTCAGCAGGACCAGACCGCCGGTCGCGACGGGCCAGGCGCCGTACTTGGTGACCAGCGCGGCGCCGTAGCGGGCGGTGCCGGCGGTCAGGACGCCACCGAGGAGGAAGGCGAGGCCGGCCTGGAGCGGCGACCAGCCCAACTGCTCCTGGTAGTAGAGGGTCAGGACGAACTGGAAGGAGACGTAGGCGCCGAAGAAGAGCATGGCGACCAGCGCGCGGGTCAGCTCGGCCTTGCGGAAGACGGACAACGGCACCAGCGGCGCCGGGTGTCGGCTCTCGACCACGGCGAACAGCGGGAAGAGGACGGCGGCGGCGATGAGCGAGCCGATCGTCTGCGCGTCGCCCCAGCCGTGGCTGGCGGCCCGGCTGAGTCCGTAGACCAGGGCCACCGCGCCGGCCGTCACGGTGACGGCGCCGAGGATGTCGAGGCTGCCGCGCTTGCCCGAGTCCTGCTGGGACGGGACCACGGAGGCCGCGAGGAGGGCGACCAGGACGCCCGCGACGGCGGGGGCGAAGAGCACGAGCCGCCAGGAGACGCCGGCCATCAGGCCGCCGAGGATCAGACCGAGGGAGTAACCGGCCGAGGCGACCGCGAGGAAGGTGCCGAGCGCCTTGTTGCGCGACTGCTCGTCACGGAAGGCGTCGAGCAGGATCGCCATGGCCGCGGGCGCCGTGATGCCGGCGCTGACGCCCTTGAGCAGACGGGCGACTACCAGGACCACGCCGTCGTCGGCGATGCCGCCCAGGATGCTGGCGACCACGAAGACCACGAGCCAGCCGATCAGCAGCTTCTTGCGGTTGTAGAGATCGGCCAGTCGCCCGCCCAGCAGCAGGAACCCGCCGAAGCCGAGCGCGTAGGCGGACACCACCCACTGGAGCGAGGAGGTGGACATCCCCAGGTCCTCCTGGACCAGGGGGAGGGCCGGGCCCATGGACGCGATGTCCATCGCGTCGAGGAACTGAACGGCGCACACCACCAGGAGCAGGAGCGGGAGGCTCTTGACCGCGGGGGTGGGCGGTAACGCCCGTGCGACAGGAGGGGAGGTGGGGGAAGCCTCGGTCATGATCAGACTCCGATCGGAGTGTCGTCGGAAGCGGTGGCGCAACAGGAAGAATGACGGACCGATCAGTCCCGGACTGATCGGTCCATTTCTAGCGCCCCGAAACCCCTGTGTCAAACGTATGCTGGGATCCGCGGGGGAGAGGGGAAGGAGTTCAGACATGGCGCGCACACCGGCACCAGGCACGCGGCGGCGGATTCTGGAGGCCTCGGCCAAACTCTTCGGTGAACAGGGGGTCCGGGCCGTCGGCATGCAGCAGGTGATCGACGCGACCGGAGTCGGCAAGAGCCTCCTCTACCGCGAGTTCGCCAGCAAGGACGAACTCATCGCGGCCTGGCTGCGCGAGAGCGACGCCCAGTGGTGGGAACGGGCCGAGGAGGTCACCGGGCCCTACAGCGGCGACCCGGCCCGCCAGATCCTGGCGCTGATGGAGTTCTTCCACGCCAGCGTCCAGGAACCCGACTTCCACGGCTGCATCTACTACAACACCTCCAGCGAGTTCCGCGACCCGCTGCACCCGGGCCGCCAAGAGGCGAAACTGCACCTCAAGGGCCTGCGCAACTGGCTCCGCGACCGGGGCGCCCAAGCCGGCGCGGACGACCCGGAGGCCCTGGCCGACACGCTCATGCTCATCGTCGGCGGCCTCCTGGCCAACGGCGAGGTCCTCGGCGGTGACGGCCCGGCCCGGATGGCCGTCGCCACCACCGAACTCGTGCTGCGCCAGTACTGCCCGGCCTTCGTGACGGCCGCCGCACGCTGACGCACCGTCCGGCACGCGACCGGCCCCGCGGCACGGGAATGCCGCGGGGCCGGGGTGCGTACGCGTCCGGTCCCCGTCAGGGACCCGCGACACCGGTGCGCCGGGGCCGGGCCGCCCGCACCGCCACCCCGTGCTCCTCGTACCCGTCGTCGTAGACGAACGCCGAGGGCATCCGGTCGTGGAACTGGTAGTCGGCCTGAATTCGCCCGTCCTCGGCGAGCACGACGATGTCCTGACCGGACATCTCCATCTCGCCCGTCGCCGCCGACACCATCACCCAGTTGAAGCGGACCACGTCGTGGTGGCCGTTGGCGTTGTTCGACGACCGGAACTCGTAGCCCATCGGCCCGTACACCTGGTGCGTGTACGCCAGTTGGTCGAGGATCGCCGCGTGACCGCGGAGGGGGTCCTTGCGGTAGAACACGTAGACGGCGTCCGGCGCGTACAGCGCCTCCACCCTCTCGCGCCGGCGCGCCGGATCGGTCTCGTTCCACAACGCGATGTAGCGCGCGAGGAGTTCGTTGGGTCGGGGGAGCATGGGGACCTCCTGGGTCGCCGTGATCGACGGGTCGAGGGATCGGAGCGGATCGGAGCAGATCGGCAGCGGATGGGGGACGGATCGGGGACGGATCGGGGTGGGACCGGCGTGGATCCCCGGGGGCGGTCGGCCGATCACCGTGATCGGCCCGTACGCCGCCCGCTCAGTGCCCCGCGGCGTACCGCGGCAGCAACTGGGCCAGGTCGGCCGTGATGGCGGGGGCGTGGGAGCGCAGGTAGAAGTGGTCCCCGGGGAAGGTCCGGCACCCCAGGTACGCCGGGGTCCGCCCCGCCCACGACCGCATGGCCCCGGGCGCGAGGAGGGGATCCTCCCGGCCGCGGTACGCGACGACGGGACAGCCCACGGCTGCCCCGTCGTCCTGACGGTCCGCGCACACCGCGGCGTCCGCGCCCATCGCACGGACCACCGCCGCCAGTTGCTCCGGATCGTCCTCGACCGCTGCCGGCAGCCCGCCCAACATCCGCAGCGCCACCAGGGGATCCGCCGACAGCTCGGCCGGCGCCGAGAAACCGGCGGGCGCCCAGCCCGACACCGCGAGCAGCGCCGGCGGCGGCAGGCCGCGCCGCTCCAGCTCCACCGTCAGCCGGTACCCCAGCAGCGCCCCCATCGAGTGGCCGAACACCGCGTACGGACGCCCGTCCAGCTCGTCCGACACCACCCGGGCCAGGGCCTGCGCCAGCGGACCGAGCCGGGTGTACGGAGCCTCCCGGCGCCGCTCCTGCCGCCCGGGCAACTGCACCGCCTGGCAGGCCACCGACGGCAACAGCCCCGCCCAGTCCCGGTACATCGAGGCGCCGCCCCCGCTGTGGTGCAGCAGGAACAACCGCACCCCGCCGTCCGGTTCGGCGTCGGCCGGATGCAGCCACCGCGCCGCACCCTGTACGTCGGGCAGCGTCGCCGGCGGTACGAGCGGCCGTACGGAGATCCCGTCCACGCCCGCTACACCGCCGGCGCGGCGGTTTCGGCCGCCGGGTCGGTGAACCGCTCCCGCAGCACCCGCCGCAGCACCTTGCCCGTCGGATTGCGCGGCAGCGCGCCGACCAGGTCGTACCCCGTCGGGATCTTGAACCCGGCGATCCTGCCGTTCAGGAACCGCAGGAAGTCCCGCGGCGTGGCCTCGGCGCCCGGCCGCAGCACCACCGCCGCCCGTACCGCCTCGCCCCACTGCGGGTGCGGCACCCCGTACACCGAGACCTCCTCGACGGCCGGATGCTCGCGCAGCGCGTTCTCCACCTCGGTCGGGTAGATGTTCTGCCCGGCGACGATGATCGTGTCGTTGACCCGGTCCACCAGGAACAGGTAGCCGTCGGCGTCGAGATGCCCCATGTCGCCCATGGACAGCCACTCGCCCGACAGGGACCCGGCCGTCACCTCCGGCAACCGCCAGTACCCGAGGAAACGCGCCGGACTCTTGATGACGACCCGGCCGACCCCGCCCGGCGGCAGCTCGTTGCCGTCCCCGTCCAGGATCCGCACCTCGTTGCCGGGACACGCCCGCCCCGCCGAGGCCAACACCCGACTGTCCGGGGTGTGGTCCTCCGGCGCCAGACAGGTCACGAAACTCCCCGCCTCCGCCGACGAATAGCCCTGCGCCAGCTCGCAGCCCAGTACGTCGATGCAGGTCAGCAGGAGTTCCCGGTCGATGGGCGAACCGCTGTAGACCACCTTGCGCAGCGACCGGAACGTCTCGCGGGTCGTGCCCCGCTCGGTCAGCATCAGCCGCAGCATCGCGGGCGCCGCCCACAGGGTGGTGATCCGGTGCCGTTCGATCAGCCGCGTCGCCTCGTCCGCGATGAACTGACGCATGATCACCGTGGTGGCGCCGGCGTTGAACGAGTGCATGAACCAGCCGAACCCCGAGGTGTGCAGGCCGGGGAAGCAACTGAGCCCCCGGTCCTGCGGCCGCCAGTCGATCCAGTCGACGCCCTGTGCCCGGGTGTCCGCGATGAACGTGAAGAACGTCCGCTGCGCCAACACCACACCCTTCGGCAGGCCCGTCGTCCCGCTCGTGTACAGCTGCGCGACCGCGTCGTCGAAGCCCGCCGTGCCCGCGACGGGCGGATCGCTGTCCGGCCGGCCTGCCTTCCACGCCAGGAACCCGCCCGCCACGTGGTCGTCGGAGTCCATCTCGACGACCTGGCGCAGCTCCGGCAGCACCGACCGCAGCCCGTCCACGACCGACCGGAACTCCCGCTCCACGAAGAGCAACCCGGCCTGCGAATCGCGCAGGACGTGCTCGACCTCGCGGGCCGTCAGCCGCGAGTTGACCGGCACCAGGACCGCCCCGCTCTTCGCGCAGCCCAGCGCCAGGTCGTAGTAGTGCTCCGACTCCCGGCCCAGGTAGCCCACCCGCATGCCGGTGGTCGGGCCCGCGGCCCGCAGCGCGTGCGCGGTCCGGTTGCTCTCCCGGTGCAGCTCGGCGTAGGTGAGCGTGCGGTCCTCGCAGACCACCGCCGGATGGTCGGGCCGGGACCGGGCGTGCCGGGCCGCGCGCGCGGCGAGGGTCCGGTCCTCCGTACGGGTGTCGTCGTCCATGGGGTGCCCCCGTCGTGTCGTTCGTGTGGTGGGTGGGGTGAGGTCGTGGTCTTTCACGCCGTGGCTGTCCACGTCGGGACCGCTCACGGCGTGGTTGTTCACGGCGTGGTCGTACACGCCGTGGTCGTTCACGAGCTCGGACGCGCGGTCGGGGCGGGCTCCGGGGCGAGGACGTGCGCCAGGTGTCCGGCGAGCTCCTCCACCGACGGATGGTCGAAGACCACCGACGAGACCAGCGGGACGCGCAACCGCGCCTCCAGCCGGCTCTTCAGCACGATCGCCGTCAGCGAGTCCACACCCAGCTCCAGGAAGCCCGCCCGGGTGTCCACGTACTCCGCGTCCTCGATCGCGAGCAGTGCGGCCACCGTGGCCCGGACCAGCGCGACCAGCGCGCCGTGCCGCTCCCGCGGCGGGGCGGCCGCGAGCGCGGCCGGGTCCAGTGGTGCGGCGTCCGCCGCGCGTTGCGCCTCCCGCTCGGCGTCCGCCGTCGGGGCCGGGCGGTCCGGGAGCCGGGTGAAGCCCATCCCGGACAGTTCCATCACCGGCCGGCCGGCGCCGGGCCCGTCGTCCAGCAGCAGCACGTCCAGGGTGAACGCCGGGTCTGCGGCCGTACCGGCGGCCGTTCCGGTGGCGGCCCCGTCGGAAGCCGTCGCGCGCGCGACCCGCGCCGCCGACCGCAGCAGCTCCCCGCGCGGCTTCTTGAAGGCCCGCAGCCGGGCCACGCTCGTGGCCACGTACCGGTGACCGTCGTCGGTGAGCGCGGCCAGCGCGTGCGTCGCCCCGTCCAGCAGCGGCGGCGGCAGGTGCTCCGCGCGGGAGGCGCCCGTACCGGACAGCTCCGTCACCGCGAAGTCCCGGCCGTACGCCGCCACCCGGCGGGCCCGGCTGAACTGCGGCCCGTACGCGAGGCCGGCCCGCGCGTACGCCGCCCGTACCTCCTCGCCGTCCAGCACCCGCGACGGCTCCTCGCCCGCCATCGCACCGGCCAGCCCCAGCAGTTCCCGTCCCGGACCCGCGAGCCCGCCGGTGGTGTCGGGCTCCGCCGCGATCCGGGCCGTCGCGTGCAACCGCTCCGCGCCGCCGGTTTCGTCGGCGGACCGGCTCGACACCTCCACCGACGGCCGGCCGTCGGGCCCGGGTCGCACCCGGGTCAGCAGCAGCGTCGGCCGGTCGGTCAGGAACAGCGCCTCGTGGAAGCGCACGTCCTCCACCGCCCGCCCGGTGTCGCCGTACACCTCGTCCTGCACCGCGAGGAGCAGCTCCAGATAGCCGGCCGCCGGCATGAACACCCGGCCGCCGATCGTGTGGTCCGCCAGGTACGCCGGCTGCCCGGCACTGATCCGCGCCGTGAACTCCCGCTGCCCGTCGGCCCGTTCGGACTCGCGCCCCAGCAGCGGATGCCCGTCGGCCGGCCCGCGCCCCGCCGGCCGGGCCGGCAGCCGGTAGCCCCGCCGGTCGAAGACGTACCCCGGCAGCGGGATCCGCCGTCCGGGACCCCCCGCGTACACCTCGCCCCACGCGGGGTTCAGCCCCGCCGCGTACGCACCCGCCAGCGCGGCGTCGAGCGTGGCCCCGGTGGTGTCCTCGGCCCGCAGGCAGCTCAGCCAGCGGTGCTGCTCCCGCGGTACGCAACGACGGGCCAGCGAGGTCAACGCCGACGACGGCCCGACCTCCACGAACACGTGCCGGCCCCGCTCGGCGACCGTACGCACCCCGGCCTCGAACTCGACCGTCTCGTTGACGTGCCGCACCCAGTACGCGGGGTCGGCCAACTGCGCGGCCGACGCGATCCGCCCCGTCAGGTTCGACACCAGCGGCAGCCGCGGCTCGTGGAAGGAGATCCGACCCAGCACCTCGGCCAACGGCCGCGACACCCCCGCCATCAGCGGCGAATGGAACGCCGCCGACACGCGCAGCGGCGTCACCGTCCACTCCCGCGCGCGCAGCGCCTCGACCGCCTCGGCCAGCGACCGCTCGCCGCCCGAGATCACGCACTGCCCGGGCGCGTTGACCGCCGCGACCGCGAGGTCCGGCCAGACCTTCAGCAGCGGCCCCACCTCGTCCGCCGGCGCCGACACGGCCGCCATGCCGCCCGGCGCCGCCTGCGACACCGACTCGATCAGCGCCGACCGCGCGGCGAGGAAGGTGATCCCGTCGACCAGGGTGAACACCCCGGCCACCGTCGCCGCCACGATCTCCCCGACGCTGTGCCCGATCAGCACGGCGGGCCGCACGCCCCACGACAGCCACAGCCGGGCCAACGCGTACTCCAGGGTGAACAACGCCGCGTGCGTGAAGGACGTACGGGCCAAGGTCTCCTCCGCGTCCGGCACCCCGCCGAACATGACGGCGGCCACGGAACGCCCCAGCAGCGGCGCGAAGAGCGCGTCGCACTCGTCCACGTACCGGGTGAACACCGGGAAGCGGCCGTACAGGGCCCGCCCCATGCCCACGTACTGCGAACCGGAGCCGGTGAACAGGAACGCCACCTTGCGGAACGCGTCCGGCTTCTCCTCCCCGCGCGGCGGGGCGCTCCACCGCTCCAGGTGCGCGCCCAGCTCACCCGGGTCCGCGACGGCCGCCGCCACCCGGTACCGGAAGTGCGAACGGGCCGTGGCCCGGGTCCGGCACAGGTCCGCCAGGGAAGTGCCGGGGTGCTCGGCGAGGAAGCGCGCGTACCGCTCGGCCTGCAACCGCAACGCCGGCCGGGACTTCGCCGACAGGGTGAACACCTGGCCGGGCGCGATGTGCCCGGCGCCGTCGACGGCCGGTTCCCGCGGGACGGCTCCGGCTCCGGATCCGGCCTGCGGGGCCTCCTCCAGGACCGCCACCGCGATGGCCCCGGCGACCCCGAAGCCGTTGACGGTGGCCCGGCGCACCGGCGCCTCCCACGGCCGCTGCTCCGTCGCCACCGTGATCGGGTAGGTCTCCCAGGGGATCCGCCCGGACAGGTTCCGCCACACGTGCGGGAAGAACACCCCCGCCCGCATCTGCGTGATCACCTTCAGCACCGCACCCAGCCCGGCCGCGGGCTCCATGTGCCCGATGTTGGCCTTCAGCGAGCCGATCGTCAGCGGGTGCTCCGCGTCGTGCGAGGCGCCGAACACCCCGTTCACCGACCCCAGCTCGATCGGGTCGCCCAGCGGGGTGCCCGTCCCGTGGGCCTCCACGTACTGGATGTCGCCCGGCTCCAGCCGCGCGTTGGCCAGCGCCGCCCGCATCACGGCCTCCTGCGCCGTCCCGTTGGGCGCGCTGAGCCCCGCGCTCTCGCCGTCCTGCCCGATCGCCGTACCCCGCACCAGCGCCAGCACCGTGTCACCGTCCGCCAGCGCGTCCGACAGCCGCTTGAGCACCAGCGCCCCGCAGCCCTCGGCGCGCGCGTACCCGTCGGCGCTCTCGTCGAAGGTCTTGCAGTGCCCGTCGGGAGCCAACATCTGGCCGTGCGAGAGGATCACGAACGAGCGCGGGTTGTGCAGCGCGTTCACCGCCGCGCACAGCGCGATCCCGCACTCGCGCCGCCGCAGCCCCTCTACCGCCAGGTGCAGCGCGGTCAACGAGGCCGCGCAGGCGGTGTCCGTCGTCAGGCTCGGACCGCGCCAGCCCAGGAAGTACGAGAGCCGCCCCGACATCGAATAGCCGCCGAGCCCGGTCGTCAGGCTCCCGTCGAGCTGCTCGTCGGACAACCCCTCCAGCTCCAGCGCGAAGTCGAGCGGCGAAGCACCCACGTAGACGCCGCCGTCGCCGTGCCGCAGACCGGCCGGATCGATGTTGGCGTCCTCCAGGGCCTGCCACACCGTCTCCAGCAGCAGCCGCTGCTGCGGATCGATGAAAGGGGCCTGCTTGGGCGGAATGTTGAAGAACTGGGCGTCGAACGCGTCGATGCGGTCGAGGAAACCACCGGCGACGGCCGTGATGTCACCGTCGGCCACCTCGGGAACCCACCGGTCGCGCGGCAGCGGGCCGATACCGGAACGACCGTCCCGCAGGAAGGAATCCAGCGCGGCAAGGGAATCGTTCCCGCCGGGAAAACGCATTCCGATGCCGACGACCGCGATCGGCTCGTGCTTTTCCAGCAGGAACTGCCCGAGTTCGGCGTTCTGTCGGCGGATCTCCGCCTCCGCCGCTTCCAGCCTTTGCAGAACGTCCGGATCTGCATTTCCATGAGAAGGGCTCGGGGATCCCGAATTGCGCGGCACTCCCGGCGTGCCCGGCATTCCTGGCGTTCCTGGTGTTCCCGGCATGGCGGCCGCCCCTCTCAGTTCACGTCGAAGATGTCGGCCAGCACTTCGGAGGCCAGATAATCCGTCAACCGCTCGACGGTCGGCTGGTTGAACAGCGCCGTACTGCTGATGCCCCGCCCCAGCTGCTCCTCCAGCCGCTGCTTGACCAACGTCAGCAGCAAGGACGTCATGCCGAGCTCGAAGAAGCTGTCGTCCAGCGGCAGCTCCTCGTCATCGGGCATGAGCAGCGCGGCCTTGAATTCCGCCACGACGATTTCTTCGAGAACCGAGCGGCGTTCCGATCCGGGCGAGGACACCAATTGTTCCGTCATACCGGCCGAGTGAAGCACAGTGGGTGTGACGACCGACTGACGTGCCCCTGACCCGGCCGCCCTGTCAGTTCACCGTCAGTAGTCCTGTGGGAACCTCGGGAAGCAGGAGTGCGTGAGATCCGGCACGGAGGAGCCAGCAATGCAGAACGCAGCACGGGAAGAGCTCAGGACCAACGGATATTCCTTGATGCCGGCCGACCGGCTCGTCATCGACACCGAATTGCGGCAACACGTCAAGGAATTGGCCGCCGAATGGGAGAACCTGGAGACGGACCAGTACCTGAAGGGCGGGTCCCGCTTCCGCGAACGCCGCTACGACCGGTTCTTCTTCGTCCCCCGCACCGGCGAGGTCCGGCTGCGTCCCCACCGCCCCTACTTCCAGTCGATGGGAGCCAACGACTACGCCGGCGGCATCGACCGCGACGTGGCCCCCCTCAGCCGCACCACCCTGGCCAACCCGCTCCTCACCCGGCTCCTGCGGTCCGACTTCGAGACGTTCCCGGTCCCCGAGGACGCCTGGCGCGACGACCCGTGGGACGTCCAGTGCCACCAGTTCCGCATCATCAGCACCCCCGACGAGACGGGCGAGCCGACCCCCGAGGGCCCGCACCGCGACGAGGTCGACTTCGGCGTCATCCACCTGATGGGTCGCTTCAACGCCCGTGGCGGCGAGTCGCAGGTCTACGACCTCGACCGGGAACTCGTCACCGAGTTCTGCCTCACCGAGCAGATGGACACCATGTACTGGGCCGACGCCCAGGTCCTCCACGCGGTCCGCCCGATCCTGCCCGTCGACCCCGCGAAGGCGGCCGTGCGCGACGTCCTGATCATGGGCTACCGGCACGCGCCGGAGCTGCTGCGCGAAGAACAGAACGGCTGACGTGCCGACGCGATCCGAGGTCCGCCGCGTCGACCACGTCATCATCCGTTTCGCGGGTGATTCGGGTGACGGTATGCAGCTGACGGGTGACCGTTTCACTTCGGAGACGGCGTCCTTCGGCAACGACCTTTCGAC
>NZ_JBVHZI010000021.1:0-94212 GCF_055574495.1 Streptomyces sp. NPDC029836 | reverse complement strand
CCCGCGGAGCGGGTCCCCCAGGGCTCCGCCCTGGACAGCGAGCGGTCGGGGCTCCGCCCCTCCCTCCGCTCCCGCTCCGCGTGAGCGGAGGCGGTTCACTCCGTTCACCGCCCGGCGGGCCCGCTCCGCGAACCCGCCAACCGCAGTGAAGCCGGGGCGCCTTCGGCCCCCCGGGGGCCGGCCTCCGGCCGACCCGTGGCCTCCGCTCCGCTCCAGCCACCGCCCGCGCTCCGCACGGGCCCAGACCAGGTAGGCAGTAGATCAGCCGTCAGGCCGGACGGGGGTGAGGCACAAGCGGCAGCAAGAGGAGAGGGGGTGACAGGCCGTCGGGGTTCAGCGGGTTGGTGGAGTGGGGAGGATGTCAGGATGTGGCTGAACCCTGAGGGGGGTGCGTCAAACTCAAGCCTAGATGGATTCTGGAATGGATGACACCCGCCGGGGCGGCCTAGATAGAAGCTCGTAATAGCTAAACACAATAGCTAGAGAAAGAAAGCGACGGACGAGACTTTAGAATAGCGGATGGGTCAACCCTAGAAGCAGTCAATAAACAGCTCCTGAGGGTAGAGAAAGGTTCAGAATTTAAGAGTCAGGCAGTCACTGTCAGACAGGGCCGGGGTAGGAGAGCGACACGCCCGGCACGTCACAGCAGGCCGTTCTGAGCCGGAGGCCCTGGGAGGCCGGGAAGTGACGGAGGGGCAGGTGAGGGGGCCTCTGTTAACTACTTAGAGCGAGAAGCCCTCAAAACGCTCTGACCTGCAACGATGCAGACCTGTTTGTTTCAGTGGGCTGAAACAAACCCCCTCCGTTTGTTTCAGTGGCGTAGAACAAAGACCCCTCCTAGCTGACGAGGCGTCAGTGCTTCGGTGCAGTGCGGTTGTTTCAGTGGCTTGAGAACAAACGGTTTCGCCACTGCTACCGTTGGGCCGCCACTGATCACCTCGGAGGGGCCCCTGATGCAGCAGCTGCCAAAGATCGCGCCTGGTCAGAGAGTTGTCGCCCGGCCAGATGGTAGAGGCGGCATCCTCCTGACTGTCGAGACCGTCATGGGGCGCGAGTTCGCGGCGAGCGAGCAGCTGAGCGGCTACGTGCTGGCGGCGCGGCTGCAGATGGACATCCTGGGGAGCCTCAAGCTCCCGCCGAGCTGGTACCAGGTCTGGCTCAAGCTCGTGGCCGCGCAGGACCCGACGCACAAGGCGAAGGTCCGCGGCTACATCCCGATCACCCAGCGGCTTCTCCAGGAGCGCTGCATCCTCTCATCCCCGAGCGTCAGCGAAGCCACGCAGTGGTGGTCACACATCGGGTGGATGCGCACGGCACGGCGCGGTGTGGTCCAGCTCAACCCCTGGCTGACCGTGGCCGGCACCAGCGAGGAACAGAAGCAGTGGCAGGCCGACTGGATCGAGGCCGGGGGCCCGGACTGCCTGATCCCGAACCCTGAGTACCCGGCCCAGTGGCGTGCTGAGCGCGCCCGGGTCAAGTTCGAGGCCAAGGCGGCCCGAGACGCAGAGCGCAGGGCCCAGAAGGTCGTGCCCCTGACCCGCCGGCCCAAGCCGCCGGGCCGTAAGGCGGCGAGCGCATGACCGTGGCCACCGGCATACGCTCATCCAGGTCGATGTCCACCACCGGCACCAAGGAGGCCCTCATGAGCACCCCTGACGTCACCGGCGCGCCTACCGACCAGACCGTCACGATCTCCCGTGACATCTTGGCCGTCCTTGCCCTGGTCGACATCACGCAGACTGCCCGCCGCGTCCTGGATTTCCTGCTGGCCATCCACGACGACGAGACCGGCGTTGGGCACATCAGCCAGGACGAGATGCGCCGAGCCCTCGGGTCCAGCAAGCCGAACGTCAACCGGGCCTTCAGGGACCTGGCCGAGTGCGGACTGGTCTGGGGCGTCAAGCGCGCGCAGTACCAGCTGCACCCGCTCCTCACCGGCGGGAAGGTCTCCGCCAACGTCATGGCCATCCCCGAGATCAAGGTGGCCAACGCCGAGATGATCGGGGCCGTGCGGCGGGCCCGCTACGCCGCGCAGCTGGCCAACCTCGCGCACGTTGCCTGACCGATCGTCCGCGCTGATCTGCGGCGATGCCCCGGGATTCGTTCCGGGGCATCGCCGTTTTGGCTTCGGGGGGAGCGCCGGCCTCTTTGTTTCAGCACCCTGAAACAGAACGGTTTCGACAGTGCTACCGTCCGGGCGGCGTGAGCAGCGATCCAGCAGGTCAAAAGCTCGGCCCGGCTTCTGATGGTGTCGGCGTCGACACACAAGGTCCACGCGGGCAGGGACAAAGGTCCCTCCCTGCTTGGACAAATGCGCTGCTGCCGTCGCCGCCGTCATCGACGGGCGCCTGATCCGCCGCGCGGGATGGGTATGTCAGATCCGTGCACACGGTTCCCGCGGGCGGGAAACGCGCAGGTCAAGCATGCGGAAATGCAGCAACCAAACGACCGCTTGCTACACGTCCTGCTGCCGTCTGCAGCCCCACCTGCTACCCGAGCAGCACCCCGTGTGTGCCTGGGGCGCCGCTGAAGTGTCATCGCTCTCCGGCAGCAGGGCCTTGCACCCTTCACCACCAGGTGCAGCAGCCGGTGCAGCGCACCTTGCTGCACCGGCCCGGCCGCGAAGGGTGCAAGGCGCTAAAGGGTGCAGCGAGAGGCGTCTTCCTCCAGGCCGGGGGCGTCATCGGCGGAAGCCGGCGCTCTGCCCGGGAGCCTTCGGCGGTCGCCCCTCGGACGTCGGCCTTGCACCCCAATGTAGGTAGTACCTGTAGTGGTTATGTGCGGGTAGATATCTCTCCCCCCTCTGAGAGCGGAGCTCGCGCTGCGGGAAGCAGCCAGACCCCCACCGGGACGATCCGTCTCAGGCGTGCGCCGTACGAACACCCTCCGCGGCCTCGGCGCCGTTGAGTCCGTTGACGGCGCTGTGCGCCTCACAGGCTCGGGGAGTGGCAACAGGGAGCCTGGACGGCGTGAAACGCGCCCAGAGGGCCGCACAGGGCCTTTGTGGATCATCGGACGGCCAGGTGGGGGTGCGGATCGGCTTCGCGCGGGTGGTGGAACGTGGTGCCCGCTGGCGACCTCTGCTCTCAGAGGGGGAGAGATCTACCCGCACATAACCACTACAGGTACTACCTACATTGGGGTGTAAGGCGGTACCGCGCGGGGCGGCCGGCTACTGATCGGGGTGGACTGCCTGGACGCCGGTGTTCTCGTACGCCTCGGGGGTCAAGGTCAGCAGGTACCGGCCGGCGGGGAAGTCTGCGCAGGGCCGGGCGGCGTGGATGGCGTGGACGGCCGCCCAGGAGTGCCCGGCGTGCAGCAGTTCGGTGACCGCGAGCGCGGCCGCGGTGTCGAACGGCTCGATCTCGACGAACCGGAGTCCGTGGATGTAGGCCAGCATGCCGGGGCGCTCGGTGTCGCCGGCGGTGAGTGAGAGCACCGGGGCGTAGAGCGTGCCGAGGCCGCCGGAGGCTTGGACGTAGAAGGCCGCGACGGCCTCGTTGAACGGGTCCTTGGGGTCGTGCAGGGCGGTGGCGGCCGTGTGGTCCAGGACGACGGCGATGGCCGCCACTACGCGGCCGCCGAGTCCTGGCTCGCGCCCAGGCGCTCGAGGAGGCCGCGGGCCTTCGTCTCGGCCTCGGGGCTGGGCACCGTGCCCAGGATGGAGGCGAGCTCGGCACGGGCCTGCGCGGCGCGCTCCTCGAACTCGGACTGGGTGGGCCGGCTCTCGGCAAGGGCCTCGACCAGATTGCGGATCGTGGTGTTGTTCTCGGCCGCCAGCAAGGCCAGGCGGTCACGTGTCGCAGCGCTGACCTTGATGCTAGTTTCGTCTGCCATCCCTCGACTCTACCGCCAGTAGAGGAACGCGGGGAGGGATCCGGCCCATCCCGTTGAACCGGTTGCGGTCAGGGGTGCAACGCCCCCGTGCAACGCGCGCCACCTTCCCCAGGATGACTGTCAAAGTCCCAGGTAGAGGCTGCAACAGAGGGCGTTGCGGGGATGCGTTGCACAGGGTCTGTTGCATTCCCGACGGGCGCGTTGCACCGGTGCAACGCGCCCGCCGGGGCGTGTGGGCAGTCAGCCGCCGCGGACAGAGGCGTCGCGGTGGCTGGAGGAGGCGGGCGTGTCCGTGGGGCGCAGCCAGCAGAACGGGACGGTGAGGAAGACGGCTCGGGGCAGCTCCACCGGCTCGCCTTCGACGTCGAGGAGCATGCCCGCGATCTGGTAGCTGCGGCCGGGCGCAGGCCGACGGCCTGGTGTCCTCTGACACGTGATCTTGACCGATTGCCACGTGACCTTGACCAGTTCTCAGGGTTGCCGAGCCGCAGGGGTCTGCCCCGTGAAGGCCGCACTGGGGCGGGCCGCCCGGGCCCGCCCCAGTGCGCGGACGTCACTCGCTGGCGGCACGGCTCTCGATAACGCAGTCCGGGCCCGGGTAGACCAGGCCCTTGTGCCCGTCCTCGAACCTCACCAGGTAGGGCGGTTGACCGCCGGAACCGCGAACCTCGATGATCTCGCCGCTGCGGGTGGTCTGGCCGACGGTCCGGCCGTATGTGTGAACTCGGTCCCCGACGCTCGCCTGCATGCTGCCGCTCCTCCTTGGAGTCCCCGGCCGGCCACGCTGATTGGCCGACCACGCCCGCACGGTCGTGTTGCTCATCATGGCTATATCGCTTTCACCACGGAAAGAAAAGGGAGCCCGCCGCCCGAGTGCACGACGGCGGGCTGTCACTCCAGGTTTATAGCAGGGGTGAATTCCGTGTGTCTAAAACGCGATATCCAACCGCTCGACTGCCTCGATACGCACCTTCAGGCCCGCGCGCCCGCCACCTTCGACGCGGAAATAGGCGTCCGCTATGGCCTCAGCGACGGCGTCGTGCAGCCCCCTGTCCGTCGCGCCGGTGTCCCTGGCGGCGAGGATCGCGGCGGCGTGGGAGGGCGATACGGCGACCTGGATGTCCCGCATCCGGCCCGCGTCAGAGCCTTCCGAACCGAACCCGAAGTAGGCGGTGGTGGAGATGACGAGCCCCGCCGAGCTTGCCGCGCGCTGCCTCGCCTGCGCTTTGACCTGCGGTTGCCACTCCGCCTCGGTCTCCTGCTCCAGGGCGGCCTGGAGACGCTTCTGCGGCTTCTTCGTGGCTCCGGAGAGGTAGCGTTCCACCGTCTTGCGGGAGACGCCCAGGCGTTCCGCCAGGGACTTCGAGGAGCCGCCCTCGCGCGTGCGAAGAAATTTCATCTGGGCCAGCGCGGATTTTGGCGCGGGACGGGTGAACAGGGTGCGCTCCGCGCGTCGCAGGCCGTCGAGGATCTTGTCGCGCAGCTGCGCCCGCGCTGCGGTGTTGTCGTTGCTCATCCCTGGAGCCTCCAGTACCGCCCCTGTGGATGAGGGGTGCTTCGCCGGGGCGGTACCTGGGGAGGGGCCGCAGCTGTGACGTTGATCGATACTTGGCCACGCTGGTTGGCCAGCCAGGCGCGCGCTCTCATCGGGCGCGACAACGCGCCGGAGATGGCCGACTTCCGTTATTCGGGGAAGGGGGCGGTGTCCTGGGAGGCATGTGGCCCGTTGGCTGTCTCGGAGTTCCGGGGCCGGTCGCCGACCGGCCCCGCCCCGGGGCGCCCTCTAGTGGAAACGGTGGAACTGATGCGTACGCGTGTATCTCTCGCCCATGGCCGCTCCCTGGCCATCGCCATCACCTTGGCGGCGGGCAGCCTGATGTGTCTCACCGCGCCGGCCGGTGCTGAAGCACCGAGCGGGAAAACCCTTGAATGGGACACCGTCGGGGCGTTCACCAGCCCGAAGATCCCGGCCGGTTCAAAGGTAACGATCATTGCCGTGGGCGGTGGCGGCGGTGGCGGTGGCGCCTACGGCGGGGGCGGGGGCGGCGGCGGTGGGGGGACGGTCACCTGCAAGATGACCAACTTCCCGGGCGGGACCATCAGCGGGTTCGTGGCCGACGGCGGTGACGACGGGAACATCAGCCACAACGGCGGTGCCAACGGCGCGGGTGGCAAGGGTGCCACCCCGGAGACTACGGGAAGCCCGGGCCAGGCCGGGGTCGGTGGCAGGGGCGCTGTCCCCGGCGCCATCAATGGAGGGGGCGCGGGTGGCAGCGGGGAGCAGCACAGCGCGGACGGCAGTGGCGCCGGTGGTGGCGGAGGCGCTACCGCTGTCGACGGATACGCGACGGCCGGCGGGGGCGGTGGGGGCGGTGGCGGTGCCTCCCGCGGTGGCGGTGGCGTCGGAGGCGGCGGCCTGTTCACGGGTAAGTGCTCCTCGGGCGATATGGCCCTTGTCGAGCGGGGCGGCGCGGGGGCGGGCGGAGTCGGCGACCACGGCGGGTCGGGCGGCGCCAAGGCCGGCTCCGACGGTGGGGGAAGCGGCAGCGGCTACAAGGAGAACGGCGGTGACTACGGCCGCAGGAGCGGTGGTGGTGGCGGGGGCATGTTCGGCAGCGGCGGTGGCGGCGAAGGAGGCCGCGGCAGCGTCAAAATCACCTGGCAGTAGGCCACCGCGCCGGGGGCCCGTATGGAGGCGCACGGGTAACTGGAGTCCCTGCAGCGGGCCTCGGGATCGTCGAAGTCAAAGCCGGCGCGCTCTGGCGCCGACGCCAGGGCGCCGCGACGACCCTCTGGCCTCCGGGCAGCACGACCCGGATCGGCACGGGGCCCGCAGGGTCGGCGGCGGGGAACGTCAACATGCCTCACTGCGGGCGCCACCGCTGTGACACACGCGTCGGTGCGCCGCCGCCGCCGCTCCGGCACTGAGCTGAGGCGGCGGCGTTCGGGATCCTACGGCTTGGACTGCGGCGGGCAGCCACTTGAGTTCGCTGCCTGGGGCGGGCAAGACCCTTGGGGCGACGAGACCGGCTGCTGGGTAAGAAGGAAGAGCAGCGTCACGACGATGGCGCCTACGGTGATGGGCGCGATCACCTCCTTCCACTTGTGGGCGGCGTACGCCGCGAGGAGGCCGACCACAAGCAGGACGATGCCCGCCAGGTCGATTTGCATGGTCATCTTGTGCCCCTTGGCTCGGGCTTGCCCGCTGGTCCTTGGACGGTTGCGGGGGCTGCTCGTGGGGCTCCATGCCGATCAGCACAGAGCCGGTTCCTTCCCAAGGAAGGAACCGGCTCCGCAAATGAACTGAGCCTGGACCTCTCCTTAAGGAAGGGGTCCAGGCGAACGCGCTGAAAAGATGTTGCGGGCAGCGCAAAGGGTGCACCACCCATTGCGCTCATTACGTCACAACGTAATGAGCCTAGAAGCCGCGAGGCTTCTGGCGCTGGTGGACCTGCAGGCGCGCCCTTGTCTCGGTGATCGTTGCCAGCAGGGCCTTTTCCAGCTCAAGGAGCTCATCCTCGGACGCCGTGATCGTGTACCGAGCAAGCCCACGATGTAACCCCTGCAGTCCTACAGTTGCAGCAGGTACTCGGCCCCAGGCGCGAACGTCCTGCGCCCGGCGCTGCTCCCAGGCCCGCTGTTTGCACGCAGGCGTGCAGTACACCTGCGGCCGCCCACGAGTACTGCGCCGTTCAAACGGTTCGTCGCAGTACTCGCAAAGCCCTGTGTTGGCACGTTCCGAAGGGTCGTACCACCTATGGCGTGACTGCCAGGCATCCTCACAGGCTCGCGAGCACAGGACCTCTGCCGCGACGGATTCCACGCGGGTGTCACAGACGACGCACTTGGACGTCTTCACCAAGATCCCCCTACGGGCTTACGTACGCTCCGCCGCTACAGCTGGACGTCGATGTGGTCGACGTCGGTGAATTCAACCAGGAGGCCGCCTGCGCGGCGGCCGCGGTCCTTGAAGTAGATCTCCTGGAATCCCTCGGCGGCGATCGCCAGCAACTGTTCTTCCGTGGCGCCCTGCTCCTGGGCTTCGAAGAGGCGAGCGGCGTACGCCGGGGGAAGGGCCTGGGTCAGGTGCCGCAGGCGGCCATCGTCGGTGGTCCCGGCGGCGGCGGTGTAACCGAAGCGGGCCCGGGTCTCGATGACCAGTCCGCCGGTGGTCGCGGCGGACCTTTTCGCCTTGGCCCGGATCTGGGGCTGCCAGCGCTTGCGTACTTCCCCCTCGAGGCGGGCTGCAAGGTCCTTGCGGGGCCGCTTGAGCTTGCCGGTGAGATACCGCTCCACGGTGCGCTGGGAGACACCCAGGGATTCGGCGGCGGCTTTAGTGGACTTGAGCTGTTTGACGAGGTACTTCATCTGCGCCTGCGCCGACTTGGGGGCGGGGCGTGTGAACGCCTTCGCCACCGCCTGATCGAGGCTGTCCCCGAGCTTGCCCACGGTCTACTCCCCGTCGTCGCCGGCGGTGTGGCCGCCGCTCTTGATGATGCGGGCGATGTTGGTGTGCGGGCCGTCCTGCTCGTGCTGGGCTTCGGCCCACAGGGTGGTCTGGCTGCCTTCGTGCTTGACCAGCCCGGGGGTGACCCCGAGCCGGAACTCGCCGGGCCCGGGGGTGGCGGGCAGGAAGTCTAGCGGGCTGGGGCCGTCGGAGGGGTAGACGATGCAGTCCGAGTTGATGGCCACCGGGTAGAGGCCACGGGCGGCCATCTTCATGATTTTGCGGTGCATGATGATCCGGCTCGTCGACAGGACTGCGGCGCGAATGTCGGGCCGCCAGGTCGGCCGTGACAGTGCGGGCCAGGGCTGGCCGAGCGGGGTATCGCGCGGGCGTTCGCGGAGCTTGCCGATGCCGCCCTTGGCGGTGGCCTTGATCGCGCGGAGCACCATTGTCAGCTCAGGGTCCGCGCTCTTGGCGGCGGCCATCGCGTCGAGGAACGCCTGGCCCTCCAGGTCGGCGGTGACGCCGAGGTCGGCCATCGTGTCCAGGTAGGCGTCCTTCAGTCGCGTGTACCAGGGGTCCAGGTAGCGGCCGCTGTCAGGGCGCAGGTACGCCTCGAGCGGTGTCACCGGGTAGCCGAGCTTGACGGCGTAGGCGACGGACGGCGTCGCGTACCAGGCAGGCCCTTCCGGGCGCTCCCCGGTGCGAGTGAAGGGTGAGGGCAGCCGGGGGTCGAGTTCGACGTGGGAGAGGTCGACGAGCCACGAGCCGGGCACCTTCGGGTCGAAGGCCGGCTGCTTGACGTGGACGGGGGCGTCGAGGCCGACGACGGTGCCGTTGGAGGCGGCGGCGAAGGCCATGTTCACGTCGATGCCGACGACGTGGCTCTTAAGGCATTCCTCGTCGGTCAGGGGCCGGCCCCAGTCGTAGGTCTCCTCCATCAGCATCTCGGCCGGGCCCCGCTGGTAGAAGCGGGGCAGGTCGGCGAGAAGGGGGTGGCCGTCGGGGACCTCGCACGGAACCGCGTCCAGGATGCGCTCGGGGAGGGAGCCGGGGATCCGCTCGCGTACGAACTGGCCGTCGGCGTCGGTGCGCCACTCGCCGGTCTGCTCATCCCGGGCGCGCCGCGACGGCGGCCGCAGGGCGGTCATGAGCTCCAGGCCGGTCACCGCGGTGGTGCCCCGCGGGGTCAGGACCCGGGTCGCGAACGTGCCGAGGACCCGGGCGAGTTCCGCCGGCGGGAGCGTGGTGGGCAGCAGGCCCTTGTCCTTGTCGCCCCACTCCCGGACATCGAGAGCGTCCCAGGGGACGACGCACAGCTGGACGCAGCGCCGTTGCCCGGCCTCGGCGGGACGGTAGATCCGAGCCCAGGGGCCGAAGCCGCGCTGGGTGAGCTGCCAGTCGGCCTTCGCCAGCTGCTTGAGGACCTTGTGGCCCTCCGGCAGCCGGCCCGCCCGGCGTTCCTCGTCGCTCAGCTTCCCGGGCAGTCCATACCGGACGGCGGCCGCCGCGGTCAGCACGATCAGCGGATCGGAGTCCTTGCCGAGCGGGTGCAGCCGGGGCGCGCCGAGCTTCGAGTGGGTGAGGGTCCAGTCCACCAGCGCCGGCAGGGACCTGGCGGGGACGTCGAGGACCAGGCCGCCGACGCAATAGGCCACGACCTGGTCGCCGTCGACGTCGACTACGGCGAGCGGGCCGTTCTCGTAGCGCGGGTGGGCAGTAGCCGCTTCGGGAGCGACGGACTTCTTCGCAGCCTTCTTCGCGGCCAGGCGCCGCGACGACGAGGTCGGCCGCTCGGTTGCTGCGGGCGCCGGGGGCTCGGTGGGTGGTGCCGACTCCCGGGATGACGGATCGGCAGCGGTGCTAATGAAAGTCGCGGGCGCCGCCGGTGCGGTCCGGGGCTGAGTGCCGTACTGCGCGATCCAGCCGTCCAGCAGTCGCTGGTACGCCTGGCGGCGGGGCGGCCGCGGCTCCGAGCGCCCCGCCTCCCAGTTCTTGATGGACTGCGTCGTCGTCTGCAGGGCCTGCGCGAGCCGAACCTGCGTGATTCCGGCCGCCTCACGCAGCCGGGCGCGTTCCGCCGGCGGCGGCATCTCAGGCTCGCCGGCGAGCAGCGCGTCCACAGCCTGGAACAGCTCTTCTTCGGTGGGCATAGGTCACCTCCACCACCCATCCTACCATTTTTTACCTACAGATTTGGCTTTTAGTTACCAATAGATTTAACCTCGGTTTGAACCTGGTGACTGGGGAGGGGCGGGTACCCATGCAGCACGTGATGCCGGAGGGACTGCCGGAGGCGGAGATACGCCAGGTCCTGACCGACGTACTGCTGCCGACATGGACAGCCGGCGCCGTCCCGCAGGACCGGCCAGTCCTCATAGTCGTCGCCGGTCCGCCCGGCAGCGGCAAGTCCCGTGCCACCGACGTCATCCACACCGCGCTCCGACACCGGGGAGGCGCCATCCGGATCGGCAGCGACCTCTACAAGCAGGCCCACCGGAAGTACGGGATGCTGCTGAAACGGGACGTACGGACGGCCGGCGCCGGGGTGCGCCCGGTGACCCACTGGTGGCAGGCAGAGATCGAGGCTTACGCGCGCGCCGCCCGGCTGGACGTGGTGGTGGAGCTGGCCCTGGCCGACGCGGCCGAGGCCCGCGCCATGTCGGCCCTGTACCGGGCGGCCGGCTACCGGGTCGAGCTGGTCGTCCTGGCTGTGGCCGACGCGGACAGCCAGCTCGGGGTCCTGGAGCGGTTCTTCGGCCCCGAAGGCCGGTACGTCGCCTGGGAGAACCAGGACCGCTGTGCCGACGGGCTGTTGGATTCGCTCGAGGTGATCGAGGCCGAGCAGTTGGTGGACCGGGTGACCGTGGTCCGTCGCGGACTGGAGCCGCTGTACGACAACGAGCTCACCAACCACGGCGCCTGGACCCGGCTGCCGGCCGCGACCGCGACGGTACGCGCGGAGCAGTTACGACCCTGGAGCGCATCCCGGACCCGCGTCTTCCGACGGAGCCTGGTCCGCGCCGAGGTCCTGGTCCACGACGAGCGCGTGCCCGTGGATCGCCGCCTGGCCGTCTCCCGCGACGCGGAGCGGGCCGCGGCGGCCGCCGAGCCGGTTCGCCGCATCGCGCACCCGCTCCCCGGCCCGCCGGGCACCGGCTACCACCGCCTCAGCACGGACGAGCACCGCTGGGCATTCGACGAGCTGATCGCCCCGACCCTCCTGCGCAAGGCCACCTTCCGCCAGGACCCGCTGGCCGTCTACCTGGTCGGCGAGCCGGGCGCACGCCAACTGGAGGCGCGACGGATGCTGCGCCGGGCAATGCGGCCGGGCACCGTCGTGGTGGATCCCGACATGCTGCGTGGCCACCACCCGGACCACTTCCAGCTGGTCAATGACACCCCCCGTCTCGCCGACGAGTTGGTGCGACCGGATGCCGAGGACTGGCAGGCCGAGGCCGAGGCCTACGTCCGCGAACGGCGCGGCGACCTCCTCATCGTGGCCGACTTCACCAGCGCCGCCGACTTCGCCGTGAGCGCGGGCCGATTCGCCCGGGCCGGCTACCGGATCGAGGTCGCGGCCCTGGCCGCCCGTGCCTGCGACAGCCGGCAGCGCACCCTGGTCAATCACGCCCGCGCCCTGGAGCTCGACGTGCTCGCGGCGCTCCCCACCCCGGCCGCGCACGCGCGCGCATGCCGGGTTGGGGCCGACATCGTGGCCGCCGCAGCCGTTGACCCGAGCGTCGGTGCCGTGCGGGTGATGGACGGCGATCACCGGGCGCTGGGCCGGGAACGGTGGGCCGCTTGGGCGTTGGCTGTGGCCCGGCGTCGCCCCTACACCGCAGGGGAGGCCGTCCGCTTCCACTCCGTCCAACGGGCGTTGCTCCAGGCGCTGCCAAGGCTGCGGCAGGAGATCGCCGGCGTCACGGCCCAGGCGCAGCCACTGATGCCCGCCGCGTGGCAGGCAGTGCCGATGGAGTATCAACGCGTCCGCGGCCGACTCCCCCTGCTGCGGACGCGGTGACGAGTGGCACGTACCCAGGACGGTCGGCACTCGGGTGTCAGGCGTTGTGTGTGAGCGGTGCGTAAGCGGACGGGCTCAGACGAATGGGGTCCGAGCCCGTCGGCTCTCGCTATCGTTCGGCGGGCTGGTCCGGTGTGCCTAAGCCACGACAAGCTCCGGCTGGCGGCGGGTGGTGGGGTCGGCGCGGTCGTCGAGGAGGTGGGCCAAGAGGAGGGTGGGGGCGAGGTCGGGCAGGCGTTGGGCGGCGGTGAGGAGACGGGGGTACTGGTGGACCGGTAGGGAGAGGGCGAGACCGCTGACCTCGCCGGGCAGGCCGAGGGGGATGGCGGCGCAGACCACGTCGGGGGAGTACTCGAGCAGGCTGAACTGGGCCCCGTGCGGGCCGCCCCGGTCGAGGTTCTCGAAGAGCGCGAGCGGGTCGGTGATGGTGCGTTCGGTGAGCCTGACGGCGGGATAGCGGGCGAGGTGCTCCATCCGGGCGGCCCAGTCAAGCTGGGCGAGAAGGCTCTTCCCGACGGCGCTCGCGTGACTCGCAGCCCTGAAGGAGACCCACTCGTTCACCGGCGGCGCGGACTTGCTGTACGCGCACTCCCGGACCTGAACGTCCCCATCCGTGTAGCTACTGAGGTACACCGCTGCGCCCACCTCGTCGCGCAACCGGGCGAGGGCGTGGCCCAGGAGCGGGCGGCTGGAGCGAGCCAGCGGTTCCAGAGCCGGGCCGGGGAAGTGGGCGCCCGAGACGGTGGCTACCAAGCCCTGGCGGCGGAGCCACTCCAGCAGCCGCGCGGTGGAGTCCAGCGACAGCCCCGCCCGGCGGGCGAGCGAGTGACTGTCGATGCCGTCTGCGGCGCCGACCAGCCCCACGAGGTCACTGGCCCAACGGGCCGCCTCCCACCACACAGGTACGGCGACAGGGGCTGAGCGCTCGCGATACATCTTCGCCCCGCGCCTCGTGACGCGAGGGAGGCAGGCTTCCGAGAATACGCCCGGTGGACCATGGCTGCCGGACGAGCCTGACAGGCAAAGGGCGCCGGGCATCGCGGGCGGCCGCTTCGCTCTGTCCCACGCGGCGAGCCACGATCCATGCTGCTCTTCCGCGACATCGCAGCCCCGCAGGAAGGCGGCCATCTGCCCCCTGCTGGCCGGCAGCCGCTGGTTTCGGAGCATGGCCCAGATGCTGCTCGGAGCGAGCCACTCGGCTCCGCCCCTGCGCTGCACCTGCCGGTAGGACGGATGCCCGGCGTTCCGGTAAAGGGACACCAGCGCGCTGTTGAGCTCACCTTCGGTGAAGATCCCGGTCGGGTCGATCACAGTGCAGGCCGGGACGTCGCGCGGTAGTCCGTGGGCCGCTTCGGCCAAGCACGTTGCCATCGTCACCTCTTCCTGCGTGGCTCCGCAGGCGGTGAGGAACTCTGTGACGGTCACCAAGGAGGGGATCTCCTTGCCGGAGGCGGCGCGCTTGAGGGTGGCGGCTGAGCGGCTGGTGCGTAGCGCGAGCAATGTGTAGGTCAGACGGGCTCTGCTGCGGGCTCCCCGTAACAGCGCGGCCAAAGCGGCGCGGACGGGGTCGGTCGAGTCCACTGGCTTCTCGTGGCGTCCCAACGTCCCGCCCTACTGCGTCATGCGCAGGACGGCTGAGGCCAGCCCCGCCACGAGCCGGCGAGCCCCGCCGACGACGAACATTGCCGCGGCACCGAGAGCCGCGCAGGACGCAAGAAGGGAGACAATCTCGGTTGTAGGCAAGCCCGCCAGGGCCAGGACCGTCCCCAACACGGGAAACGAGACCAGGCCCGCGACGTACGGCAGGGGTGAGGTTCCCCCGGTGTGCGGGAGATGCTGATCAGCTGGTCAGGGCGGGTTGACGGGTGTTCAGGTTCGCTTGTTCGGTCGGCGCCTGGTCGGCGTAGTGCTTCTCCTCGAACTCGATGGGGCTGAGGTAGCCGAGCCGCTTCTGGATGCGCCGGCTGTTGTAGAAGCCGTCGATGTACTCGAAGAGCGCCAGGTTCGCCTCGGCCCGTGTGGCGAAGACGCGGCCTCGGACGCACTCGGTCTTGATGATCATCCAGAGATTCTCCGCGAGGGCGTTATCGTATGAGTCTCCAACTGACCCCATCGATGCATCAATTCCCGCACGCACCAGCCGTGTTGTGAGCTTCACGGACGTGTATTGACAGCCGTGGTCGGCGTGATGGATCAGTTTGCCGGGCTCCACCTCCCGGCTGGCCAGCGCGTACTCCAGTGAGGACAGGACCAGGTCGGCGTCCGCACGGGCGGAGGTCTCCCAGGCGACCACGCGGCGGGAGAACGCGTCGCGGATCGCGGAGAGCCACAAGGGCCCCTCGCCGGTGCTGATCATGGTGAGGTCGGTGACCCATAGCCGGTTCGGGGCGGGCGCGGTGAAGTCCCGCTCGACCAGGTCCGGGGCCGGGGTGGCCTTCGGATCCCGGCGCGTGAAGGCGCCCCGGCGCGGGCTGACGCCCGCGAGCCCGTCCTCGCGCATCAGACGCTCGACGCGCTTGCGGCCCACGCGGGTGCCCTCGCGTCGCAGGACGGCGTGGACGCGCGGCGAGCCGTAGATCCCGCGGGAATCGGAATGGATCCGCCGGATCTGATCGGTGAGCTCGGCGTCCCGGCGGAGCCGTTCGCACGGCTCCTTCTGAGCGCGGCGCCAGCGGTGGAAGGTGGAGGAGGCGATGTGCAGTTCCCGGAGGGTGGGCTCGACCTCCAGATGCGGGTGCTCGTCGAAGAGCGCCGTCACCTGGGCCGGGTCGGGTCGAGCTGGGCCGCGAAAAAAGCCGAGGCCGTTCGCAGGATCTCGTTCGCCCGCTTGAGCTGGGCGTTCTCCTTACGCAAGGCCGCGAGCTCCTCGCGCTCAGCGGTGGTCGGCCGGTCGTCCCGCTCACCGGCATCTGCCTCGGCCTGGCGGATCCAGCCACGCAGGGCTTCGGGGTGCACCCCGAGATCAGTGGCCAGTCGCTTGATCTGCGGCTTCGGATCGGCGGAGCGGTACATCCGCACAGCACGATCACGCAACTCCTGCGGGTACTTCCTCGGCGCAGCCATGGTCAGAGTTCCTCTCATGAAACCCATCTGACCCGTTGTCACCACCCTCCGCATCTCGGGGGAACCTCAGGGCAGATGGCGCTGCTCGGATCCTTGGCGGCCGGAGGCGGCCCGTTCGCCGGGCGAGGATGCGAGTCCATTCGTGGGCATGTCGGCATGTCCTTCTGACTGGGTACAAAGTGCGGACGGCAGAGCGTCAGCTACTGGTTCCGGCTGCAAGTACTTTCTGGAAAAGGGAAGTTGGCGCTTCCGGGACGGCACGCTACAGGACCGGCGAGAGAGCCTGTGGCAGAGTGCCAGGGCGCACTTCGGCAGGGGTGTTCTGCCTGCTCGGATTGGCTCGCGGGCGTTCCCCGCAGTTCGGTGCCCGCTCCCTCGGCGTTCGGCTGGCTGCGCAGGCCTCCGAGGCCGTTTTGGCTCATGGGTGTTCAGACCGGGTTGAGATCTTGGGCAGGAAGGGAGATGGTGGCGGGGCTGGTTGCCGAGGCAATCATCGATCCCTCTGACTGCTACCGGCTGCAACCGTAGGACCAGAGATTCGGGCAGTGACCGCGTTGGCGCGTGGCCTGCCGGTACGAAGCTGCCGTCCCGGTTCGGGGCGGCAGCTTCGTACCGGTGCCTGGACCGGGTGACGAGGGCGCCTCCGGCGGCGGCCGGGCGTGTGGCTTTATAAATGCCGCAGCAGCGAGGGCGGAGACCCACCAGCCTCGAGTGAGCTTTACAAGCGCCGCAACGCAGTCGAACGGACCATCAACCGGCACATCACCGGGCCGTCGCCACCTGATACGACACGCGCGACTACGTCTTCCATGGCACCCTCAGCCAGAAGGAGGCCCAACTGGTGGTTCACCAGCATGGTCCTGCTGCCTGTAGTTGGCTGAGTCAGCTGCCGCTGAGTTCCTTGAGGCGGGCGGCGTAGGCCACGGCAATCTGCACCGTGGTGTCCTCGTCGGCGTCCTCAAGGCGGTCCAGGTCGTCCACGGCCTGTTCCCGCCCTGACCTCAGCGCTTCGATGGTCTCCTCGTCCAGGCCGCCGTCGCGGGCCTCGGTGAGGCGGGCGTTGTACCAGCGGATCACCCCCTTCACCGCCCGCTCGGCCTGCTCTGCGTCTCCACCAGGCTGGTGGAGCGGCTGGGGCGTGGGGTCTTCGGGAATGAGGGAGCCGGTCACGGCGTACCACCTTGGTCATGCTGGCGTACTTGACCAGCCAATTCTCCCTGACACACCTTCACGGCCTCCAGGACGGGAATAGATTGAGGGACAGAAGACGATCACCAGGGGGAGCCATGGCGGGACGGGATCTGCGTGCGCTGTTCAGTACCAACGACCGGCAGGTGGAGGCCGGTGAGGCGTTCACGAACCGGCAGGGGCAGTGGCAGATCGTCCAGGCCGCCCTGGTCGAGCACTTGGCCCGTATCACCGCCCCCGGCTTCACGGTGGAGGATCTCGAAGCGCCTCGGAACAATATCCTGGTCATGCACGGAGTCGGGGGCATCGGGAAGACGACGCTGTCGCGGACCCTGGAGGCGGCACTCGCCGGCGCCGAAGGGCGTCCGGCCCGCTGGGGCGAGCCCGTCTGGCCCGCCCGGCCAACGCTCCTGCCGATCCGGATCGACCTCGCCCGGTCCGCCGGCGTCGACTTCGAACGCGTCGTCCTCACCATCCGTCTCGCCCTGGCCGCCTACCTGAACCGGCCCTTGCCCGCCTTCGATATCGCGCTGCGCCGCTACTGGGAGCATCAGCACCCCGGCGAACCGTTGGAGGAGTATCTGCGCCGCGGCGGGCTCGCCGCGAAGTTCGGCAAGGCCCTGCCGCAGCAGATGCAGTCCGCGCTCGCGGATGTCGCCCAGGCCCTGCTGCTGCCCGGCACCGTCGGCAGCGCAGTCGGCGCCCTCACCGGCGCCCTGACCACCGCAATCCGCGAGCGACGCCAGACCGTCCGGGCCCTGGCCGGCTGCGCCCGGCTGGCCGACCTGCTGGACGTCGAGCCCGACGTCGACGCGCTCTCCTACTACCCGCACCTGCTGGCCTGGGAGCTCGCCCAGCTCCCCGACGACCAGGCCGTCGTCCCGGTCATCCTGTTGGACACCTTCGAGGACACCGGCACCCGCACCCACCGCGACCTCGAACGACTCCTGCAGCGACTGGTGTGGCTGATGCCCAACGCGTTCTTCATCGTCACCGGCCGCGGCCGCCTGCAATGGGCCGACCCCGCACTGGAGGGCCAGCTGGACTGGACCGGCCCCACCGCCTGGCCCGGGCTCGTCGGACAGGCCGTTCCCGGCCCCCGCATTGCAGGCACCCCCACCGGGACCGGCCGCCAGGTCCTCATCGGCGACTTCTCCCCCGAGGACTGCACCGATTACCTCGCCCGGCGTCTGACCCGCGACGGCCAGCCCCTCATCGACGCAGGCCTGCGCACGGTGATCGCCGAACGCTCCCATGGCCTCCCGCTCTACCTCGACCTCGCCGTCCTGCGCTTCCTCGAACTGCGCCGCACCGGCCGCACGCCCTCCCCCGCGGACTTCGGCACCGACTTCCCGGCCCTCCTCACCCGCACCCTGGCCGACCTCACCCCCGACGAACGCCACCTCCTGCGCGCCGTCAGCCTGCTGGACGCCTTCGACCTCCCCCTGGCCACCGCGACGGCCGGCCTGCCCCACCTGTCCGCGGCTGCCCGCCTGGTGGAACGGCCCTTCGTCCGCAACGACCCCTTCGCGCTGTGGCCCCACCACCTACACGCCCTCATCCGCTCCACCCTGCGCACCGCCGACGACGCCACCGACGACCGCTGGACCGACGGCGACTGGCAACAGGCCGCCGCCCGCGCCCTGACCGCGCTCGGCGAGCAGTGGCAGGCCGGTGACGGCCCGGACCGGCGCCTGCTCGTCGGCTGCCTGCGGCAGGGCCTCGCCATGGCCCGCGACCACCGCCTCGACCTGGACTGGCTCACCGACGCCGCCTGGGCCTACACCGATGACTACGTGTGGGAGCCCCTGCCCCTGCCCATCCGGGACGACCGCGAGGACGAGCTCGCCACCAGCGCCGACGCCCTGGCCGAACTCCTGGCCGCTCTCGCCCGCCGCCAGCACGAGCACCGGTCCGTGACCGCCTCCCGCCTCACCCACGTCATCGACACCGGTCTGCTGCCCGCCGAACTCAACGAGATGGCCCTCTACTACCGGGCCAAGGCGCATCGCGACCTCGGCCAGAGCAGCGAATCCCGCGACGGCATGCGTCAAGTCGCCGACGGCGGCGGCCGCCTGGCTCCTGATGCCGCCCGCGGACTCGCCCACCTCGCCCGCGCCACCGGCAACTTCCCCCTGGCCCTGTCCACCGCGCACACCCTGGGCTGGCCCGGGCGCGGCAACCGCGTGCTCGGCGACATCCACTTCGCTCACGGCGACATGACCCAGGCCGCCGACGCCTTCATCGCCGCCCGCACCGAAGCCGAAGAGCACGGCAACGCCGGCGAGCAGGCCATCGCCCAAACCAACCTCGCGCTCGCGTACGCCTTCACCGACCCGGTCCGAGCCGATGACGAAGTTCTCCTCGCCGAGCAGCTCCTGGCCGGACTCGACCAGCGCGCTACCGCTCTCACCATTAGGGTCGCCGCCCTTGCCCGCGAAGCCGGCACCCTCACCAGCCTCGACAGCGCCCGGTCGCTACGCGTCGAGATCCACGCTGCAGGAATCACTGCGGCCGAAGCCGTCCTCGAGCTCGCCCTCGCCCTGCACCACGCCGCCCTCGGAGAACACGACAAGGTCCGCACCGTCATCGACCGGCTCCGCCAGCTCGCCGAACGCGGCGACTACGCCTACTACGTCGACGTCGCCCACTACATGGCCGACCTGCCGCTGACCACACCGTCAGACGTGGCCTGGCTCGATGGCCCCGATACTGTCCGCCAGCGCTGGCAGCGACTCGTTCAGGATCGGCAGGCGCGTAGATAGGAGACCTTCACCTTCCCGGATCCATCGGCAGGGCAAGGGACTTCGCAGACCCAGCCAATAAATTTCAACGACGATGGCCCATACCGCCTGTTCGCAGCCGAGCAAACCCCGGGTAGGGCCTGCGCCGATCGATCAATCTCTCGACAGACAGGGGTGCACGTTGAATCCTGAAGAGATCGCAACGGAAAATGTCTCAGCCCCATGGAGTTGGCTTTCCCATCAGTTCGCGAAGCGTGGATTTCCCAGTGAGCGTGGCGCCGAGTATTTGCTCCACTCTGATGTTTTCGGGGTCAGAGGCAACCTCAAGACCTCCATCGCCCCATTCTCGTTCACCACATGCCCTGGATCTTTCGAATTGGGACACATGGGTCCCATTATGACGCTCCGAATCGACGACCACATTCCGGAATTTGATATTCAACCGATGGATAAAACGGACACCGAAGCTTGGTTGAATCTGTCGATTGATGATGAAATTGCGTGCCTCGTCTCCGTGATCCTGGGAATCCGGATTCGATCCGGTGGAGTGGTGCGGAATTTCGAGGCGGGTAATCCGGGAGGAAGTGCAAATTTCAGTACCCATCAGGCCCCGGATTGGGTTCCGAAAAATCGCTCCATTCTACCCACGGCGGCGGTGTTCGACTTGGCGCCCTTGCCTGAATGGATGGAAAGGTACTTCAACCTGTCAAGGCAGCAGGCAGTAGTACTGGTCAGGGCTGCTCGCCAGTTTCGAGACGCCCTGTGGACCGCCGATCAAGACCCCGAGATGGCGTGGCTTCTCCTGGTCTCCTCCTTGGAGGTGATCGCGGGATTTGATGCGATCGACGCCAAGGAGCCGGCGGCCGTCCTCCTCGAAGAGATGGAGGATCTGGCGCAGGAACTGCTTTCAAACGGAGGTCCCGACCATCTGGACAGGGTCGCCTCAATTCTTTCTCCCATCGTGAAGGCCACTGCGCGATTTCTGAACTTTGTAACCATCCATGCCCCGGGTCCCCCCGCCCTTCGTCCGCCGGACTATGCGCAGATCGACTGGTCTCGTCTTCGCAAGCAAGTCGGCATCATCTACACCTATCGCTCCAAGAGGCTGCATGCAGGGGTCCCCTTCCCGTGGCCCATGTGTCAAAGGCCTGACGATTTGGGCGGAGTATTCGAAGAGCGACCCACTGTCCTCGGAGCAGCGAAGGGTAACGCGGCATGGGTGCAGAAGGATCTACCCATGTATCTGCACCTCTTCGCGCACATCGCGCAAACATGCATCCTCAACTGGTGGGCTCAGGCTGCTGCGAATAATTCCGTCGCTGAGGATGCGGAGTAGCGTAGGGGCGGCCAGGCGTCGGGCGATCCTAAGTACGGCCGCATGCCTGGCCCGCTGCAGATTTGGGCATGTCAGGTCGATGGATGGCCAGTGAGGCCGAAGAACGGTGGCAAAGGGGACGACCCGGGCGTCGGACCCGGCCGGACGGGGTTGTGATGACGCTGGGCGTGGCGGCGTCCGGTGGCTGCATCAGCTCGATCACTGAGCCTGTGCTTTCTCTGATCCATGTCGCTGGACTGGCGCCAGGAACAGGGGCACCGTTGGCCGAGTACCGGCCCCGATGCTGCGGCCAGTACCGTGCGCCCTCACACGATGGAGGCAGCCCTCGTCGTGGCGCCTAGACCCACGGCCGCTCGCACGGATTTCATCTTGGCGGGTTCGTGAACGCCGATGCCCCCGCACCCCTTCGCCGATGGCCGCAGGCGCCACCGGCCAGGGCGCAGCCTCGCCTTCTGGGTCAGTGCGTGGTCGCTCCATTGCAGTTACGACGCGCCGCACCTACGCGGGAGCCGATCAGCGGCTGGGCCTCTGGCACGGCCGCTGACCTGGTGAGAGCCTCTTTCATCACTAGCCGCTGTCACCGCTCCCGCCGGTCCACCAAGGGAGCCGCGCTGGCGGGACCGCGGCCGCGGAGCATGCCGACGGCCTCCCGGGCACGGGGTCCGAGCGCAGTGGGCTGGGCTAAGACTTCTTGACGTGCGTGCTGTCTACGCTGTCGTCGATCCTGTACCGTACGCCGGTCGTCTGCCCAGCCTCGGCTTCCGGGTCAAGCAGTTCTACGAACTCCACGAGCTTGTTGTACAAGCGGTTGCAGCGGGCTGAGAGCGCGACGTCATCGTCCTTCGTGCCTTCGTGCAGGACGTTGAGCAGCTGGGCCAGGTTGTGACCGGACAGGAGGATCTCCTGCATCCCCTGGTGGTCGGCGATCTTGCGGATCCGGCCCTTGGGAAGATTCGGGTCGACGGTGAATCGTCCCTCCTCCACGATGTTCGGGTGGTGCGGTTGGTCCCCGGCACCGAACATGCGGGTGCTCTGGGTCCATGACGGCTTCCACTGGCCGAAGGCACGGGCAGCCATGAAGGTCCAGGTGTCCTCGTGGCAGGCCAGGGTCAGATAGGAAACCCCCGTGGCCGCCCGGATGTTCTCGTTGTGCTCTTCCGCCCCGGCGGCGTTCGCCGCGAGCGCCTTCTCCCGCGCCGCACGGTCTTCCTCACGCCACTTCTTTTCCTGCTCCCACCGTTCCAGTTCGATCTGCCGTTTCGTCGCTTGGTTGGCTCGGTACTCCTCGCGCCACGTCTTGAGCACACACCCTCCCGAGAGTTACTGAAAGTGAGTTGATTATGTCGTTACGTATTTGCCTCCGGTAGTGGGTGTTCGGCCTGAAGCCCATGTTCAGTGAGTACTTACACTGCTTGGCCCGAGGTGGGCTTCAGTTGCGTGTCCCGCCGACGAGGCGCCCGTTCAGGTGATGCGGCAAGAAGTTCGAGCGCGGCTGCTGCGGTGTAGCGCGACAGATGGATGAGGCGGGCCCAGCACGCTCGGCAGGGGCAGGCACCGTCGCGCCGGCCCTCGATCAAAGAAGCCAGACGGTGCCGCTGCACGTGGGCCTGCTCGATCAAGGAATGCGCGACGGGACAGTTGCCGCATCGAGGCGTTCTGCCGTTCCCCCGCGATGGCCGGATCCACCCCGCGAAGCGGCCCGACCTCCTTGGCGTGGTCGGATCCGCCGGGGCAACGGCGCCGACAGATTCGGATCGACTGGGACGCCGCGCTGCGCACCGGTACCTCCACGGGTATCAGGCCGAAGATCACCTGAAAGGGCGGCGTCGCAACGTGGGCCAACAGCCAGTTGATCAAGGCTCCCGCCAAGGCGACGGCGGCGACCCCGGCCACGAGGACCCCGAGCAGTCGGTCCTCCGCGCGCTGTTGTCGCTTGCTCGGCCTGCGCGTACGCCGCCGCACTGGCGGGCGCCTGGCCGTCGCCCGGCCTTTGCGGGCGCGCGGGCTCATCGGCTGGCCTGCGCGACGCCACTCGCGAGCTGGCCCAGGACGTTCAGGATTCCCTGGCCGACCGGGGTGGGAGCGAGCAGGACTCCAAGGGCCAAAACGATGACCACGGTCATCTTCTCGTCGAAACGGCTACGGGATTCAGTGCGCCGTCGCAGCCGAAAAAAGACGATGACTGCGAGCAGCACCGCCACGTTGATGGTCAGCAACCGCCAAACCTCCCCACCGGCCATCACCACGCAGGGTAGGCAAAACGCTACCCGCAGCCTTCTGTGTAGCCGGGTGTCAGGAACGTTGGAGGTGGGTTGGGCGGTAATGGCACGAATATGTTGGACCTGGCTGGATCCCGCGCTCAGTACCCCGCCCGGCCCGGCCAGCAGGCCGAGCCGAGCGAGTCGCAGGTACAAGTTCCCCGTGCGGGGAGGCCCGGTGTCCAGGGAGGCCTTGGCACGCGCACAGCAGAAGTGCGGCGGCAACGTTGATAACCCGAAGCACACCCGCCGCCCGCGCTGACACGCGTGATTCTGCCGCCCGGGCGGAGTGCGGTGTGCCAGCCGCGGGGCGGTTTCCGTCACCCGCTGTGGTTCAACCGGCTGCGCCTGGACGTCACCGCGGAAGACGTACCCGGCTTCGAGGGCCGGTCCGACGGCTGCCGCAGGATTGGCACGCTGGCAGCAGAACCGCATGGCAAAGCCCCCGACTCCCTGGGGCCAGCCCGAGATGGGGTTCAGCTGACAGTGTCCGGGCCCCCGCGTTCGTCTGCCCCATGTGTGATCGTTTCTGCGGTGATTGAGGGCGGCCGCGCGGGTGAGTTGGAGCCCCAGCGCCTGTCCATCGGGTCTCGGCGCCGCTACAACCCAGTGCGTGATCAAGAACCTGCTGCAGCGTGGTCTGCCCGCGCTCGCGCTCGCCGCCCTGCCCCTTCTCGCCACCGCACCCGCCGCGCACGCGGCCCACGCCCAGGCATCCGTCCCCGCTGCGTTCGGTATCGCCGGGACTCCCGGAGTCCGAGCGCCGTTGCCGTTGTCCGAGGCGATCGACCGGATCACGGTCGCCGATGAGCAGCGCGAGGGCTACAAGCGGGACCTGTACAAGCACTGGAACCGCGGGCTGAACGCCACCGACGGCTGTGACACCCGCCGCGAGGTCATCCTGTCCGAGGCCGTCGAGGCTCCGCAGGTCGCTGCGGGCTGCAAGATGTCGGGCGGATCGTGGCTGAGCCCCTACGACGACGTCGTCGTGACGGACGCCGCGGGTCTTGACGTAGACCATTTCGTACCCTTGGCCGAGGTTCACGACTCGGGTGGCTTCGGGTGGGACGCGGCCCGGCGCGAGGCGTACGCGAACGACCAGGCGTCCCCGCTGACGCTGATCGCGGTCACCGCGAAGTCGAACCGGTCCAAGGCCGACAAGGACCCGGCGCAGTGGCTTCCCCCGGCGGGCGGCTACCACTGCGAGTACGCGGCGCAGTGGACCGCCACCAAACTCCGGTGGACCCTCGCGGCCGACGACGCCGAACGCCAGGCCCTGCTCGGCATCGCCGAAGACTGCCCGAACACCACCGTCGTCTACGAGACAGCGCTCTGACTGGCTTCCTGGACCCATGCCCGACCGCTGGCCCCCACTTCGCCGAGGCTCGCAGTCGGGCGAGCCAGCGCAACCGCCACGTGAAAGGAGACCCGATTGGGCGACGAATGCACGGGCACATTCACCGCCGGGTCGCCCAGGCCCCACCACCCAGTGCCGAGTTGATCGCTGCGCTGCGCCCCATCCTGTTCAAGGCGGGCCGACCCGACCACCCTGAGGCAGCACCCGGACGACTACGAGCTGGCGATGGCCACTGCCTCGTCGCCCGGGGGCGGGCTCGCGGGATCGTTTGCTTCGCGAGCCCACCCCCGGGCGCTGCTCAGGCTGGGCGTCTAGTAGTCGACGCGCACGCCGCTCGCTGACACGGAGAAGCCGCCGGGCAGTTGCGTCTCGAAGTAGTAGCTGCCTGCGGCGAGGTCGCCCCAGTAGTTGGTGTTGCAGCTGTTCTGCTTGGAGCCCTTGCCCTCGTCCGGTCCGAAGACGTCCTTCCAGACCTCGAGGCGGAATCCGGTCGACATGTGGGGCGATCCACTGCAGCCCCACAGGGCGACGGCGGTGCTGGTGCCGTCCGTGTTCTTGTCGGCCCAGCGGCGGGACTCATCGCCGTCGGTGAAGTTCGAGAGGCTGGAGGTGAAGTAGCCCTCTGCGTGGGCGGGGGCGATACCGGCGGTCAGGGTCAGGACGGCCGCGGCGACGGCGCCGTGGATGACGCGCTTGCGTATGTGGTGCACGTTTCTCCTTCATGGGGTGCGACGGCCTCCTGTTGGGAGGCCGGGTCCGGGCGTGGCGCGCTACAGGCCCCGGATGGTCAGGGGCGGGCGGCGCCACATCAGTGCGAACGCCATGCCTGCCGGGAGCAGGGCGGTGACGAGGAGCAGGGCGGGGAGGGAGTCGGCGGGGTGGAGGATCCAGGCCCAGTGCTCGGGGTCGCCGTTGCTTGCCCAGCCGGTGGCGGCGCAGATGAGGGGGACGCAGGCGAGGGCCGAGGTGGAGAGGCGCTGCCCGAGGAGGGGGTGGAGGAGGAGGGCGAGGGCGGTGTAGCCGGCGAGGTTGCGTCCCAGGACGGTGGTGAGGCCGTCGGCGTCGGCGAGGCGGCTGATCACCGCGGTGCTCAGGCCGAGGAGGCCGATGGTCCCGGCGAGGGCGGTGTCCCAGGTGCGCAGGGGTCGGCTCGCGACCGTTTCGGTGGCGAGGTCGCCGCGGCCCATGCCGTAGAGGAGGACGATCGCCGGGGCCAGGGTGATCAGGTGCCCGATGAGGAAGTCGCCGGATGCTCCCGTCAATGCTGGGACGGGGAGTTGGGCGTCGCCGATCAGGAGTCCGAGGGCGATGGTGGCGAGGAGTGTCGCCGCAAGGGCAGGGACGGCGCGGGCCTTGCACCACCAGATCACTGGCCGTTCCCGGCGGTGAGGGCGATCGGGGGCTTGTCGGTGCAGTTGGCCATGGCGGCGGCGTTGCGCTTGTACCAGTCGAGCTGGACGTCCTTGGGCCGGCTGAGGACCTTCTCGGTGACGAAGGCGACGTCGCGCGGGTCGAAGCGCCCCTCGGTGGGGCGGGTTTCTCCACTGGCGGTGGCGTAGAGCCAGGCGGCGAGCGGGCCTTGCGCGACCCCTGCGGGGTAGGGATCGCCGTTGAGGGCGCAGGCGGGAGGTCGGGGAAGGAACCCGGAGGCGACGCCCGCGGCGAGATCGCCGGGGGTGGGTTTCGTGGGGATGCCGAGTTTGGTCTCTCCGGGTCCGGGTTCGGCGGCCATGGTGAGGGTCGGGGCGATGGTGAGGCCGGCCTGGGCGAGACGGTCCGTGGCAGCCCGGGTTCCGGTTGTGATCATGTCCGCTCGGGGTGTCAGCTCCGGCCACAGGCACACCTTGGGCGTGCCGTCGTCGCAGACCAGTTCGGTGGTTGGGCGGGCGACGACAGGGTCGTAGTCGATGTCCCGGGCGAGGTATCCGGCGATGCCGGCGCCCGAGACCGCAAGGACGGTCGCGGCCACGGCCGCCGGGAGGACGCCGCGGAAGTGAATCACGATCAGGGCGGCGCAGCTGACGGCGATCGCGAAGACGGCGCCGCTCCACAGTGCGCGGGGGTCGACGACCTGGTCGACGGCGCAGCAGTTGTCGAGGCTGCTTGCCACGATGTGCCGGATCCAGCGGGTGGACCAGGACGCCGGGTAGGCGTTGGCGATGAAGGCGACGATCAGGGCAAGGGGGGCCGCGAGCACACCGGGCAGGACGCGTCCCAGGACGCAGCCGGCGAGCGTGTTCGCGATGAGGATGGCCGTCGAGACGGCGAGGATGCCCAGGTGCGGGACCCCCAGGCCGAGATCCGCAGCCGCCGCGGCGGTGGCGAACGCGACGAGGAGGGCGATCACGCCCATCACGACGACGGGGGCGAGAGCGGGAAGGGTGATGGCGAGCGGGGAGCGGACGGGCCCCTGGTCGAAGACCCGGCCCCGGTGGAGCCGGGCGCCCTCCCAGGCTCCGGCCGCCGCGCACGCGGCGGCGATGAAGGGCTGGGCGAACGTCGCGGTGCCGGTCGCGGAGGGCCAGTAGAGCGGGGTGACCCAGCTGGTGAGGTCGTCGCCCAGGGCCGTCACGACAAACAGGGCGAGCAGGGGCAACAGCCAGGTGGCCGAGGAGGACCGGACGATGGTGCGCACCAGCATCTCAGGCCTCCTTGCCGACGAGGCGGGCGTAGGCGCTCTCCGCATGCTCACGGGGTGATTCCCCGTGGTCGGCGAGCTGGTGGAACTGCGCGGTGGTCCCTTGGAAGCGGACGGTGCCCTCGTCCAGGACGACGACCTGGCTGTAGAGGTCGAAGAGGTCTTCGGTCTGGTGTGTGGAGACCAGGATCTGAACGTCCCCGGTGAGTTCCTCGACGAGCCGGCGGAACACGGACCTTTGCTGCGGGTCGAGGCCGGCGGTCGGCTCATCCATCAGGATCAGCTCGCTGTGGTGGGTCAGGGCGCCCGCGATGCCCATACGGCGCAGCTGGCCGCCGGAGACCTGGTGACTCTTGCGGTCCGCCAGCTTGCCCAGCTGCGTGCGCTGCAGCGCACGCTCGGAGGCCTGCCAGGCGGCGGCACGGGACATTCCCTTGAGCCAGCCCGCGTAGGCGACCTGCTCGCGGACGGTCAGCCCGGGCATCGGCGTCACCTGCTGGGGAATCCAGGCGACCTGCCGGCGGAACGCCGCCCGCTCCCGGCGTTTGGCGGGATCGAGGTCCTTGAAGCACAGGTTCCCCTCGCGGGGGCGCAGCTGCGAGGAGGCCAGCGCGATGAGCGTCGACTTACCCGCGCCGTTGGGTCCCAGGAGAACCGTCGCGGGACTGTCCAGATGCAGGTCGAACCCGTCGAACACGTCGTTCCTCCGCGTGTACCGGAAGGCTACGCCGTCGAATACCAAAGCCATGAGGGTGCGCAATCCGCCGCCCCCGCCGTGCGGGGCGGCTGGTAGATGGTCCACTGCGAGCGTGCCGCCTCAAGAACCCTGCCCAGCAGACCTCTTGAGGCGGCGGTCACTCGATGTGTATCAGTACTGGGTGTAGACGCTGTTCACTGACAGAACGCGGCCGGATCCCAGCCCCCACAGCTCGAAGTAGTACTTCGCCGCGGCCTTGTCGCCCCAGTACGTGCTGTTGCAGTAGTTCGTCCGGACGCCCTGCTCCTCGTCCGGACCGAAGACGTCCTTCCACAACTGCAGCGTGGCGTTGTTGAAGCCGTTGGCACTGTCGGTGACGCAGCCACCGAAGCCGACGGAGGTGCTGACGCCATCGGAGTTCCGGTCGTCCCAACGGCGTGACTCGTCACCGCGGGTCCATCCACTGATGTTGGAGCTCCAGCTGCCCTCCGCGTGGGCGGGAGTGATGCCGGCCAGACCGAGGAGGGCGACGCCGACCACGGCACCTCGTACTGTTCTGCGGTTGCTCAGGCTCATGCCAATCCAATCCCGGACAAGGAAAACGACAGGACAGCGTGAGACGAGGGGCAGTGCGGCGCCTGCACGCCCCCGACCACGCCAAAAGCTTGATTCGAACGTTCGAACGCTGAGTAAAGTAGCCACCAACTCAGGTGGCAGCCAAGCGCTTTCAAGTCGATTGAGCGGGCGCGTACCGAAGTGCGTGGCGCTACGTCCCGGAGCAGCGACCCCACCGCAGAGGCCTCGGAAGCGGGCTCCCCTCTACGGCCGCCCTAGCGTCCCTTGCCCCAGCTCAACTCACCGCGCACTGCCCGATCCGCCGCAGATCCTGCGCGGCCATCCCCGGAAGAATGGCCGGGAAACGCTGCCCCACAACGCAGGCCAACACTCTGGGCAACGGGCCTGATCCTTACCCCTCGACGAAGGGCAGAGGACGACCGGGTTCTGCGCCTCGGTGAGTTCCCGCTTCACGGAGCCTCTCGGCGGTCGGCGGGGGAAGCGCGCGCCGGAGGTCCCGCAGGGGGCGGGAGCCAGCGGCCCATTCGGCGAGGAGGTGGCGGTCGACCAGGTGGAGACGCTGGGACTTCGCGAATGTGGCGGCGTTGGCGGTGATGCGGCCGTTGGTGAGCATGACCTGCCGCCCCGTGCCGTTGAGGACATGCAGGTCCGGGGTATCGGCGGGCTTCCTTCCTCAGCCGTCCTTCTCGTGTTTGCACTGGATGACCGAGGCGGCCAGTGGCGGGGCCGAACTCGGGGTCGAGGAAGCCCTGGATGCGATGCTCAGGCGCGGCGCCGAAGCGTGCCACCGGTGCGACGCCGCGGCCGTCCTCATTCCCCTGCTGCAGCTCGGCCAGGGGCTACATGTAGCCACCCCCGGGGGGATCGTCATTCGGGCACGGCCCCCGGCACATTGCGGCCCCCGGGCTCCAGCGGAATCCGGGGGCCGAGACGGTCCGGTCGTACTGCTCCAGAGCGCTCTGGGCACCGGCCCTGACCCACGCACCCATGTCGGCGCGGACTGGTATGGACCCTAGCTGCCTGCTTGCCAGGAGCTGAACCAGTTCGGCGGTCGATGCGGAATCCCTCTTCGCCCGGTACGTCCAGACAGGGGTAGCCATGACAGCAGCTCGACCGGGGTCGCGTTCACTGTTCACTACTCCCCACTGAAGCCGCTGCCGGGTTCGAGCATGGGTACATCCTGTGCGCAAGCTCGTCGCCGAGAGCGAGCCCCTAGCAGGGTGCTCGGGTTTCACACTGCTCCAACTGTCGGGCGATAGCGGACGGAAATCGAAGGAGATCCGTCGGGTCCGATCACTTTCGGGCGCCAGGAAAGTTGAAGCCCTCCACGCCGTAAGAGAGACGTGACGCGGATGCGTTGCTCTCCGAACGAACATGTGGAGCGTGAATTGACAGCCCTGGACGTGGTCGGGTTCATCTCGGCCGTGGCCGGCGTAACCCCCGTGGTGTTCGCCGTGTACCGGGCCTGGGTCAGGGCTCCTCGCGGGCGAGTGGAACGCGAGGAGGCTCTTGCCCCGGCCGGGCGTGGTCCCGGTACGGCGTGCGGCTGCGGCTGGTCCGTCATCGTGCGGCACGAGACGCCGGGTGGCGGCCGGATGACGGTCTGGACCACCTTGATGGCCAGCCCTGTCCCCGATGCCCGCGAGCCGGAGCGTGGCCCGTGGTAGACAGCCCGGACGAGGAGGAGCTGCCCTGGCAGGAGGCCGCGCGAACGCTCTTCGAGCTGCGCGCGGAGGAGTGGACCCGCCTTATCGCGGACAAATTGTGGAAGCGGCATCCGATGCTGCGCTCCCAAGTGCAGGACCTGGCGCACGAGGCCCTCGTGCGGACCTATGTCGTGTGGCAGCGGGATCCCGAGAAGCGGGACCGCAACCCGCTCCCGTACGCGAGGGAGACCGCAAACAACCTGGCGAATGACGCCTACGACAAGATGGCCGAGCCCGCCGACGAGGCGGGGCTCCAGGAGTGCGAGCGCGTATTCGTCGCGCGCCCCAGTCGGACCTCGGACCTGCATGGCGACTACGCGGGCCTTGTGCCGCACACCCCCGTGGACCCGCTTGAGGACCTGGTCATACCTGCGATCAGGCGGATGAAGCGGACACAACGCAAGGACGTTGCGGAGATGCGGAGCCAGGGCATGGAGGACCAGGCCATCGCGGAGCGCATGAACCGGGAGCCGGCTCGGATCCAGACCCTGATGACCAAGGCAGCAGCAGAGCTGAGGGAAGACGAGCAGATTCAGCTCCACATCCGCGATCGGCACAGGAAGACCCGGCGCCGGGAAGAGGACACAGGTGAGTGATGTGAGCGGCAACGACAGCGATCGGGGCGAAACCGGCGCGGCGGAGCCTTCCGCGTTCGCCGCCCTGCTGTCCGGGTTGAAGGGAGCCGACTTCTGGGACCGGCCCGGAGGCGATTGGGGATCAAGGCAGGTGTGGAGGGGGGAGGAGCTTGAACGACGTTTGCACGCCAACTCTTGCTACAGGCTGGGATCGAAGGCCTTGCGGATCGGTGAGCTGGACCGGGCCAGGAACTGGCTGAAGCGGGCTTGCGAGGACAGCCATCCCGGTGCGGCGTTCCGGCTGGCGGTGACCTTGTGGCGACAGTCCGGGCCGGACTCCGCCCCGCAGGCCGTCACCACCGTCGTGAGTGCCGCCCGCTGGGGACACGAGGACGCCCGGACGCTTCTGCGGGAAGCCGGGTGGGACCTCGCCGACATCGGCCTCGCCAACCACGAGGACACCCTCCCGGAGCAGGACGGTGAGTTCATCGCCGATGTACGGACTCTCTTGGCGACCTTCCGCAAGCGAGGCAGGTTCACCGGCCGTATCCCCCAGCCACGGCGTACAGGAGCCGTTCCGCATGTCCTGCCCGCAGACACGGCGCCGGTCGTAGTCCCATCCAGGGCAGCCCCATGGGACCAGAAGCCGAAGGTCGGCTCGGCCTGGTCGGCGGCTCCGCTGCGTCACGCGTCGTTGACGCACCTGGCGCAGCAGGTCCCACCCGCCAGCCGGCCGTTGCGGCGTTGGCAGTCCGCGCAGCGGGTTCTTGAGGTGTTGCAGATCATCGCCGGCGCGGGCCGGTCGGTCGGCGAGAAGCACCTCGCCTGGGCCACCAGCCTTCCCCAGCCGGTGATGCAACGCCTGCTGGTGTGGCTGAATCAGCAGCACCTGACCTTGCGCACGCCCGACGGCGGGTACGTACCGGGGCCAGCGCTGCGACTGATCGCGCTGTCCGAAGCGGGCCGCCCCGGGAAGGTCATCGACCAGGTCCTCGCGGGCCTGCGAGACGCCGTCGGCGCGGCCGTGTACATCAGCACGTACAGCCAGGGGGAAGTGTCCATCGTCCGATGGTCGGACGGGCCAAGCACCCCGGGCGTCAAACAGGGGGTCGCCTTCACGGCGGCAGCACACGCAACCGCGGTCGGTAAGAGCCTGCTCTCCCAGCTCGACTTCAACCAACGGATGGACCACCTCTCAAGGCACCGGCCCATCGCGCTCACTCCGCGCACCATCACCGATGGCGCTGCCCTCTTCCACAACTTGGACCACCACGGCCCACTCGCTGCCCAGTTCGACATCCTGGAGTACTCCGATGGAGAAGTGTGTGTAGCGATCCCACTGGTCATCGACGGCGAAATCGGCTGCGTGGCCCTGTCCCTGCCCGTCGCGCAACGCCACCGGCTCCTTCAAGCAGCGAAGATTCTCTCCAGTCGCTCAGCCGGACTTCTCCTATCCCTGCTACTCGCCGCCAGCCCACCTGACCTGGAGACCGGCAGGCAGGACGCGTCTGCGACCCGACAGCCGGGAGGGATCTTCGCGGGGCACCAACAGATGACGCAGGTGCAAGTGGCGAACCACACCGGCGGACAGGAGGCGGACGACGCCCAGGGAGAACAAGATGCACAAGTGATCCCCTTCCCTTCACGAACCGTGGAACCGCCACCCGTCGAGCCCCCGGACGTCCTGTGCTCCACCAACCTCGACCTCTCGCTCTGGAAGGTCGCAAGCAGCCACCGCTGACACCGCTGGTGGGGGCCGCGCCCCAACATGGCTCCCACCAGATCGCTGTTGTGCAGGTTCGGATTTCCGCTTCGCCACTTCAACACTGCGCCCCTCGGCAGACGGCTGGACCTGGCCGCCGCGGCTCGCCATGTCAGTGGGCGGCGAAGTCCTGGGAGGGGGGAAGAGAGGTTGCGGAGGCCGACGATGCGCAGGATGCGCAGCGTGGCGGGGTGAGCTGTTCAGGGCGTCTGCACCGGCTGCCGGAATCTCATGGTTCCCACCCCCTACGCGTGCTGCGGCGTGGCCAGGACCGTTAGGAGCGTGCGGGTGCCGGGGCTACCGGGCTTTCATGCGGTGTCGGGCGGGGCCGGCAGTGGGCGGATGACGATGGTGGTGGCGTCGTCGCGGTAGGGCTGCCCGTCCTCGATGCCGTCCTCGGCAGCGGCGACCAGAGCCTCGGCGAGTGCTTGGGCGTCGTTCTGGTGTGTGTGGACGAGGGTGTTGAGGGTGGTGGGATCCATCTGGTCGTGGACACCGTCGCTGGTGAGGATCACCAGGTGGCCCTTGGGGATCGGGGCTTCGTTGCAGGCGGCGATGGAGAGGTCGCTGAAGCTGACGGTGAGCTTGGAGGAGTACGCGGCGGCCTCGTCGGCGGGCATGCCCTGCTGGGCGTAGTGGGCGGCGACAGTGTGGTCGATGGTGTGCCGGGTCAGGATGCCGGTGTCGGGGTCGACCCGGGCCGTGATCCCGACCGCGTCCGAACCGCCGCGCGGCGCCCCGGGGTTCTGCAGGAGCTCGGCGGCTCCAATTAGCCCGGCCATGGGGTGGCGTAGTACGGCGTGCGCCGCGTCGGCGGACCCGGGGGGATCTCCTGGACGGGTGGGCCTGAGTCCCGGGCGGCTGGCTACACCGATGTCGGCCTTGCGCATACTGCTACCTCCTCGCTGGAGACCAAAGCCCCAGGCCCTGAGTGGGCTGGGGCATGGCTGAATCTGTCCGGACCCTTCGCGCGGCCTGGGTCGCCGACGCATCGCGTTTCGAAACGTCCTTGACCGCCGCCCCGGAACCTCGTGCGGTCGCGTCACGCCGCTCCCACCAGCGGGCGCTGCTTCCGCCCGCCCAGTTCGGCCCTGCGTGTCGTAGAAGCGACAGGACAGGACGGCTTCGTGACCTGGTTGGCTGCTCAGGACAGAGTGGTCGGCCTGCGGGGGCGGCGGGACGGACCGCAGGAGCTCCCACAAGGGACGTGAGCCGGACGCCTATTCCCCGAGAGTGTGGCGGTCGATCACGTGGAGGCGCTGCTGCTTCGCGAAGGCCACGGCCGGCGCGGTCACCCGGCCGTTGGTCACGATCACCACGATGTCGGCGCCGTGGACCTGACGGGCCGTGCCGTTGAGGACCTGGAGGTCCGGCGTGCCCACGGCGGACCCGGCGAGGCCGTTGCGCCTGTGTTGGCTGTAGAAGCGTTCACCGTACGTCCTTTCGAATTCGCTGTGGAGACCAGCAGCGGCTGTCCCGAGCCAGAGGTCGAGTTCTGGCTCGGGACTGCCCTGTGTGCGGACCCGGATGGTTCGTCGGCGTGGATGATCTACGCGTCGGGTCGCGGCACATGTTCAGCGGATTCCAGACACCTCGATTTCGATCAGACGCCGGACAGGTACGTGAACGATTCGCCGGTTCCGTGGGCTCGCAGTCCCATCGAATTCAACGATTTGTCCTTGCCGTCACGTTGCACAAATTTTCGGAGCTCGGCCACCGAATTCGGTGGCAGGAGTTCCGATACACTTGCCACGATTCGCTCCAGGGATGTACCAAGAAGTTCGGCACTGTGGTTCACGGCAGCAAGGACGATCAGGTTCTCCCGAGGATCAAGCAGGCGGGATTCTGAAATTCCTACAGCCAGGACTGCGCGTTCGAGAGCATCTTCCGCGGTGAAGCGAACGGCTTGGGCAGCCATCCTTTGCGCGTACACGCTAAGCACGCCGGCAGCTCGGGGAGTTACCGTCCCAACGAGTTCGAGCCGCTGCTGGCTGTTTTTTGACCGGTAGGCAGCAACGTAGCCACCTACTACCTGGTCGAGGTCGTGAGGTATACGCATCCTCAGGTACCCATTGAATTGCTTGTCGTCGAGCTTCACCGTAGCTTCACTTCCGTTTGTAGGCAGTTCTCACGCCGTGGGAGGCAAAAGATAATCACCTACCCACCTATACCCGGATTGAAGTAGTTGCTGAACCTCCCGGGCGAAAACGGTCGGCTCACCTCGAGGAACGTTCCAGTACGTTCCAGCGGTAGGTGATCCTACATACACCTTTCCCCGCTGATTGATGATGCTCTGGATCCATGCATCATTCTTGGCCAGTGACCAGGGATCCGCAGTCAGCTTGACGTGATTGGCCCAGGATCCCCCCACGGTGGTATCGGGGAGACGCCCGATGACAGGAGTTCCCTGACCGGGGTGCCAGGCCTCGCCCGGGCCGAGAACATCCGTCGAGACCCTGCTCGGCGCCCACGCATATCCTCCCGCGCTCCTCAGCGCAGGGTCGTCGGCATGTGCCGCTCCCGGTCCGAACCGCCGGGGTGTGACTTCCGGCAGGAAACGGGCTTTCGCCCAGTTGACGCCGGGCCCGAGGAGGCTGCTGCCTGCTCCGCCCGTTGCCCCGAGGAGGAGATCCCACGGATCGGTGGGCCGGCAGTTGGCTTCGTTGAGGGCGTAGGAGAATCCCGCTCCGACTCCAGCGTTGACCGCGGTGGAAGCCGCGAGGGCTCGTGGGCCGGAGAGGCCGAGGCCTCGTGCAGCGAGGTTGCCCGCGCCGGGCATGAGCAGGCCGGAAACACCGCCGATCACGGCTCCGCGGAGCGCTGCTTTGCCGAGACCGGACGCGCTGAAGCCTCCGTCACGGTGCTGCCAGCTGTAGATGCCGCCTTCGACAACAGCGCCGATCGTGGCACCGATGCCGGCGCTTACGCAGAGGGGGCAGGCTCCGGAAGGGTCGGATTGATTGACGGGGTCATTGTTGGCGTAGGCGTAGGTGGAGGAGTTCGCTGGCTGTGCGCTATCGGGCCGGGGGTCGGGGGTGGTGAAGCGGCCGCTCTTCGCGTCGTAACTGCGTGCGGGAAGTTGGGAGCGTCCAGTGAGGAAGGGGTCCTTGATCGTGCCGTTGTAGCCGAAGGAACTTCGTTGCTGAGTGCCGCCTCCTGCCGTGCCGGTGACGTTGCCCCAGGTGCTGTAGGTGTACTTGTAGGTGTCGACGCCGTTCAGGTCCCGGATCGAGGTGATCGAGTTCTGCCGGTCGTGAAGGTAGAAGAAGCTCGAGGCCGGTGTGTCGAGGGACTGGGGCTCGCCGAGTGGGCCGTAGTGGTAGTCGCCGAGTAGGGAACCAGTAGCGCTCAGGTCGGTTGCGGCCCTGGGGATACTGGTGTTCACGTCCCATTGGGTCGAGCGCTGCAGGGTCCCATTCTTCTTGGCAGCCGTGCGGTTGCCGTCGGCGTCATAGACGAAGGTGAAGGTGTCAGCGCCGACGGTCGAGGATTTAACCCGTCCCAGGACGTCGTAGATGTAAGTGCCGGTGACGTCTTTGGTCTGGTTTCCGTCGGCGTCGTAGGTGAGGTTGGTGACGGCTCCGCCGGTGGTTGTGCTGGTCATCTGATCGGCGGCGTCGTAGACGCCGGTGGTAGTGACGGCGCCTGATGTGGCTGTGAGGCGGTTTCCGACCTTGTCGTACCCATAGCGCTCACCCGTGGTGCCGGGCAGGCAGGAGACGTTGGGGGCGGCGTCACTGCAGGCGCGTGTGATGCGGCCGACGTTGTCGTACTCGAAGCGCTTGGGGTAGCCGGTGGTCGTCGCGTCCTTGTACGTGTCGGTAGTGATTCGACCTGAGCCGTCGCGGGCGAACTGTCGGACCCCGCTGCCCTCGCTCATGGAAGACATGCGGCCGGCCTGGTCGTATGTCCGGGTCTCCGTGGTTGCCGGAGTGGTGGGAACGACCGTGGTGAGTAGGTTGCCCGCCTTGTCCCAGCCGTAGGTCGTGGTGCGGCCGTTCTGCGTTTGGCCGGTCATCCGGCCGTCCGCGTCGTAGGCAAAGGAGGTGGCCCGACCATCGGGGTAGGTGCGGCCGGCAATGGAACCGTCGGCCCGGTAGGTGTACGAGAACGGGTTGGCGGAGCCGGGTGCGCTGATGGTGAGGGGCCGGCCCGCCTTGTCGTACGAAACGGTCCGAGTACCGCTGCCATCAGTGATGGTGACGGGGCGGCGGGCGTTGTCGTACGTGTAGGAGACCTTGGGCGTGCCGTCCGAGTAGCTGCTGGAGGTCAGGAGGTTCCGGCTGTCGTAGATGTTGGTGACGGTCTGTCCGCGAGCGTTGGTGATTTTGGTGCGATTGCCGTCCGGGTCGTAGGCGTACTGAGTGGCACGGTTCAAGGGGTCGGTGACCTTGGTACGCCTACCGGCTTTGTCGAACTCGAATGAAGTGACGCGTTGGTTCGCGTCTGTTCGGGTCGCGACGTTCCCGGCACCGTCGAAGGCCAGCTTGGTGACGCCGCCATCGGGAGCCGTTACCTGGATGGCTCGGCTCAGCGCGTCGTAGACGTAGCTGGTCTTCTTCCCCTGCGGGTCGGTTTGCTCGGTCAGATTGTTGAGCGCGTCGTATGCGCTGGAAGCCTTGTTGCCCAGGGGATCCGTCTGGCTGATGACGTTGTCCGCGGCGTCGTACCCGGTCCGCCAGGTGAACTGGGCGGGATCGGCGCCGGTCACGTTGCCGCGCGGTTCGACGCGGGAAACCAGCCGGCCGACTGCGTCGTACCCGTATGTTGACTTGAAGCCCAGCGGGGAGGTCTCCGACGTGCGGTTGCCGTCTGCGTCGTAGCCGAAGGCGAGGGTGTTGCCGTTGGCATCCTTGACGGCGACGAGCTGGTTGGTCTTGTCGAATTCAGCTGAGGTCTTTGTCCCGAGCGCGTCGGTTCGCTCCGTAAGGTTGCCTGACTCGTCATATTTGGTTCTGGTGATGTTTCCCAGAGGGTCGGTGACGGATGAAGGCCGCGACTGGGAGTCGTAGCTTGTCTTCCATACCTGGCCGGTGGGATCTCCCACGGTGGTCTGCCGTCCGGCGGTGTCGTAGCCGTAGGTCCAGGTGAATGTGGCGGGAGTCGCTCCGGAGGCGTTTCCCCGGGCTGTGGTCATGGCCGTGATCCGACCGGCCTTGTCGTATGCGTAGGTGGTCTTGCCACCCTGCTCATCGGTCTGCGAGGCGACCCGGCCCGCGGCGTCGTAGGTGAAGGACGTTGTGCGGGCTCCCGGGGATGTGGTTGACGAGAGCCGGTTCGCCGCGTCGTAGGTGTGGGTCGTCACCCGCCCGAGAGGGTCGGTGACCGTCTTGAGGTTGCCGGCCGCATCGTAGGTGTTGAGGACGATTCCGCCCTTGGGGTCCTTGACCGATGTCTGGCGGCCCGCAGTGTCGTAGCCGATGGTCGTCGTGAAGCTGGCGGGGTTCGCTCCGGCCTCGTTACCGCGTGGCTCGGTGACCGTTACCGGAAGGCCTGCAGCGTTGAAGGACAGCGTGGCTTTGGCGCCCAGGGAGGAGGTGGTGGCGTTCAGGTTGCCGTTGGTGTCGTAACCATAGGTCTGGGTACTGCCGAGCGGGGTCGTGACGGTCTTGAGCTGCCCTGCCGGGGTGTAGGCGAGCGTGCTGGTGTTGCCGAGCGCGTCCTTGACCGAGCTGAGGTGCTGACCGGAGTCGTACCCGTACGTCTCGGTGTTGCCGCGCCCGTCCCTGATCGTCGCCAGGTTCCCGCTGGCGTCGTACGTGTAGGAGCTCTGGGTTCGATCCGGAGCCGTGACCTTCGTCAGCCGGCCGGAGACGTTGTAGGAGGAGCTCCAGGCATTGCCGAGGGGGTCGGTGGAGCGGGTGAGGTTCGAGTCGCCGTCGTAGGTGTACTCGGTCCTGTTACCGAACGGATCGAGCTGAGCGAGCAGGTGGTTGTTGGAATAGAGGTCCGTCCAGATACCACCGTCAGGCGCTGTCCTGTCTGTCTCGCCGTCCGTGTACGCATACTTCGTGACCCCGCCGGTGGCGTCCGTCTGCGTGACGACTCTGCCCTGGGCGTCGTAGACGTTCCGTATGGGGAAGTGTCCGTTGCTGTCCTTGACCGAGTTCAGCCGGGAAGCAGAGTCATAGCCGTACTCGGTCGTTATACCGCCGCTGCTGACGGAGGTGAGACGGCCGGAGGTATAGCCGTAGTCGACGCTGCGTCCGTCACTTCCACTCGCTCGTGACACCAGGGCGCCCGAGTACTGAAGCGTCGTAACCACGCCGTTTGTTGCGGTGATGGAGGACACTTTGCCACCGCTGTAGGCGTAGCTCTCACCTCGCCCGGCACGATCTTTGTCCGAAGTCAGCAACCCGGACTCATCGAAGGAGAGCACGTGTTTTTGCAGCGTCGTCAGCGTGTATCCGCCGCCGGGCAAATGCTTGAGGGTGGAGCGGCTCGTGGTCGGAGCGGTGAATGTTTCGTCACCATGTCGCCTGTACTTGTGCATCGAGCCGCTGTCCGAGGTGAGCGTGACATCCCCCGTGCCCGGGTCCTTTGAGAGCCTGGTCTGCCAGGGCACACTCCAGCTCGGCCCGTGCGCTCCGATCACGGGATTGTTCGACGAGTAGTGACGCATCGCCCCCCAACCCCCCGCAGACGCTCCTCGCGTCAGATCACTGGGCGCCAGACTGAAAGCCCCGGTGGCGGTGTTCACCGTTCCGTTGCCGAGAGCCTGCGGCTGAGCGAAACCGGTGGTCCCGCAGTCCGTGATGCCGCACCCGTAGGTCTCTCCGTCCGAGATGCCCGAGCCGAACTGAGGGACCACAGGCTTCTCACCGGTGTTGTCGCCTGGGGGTACATCGATCACTGTTCCGATCGCGGCTGCACCGAAGAGACCGGATGACGATGGACACAGCTCGGGTGTGATCTTGACCTGGATGCTTACGTGTGGCGTGGCAGCGTTCCGCTCGTTCGCGTACAGGCCCGACGGTGCGGATACGACCTGGTTCAGGTCGAAGGTGGTGCTTTTGCCACAGCTGACCCGCCAGGTGACCTTTACCTGGTGGGGAACCTCGAGCCACTTGCCATCAGGGCCGAGCTTGGCGTCGGAATTCTCCATGCCGGTGGACAGGGTGACCGTCTCACCCATGAACACTGACCCATCGAAGTACACCTCATGCCCATAGCGGCCCTGGCTGATTGCCCGAACCGAGCCCTCAGGACCTGTGATCCTGACATCGTCGGGAGCCCCGAAAATGTCACCCGGCGCGGCCTGCCGTTCCGCGCCGCGACTTTGTGCAGCCTGCCGGCTGGCCTCGACCATCCGCTGACGCGCGTGAGTCTCGCTCGGCCCTGCGGAGGGGCCCCCCGGTGGCGCCACCATCCTCACCGGCCCGGCGTCACGGGCGGCGTACTCCTTCACCTGTTTCCGACGCGATGCAAGGTCCTGAGGCTTCTGCTCCGCCTGAATACCGGGTCTCTCGGCCGGAATCTTTTGGACCGGTGCAGCCTGAGCCGAAACCGGGCTGAGCAGACCAAATAAAATGGACACACAGCTCGCTAATGCGATTCTCGCGCTTCTGTTTCTGACCACCACGGCCCCCTTGATCTGTGCGAGCAGAAATGGAGCGAACTCCACTGCTGCAGCAATTCCGAACAAATGGTCGAGATCCGAGAAACGGTGCCCTATGGGAAAAAGCGACGGTAGGAGGCAGCCCGGGAATGTCTGATTCCCCATCGGCCAGCGCCCTATAAGGCCTACTTGACGGACACCCCTGCACGGCACCAGCCGTCACCCTGCGATGCCACGATGGGATTCCTTACGCCCCGCCGATTGCTGCGCACCGGGGGCCCCGGGCTGGGCCCACAACGTGCCGGTACCGGAGCTGCCCGGGCGCCTCGCCGAGAGCGCGGCTGTGCGGTGCGGTCAGGACAGGGAGGACGGTTTGCGGGGCGGGGGGGATCTGGCGCAGCAGCTCCCACAAGGGGCCGGGAGCCGGCGGCCCACTCGGCGAGGAGCTTGCGGTCCACCAGGTGCAGGCGCTGGTCTTTCGCGAAGTCCACCGCGTTAGCCGGAAGTGCCGGCGGATCCACAACAGCCTGTAGTCCCTCATCATGATCGGCTCTGCGTCCACGACGACGATCGCAGCCCTGGACACCGGCAAGGAACTGACCTGGCACAGCGTCACCCTAACCGCCATCACCTTCGCCATCACGGTGGCCGCAATGTTCACCGGCTACTACAAGTTCCGCGAGCGCAGCTACTTCCTCCAGCAGACCGCCGACGCCATCGAGCAGGAAGCCAACGCCGTCACCCTCGGCATCGGCCCGTACAGCGAGTACGGGTCCGACCGGGAGGACGAGGCGCTGCAGAAATTCACCCAGCGCGTCGAAGACCACCGCAACGAGCAGCGCCGCCGCCAGCAGCAGCTGGACCAGCCCGCCGACCAGGCCACGCCCTCCAGCCAGCCACTGGCATGAGTCCCCGCTGGGTCGGCTTGGAAGAGCTGCTGAGTAGATGGCCGGAACCTCTCCTGCGCGAAAAGGCCGGTGATGGGATGGTCGCTCCTCGTGACCAACTTGAGGGGGGCTCGTGGCTAGCACACCGCGGCGCAGCTATAGCAACGCAACAATCGCAGGACTGATGACACTCGCCCGAGGCGGGTGCTACTGGCCCGACTGTGGCGTGCCGACCATTCGAATGATCAACGGTGCACCCCGTCTGAACTTGGAGATCGCGCATGTCCGGGCGTTCGAGGAAGGAGGTAAGCGCTACGACTCGGACTGGTCAGTCGGCGAGCGCAACAGCTTCGCCAACCTCATCCTGCTCTGCCACCCGCATCACTCCGAGATCGATGGAACGAACAGCGACCAGTACCCGGTGGAGCTGTTGGAGCGCTGGAAATACGAGCGCGAAGCCGATGGACTCAGCGCTCTGGCAGGGCTGAGCAACCTGACCGAAGATCGACTTGGCGAGATGATCAGTGGCGCGCAAACGGCACTGGTCACCCGCCTCGAGCCGGCCCTGGACGAATTTGCGAAGACAGCTCCCGAGCTTGCGGCGTTGCTGAAGGTCACTGTCGAAGAGCTTGCCAACCCTCGCGTCCATGGGTTCGGTCTCTCCGCAGACGAGATCAACTCGCTGAGTCGCTCCTCTGACCAGCTCGCTCACCTTCAGGACACTGCCTTCCTTCTCGTTGATGCGTCGCAGAAGCTGGCACATCTACAGGACACAGCGAGCACGCTGGCCGACGCCGCCAGCGACCTCGTAGGGCTGTCTGACGACGCGTCGACGTTGCATCAGGCCGCAGCCAAGGCCGAGCGAGCAGCAAACCGGCTGATGGACAGCCTTGGGGGTCTCCCCGACAGCACTCGGCTCCTTCAAGTAGCTGCAGACAAAGCTGCACGAGCTGCGGAGCGTATGGGAAACGGCTACTGAGCTTCCAGCGCCGCCGATCACACAACCTCGCCTACGTCGTCACGGCGTCGGCTCATGCCACTTCACCGGCTGCCTGCGGAGCGTGTGACAGATCGGGGACGGTTCGCCCGGCACGCTCGGCACGGGCACGGCGCAGGGCGGCGGCCTCGGTCACCGCGGCCTGGCGGCGGCGCTGGAGACGGGCCTGCTCGATCGGGGCCGGCGCATCGTCTGGGACGACGTCGGCCTCGGGGAACGCGCGGCGGCTGAGTTCGCGCATCGCCCGGTTCTGCCGCTCGATCGCCTCGGTGACACCCGAGCTGACGTGTTGGGCGCGCGGGACGGCCTGGTGGGCGGTGAGTGCGCGGTGGAAGCCGGGCGGGGCCATGTCGCGGGCCTTCACCGGCGCCTCGGGCGCGGCCGGCATCGACGTCGCGGTGACCGCCTCGCGGGCCGGTGCGGCCGTGGCGCCTACGGCCAGGACCAGGATGGTGCGGACCGCCTGGGTGCCGATCGCGTCGTTCGCCGCGGCAACGATCCGGGAGGTGATCAGGCGCAGCTGCGTCGCGTAGGCGGGCGAGTCGGGGCGCAGGTCCAGTTGTCCCGTCTCCGCGTGGAAGGTGACCGCCTGGACGTGCGCGGCGAGCTTCGGGGAGAGGGCGGCCGCGATGGCCGGCCACTGGTCCAAGATGCTTCCGCCAGCGGCCGAGATATCCCAGGCCCGGTCGGCCATCAGGTCTTGGAGCACGGCGGCGAACCCGGTCGGCTCCCGGCCGTCACGCCGCACCGTCGTCCGGAGGGGGCGCTTCGTCTTGCGGATGCCGCCCTCGCCGCGGGTCTTGGCGGCTTCGCGCGCCTGGTGCAGCGCGACCCGGGCCAGGTCGACGCCGGACAGCTCCGGAGCCGGCTGCTCGCTGCTGCTGGTGGTATTCAGGGTCTCGGTCATCACGGCCTCCTACCGGCGTCCGACGGTCATCAGCGAGCTGCTGCTCGCCAGCTTGCGAGTGCGGCGCACCAGATCGGCGCCGAAGATGTGCACGGCGGCGGCCGGGCCGAGGGCGTCGTAGGTGGTCATGACGAGCGTGGTGTCGCCCGCCATGAACTCGCCCCAGCCCGTGACTCGCATGTCCGCCACGTCTTCCGGCCTCAGGTCCTCGACACCGCCCAGCTCGGGCAGCGACTCGCCCTGGCCGGACGGCTGCTCCTGCGGGGCGAACGCCTCAGCGACCATGCGGCGGACCGCCATGTTGCGCGGGGCCTGCCAGGCGCCCTCCCACTCCTGGTGGCGGGCCTTCTCCGCGCGCCGCGAGTCCCGGTACGCCTGGACAGCGCGCTCCCGACCCTCCTCGGTCGGCCACAGGGCCACCGCACCGGCCAGCCGCCCGGCGAGGAACCCAGAGGGCCGGTGGACGGTGCCTGGGGCGTCGCCGCAGTCCAGGAACGCGATCACCTGGTCGGCCGTCCAGCCCGCATCCGCAACGTCCTTGAGGATCCAGGCGATCCGGGGCACCGCGGCCCGTCCCATCCACGGCACCTGGCGGATCAGCTCCGAGGCCAGCTGGAAACGGCGCCCGACGCTGTTGAGCTTCCGGTGGCCGCGCTTGACCTTCTTCGGGGTGGGGGACTTGCGCTGCCCGCTTGCGAGTTCGCTCTCAGGGGGGAAGGAAGTAGTACCCGCAGAAGAAACACTGCGGGAACTACCCCCCATTGGGGTGCAACGGGCCTCATCCGAAACAGCCGCCCCAACACCCTGGTCAGCACCCTTCCGGGCACCCTGTGCCGGGGCCTTCGAGGACGACTTCGCCCGCCGCCGACGGACCTTGTGGGCCGCCTTCGCCGCCAGCTTCGTCATCAGCTCCCGGCTGGCCTCCGCGATCCCCGTCATCCGCCGCCCGGTGCCCTCACCGGCCGTACGGATGCCCAGCGCCACGTCGAACTCCACCGGCACCATCCGCGCGAACTCCGACGCCAGCGCGGCCGCACCGCGGACCCGGGTGCCCCGCACGACGTACGCGAGCAGCCCGGCCTCTCGCAGCATCCCCAGGTGGTACTCCACCGACCGCTCCGACAGCCCGGTGCGACGCACCAGGTACTCGATCCCCGGACGGCAGGGGAACAGCTCCGCCAGCTCCTGGGCCACGAGCACTGTCGTCGGCCCGAAGTTGCGCGGCCCGTGCGCCCGGTGACGGCGCGGCTCGTACAGCCCGGACCCAACGAGCCAGTGGACTGCCTGCATCCAGGAGTAGCCGTCCAGCGCGACCCGGCCCGTCGACGTCGACAGCCACTGCGACGCCTCCGGCACGTACAGCGTCGCGGGCAGCACGGAGATCGCGACGTCGTCGACCGACGGGCGCGGGGCAGGAATCAGCGCGGCGACCGGTGCCGCCGTGCCGCTCATCGGCTCACCGTCCCGGCCGGGCTGGTGAACATCGCCTGTGTCATCAGGCCGGTGTACACGCCAAAGCGGACACCCCCCTCAGCAGGCAAAACACGCTCTTTGAGATCCATCCGCCGACCCTGCAACACGCGGCCTGTGGACAGAGCCCGCTCAGCGCGGATCACCCCCCGCGCTCCCGCACGGCGGGCAGAAATCTTGGAACCCGTCCCGCCACACGGGAAGCCGCCCTCGCGGACACCGCCGTCGACGCAGTTGTTGATGAACTCGGAGAGCGGGTGGACGAGCCGGGCGGCCGACATCGCGGCCGGGGCCGACGAGACCGTTTCGAAAGTGCTGCTCTTGTGACTTCCTACCGGAAACCACTCTTCCGGTACGGAACGGGAAAAGAGGGGCGAACGGTACGCCGATCCCGTCACACGGGAAGGCCGCCGTGCCTGAACCGGGGTGAAACGGACAAGGTCAAGCTGACAGGGGACACCACTCTCAGGCACTATGAGAAACGACCTGCCTTCCATATAGCTGGACCGATCAAGCCCTCTGGGCTGGACCGACCTCCATCTGCGGATGCGTCAGGGGCCGCCCCCTTCGTGAGAAGAGGGCGGACACCGATCGGGTGGGGGAGATTTCTCCGTCCCTCCCGGTTCTCGTGAAGTGCGAAGCCCCTGTGGTGGGGGCTACGCGGTGAAGCGAGTCGGTACTGATCTGGCTGTGGTGGCCTTGGTTAGTGGCCGGTGGTGCAAGTGGCCCTGGTAAGGGGCCGATGGGAAATGTGCGGCTCGGTGAGCCGCGGCTCAGGACCAGCAGCAACTGGGACCTGAGCGGCCGACACGGTGGTAAGCCGGTCGGTAGACGGGCCGCGCGAGGCCAGCGGGTGGTAAATCCGCTTCTCGGCGCGCGCGGCCGATGACCTAGGTCATCCCGACCCCCCTTCGGAGGCCGGCGTCGGCATACCCTCATCCGCCTTCGCAGCCTCGGGGAAACGCTCCGCGAGCCGCTTGAGCAGGTGAATGTAGGCAGTGCGCTGTGGGCGCCGGGGGTGACTCTTTCCCAGCTCCCAACGAACTACGGCAAGGCGCTTCACACCGACCGCGTCCGCAACGTCCTGCTGCGTGAGGTTCGCGGCGAGGCGTAGCTGAGCGCGCACGTGCGGCGGCGGCAGGACGTCGTCCAGGCCGTCGAGCAGGGCATCAACCCGCTTCAGGCGGTCCGGGTCGGACATAGCGCAGGCTCCCATGATCGATGAATCTCTGAAACATACACCATTTGATCTCCGGTGAGGGTGCGCTGCTGCCGTGAACGGCGCTGCGCCCACCGCCCGGTAGGGTCCGAGACCGTGAACCGACTCGCGCTCTTCGACTTGGACGGCACGTTGGCCGACCGGCAGTCGGCGCTCAGCGACGCCGTGACCGCTCTGTGCCGTACCCATGCTCTTACCTGGGCTGCTGAACAGTGGCTGCGCAGGGAGCTGGTCGACCGCGCGAACGCCGAGGACTTCGCCCGACTGCGAGAGGTCTTCGGCCTGGATGCCCCGGCCGCGCAGCTGTGGCAGGAGTACGTCAGCCTCATGGCGTCCGCCGTCACCTGCCGGCCGGAAGTCCTCGAGGGCCTCGCCCGTCTGCGCCAGGCCGCGTGGACCATCGGCATCATCACCAACGGGGCCGGCGACATCCAACGCACCAAACTCACCGCGACCGGCCTCGCGGACCTGGTCGACGGTGTCGCGGTCTCGGGTGACCTGGAGATCCGCAAACCGGACCTGCGCCTCTTCGAACTCGCGGCTACACGTTGCGGAGTGAACCTCGCGGGCGGCGGCTGGATGATCGGCGACAACCCCGCTGGGGACATCGGCGGCGGCCACAAGGCCGGCCTGCGCACCATCTGGCTGCGCGGCCGCCCCTGGCCTGACGACCTGCCCGCCGCGCACCACGTCGTGGACGACGTCACCGACGCCATCACCATCCTGCTCAACGAGACGGAGTAGCACCGTGGACCAGCCGACCGTCGGCATCCTCCACCCCGGCAGCATGGGCGCCGCCGTCGCCGCCTGCGCCGCAACCAACGCGGCTGCGGTCCTCTGGTGCGAGACGGGGCGCAGCACCGCGTCGGCGGCGCGCGCCGCCCGGTTCGGCCTGACACCGGTGGCCGAGCTGGCCGAACTGCTGGACCGCAGCGACATCGTCATCAGCCTCTGCCCGCCAGCCGCGGCCGAGGACCTCGCCCGCGACGTCGCCGGGCACCGATTCGCCGGGGTGTACGTGGAGGCGAACGCCATCAACCCCGTGCGGACGCAGCGAATTGCCGCCCTGCTCGCATTGGACGCGACCGTCGTGGACGGCGGCGTCGTCGGCTCCCCGCCGGTCGGCCGCAAGACGCCGACCCTGTACCTGTCCGGGCCCGCCGCCGCGACCGCTCCCATCGAGGCGCTGTTCGCGGACACCGCCGTCCAGACCTCGGTGCTGGGCACGGAGGTGGGGAAGGCATCCGCGCTGAAGCTGTCGTACGCCAGTTTCCAGAAGACGTCGCGAGTGCTGGTAGCGCTCGCGATCGGCATGGCCCGCGAGCACGGCGTCGACCAAGAGCTCATCGAGGTCGCCTCGAAGCGCACCGACTCGTACCTGTCCGAGCCGCAGTACGTCGCCAAAACCGCGGCCCGCGCGTGGCGCTGGGGCCCGGAGCTGGAGGAAGCCGCCGACGCGCTCGCGGCCGCCGGCCTTCCGCCGGAGATGCTGCGCGCGGCCGCCTCCACGCTGGCACGGTGGAACGACGCCAAGGACAACTCCGAGCTGACGCTCACCGATGCCTTGGAGCGACTCGCCCAGCCGTAGCCCGCGCTCATGCCGTCGCCGCTCCTGCCCGCTGCGCCAGCAGCTGGTCGATGAGCCGCGCCGCGTCCTGCGGGGCCACCGCCGTGGTGTCGACGGTCAGGTCCCAGGCCGTACCCGGGTGCGCGTCCAGGTCCTCGCGGGTCGCGTCCCATGCCGCCAGGCGCGCCGCGGTGTCGCTGTCGCCCCGCCCCGCCGACCGCTGCTCGGTCACCTCGCGCGGGCACCACAGCAGCACCACAGACCAGTCGGCCGGGTAATCGTCGACCAGCGCGCGGATGCCGTCGATCTGCCCAAGGTGCACCACGGGCACCCCGGCCGCGAACGCCGTGTCGACGCCGGGCCGGTCGATCACGTACGTGTTGCCGTACCGCGCGTTCGCGTAGACCACGCCTCCCGCGGCCTCCAGCTCGTGCAGCTGTTCCGGTGTACCCATCCGGTAGCCAGCGGCCTTACCCGTCCCCACCTTGAGCCGCGCGAACTGCGCGTACCTCGAGTGCAGCGTCGTGAGCGCGCTGGTGACGGTGTCCTTGCCCGAGGCTGGCGGCCCGTACAGGATCACGCCCTGCTTAGCGGTCATGCGGACATCGCCCCCATCGCCTGGCGAGCCTGATCCGCGAGCGTCACCGCGGTCCCCAGCCGGTTGTCCACCACCAGGTGCGGCACCGCCGGGCGCAGCTCCAGGTCGATCGTCGCCATGTACTCCTCCCACCGCGTGAGCTTCCACGCGTCCCGAGCCGCAGAACGGAATTGGATGTACTCGCGCATCGACTCCTCGTCGCAGCGCACCCACACGGGGAAGACATCGACTCCCATCGCCCCGGCCCGGTTGGCCAGGCGCTGCATCCAGGCCGGGTCGGTCATCTCGGCAATGAACGGCGCGGAGAGCACCGTGGAGATGCCGCAGCGGATGTTGGCCATGGCCGACTGCATCAGGCAGTCGTACTCCACTGGCCGTACCTTCTCGCGGTAGAGATCGGTGTGCCGGTCGTTTGCGTCGCCGCCCAACGCGACCAGGAGGCGCTCCACGAGGGGGCGGGTCAGCGGGTCCTTGTCGAGCAGGGGCCAGCCGGTGAGCTGAACGAAGAAGCGGGCGAGCTCGGTCTTGCCGCTGCCGGCGAAGCCGCCGACCAGGATGAGTACGGGGCGGTGCGGGTCGCCGCCCGTGTGCCGGCGCTTCCATGCGTCGATGATTCGCTGCTGCAGATCGAAGTGGTCAGCCTCGTCGGAGCCCGGCGCAATGCGATGAATGGCGCGCTCAACAGCCAAAACGTGCGATCCGTTAAGGCGGTCGTCCAGCGGCGTGAGCTTGAAGGAGGACTCCTCACCCGGCAGGGCATTGCGGAACCCCAAGTCGGGTTCCGTGGCCCGGTAGAGGAGGCAGTAGGCGCGCCGGTAGTGGGGACCGGGGAAGACCTCGCCCTGTTCGTGTTGCCACAGGGTCTGAGGATTCGCGGCGGGGATGCCCTTGAGCTTGGCCTGCTCGGCAACCGCCCGGAGGCGCTCGCCGGCCTTCTCCAGGGTCAGGCCGTGGGCCTCGCGTTGCTCTCGAAGCCGGTCCGGCCTCCACCCTGCTCGCTGCTTCCCCACCCTCTGCCCCTCCGTCATTGTCATGGCCGCGAGCCTAGAGCTCGGGCCCCAAATCCCATGTGTACGTGGATGTTGAAAACCCGTGAACGGAAGTGTGCACGGGCTTCGACAAGCCTCTGTGATGTTCCATCTCTGCCGCCGCCGGTGTGATTGCCCCCACACACAACGACGCGGTTGGCGGGGGTGCAGACCAGTGGCTATCGACCATCACAGCGGATCCGAACTAGTCCAAGGCGGCCGCCCTTTCAGCGAGTTCGAGCAGTTCACGCGATGCGTTCGGACCTGCCACCAAGACGAGCTCGCGGATGGCTGCGCGGGCGGCCTGGTGGGTCTGGATGATCTCGGGAGCGATGGTCTCAGCGTCCAGCAGGCAGCGGAGAGCCTCGCCGCCGTGGCGCCTCTGCGCGTGGGCGCGGCCCAAGTCCATCAGGAGTCGGCCCTGGCGCTCGGGCGAGAGTTCGGTGGCGTCGATGGTGAGGCCGATGTCCAGTGCTTCGCCAGCGTCGCCCAGATCCACGGCGGTGCTGACGGCCTGGATCTCGACGTTGACCGGGCCGAACTCCAGGTTGAAGTCGTTGCGGTTCTCACCGAGCTGCGCGGCGATGGCGCGGGCCTTGGCGATTTCCTCCTTGGCTTCGGTCCGCGCGCTGGCACGGGCTCGGACGAGTGCCAGGGCCAGGTGGAGGGAGCCGAGGACGGACAAGGATTCCGGCGACTGGCTGCTCTGCTCTCCCAGCGCGTCGATCGCGGTCTGGGCAGCATGTTCGGCCTGTCCGAGGCTGTGCAGACGCACGAACGCCTGCACCATGCGGAACACGCTGGCGCAGACGTGCAGAGGGTCACCGGACCGTTCGGCTGCGAGGACCGCGCGGTCGGCGGCTACCCAGGCGGCATCTGCCTCGTCCTGTCGCACGAACGCCGCGGACAGGGCCTGGTAGGCCCGGGACAGCAGCAGGTACAGCTCGCCCTGGTGCTCGCCGGAATCAGTCCGGACCGTGCGCTCCAGCTCGGGGAGCAACTGCACCGCAAGGGTGCTCACCTGCGCCAGGTGACCGGCGTGGGTCAGGTCCCAGAGGTCATCGACGTCGCTCTGCAGAAGGTCAAGGGCTCGCTTCGGTCCGGAGTCGTCCGCGTCGGCCAGCAGAGTCTGAAGTGCAGGGTGGCCGGACAGCAGCCGGCGGGTCTCGTCCAGATCGTTGGAGAGCGACTGGGCGGTGGGTGCCTGTGATGGCCCGTCTGCCGGAACGCCGGGACGCAGCTGCTGGACGGACACACTCAGCTCGTCCGCGATCTGTTGGAGCAGGTCCATTCGCTGGACCGGCTGCACACCGCGTTCGACCTGGGAGAGCCAGCTGCTGGTCTTCCCGAGCGCTGCCGCGAACTCGGCTTGTGTGCGTTTCCGTTCCTTCCGGAATTTCTGGACACGCTGCCCGAAGGCCCGATCCTGCGGATCGACGTCCTTGCCGCTCGGCTTCACGACTGCTCCGTTCCGGGGCGCTTGCTCAGAGCCTCCAGCTCGTTGAGGAACGTCACTTCGACGTTGCTCAGGAGCTCCTCCCGGGCCGCGAGAAAGCGCTGGGTGTGGGCCTGGTCTTCGTGTGCCTGGAACGCGTCGCGGTCGGCGTACAGCTCGTAGAAGACCCGCACCAGGGGCTCGTCCACCGGGGTGTGCACCGCGTAGACGAGCGTGCCGGCCTCGGTCCGGATCCCCTCGATGGTCTGGGCGACCAGGTCGTCGAACTGCAGGGCTGCCGAGGTGTCTCGGAGGGTGAAGCGCACCACGAGTGCGTATCCGCTGGTCACGAAGTCGTCCTCTCCATGTCGCGTAAGCATGCACACATTCTCACACCTAAAGTCATGGTGCTATGTCGCAATCAAAGTATTGACTCGCACTTACAGTGCTAATACTGTCCTAGGTGTTCCACCCCGCAAGGGATGGACCGCCAGAAGGCGCTTATTTGGCCTGCTCAAACGCACCTGACCCGCTTCTGCGCGGGCTCCTACCGAAGGGAGCACCACCCCATGAACACCACCCGCCGCCCCGCCGCCAGCCTCGCCACCGAGACCTTCGACGCGGAGACGCTCGCGCTCCTCAAAGCGGTCGAGGTGCCGCTCCCCGACTTCGCCGACATCGACGTGGACGTCGCCTTCGGCACGCCGCTCGAGATGTACGCCGCCGGCCCCCTGCCCCACGAGCGGCTGGACGGCCTGGACATCACCGCCGCCATCGCCGCGATCGAGGCCCGCGAGAACCGCATGCTCGCCGCCCGCGACATCACCGCCACCGACCCGACCGCCACCGACCTCGTCCGTGAGCGCCTGGTCGACGTGCTCCTCCCCTACGCCGCGCAGCTGCGCATCACGAGGGCGGCCGCCGCGGCGCCCCTGCCGCTCGCGGCCTGACCCTCCCCGCACCACGCCGGGTCTTCGGACCCGGCTCCTTCACCCGGAACCGCCCCTGGCGGCGCCGGATGTGGGAGCCGAAAGCGGCCCCGACACCATCCGCCCGGACCTGAACGCGAAAGCGGGATGGAAAGGAAGCGGCCGGTCCTTGAGAACTCAACAGCGTGATCCACCACCGCAGTCCCGGCCGTGACCACACCGGCCGGGGGTGAGTGGAAACCCGTCGTGTGGCGCCATTACCCCTGGTGATGGCAGTCGGCACGTGCGATGACCCATCAGGCGCTGCAGTTTGGCGGCCTGGAGGCGGTAACACCCGCCAGGTGCTCATTACTGATGGAGAGCCCGGAGGGCTGACATCCACACGACGTAAAAGAACGACGCGACACGCTCCCAGACCCTCGGCAGCCGGTCCCGGCCGAGGCGAGGAGCCGCGTCGGGACTGAGGGCACCTCGCCTCCCTCCAGCTCAACAAGGCGAGCAGCGCGGCGGCAGAGGTCGCGCCCCCTGTTTTTGCAGCCCCGCGTTGCCCAGTCGCCCGCCGCCCGGCCTTCGGGTCGGTCGGTGGGCGGTGGAGAGCGCGGAGGAGCAGCCGTACATCAGCAGCTCATACGTGCCCGACCAAGCAGCCTCCACGAAGGAGATCGACATGCCGCTCGGATACAGCTTCCGGATCACCCCGGAAGAGCTGACGGAGATTCTCGCTCGCCTCCAGCCGTACCTTCCGAAGTACCTGAAGAAGATCGACGCCAAGGGACACAGCCTCCGCTTCGAGTTCGAGCCGTTCACTGGCCGTGAGGGGGAGCCGTGGTCGCCCTCCACCCTCGAGGATCCGAAGCTCTCCTGGGTGCTGGAGTCGGACGACGAGGCGGAGCACCTCCTCCGGGAGAAGGCCCGGGTCGTCCTGGACAACCTGTACGAGGACGCCCGGCGGGAATGGAAGGACGCGGCCTACGTCGCGGACCTGAAGACGACGGTCAAGGACGCCGGCGCCCGCTGGAAGACCTACCAGCACGAGGCCAAGGCCCTGGACACGGCGTACGAATACCTCCGCACCCCCGACGCCGCGTCGGAGTGGCCGTCGGCGCTCTCACGTCTGATCGACGCTCAGGACCGCACCAAGGCCGCGGCCGTCGCGTTCGACGAGCGAGGCCTGGAGATCGCCCGAGTCCACAACAAGCACCTCTACGCCGACCTGGGCCACGACGACGCGCTGGCGGCCGCCGGCTTCCCGGAGGCCAAGGACTGGCCCGTCGCGGACGCCGACCACTACGACCGGATCCACTACAGCGCCTGGGACCACCCCCCATTGGAAGAGCGGGTCCGGCGCCTGGTCGAGGAGCAGAACGCCCACGTCGCCAAGGTAGGCCGACTGTCCGGCTCGATCGCCGGCCACTAAGACGAGGGACCACGGCGGTCCCCACCAGCTCAACCGGTGGGGGCGGCCGTGGCTGCTCGTACGACAGCCGAAACGACGACAGCCCCAGGGGGCCATCCCTGGGGCTGTCTGACGGACCTATTTGGAGGCCCGGATGTACGACAACAGCATCGCACGCACCAACGGCGACTCCGACACCGACATGGACGAGGCCCTGCGCCGCGTCCGGCAGGGGAAGTGAGCGCCGTGGACTGGCGACACCACGCGGCCTGTCGAGAGACCGACCCTGAACTCTTCTTCCCGATCGGCAACACCGGCCCCGCGCTCCTGCAGATCGAGGAGGCCAAGGCCGTCTGCCGCCGCCGCTGCCCCGTCATGGAGCAGTGCCTCCAGTGGGCGCTGGACACCAACCAGAACGACGGTGTCTGGGGCGGCCTGTCCGAGGACGAGCGCCGCGCGATGAAGCGCCGGGCCGCCCGCAACCGGGCCCGCTCCGCTGCCTGATCCCTGAACTGCTACCGGAAGTAGGAGACATGAAGTTCCTCTACCTGCTCGGCATGACCGGCCCGCTCATCGTCATCGCCGCGGTGCTCCTGACCCGCTGACCCACACGCCGCGCTTCCTACGTTGCCCAGTCGCCACCGGCCCGCCCCGCGCGGTCCGGTGGCGGTGGAGAGCGAAGGAGCACCCGCTTCCCCCGCTCGGCTCGGCCCTCGCGGCTGGAGAGCACTTCCCCGACTCCCCCGTCCCTGGAGGACCTCATGATCAGCATCCCCGTGTTCCTGCTCGCCGGCGGCGCGACCTGGCTGTTCTGGCGCGCCGACATCCGGGCCGGCGTCCTGATCGCCGCAATCGTCTGCGGCTACGCCCTGGCCACCTCCCCGCTGTCCGGCGCAATCGACGGACTCGGCAACGGCATCTCGGTGGCGGTCGAGAACGCGAACGGCAACGCCGCCAGCAACTGACGGTCCTGCCGCTTGCCCGTGGCTCCGCGCCCTCCTGGTGCGGGCCCGCGGGGAGGTGACAGCCCCCGATCCGTACGACTCCCGACCCGCCAACCCGACTCCCACCCCGGAAGGACCCACCCCGACATGAGCGACAGCGACAGCGGCGAGAAGCTCGGCTCGAACCTCTCGGAGCTCATCAAGCAGCTGGAGAAGATCGAGTTCACCAGCGACCGCGACCTCTACCAGTACGCCCGGATCCTGCGGGCGATCGGCCTCGAGCTCCACATGCGGATCGGCATGGACGCGGACATGGTCGGCGCGATCCTCTCCCAGTACAAGGGCAAGTGGTACACGTTCGGCGTCCAGTCCAAGATCCGCGCGAAGCTGGTGTCCGCGCACCTCAAGGGCGGCGCCGCCGCCGCGAAGGTCCTCGGACTGTCCGGCGTGAAGATGTACGCCTCCTTCGTCAAGCACTACATCCAGCCCGAGATCGAGGCGGAGCGGAAGGCGCGCGAGGGCAAGGGCGCGAAGAAGCCCGGATTCTCCATCGGCGACAAGCCCAGGGGCGGCGCCGGCCGTCCGGGCGAGACCGGAAGGGCAGCGTGATGGCTCGCCGCATCTCCTCCCGCGCGAAGAAGATCGACACCCGTACCGAAGAGGAGCAGGAGTCCTCGAAGAAGGCATGGGTCACCTACGGCGGACCGTGGGGCATCAACATCGGCGGCTGCATCGTCGCCGAGACCGCCCACGTACTCCTCGCCACCACCCCGGCCTCCCTGGCGCTCGCCGCGCTCGGACTGGCCGGCACCGGCGCGGCCCTGGCCAAGTTCATCAACCACATGGACCACAAGGCCAAGCGCGACAAGGACGTCCGCTACCTCCACCAGGTCAACGCGGTCGCCACCACGGCCGGCGTCACCCTGGGCACCGTGGTGGGCCTGGAGTCCGGCGCCTCGCTGGGCGCCTGGATGCTCGCCGGGTCCGGCCTGTGCATCGCCAACCACCTCTGGTCGGCGCTGTACAAGAGGGGCTCGGGCGAGAAGGCCGACGGCAAGTGGGCCAAGCTCGAATCCGAGATCGGCCTGGCCAAGCACGAGCTGAAGGAAGCCCAGTCCAACGGCAAGGGCACGGTCGTCGCCAAGATCGAGGCGAAGGACGGGGCGACGGCGGACGAGTTCGCCCGCCGTATCCCCGCCATGACCTCCGCGCTCAAGCTCGGGCAGGGCCGCATCACCCACACCGTCGACGACGACGACGCCTCGCTGATCACCATGCGGGTCCAGGTCGCCGACCTCCTCAAGGAGGGCTTCGCCTGGCCCGGCCCGAGCGCGTTCGGCGCCGGGTTCGGTGACCTGCCGATCAACCTCGGACGGTATGAGGACGGCGAGACGCTCAAGCTCAACCTGCCCGGCATCCTCAACGACTTCCAGGAGGTCGAGGGCGGCCAGAACGTCGAGCACTGCGTCGCCCAGGGCGTCAACGGCGCGGGCAAGACGGTCGGCAACTCGATCATCGTGACCGAGGCCGCCACCCGCACCGAGGTGTCCGTCATCGTCATCAACTGCTCGAAGTTCATGCAGGACTACGGGCACGTCCGGCACGCCGCCGACATGGTCATCACCACCGAGAAGGACGCCCGCCGGTTCTTCAAGCAGATGCACACGGTCATCAAGGCCCGCGGCGAGTACCTCGCGGCCAAGGGCCTGGCCAAGTGGAAGCCGGGCTGCGGCCTGAACTTCCTGCTGATCATCGGTGAGGAGGCCGCCGACTTCGCCGACGGCGAGGCGTACGGCAAGGTGCTGCGCACCCTGCGCTCCACCGGCGGCTGGTTCCTCTCCTCCATCCAGCGCGCCACGCACGACCAGATGGACACCACGGCGCGCTCCAACCACCCCGCCGGTATGGCCTACGGCCTCTCCGACGGGGCGGAAGCCCAGTACGTCCTGCCGCCCGAGGCGATCGACGCCGGCGCCTTCCCCGGCTGGGCGAACAGGAAGCCCGGCTACCTGTACACGGCCGGGATGGGCATCGCCGAAGACCGCTGGGCGGTGACCGCCCGCACCTACAACGCCGACCGCCCCACCCTGGCGGCCGCCGTCACCGCGGGCATGAACGTGCGCACCCCCATGGACGCCACGACCGCTGAGGCGTTCGGCGCGCTGTGGACGAACCGCACCTTCTACACCACCCCGCTCCTGGAGGGCGACGCCGACGGAACCGGCGCCTTCCCCCAGCAGCCGGCCGTCCCCGCTGCCCCGGCGGCGGACACGGACTCCGAGTACGACGCCGACGACGAGTACGAGGAGGACGAGGACGTGGAGATCGACCCGGACCTGCTCGCGAAGGAGACCGAGGACTTGGACGAGGAACTGCGCCGGATCCTGGAGGCCGACCCCGAGCCCGGCGCGTACGACCACCTCAGCGTGGAGAACGACATCGAGGCGCCGGCCCCCGACGCCCCGGTCTTCCAGCTGCCCGGCGCCGTGGCCGACGAGGACAAGCTCTCCCCCGAGGACACCAAGGACGCCATCTTCGCTCGCCTGGATTCCTGGGTGCGCGAAGGCAAAGACAGCTTCGAGCCCAAGGAGCTCAACGACCTCTGGATGCGGGTTAACAAGAAGGGCGCCCGCGACTGGTGGAACCGCCTCAAGAAGCAGCTCCTGGACGACGGCGTCATCGCCAAGGACGAGACCGAGGAGGGCTACGGATCGTACGACCTGATCCGCTCCCCGCTCGAAAACGACAACTAAGAGTCACCAACCCGGGAGGGGCCGCACACCGCACAGCGCACTGTGCGATCCCTCCCTCCCTCTAGGGACTTTCCAGTGTGCAAGCCCGCACACAGGTGATTGATCCCGGTTTGCACCCTGTGCAGTGTGCGCCGCACACTCCCCCCGCACACTACGGAAGGTAATCACAATGAGCGCCCCGACCGCGCCCCGGCCGACGCAGGCCGGGCCGCCCAGGAGCCCCGCCCCCGTCAGCGCCGACGGCGCCGCCAAGGCCAAGAAGTCCATCGCCAAGCTGGACGAGGTCCTGGCCATGGTCACCAGAGCGCTCCTCACCCTCGGTGGGGGCGCTTTGATCTTCACTTGTGTGAATGTTACCCTCTTCGGCATCTCCCACGAGATCCCCTGGTACATCGCCTGGATGCTGGACCCGCTGGCCAGCCTCGCCCTGATCACCGTCCTGTACGTCGACGGTGTCCTCGCGGAACACGGCGGTGACTACAAGCCCGGCGGCTGGCCGTTCCTGCTGCGCTGGACCGCCGGCCTCTCCACCTGGGTGATGAACTGCTGGACCTCGCTCTACCCCGACGGCCACTTCCACTTCGTCCCGCAGAAGCCGGACGCCGGCGGAATCCTGCTCCACTCCGTCGCCCCGGCCCTGCTGATCCTGCTCGCGGAAGCCGCCACCGGCTACCGCAAGTACGCCACCCGGCGCCGCGGCGAACTCGCCGCGATCATCGCGCGATTCGAGACCGCGAAGATCGCGGAACGAGAGGCCGCCGAAAACCGAGCCCGCGAGAAGGAAGAACGCGAGGCCGCCGACAAGCGCGCGGAGGCAGAACGCGAGGCCGCTGCGAAGCGCGAGAAGGAAGAACGCGAGGCCGCCCGGCTCGAACGCGAGGAAATCGCGAGGCTCGAAAACGAGCGGCGCACCGCAGAAAACGAGGCGGCCGACCGCACCCGCCGCGCAGAAATCGAGGCAGACCGCGAGCGGCTCGCCCTGGCCGAACGCACCGCAGAAATCGAGACGACCCGCCTCAAGACCGAGGCAGACATCGAGGACCGGCGGCGCCGCGAGCAGTGGGAGCTGGAGCAGGCCGAACGCGACCGTGAAGCCGTCCGCAAGGCCGAGATCGTCAAGGCAGAAGCCCAGGCAGAGGCGCTGCGCAAGGAAGCCGAAGCCGCAGCGGAGGCGGTGCGCAAGGAGGCCGACGCCGCTGCGGAAGCCGAGCGGATCAAGGCCGAAGCCGAAGCCCGCGCACTGGAAGAGGCCGAGAAGATCAAGCGGCAGCGCGCCCTGGAGCGGGCCGCCGCCAAGACTCGCGGAACCTCGGAAAGTGGCATCGCCCGCGCCTCGATCTCTTCGGGCCGCACCTCGGAAAGTGGAGTCGCGCTCAGCGCGGTGCCCGCCCTGACCGCCTCGGAAAACGCCGGTCGCATCCCTCGCGAAGTGCGCGAGAAGCAGCGTGACGAAGCCGAGCGGTACATCGCGAAGTGCTCGCTGTCCGGCATCGCACCGGACCTGGAGCGCCTCGCGAACGAGTACGACAAGGGCGAGACGTGGGTCGGAGACCGCGTCCGCGCCGCCAAGAAGCGCCTCGCGGAAGAGGACGGATTCGAGGAGTCCGTCATCGCCGACGCCCTGGACGTCTTCGAGGACGACAACGACAGCGCCGGTGCGGCATGACCCACCGACCCGACGACGAGGAAGAGGACACCGTGGACACGGACATCGAGTTCGACTTCACCCACCTGGGCACCGAGCCGGTCCCCCTGCTCCCCAAGGCCGGCCCCGAGCACCCGCCGACGATCCTGCTGCGCCGGGACGAGCTGCTGCCGACGCGGTGGCGCCACCTCACCGACTGAGCGGCGCACCCACCGAGCTTCGACGGCTCCACTGGCCTCCGGGGATGAAGAAAGCACCCCCGGAGGCCGGTGAAGAGGCCGAAGCCTCCCCGGGCGATCTCACGCCAAATGACATTCGCCCGACCTCCCCAAGCAGAGGAGAGACCCCATCATGCCGTCTTACGGCGAGCAGCCCCAGCCCACCTACTACCCGACCCCGCTGCCGCCCCAGTACGGGCAGACGCAGGCCCCCGCGTACGGGCAGCACGTCGTCCCGATCCCCCAGGGCGCGGTCGTCTACCCGCCGACCGCCGGCCTGGACGGCGTCGTGGTGATGCCCGGCCCGAACGGCCACCCGGTCGCGTACTACACGGCGCCGCCCGCCCCGGCTCCGCAGCCCTACATTCCCCCGCTCCTGGTGAAGGCGGCGCTGGTCGCGGTCATCCTCGGAATCGCCGGGGTCGGCGTGTACTTCCTGGCCGCCGCTCTGCTGGAGCTCGCCAAGGCACTCGCCATCCTGGCCGGCCTCGGCCTGGGCGGCTTCGTCGTGCTCAAGATGCTCGTCACCGGCCCCGGCAGCGGGAAGGGCGGCTCGATCAACGTGACCGCCCGGGGCCGCGCCAAGGTGCAGGTCCACACCGGCCGCGGACACAACCGAGGCCGTGGCCGCCGCTGAACCGGCGTCCCCGCCGGCCGTCCGGGACGTCGACGTCTACGCCGACCCCACCGGCGCCCTCCCCATGCACCGCTGGAGGCAGGCCCCGAAAGGGCTCGCGACCAGGCGGCAGTTGCGGGAGAAGCGCTTACGGCCCGGCGGCCAGGACCCGGTCGCGGTCATCGAATGCCGGGGCGGCAAGCGCAGGGCCTGGCTGTACGAGATCGCCAAGGCCAAGCCAATCCGGCCGATGACCTTCGCCAAGGAAGTCGCCCTCGACAAGGCGATGGCCGCCCGGCAGACCTGCCCGAAATGCTCGCGCCGGTACTACCACTGCCTCCCTTTGCGCACCCTCGGCTCGTGCGTGGAGTGCCACGACGGCACCCCGGCCGCGCCCGGCAGCTACATGCACCACACCGTCGGCCACCTGGCCGCCGCAGCATGACCGTTCACCCCTGACGGCTGCCTGATCCACCCGTACCGCGCATCGCGGCCCGGGTGGTGAAGGGGAGCCGGGCAGCCGGCCCCGCGCACCCGACCTGTCCCCTCGTGTCCTGGGAGCCCACCTCTTGATGGCGAAGAAGCCGCCCACCGTGATCGGCGCCCTCACCACGCCCGCCCCGCCCACCTGGCGGAAGGCCCACCGCCACCAGGTCGCCCTCAGCGTCACCCCGTCCGCGACGCCGTCGACCACCGCGAAGGAGAACCACCGGTGAGTGAGCCCGACCAGCCCCACGAGCCCGACCCCACCGTCCCGCCGCTGGACACCATCCCCGACAGCCAGCGCATCCCGCCGCCCCGGCGGCCCGCCCCGCCCCGGCCGCAGCCGATCAAGTCGAGCGACGACGTCCCGCCCGCCGCCATCGCGGCGATAGGGGTCCTCGGCCTCATCGCCGTGATCCTCGCCCTCAAGTGGGGGCTGCCGAAGGGGATCGACTGGGCGCACCGCCAGGACTGGGCGTGGGCCACCCAGTGGCTCGCCACCGTCACCGACCCGGTGCACGCCTACCTGACCGCACACACGGTCAGCCTGCCGCTGACGGCGACCAGCGCATTCGTCATCTGGCAGGGCGTCGGTGCCGCCTCCCTGGTCCTGTCCTGGCTCACCGGCGCCGTCGGCGCCCGGCTGACCTGGGTGGCACACGGCGTCTGCTCGGTCCTGATGGTGTGGGACGCTTCCCCTACCGCCGGCCGTCCCGTCGCCGCGGCCCTGGCCGTTCTCGCCTGGACGATCGGCTCCTTCTTCGCGCTGCGCGGCCTGTCCCTGCGCCCGCGCATCAACATCCACACCCACAACCACCCCGCCCGCTGAAGGATCTGGCGGCTGCCTGATCCACCCGCCCCGCGACCTGCGGGCCGGGTGGTGAAGGGGAGCCGGACAGCCCGGCCCGGACAACCCGGGAGACGCCCGTGACCACAGCCCCCGCCACGACCGACCGGAACCTGGACGCCGCCTGCACCACCGTCTCCGGCGAGATCGCCCGCACCGACAGCAAGGCCAGCCTGCTGCTCGCGTTCGACGGCGCGGTCCTCGCCGGTCTGGCCAGCGTCGCCGACAAGGACCTGCCGCTGTTCACCCAGGCCGTCGGCGGCCTAGCCGCGCTAGCCCTGGCCGCCGCGGCTGTCTTACTCCTCCTGGTCGTCCGCCCCTGCCTGACCGTGCCCGGCCGCGCCGCCGCCGGGACGTTCCCGCAATGGGCGCGTATGGAGGAGACCGTTCTGCAGGAGTCGATGACCGAGGACACCCGCCCCGCCCGAATCAAGGCGCTGTCCATCCTCGCGGTCCGCAAGTACCAGCGCCTGGCCCGCGCGGTCGACGTCATCCTCACCGCGCTTGCCCTGCTGGCCATCGCGGCGATCGGAGCGCTGGCGTGAACAGCTTCCAGCAGGTCGCCGCGACGCTCGTCTTCCTCTCCAGCATCGCGGCCGCGCTCGCCAGTCCGTTCGTCATCATCGCCGCCCGCCGCACCGCCGCCCGCATCCACGCCCAGTCCGACCAGAAGGAGCAGTAGCCATGGCCTTCACCCTGTTCGCCCGCCACCCCGAGCCCGTCGAAGCGCCGGCCCCCGAGCCGTGGCCCGAGATCGGCGAGACCTGGCAGCCCGAGGGCGTCACCGTCGTCGAGCGGTACTACAACCTCGGCAACGCGGTCGTGCTCGTCTTCCGCAGCGCCGGGTACCACGTGGTGTCCTGCCTCGGCTGCCACTACCAGGCGACCGCGTACCGGAAGCGCCACATCAGCCCGCTCACCCTGGAGCAGGCGGCCGAACTCGCCAACGCCCACGCGGCCGGCTGCCGGGCGCTGCCCCGCGAGATCCCCGCCCGCCGCGACGACGAGTCCGCCCGAGACCTGCTGCGCACCCTCGTCCGCGGCCTGCGCTGCCGGGACGAGGGCCCGCGTTTGTGCCTGTACCACCTCGACACCCACCGCCTGAGCCTCCAGCGGACCAACGAGTGGATCGTGGGCGAACTGGAGCGTCTGGCCGACGACGAACCCGCGGTCCTGAAGGTCTCGGTCACCCAGTGGGGCACGGAGTTCTACCTGCAGAAGCTCCCCGAGAGCTGACCGGCCGCTCTCCGTGCGGTCCCGCCCGCCGCGCGTCGGCGGCCGGGACCGCGCGGTGTCCGCCCGGTCAGCCGAGACCGGACGACCGGCCCTCCCCCGGAGGTCCCCGTGTCCCTCGCCCGCCGCACTCTCCTGGACGCCGCCGCCACCCGCTTCGGATGGCGCCGCGCCTACGGCGACACCCTCCAGGTCGACGCGCTGCTGAACGAGCAGACCGAGACCGCGTACACCGCCGCCGCCGACCACGCGGCCCAAGCCACCGCGAAGAACGCCGACGTCCTGCACGTGCAGCCCGGCGTCCTGGACGTCCGCGGCCGCGTCCTCGCCGACGTCCTCTACCTCGAGGGCGTCCTGACCGGTGCCCGCAACAGGGACCTGGCCCCCGAGCTCATCGAGCGCCTGGAGGACGCCGTCGACCACGGCCACGAGCTCGCCGTGCTCCTCGCGGACACCGTCCGCACCACCGCCGCGCTCCATGCGGCCAGCTGAGCGCCCGGGGCGGCCGCAGGCATCCAACCCGGCCGCCCCGGAGGAGCAGTACCCCTCCCCCTCCCAGAGCGCACTGACAGAAGAAGGAGCCCCATCATCATGACCGCAACCCTGCGCCAGACGGCCACCAGCGTCGCCAACTCGGCGATCGAGGGAGCCAGCATGGCCACCGCCCTGATCGGCGGCGCCGCCGGTGCCTACCTCGGCTACCAGCTCTCCCCCACCACCTGGACCGAGGGAACCCGCGTCCTGCTCGCCGGGGCGGTCGCCGTCGTCGGCGCCGTCGCCATCGACGGCCTTGCCGAACTCGTCCTCGCCCCGCTGCGCCGCCTGATGCGCACCCGCAGCTCGCTGCCCTCAACCCGCCGGACGGCCCCGGCCCCGGCCGCCACGCTGGACAAGGCCCTCGCCCAGGTCGTCACCGCGACCGAGGAGGACGCCGCGAACCGCGCCGCCAGCGCCGCCTTCCGCATCGACGACGGTGACAACTTCCTGCGCAGCGAGGACCGGTGGCGTGGTTACGAGGACGGCGAGGCGTCCTTCTACCTCGCCCCCGGAGTGGTGCTCCACCACCGCGCTGACGTGGGCAAGTACGGCCGCAAGCACCACTTCACGCTGCTGACCGGCGACGGCGAGCAGCCGGGGGCCATCACCGGCATGGAGCAGATCCGCCACCACCTCGCCGCCCGCGCCGCCGGCCTCCCCGCCATCCCGGCGACCGTCGCCACCGAGGACGGAGACGACGAGCACAAGGTCGCGATCACCGAGCTCGACAACCATCTCAAGGCCCTCGGAGCCTGACGGGCTACCCGTTCCGCCCCGGCCCTCCCCGGCCGGGGCGGTGCGGTGGCCAATCAGCCCACCCCAACTCCCCGCTACCGAGAGGACCGCATCGACCATGCCCGCGACCAAGAGCAGGCCCTCCCAGCTCAGCGTGCTGCGCTACGGCGCCTTCGTCTCCCGCACCGCCGAACAGCGCGTCGTCTCCTACGCGCCGACCGTGCGCAACGCGGTCCACGACCACTTCGGCCGCCGCCCGCTGGGTGCGGTCACGATCATCCTGACCAAGCCGCGCCTGCTGCTCGGGCTCGCCGGCCAGGCGCAGGGCGAGGCCGCCGGCGTCCCGGAGAACGTGTGGAAGTCCACCGGCGTCCAGCAGAGCATCATCGGCAAGCCCCACACCTTCCGCGTCGCCACCGTGATCGCCCCCAAGGGCGCCATGTGGCTGCTGCTCAGCGCCCCGAAGATGCGTGACCCCAAGCAGCTCAAGCTGAGCCTGCTGCGCGGCTTCGTCGAGGTCGACCAGCTGATCCGCTCCGGCGCCCGCGAGCGCCGTGTCGCCTGGGTCCGGCACGAAATGAACGTGACGCCGCTCAGCAAGCGGCAGGCCAACAAGCTCCAGGCGCAGATCCTCGCCGACGTGGACGAAGCCGAGCGCATCACTGCGGAGCTCGCCCGGCGCCTGTGATCTGACGTGCCGCCGTGCTGCCCCGGCCTCTCCGGCCGGGACGGTGCGGGGGCACGTCAGCCCGCAGTCACCGTCAGGAGCCGCCCATGCCCCCTCCCGCCGCGCACGCCCCCGACCGCTTCATCGCGGTCGTCGCTGAGATCGTCGGAAGCGAGTGGAGTCCGCCCAGCGTCCCCAACTGGCCGGTGAACTTCACCCGCACGGCCGCCGACCGCGCCCTCACCGTCTACCCGGACCGGAAGAACAGCCGGATCATCTTCACCACCGCGTCCCTCGCCGCCCCCGACCGGCGGGGACACGCGAAGTACACGCCCGACCTGGCAGGCCACGACGGCATCGACGCCTGGCTCGCCGACGGCGACCTGGACGACGCCGCCGATGCCCTCGCCGTGGTCTTGCGGCGGCTGATCGACCAGCCGCTGCCCGAGCCGGTCGCCCCGCACCCCGACCCGGTCGGCCGGGAGCTGGAACAACTCGCCAAGCACGCCCAGGAGCTGGCCCGGCTCACGGCCCGCTTCGCCGCCGGCCTCATCTGCGGCGAGCCCGTCGCGGACGCGGCCAGCCGGATCCGCGCCCTTGCCGAGCAGACCGAGCAGAGCGCCACGCGCGTGGACGAGCTGCGCGGCCCGGCCCCCACCCACACTGTCGGACGGATCTGATGGAGGACCTGCTGAACCTCCCCGCCGGCGCCCTCTGCGCCCTGGTCGGCCCGCCCGGCAGCGGCAAGTCGACCTTCGCCGCCCGCTACCCGGACAGCTGGCGCGTGTGCCTGGATGTCTACCGACGCCTGGCCACCGACTCCGAGGCTGACCAGTCCGCGACCCCGGTCGCCGCCGAGATCCAGGGCCTGCTCCTGGACGCCCGGCTCTCCCGGGGATTGAACGTCCTGGTGGACTCCACTAACACGTTCGCCCACGTCAGGGCTGGCCTGCTCGCCCGCGCCCGCTACTGGCAGAGGCCCGCCGTCGCCGTCCTGTTCGACGTCCCGCTGCCAACGGTGGAGGCACAGAACGCCGGACGCGACCGGGTAGTCCCGCTGCACGTCGTGCGCGAGCACCACCAGCTGCTGCCCGACGCCGACCAGCTCCACCGCGAGGGCTTCGCCGTGGTGCACCTGATCTCCGAGCTCCTGGCCACGTCCGGCGCCCTGCGCCGTGGCACCCGCCGCTGACCCCACCCACCTGCACGGTCCCGACCTGAAGGAACTCCATGGCACGCAGCGTCCGGCCCCTCGTCCACTACATCGCGACCCGCCCCGACGGCACCGTCCCGCCCACCACCCCCCACCTCGCCGCGTACTACAGCGGCCTGGGCGAGACCATCCCGACCGTCAACCTCGCCGACCACATCGGCGAGACCGTCGACCACCCCAGCCCCGGCAAGAAGTGGTACACCGACAAGCCGTTCTCGTACTTCCACATGTACACCCGGCCCGGCGAGATCCTGGAGCGCCTGGAGGAGCGCTGGCCGGTGCGGCTGTGGGAGGTCGAGCCGCTCGGTGAGACCGGCAACTGGGGCAACGACTTCGCCCCGTACTGGCTCATGTCCCACCAGATCCGCGTCGTCAGGGAGGTCGAGGCGTGGCGTGCGTTCGGGCACCGCGGCATGCAGGTCCTGGCGGTCCTCGCGCAGCTGCCCGACCTCGCCCGGCAGTGGGCCGAAGAGTGGGCCGCCGACCCCCGAGGGCACGCGCCGCACGTACAAGGCGTGGGAGGAGCGGGTGGACGACACCCGGGCGCTGACCTCCTGGGCGTTCTGGCGGGCGCGGTACTCCCGGCGCGAAGCGGGCCTGCAGACGGCCAATCAGCTCGCCGGTGACACCGCCGCACAGGCCGCAACCGACGCCGGCGCTGATCCTCACGCCGTCGCCCTGATCCAGCTGCGGGCCCGCTGCCTGGTTGCCGGTCAGCTCATGTTCGACCGGATCCGCACCGGCGAGTACGAGCAGTCGATCCGCGGCCTGCTGCTCGGTGCCGGACTCGACACCCCGGCCCCTGTCCCGGCCTGACCACCCCGTCGACGTTCTCCGCGGCGCCCCGGCCCACCGGCCGGGGCGGCTTCCTTCATCCTCTTCGAGACCAGGAGACATCTAGTGATCACCGACACCACCGACGAGACGATCCGCTACACCGCCGACGTTGTCCTGCTCGCCGCCGGCCACGTCCTGCTGATCGAGCGGGGCTGGGACCCGTTCAAGAGCCGGTGGGCCCTGCCCGGCGGCCACGTGGACACAGGAGAGACCAGCCTGGACGCCTCCGCGCGCGAGCTGGAGGAGGAGACCGGCATCACCGTCCCGGCCGTCGACCTCCGGCAGGTGGGCGCCTTCGATGCTCCTGGCCGTGACCCGCGCGGCCGGTACGTCAGCGTCGCCTACACGGCCACCCTGCCCGCGCTGGTCGAGCCGACGGCCGGGGACGACGCCACCGCCGCCCGCTGGTGGCCCCTGGCCGCGCTTCCCGACCTCGCGTTCGACCACGCCGAGATCGTGGCGGCCGCGAACCGCTGATCCCTTCCCGCGCGAGCGCGGCGTTCCTCCGTGCCGCCCCGGCCTCACCAGCCGGGGCGGTCGCGGTGTTCCGCCACGACCAGCGACAGGAAGGAGAGGGCGTCATGCAGCACCTGGAGTTCTACGAGGTTGACGTCCCGATACACGACACCAGCCGGGCGCAGCACGGTGTGCACGTCTTCACCGGCAAGGCGTCCTCGGTCGACGAGGCCCTGATCCGCGCCCACCAGGTCTACGACGCGGCGTTCGCCGCGCGGCAGGCCGGGCTCGAGGTCCCCGGGCAGCAGGACGGCGGCTGGGGAGCGCGCGGGGTCCGCGACGGCTGGGAGCTGGACTGGGCGGCGGCGAAGGCCGGCCCCTGGTCCAACCCGAACAGCTGGACCCGCAAGAAGCTCTACGAGCTGTAGCTACGCCCCGGAGCAGGCGCACTAGGCGTCGAAACCGTCGCCTGCCCCGGGCCACCCATCCCGTACTAGACGAGAGGGAGGAACCAGTATGGCCTCCACCGTGCGCGTACAGGCCCCGATCGGGCAACGCGCTCTCTTCCTCACCACGTTCGCCGTGCCGCTGACCGGCTGGACCGTGCACGCGGTCAGCCTGCACCGCAAGCTTGCCGCCGCCCGCCGCGACCCGCTCACCGGGCTGCTCGGGCGCGACGGCTACACGGCCAAGGCCCGGCAGATCACCGACCGGTACGGCGCCGCCGCCTTGGTCGTCCTGGTGGACCTGGACCACTTCAAGCAGATCAACGACGGGCCCGGCGGGCACGCCGCCGGCGACCGCGTTCTGGCCGCCACCGCGACCCGGCTCACCGCCTGGGCGGGCAGCCGCGAGGCAGTCGGCAGGCTCGGAGGGGACGAGTTCGCGGTCGCGGTCCGGATCGGACCCGCCCGCCGCGAGCTCCGCCTCGCCCAACTCACGCAGATGCTCGCGCAGCCCGTCCAGGTCGAGGACGGCGCCTTGGTCGACGTCGCCGCCTCCGTCGGCGCCGCCTCCCCCGACGTCCTCGGCACGACGGACCTGGGTCTGCTCCAGCGGGCCGCCGACGCCGCGATGTACGCGGGCAAGCACACCGGCCGCGCCGTCCTCGCCGGACCGCAGCACGCCACGGTGCCCTCCATCAACGGCCGCCGCGCCGGACGGCCGGGCACCAGCACCCTGGGGCGGGCGGCATGAGCCAGACCACCACCGCCGACCCGGGCACCTGGATCCGGGGCATCACGATCCGCCAGCCCTGGACGACCTGCATCCTGGCCCGGAAGGACGTGGAGAACCGCCCGGCCGCCTGGTCCTGGCGCGGCTGGTGCTGCTGCACGCCGGACAGGCCACCGAGCGGACGCCGATGCGCGACTCGCTGGTCGCCACCGCGATCCGCGGCCGCGCCCTGCACACCCGGGCCGTCATCGGCGTCGCCCGCCTCACCGACTGCCACCAGGACGCCGGCGGCACCCCGCCGTGCTCGCGGTGGGCGCAGCCCGACGCCTTCCACCTGGTCCTCTCCGACGTCCACGAACTCGCGCTGCCGATCCCGTGGCTGCACGGACAGCTCGGACCGTGGCGCCCACCGCAGGACCTCGTGGACCAGGTCCTCCTCCAGCTCCCCCACCTCGCTCCGGAGGGCACCTCATGAGCGGCAACCGCACCGGCGTCCCGCAGTCGCCGACGTTCATCGCGGCCGACGACCGCATCCCCTTCCCCGAGACCGATGACCAGGTCCTGCGCTGCCGTACGCGCCCGGACCTGTTCTCGATCGAGGACATCTCCACCGACGAAGACCCCCGCGCCCGGGAGAAGGCGCTCGTCAAGGTCAAGCACGCCTGCTCCGGCTGCCCGATCGTCAAGGGCTGCCTGAAGTGGGCGCTGGCCAACCCCGGCCTGACCAAGACCGGAGTGTGGGCGGCGACCACCGCCCGCGACCGCACGCAGCTGCGCAAGGAGCTCGTGGCGCGGCTCGGTGAGGACTGGGTCGGCGTGGTGGCCGAACAGGACCGGCTCCGGCGGGAGCGGGCACGCGCGGCGCGCGTCGTGCCACCGAGCGCCCGCGAACTGGCCCTCGCCCGCCTGGAACTGGAGGGCATCCCCACCCGGCCCGCACCGTACAACCGCTGGAAGGAACCCATCACCCCGGCGCAGGCTGCGTCCAACCTGCGCGTGCTGGCGCTGGTCGCCAGCGGCAAGGCCGCGTGATGTTCACCGACTGGACCGAGGCCCTCGAAGCCGAATCGATCCCCCTGAACCCGAACCCGGCGCAGCAGCTCGCCGCCGCAGCCCGCATCACCGCTCGCAGCTCCCGCGACAAGGACGACATGGCGTTGCTCCTGGACGCCCTCGGGCTGCCCACCGACACCTACACCCTCACCGCCCTGCTCCCCCTCATCCCGGAACCCGGAGACGCACCCACCATGACGAACACCCCCGCCGCCCCGGCCCTGTCCGCACACGAGGCCATGGCGATCTCCATGCACAACAACGGCGACACCGAGCAGACCATCCGCGAGGCCACCGGCCTGAGCGAGACCGAGCTCAGCGACCTCATCGCCGACCGGGTCCTCGGACTGCCCCGCCCGGCCGCCGCCTCCCCGGTCATCGACGTCCCGGTCATCGCGCTGCCCGTCACCAACACGGTCCAGAAGCTGCTCGACTGGGCGGGCGCGCACCCGGCCGCCGGAGTCCGCAGCCGCGCCGCCCGCATCACCGCCGACCTCGCCGAGCTGTCCGAGCGCCGCGACAGCGAGGCCGCGCAGCGCGAGGCCGAAGCGAAGGTCGCCAAGGCCAAGGCCGAACTGGAGAAGGCGCAGGAGGAGCTGCGCACCGTGAAGGCCGGCACCCGCACCACCACCACGGCCGCCGCCGCGCCCACCCCGATCCGGGCGGGCCTGGGCAGCGGCCGCACCCGGGAGGAGCTCGCCACCATCAGGACGTGGGCGCGCGAGCACGGCCACCAGGTCGCCGATCAGGGCATGGTGCCCAAGCGGGTCCTGGAGGCGTACGACGCCGCGCGCCAGGCGCCGGTCCGGAAGGCCGGCTGACCGTGGCCGACGACGCGATAGCCCTGGACGGCTTCCTGGACGAGGAGACTGTGCCCGGCGACGTGCACGGCAGCACGGCCCGGTTCCGCCTCACCGTCTCCCCCACGGACGAGCGCACGGACGAGATGATCCTGCCCTGCAGCGTCGCCGACTCCGAGCTGGCACACGCGGTCATCCACGACCTGGTCCCGGGCGACAAGCTCCGCGTCACCGGCTACCTCCGGCTGCCCCGCACGCCGGACGAGCCGATGTGGCTGGCCGTCAACACGCTCGCCGTGCTGGAGACCGCGCCGGAGCTGTCCGACCTGGCCGCCGTCGCCACGGCCGTCATTGAGAGGTATGGCCCGTACGTCTGCTGGTTCGACGCCGAGGACTCCGGTGAGATCCCGGTGTGGACCGAAGCGGGGGTCTGGGTCGGCACCGCCGGTGACCCGAGCGCGCTGGACGAACTGATCGAGGCGTTCGAGCAGCGCCAGGCCGCCGGCGGTGAGTGACCCGGCCGTGCCCATCCGTCCCGAGAACCTGCACCGCTACCCGCGCGACTGGAACGAGATCAGCGCACGGATCCGGTTCGTGAGGGCGGGCGGCCGCTGCGAGTGCACGGGCCACTGCGGCCTGATGCACCCCGGCGGCCGCTGCCCCGCCATCCACGAGGAGATCCACCCCGACACCGGGTCCGTGGTCGGCCTCACCACCGCCCACCTCAACCACACCCCCGAAGACGTACGAGAGACGAACCTGCTCGCCGCCTGCCAGCTCTGTCACCTACGGATCGACCATGGCCACCACCGGGCCACCCGCTCGATCACCCTCGCCGCCCGCGCGGCCGCCGCCGGACAGCTCGGACTCCTCCCCGAGACCACGCTCACCCGCACCGAGCCGCCCACCCCGCCGCGCCCCACCCGGAGCCCCGCCCGTACGGCCGCGCTCCACCAGCTGCCCTTCCCGGAACCCGAACAGGAGCCCATGCCCATGGCCCGCATCACCGTCAAAATCGCAGCGCTCCACCCGGACGGAACCGAATGCACCCACGCGGTCACCTCCACCGGCAAGCCCCGCGACGCCGCCTCCGGCTGCACCGGGCGCCGCAGCTACTCCGTGGTGTGCAGCTCCTGCGGCCCGGTCGGCGATCCGCGCAACCTGCGGGTCCTCGCCGAGCCGACGCAGAGCGCGCACCGCGACCACCACCGGGCCGCGCTCACCCCGGCCCCCCACTGACCCCAACCGCCTCGGCCGCCGGGACCACCACGGTCCCGGCGGCCCCGTCGAAACCGAAGGCCGATGCCCACCACCGTCTTCGACCAGTTCACCCGCCGCACCGCCGACATCACCACCCAGCTCACAACCCTCGGCATCCCGCTCACCGCGCCAGCCCCGCCGCCCGCCGCCGCCGACCCGACCGACCCGTGGGCCAGCAGCTACGCCGTCCCGGTCGACCGCTCCAACCTCGCCTGGTGCACCGCCGTCCAGATGCTCGCCGACCACCACGACACCGGCATCGACCGCCAGGTCCTCGCCGCCGACGCCCTGCTGCGCGAGCTCGGAGTCCGCAGCCTCGCCCAGCTCCACTCAGACCTCCACTACGGCGCCCCCGTCGACTACCGCTTCACCCGCTGCCCGTACTGCTCCGGCATCGGTGAGGACCCCACCCGGCCGGACTGCCACGACGTCGGCTGCGCGCCGTGGCACGAGTTCGACGGCCACGAGCACCTGTGCCCGGTCTGCCAGGGCGACGACTATCAGCCCCAATGGGTCGCCGAAGAGCACATGACCGAGCTCGAGGAACTGCTCGCCGCCGCCATCGAGGAGGACGAAAAGCGCGCATCGCTCCGCTACTGGATCCCGACGCTGCTGCGCCGCCGGACGGCGCGCACGTGACGGCCCGCTTCCGCAGATGCGGACACGGCAGCGGGCCGATGCACCCCGGTGACCAGAAAGCCGTCGCGGAGTTCACCGCGATGCTTGCCGCGCGGCAGAGACCGGCCCCCTGGACCGGACGCGGCGACGTCGCCGTACGGATCGGCGAGCGCAGCCCGCAGAGCAGCCAGCAGCCATCTGATCCGAAAGGCTGAGCAAGAGCTAAGGGCCCGTACTCCACGCACGCGCGTGGAGTACGGGCCCTTCTGTGCGTTCAGTCCAGGCCCCTAGCGTCGGGCCCACGCGTTGCCTCGCGAGACCTGCAGTGATAACGCCGTTATCAGTGCAGGCAGTGGAGCTCATTAGCTCGGCCTGGCGCGCGCTGGCCACGGGAGTGGTCAGCGCGGACTGATAACGGCGTTATCAGTCGTCGTTGCCTTCGGTGTCCTTCGCCGGGCTCCCGGACAGGGCGTCATAGAGCCGCTGGAACAAGATCTCCTGTTGTTCCACACCCATCTTCTCCAGGACGAGGTCGGCAACGCCGTTACCGTCGTGCCACGGGACTCTCTGAATCCGACGCATGTCCACCAAGATGGCGCCGGCTTCCTGCTCGACAGCCGGATCCTTGATAACGCCGTTATCAGTGGAGGCGCTGATCTGGCCGCCATCAGAGGGTGTCGGAGCCGCACTTGCTGTGGGCCGGCTGCGGCGTTCCTTGCGAGCTGCGGGCACCTCCGCGCGCCGTGCGTCTGCCGCCGTGCGCTGCTCGCTGTGGCTGAGCTTCGCCAACCCGCGTACTTGCTCGACCGTGCGCCGGCCTTCTACAAGGTCGGCTTGAAGGTCGGGCGCCAGCGCGATCAGCGAAATCCGCTGTGACACGTACGGCTGCGTGAGGCCCAAGCGCTTAGCGACCTTGTGCTGCGAGCCGTAGTGCTGGACCAGCCGCTGGAGAGCGTGGGCTTCCTCCAGCTCGGTGAGGTCCTCACGCTGAGCGTTCGCGACGAAGGCAGCTTCAAGGAGCGACTCGTCCGTGGCCGCGAAGGCGTCGTTGACGGTGACCTTGAGCTTGGAGAATCCAGCCTCACGCGCCGCAGCCAGTCGGCGGTGCCCGTCCACGACGACGTACTGGGCGCCCGGCTCCAGCTCACCCTCTCGTGTGGGGCGACCCTTGAGGTAGGCGTCGACGCTGGCCACAGTGATCGCTGTCACCTGGCCGACTTCCCTCAGGCTGCCGACCAAGCCTTCGAGGTCGCCGAGGACCTCACGCGGGTTCTCGGGGTTGGCGCTGACGAGCTCCAGTGCCAGTTCGGACGGGATCGTCTGCCCGGACAGCCGCTGTTGCTGCTGCTCCTCCCACTCCCGCATCTCCTTCTCGCGGGGGTCCTCGTCGACAGCACCGGAAATGCCGTAGTGCGCCAAGATCTCGTTGCGTGACGGACCGGCAGTCTCAACGGCGCCTGCGTAGCGGGGGACAGAGTCCTTCTTGCTCACGCCGCCAGCTCCTTCGCCAAGGTCCGCAGACCGTTCGACAAGGAGCAGTCAGGCTCCCATTCAAGCAGCGGCGTCTGGCGGTCCTGGGCGTCTCGCTGCTCCTTGAGGTCAGGGAACACAGCCAGGACGCCAGGGGTCGACCGCTCCTCCCACTCCTCACGCCTTATCTGAACGGAGGCACCACGGCGACCGTCGTAGGCGTTGACCACAAAACCGACCTCGTCCACCTGGATGCGCGCGAGTTTCTCCAACTGCTGACGCTGCGCGTTGAAGAGGTCGTACGCCTCGAAGCTCGGAAGGTCCGCCCACACCGGCATCAGCACGCCGGAACGATCTGCGAGCTCACCTTCGCGGCGCTGGACGTAGTGCATGCCGATGTCCATGGCGAGGCCCAGGCTCGGAGGGCCATCGAGGATGACGATGTCGTAGTCCTTCTCGACCGGCTCCAGCGCACGAGCCAGCGACTCCTCGCGGCCGGCGCGCATCGTGCTCATCACGGCGTCGAATAGGAAGGCGTCGTTGCACGCGGGGAGCAGGTGCAGGCGTTCTCCGAAGCGAGCCTGGGGAAGGGCCACGATGGAGCGCCGGATGTGCTTGGTTGCCTTCCCCAGCATGTGCTCGAGCAGACTGCCGCCGCTGTCCATGGCGATGAGCTTCTCGCCCAGTCGCCGAGTGAGGTGGCCCTGCGGGTCGTAGTCCACCAGGAGTACTCGCAGACCCAGCTCGGCGAGTGCCTGTGCCAGGCCCCCGGCCAGGAAAGTCTTGCCGACGCCGCCCTTCTGGAGGGCGACAAGAAGGCGCCTAAGCACGCGGGGCCGCGGGGGGAGTGCTGGCTGGTCGCTGCTGATCCACAGCGACAGGGCCTGCGCGATGCCCTGTACCTTCGTCAGCTCACGCCGCTCACACTCTGCGTAGAACTGTGCAACGCCTCCGGTGGGGAGCCATGTACCCCACGACTTGGCGTCCTTGACCTCTATAGCCGGCGCATCCGGCGTTTGACGCCAGAGGTCGAGCGCCTGCCCGGTGGCTTCGGAGATGTTCAGGCCACGTCCGGCGGAGACGCTCCGCAGACGCATGCGCAGCTCTGCAGTGAGGTTGACGTTTAGTTTTTCGTTCTCGGAGTCGCTGTTCCCTGCGGTCATGAAGGCAACTTACCAGTGACGAAACGCGTAGCGGGCTTGGGAAGTGGCGGTTCGTCCAAGTTTGTTGTTGCCTCAAGAGCGGCAGGCCAGTCGGCCCTGTGGCTTGAGGTGCCCGCCGAGCCGTCAGCGGTGATGTGTAGCCTCACCCGGTGATGATTGACCGGAATGCGGCTGTAACACCGAACCGCTACGAAAGTCCCCTACTGCGCCGCACGATCGGCAGACGGATAGGACGTGCCGACCGCGACGACATGCTGCGCGCGTTCCTGTGGGCAAGCGAAGTTCGCATAGCCGACGAGGTCGCAGCAGCCTGGCGTGAGCTCCACGAAGACCTGAAGAGAGAGGTCCGTGAGGCCGAGCGCAGGGAGGGACGGCTGGAATGGAAGCGAAGCGATCAAGTAGCTATCGACTGTCATGCCGCAGCCGGTGAGCTGCTCACCGGCCTTCGAGAGGAGAGCCAGAGCGCAGCCGAGGCAGTCGAGCACTGCGCCGAACTCACCGGGGAGTTCCAAGACTGCCTGGGCCTAGATCTAAAGGTCAGGCGGGACACGCTGGCCGACGTCCGCGTAGCCCTCGCCGCGCTGAACGATGACCTGCTGGCCGCCAGGGAACGCTTCAGAGAGCTGCTCAACGGGGACAGGACGGAACTCCAGGAGCTAGCTGACCTGGAGAGAACGCGGCTCGACGCTACCGGTCCAACACTCCAACAGATGGACGAAATGCAGCAGGACCAGTTTGACGCCATCGTGCGTGCGGCAATGGAGCGCTCCGGCTTCCAGGCACTGCAACGCGCACCACGGGTCATCGAAGTCTTCCGTGACGATGCGAAGTGGGGGCTGGTCTACTGCGCGCACACTCACAATCCGGGCCCTGAAGGGAAGATCGACGTCCGCGACCTCGCAACGGCACAGCGCCTGGCCGCAGACGGCGATTTCGACGGCGTTCTCATGGTCAGCAATCTTCGGTACATCTCACGGGCAGGCCTTCGCTACATCCCGGGCATGACCTGCTCGGTCAAGCGAGTGCACCGCTTCGAGCTCCAGCAGTGGATCGAATGGAACGTGCCCCTGCGCGCTCTGAAGGTCGCCTGATGCACATCAACTGGACAACGACCGCAGCGATGCCCCAGTACGCCAGCCCCCAGCTGCAGGAAGCCCTCCGGCGTCGAATCGCCGAGGCCACCGACGACGAGCTACTTGCGGCCCATCTTCACTGGACAGAAGGGCAGGTGGTCCTGGACTGGTTTGGTGAGGCGTGCGACCTGGCTGTCCAACTCCAGCGCGAACTTGAGGCAGTGGACGCCCTCGTTTCACCGTCGAACAGCCCCTTCAGTCGCGACTACCAGCTGGTCCACGCAGCCCTCCGCCAAGCCCTCAATGAGGAGAGCACCACGGTCAACCGTGCGAAGAAGCAGACCGGGGACAACTGGCGTCAGCTGCGAGTGCAGACAACCGGTGACCTGGCGCCTCGGTACTGGATCCACGCCGATACCGCGGGCTCCCCCGTCAACAAGATAGGGACGGTCAAAGCTCAGCTCGCTCGAGCAGCACAAAACATGAATGACGCTTTGGCACGGCACAGGAACGACCTGCACCAGCTGGCCTTGCTCGAGGCAGATCTGGACCGGTTCCTCCACACCGAAGACAGCATCTCCGTCGAGGAGATACACGGCATGACGCCAGCCGCCTTCGAGCGGGCAGTGGCCGCACTGGCCAGGCGCGATGGCTGCCGCATCCTGAGAGAAGGCGGGGGAGCACGCGACCTTGGCGCAGACGTCATCGCGGTGGCACCCGACTCCAGGCGCATCGTCTTTCAGTGCAAACACCGCCAAGCCGGGTTGAAGAAGGTGGGGTCACCTGAGATTCAGACCCTCAACGGCACCGCCCGTCCGGAGCACCGAGCAGACATCGTCGTAGCCGTGACTAACGCGACGTTCACCAAGCCAGCTACCGACTTCGCCCACGATCACGAGATCCACCTTGTGGACCAAGCCCGGCTGCACCGCTGGGCCCGTTGGGGTGAACCCCTCTTGGCCGTCCTGGGAATCGACGAGACGGGACCACGGACCGTTCTCTCTTGCACAGCTTGAGCGGACCAGCTCGGGTCAACGGGGCAGACCGAACTTGGGTCATCCGTCGATGCGGCCTTGCGGTCGGTGAGTCACCAGCGTGCGTGTCACCGCGGGTGGTGAATGAACTGGTGAGTCACCGGCGCGTCAGGGCTGGTGAGTGGCGGCTGAATTGGTGAGTTGCTGCTGTGTGGGGCAAGGGCCGGAGAGCGATGACATTCGCTTCCAGTCAGGGACCGCTTCCCGCCTGGCGGGCGCCGGTTCCGTCCCGGGCAAGCTCCAGGCGACCCTGGGCAAGCCTCCTGATGACTGGGTAAGCCTTCCGCTGGCAGCGTGGGCAAGCCTTAGGTGACCCCGGGCAAGCCCGCGCTGGCCGCACCTGGTCCCGCGAGCAGACGGTGTGAAGCGTCGATAGAGGACAGCGGTTTGGGGTCGGGTCCTTGCTCTTCTGCGAGTGCCGCGGCCGGGATCTCCCCGGCTGTCGACGGGAGATCACAGACCTCCTACGCTGCGTGGTCGGGGAGTAACGAGATGGGGGCCGATGACCGATCCAATCGATACTGAAGCACCGGATGACACAGGGTCGGGCACGGTACGGCGGTTCGAATACCAGGTACACGTCTCCGTGCAAGGAGTCCTGGAGATGCTCGCGGGCGGAACGGTCGTCCACGTGACCTGTGAGCACATCGAGGACGTGACCGTCGCCCGCCGGGGCGATCCACGGTGCGCGGACGATGTGTTCTGGGACTTCCAGCAGATCAAAACGAGGGATGCCGTCGGGCCCTGGACGCTCACGGACGTACTCGCCAGTAAGCCCCTGAAGAGCCTGTGGCGCACGCACGGAAGCGTGGCGGGCACCGGCCTTACCTATCAGCTGACCGCCGGTCTTGAGGGCCATCTCGACCCAGCCGACGATGCAGTCATGGCCCTGTCGAAGGGCCAAGGCGGAGACAACGCGGCGTGCCGCAAACGGGTCGCGACGCACCTGAAAGTCAAGGAGGACGGACTCACCGACTTCCTTCCCCTGGTGCGCATCAGACCGCTGCCACGCCGCGGTGACATCGAGCTGCGCAACACGCGAGTCCTGGCTGATCTCGGCCCCGGGCTCACCATGGCGACAATCGACGCCCTCTACTACGAGTTGCTCCGACGTACCCGCGATGCCACCCAAGGTCTTCCCGTAGCCCGGTGGACAGAGCTCCTGGTCCTCGACAATCCGCCGCCGGCCGTGCTGAACAAACGCCTCACCGCGGCGGCGATCGCCGATATACGCCAGCGCCTGACCCATCCCCACCACGTTCTGCTGGAAGACCTTTCTCAGCAACTGCATGGCCCGGAGACCGCTCTCGTTCGCAAGCTCCGGGCAGGCGCGGCCTCCAAGGAGGTCATCGAAGACGCGCAGATGCTCCGTGCTCAAGCGGAGCGCCACCGCTTCCGGGAGCTGGCCATGGGAGCCTGGCAAGGCGACCAGGCCATCGAGACGGACCTTGACCAACGTCTGCTCTTGCTCGCTCGCCGCACCGGACGGGCCCACAAAGGACAGCCTCAGCCCGCGGACGCCATCTTCGACGAGCTGCAGCGCATGCTCGATGCTAGCCCCGGCACGTACGACCGCCACCCCCTCTACGCCCAGGACGGTGTACTCCTGATGGGCAGGGCATGCGGGATCTCGGACGAGTGCAAATTCGACTGGGGGAGCTGATCGAGATGGCTCCTATCCCGACCGCGCCCACCGCCGCCGTGCCGCCCACAAGGCCGCCCTCGGCCGATGCCCAAGCACGCCTTCTGCTTCTCATCGACGTCTTCTCGGAAACCAAGGCAAGCAAGGGCATCGAGGGGCGCATGAAGCTGGCCAAGCTCGACTTCCTGCTGCGCTACCCGGACCGCTTTAACACGCTCATGGCTGTTCGACGGCCCAACGTCGATGCTGGCGAGAACCCCTGGCTGACCGGAACGATCGAGCAGAGCATGATCCGCTACAGGTATGGGCCGTGGGACCCCGCCTACTACGCGCTGCTTGGAGCCCTCACAGGCAAGGGGCTCATCGAGCCCAAGCACGAGGACGCCGTTGCGACCTACTGCACTACCCAAGTCGGGCATGAGGTGGCACGTGCTCTCGCGGAGAGCGAGAGCTGGAGCCCGGTGCGCGATCGGGCAGTGCTGCTGCGCCGGCACTTCAACCTGAGCGGCATCACCTTGAAGAACCTGATCTACGAGACGTTCCCCGACATTGTCGAGGCGGACTGGGGGACCCACCTATGAGACTGCGTATCGAAGAGATCACCCTGGTCGGCACCAGCCGCACGATCCGCTTCGAGCCCGGGATGAACGCGATCATTGGTTCCATGAGCGGTGGCAAGACTGCCACCGTCAGCTGCCTCCGGGCCCTGCTGGGCGCCGACGTGAGCGTCGTCCCCGAACTTCGTGGACGGACGATCGCCGGCACCGTGCTCGTCGGAGAGCGCCGTTTCCGCATCGTCCGCCCCCTGGTCACCACCCCGAACGCCATGGTGGAGATCGCCGAAATCGAAGGCCGCCGGGAAGTCTGGAGGCTGCCCGCCAGCCAGCTCCAAGCCGGGTACGACGAGACGTTCCGTGACTGGTGGCGCGACGTACTAAAGCTCCCCCGCCTCCGCGTTCCGCGGGCTCCGAACGACGACACGAGCCCCCTAGTTCCCGTCACGATCAGCGACTACCTCATGTACTGCGTCCTCCGGCAGAAGGAGATCGACTCCTCCGTCTTCGGAACCCCGGACAACTACTCCAAGAACATCAAGCGCAAGTACGTCTTCGAGATCCTCTACAGCCTCTACGACCCCGAGGCAGCAGGACTACGAGACCGCCTGCGTCAGGTCACCACCGAGCTGGCAGCCCTCACCGCGGATGCGAACACCCTGGAACGGATCCTCCTGACCACGGCCTTCGCCTCCCGTGCCCAACTGGAGGTAGAGCGGCAGCAGACCGAGCAGGAGCTCACGCACGCTCGCCGAGCCGACGTCGACCTCAGCGGCAAAATGAACATCACCCGGCCGACGACCGTCACGCTCCGCGAGCTGATTGCCGAGGCGGAAGCCGAGATTGCCCGGATCGCCGGCGCGACCGAGGCCGAAGCCGTCTCCGTCACCAACCTTCGTGAACTGCACGGACAGCTCATCGCCCAGAGCCGCCGACTCACCCGCGCCCTCGTCGCAGAGCGACTCCTCAACGACTTCGAATTCCACACCTGCCCCCGCTGCGGAGCCGGCGTACCGGACAGAGGAGACGAGCACACCTGCCGCCTCTGCCTGCAGACCCCGCCCAACCTTCCGGCGCCGTCCTCCCTCGCAGCGGAACAAGACCGAGTCATCGAGCAGGTGACCGAGACCGAAGAGCTCATTGCCCGGAGCACTCACCGCCTCGCTCAGCTCCAGACGGCCCTGGCGGCCCAGAACCAAAGCCGGACGGACCTTGGCGCCCAACTGGACCGCGCGACGTCCACATACATCACCGACCAAGCCGACCGAATCCGAAGCATTGCCGCCCAGCAGGCTCGACTCGAGGAACACCTCGCCCGCCTGGACGACGGCCTGGCCCTCCACGACCGGCTCGCGGGACAGGCCGAGCGCGTAGCGGAACTGGAACGCGAACAGGAAGACCTCAACAGCAAAATCGACGCCACCCGCCACAGCAACCAGGCCGTCAGCGACCGCTTGCGGAAACTCGACGACGCTTTCGAAGCCGCCCTCCGCAGCTTCGACGCACCCCGCTTCGACAATGAGCCAGGCTCCTACATCAACAAGAAGACGTACATGCCCGTCGTGGACGGCCGGCCCTTCGGTGACCTGCAATCGCAAGGCGTCGAGGTACTGGTCAATGTCGCCCACGTCCTCGCACACCAGCGCACGGCACTAAACGACCCCGACATCCCCCTGCCCAATCTCCTGATCATCGACGGCATCAGCAGCAACGTCGGCCACGAAGGCATCGACCTCGAACGCCTGCGCAAGATGTACGCGAGCCTCCTGCGCACCGCCACCGAACACGTCGACCGGCTGCAGATCATCGTCACCGACAACGACTCCCCTCCGATTGAGGGCATTCACAGGCCGCTGGAGCTGTCCGACACAGACCGACTCGTTCCGATGCCTCCTGCCGAACCTGGTGTCGAGCAGCCTGCAGACGCACCGCCAGAGGAAGCTGGCGCGTGACGACGTGCGGTGGGGCCGGACAGGATCAACCCTGTCCGGCCCCACCGCAGGCCCCCTACGGCTGCGCCCACCGCATGCCGACCTTGGACAGCTGCTCGACGCGTTCGGGTGCCAGCGCGGCGCCGCGCCGGCGCTGGTTGTCGATCCACATCCCGAGCTTCAGCGCCACGTCCTGCTGTGCCTGGCCGTCGCCGCCGGTGGTGATGGTTTCGACGTGCTTACGGGGCACCGTGAGGTGGCCCTCGCGGGCGTAGAACTGCTGGGCGGCGGCGTAGTGCATGGCCCACTTGTCGGCCTGGCTGGTGCGCGCCTTCGGCTTATCGGCCTCGGTCGCGGGCTGGATGCCGAGGATCTGTTCGCACATCCACTGCTGGACTGGGGTGAGCTGGTCCCAGCCGTGCCGGACCGAGGTGACCCACCGGCCCAGATCCTCGCCCTGGCGCACCGTTTCGCCCACCACGGTGGGAAGTGCCTGGCCGGCGTCCAGGTGTTGGCGGACGAGGTGGAAGCAGCGCTGCCACGTCACCGGCCATACCGGGCACCAGGAGGGGTCGATGTCCTCGAGCTGCTCCCGCCGCTTCCGGGTCATCGCGCCGGCCGACGACTCCACGGGCAGGCCCTCGGCCCGCCGCTGCTCGATCTCCCGCCCCTTCCGCGCGGCGACCCGCGCGTTCTTCAGCCAGATCCCCACCTGCGCGCCCTGGTAGGCGGCGTCGACCCGCGCCAGGAGGTGCCCGTGCTCGGCGGCCCACCCGCGCGCGGCGGCCAGCCCTTTCTCCCACGCGACGTCGAAGTGCGACCAGACCATGCCGAGCTTCTCCAGCTGAGCGACGCGCTCCTCGTCCATGTCGCCGCGGGCATAGAAGCTCCGGGCGTCGGCGGTCCACTGCCCCAGCGGGAAGTTCGCCAGTGAGGCCGGCCACCCGGCCTTCTCCGCCTCCTCGGCGGCCGGGACGCGGAACGTGAACGGGACGCGCAGGTCGCCGTGGGCGCGGGCGTAGATGACGGCGGCTTCCACCCCGCGCCGCCAGTGCTCGTGCTCCGGGTTGAGGACGCGCAGGTTGATGAATGCGGCGAGCGCGGCCGGGTCGCGGGGCGTGGAGAACTTCAACAGCGCCTTCGCGGGCCCGCTGACACTTTCGGAGCCGTTACCAGTCCCGTTGCCGCTCTTACCACGGCCCTCGTCGCTGACGGGCTTGTAGCGGCTCGGAGCCTGCTGCTCCGCGAGGGTCTCCACGATCCGCGCGTCGTGGGCCCGGAGGGCTTCGAGGAGCTTGGCGAGCCCGCCGTACGCCCGGGAGGTGAGCATGTTGTCTGCTGTCTCGCCGGGGCCGAGCAGGATCGGCACCACCAGTGAGGCCACCTTGCCCTCGCCGGGCTGCATCCGCAGGGCGCGCCCCACGGCCTGGACGAGGTCGGGCATGGAGCCGCGGACATCCGCCCAGTAGACGGAGTCGCAGTTCTTGGTGTCGACTCCCTCGCCCAGCACCTTCACGGAGCCGAGGTAGCCCTTCTCCACGACGGTGCCGTCCGTGGCGATCCCCTCGGCGAACTCGGCGAGGACCCGGCGGCGGTGGAGCGGCTTGTGCTCACCGCACAGCCAGTCCGCCCAGATCGTGGCTGGGTACAGCTCGCGGTCGCTGGCATGCAGCTGTTCGGCGACGTCGGGAAGGCCGGCCGCGAACGCTTCGGCTTCCTTCACCACGTGGTGGAAGACCAGCGTCCTGCGGAAGCCCTCCTCCGCCGACGCCTTCACCAGCGCGGTCTGCAGCGCCGCGAGCCGCGCCCCGCGGACTTCGGCCGAGCTGCTCTCCGCGCCCAGGAGCTGAGCGGCCTGGAGCTGGGTGTCGGTGACGTCCACGCATACGACCTGGTAGGGGGCACAGATGCCCCTGCCGATGGCTTCCGAGAGCGACAGGGTGAAGCACCTGCTGCCGAACGGGCCGTCCGGGTCGTCGTCCATGCTCGCGACCAGCTCGCCCGGCGAGCCGGCCTCGTCCTCGTCTCCGAGCTGCCACATGCGGGGCGTCGCCGTCATGTACAGCCGGCGCAGGGCCGGGATGCGGGTGTTGTCGTGGATGACCGCCCAGGGCTTCCCGATCCGGCCAGAAACGCGGTGGGCCTCGTCCACGACGATGAGGTCCCAAGCCGCCAAGCCCCTCGCGTGCGCCCGCTCCAGCGTGCCGAGCCCGAGGCTCGCGTAGGTGGCGTACACGGTGACCTTGTCCAGGCCCCGTGTCCACTCCACCAGCTCGTCCACATCCGTGGTGTTGGGGAAACAGACATCCTCGCCCCGGAGTGAGGACACCCCGATCATCGGGCCCTGGCGGCCCCCCGCGCGCCACGCGACCTCGGTCTGTGTCAGGAGGTCCAGAGACGGCACAAGCACCAGCACACGGCCCGCGTGGAGCTCTTCCGCGCTGCTGGCCGCCACCCGAGTCTTCCCGGACCCGGTCGCCATGATCACCTGGGTCCGCATCCCGCGTTCGGGGATGGTCTGGACGGCGGTCAGTTCCAGGGCGCGGACGACTGCGTCGGCTGCTTCGCGTTGGTGGGGTCGAAGATTCGTCACGGACGTCACAGTGGGTCCTGCCTGTCGCGGTCGGGCGAGCTGTCAGGCGCTTTGGTGTGCGTCTTCGCGGGCTGGCCGGAGGCGGCCTGGCGCTTGCGGCGCCGGTGCTCTCGCTGAGCCTGGGACCGGGCGCACTCGCGGGTGCAGTACTTGATTCCGCTCGTGCGGTTCTGCCCGTACTCGGCGCGGCCGCGCTGGCGGACGAAGGAGCCTCGGCAGGTTTCGTTTGCGCACTCGCGGAGGGTGGCTTCCTCAGCCAGGTGGTTGTAGAGCTGCAGGAAGGCGACGGACAGGACCGAGGGTCTGCGGTCGCTGAGGCTCCCCAAGCCGACACTGAATGGCTTGAGGGCATGTTGCAGTTCTGTTCGAAGCTGGGACAGCCGAAGGGAAGCGGTGGCCGTGCGCAGGTCGTCGAGGGTCGTGGGGTACTGGGCCTCGGGGTTGTCGCTGTTGCCAGCTCGCAACTGGGCGAGGTGAGATTCGGACACCTCGGTTTCGACCAGTGCGTCGAAGCCGCCTTCGCGGTGGAGAGCGACCCACGTGGCGATGGCCTGCTGCGCCTCGCCGATGTAGACGCGCACCAGTTCGCCGTGCAGTGACCACGGCCCGTTGCGTGGGTGTTCGCGCTCTTCCAGTTCCTGTAGGCGTTCGTATTCGTCGTAGTCCCAGCCGCCGGTGTCGATGCTGCCGCCGAGTCGCCCGTAGGCGGCCATCCAGCCGGCCACGGTGACCAGGTCGCCGGGATCCACGGTCATCAGCTCGCGCAGGTAGAAGTCTTCGGGCAGCATCGCGCTCGCTGGCTCGCCCTGCCGCGGGTCCCCGATGTTCCAGACGATCCAGTCTCCGTCGGCGCGCGCGCTGCTCATCGGGGTCATGCCAGGCTGCGGGACCGCGGTACCCGGCCATAGAGTAGGACGAAATCGTGGGTCAACGTATGCCGCCATGTTGGGCATCATAGCCCTACGGAGGAATACGAAAACTGAAAGTCTCGTATCACTGTCCCTGAACTGGTGTGACAAGGAGCCGTAGTGACGAGCTGGCAGGAACGCAAGCCGGTCGGAGATGTCCATGAGCAGCGCGTCGCGACCGCGCTGCGTCAACACGGCTGGACCGTCCAGCTCTGCGGCCAGGGAACTTACCCGCCCACCATCCAAGTCGCCCTGCGCCGAACACGGTCAGCCCTGCGCCAGTTCCCCGACCTCATAGCGGCCCGCGAAAGCGAACTCATCACCATCGACGCCAAAGACCGCATGCCCAGCACCCACACCGACCGCTACGCGATCAGCACCGCCACCCTCAACGCCGGTCTCATCTTCACCGCCGCCCACGCACCGACCCCGCTCTACTACGTCTTCGGAGACCTCAAAGTCCTCACCCCCGCCGAAGTCCTCCACTACACCGACCACGCCCTACGCCACTCAAGCGGCGCCTACCACCTCGTCAGTACCCACCGTGCCCACGCGTTCGACGACGTCTTCGGTTCCGCCGCCCCCCGAGCGGCTTGAGTCGGGAACGCCGGCCTGCGTCTGTTCGTGGGTCATAGGTCCGGGAGCGCGGGCAGGTGTGCGGTAGGGGGAAAGCCTCCCCGGTGTGGTCGGGCGCCGTCCGGCTGGCGTAGAGGAGGGATGCTTTCGTGTCGAAGGTCGAGGAGTCCGTCGAGGTCGACGTTCCCCTGCGTACGGCTTACAACCAGTGGACGCAGTTCGAGTCGTTCCCGCACTTCATGGAGGGCGTGGAGCGTATCGATCAGCTCACCCCCACGCTGACGCATTGGGTGACGAAGTTCGGTGGCGTGGACCGGGAGTTCGACGCTCAGATCACCGAGCAGATTACTGACGAGCGGGTCGCCTGGACCACCGTGGATGGCGAGCTGAAGCAGGCGGGTGTGGTGACCTTCCACCACCTGGCCGACAACAAGTCGAAGGTGATGCTGCAGCTCGACTACGACCCGGAGGGCTTCGCCGAGAATGTCGGGGACAAGCTCGGGTTCGTGAAGCGGCAGATCACCGGTGACCTGAAGCGGTTCAAGGAGTACATCGAGGCCCGCGGCAGCGAGACCGGTTCCTGGCGCGGAGAGGTCTGAGCCCCACGCCCCTTCGCGTCCGTGACGTTTCGTGTCCCAGAGGTGGGGTCCGGCCGCTGCCGGGAGACCGCGGGCCGGGATGGAACGGCCTGCGGCACCATGTCCAGCGTGCCCACCTTTGGGATGGGTTACGCATGCGCCCAGGTCGTCGACGGCCGGGTTCAGCCGGCCGGTTCGGCCACCATCGGTCGGTCGGATTCGGTGTCGCGGGCCTGGTGGGCGCGTTCCTCGATGAGTCGGCGGAATCCGGGGAGCGCGTAGCGTTCCCCGGCCGCCGCGTGGCGGCCGGGAATTTTGGCCAGGTCGGCCATGACCTGCTGGGGTTGGGCCTGCCAGCCCACGACCAGGACGCGCAGTCCCTGACATTCCGCCCTGTGATGCAGGTCCAGCAGATGCAGGAGCCCCTCACGGTCCATCAGGATCACACCGTGCAGGTCCAGCATGAGGACCCGCTCCCCGACGATGTCCCGCTCCAGCACCCGGCCCAGGACGCCGCCGCCGCTCTCGTCGAGTTCACCACCCACGATGACCCAGAGGGTGCGGTCCCGGTGCTCGACGTCCACAGTGATCAACGCTTGCCTCCCGTCACCCCGCGAGCCGGTGCTTCCGGGGGCCTCATCCTGACGCCGAGGCGACTACGCCGCGTCCATGGCACGCCGGCACCCACGCCCTGTGTTGGGCACCGGCTGCGTGGGGCCTGCACGCACCGGTCAGAGTGTGGCCGCCGCCGGGGCCGCCGCTGGGTCGGGGTGGTCGGTGGGAAGGGCGAGGCGTGAGCCGAGGCGGAACCGCATCTCGCCCGCGGCGGCACGTACCTCTTCGGAGCGGGTCTCTTCCTCGAGGGCGCCGAGCAGCATCATGACCGCCCTGGCCTCGTCGCCGGTCAGCAGCTTGAGGCGGCTATCGGTCACGGCGTCCAGGAGTACGCCCAGAAAGTCTTCGTCGTCCATGTCCACGCCTGCACAACGCCGTACCGCCGCCACCGGTCACCACCCCCTCACCGACCCGCGGCAAAGGACGCTCCACCGCCGGGCAGGAGCCTGGTTGTCAGTGCCCGTCCGTACCGTCGAAAAAGCAGGGGCTGGACCGGCCGGCCCGCGGCGGGAAGGGAGCGGAGATGGGCAAGATCAGCGTGAGCGGGGAAAGCCTGGAGCGACTGCTCACCGACAGCTCCGGCACGTACCGCGCCCCCTATCAGCAGGCCTTCGCCGAGCTCGCGCGCACGCACCGCGGCCGGCCCGCCGCCGAGATCCTGCCCCTCCTGGCCCACGCCGCGGATCGGGCGCTTCTCGGCTTTTCTCGCGGGGACCTGTGGGAGCAGGCCCGCGCGATCAGCAGCGGGGAGCCCTACGTGCTGCGTGTCATCGTCACTTGACACTCGGTACCGTGGTTGGCCGGACCGGCCAACCACGGCACGCAGTCTCACGTGCGGCCGTGAGGTCCGGCGGGCGGCTTCCCCGCCAAGAATGGTTCCTACCGCTTCGGATGGTGGGACCGCACGGTCGGGGGCGGCAGTGCCCTTACGCCGGCCTTGCCGGCGTATGCGGGCCGGGGCGTCGGTCGTCTCGCCGACTCCGTCGCCAACATCGAGCCTCTCCGGGGAGCCGACCCCGGCGGCACAACGCGCTGACCGACGCAGCCGCGCACGTGCGGGCCGTCACCCTCACGGGGTGGCGGCCCGCACTGCTGCGCCACGGCCCGCACTGCTGCGCCAGCCCTTCTTCACCTGGTTGGTGGCGGGCGGGGTGCCGGCGGCGGGGCGGGGGCGGAGTGTGGGGGGCATGGCCGCGAAGCTGATCGTGTATCCGCCTGATGAGCATGGTTGGCGTCGGGTGCGCTATGACGGGACGGCTATCGGGGTGGCGCACCGGCCCTCCGATATCCGGGTGTTCCTTGAGATGGCGGGGCTCCAGGACGCGGAAGACATCGACCTGACCGACCCGGACGTTGCGGAGTGGCGCGGCGGCGGTCCGGAGGTGTGGGACCCGCTGACCTGACGTGGGTGGGCACCTGCACAGTGGGGGAGGAGCGGGTGCCCACCGGGTGACGGCCGGGGCCGCTCACCGGCCGGCCGCCGTTTCCAGGGTAGGCCGGTAGTCAGTCGATGATGCCGAGCGCGGTATCGGGGCGGCAGTGCGGGCACGCGCGGATCCCCTCGGCGAGTGCCCGCCGTGCTTCGTCCAGGGTGGCCGGCTTGCATCGGGTGCGGGTGTCCCAGCAATCCCCGGTATGCACCCGGACCGCCGGCCGGCCGGCGCCGATCCCGTGCTCGACCAGCCATGCCGGAGGCGCCGGCGCGGGCCTGCGCTCGGCCGACGCCGCGAGGAGCTGCTCCTCGACGGCGATCCAATCCCGCGTGCGCTTAAGATCGCGCACCTGCACCCGCTCAAGGAAGCGGAGCAGGTCCAGACGCGCGGTGGAGGAATCGGACACGATCAGGTTCCGTACTGCGCCCGCCGCGCGGCTTTGCAGGACGTGCAGGTGGGCGAGGCGCCTACCCCGTATTTGCAGGTCGGAGCGTGGCAGATCGCACATGGTCCCGTCTGGCTCGGGGACCAGGTGGCGGGCTGTTGCCTGGACGGAGCGGCCGGGGCGAGGGTGGGGGACGTCATGATGCGCTCCTGACTGGGCGAATTCCCCTATTCCATCATGTGTTCGATTTACTGGCCTACCGCAGTGCACGCGAGGCACGCCCGGAGCGCCCCCGTACGGCGCAAGCCGCGACTGTCGGCCGCTCCCGGCGAGGAATGGTTTCTACCGCTTCGGGTGGTGGGCCCGTACGGTCGGGTGCATCAGTGCTGATGAGGGGAGATGGTGGTGGAGACGCCAAGGGTGGTCGTGCGATCCGATGCGGGTGGCGAGGTCAGAGTGGTGTGCTCGGGCGAGTTCGACCTGGACTCGGTGGGCCTGCTGGCGGATGCCTGCGACGGCGGGGCCGCCGAAGCCGAGCTCCTGGTCGTCGACGTCGCCGGGCTGGAGTTCGCCGATTCGTCGTTCCTCGGCGTGCTGGTCCATCTGCGTAACACCCGGCATTTGGTTCTTGCGGGTCCGGTGCCGAGTCAGCTTCGTCGGCTGCTGGAGATGACGGGCGTCCTGCCCCTGTTCGAGATCCGGGACGGCACCGCGGCCTGACCGGGCGATGGCGGGGGTGTGAGTCCCGGCGGTGGGTGTCCGGGCAGGGCCCCACCGCCGGGAGAGCCGCGCCGGGGATGCGGGGGAACATCGGCCGCACGGCAGGTAGGCAACGGCACCGGGGCCGTGATGGTCACGGCTGAGCCCTCGGCCGGTTGACGGCCGCTCGGCTCCGGACGCGGACGCGTCCGTGGGGGTGGACTCGTCAGCCATCCGCCACAGCCGGCGAGGCGCCGGGGACCGGGGCGTGGGACGGTGCGAGCGGGAACCGTAATCGACGACGGGCCTCTCTCAACAGGACCCGGCCGGCGCGCCCCGTAGTCACGCCGGCCGGGTTCTGTCATGAGCGGGAAGGGCCCGTGCCCCGGGGCGGTGCGCGGGCGGTCCGGGGTCCGGCCCGTGGGACGGGCGGAGGGTGGGGAGATGGTGTTGCGGCCGCCGGTGGAACCGATGCTGGCGCAGGCCGCCGAGGCGGTCCCTCCCGTACGCCCCCACGCCGCGGTGGCCTATGAGCAGAAGCTCGACGGGCACCGGATGCTCGTGTTCACCCCGGACGGCCCCGGTGGGCGGGTGCTCCTCCAGACCCGCCGCGGGAACTTGGTCCAGGGCGCGTTCCCCGATCTGGTGGCGGCGGCCGAGCAGCTCCCCCACGGCCTGGTCCTCGATGGCGAAGTGCTGGTGTGGGACCCGGAGGCCGGCGCCCTGTCCTTCGAGGGATTGCAGCGCCGGGCCGCCGCCCGAGCCCGCACCGCACCCGCACTGGCCGCACGCCTACCCGCCTACTACATGGCCTTCGACATCCTCCAGCAGGACGGCACAGAACTCCTCACCCTGCCCCAGCGGGAGCGACGCCGACGCCTTGAGGTCCTGTTCGCGGCCCGCGCCCTGACCGCCCCGTGGACGCTCTGCCCGATGACCACGGACGTCGCGACGGCCCGGGAGTGGCTGGAGTCGTGGACCGACGTCTCAGGCGTCGAAGGCTTGGTCGTCAAGAGCCTGACGGGCCGGTACACGCCCGGATACCGCGGCTGGACCAAGGTCAAAAGACGCGACACCACCGAAGCGATCATCGGCGCCATCACCGGCACCCTCACCCACCCGCAGCTCCTGATCCTGGGCCGCCACGACACCACGGGCCGCCTGCGCACCGTCGGCCGCACAGTGACCCTGCGCCCCGACCAGGCCCGCCAGGTCGCCGAACACCTCACCGCGGCCGGCCCCGGGCACCCGTGGGCCGGCGCCAAGTTCGCGACCGCGTGGGGCAGACGCGACGTCCTCGACCTGACGGTGGTGCGTCCCGACCTGGTCGCGGAGATCAGCGCCGACCGGGCCGTCGACCACGGCGTGTTCCGCCACCCCGTGCGGTTCACGCGGCTGCGCCTGGATGTGGGTGTGGATGACGTGGCCCGGCTCGGGGAGGGGCCGTCCGCCGTCGCTGGATGACGAGTAGGCCCCGGGCGCGACGCGTGGACGGAGCCGGTCGAGCGTGGCGAGGAGATGGTGTCGAGGCGGCGCCGGGCGCTCGGGCGTGTGCTGCTGGGCCGGCTGTCCGCCGCTGTGCTCGGCGCGGTGGTGGAAGCCGTGGTGACCGTGTGGGTGCCGCAGTTGCCGGAGGTCGGGCGGTTCCTGGGGGTGGTTGTCGAGACGGTCGCCGGGCGCCGCTGGGGCCGTGGAGGATATCCGCGCGGCTGACGGAGGAAGCGACGGCCTGGGCGCGCGAGTTCGACCGCTGGCTCAAGCTCGCGAGGTGCGGGTTCTCGGAGCCCGCTGACCTGCACTGGGGAGGTTATCGGTGAGGTTTTCGGTGAGGTTTTCGGCAACCTCACCGGGCACTCGGTGAGGTCACCGCGGGGGTCGGGCCGGTACCCAGGATGCGTCGGCCGGTGCCGCGGGCGGTGGGAGCGGTGACGGCCTGGACGTCGGCCGCCCGCTCGGCGGCGAGCCGGCCGCGCGGAACGCCCTCCCGGGCGCGGGACGGCTGCGGATCATCGGACTCGGGGCGGGGGCCGGTGCCGAGCCGGCTGTCCGGTGACAACGAACCTGGACCGATTGCCATCGAAGTTGGACCTCAGCCAGCCTCTGCGCCCAGGCGCGACACAGCCCCGGTCAGGCATCACCTGCTGGACCGGGGCTGTCGAACCTGCTGTCCCTACCCGGCGTTGCTCGGCTCCCCGAAAATTGGGATGCCGCCGAACGTGCCGAGGCCTCCGAAGCCTCCCACGTTGTCGTCGTTGAAGCTCGCTTGGTTCATTCCGTTCTGTCCGTTGGTGCTCGCGTCACCGGTGTTCCAGAAGACGCTGGACCCGTCGTTCAAACCGACGCCCGCCTGAGCGGGTACTGCAACGCCACCGACGAGGATCGCTGCGAGGGCGCCGCCGGCCGCCAGTTGTGACTTCCTGAAGAGGCTCATGCGTCGTAAACGATCACGGGCGGTCCGGGTTATCCCCGGGGCGGGGTACCGGGCCGCGCTCGCCTGTCCCGGCCGGGACCTCTCCTCGATGCGCGGGCCGGGGCTGGGCAAGCCCGGCCGGCGGCCGCCGCTCAGGGGTTGCACCGGAAGGGGGCTCCACAGTTGCCTGGAGAGGTGCTCTGGGCGGGGGACCGGGAGTGTGACCGGAGGTGGGACCCCCCAAAGTCGATGATCTTCCATCGCCGCAGGTCAGGGGCCGTGGGCAAGCCCCTTTCGTAAAACGACACCTCTTTTGTACGCGTCAGCCGGACGAAGAGATTGATCCGATGGGACCGGCCGGGGCGGCCCGCCCGGTCCGGCGGACCCGTCCCCTCATCCCCCGCGTCCGCCAGGAGTCGCTCAGGAACCGGTCCTGACCTCGTGTTCGCAACGGGCCCCCCCGGAACGGTCTGTGGGGGGAGCGTGGCGGGATGGAACGTGGGATGAAGCCGCGGGTGTACGGGTCGGGGCCGGGGGAGCCGGCGGGCCCGACGGCGGGGCACGAGTACGTCGACCTGGTCGGCGGCCCGCTCGATGGGCAGCTGCTCGACGTGACCGGCTGGACGGCCGCGGATCGGGCGGGAGGCGCGCTCCTGATCGCCGATCTCGGCCTCTACGGGCCGGGCGGCCGCGCCGACCACGCCCCCGACGACGATGCCGCCGGCGGCCCGTTCCGGTGGCGCGGCGACACCGCCTGAACCCCCGGCCTGTTCCTGAACGGTGGGGGGAAGCATCGGGGGAACCATGGGGGGAACCTAGTGGGGGAAGCATCCGGGGAACCTAGAGGGGGAACCATGGGGGGAAGGTGCTCCCGGTGAGGTTCCGCGTTGTGGCTGGTCAGGTGCCGTTCCGCGGGTGGTGAGTTTCCGGACTTTCTCTTTGTTGGGTTCTTGTGGGTGGTTGATTGGTTGTTGGTCTCTGGCCGTGGGCTGTCCTGGGTGTTGGTCGGGGTGGTTCTGGTTCTCGGGCTTGGGGTTCGGTCCTGTGTTGAGTTCCTGGCGTTGTTGTTCGTGGGTGATTCCTTGGCCTTGGCTGTGTTGAGTCCCTGAGTCCCTGAGTCCCTGATTTCGTGAGTCCGTGGGTTCCTGGCGGGTGTGTCCGTGGGTGGCCGTGTACGGGTCCCTGACGGCTGTGCCTGGGTAGGGTCGGGTTCAGTCCGTGCCGACATGGGTGTGCGGGTCAGGACCGGTGCCCAGGCGCTCTGGGGCAGTACGACCGGACCGACTTCGGCCTCGGTACACCCACGGTGTGCCGAGGCCGCACTGCGTTCCGGAATTACCCACCCAAAATATTGAATGAGCTTTCGTCAGGTGATCAGGTGCCAGTCGCGTAGCGGTTGCGGGGCTAACCCCTCCCCGTCGCAACCTGCTCCCGACCAACCCGAGACGACCGTCCGGCTGGTCCGCGCTCCACCCCACCGCATGCCGACCCTCGGCATGCCCGACGAAGGGAACACCCGTGTCCTCGCTCGCCCTGGCCGTCCTGCTGCTCCTGGTCCTCGTCACGCTGCTCCTGGCGGGCGGCATCGGCTACGTCGCCCACCGCAACCCCGCCCTCGTCGCGCCGATCACGGCGGCCGGGACGGCCGTCGCCCTGGTCGTCGCCTGCCTCGGCCTCATCGCGGCCCGATGACCCGGACCGGCCCCGCCTACGGCCGACGCTGCGGTGACTGCAAGGGGGTCAAGGGCTTGCCCACCTTGCGAATGCCGGGTGGGCAAGCCCTTGACCCCGCCTGGGCAAGCCTCAGGCCTGCCTGGGCAAGCCCCCGCGCCGGCAGGCTTGCCCACCCCGACGTCAGGGGCCGGGCGCCGCCCACTCGACGCCCAGCTCGGCGAGCGCGGCCAGCTGCTCCGGGGCCAGCCGCTCCCGCCGCTGCTTCTGGTTCACGACCCAGACCCCGGTCCGGTGCGAGCTCCCGTCGGGGAGCTCCTCGACGTGACCTCGACCCGGAACGCCCCCGCCCTCGCGTTCCCGGTACTGCGCGAGGGCTTGAATGCCCGTCTGGAACGCTGCCGCGCCGCGCCCGGCCGGGACGGCCCCGGCCGGCTTCGCGGGCGTCTGACGGGCGCGTGGCGTCTTCTTCACCCCGAGCTCGGCGAGTCGGGCCCGCTGTCCCTCGGTAAGCCGGTCGAAGTCGCGGCGTTGGGTGGTGAGCCAGCGGCCGACGTCCTCGCCGTGTCGAGTCACCCCCGGCACGATCGCGGACAGCCGGGCCCCCTCGGCGAGGAGTTGGGCGAGGTAGGCCTGGTGGCGTTGCCAGTCGACCGTCCAGCCCCGTTCGGCCGGGTTCCAGTCCTCATCGATCGCGGCCAGCGCTGCGGCTCGACGTTCGGCCCGTACGGGGTCCTTGCCGAGTCCGCCGGGCCGGCGGACGTTGGTCAGCCACTGCCCCACCGCGACGTCCAGGGCGGTCGCGTGCCTCGGCGCGGCGAGCGTCCCGTGGAGTTCGTAGTAGGCCCGCGCGGCGCCCAGGTTCCGCTCGAAGCCGGCGTCGGCGGTGTCCCACACGATCCCCAGCGCCTCCAGTTCGGCCGCCCGTTCCCCGGACATCTGTCCGGTCCGGAAGGCGCGTCGCTGGTCGGAGAGCCAGCGTCCGAGGGGGTAGGCGCCCTCGACGTGGTCGTACGGGACCTCCAGCCCGCCCTCCCGTTCCCGGTACCGCAGGCCGGCCTCCAGACCCCTCCGCCAGTCCTGACGCTCGGTGTTGAGGACCTGGTACTGGATCCACTTCGCGATCAACGCCGGATCACGCGGAGCGGCGAACCTAAGTAGTAGACGTGATTCCGCTTCGCCATCAGCGGGCGGCTTTCCGATCGTCGGCGACGGCTGCACCACGCGCTTCTGATTCTCCTGGGGAATGGCCAGCATTTCCACCGCGCGTTCATCGTGCGCTCGAAGTCCATTCAGAACCCGAATCAGCGGCCCGTACGATTTCGACGTGAGAATGTCCTCGGGATCCTCATCCTCTCGCAGGAAGACGGGCACGATCAACGTGGCCATTTTCCCCTCGCCGGGCTTTTGCCGGAGCGCCCGGCCGATGGCCTGGACGATGTCGACAGCCGACCCCTTCGGGTCGATGAGCGCCACTGAGTCCACGGCCCGGATGTCGACCCCCTCACCCAGGACCCGACAGTTGGCGAGGATCGCGCGGCCGGCGCGGCGGCCGAAGTCGGCGAGGACGGCGGTCCGGTGCTCCATCTCGTGCTCCCCGCGCAGCCACCCCGTCCACACGGTTGCGGGGTGCCGGCCCGGGTCGGTGGCGTGCAGCCGGCGCGCCACCCGATCCAGCCCCTCGGCGAAGGCCTGCGCCTCGACCGTCCGGTGGTGGAAGGTGATCGTGGTTTTGAGGTCGTGCTCGGCCATGGTCTCCAGCAAGGTCGTCTGCACCGCCGCGAGCCGCTCACCCCGCAGCCGCTCGTCGTGCCGTTCCTCGCTGTAGAGCCGCTGCGGGGTCACCACGGGATCGGTGAGCTCGGCGACGACGATCTGATACCTGGCGAGCAGGCCTCGGGAGATCGCGTCCGCCAGAGACAGCTCGTAGACCACCGGCCCGAACACCCGGCTGTCGTCCATGGAGCAGGCCATTTCCTGGGGCAGGCGATCCCACCGGTACCTCGGGACGTAGGTCCGGCCCTCGGCCTCGGCCTCCTCGCGCCGTGCCTCCTCGGCCTGCCGGCGCTCCTCGTCGGCCCGCCGCCGCTCCAGTTCCTGCGCCGGCGTCCGGGGCGGACGCTCCATCCAGATCCTGGGGGTGGCGGTCATGTACAGCCGGCGCCGCGCGGGGATCACCTCCTGGCGGTGAACGTCCCCCCAGGCCTTTCCCGCCGACCCGGACGTCCGGTGCGCCTCGTCCACGACCACCAGGTCGAAGTCCTCCATCGGCAACCCGTACTCCCCGCCGAACGTCTCGGCGATCACTCCGAGGGAGGCGTACGTGGCGTAGACGGTCACCGGGCCCCGGCCATGCCACAGAGCGAGCTGCGGCGCCGACGTCGTCGTCCGCACCCGAAGCCCGTACAACTGCGCATCGCCATCCAAGGAGCAGGCAGCCACAGCCGGCCCGTCATGGCCGGCCGTCCTCCACTCCCGGGCGGTCTGGGCCAGCAGGTCGAGGGTGGGCAGCAGTACCAGGACCCGGCCACCCCGGGCCAGTCGCAGCGCGGCCGCGGCGGCGATGAACGTCTTCCCGGTCCCGCACGCGGCCACCACGGTCGCCCGAAGGCCGGCCTTGGGGATCCGCTTGCCCGGCGGGATGTCGAGCCCCCGGACAATCGCCTCAACCGCCTCCTCCTGATGAGGCCGCAAGCTGATACCGCCGAACTGCTGCATTCGCTCTCTCCGTCAGCCAGAGGAATTCCGGAACATTCCCTGTCCCGGGGGAGTGGAGGATTTCTCGTGTTGGTACACAACATCAGAATTCCAGTCGGATCCGCGTGGAACCAAGGCAGATCCGGCCGGTAGGTAGTGCCAGGTTCCTCGGGATACTACACACTTACATCAGGGACTGATGTAGCCTCGACTCTAGCCTTGGTCCTGGAGGCGGAGCCGGAAGGGCCTGGGGTGGGAGCGGAGCGGACACCCCAACGGGCCGTAGGCCCGGACCCCGTGAAACGGGGTCATCTCGCCCGGCGCAGCCGGGCGTTCGGGACAGGGCGGAGCCCGGTCCCGAACCCGTCCCGAGCGCAGCGCGGGACGCCGGCCCGAAGGGCCGGCCACGGCCCGGCGCAGCCGGGCCCGTCGAGCGCAGCGAGGCGGTTCGCTTCCTGTGCGCGCAGCGCACAGGGTCCCGCTCCGCGGG
>NZ_JBVHZI010000020.1:0-98553 GCF_055574495.1 Streptomyces sp. NPDC029836 | reverse complement strand
GACGACTACATCCGCATCCCCTACTCCTTCGCCCCGGAGACCGCGGCAGCACTGGTCGACCGCCTCTCGGCAGCCTGGTCCGCACTGTCTCGGAGGCGTGGCTACCCCCATGCCGCAACGTGTCAGTAGGGACGACAGGCAGCAGCAACCTTCGTCGCGCAAGGCACGGTCGCACACGACGCTGAAGCCTGCCCAATTGTTGCGGTAATGCCCCATTCATCACCTCGCAGCGGAGGTTTTCCTCGGCCTCCTATTGAAAACGAGTGTCATAGTCTTATAGAAGTACGGAGTGCTCATCTCACGACAAGTGCTGGAGCGCTCGACGGTCGACGTCAGACCCTTCGCGCTCACCGCACTACGGCATCCCACTGTCTCCACTCTCCTCGCGAACCACCGCGTCCTGCTGGCCGACCTCCTGGACGGCCTGGGGTCACCACTGCACGTCGTGCTGCCCGAGATCTTCGAGGAGAACGTCGTCAAACTTCGGCAGGCGTTCACCGAGGCGGGTGTCACTGCCGACATCCTGTTCGCCAAGAAGGCGAACAAGGCCGACTGTTACGTCAGGTCGGCAGCTGCCCTCGGTGTCGGAGTCGATGTCGCCAGTACCCCTGAACTGGTCAAGGCTCTGGCCGGCGGAGTGCCCGGGCACCGGATCGGGGTCTCCGGCCCGGAGAAGGACGACACGCTGCACGCTCTCGCCGTGCAGCATGGCTGCCTGGTCGCCGTCGACTCGATCAGCGAACTCCGTCGCCTTGCGGCAACCGCGCGGCTCGCGCGGCGGCATGCGAGTGTGCTGCTCAGGTCCCGGACAGCCGGCCAACCCGCAAGCCGCTTCGGGCTGTCCGCCGCCGAGCGTGAGAACGCCGTCGGTCTGTGCGCGGAACTCGAGGATCACATCAGCCTCCGGGGATTCTCCTTCCATCTCAATGGTTACTCAAGCGCGGAACGCGCGACGGCGGCGAACGAGATGATCGGGCACTGTCTCAACGCCAGGCGACGCGGTTCGCTCTCCACCGACCTGGTCAATATCGGGGGAGGGTTGCCGATCCGCTATGTCGAGCCGCGGCTTTGGAACGAGTTTCTTGCGCAGAACGAGCCCGCTCACTACCACGCGACCAAGGACTTCAAGGACTTCTATCCGTATGGCGGGCAGCCCGCTGCCCAGGCGCTGCGCGCGATCATGGCGCACCCGGTCGACGGTGGTGAGAGCCTGTCGGCGAAGGCGGAACGCAACGGTATCCGGTTCATGGTCGAGCCCGGACGGGCCCTGTTGGACCAGGCTGGATTCACCATGTACCGGGTGCAGCAGGTCGACGACCGGCGGGACAGCGACGGGTACGCGATCGTCACCGTCACAGGGAGCAGTTTCAGTCTCTCCGAGCAGTGGTTCAACAGTGACTACCTCCCTGACCCGCTGCTCATGTCGGCCCGGCCCGCCGCCGACGAGACGTTCCCGGCCTGCGTCGGGGGCTCGACCTGCCTGGAGAACGACATCGTGACCTGGCGGAAGATCGGCTTCCCACGGCAGGTACGGCGCGGTGACCACCTGGTCTATCTCAACACCGCCGGCTACCAGATGGACTCCAACGAATCACCGTTCCATGACGCCGCCCTGCCGCTGAAGGCCGTGATTCGGCTTGGCGACGACGGGGCCCCGCCGCGCTGGCAACTCGACGGCATCCAATGAGACCTCGAACGAATCCGATACGACCATCTACAAGGGAGAAGACCCGCATGTCACCGAGCTATGCCCCACCCGGGCGGTTGTGGCTGCTGCCCCAAGCGCAGCAGGAAGGGCTGAACCTCGACCGCCGGCAGGTGATCGCGGTCGTCGAGCGGGCCTACCGCGCCTTGCGCGAAGGTGGCTCGAACAATCCGGTCAAGACGATCATCGACGATCCCGACCACCACTCGCTGAGCTATTCCATGGTGGCCAGGGACGCCGGTAGCGGCACGGTCTGCTTCAAGGCCGTCTATGAGTTCGACCCGCGCCGCAACCGGGACGGTTACCGGTTCCACTCGTTCGTCTTCCTTGTCGACGACACCACCGGTGCGCCCATCGCGCTGATGGACGTGGTGAAGCTCGGACCGCTGCGGTCCTCGGCCACCACTGCGCTGTTCGCCCGCGCCGCCTGCCCCGAGGCACGAACCGCGCTGGTCGTCGGCACCGGCGTGCAGGGGCAGGCGACCCTGCCGATGTTGGTCGCGGCGCTTCCGAAACTGGAGCGGTTGCAGGTGTTCGGCACCTACCCCGAAGGTCTGCGCGCCGTCCAGGACAGCGTCGACGGCCGCGAGGTCGAGATCGTCGAGGATCTGCGGGAGGCCGCCCGAGAGGCGGACATTGTGGTCGGCGCCGCCGGCCTGACTGCCACGGAGGAGGTTCGGCGCGACTGGATGAAGCCGGGCTCGGTCGCCGTACTGCTCGGATACGGCGTGCACGCCGACGTGTGCCACGGCGCGGACTACCGGATCGCCACCGACACCGCCCAGATGCATGCCACCTGCGACGACCTGCGGAGTGCGGACGGCAGCCTGCCGGCGGTGGACGCCCAGCTGCCCGACATCCTGGTCGGCCGGGCGCCCGCCCGACGCCGTCCGGACGACGTGGTCTTCGCCTACAACAGCGGCATGGCGGTCACCGACGCCGCGCTGGGCCGCTACATAGCCGACCTCGCGCTGGCGGACGGGCGCGGGGAAAAGGTCGACTTCTGGTGAGCACCGACATGAACGCCGCGACCGCCGGCACCGGTTCGACCGAGACCGGCGCTGGATGGTGGCTCAAGAACTCGCGGGTCCTGCTCAAACTCGCGTTCCCGTTGATCTTGACCAATTTCGCCTACGTCGCGTTGACCACGGTGGACATCATCATGCTGGGCAGGCTCGGCGCGGTCGAGATTGCCGCCGCAGGCCTGGCCATCGCGCTTTTCAACCAGTTGCGCACCACCGGGACGGGCCTGGTGACCGGGGTCAGCAATCTGGTGGCCGAGGCAAGAGCGCGGCACGACAAGGAACGGATCGGCGCTCTGCTGTTCGCAGGCTTCTTCTGGGCGACCCTCTGCGGCGTGGCATTCTGCGCGGCACTCCTACTCATCGGCCCGCTGCTCGTCCTCCTGGGCCAGGACCCGGCGGTGGTCGACAAGGCGGAGGAGTTCCTGATGGTCTTGGCGCCGGGCATGCTGCCCTGCCTGTGGTTCCAGAACCTGCGGCACTTCACCACCGGCCTCAAGCGGCCCGGCCCGCTGCTGGCCATCACGCTGGCGTCGGTCGGAGCGACCATCGCCCTGAACTACATGCTGATCCACGGCACGTTCGGCCTGCCCGCCTTCGGTTTCGTCGGTGTCGCGATCGCCACCGTGACGGTGTTCCTGCTGTCCTTCGTGGCTTTCGTCGCTCTGATCATGCGCGACAGCGTCCTGCGCCCGTACCTCACCTCGCCCGACGCACGGCGCTGGAACGGGGACGCGGTCCGGTCCGTGTGGCGCCTGGGCCTGCCGATCTCAGGCACCTACGCCTCGGAGGCCGGATTCTTCAGCGTGCTCACCCTGATCATCGGCTCCCTGGGCGTCGAGGCCCTCGCCGCGCAGACGGTGCTCAACCAGATCGTCTACATCGTCTTCATGATCTCGGCCGGACTGTCCCACGCGGCCTCGATCCACATCAGCGAGGCCGGCGGCGGCAACGACTACGTCACAGCACGCCGAATGGGGCTGCTCGGCACCGCCTGGGGCGTGATCGCGACGCTGGTGATCGCCGGCGTGTACCTGGCGATCCCGAACCCGATCGTGTCCCTGTTCCTCTCGGCGGAGCACGACGGAAACGCGGACATCATCGCGCTGACCGCTACTGGACTGTTGATCGCCGCTCTCATGCAGGTCTTCGACGCGATCCAGAACATCGGCAACGGCATCCTGCGGGGCATCGGTGACACCGCCGGCCCCTTCCGGATCTCCCTCGTCGGGTATTGGCTGATCGGCCTGCCCGCGGGCTACCTGCTGGGAGTCGCCGCCGACTGGGGCGTCGAGGGTGTCTGGATCGGACAGACCGTCGGCCTCGCGGTCACCGCCGCCATCCTGCTGGCCGCCTTCCTGCGTCGCGCGGACCGGCTTCACCGGGCGACATCAGGCTCGCCCGTCCCGCAATCGGAGTCCTCATGAACCCAGTCCTCGCAGCCGCTGCGTCGGCCTCCCTGATACGCAAGGAGGTAGCGGGCCTGCCCAGCTACGATCCCGGCGCCGACCCGGCCGAGGTGGCCGTCCTCAGCGGCTCGGACCGCGTCATCAAACTTTCCAATAACGAAAGTCCGTTCGGAGCCTCTCCAGTGGTCGCCGAAGCCGTGCGCAAGGCCCTGGCCGATGGCGTGTCCCGCTACCCCGACCCCACCGGGAGGCGACTGGCCGAGGCCATCGGTAGGAGCCTGGACGTGCCGGCCGAGCGCGTCGTGCTCGGCAACGGCTCGGAGAACATCCTGGAGCTGCTGTGCCGGGCCGTACTCGATCCCGGCGAGCTGGTGGTCACCCAGGCGCCCGGATTCAGCCTGCACGAGACCTTCCCCCGAGTGATGGGCGCCCGCGTCCAGAAGGTCCCGGTCACCGCCGAGTTCGGGTTCGACGTGGCCGCCTGGCGTGAGGCGCTGGCCGCGGGCCCGAAGCTGGTCTTTCTCGCCAACCCCTGCAACCCCACCGGCGCGATGCTCAACGCCGGCCAACTGGAACGCGTTGTTGCCGACATCCCGGACTCGGCCCTGCTGGTGCTCGACGAGGCGTACGGCGAGTTCGCCCGGCCCGACCCGGAGTACCCCGACGGGCTGGAGGCTCTGCGCGCTCTTGACAGGCCGTGGATCGTACTCCGCACCTTCTCCAAGGCCTATGGTCTGGCGGGCGTCCGGGTGGGGTACGGCATCGCCTCCGACTCCGCCCTGATCCGGGCACTGGACCGGGTCCGCACTCCGTACAACGTCAATCACCCGGCCCAGGAGACCGCCATCGCCGCGCTGGGCGACCACGCGCACCTGGCGGACACGGTCCGCCGCACCGCTCTGGAGATCGCCAGGGTCACGGAACGGTTGCGCGACGCGGGACTGGGCGTTGTGCCGTCCTGGACCAACTTCCTGTTCATCGACACCGGCCGCCGTTCCGACGAGGTCGCCCACGAACTGCAACGTGTCGGAATCATCGTCAAGGCGTGGCGCGAGCCGGGATACGAGACCTACATCCGCGCCTCACTGTCGACCCCCGGGGACAACGACGTCTTCGTACGGGCTCTGACGGAGATCTGCGTGAAGGAGAAGCCATGATCAAGAGCAAGATCTCCGATTTGATAGGGCGAACACCCCTGATCAAGCTGCCCATCACGAACGGCGGGGCAACCGTCCTGCTGAAGATGGAGCAATACAACCCCACCGGCACCGCCAAGATCCGGATGGCCAGGAACATGGTCGACGAGGCGGAGGAAGCGGGGCTGCTGACCCCCGGCGGATGGTTGGTCGAATCCACCTCCGGCAACACCGGACTCGGGCTGGCACTCATCGCGGCCGAACGCGGATACAAGTTCACTGCAGTGGTGGACAATCACTCCAGCACGGACAAGTTGCGCGGCATGCTCGCCTACGGCGCCGACATCCTCAACGTTGCCGGCGACGCCGAAGGCCTCGCCACCGCCGAACGCGACACCGTGGCCGAGCGCCTCGCGGCCGAGCACGGCGCGTACTGGACGGCCCAGCACCGCAATCAGGGGAACCCCAATGGCTACCGGCCCCTCGCCCGGGAGCTGCACGACGACCTGGGCGACGACATCCACTACCTGTACGGGGCCGTCGGCACCGGTGGTTCCCTCTGCGGCACCGGCCGCTTCCTTCGGGAGCGCATCCCGGACCTGAAGATCATCGGAGTCGAACCGGTAGGGTCCGTCGTCTTCGGCGGCAAGGGCGAGCCCTACCACCAGTCCGGCACCGGCACACCGCAGGGCTCTGAGATCGGCGGCGTCGTCGACTACGAGCTGTTCGACCAGGGAATCAAGGTCAGTGACTCGCAGGCCTTCGAGACCTGCCGCTATCTGGCCAGGAACTACGGCATCCTGATCGGCGGTTCGGCGGGCGGCGTGGTGTACAGGGCCCTGGAGCGGGCGCAAGGCTCTGTGCCGGGGACCATCATCGTGGTGCTGGTCTGCGACGGCGGCGACAAATACCTGGACACCGTGTTCAACGACGACTGGATGGCGGACAACGGCCTGTTCGACGAGCAGGTCGTCCGCCGGCTGGCCGCGATGCTTCGGTAACGCCCGCCCGAACCGACGGCCCGGAACGCCAAACGAGGCCGCTCGGTTTACTGACGTTCCGTACGCAGGGTTTCGAGGCCGCCGCCATGAAACGCGTCCCCCTGCAAAGTGTTCTTCGACCCGATCCCGCCCAGGCAGTCCGCCTGAGCCGCACGGACCCTCCCGCCCCCATCAATGAACTGGTACCTTTCTGCAATGAAGATGAAAACGATAATCATAATGACTAAAGTCTTGGCGATGCTCGCGGTTACCGGATGCACGGCGGACCCGGCTTCCCAAGCCGGCGACCAGGCAGCGGCGACAGGGACGCACGCGAGGACGACCTACCCGCTCACCCTCCAGAACTGCGGCACCGACGTGACCTTCAAGACCCCTCCGAAGAAGGTCGTCACCCTGAACCAGACCGCCGCCGAAATCCTCATCCACCTGGGTGTGGCCGACCGGATCGCCGGATCGGGCTACGAGATCGAGAAGACACCGGACGCGATCGCCGCCCAGTACGAGAAGATCCCGATCCTGTCCGCACCCGGACAGGAGATCAAACACGAGAAGCTGTTGGAAGCGCAGCCGGACTTCGTCTACGGCTCCTTCGCGAGCATGTTCACCAAGGAGCAGTCCGGCGAACGCAAGCAGCTCCACGATCTGGGCGTGCCGACCTACCTGACCGAGTTCGACTGCGCGTTCCACGAGAGCGTGGCCGACGCGAACTTCGAGATGCTGTACGAGGAGTACCGCCGACTGGGCAAGATCATGGGAGTGCCCGCCGCCGGAGACAAGCTCGCGGCCGAGCAGCAGGCCGTGGTCGACAAGGCGGTGGGCGCCGTCAAGAAGCGGGACACCCCGCTGAAGGTGATGTGGTTCTACTCCACCTACGAAGGCACTCCATGGGCAGCGGGCCCCGGCGGCCTTCCGCAGCACATCTCGGAACTCGTCGGTGTCGAGAACATCTTCGCCGACGCGAAGACCAAGTGGGCCGAGGTCAGCTGGGACGAGGTCGCCGCCCGCAATCCCGACATCATCATCCTGGCCGACATGACCCGTGGCGAACCCAACGACACCGCCAAGGAGAAGATCGACCTCCTCAAGAAGGACCCCCTCACCAACAAGCTCGCCGCCGTCCAGGGCGACCGGTTCATCACCATCCCCGGCAGCCACATGGACCCCAGCTACGGCAGCGCGTCCGCCGTACCCCCGCTGGTCGACGGCCTGAACAAGCTTCGGTGACCGGTCGAACACCATGACGACGAATTCACACAAGGCCACCGCGCGCACCGGAGCTCCGACCATCAGCCGCGAAGGGATTCCCGAGCGCCGGCGGCGCACCGCGACGACAGCGCTCTTCCTCCTGGCCGTGGCCGGCCTCCTGGCATCGGTCGTCGCCGCGTCGCTGTTCGGGAGCGCCGACATCCGGCCCCTGGACGTGGTCTCCACCATCCTGCGGCACATCGGACTGGGCGCCATCGCCCCCACGCCGCCCCTCCCGGGGCTGCTGGACGCTCTCATCTGGGAGTCCCGCTTCCCGCGGGTGCTGCTGGCCGCCGCCGTCGGCATGGCCCTGGCGGTCTCGGGCGCGGTCCTCCAAGCGGTCACCCGCAATCCCCTGGCCGACCCCTACCTGCTGGGAGTCTCCTCGGGCGCCTCCACCGGCGCGGTCGCCGTGCTCCTGCTGGGCATCGGCGGAAGCGTCTCCCTTTCGACCGGCGCCTTCGTCGGAGGCCTGGTCTCCTTCGGCCTGCTCCTGCTCCTGCTCGGCGGGGGGCGCATCGCCAGCCCTTCCCGCGTGGTCCTGACCGGCGTGCTCGTGTCCCAGTTCTTCGCGGCGATCACGTCGGTCATTCTCATGGTCGGCGGGGACGCCAACTCCACCCGCGGCTTCACGTACTGGCTGCTCGGCACCCTCGGGGGCGCCCGATGGGAGGGGGTGACCGTCACCGTCGTAGTCATCCTGATCGGGGTGATCGCCGTGCAGTTCTTCGCACCCGCCCTCGACGCCTTCACGTTCGGATGGGACTCCGCCGCCGCCCTGGGGATCAACGTCACCGCAGCCCGCGTCTGGCTGATGGTGCTGACCTCCGTCATCACGGCGGCCGCCGTGGCGGCCTCCGGCGCGATCGGCTTCATCGGGCTGCTCATCCCGCATGCCGTCCGCGTCCTGGCAGGTCCGACGCACCGCACCCTGCTTCCCTTGTCCGCGATCGTCGGTGCCGTCTTCCTGATCTGGGTGGACGTGTTCGCCCGGACGGCGTTCTCGCCCCACGAGCTGCCCGCCGGCGTCATCACCGCACTGCTTGGCGCGCCCGCCTTCGCACTGGTTCTGAAGCGTCTGGAGTCCTGATGGGCCGCATCACCACGACCCAACTTTCCTGGTCCGTCAACGGCCACCGTCTGCTGGACGACATCGAGATGGCGGCACACGACGGAAAGACCGTCGGCCTCCTCGGCCCCAACGGCTCGGGCAAATCGACACTGCTACGCCTGCTCGCCGGACTGCGCCACCCCGACACCGGAACCATCCGCTACGACGACACCAGCCTGCGCGACCTCGGCCGCCGGGTACTGGCGCGACGGCTCGCCGTCGTCGAGCAGGACGTATCCGCTCACCACCACGTCAACGTCCGACAAGTCGTGGAACTCGGCCGCACACCCTTCCGCGGTCGCTTCGACGCCCTGACCGAGCATGATCGCCGAATCGTCGATGCGGCGTTGGAACGGGCCGACATCACCGGCAAACAGGACCAGAGCTGGCACACCCTCTCCGGAGGAGAGAAGCAGCGCACCCAACTCGCCCGCGCCCTTGCCCAGGAGCCCCAGGAGATCCTCCTCGACGAACCCACCAACCACCTCGACATCCGTCACCAGCTCGAACTCCTCGACCTGATGACATCACTGGACGTCACCTGCGTGGTCGCCCTGCACGACCTCAACCTCGCCGCCCGCTACTGCGACCACATCGTCGTACTCGATCACGGACAGGTGGCCGCCGCAGGCCCCCCGGAGGCCGTGTTGACCTCGGACCTCATCAAGTCGGTCTACGGTGTCAACGCCCTCGTCGACCGCGAACAAACCACCGGCGCCCTCCGCATCACCTACCTGGCTGCCACCGCCACGCGAACGCCTGCCACGCTTGCGATGCACCTCAGGCCCCAATAGGGCTCATCGGCTGAGTCGGCGACGGGGCCGACCGTACCGCATGTGAAGCGCGGGCTGACGTCTTGCACAGCAGGACGCCGTGCCACAATGCGGCTTTGCTCCCGGGGCAGCCTGAGACCGTCCACTACCACTTCTGGCGCTGGAATCGGGCAGGAGTCGTCGGCTTCATCCGTGACCAGCTTCGCCGACAGATCCGCACCGGCCAGGGGCGATGCCCCTGGCCCGTCACCTTGATCGTGGACTCACAGTCCCTCAAAGGTGCGGACACCGTCTCCAAGGTCCAGGGCGGGTAGTCGGCGGGCAGCCCGCCACTTGACGCCGTTGTCGCCGAATCGCGCTCTGCACAAGGTGACTTCTCGGGGTGGCGGCCTGGGCGTGACGTCGCATCACATCTGACGCGCCTCACCCTTGACGTGTCTGTATCTGTGGGTTGTATGGCCTCACAGCCATGGCGCGGCGATCTGGTGGCTCGGAGACTGGAGGTGCTGCCGGAGGGACCGGTACGCCGAAAGGACCAGGTGATTGCAGTGACTGGCGACTTCTCCGCGCCGGCCGGGGTGAGCGTGCCGGACTCGAAGCTCGCGCGCGAGGCGACTGAGCTCGTACGGGACAGCACGAGTGATTTGATCTACGACCACTCACGCCGTTCCTACTTCTTCGGCAGCCTCCAGGGACGCAACCGGGAACGCAGCTTCGACCCCGAACTCCTCTACATCGCGGCAATGTTCCACGACCTCGGCCTCGGCGAGCCGTTCCGCCGCAGCGGGCGGCGCTTCGAAGTGGACAGCGCCGACGCCGCCCGCCGATTCCTGCAGACGCACCAGGTGCCGCAGGACAGCATCCGCCGGGTGTGGACCGCCATCGCTCTGCACACCACCCCGGGCATCCCCGAGTTCATGGAACCGGAGGTGGCGCTGCTGACGGCGGGCGTTGAGTACGACGTCCTCGGCATCGGCTACCACGACGTGGATGAGGCGGACCGCGCCGCGGTCGTCACTCTGCATCCCCGCCCAAACTTCAAGGAGCGGATCCTGCAGTCCTTCACCGACGGCATCCGGCCCAAGCCGGAGACCACGTTCGGCAACGTCAAGGCCGACGTGCTCGCGCACTACGTGCCCGGCTTCGAGCGCGGGGACTTCGTACGCACGATCCTGGACTCCCCGTGGGCCGAGTAGCCACCCGCAAGCCGATGGACCAGGTGGTCGTAGTGGTCGCGTTCGACGGCGTGCAGCTGCTGGACGTCACCGGCCCCGTCGAAGTCTTCACCACGGCCAACGCCTTTGGTGCCCGCTACGACGTACGAATCGTCTCCCCGACCGGCACCGACGTGCGCACCTCGTCGGGCGTGCGGGTCGGCGTCGACGGTGCGTTGCTGAGTCTGCCCGCGCGGTTGGATACGCTCGTCGTCCCCGGTCGACGGGACTGGCGACAGGCTGTCACCGAACAGGGGCTGCTCGCCCTGGTCGCGGAACTCGCCTGCCGCGCACGGCGGATTACCTCAGTGTGTGCCGGAGCCTTCGTCCTGGCGCAGACGGGCACACTCAACGGGCGGCGCGCCGCCACACACTGGCAGCTCGCCGCAGAGCTCGCCTCCGCATATCCCCAAGTGAGCGTCGAGACGGACCCGATCTTCGTCAAGGACGGCAACGTCATCACCTCCGCTGGTGTCACTGCGGGCATCGACCTCGCCTTGTCCTTGGTCGAGGACGATCACGGTGCAGACGTCGCACGGGACACCGCACGTGAGCTGGTCGTCTTCATGGCCCGTCCCGGAGGGCAGTCCCAGTTCAGTGCCCGTCAGGCCCCGCGTGAGGCGAAGCACCCGGTGGTCCGGCGGGTGATGGACAGAGTCGGAGCTGACCCGGCTGCCCCGCACAGCCTGAAGTCCCTGGCCGGTGACGTTGGCGTCAGCGTCCGTCATCTCGGCAGACTCTTCCGCGGCGAGATCGGGATGACGCCCGGACAGTATCTGGAATCCATACGGCTGGAGGCCGCCCAAGCCCTCCTCGAAGCGGGCAATGACTCCGTCGAGACGGTTGCTCAGGAGTCTGGCCTCGGCTCCTCGGAAACCATGCGCCGCATCTTCCACTACACCCTGGGCATCACCCCGACCGCCTATCGGGCACGCTTTCGCACCACCGCAACCACCAACCGAACGTGAGCAGGGCACTGAGCGCTTGAGGTGGCAAACCCCGCCAACTCGAGCGCTGCACCAACAAGCTGAAGCAATGGCGCGGCCTGGCCACCCGCTACGACAAGACCGCCACCATCTACCTCGCCGGACTCCGCCTCGCAGCCATCTTCATCCGGTCAGCGAGATGATCCGAAGGAAACGGCCTAGCCGAGGTATGCCTTCGTGGAACGCGCCTCGGTCAGCGCGATCGCTGCGGCCGAGACCAGGAAAGCCGTGATGAAGCCCGCCAGCTGGTTCTGCGCCCCGCCGGTGGCCAAGTCGGCTTGAGCCACGATGCTCCCGATGGCCACACCGGACAGGCCCGCCGGCACCACGAGCAACTGGCTCAGCCGAGGACCTGCCTCGGGGTCACCCGACAGCAGCTTGGCCCCGTTGCGCACCAGGGCCACGCCGAAAGGTATGACGAACGCGCTGAGGAAGACCAACCACCCCACCTCCCCGAATGAACTCAGTCCCCAGACCATTCCGGCCACTCCAGCACACCCCACCACCAGCCCGTACGCGATACCGAGTCCGCCGGCTGCCGTAGCGGTGCCGGGACGTCGCCGTGCAGCAGGACCGGAAGGGCCGTCGCGGCGGGGGGTGGCGGGCGGGTGTGACATGAGCGAACCTTTCTGCAATGACGGGTATCTGATGCTCATCACGCTCTCCGCGCGGCCTCCCGGAAGCGGAGACGTCGGCCGCGCCCTCGCGCAACGGCACCCGGCGGCAGCCGCCGAAGTCCACGGCGGCCTTCGAAACGCTCGCGGCCGACGACGGGGACAGAGACTTTGGGCCGACGCCCGGGCACTGTCAGGTCCGCCGCCTCGCAACGTCCGGTGCAAGTCGGCGTGCTACAGCTCCTTTGCCGGTTCGCACAGGCGGTCAATGGCGCCACGCCGCCACCAGGGTGAGCAGGACGAGGGCGCCGGCCGCCAGTAACAGGCATCCATTGCGCCTGCCCGGGGCGCGCCTTCGGGTCTCGATGTGGCCGGCCGGGGAAGTGCCCGGGTGCTTGCGGGCGTAGTGCTCGATCTGACGGCGCAGCCCCTCGGGCCTGGCGGCCCAGGGCGTCTTGTAGTTGCACTCTCCGCACCAGAAGCGGTTGGCCACGTCGGCTCCTCACCTTCCGCCAGCAGGGGGCGGCACCGACTCCGACAGTGACCCCGGCCGTGGTGTCCGTACAGGTCAGGCACCCGGCCATCCGTGACCGGCGGCCACGGGTAGGCTCGCCGCCGTTCGTACTGGTGGATCAGGGGAGATGCTGGATGGCAGAGGAGCTCGGCACGCTGTTACGCAAGCTGCGCGATGAAGCGAACCTGACGCAGGAGGAGGTGGCCGAACGGTCCGGAGTCAGCGTGCGCACCATTCGCCGCCTGGAGAGCGGCGGATCCACGAACCACCGGATGGGAACGGTGAATCTGCTGGCGGACGCGCTCGGCCTGGAAGAAGGAAACCGCCTGCGCCTGGCGGCTTCTCTCACCGGCTCCTCCACGGCAAGCCACGACGCCGGTGCCCACGGCCCCGGACTTCCGGCACCCGCGCCCGTCCCACCCGCGTGGCCGCCCGTCCATGACGCGCTCGCCGACGCCGCGCAAGAATTGGCGACGGAGGTCCGGCGCCGCTGGCGCCGCGAGGAGGCGCAACGCCGCGTCCACGACCCGTTCCCCCTGCCCGTCCGGTGGGAGCCGGCGCCCGCCGTTCTGACAGACCTGGCGGAGAACATCCAGCGCCTCGGGCCGGGTGAGACTGCGCGAGAGGTGGATCTGGACGGCGACCTGCGGAGCATGGCCGAGGTCTACCTCCGGATCCCTTCCGGCCGACTGGTGATCCTCGGCCGGGCCGGCTCGGGCAAGTCCATCCTCACGATCAGGCTCGTCCTGGACCTCCTGGAAACCCCGGCCCCGCACCGCCGTGTGCCGGTCCTCTTCAGCATCGGCTCCTGGGACCCGTCGACGACCGCACTGCGGGACTGGCTGATCGGCCGACTGTTGCGCGACCACCCGCACCTGGACCGCCGCAGCTCCGGCGGGGCGACTCTGGCCGCCGCGCTGGTCGACGCCGACCTCATCCTGCCGGTCCTGGACGGATTCGACGAGATAGCCGAAGGCTTGCGGCGCGAGGCCCTGGACGCGCTCAACGCGACGTCCTCACCCCTCGTCCTCACCAGTCGGCGCGACGAGTACGCCGAAGCGGTCCGGGCGGCGCACGCGCCGCTCGTCTGGGCGGGGGGCATCGAGCTCACCGACCTCACCCTCGAGGACCTCGCCGATTACCTGCCCCGCACCTCCCGCACCGTCCCGTCCGACGCGAGCGCCGCCAACCGCACTGATGTGCCCCGCTCGACATGGGACGCGGTCCTCACGGAACTGCGCACGCGCCAGAGCCCGGCACACACGAACCTCGCCGCGGTGCTGACCACCCCACTCATGGTCATCCTCGCCCGCACGCTGTACAGCGAGGCGCCCGACCGGGACCCCGCCGAACTCCTGGACGCCACCCGGTTCCCGTCCGTAAAGAGCCTGGACGAACACCTGCTGGCGGGTTTCGTGCCTGCGGTCTACCGACGCCGCGCCCCGGAACGGGACGCTGTCGGCCGACAGCCCAGGGCGCCGTACGCGGACCCGGCTCGGGCCGAACGCTGGCTCGGCTACCTCGCCCACCACCTGGTCCGCCTCGACCGCGAGCGCCAAGACCTCGCGTGGTGGCAACTCGGCGATTCGCTGTCCCGTTCGACGCGCACCATGGTCTTCGTCCTGGCCACCGCCGTGAACATCACCCTGGCCCAATGGCTGGTCGGACTACTGCTCACCCCGCTATCCATCGGCGAACTCCTTCTGCAAGGAAGTCTCATGGGACCCGCCGCAGGCCTCGCCTTCGGAGTCGTCTACGCGATGGCGGACAGGTCCGGCGGCGGAGCGGCGTTCGAACCGACCCGCATCCGGCTGACATTGCGCACCGCGCACGGGAGCCTGGGCCGCCGGCCCCTGCGCACCTTCACCGCTCGGTTCGCACAGGGTCTGATCGGCGGAACCTTCATGGGCATCGGATGCGCCTGCGCTCTTACCCTCGGACGCGCGCTGGCCGCGGGGACATCCATCACCGACCCGCGCATCGTCGAAGGCACCCTGATCAACATGCTGGTCCTCGGGCTGACCTTCGGCTCGGCCGCCGGCCTCGTCTTCGGACTCATGGCGGCACTCGAAGTACCCGTGGACGTCACCGCGGCGGCCACGCCGCTCAGTTTGCTGTCCTCGAACCGGACGACGGCAGGCCGGCAGTTCCTCATCCTGGCTCCGGCGTTCACCCTGGCCATCGCCTTCGGCGGGTACCTGATCGTCCATCTGCTTCAGGGCACCGTGGGACCACTCAACTGGGGAGTCCAGGACAGCCTGTTCATCGGCGCGGTCGGTGGCCTGGGCGGCGCGGCCTCCTATGTACTCGCCTTCACGGCTTGGGGGCAATGGATCGTGCTGGCACGTGTCTGGCTGCCCCTGGTCGGCCGACTCCCCTGGGACCCCGCCGCGTTCCTGGACGATGCCTACCACCGGGGGGCGCTGCGCCAGACCGGAGCCGTGTACCAGTTCCGCCACGTCCGGCTGCAGCACCACCTCGGACGCACGTTCCGCCGCCGGCACCGGGACTTCGCACCGGCCACGTTCCCACCCCCTTCGACCAGCACTTCGTGACGACGGGAACGTGGATGCGGGAGCCTCGGGACCGGCACGGACCGGGGCTTCCCGGACGCCGGTCACCAATGGCCGGTGGCTTGGCCTGTTGACCGGGCGGTTCGGGAGAGCAACATCGGGATGTCCGGCTCGCGGCGGCTCACCGCGCCGCGAGCCTCCTCGACGAAGGGTCTTCCCATGACATCCCGGCGCCTCACCCCACTGAGCGCGGCCCTCGTGCTCACCGCCCTGACAGGCATCGGCGCCGCCCACGCCGCGGCACCGAGCACCACGCCGGCGGTCACCGTCTCCAGCCCCTCGGTTCCCGCCGAAGTCCCCGCCTTCAACAACGGCTACGGTCTGACGCTGGTCCCCGAGGACACGCAGGTGAACAGCCCCACTGACTTCACCCTCACCGTCACCACCCCGCAGCTCTCCGGGAAGCACAGGATCCGCATCCTGCTGCCCACCGCATACGAGGCCGACCCCGGCCGCCAGTGGCCGGTCACGTACTTCCTGCACGGCGGCGGCGGCAACGTGAACGATGTCGCCGCCGCGCCGGCGCTGCACTCGGAGTCGATGATCACCGTGGTGCCGGACGGGGGAATGAAGGGCTGGTACGCCGACTGGCTGATGCAGAACACCGCCGAGGGGAAGGCGAACTGGGAGACCTTCCACCTCACCCAGGTCGTCCCGTTCATCGACGCCAATCTCCGTACGCGCGCCGACCGCGCCCACCGCGCCGTCTTCGGACTGTCCATGGGCGGCTACGGCTCCCTGCACTACGCCCAGGCCCGACCCGACCTGTTCGGCCACACGGCCGCCCTGTCGGGGGGCATCGACTTCGGCATGTGGGAGGTCCGCGGGGCCGTCCTGGCAACCGAGCTCAACCTCGCGGGCGCTTGGTGCGCGGCGAGCACCTCGTCCGGCTCCGGATCCAACTCTGGCGACTGCCCCGGCCACGGACCCTATGTGGACAGCGACGCGATCTTCGGCTCCCCGTACCCGGTCTTCGACGCCGACCGAGTCTGGAAGGCGGTCGATCCGGCCGCGCCGGTCAACCTCGCCAAACTCTCCAACACCGGCATCACGCTCTACACCGGCAACAACGACCTCATCGACGTCCACACCGCTGCGGCCTCCAACACCGTCAAGGCCCGCCTGGACCAGCTGGGTATTCCCAGCCGCCTCGTCAACTACGGCAACGGCGCGTCCCTTGCCCCGAGCTGCAACGGCGGCCACAACTACGGCTGCTGGGCCCCAGCTTTCGCCGACTACGTCCCGCGCCTCGAAGCCGCCTTCGCCGCGGCGGGCTGACCGTCCGGGTCGAAGAACACCGTACTGGCGAGCGGAGGGGGACACCTTGATCAGCATGACGCGCGCCGAAGGTTCCTGGGACAGCTTTCACACCATTTCGACGAACGCAGCAGCTCCGGAAGTCGCAGGTCGACTGTGGGCGAGTGAGGACAGGGGACAGCACGTATGAGCCACGACCAGCCCGGACCGTACGGTCAGCAGTCGCCGCAGCCCCAGCCCGGACCGTACGGCCAACCCGGCCCCTCCGGGCAGCAGTACGGCGGGCAGAGCTGGGGCCTGCCCCAGCAACCCGACCCCTACGGCCGGCAGCCTCCGTACGACGGCGCCCCGGGTGGGTTCGGGCCCCCGCCGCCGACTCCAGAGAAGAAGACGGGCCTGATCATCATCGGAATGGTCGTCGCCCTGGCCGTGATCGCGGGCGGCGCGTACTTCGCGCTCGGCGGCGAGGGCGAGGGCGCCGGTCACGGTCCCGGGGCGGGCGTGGGCACCAGTGGAATCTCGGGCAGTACCAAGGGCTACAAGCTCATCGCCCCGGAGTCGGTGGACGCCTACGAGAAGTCGAGTCCGGGCAGCGCCCCCGGCGAGCTGAATGCCGAGCAGAAGAAGGGGGCCCAGGTTCTCGGAGTGAACAACGCCCGAGCCATGTCCGGCATCTACAACGCACCCAGCACCGACCCCGAGGACCCGGCGACCGTGGGCGGCAGGCGGCTCATCTTCGATGGCCTCTACGGCGAAATCGCCGACCCCGCCATGGCGCTCGACCACTACTTCGCCAACGTCGACAAGAAGGGCCCAAAGGGCGACGGGAAGAGGCAGGGGGTCGAGATGCGGCTCGTCGGAAAGGCCAGAGTGGTGAAGCCCGCCGGCTTCGAAGGCGCGCTGATGAAATGCCAGGATGTGAAGGTCACCCGGGCCAAGGGCGACGGAAGCGCGAAGAGCGTTGACCGGGACTACCAGATCCCGGTCTGCGCCTGGTCCGATTACTCCACCGTCGCCGGGGCCAACGTGCTCCAGTTGGCGCAGCCGATGACCGGTGGCCAGGGCGCCTCGCAGGACGAGGTCGCCGCGCTGACCGCCAAGCTCTACAACACGGCCCGCCACAGGGTCTGACACGCCGTTGGTGGATGGGAGATGAGGGAGAGAAGTATGGGAGTGGAAGAGTTCTTCACGGAGCAGCCGTCCGCTGTCGCAGCCGAGCTCGCGACGAATCATGGTCTGGGTCAGTGGCGGCAGACGTTCGCTACGAAGCAGGGGTGGACGGCGCGCAGGTGGCGGGAGTGGCGTCTGTACATCTACGCGGGCGGGGTGGTCGTGACCGCGCCGACCGGTATACAGGTTGCCTATGACTGGAAGAGCATGCGGGTCGTGCAGTACCTCCGGACCATCAATGGCGGTCAGGCCGACGCCAAGTACGTGCTCATTGATCCCGCGGGAGCTGCTCTGGCCATAGGTATTGGCGGCTTTCCCCTGCTGCGGAAGGAAAGGGAGACGGCGGGTATCACCGAATTGACGCACGGCGCCCCGTTTCCTTATCCCCTCGACTGGGGGCCCCACATCCAGAATGCCGTGGCGCAGACACAACTGCCGGAAGTCCTTGCCCGCCTCGAACGCGGCGAGAGCGTGAACTTCGGACCGTACGAGGCCGGCCGGGCCGGGATCACCGGTCAGACCCGCCGCGGGCGGGCGGAGACGCCCTGGTCGGACATCACCGTGATCAAGGTCCGAGACGGCGCGGTGTTCTTCAACCCCGAGCGCGGAATCCGTGCAGACCCCCATCGCAAGGGCCCGGACTACGCGCAGCTGTGTCAGATCCCCAACGTCGAACTCTTCCTGCGACTCTGCCGCACCCTGAGCCCCGTCAAGGGCTAGTACTGCAAAGGTGCTTGCCGTGACGGTTGGGCAGGTCGGTCGTTGGTCAGGCCATGGGTGGAGAACGTGGGGATGCCCGATTGTGGGCTGGTGAACCGAAGGCTTTGCACGAGCGGTTCGTGCACCGTTCTTCCACGACAGCCTCGCCCTGAGCCCATGGTCATGCGCCACCAAACGATTCCCAATGGAGTTGTCAAGCCCGGCTGGTGACTTGCAGTGAGCGTTTCAGCCCAGCGAGAGAGAGCTTGATGGTGCGGCGGTCTCGAAGGTGCGGCCGTCGCGTATGAGGGCCCATAGGACGTTCAAGCGACGGCGCGCGAGAGCGATGACCCCCTGCTTGTGGCTCTTTCCTTCGGTTCGTTTGCGCTCGTAGAACGTCTTCGGGACGGGACAGCATCGGGCGGCGACCATAGCGGACATGTAGATGACGCGCATGAGGCGTCGACAGTAGCGTCGTGGTCGGCGCATGTTGCCGCTGATGCGGCCGGAATCCTTGGGGACGGGGGCCAGGCCGGCGACACCGGCGAGACGGTCGGGTGTGCCGAGAATGCTCATGTCGCTACCGGTGTGCGCGATGAACTCCGCGCCCAGGACGGGGCCGACTCCGGGCATGCTCAGGATGACCTCGCGTGTGGGTGGTCGTAAAACCGGCCCTCGATCAGGGCATCGGTTTCGGCGATCTCCTCATCGATGGCCATCACCGCCTTCGCCAGTTTCGCCACCACCGCGGCGGCGACCTTCTCCCCGGCAACGGCGGTGTGCTGGGACTCTGCGGCCTCGAGCGCGGTGGCCGCGACGGCTTTGTAATTGCGGACCTTGCGGTTCTTCAGCCACGTCGTGAGCCTGTTGTTGCCGATTCGACGAAGTGCGGCCGGGCTCTGATAGCTGGTGAGGAGTATCAACGCGGCCTTGGAGGTCTTGTAGTCGAAGGCCCGTTCCAGGGCTGGGAAGTACTCCAGCATTCGGGCTCGCAGCCGGTTGATCGTTCTGGTTCGGTCAGCTGCCAGGTCCAGGCGGCGCGAGGTGAGAATGCGCAGATCCACAGCAATCTCATCGCCGCGATGCATCAACTGCAGGTCACGGCGCATGCGGGCTTGGTCAGCGATGACGAATGCGTCCTTCGCGTCCGTCTTTCCTTCGCCCCGGTAGGAGTCGGCGGCGTGGTGGACGGTGCGGCCCGGTATGTATAAGACCTGCTGCCTGTGGTCGGCCAGCAGCGCGATCATCAGCGCGGCGCCGCCGGCGTTGAGGTCGATCGCCCAGGTCACCGGCCCGCCTTCGCTCAGCGCGAGGACGTCGCTGATGAGGTTGAGCAGTGCGGCCTCGTCATTGGCCACTTGCCTGGACAGCTTCCGCTTGCCGTCGACGCCGATCACCACGTCAGTGATGCTCGGCCTTGCCTGCGTCTGTACCGGCCCACAGCGCGAGCACGGCTACCTCCGAAGTCGTTGCGTGCGTTTGTCCCAGCAGTCGACTTCGCCACCGTGTCCTTACACGCGATCTTGTCGCGCGCATCCCAATGAGTGGTCGACCCGTCGCGGGATGCCAGGCGGCCAATCGTTTGAAGCCACCACCGGCTGGAGACACGCAGCCACACCCAGCATCCCTGGGCCTTCCGATCCTACGAGTGACCGGAATCAGCCCAGGAACAACGTAAGGAGACACGACCCCTACCGCGGCCGCCACTTCAAACCCCAACGCCTCCACGCCGACAAGACATACGACGTCCCCCACCTGCGAGAATGGTTACGCGGCAAACGGATCGGAGTCCGTATCGCACGCAAGGGCATCGAGTCATCGGAACGGCTTGGCCGCCGCAGATGGGTGATCGAGCGGACGATGTCCTGGCTGACCGGCTACCGCCGGCTCAACCACCGCTACGAACGCGATCCCCGCAACTACCTGGCCTTTCTCGGACTTGCCGCCGCCATCTGCTGCTTTAAGCAGCTCGCCCGCCTCACCACATAGGACACGGTCTAAGCGGGGTGCGCCTGGGACCAGCTGTCTCGGTGATCAGGGCCACCGCCTCGTCAAGCTTGCCGGCCTCCTGCGGGCTGAGCGTCGGGTTGGCGGCCCGCCGCGTCCTGACCTCCGCAAGGTGTCCCTCTTCGATGCCGCCGAGCTGCCGTAGCAGCGAGGAGAGCACGGCGCGGGCCGCGACGGTGACGGCAGGCATGGTGAGGGCGGCCTGTGCCAGGATCAGTGCGGCCATCGCCGAGTCCAGGCCGGGTGGGCCCTCCGCTGCCGTGGCCCAGTCGATCACCATCGGCCCCTGGGGTGTCAACATCACGTTCTCAGGATGGAAGTCCAGGTGCAGGACCCGATGCCCTGGGTCGGCGGAGAGGCGTGCCGGGATCTTATGCAGACGCTGCAGCAGCTCTGCCAGTATCTCGCCCGCCTGCTCGGGCGTGATCGCGCCGTTGATCAATGCGTCCACCATCGTCGTTCCGGACAGCCGCTGGATCACCAGCTCACCTGCGGCCGGCCCCGGCCAAACCGCGGGAACCGGAAACCCGTGCTCCGCCAGGTATGCCATCACGGCGACCTCACCTGTGGTGTCGTCACCGCCCCGATAGCGGCGCAGCACCCGCCCGTCATCCAGCGCGAACACATCCGCCGTCCGTCCGGCCCCCACCAACTCGCCGATCTTCATGCCGAAGAACCTAGTTGGAGCAAGCCGGACGGCGCTAGATCAACTTGCTGTCGAGTGGCACCCCAGACCCTTGCTCTGCTGGTGCCGAGGGCCTGCCACGAACAGCCATCCCTTGGAATCGATTATCTAGCGGTCGCCGTCTGCCGTTGATTCCCGCGCGCACGGGCCGGGCACCCCGAGGTACACGCTGCACGATGCCGACTGCCGCTGATTCCCCCCAAACTACGGGCCGAAAGTGATGTTGCCTGCGATGCGCAGGCCCCGGTACCGCTGATTCCCGCGCGGACGGGCCGGACGTCTTGAGGCGACGCTCGTCCGCCAGGATGTTCCGCTGATTCCCGCACATACGGAATGGACTTCACCGCACCCAGCCCCGCCATCCACAAAACCCACTGATTCCCGCACGTACGGGACGGACGCCCGCAACCCCGGCTCCTACGGCCACGTCTCCCGCTGATTCCCGCACGTACGGGACAGACGGGGTCCGGCGGTTTCGGAAGGCGGTGATGGACCGCTGATTCCCGCACGTACGGGATGGACGCCATAAATGCGCCCCACCGGTGAACCGTGCACGGCGCGCAGGTCGATGGTGCCGGCGCGGACGGCGTGACAGCGGCGTCGAGAAGCACATTGTCCTGGTTGGCCTTCGGCTGGCCACGGGCCCATGGATCCGTCGATCAGATGTAGCTCCAGGCCGTGCAGCCGCAGTGTCCCGCATCGTGGAGACTGTCGGGCGGTGCAGATAGGATCGTAGGTATGGGAATTGACTGGGAAAACATACTCGGCACAAGCGGGAACGGCCTCAACGAGGCATACGACACGGCGGTCTCCGCGGTCATCTATGGCGAGCCCCCGGAGGACGACCATCAGCCACTCCCAATCGGCGAAGAGACCGACGACACGGACGGCCTGCGCTGACCTGAGGGCGCACACAGAAACTGCCCGATGAGCCGGGCTTTTTGTTGGGCTTGGTCCGCTTTGATGGGTGCCCTGGTGCGTGGATGGCGGCCGGGGCAGGCTAGGTTGCTCGGATGAGTCTCCTTGATGATGTGGCCGAGCGCGACGGCTGGCGGTGCTGGGTGTGCGACGAACCGGTCGATCCCGACGAGTCGGTGAACGACCCGCGGGGGCCCAGTGTCGACAGCCGGACCACCGACCGGAAGGCCAAGGTCGCCGAGCGGCTCGCGCACCGCGGGTGCAATACCCGCAAGGGCGCGGTCAAGGCGGTCATCGCCTGGCCGGAGCGCCTGTACGTGGTCGAACCCGCGCCGCTGATCGCCGTTGCCGACAGGCTGGAGCGAAAGGGGGGTCGTGAGATGGTGGGCCGTTGCCCGACCAGGAAGGACGCCCAGGAGACGGCGGATTGGCTGGTGGACCGGTTCTCCCGACTGGTACCGGGCATGCCGGTGACCGCCGCCATCGAGCCGGGCGGCGGCCAGTTCCTCGTCACCCTGGCAGCCGGCCGCCGCTGACCGGGGACCACCCGCACACACTCGGTCGAGACGCCGCCCACCGGACCACCCGACGCTGCGAAGCCCGGCCGAACCGCTGCCGTGACGCTCGCCCTCAGCGGGTACCTCAGGTGCGACCGGGGACGTGAGAACCGTCGACCGGCCCCTTGGCAGAGGCCGGGCACCGTGTGCGGGCATTCCGGAGGATGACTCCTCTTCCCGGGGGGGGGGTAGCCGCAGGAGGAGGTCGGTGCCGAGAACCCGCGACGGTGACTGCGGTGACGACTGCGTGTGCACGCGCCACAACGCGTCCAGCGGGGACACGTGGGCAACTTCCGTACGGAACGGGTCCGCGGTACCACTGAGCAGGCTGAACCGGCCGTGCGACGGCCAGGGGAAGAACGCGCGCAGGGCCGGCTGCGCGTACAGGGCCTCGGCCGGTTCGGCGTCGCCCGGCCTGATCAACGGCGAGCGTTCCAGGGTCAGCCGCCAAGTGGTCGACACCACCCTTCCAGGAGGTGCCGCGTCCAACGGGGTATCCGCGAGCAACGTCCACTCGCTTCGCGGTTCGGCGATGGACGCGCCGTCACGCCAGGCATGCAAGATCGCGGCAAGCACCGTGAGGTCATCGGTGCTGCCGGGAGCGCCGCCGGTGATGGAAACCGGGTGGGGACGTTGTCGGGTGACCGGGCGTCCGGGCGCTGGGGGTTCAACGGTGATCGGCCGGGTAGGCGGTGGCGACCTGATGAACCGCCAGCGAAAGGTTACTGCTCATGTTGATGGCTCACCCGGCCGTACTTCCCGGACTCGTCGACCGCTACTGGGCGCTGGCCGTGCTCGATGCCGCGGAGGAGGGCTCGCCCGTGCGCCGGGAGATCGAGGCCGTCGAACGGGCCCTGTGCGTGGCCACCGGCACCGGGGACATCCACGCGGCTCTGATCGCCGCGCGTCATCAGCTGCCGGGGGCGGGCATCCTCGACGACTCCGTGCTCGCTCCTCACTGACCCGTTGGAGTCCCCGGCTCCCACGCCTGCCCTCATGAGAGCGGGCCGTTGTGGGATTCCCGGTCGGGTTCGGTGTTGGGAGGGGCCACTTCGCCGGCGGAGCGGGTGCCGGCCCCGGTCCGCCCTGCGGTAGACTGGATCTTGAGCTCGCTACCCTGAACAAGGGTTGTCGGGTCCGGCGTTGGTGGTCCAAGGAAAGACATCCCACTTCCCGTGGGGAAATGCAGGTGCAAGGCCTGCCCAGCGCTCGATCAAGGCCCCGGCCTCCTTCATGGAGACCGGGGCCTTCTTGCTGCTCGCCGAACTCCGGGGTGACTCCGTGCCCGTAGCCGTCGCGGCGGGGCCGCTCACGGGCCGCTCACGGGCCATTCTTCCGCGAGGGCCGCCCGCCGGCCGGAGCCGATCGCCGGGAGTGGTGTTCGCGGGCCCCCGCCGCTTACGCGACCTGGAGGTTGTAGATCACGGAGAGGGAGAACGATCCCGCAGAGCCCTCGATGGTCAGGGAGGCCGTCCCCGCGGGGACCGGCCCCAGCCGGACCCACAGTCCGCAGCCGTGAGTGGCCAGCGAACCCGCCTGCCCGGTCACGGGGTTGCCCTCGACCCCGGTGATCCGGATGGGGGTGGGCTCGATCCGTTCCACGGCGACCTCGGCCGTGCCGAGTCTGACGGTGCCCTTCGCCTCGGCCAGCCGTGCCGAGCACTCGGCCTTCGTCCCGGTGAAGTTGAGCAACGGGAAGACCACCGGGCGTTCCGCCGGGATCGAGCAGCGCCGCTCGGCCCTGCCGCCGAAGGTGCCCGCGAGGAACCAGGCGTCGGTGGGCTGGTTCTGTGCGCAGAAGCTGCCGTCGGGGTCGGTCACCGGATTGGAGTCCTCCGGGCTGGAGGCCGCCCAGCTCCACCACCGGCTCTGGAGCTCGCCGGTGCTGAGCTCGGCGATGCCGGGTTGCGGCTGACGTGCGACTTCCGCGGCGTCGGGCGCTGTACAGGCACCGACCAGCAGGGCTGTTGCCCCGAGTAGAGCGAACGATCTTCCTATGCGCATCCCGGGAGAATACGTGCCGTCTCCCGGAGTGCGGCACGCAGGACAGTGCTTCCGGCACCTCCGCCGTCAACCCACCGGCCGCTGCCGTTCTCGCCGCCGTCGCTCGCGCCCTCCTGCCCTGGCACGCCGCCCCGAACCCGTCGCCCGCAGCAGCGGTGGCACGGTGACCAACGAGCAAGGCCTCACCTTCCCCGAGGTCCGGCTCTGTCTGCCGGACGCATGAGCACCACACCGTGGTACCGCTGCCGCCGAGGCACTACTGGGGGCGGCCCGAGTGGAGGGCCGCCAGGCCGCGGGCGTGGTCGAACGCTGCCACGGCATCCTGTGCGTCGGTCCAGGGTGCCGCTCCGCACCACCCGCCGATGAGCCGGAACTGCGGCAGAGCCTCCGCGTACCGGCCCGTCTTCACGAGCACGGCGGCGTACAGGTGTCGTATCGCGGGAAGCCGCCGGTCCTCCGGGTCGGCCTGCGCCAGGTCGGCCCGAATACGGGCGAGCATGGGCTTGGTGGCCCAGGTGCGGTAGGCCGCCTCGCCGTCCTGGAGGGCTGCCTCGTGCACGGCATGCAGGTAGATGCCCGACATCAGGCTCCCGGCCGGAGCCGACGTCGCCGCCTGCTTGGCGAACTTGAACATCAGCTGGTGGGAGCCGTACCACTTCGCGCACCAGTACTGGAGGGCCTGCCAATGCGCGTCGTAGTGCTGCGGCGCACGGCTCGTGAGCTCGCTCCACAGCTGACGGAACTCGTCGTGGGAGAGGCCCAGGCCGCGCGCGGCGGCGATCATCGTGACCCACGGTGAGGGGTCGCCGGGTGCCAGCCTGGCCGCCTCGTGGGCGGCGTACATGGCGGTCGGCAGCAGCTCGCCGAACATGGCGACCTGCGCAGCGGAGGTCTGCTTGATGTCCTTCTCGCCGCGCGCCGCCCAAGCACGGAGCAGCAGGGCGTGGGCGTGTACGACGACGGCGTCGGCGTCCTGCGGCCGCTCGGCACGCCAGACGCGCAGCCAGCGCTCATCCTCCACGGCCACATCCGCGAACACCTCGACGAGCCGCCAGCGCTCCGCCCAGTCCTGGTGTTCAGCGGTGTCCGCGAGGAGTCCGGCCGCGGGTTCCCACTCGCCGTTGAGGGCGGCGTCGACGGCGAGGCGCAGCGCGGGCTCGTCCCGGGGCGGGCCGGAGCGCCGGCCGTCGAGCTGCTCGCGGGGGACGAGGCCGTAGGCGGAGGCGTCGAAGTGCCGAGCCCTACGGTTGCGGACGACGAGGCGGGTGGTGTGGACGAGCGCCCAGAGAAGGGTGGCCAGACCGACGGCAGAGATGATGTTGGTGAGCACAACGGGTCATCATCCCTGGTCAGGGTCACGGTAAGCGCACGCTGCGGCAAAGTACCGGACTCGTTTTCGGTCCCGGAGCCACCCGCTCCTCTCCGACGTCCGCGGGCCATGGGGGGCAGCGCGCGGGGCTCGATAGGCCGTTGTCGCGTCCCGCCTCGGTACGGGGCCGGGTACCGGGGGCCGTACGGAGGCGGGACGGGTGGTGGTGCGTGGGGATCAGGTGCCCAGGGGGGCGCCGCGCCACTGCTGGTTGATGTGCTGCGGGGCGCAGTCCCAGATGCCGAGGCGGGTGCCGTTGCCGGTGGCCCAGCCCAGCGCGTCCAGGCACTTGCCGGAGTGGACGCTGCGCAGCAGGCCGTCCGGCAGGAGTTCCCACTTCTGGTTCAGGCCCTGGTGGCAGGTGTTGAGCCCGATGTGGGACCCGTTCTCCGTCTTGGCGTACTGGACGTCCATGCAGCGGCCGAGGGCGCGCACGGTGCCGTCGCTCTCCAGCCGCCAGGCCTGGGCATCGGTGCCGTTGCACTGGTACAGCTGGATGGGGGCGCCGTCCTTGAGGCTGCCGCCCTTCACGTCGACGCACCTGCCGGAGTGGACCCCGGTGATCTGGCCGGAGCCCGGCGGAGGCGGAACGCTGCAGTAGATCTCTACGAACACCTGGTAGTAGCCGTTGCCGCCGATCGGGTTGGCGGCCGGACCGGCCGAGCGGGCGCAACGGGCGGTATGGTAGCCCTCGTTCACCGTCACTCGCCCTCCGTCGTACCGCTGAAGCCGTGGCCGGCCGAGGGCATCGAGGACCTCGTCAGGGCGGCCGGTCTGGAGGTCGAGGAAGCGGTGGCGTTGGCGGTGCGCCTCGCGGGCGGGTACCCGTTGCCGGCCGCCCTTGCCGCCCGCGAGCTCCTCGCCGGCACCCCCGCCGATGCGCCCGGAGCCGTTGCCGACGCGGTGCCCGAGGAGGTGCTCGGGCGCCTCGACCGCGAGCGGCCGCGGTCCGGGGGCCGGGACCGGCACGCGCTGCGGCTACTGGCCACCGTGGGCGCTGGCGACGAGCGACTGCTCACCGCGGGGCCGGAGGTGTTCTCCGCGCTGGCGGCGTGGGGTCTGGTCCGGCGGGGGCCCCTCGGGCCGGCGGTGCGCGAACCGTACCGGTCGCTGTTCGAGCTGGCCTACGCCTGGCGCAGGCCGGCGTGTTGAGCGCATCTGCCGTGGCCTGGAAAGGGCCCTCGGTGGGAACTGCCGAGTGCGCACCCCGGCCCAATCCCCGTGTTGGAAGATCGCGGCGGGGCAGGCGAGTGGCGCGGCGGCCCGGGGCCGGACACCGTGGCGATCCTCCTGACAGGGAGGAGGGGCTGGCGGCTATTGCGACACGTAGGTGTCCACGCACGGGGACCGCTGGGCACTGTCCGGGCTGGCCGCCGTGGCCTGCTTCCAGTACGAAACCTCGCCGTCCCTTCCGCGCTTCACCGGCTGCGTGTACGACGACCAGGCCTCGGTGCCGGGGTTCGCCATCGTGTCCCCCGCCAGGATCACGCTCACGTACTGCCTGCCGGGCTCCAGCAGCACGTTCCGGGCCCCGTCACGAACCTTGTGAGCCCCGGGCTTGGCACCGTCCTCCAAGGCCTGCGTGAGGCGCAGCGCCGCCGGGTACGAGCCCTTCACCGCCTCGACTACCTTCACGTGCGAGACAAGGGTGGCACTGCCCCCATCCCCGGCCCTGAACTCCCCGGCCGCCAACGGCTCCACGATCGCGATGCCGTACGCGGCCGCCGCCAGCTTCGCATCGGTCGACGTGTCGAGGTCACACACCGCGTGTACCTCACCGTCGCCCTGCGCCGAGACCACGTACCAGCTTCCCGCGCCGATCGTCACGGCAGCGGCGAGCCCGCCGATCACCCATACCCTTGTGCGCATCAGCCCCACAACTTTCGGTAGTTGGCCTTGTCGACGTCCTGAGGATCAGCGAAGCCGGCTTCGATCGGATCGGTCCACATGACCGACTTCACGTAGCTGGCTCCACCGTTGCTCTTGTGACATAAGCCGAGGGCGTGCCCCAGCTCGTGCACGGCGATCCACCGCTGTGTCGTCCTGCTCCACTGGCCCATCCGGGCCGTGTTGAATCTGATGTGGTCCGTCGCGCCGATCGCCGCGTTTCGCGTCCAGTTCGCCGATGTGTTCCGGTTCTCGCTGTAGTCCGAGAAGTGAAGATCGTTCACGGTCGTCGCCGAGTCCGGCAGGACCTTGATCTTCGAGCGCGAGTACTGCCAGGCCTTGACGGCGTACTGGATCGCGTCGCCGTACTTCGAGGACGCCGTGTACCGAATCTCCCCGTTGTCGACGGACGAGTCCTCCCGAGTCTCCGTCGCCTCCGAGCCGGACTTCGCGATGCAGGGCGCCGGGTTCACGGCGGCCGCCGCTGGGGGTGGAGTCGCCAGGAGCAGGGCGGTCGCGGAGGTTAACGCCGCGATGAGACGCTTCATCCGATTCACGTTAGGGCACCGGTCGGAGTGAACGATCGTTTCGCCAGGTCGCCGAGGACAGGCTGTCTTTCGGGGGAGAGATGTCGCACGTCACCGGCTCCCCGCGGTATCGGACACGGTATGGGCGCCACGGGCGATCGCCCGTGAGGAACAGCAGCCCAGGGGGGCGCCACCGGCGCACAACAGCACGGCGTGCGCTCTGCTGCTTTTCGCCATTCACCGTCGCGGCACTGCCTGAGTCGGTCGCGAGCGTTCTCAGCAGGTGAGGGCGCCCGCGGGGTGAGGCACGCAGGATCTTGGGTCGGTTGGGCAACGGAGTTCGCGCAGGCGCCCGCAATCATGTCTGCCCAGGTCGGCGGCCAAGACGTCCAGCGCGATGGGGCCGCTGGACGGTGTGCCGGGTCTGGCTGGATGGTGTCCCGGCTCGACCCGATTTCGTGATGATCCATCAGTTTCTGTCAGTGCGCGCTGCTACACCATGTGAGGGACGGGCTGTGTTCGCGGCTCGCCGAGGGGAGGGGACGCCATGTCTAAGGTGCCGGACGGGTTCCACCGGGTACGCGGACACATCCGCCGTAATCCGAGGCCGGGAAGCGCGAAACGGATGAGCGGCTGGATGATCGCCGGCCTTGCGGCCGGCGTGTGGTTATGGGGGCAGGTGGTCGGGTTCGGAGAGGCGACCAGCAATACGACGCCGCCCGCGCAGCCGCAGCCGGCCCTCTCCGCTCCGGCCGACCGCTGATGGGACGCAAGCGGCTGCGCCTTCGTCGCCCGCGCGGTCCGGCCGAGGCCCTCTCGGCCGCTGTCGTGGCACTGGCCGTCCTGGTTCTGGCCGTGCGGACTGCCGCCGCGACGGTCGGGGCACTCAAAGAGACTTGGCCGTTCCTTTTGGCTCTCGTCCTGCTGGCGGGAACCGCCGGCGCATGGAGGGTCGCACGGGCCGCGGCCGGTCGACGGCGGGACGCTGAGCGGCTGGCTGCGCTGCGGATCACTCTGGCGGAGTTCGATGCCATGGACGACCGCCAGTTCGAGTATGCGCTGCGGGATCTGTTGGTGCGTGACAGCTGGCCGGCGCGCCGGGTAGGTGGTGGCGGTGATCAGTCCGCTGACGTGATCGGTGACCACGTCCACCGCGGCCGTATCGTCCTGCAGGCCAAGCACACACGCGTGGGCGCCAAGGTGACGTCGTCGGTGATGTACGCCGTGAAGGGGACGGCCGGCCCGGCGCATCGAGCCGACTACGCCGTCGTCGTCACCAACGGCACCTTCACCCGTGACGCCATGGCCTGGGGTGACCAGCACGGCGTCCACTGGGTCGACCGGGACGACCTCCGGCGTTGGGCGGAGACCGGCACCGCGCTGCACGAGCTCCTCGGACTGTCCGCACGCGCCCGCCGCGGCCGTTTCAGGCGGGCTGCCTGACCGACGCACCTGCCATCGCCAACGCATCCGGAGGTGCGGTGTTCGACGAAGACGGCTCCCTCGACCCGCTGCTGAAGTTCCTGTTGTACGCCGTTCTCGCGCTGGCCACCGGCAAAATGCTGTGGGAGTGGCTCACGCAAGACGTCAGCCGGTGGATCACCGTGGACTTGTGGGGCCTGATCGCCGATCACCCCTGGTGGACCGGATTCATCACCGCCGGTGCACTGACTACGCTCATCCTCCTCGCCAAACTGCTGGCCTTCCTGTTCGGCGCCGGCACCTACGCCTACATCGGCCACGAGGACGAGGAGTACGTCTCCGCGGCGCCCGACGATGCGGTGGACCCTGAGGTGCTGACCTTCAAGATGAAGCAGCTCGCCGCGATGAGCGCGACGGGCTTCGAGCAGGCGTGCGCCGACCTTCTGGCCCGTGACGGGTTTTGCGGCTCACGGCGGGTGGGAGGCGGCGGCGACCTCGGTGTGGACGTCAGCGCCCGCGACCACGACGACCGGCTCCTGATCTTGCAATGCAAGCAGCACAAGGCGCCGGTCGGCTCGGGCCACCTGCAGAAGTTCAACGGAACGGCCCGCCTCCACCATGGAGCCGATGTCCCAATCATGATCGGACTCAACGGCTTCACCCAGCCCGCGATCGACTTCGCCGCGCACCACGACCTCATCCTCATGGGCCGTCCAGAACTGAAGCAGTGGGCTCACGGCCGGCACCTGTACGACGTTTTGGGCATCCCGAGCACGACCCAGTGACCCACAGGCCCCCGCACCGCTCCCCGGAGGGCCGCATCCCCCAAGCTCATCAGGAAGGAGCGGGGGTACGTCCCTGTCGGAGAGCGCCTGCGCATGGCCGGCGATCCGCTCGGCGTCGCCCCCCCATCAGTGCGGCCAGGCCCCGCCCTGTGGACAAGTTCTCGGCGAACGCGGCGTCGGCGGTGTCCCACGCCATCCCGAGGGGCATCGCCCCTTGGCGTGATGTTCGACTTCGTCACCTGATGATCTGGTCCCCGTCAGGCACGTCCTCGACCGTGACAAGGCCGCGGGGCATTCCAAGGCCCTGCGACACTGTCTGGGCAATCCCGTTGAAGTCCGGGTCTTCCGGGATCGGCACTTGCTCCCCCTCGCCGTAGCTCTCCAGCGCCTTCTCGAAGTAGCTCGGATGCCAGGCACCAACGGCCCCCCTGACCTCGATCGCGGCCACTGGGCGCCCGCCGACGAGTTGCTTGAGCGCGCCCAGAATCTCATCCGATCGCAGTTCACCTGGTACCTGAAACAGGCTGGCGTGAGCACCTACGAGGCCGCCGCTCCTCAACCGCACGGTCACGGTGAGGCAGCTGGTGACGCTCGGATAGGTGATCACGCCCCCGGGTGCGACCTCGTTGGTCTGCCCTTCCGTGACCGTCGCGCCGGCGGGCGCCGCCAGGCGGCTCACCACGCGCGGCCCTGCGTGGGTGGGCTCGTACGGGGAGATACCGGCGGCTGCGGTGGGTGAGGTGAGGGTCGCGGCGCCGACAAGGGCAACTGCGAGGGTCACTATGACGCGCTTGAGTTGGATCACAACCTTCGCAACGATCACGAGGTGCGGCAGGTGCCCGGACGCTGCCAACTGTCGCTCGACTTCGGCGGTGCGACAGCCCTGAGACAAACCGCGGGACCCTTCCGACCGCCATGAGTGACTCCCAAACCCATCGACAATTGGCGCAGTGCCTTGGCGTCGGCTGCCGGCCTACTTCGACGCCTTCGAGGCGGCACCGCGTGTTGCCGGTAACCGTTGCGCCGTAGGGGCGTTGGCGTTGTGCTGGGTGTGCCTCTGCGGGCAGCGCGCCCGTCCACGTCGCCGATGCCGCCTTCACGACGGCATGCCCTGGCTCGAAGTCCGCGCGGCCCCCATTCCCGGCGGGTTGAGAAGGCGACACCCGGTGTCCCTGGGCTGTTCACGAGCTCGCGGCGGCTGTCTTCCACCGCTTTAGTCTGGAGACCCGTGCACCTATTCCCTGGCATCACCCCGCTTCCGGGTTGGGTGGATATTCCCGGCACGTATGCCGAGCGGGCCGTCGTGGACTCCTCCCGGCTGGTGCCGCTGCCCGACGATATCGGCTTCGAGACCGCCGCCGTGCTCCTCCAGGCATGACCGCGCACTATCTCGTCAAGGACGCCTACCCGGTTCAGGGGGGCGACACGGTGCTCGTGCATGCGGCTGCTGGTGGCATGGGGCTGCTCTTGACCCAGCTCCTCACCCATCTCGGCGGCAGGGTGATCGGCACGACGTCGACCACGGCGAAGGTCGATCTGGCGAAGCGTGCCGGGGCCGCTGAGGTGATCCTTTCCTCCGCAGTCGACGATCTCGCAGCCGAGGTGAGGCGGCTCAACGGCGGTCAGGGACTGCCGGTTGTCTTCGACGGCGTCGGCGCGCACACCTTCGATGCGAGCCTCGCCAGCCTGCGAACCCGCGGCCATCTCGTGCTCTTCGGCGCGGCAAGTGGTGCCGTGCCGCCGTTTGATCCGATTCGGCTCGCCCACGGCGGTTCGCTGACCCTGATCCGGCCCAGCCTCGGGGACTTCATCGCCGATCGGTCCGAACTGCTCCGACGGGCTGCCGATGTGTTCGAGTGGGTGCGCTCCAAGGCGCTTGAGGTCACCGTAACGGGCCGCTACGCATTGTACGAGGCCGCCCAGGCCCACAGCGATCTGGAAGCTCGGCGCACCACCGGCAAGCTGCTCGTCGTACCCGATGCGGCCGCTATTGGACGCCACGAGGAGACGCAGAGCTGATCGCGGGTGACGAAGTCGGGGATCTTGGAGACTGAGATGTCGCGGGCATGGCCGACCGTCATCACCAAGATCTCCGACGGCGTCACTGACTTACGAGCTGGTGCGTGATAGTGGGAGAGGCGTGTTTCTCCTGGTCGTGGCCGATTTTCAGGTCCCCATAGTGCGGTCGGAGACGAGACTTGCGATGGCTTGACAAGTGACGGGCAGGCGGTCGCGTCGGTGGGTCCAGCGGGTCAGTTGCTTCCAGCGTTTGTGGTCGGCGAGGGCGTGTTCGACAGTTATGCGCTTCGAGGAGTGCCGGTGACGGGCCCTTCGACGGGCTTCAAGGACTTCGGGTGGGCTGATCTTGTTGCCTTTCCCGGGCGGGGTGACCGCCTGCCCGGCGTGATCACGCCGAAGCCCGAGACAATCGTCGTCGAGGAGGACCTCGACGTCGGGATAGTGCTGGAAGCAGATCCCGATGCCTGCGTTGCGTGCGGCGGTCGCATCATGCATTCGCCCAGGCCGCAGGGCATCGACCCATAACGTACGGCCCTGGTGATCGGCGATGACGGTGGCCTTCATTGTGTTCTGCTTCTTCTTGCCCGAGACGAACGCACGCCTGCCGCCGCTGCCGGCTGGGCGTCTGCGGACCTGGATCTCGGTGGCGTCCAGTCGCAACTTGATGCCTTCGGCCTGGGCATAGGCGAACACATCCGCAAAGGTCCGAAGCCGCAGGCCAGGACGGTCGGGCACCGAGCATCCGCAGTCGGCCAGCAGCCCACGTATCTCGCCGACGGCCCGGGTGACGGTGGAGCGGTCGACGCCGAACAGCAGCCCGAGAGCGGCATGCTGAAGGTCGTGCCGCAGGTGAATGAGCGTGGCCGCCAGCCGGTCGACGAACCACAGCTGATGCCGTGCGCCAGCTCCCTTGGCCCGCTTCCTCACTCCACCTCGGGCATCGTGACTACGCCCCTCCACGGCGGCCTGCCCCGGATCCGCCAATTCCGCTACGAGCAGAGCCAGATGGCGCTGAGAGACACCTGTGAACAGCCGATGCGCGAGGACCGCTCGATTGACCATGATCGCCACAAACCGATCATGCCATCCGCCAGCGCAGAGACCTCACCCGCTATCACCCACCAGCTCGTTACGAGGAACGCCGCCGGCGCCTTGAGGTTCTGTTCGCGTCCCGGGCGTTGACCGCCCCGTGGACGCTCTGCCCGATGACCACCGATCTCGCCGACCGGGCCGCCCCCGCGCGTGCGCCCGGGGCGGCCCTCGGTCCCCCCGCGCGGATGCCGCCGGTGGGTACGGCGGCTGGTCTCACGGGTCGGGCGTTGCCGTGGGACCGGCGGTGGGGGGCAGGGCGCCAGGGTTGAGATGGGCGACCAGACGGTGGAGGAGGTGATGCACCGAGGCCCGCTCCTGGGGCTCCAAAACCGCCAGTGCCTCCTCATTGACCCGGCGGACCACATCTCGTGCCCGCCCCAGGAGGCGGGAGCCGTCGGGAGTGCTGTGCAGGCACAGGATGCGGCGGTTGGTGGGGTGGGGCGAGCGGGTGAGCAGCCCGCGGTCGGTGAGGCTGGCCACGGCAGAGCCCATGGACTGGGCGGTGACGCCGGCGTGACGGGCGGCGTCGGCGCTGGAGATCCCCGGCTGGCGCTCGGCCCGCTGGAGGGCGTTGTACTGCGCGAGGTTCAGGTCGAGAGTGCGCAGTTCTCTCTCCAGGCGGCTGGCCATGGCCTGGGCGAAGTGCCAGGCCAGATAGCCGGTGTGGACGGGCTGCTCGCTCACATGGACCCCACTTGTAAGGCAACTTATGTTTTACTGCTTCGGTTATCAGGCACCTTACAACTCGTGGACGGTTCCCTTCATGCCACCCCCCACCTCCCTCCACCTCGCTGACGCCCTACCGGCCAACCCCAGGGACATACCCGACCCCGCCCCCGAACCGCATCCTCGCTCCGACCCGAAGGGCGTCCTGCTGCCCGTCGCCGTGGTGCTCGCCATCGGGACGATCTTCGTGAGCGTCTACCTCGCCGCCTTCCACGCTCCCCGCCCGCACGACCTCCCCGTCGCGGCCGTCGGCACCGCCACCGAGGCGCACCGCCTGGAAGCCGCCCTGGAGCGGGCCCTGCCCGGCGGTTTCGAGGTCCGGCCCTACGGCGACGAAGCTGCGGCCCGCGAGGCGGTCGAGCACCGCGAGGTCTACGCCGCCCACCTCCCCGACCGCGGCCAGGGCAGCGGCAAGCTGCTCTACGCCGGCGCCAACGGCCCCTCCGTGACCGGCACCCTGACCGCCGCCTTCACCCAAGCCGCAGCGCAGGACGGCCCGCCCCCGGCCGGCGAGGACATCCTGCCGGTGTCCGCCGGCGACACCCGCGGCCTGTCGGTCTTCTACGCCGCCTTCGGCCTGGTCCTGGCCGGCTACCTCTTCGGCATGATGACCTACCAGGCCGCGCCCGTTCTGCGCTTTCGCCAGCGCATCGCCAGCCTGACCCTCTTCGGCGCCCTCGGCGGCATCATCGTCGCCCTCCTCGCCGGCGACACCGGTTTCGGCGCCCTCCCCGGCTCCTTCGCCGGCACGGCCGCGGTCACCGCCCTGATGGCCATGGCAGCGGGAGGCGCGACCATGGCGATCGTGAAATGGACCGGATCCGCGGGCGCCGCCATCGCCTCGGTGATCCTGCTGATCTTCGGCAACGCCACCAGCGGCGGCGTCATGCCCCCCTTCTACCTGCCCGACTGGCTGCATCCGCTGTCCGGCGTGCTGCCCGTCGGCGCGGGGGTGCGCGCTCTCCAGGGGATGTCCTACTTCCACGATGATGGCCTATGGTCCGGCCTCGCCGTGCTGGCCGCGTGGATCATCGCCTGCGTGGCCCTGCTCTACCTGCACGATACCCGCAGCAGCGCTCCCAAGCCCCGGCTGCGCACCGCCTGAGGGGTGCCCGCCGCCTGACCTCGCCGGCCCCGCGATCTGCCGAAGTTCGCGGGGCTTGCTGGGTCGGCCTCGAAGTGTTCCGGGATGCGCGCCGCCAAGGATCCTCCCATCCTTCATGCCGATCGGTGGGGCGCGCCGGGCGCGCGTCACCCACTTCGGCCTCACCGTGCGCAGCGCATGGCCGGATTCCGCGGGCGGAGGCCGCAGGCCGCGCGTGATGAGGCGGATGCCACCGGAAGTACCTGCAGTTTCTCTGTCCGGCTAGCGTTGAACTGCTGCTCTGTTGTGGCAGGTAGGCGGCAGGGCGCGGCGTCTGGGTGAATTCTGCTCACGCTGTGCACGCAGACCGGTTTGCGCCACGTGACACTCGCCAGCAGGGTTCGGTACCGCAGGGTGCGTTCGCCCGGGCCCGGCCGTGGTTTGTCCACGGCTGGTAGATGGTCCCGAGCCGGAGGTAGACCGCCCGCGGCGGCGAACGCAAACCCCACTGTCAGAAGACGTCGGCTGGGCGCGGAGCTGCGCCGGCTGTGCCTGGCCCGTGGCCTGACGAATACGCAGGTGGCCGAGCAACTGTTGATTTCGCAGCCCAAGATCAGTCACCTGGAGAACGACCGCCGCGTCATCAAGCCCCGTGATGTGCGGGACCTGTGCGGCCTATACGGCGTCACCGACCCGCAGGTCGTCGACTCGTTGATGCGGATGGCCACGGAATCGAACCGGCAGGGCTGGTGGGTCGCCTGCGGCGACATCCCGTATGTCGTCTACGTCGGCCTGGAGACGGAAGCCTCCTCGATCCGCTCCTACGAGCCCCTGGTCATCCCCGGCCTGCTGCAAACCCCCGCCTACGCCCGAGCCGTCATCGAGGAAACGATCCCGCTGGCCACCCCTGAACAGATCGCCACGCGCCTTGAAGTACGGCTGCGCCGACAGCACCGCGCCCACCACCCGGCACGCCCTTTGCGCTTATGGATCGTGCTGGACGAATCGGCACTGCGCCGCATTGTCGGCAACCCCGAGATCACGCGCGAACAGCTTGAGCACCTGAACCACCTCGACGCCCAGCCGCACATCACCGTGCAGGTCCTCCCGCACGACGTGGGAGCCCACCCGGGCATCTCGGGACAGTTCTCCATCCTCCACTTCCCGGCGGAGGGGCCGGTGTAGAGCTGGAGCGGGCACCACTGCCGCAATTCGGCGTTGGCGTGCTCGACGCAGATCCGCTGCGAGGACTGCCGTCGGCGCATCTCCCGCCAGGCATACTGCTCGCCGAGCGGCGCGTCGCCCTTCGACTTCTTCGGAGGGGCGCTGATCTGGTCAGGGAACTCGTTGGCCAGCCCCCGGTACCCCTCGTCGACTTCGGCCGTCACCTTCGTGGAGCCGGGACTGCTCGGCGATACCCTCGGTGCGCATCGCGGTCTGGTCGTGCATGCGGCCTGGGCGGTCCGCGTCCGACCACAGCAGACGGCCCTGGTCGTCGCTGATGGTGGTGGTCTTGATGGTGTTCGGCTTCTTCTTGCCGGAGACGAAGGCCCGCCGTCCGGGCCTGCCTGCCTTCGGGCGGCGAACCTGGGTCTCGGCGCCGTCGATCCGCAACCGGACCCCCGCGGCCTCGGCGTAGGCGAACACGTCCGCCAGGGTCCGAAGTCGCACGCCGGAGGGGTCGGGCACTGCGAAGCCACGCATGGCCAGCAGCGGGCGGATCTCCCCGACGGCGCGGGAGATCGTGGAGCGGGCGCTGCCGTACAGCTCGGCGAGCGCGGCGTGCGGGAGTCCGGTGCGTAGGTGGACCAGTGTGACGAGCGGGCGGTCGGTGAAGACCAGGTCGTGCTTCGGGCCGGCACCGGCCTCCCGCTGCCGCTCGGCACCGTCACGGCTGCCCGTCCATGATCAATGGGTGTGGCTCTTCAGCTGGAATTGTCCGGGCTGGGAACTTCCCTGCAGAAGGGCAAACGCAGCCGGCGAAGCATCGGCCCGAGCATCAGGGCCTCAGAAGTCCGCCCACCCACCAGTCGTGTGGCTTGCCATCGTTGGCGATGCTGCGATTGCGCAGTGTCCCTTCGACGGTGAAGCCGAGCTTCTCGGCGACGGCACGCGAACGGGTGTTCCCGGCCATGGCCCACCACTCGATGCGGTGCACGTCGAGCGTGGCCCAGCCCCAGTCGCACAGGGCCCCAGCGGCCTCAACCGAGTATCCGCGTCCGCGCTGATCTTTGACCGCCCAGTAACCGAGCTCCCAGACGCCGCGGCTGATGAGGGTCAGGCAGTACGAGCCGACCAGGGCGCCGGTGTCCTTGCGGAACGCGCCGAGGGTGTAGTCCTTGTCCTCGGACCACTGGGCGGGCAGCTCCTCGCCGACGAGCTTCTCCGCGTCCGCACGACGGTACGGCACCGGCACCGGGGTGTAGAGCTGGATGTCTTCGTCCTGGCAGGCTTCGTACACCGCATCCACGTCGGCAGGTGTGAAGGCCCGCAGCAGCAGACGGTCGGTCTCGAGAGTCACTGGATCCATCGCGGCAGTATGACCACCATCAACGAGCGGCGACCAGCGAATATCCCGAGGCGAGCACCGCCACCACAACACCCGGGCTGGTCAACGTTCGTCGCAACACCCCAGATCAGCTGCCCCCGAGACGGAGCTACACCCACCATCAATCGCGGACCGAGCCGCAAGCCCCTGACGGCCCGGTCCCCTTCGTGCACCACCAGATGGGCGTCAGAATCACTCGGTGGACGAATCAGAGCGGCGGTGCGTGACTGAGTGCGAAGAAGCGGAAGGAGCGCCTGTTACAGAGCCCTGCACTCATTCGGCGCACAGCACACGGCCTGGCGCGAATGAACTGCTTATGTGGCCTAAACATCCTTGCTCCGACATTGGACGGGTGGCCCCCGCCCCCGCCTCGTCCGCGTCAACCGGATCTTGACGCTTGCATCCCGCAAGGGAGAGTTACGGACATGTCCGCATTGGGCAACGTGAGTCCTGAGTTGTGGCGGTTGATGGCGGCCGCGGGCCAGAGTGTGGCTCCTCGGCAAGGACGCCGGGAACCCCCGCCCGGTTTGCACGAGGCCGGGCGGGGCTACCTGTTGTAAGGAGTCATCTGCATGTCTGCTTCTCCCGCCACTCGCCGTCTCCTCGCCTCGGTCCTGGCCGCCGGCGGACTGATCGGCGCGGCCGCCATCCCGGCCGCCGCCCACGACGACGACAGGCGCGGCCACCGCGGCCAGCACTCCTCGATCGTCATCGGCGACATCCAGGACGACAGCCGCGGCCACGACAACCGCGCCCTCAACCGCGAATGGGTCGAGGTGAAGAACACCGGCCGCCACGCCGTCAACCTGCGCGGCTTCACCCTCTCCGACCGCGAGGGCAACCGCTACCGCTTCGACCACCTCCGTCTGGACGGCCGCTCCAGCGTCAAGGTCCACACCGGCCAGGGCCGCGACACCGACCGTGACGTTTACCAGGACCGCCGACACCAGATCTGGGACGAGCGCGACACCGCCACCCTCCGCGACGACCGCGGCCGCGTCATCGACACCGAGACCTGGGGTCGCAGCAGCCACCACGGACACCACGACAACCACCGCGGCTGACCCAGGCCGGCAGCCACACCGTCGGGGACAGTGACCTGCCAGCCGGCACAGGAACGGCGTGCCGCGGCAACCCGCCGCGACGCGCCCCAGCCCCGATCGCCCCGGGCGCCTGACCTGCCGAACCTGTCAGCCTGCACTCCACGTCTGCGGCACGTGTGGGCGGCCAACTACAGGCGGCGCCCCGAGCTCATTGGAAGCAGCAGCGGCGCATCCGCCCCCCGGGAGGTTCTTTGTGGAGTTCTGGCAGTATTCCCCGTCCGGAGTCACGGTCCCTCAGCTGGACCTCGACGCTTACCGCTTCCCCGGCGCAGACACCGTCGCGCCCACGGCCTGCGACGCCCCGCCGCACAGCCGCCCAGGTGACACGGACTGGCAACTGCCTCACCGTGGCGAAGAGCATCCTCGCGCCCACTGGCCTGCGTCCGATCCCCGCCTCGCCTGGCGCCTGCCGCCCTTGGACCGGCGCCGCTTGGACCTCCAAGCGGCACTGACCACCGCCGGCATCCCACCACTCCCCGGAGACCTGGAAGCCATCCACACCCTGTCCGCACTCGACGACACCACCAACGCAGCCCTCGTACGGTGGATCACCACCAACCGCTGAACCTGCACTGCCCCCCACTACAAGTGGGCCCAGCCACCAAGGCGAAAACGGACACCGGTCGTCGACGGCGATCGTCAGACCGCGGTCAAAGGGGTTTCCCTTCACGGTGGCTCCGGTCCGTGCGCAGATTCGCGTACGTACGTACGTACGTACGTACGGACGGACGGACGGACGACCGCCGACCCGGCCCGCAGGTCGGAGGATCCGAGGACACGTGCGCGGCCGACCACATGCCCACTCCCGCCTACGAACGCACGCCGCCGACGACCACGAGCCCGTCGAAGACCTGGACCAGGTCTCGCAGGACCCCTCCTCGGGCCGCCCCATCGCCCCCATGGCTGCCGCGCCCGAGCGGACGGTTCGTGCAGGTCAGCCCCGGCGGCCGGCTGCTGCTGCAGACCTGGCGCAGCTCCCTGGCCAGGACCGATTCCCCGAACTGGCGACGGCTGCTGCCCAGTTGCCGGACGGCTTTGTCCTCGATGGCGAGCTCGCCGTTGGGACACCGCAGTCGACCGGTTGTCCTTCGAAGTCCGTCAGCGCCGGGCCGCCGCCCGTGGCCGCACCGCCACCGCGCTCGCCGCGACGAGCCCGGCGTTTTTCATCGCCTTCGACGCCTTGCAGATCGACGGCATCGAGCTACTGGCCCTGCCCTGTGCCGAGCGCTGAGGAGAAGTTATGGCCGAAGTTGATGGATGGATCTTGGAACGCAGCTTGCGGCCGTTCCTGGAGTTGCTGTCGCACTACGTGGGCTATGACTTCGAGGCCACCGACTGGGAGACCGTGGCACGGGCGATTGTGAAGACCGACGAGGAGCAGGCCGGCGGTTGGTACGTGTACCCCTTGATCGGCGACACGCACGGGGTCGAGGTTCGGCTTGCCCGCTCGGTAGGCGGCGAGGAGGTCTCCGTGAGCGTGAACGGACCCATGACGACCGAACTGGAGGTCCGGGCAGACACACTGCTGTCCGCCTTCGCGACTTATTGACCACACTCAGGGCAAGGTCCACTTGACCCGCTGGCTGCATGCGGTGTCTGTCGACCGGGGCGACGTTTACCGGCATCTCGTCCGGTAGGTGCGCCTGCGCCCGGACGCGGCCGTGGAGGATGCGCCCCGGTTCGGTGGTGACCCGGCCGCGACCGCAGGATGACCTGCTGCACGCGGCAAGGGATCTTTGGCCGAACAGCGGCATGGAATCCGCAGAGGAGCCCCGCAGCCAACCCCTTCATGGGACACCTGAGTTGTCGGTCGTGGCTGGTCCATGCCTGGTGGTAGGCGGAGTGCGGGCCCCCGCGCGGGGCGGGGGGCCGGTCATTTTGAAGGCGCGTTCTTGTTGTAGTTGAGTGCTTCCTGGATCCAGGAGCGGAAGGCTCTCTCGGATGCGAGGGCAGAGGCATCAACAACGACCCATCCTCGACTCATCGGTTTGCCCCGCATCTCGGGCCAGTGGGCGCCTTGCCGTGCCAGCAGTTCTGTAGCTCGGTCCGGGGCGCAGCGGACCATCAACTGGCCGTGAGCATTGGCAGTGGCTGCCAGCTTCCCATTGATCATGAAGGAGAGGCCGCCGAACATTTTCACCTCCCGGGAGTCAGCACTGCCGGACAGCGCCTGCCGGATGCGGTCGGCCAGATTCGGGTCGTATGCCATGGTCGGACTGCTCCTACCGGTGTCTGGGGAGGGGGCATCGGGGTCACTGGGCGGAGCCGTTTCGTTCACCGTACAGACCCCTACCGCGGTCCGCTTTGCAGGCAGACTCGACCAGGCCGGCACTGTGACCGAGGCCGCGCAGCAACTGCCGGGCGACCTCGGCCGTCGGCCCGCTCCACATGCCGCGCAGTTGGACGAGCTGCTCCTCGGCACTGTCGATGAGGCTGCCGATCAATGCCCGCTGCTCGGGCGGCACCACAGTCCGCCACATCGTCCCCGCACCGGGCGCCCTCTTCTCCTTGCCCAGCACTCGCAGCTGTCCGGCCACGGATACAGGCTGATACTTCTGACGCACCCACCACGGATCGCTGTCGTATACGGGCGGGCCACCGACTCCGCGGCGCTGTGCCGCTCGCGGAGGTTGCCCGGCTCGCGGGGACTGAGGCGCGTTGCGGCGGGAGGCCGGCGGCGTCTACTCAGCTGCGGTGTTCCCGCGGGCAGTCGGGCTTGCGGGCCCGCGTCGGCAGAAGGGTCGGATCGGGCGCCGGTGGCAGGGGTTCACCGATGCAGTCGCTGCGTCCAGGTTCGGGTGCCGTCGGCTTCACTTGGGATGGCTGCCCGGTCCGTTGCACGTTGCCGATGGCCCGGTGCCGGCCCTGTGACCTCGGTGGGGGTTGTGGGCGGAAAGAAGGGCAGGTCTCGGTCCTAACGGCCGCCGGTCGTCGGCGTGGCCGTTGGGTGCCACTCGCGGCGGAGGAGGCCGAAGACCCAGGAGTCGGAGACGTCGCCGTTGACGACGCAGTCCTCGCGTAGGGTGCCTTCGCGTACGAAGCCGAGCTTCTCCAGGACCCGGGCGGACGTCACGTTGCGGGTGTCGGTCTCGGCCTGGACGCGGTTCAGCTCCAGGGAGTCAAACGCCCACCGCAGGACGGCATGGGCGGTCTCCGTGGCGTAGCCGTGGCCCCAGGCGGCGGCGTCGAAAACGTAGCCCAGGGACGCACTGCGGAAGTCCGGGTTCCAGCTGGTCAGGCCGCACTAACCGATGAACGCGCCGTCGGAGATGCGGTCGACGGCCAGCCGCGCTCCCGTGCCTTCCTCTTCGATCGTCCGGCAGGTCGCGATGAAGCGCTGGGCGCGGGCCGGTTCGGTCCACGGCGGGGAGTCCCAGTACCGCAGCACGTTGGCGCTGCTGTGCAGCGCGTAGAGCGGCGCCGCGTCGGTGTCGGTGAACGCCCTCAGGCGCAGGCGGGCGGTGTGAAGCTCGGGGGTGGGCAATGCCATGCGGAGCATCCTGCCGGGCACGCTCGCCCCCGACCATCCGTTTATCCGGACAGTCGGGGGCGCGTACGTCCCCGGTGACGCGGGACGCGCCGCATGGGCCGTGAGTCCGCAGTACCGTCCCGGCATGACGAGCAAACGGCGGCCGTAGTGGCGCACCCTCGGGACGCCGACCAGTCTCGTCCCGTACCGGACCCGGACGGATGAAGTACGCCGTCCACTTCACCGGCCAGGCCGGCATCGCCGACGGCACTCTCGCTGGTCCTGTGCCCCCGTCCGATCCGGACATCGCGCAGGCGGCCCCAACTTAACCTTCAACGCCTGGGCCATTGATCAGCTGCTGAATGGAGTCGAGGTGACTCAGACTGCATGGGACCCTCTCGGCATGTACCTGGTAGCTGGCCGAGCCACGCCCACCTCGCGGTCGGTACTGGTGAAGGACCTCGGGACTGACGACGGATATGCCTTCGAGTTGACGAGCCCGCTCTTCCTGGCCGTTGGTGATCGAATCGCTTTCGAAGGTGACGGGCTTGTCGTCGTGCGGGCCAGTGGAGAGCGACTGTCACCGGCCGGCGACTGGTCCACTCGTTGCGGGCCCGGGTCTCTGCGCCGCCGGTAGAAGCTGCTGCTCGAACGGTGCGTCGTACTTGCTCATTCGGTTCGGTATCCGCCGTCTGCGTCGACTCGACGATCGTGCGGGCCCACCAGCACGCAGCTTGCCCGGCTCTTGGCCGTCACCTCGGCCCGCACCCTGTTCCTGGCTGCCGACGGCATCGAGGCCGCCCGCGCCCTCTGGCCGGGGCCGCCGGCGCGCACGGTCGTGGCGTCTGCGGTCAGACGGGTGAGGTCCCGGCGGTGTCGGCGGGCAGGCCGAGGCGTGAGCTGAGGCGGAAACGCATCTCGCCTGCGGCGACGCGGACCTCTTCGGAGCGCGCCTCCTCCTCGAGGGCGCCGAGCAGCATCGTGACCGCTCTGGCTTCGTCGCCGGTCAGCAGCCTCAGGCGGGTCTCGGTCACGGCGTCCAGGAGTACGCCGAGGAAATCTTCGTCGTCCATATCCACGCCGGGACAATGCCGTGCCGCGGCCACGGTTACCACCGCGGCCCCGCGCAGAACAGCCGTCGCATCAACGGCCGGCACCGAGGTGCGCGCCCGGTCGCACAGCTCGCGCTCGTCAGGCAGCCACTGGTATCTGCCGCCGCTGGCCGAAACCCGGTCTGGTCGTTGTAGTGACGCGTAGGGTCATGGGGGGTGGGGCACGGAGGTAGTCATGGACGCAGGCGAAGAGCGCGGCCGTGAGGGCCCGGATCTGCTCGACACCTATCTGGCAGGGTTACGGGACCGGATCGGTGCGAGAGGGTTCGAGGCAGTGGTCCGGGCTGCCGATGCCACGTGCGTCCTGCTGGCGGAGGGGCATTCTGCCCTCTTGGCAGGCCCCGACGGCCAGGACGGCAGGCAGGACGCGGGCTTCGATGCGGACCTGCAGCGCGAGTATCTGACTTTGCTGGCGGTCCTGATCACCGGCCGTACCGATCACCGGGTGGTCCGCCTGCCGGGCCTGGACGGCCTGCCCGGCTGGGCGGTCGTGGAGGCCGATGTCGCCGAGGATCCGGCTGCCCTGGATGCCCTGTGTCAGCAGATCGAGGCCCGGGCCCGGGCCGGCGCGCAGACCGCGATCGCACTGGAAAACCTCTGGGACGCATGAGACCACCGATCCGATAACCGGTTTCGAGGCACGCCGCCGCGGCGAAACCCGAACTGCTCAGGCGCCGAGAGAGCAGCCAACCTCCGTGTGTGTCGAAGCCCGCCGCCGACGGCCCGGCACCTCCCTGCAGTGGTCTGTGTGTCAGTGCCCGTCCAGTGACGCCGAAGGGCGAGGTAGGCGGCGGAGCTGTCGGTGAGCAGCCGGTCCAGGTCCTGCATGCTCTCCGGGCCTGGGGATTGCTGCCGTGTGCTGGGCCTCGCGGACAGGTCCCGGCGGTGGGTGTCCGGCCACCGCCGGGAGTCCGCGGGGTGCGGGGAGGGGAGACCCGCGACACGACGACAACGTGCGCGGCCCCGACATGGTCACGACCTTGGCCGGCCGGGGACAGCCCGACCGGGGACGTTGATGGAGCAGCAGGTGGACGTACTGCCTGACGAGGACGGCGTGCGCGTCATCGCGTGCACGGGCGAGTTCGATCAGGACACCCTCGGCCCCCTGAAGGCGGCCTGCACGGCGGCCACGGACGACCCCGGCGTACGACGGATCGTCCTGGACGTCACCCAGGTCGCTTTTGCCGACTCCTCGATGCTGCGCCTGCGGGCTACCGACCGCCTGGTCCTGGCCGGCCCCCTGCCCGCCCAGCTCGCCAGGCTCCTGGACGTCACCTCGGCCCGCACCCTGTTCCTGACGGCCGAGGGCATCGAGGCCGCCCGCGTCCTCTAGCCAGGGTCAAACGCCGGCCGAGGCCACGGCCATCGCCCATCGCGCGGCCAGGGGCGACGGGCGCGGGACCAGCCGCCGGGGCCCGCTCGTCAGTGCCCGTCCGTACCGTCGAAAGCTGAGGGCTGGACGTGCGACCGACCGTCCGGACGGGAGGACCTGCTTGAGGGCCACCGGCCACCCCGGTTGCTGATGGTGAGTGAGGGGCCCGGATCACACCGCACGTTTCTTGGTTGCCGGGCCAGCAGGGGGCGGCCCAGTCGGGCCCGGGCCCCGGCGAGGTGGTGGGTAGCGGTGCGCTGGGCCGACCGAAGGTCGTCCGGGCCGAGGACGCGGCCGAGAATCTCACTGTCGCAGCGCACCCGGCGCCGCGCTCGGCGAGTCCGGCGGACAGACGATCACCCGCAGAGCGGGGATCGCCCCTCCACCCTGCCGCCGACCTGCCCCCCGTCCCTCGGTCAGCGCTATTCGTGTGGGGTGTGGTCTAACGCTCGGTAAGTCGGCCGGGCCGCAACCGGCCGGGCTCGCACGCCGTCAGCCCCTACCGGGCCCACTCGATGTCGAGGTTGGGCGAGTGCGGCGCGCTGCGCTTGGTCGGGAGGGGCCACACCGAGGGCTTGGCCGTCAGACGGCTCCGCTGAGCCGGCTGGGACCGCGCCGTCCCTCCCTGCCCTGAGACGGTGAATGTTGTCGGCCCGCAGCCCCGCACTGTCCAGGGTGATGTCGAACAGCACTTTCTCCCCCTGGCGCAGACGGTTATCGCTTCCATGGACCGCTGAGGCTTCTGCCTGAACGTCAGGCCCAGCGCCTTGCTGACTGATGAGACCGACCCCCCGGTCACAGTCGAACCACTTCACCACACCGCTCGGCAACACACATCACCCCTCCGCTTGGCTTGGAGTCGGAAGCCGACACTGTCCGCCCCATCTCGGCCAGTCGGGAGGGCGTGTGCAGGGGCGTGAAGCAGTGGGATCCAGCGCGGTTGCAGCCGGCAGGCGCCGTACTAGCTTGATGGAGAAGGCCGGCCTGTCGTTCCTCCGCAACTTCACCGGTGACTGGCCGCAGGCGATCGAAGGATCCGAGCAAGGCGAAGTCGAATACGAACTCACCCGGCCGAGTGGAAATCACGTTCGTAGGAGTCAGCCGCTCAGCTGCAGGTCCGCGGGCGCCGATCCGACGGCACTTTGCCCTCAAGTGATCCACCACGACAATTGATCGAGGAAACCTTCCGGCGCAGAGAGGTTTCGCTGATGTGGGGGCGACCGGCAGGCGGGTTTTGGATTCGCCGACCTACGTCTCCCATGAGGGGCAGTGGCTCCAGAAAAGGCGGCAGGTTCCCGGAGGCGTCCCCGGCCCTCGTATCGAAACGGATGCCCAGCTCGCGGACCGCACCGCGAACCGGACCTCCCCATCCGTGAGCACCACATGCTCGACCTGCACCCCGACATCCGACAGCAGAACGTCCGCGACCGGCATCCCACCCGTCACACCCAATTGATGCCCAACAGCCCCCAAATTGGTGACAGAACCCGGAAAGTGATCCACAAGCACTTTTCAGCCGACGCTGACACGACCAGCACGCCTTGGGACGGGCTGTATCCCGGCCTGCGGCGGCTGGGACGGGCGCCGTATGGGTGGTGTCACCCGTTCGCCTGCCGTATGGAGCCGGGGTCGGCCCGCACGCGTGTTGTGCTGCCTTGACGGCCCGTCGGCCGCAGGCGGGAGCGGCCGGGCACCGGGGCCGCTCTGCCGGACAGCGAAGGAGGACTGATGTCTCGTTTCCAGGACAGCCAGCGAACCGGAAGCACCATCGTGGCACTGCTCTGCGCGGTGCTCCTGAGTCAGGCCGCACTGACCGGCTCCGGCGCGCATGCGGCCGCGCGCACCATGAAGCCCCCTGTCGACTGGGATGCGATCGCCCGATGCGAGTCGGGCGGCAACTGGCGGGCCAACACGGGCAATGGACACTACGGCGGTCTGCAGTTCACCCAGTCGAGCTGGAGGACGGCGGGGGGCCGCCGGTACGCCGCCCGAGCCGACCTGGCCACGAAGTCGGAGCAGATCGCGACGGCCAGGAGGCTGGCCGCGGTGCAGGGCATGGGGGCGTGGAGCTGCGCCCGTCGGTAGCAGCCGGGCGGCGGTCCCGTCAGCGATGTCCTTCACCCAGGCATCGGACGTCATCCTGGCGTCGCGGTTACAGCTGACCGGGGCGCAGACCGCGAGCGAACTGCACGACATGCTCGCCACTGCCACCCGCAGCATCAGCTGGGACCCCCGAACCCTCGGCCCGGACATCGCCCTGGACGTCATGCTTGGCAGGCGCCAGTACCTGGCCCTGCACGATGACCACCTCAGGGGGCTGACCAGGCTCCTGCTCGACGCAGCCGAAACCATCGGCGCGCCCGGCATCGCACGCGCGGGACGTCCGGTCTCCGTTCGACCGCATCGCACTGGAGAAGCTGGTGGAGGCCGGGCTGGAGCTGCCGGCGTTCACCACCCTGGAAGCGTTGACCTCGTCTCTGCGCGGCGAGGTGAACGCCGCGATCCGCGTTGGTACCCACGACCGGCTCAGCGAGGCCCATAGGGCCCGGTTGTTGGGGCTGCTGGACGTGCTGGGGCTGGACGGCAAGACACCGTTCAACCGGCTCAAGCAGACCGCCCAGCGGGCGACCTGGTCACATGTCAAGAACCTCGCCACACACCTGGAATGGGTGGACGGTCTGGGTGATTCCGCCCTGTGGCTTCAGGGTGTGGCCTCGGGCAAGGTCACCGACTTCGCCGGGGAGGCGGCCGCTGCGGACGCGGGCGTACTGCGCGATTACACCCCCGTGAAGCGGGCCGCGCTGATCGCGTGCCTGGTCCATGAGGCACGGATGCGGGCGAGGGACGACCTCGCCACGATGTTCACCAAGCGCATCGCCACGAAGGTGAAGAAGGCCAAAGAGGAACTGGAGGAAATCCGCAAGAACCAGCAGGCCAGGGTGGAGGCTCTGGTCGGGAACTACCGCACGCTGCTCCAGCAGGTCGACGACGGCGGGCCCGCGCAGAGCGCCCATGCCGAGGCCGCGGCCATGACGGGCGCGGCGCTGGGAGCTGTCGCGGACCTCGATCAGGAGGCGGACGCGGCCGAGGCCGCCCGCCGCCTGGACGGGAAGGTCTCGCCCGCTCTGCTGGCTCTGGCGAAGGCCCTGCGGGTGCAGGCCGGCGGCCTCGGCGCGGTGACGGCCGCGGTGGACGGCTTCGGCGGGTTCGCCCAGCAGTACGAACAGATCGAGAAGGTCTCCGCGCACCACGGCGCCAACTGGGAGGTGCTGCTGTACGGGCAGATCGGCCGGGACCGGGCGGTGATATTCGACCTCACCGGGCTGCTGGAGCTCAAGGCCACCAGCGAGGACGGGCGGGTACTGGACGCACTCGCGCACGCCAAGCGGTACAAGACCTCCCGCGAGACGATCCCGGAGATCGGCGAGGACGGCCGGAGGGTCGACGTCCCCTTCGCCACGCAGAACTGGCAGAAGGCCATCCGGGACAGGAACCGCCCCGGATCGTTCGTCCGCAAGCACTTCGAGGCGATGGGTTTCTGCTATCTCGCCGAGGAGCTGCGGACTGGCGACGTCGCGGTGATCGGCTCGGAGGAGTACGCCGACTGGAGCGAGCAGTTGCTGCCTTGGCCCACGGTGGAGGCCAAGCTGCCCGCCTACCTGGTCGAGTTCGACCTGCGCGAGGGCGGCGACGACGGCCGTTTCGACGCGGCCGCGTTCAAAGCCCAGTTGCAGGACAAGCTCACTGCGGCCGCCGCGGCGGCGGACGCTGGCTACCCGGACAAGGAGGACCTGTCCATCGATGCGGCCAGCGGCGTCCCGACGCTGAAGAAGCGTCGGGCGGACGACCAGCGGCCGAGCGCGAAGCGGCTGGAGCAGGAGATCAAGGCGAGGATGCCGGAACGCTCCCTGATCGGGATTCTGGCCCGGACCGCGTACTGGATCGAGTGGTGGCGCCGCTTCGGCCCGGAATCGGGCAACGACCCGAAGCTGAAGGACCCGTTCGGCCGGTACGTCATCACTACCTTCGTGAACGGCACGAACATGGGCCCCTACGAGGCGGCCCGGCACACCCCCGGGGTGAGTGACCACGAGCTGTCGATGGCGGCGAGGCGGCACTTCAACATCGCCAAGCTGAACGAGGCGATCACCGACGTCGTCAACGCGCACGCTCGCCTGGACATGGCCCGCGCGTGGGGAGACGGGACGACCGTGGACGCGGACGGCACCCACATGGACACCTACTCAACAACCTGCTCTCCGAGACCTCGGTCCGGCTGGGGAAGTCCGGCGGCATCGCCTACCGCCACATCGCCGAAGGCCGACACCTACATCGCGCTGTTCACGCACTTCATCCCGTACGGGGTGGGGGAGGCCGTCTACATCATCGAGGGCCTGCTGAAGAACGCCTCCGAGGTCAAGCCGACCACGATCCACGCGGATACGCAGGGCCAGAGCATCCCGGTGTTCAGCCTCGCGCATCTGTTCCGCGAGGTCGGGCGGGTGATCCGCACCGTCCAGCTGCTGACGTATCTATCGGACGCGTCGATGCGCCGGCGGGTGACGGCAGCGACGAACAAGGTCGAGGCGTACAACGGGTTCTCCGAGTGGCTGCATTTCGGCAACCGCGGGGTGATCGCTGATAACGACCCCATCGAGCAGGAGAAGGCGATGCAGTTCAACTCCCTGCCACAACACCCCTGGACATCGCCGACATCGTCCGCGAGCTCCAAGCCGAGGGGTGGAGGATCGAGCCGGTGGACCAAGCGGAGATCTCCCCGTACCTGACGGAGCACATCATGCGGTTCGGCGAGTACTTCACCCACGAGCTCGGCATCGCGCCGGACGCGTATGAGGCTCACCTCGACGTCGACTTCACCCGGCTCGACGTCGAGGATGTGGCCGAGGCGGCCTGAAGCGGGTGCCCTCGGCCGTTCGCCAGGATCCCGCCCAGCCCTTCCACTGCGGCCCGCATGCTGTCCAACCCGCTGCTCTGCACCAGTAACCCCTAGGCCAGTTGGTCTCAGCGAAGAAATGACTGCGCGGGTCAGAGCCGAGCGAGGCCTCATCCTGGTGGTGTCGCACAATGAGCGGATGACGTATACCGAGGATGCGGCCACCGCACACGCCTGGGCGGCCCTGGGGGGCCGGAGCCAACTGGTTCAGAGCGTGTCCTTCGAGAGGGCGGGCGCTGTACTGCCGTCGCGTCTGCCGGTGAGGGAACTGGCGCGGGCCAGCGTCGGAGTGTCCTCGCTGGCGGCAGCGGAACTGCTGGCGCTGCGCAACCGCGTGCCGGTGCCCACCGTGCGGGTGAACGAGGCGGCGGTGGCCACCGCGTTCGTCAGTGAACGCCATTTGCGAATCGACGGCCGGGCCCCGACGTCCTTCGCTCCGCTGTCCGGGTTCTGGCCGGCGGCCGACGGCTGGGTTCGCACCCACGCCAACTACCCGCACCACCGAGCCCGGCTGCTCAGCTCCCTGGGTATCGCGGACACGGGAGGGGACCAGGCGCTGGTGGATGTGCTCTCGAAGGAGTTGGTATCGCGTCCGGCCGGGGAGGTCCAGGAGACCGTCTACGCGGCAGGCGGCCTGGCCGTGGCCGTGGTTTCCGCACCCGCTGCGGCCGGGCACGCCCTGGTCGAGACGCGGCACGTGGGTCAGAGCAGCCCTCGGCTGCTGGTGCCCGCATCCGTACCGGCCCAAGACGTGCGGGTCCTGGACCTGACCCGCGTCATCGCCGGCCCCGTTGCCACACGCACACTGGCGCTGCTGGGCGCCGACGTGCTGCGCGTGGACGCCCCCCAGCTCCCCGAGGACGCAGATGCTCACGCCGACACCGGCGTGGGCAAACGCTCCACGTTGCTGGACCTCAGCAGCCCCGGTGACCGGCACGTCTTCGAGGACCTTCTCAGCCAGGCAGATGTCGTGGTGACCGGCTACCGCCCCGGTGCCCTGGACCGGCACGGACTGACCCCTGATGTGCTCCTGGACCGGTACCCCGGCCTCATCGTGGCCCAATTGTGCGCCTGGGACTGGTCCGGCCCTTGGGCCGAGCGTCGCGGCTTCGACAGCCTGGTCCAAGCCGGTACCGGTATCGCCGCGATCGAGGCCACGGCCGACGGCCGCCCCGGTGTACTGCCCGCACAGGCGCTGGACCACGGAACTGGATACCTGCTCGCCGCCGCTGTCCTCCGTGCACTGAGCGACCGCCAGGCCACCGGCGGTGGACGTCATCTTCGCCTCTCCCTGGCAGGCACAGCGTCCTGGCTGCTGCACGACATCCGCCCCACCTCCGCACAGGGCGAAGCCGACACCTACGATTCCGGAGCCTGGCTCACCGAGACCGAATCGCCCTACGGACTGCTGCGTCATGCCCTGCCCCCGGTCCACTACAACGGCGTACCCGTGAACTGGGACCATGCACCGACCCAGTGGGGCACCGATCTGCCGAACTGGGCCTGAAACCGCGACGGCCCTTGGGTCTGCGTCTGCAAATAACCATCGTTTATTGACGATCATGAACCCGGCCCGCGCGAACCCCGGATCGCCTTCAAAAGCTCCTTCAAAAACCCCAGTGCCTCAACAACCTCGGATCACCGTTTCTTGAGAAGATCCGGGGGTGGACGTGACCCGGGAACCCAAACTCCTTCTCGCCGAATCCGCCGTACGGACCGACATCAAGATCGGTTATGCCCGGGTCTCCACCGGCGGACAGAAACTCGACCGCCAGCTCGACGCGCTCAATGCGGCTGGTTGCCGCCGCGTCTTCGCGGACAAGAAGTCCGGCGGCCGAGTCATGCTGACCTGCGTGGACTGGATCGGGTGAGACTGGGTTCCTGGGTCGATTGCCCAGCTCAGACCCAGTGCCAGGCTCTGTCGACGGCCGGCGCATGATGGCCGTCATGGAGAGCGCCGTCGAGAAGATCAAGGTCTGGTTCCGGTTCGTCCCTCGCGAGGGCTGGTTCCCGCAGGACACCGAGGGCCTGTGGGCGCGGAAGATCGGTGTCGATACGGCCAGTGTGCAGAACGTCCCCTTCCTCCAGGACGGGGTGGCCGAGGGCGACGTTGTGCGGTTCCAGACCGACTCCGACGGGATCCACTGGGCTGTGGGCCGTGTCAGTGCCTCCGGCAACTGCACGATTCGCGTAGTGCCCGTCCCTGCCGGCCCCGTGGGACGCAGCCCTCAGGCAGTGCATCAGCATCTTTCCGTGTTCGAGCTCGGAGGTGAGGTCTTCAGCGAGGAGTTCCCCATGGTGGCCCTCACCGCACCGGCCGACGCGGACTTCACCGGGATCAAGGCGCTCTTGGTCCAAGGGGAAGAGGAAGGTTGGTGGCACTACGAAGTCGGCTGCGGCACCGACGAGTGGTGGAGCGCCTGACCCCTGGCGGGGTCAGGCGGCATCCACATACGACAACTCGACGTACGGCCTCGGCAGACCCGCCACGGCCGGTTCAGCCACCCAGCACCCCCAGCGCGAGCAACCACGCGAATGGGTTCGCTGAGTAAAAGCCTCGATTGGATGAGAGCGGTCACCCGCCTGGTCACACCCGGGGCGGATACGCACCTTTTCCCGCGACAACGAACTTGGACCGATTGCCATCGAAGTTGGATCACCGCACGGTTGGTCGTGCGCGTCTCCTAACCTGGCTGAGTGATCACAGATGATGCTTCTGAGGGCCTGGTCGTCCGTGTGGGGAACCCCGGGGGGCAAGCAGTGCACCTGCTGTTCTGCGAACCCACCCGGCCGTACGGAGATGAGTCGACCCTCGACTTCATCGTGCGGGCCCGTGGAGCCTGGGTGAGCATCGAAACGTCGGTGCGCACCTGGGACGGCGACGGCCTTGACTCCTTCCTCTTCCGCCTGGTTGAAGACTTCCGCGGCTGGGAGGGAGCGAGAACCTGGCACTCCCTCGAATACGACCTGACTCTTTCGGCAGAGCACCGATCCGGTGGCCATGTACATCTGACGTGGGGTATCCACGACCGGGCGCCCGCCGAGGTGTGGCACTTCGAGACCACGACGGTGCACGCGGCAGGCGAGGACATGCAGCACCTCGCCGTCCAGATCCGTGCGCTTCTCACCACCGAGGCCGATTAGCCCAACGATCGGGCTGCCGCGAGGGCAGTCCAAGTTCGTTGGCAAACGGTCCAGGCGCAATGTCGGAGGCCACACCTGCCTGTCCCGTCAGCCTGTGAGGCCTGTGAGGCTCACAGGCCACTTCCCCAGGTGGACGAGGCGAGCTGTGAGTTGTGAGGTGCCTCGCCAAAGACGTTCCGCCGCCTGCTGTCCTCTGACAGGCGATTTTGTCCGTTTGCCAAGTGATCTTGACCAAGTCCGGGCTTCTGCCACTTGATCTTGAACTACGCCCTGCCGCTCCCTGGCCCGCCCGGGGTCTGCGGCGGAGGAATCTCGGCTGCGGTGGTGGGCGTGGTGGGACTAGCGTGGCGGTTTTGCGGAGCGCGGGAGGGATTTGCGGTGCTGGTCATGCCTGGGCGGCGGACGTCGACGATGGAACTGCTGGCTGTCGAGGCGGCGGGCCGAGGGATGCCGGTCAGGGCCGCGGAAGGGTCCGGCCTGGCAGGCCCCGCGTACTGGTACGGCGGGCCGGTCGCGGGCGCGCGGCTGGCAGGTCGGCTCGGCTTCGCGTTGCTGGAGCCGGCGGACGGCTGGCTCGCCGAGCTGCCGGAGGAGTTCACCGGCCGCCGGGTCAGGGCGGGGACCATCGCGGACGCATGGGCGCTCGACCAGCCGACGTTCGTCAAGCCGCCGCGTGACAAGTCGTTCCCTGCCGATGTCTACAGCGACGGCTCCCGATTGTCCTCCGCCCTGGACCCGACGACACCCGTGCTGCTGTCCGACGTGGTGACCTTCGCGGCCGAGTACCGGCTGTTCCTACTGGACGGCCGCATCGCTGCGGCGAGCCGGTACGCGGTGTTCGGCCGACTCGATCCCCGCCCGCTCGGTACGGACCGTGCGGACCGGGCCACCGCGGCGGAGATCTCGGAGTTCGCCGACCGGCTGGCCGCCGCAGCCGGGCACACGCTGCCGAGTGCCGTCGTCGTGGACATCGGGAAACTGCTCGACCCGTACCGCCCGGGCCACCGCTGGGCCGTGGTGGAGGCCAACATGGCGTGGTTCTCGCACGCCTACGCCGCCGATCCGGCGCGGGTGCTTGACGTGGTCCTGCGGGCGGCGGGCCCGCGCGAGCACATGCGACCGCAAGATCTGGCGTTCCTACGGCACTGATCCGTACCACGCGAACTGGGCTCCCCAGCGGTCGGCCCGTCCCGGTCGCACTCCAGGAACTGACCCCCTCCAGCTCGGTCAAGATCACTTGTCAATCAGTCAAGATCGCGTGTCAGAGGACAGTGATTAGGGGTGGCTAGGGGCTTGCCGGGTGGTCCGGCTGGTCGGGTGTCAGCCAGTGACGCTGCTCGTCATCCCGGGCCCGGATGGGGTCGGGCGGGATGAAGCCGTGCGGGAACGCGACGGGCCATCCGTCGGTGATCAGCGCCACGAACACAGGCAGGCCCAGCGAGCGGTCGGACTCGATGAGGCGGCCGATCTGCTCCCCGCCCGCGAACACCTTCGCGGCGGGCACCACCAGGCTCTCGAAGTCGCGTTCGGGGTCGGTCGCCACGGTCACCTTCAGGGCGGGCGATCCGGCGGTGTCCGGTCCGTACAGCGAGGTCAGCTCCTGCTCATCCAGGACGCGGCCGGCCCCGGGCGACTTCTGTGCGGTCATGACTCCATAGAGCGGCGGTCCGCCTACTTTGTGCTGTGGGCGAGCCTGGCCTGCCCACAGCAGGGCAAGCCCATGGTCCATGGCTCTATGGACGACAAGTGACTCCAGCCGGAAGGTGGGTTCTGACTTCACTTGGTGTGGGTGGAGTTCGTGTTGAAGGGTTTTGGCTCCAGCCGCCGATCATCGACATCAGCAGCCCATGGGTTTCGGCGTCGGTGGCCACGACGAATCCGTCGCCTGCCTGCCCGATCGGGGCGCCGTCAATCCCGGCGACTACACAGCCAGCGGCCTGGCACAGAGCGGTGCCAGTGACGAAATGCCCGCTCGCGGAGAGGTCGCCGCCATCGGTGACGTATGCGGCGCGCTTGCCAGCTGCGACCCAGGCCAACGCCAGCGTCGTGGACACGACTCGTGGCCATCGGTATCCACCGCCAGGACGGCGACACCAGCATTGCCGCCGCCCTCCGCCACACCGGCCGCGTCTACCACAGGCCCCTATCCGCCCTGGGGCCTGGGGCTCACCTGACGAACCCGGACAGAACGCGATCACGCAACGCCCTTGACAGTGCGCCCTATGCGCAGGGGATCACTGGCTTACGGAGGCGTCCGGGGCACGGTGCCCGTTGGCACGTCGCGCAGCAGGGCGCGGGCGAATGCCCAGCTGATCTCCTGGCCCACCATGATTTCGGCGAAGAGCCATTGGCCGCCGGTGTTCGCCTCGAAGAAGACGTACCGGCCGTCTTCGGTGAGCGCCAGATCGCAGGCCGCGAACCGCAGGCCGAGATCGGCCACCAGAGCCACGAGCGACGACTCCACCTCTGCGGGCAGCTCATGGGCCGCGTACCGCCGGGCGGGGTCGGCACGCCAGTCGATCGGGCCGTCGGGGCCCGTCGGTTCGATACTCACGGCGAAGACCTCGCCGTCGAGCACGTTCGCCCGGATGTCGGCGGCCTTGCGGATCTCCTCTTGGAAGATGACCGGAGCGTACGAAACGCTGGCGAGGTGCTGCAGGGCGTCGGTTGACACCCGGCGGGTCGTGATGAGTCGCCAATTCGCCGCGGTGAACGGCTTGTAGATGATGTCTGGGCCGACCGCATCGATAAAGTCGTGCACGTCCTCGGGATCGTTCGTGGCCAATGACCGGGGAATGCTCAGGCCGGCGCGGGCCGCACACTGCAACTGCAGGAGCTTGTGCCCGGCGGCGTTGTCCGCCGCGATGGGGTTGACCACTCTCTCGCCGAGACAGTGCAGCCAGCCCTCAAAGGCCGCACGTGCCTCGACGGTGACGAACCGGCGTACTCGTTCCTCCCTCACCTCGGGCGACGGGAGAAAGCGTTGAGGTCGGCGCCACCAGACACCGGACAGCTCCGCGTCCTCGACGCACCGGCCGTCGCGGCTCAGCAGGAACCGCGCCGCCTCCCCGTTCGCGGTGTGCAGACTGAGGCGCCACGCGCTAGGAAACAGGGCCGAGTCGACAACGAGCGCTGCCGCGCCGAGGGCCTCGAGCCGCTTGGCGACGACGCAGGCGTGCGCGTCGTCGGCCGGTGCGACGATCACCACTTGGGGCTGGCGGGCATCCGAAGTGGTCACGCGAGAATCGGACCCGTCGAGTCGCAGTAGTCGCCGGTCGTCTCCTGGCCAGTGTCATCCGCACGGTAGGGCGTGCCGCTGTAGGTCTGCGATGTGACGCCTGTATCACAGACCGTGTCTCCTACGACGCCGAGGCCGCCCAGGCCGCCGAGGCCCAGACTGCGGAAGAACGCGCGTTCCCTGTCGACCATCGGCTGCTCACCATGACCGGGGGACACTACCTGTGACTCACAAACCAGGACGAAGGGCCGGCCGACGACCCGCTCCCTCTGCAGCACGTACGGCTCGACCGTGCCGCTTACCTCACCCTTGGTCATGTCGACGAACGCGAGGAGACCGGTGTCCGTCAGTCGCACTCCATCGCCGCGTGGGACCATCCGGAAGAACACCTGCAATTCGGCATACGTGGTGCCCCGCAGCGCAACCACTTCGGCAAGCTGCTCGCCCGCAGCCAGCCGGGTCAGTAACGCTTCCTGGATGCCCTTGTGTGAGACAGCCACCGCCTTGGCCACCACGAGTGGGTCACTGGAGGTGACGGCAAGATCGCGCAGGCTCTGTACCTCCGCAACTAGCTGTTCGCGTACACTCTGCGGGATCTCGTCGGCTGCCATGCGCCTCTCCCAACACGCGTCGCTCACGTTGCATGGAGCAAGCGGACACATTCACCTTAGTCCCGCAGCGAAACAGCCGCATCACAGCCGCTGTCAACGCCTGGCCACAGCGGCGGCCGCAGACGGTGGGCCATAGCGCTAGCCCGGCGAGCAGGGAGCGACTGCCCTTCCCAAGGGCCCGCAGAGCCAGCCAGTCCCCCTCCGGGTACGCGGCCGGGAGGACGTCGATGTCCTCGGCTCGGCACAACGGCACTTCGATCGTGCTGCCCCTGCGTGCTGGGGAACTTCACCGTGGCCCGGCACTTTTGTGGACCGGACACTCCAAGCGTCAAAGGAACGCATCCGTATGACCCCGACCTCATTACGTCGTGACGCCCATCCCGCCCCCGAGGCGCTCGACGTCACCCCCGCGGTGGGCCGCGGTGACGCCTGGATCGTCATTGCGTTCGTTCTCTCCGCCGCCGCTCTCGCGGCCAAGGGAATGCCGATGACCGATGTACTGGCTCCACTCGCCGGAGCCGGCATCACCGCCGTCATCACCATCCGCTTGAAATCCGGCCCCGTCCTGGGCCGTCGGGGCCAAGCCGTCCGCGCCGCCCTCACCACCACACCCCACCGATAGCGGCCCGGCGATGGGACGCCCCGAGAAGAGGATCCCCGCCCCCGACACCGCTTTGGGACGTCTCGCGCAAAGTCTGCGCACCACCCGCGCGAACGCAGGCCTGACCTACAGCGCACTCGCCGCGAAAGCCGGGTACAGCCGGGCCACCCTCCAGCGGGCGGGATCCGGCCAACAGGTACCGCCTCCCGAGGTCGTCCGCGCCTACGCCACCGCCTGCGGCGTCAACCCCGGTCTCGTCATGGGCCTGTGGTACCAGGCCCAGAAGGAGAAGGCCCGGCGTCGCGGCGGCGCCCGGTCGTCGGATGCCCCACGGGCGAACATGGCCTGCGACGAAGCCGACCTCGGCGCCGTTCTGGCCGGACCCCATGAACGCGCGGGCGCCCCCTCGCTCACGGTGATGCAGCGCCGCACCGAGCCGGCCCCGGGCATCACCCCCATGTCCCGCTCCACCCTGCACCGCATCGTCCGACGCCGGATCATTCCCCAGTCCCGCGAAAGGATGGAGGCCTTCCTCGTGGCCTGCGATCTGGCTCCCCATAAACGCGCGGTCTGGATGGACGCCTGGAAGCGGGTCCGCGCGACCAGCGAGAGCGAACGCGATCGCCGCAGACGCATCGCTCAGGCCCGGAACAAGGAACTCGAAGCCACGCTGGAGGGACCCCGCGGCGACGACATGGCGCGACGGCTCATCCGCAAGGCCGGCCTCGCCCCAACCGAGAAGTTCCCCGGACCTCGCCCGCCCTGGGGCGCCCGCTGCACCAAGTGTGGGAAATGGGGACGGTTTCGCCTCAGTCAAATCGTCGACGGCGAGGCCGGCTGCGTGGTGTGCCGGGCCTCCCACCTCGGCAGCCCCACCCCACCCGCACCCCGGCTTCCCGACCTCACCAGCATGGCCGGCGCGTTCGACCTACGCATCCCACGCTGCCTCACCTCGCCCCCGCGCCCACGTGCCGACACCCCGGCGCAGCCCTGAAATGAGCGTTTCGTCCCAGCAGGGGGGTTTGGTACTCGGGCGCAGACGCTTGGTTCGGGTGGACCTGCGTGTGAAGATCGTGCCGCGTACGCACCGAGGAAGCAGTTGCGCGCATGGCCGCCCGAGCGGCCACTGAGGGGGATGGAAATGTTCGCAGGGAAAACGGCGCGGCTGGTAGTCAGCAACGAGGACGAGGTGCCGCTGGACCTAATGTTGGAGCCCTGGGGTGACGTCCATCGGATCTTGCCGAAGCACACGTGCGTCGTTGTCACTCATTCCTCTGTTGGAGATGGATCTTGGCCCGGGACGTCACTTGGGGACGAGCCGTTCCAGGTTGACCATCGGCGTGATTCGGTCACGGTGTGGGCCAACGGCCACTGCTTCCACCTCTATGACGGGAGAGGCAACGAAATCGACCCGTACATCTACGGGGAATGCCCTGCCCAAAATCCGGCCGCCTGAAGGAGTGGATGGGCGGCATGTGGTGATCATCGGTATGTGCTGCGGCGCAGCCTCGTGATCGAAGGATTCGTCACATGCTGCGAGGCCTGGCAGAAATCGGCCATGTTGCCCCGGCCCGCAGCCGGACAGGCGGGCCAGTAGCGTGGCGGCGCCGGCGGGCGGTAAGCGCCCTGGGGATCTTCGGCTTGTTTGCGGCGCGGAGGCGCAGGTGTGGAGCCGCGTGGACTTCGCAGGCGCCCACCGCTTCTCCTGCGGGCGAGCGGCCCGGCACAGAAGCGTTCTGGGTCGTGGCGGGTGCTGTGGTTGGGGTCGGCAGCGGGGTCAGCGGCATGGAGTCCTCGGCGGGCCGAGACCGGTCGGGTGGGCGGATGCCGCCGAAGCCGGCACCGTGCCCGTGCTGACAGCAGACGGGCGGGGCCCAGGGACGTAGCTGCCGTGTTGAGGGCACGTGACGGGTTCCGCCGTCGGCGTGTCGAAGTGTCGGAGAGTTGGCCGGTGCGAAGGCCCGGTTGGACTCGCTTCCCGTCGGGAGCCCGCCGATCCCGCGTCCCGCAGGCCGGCAGGAACTGCTGGAGGCATGCGTGCTCCGAGCCCTGTTGGAGTACCCGACCACGTACGCCACCCGGCCGCTGTGGATTGCCACACACCCCGCCGGTGAGCGCGCAGCCGGCACGGACGGTGGGGGCTTCGATGGCTTCGGCGATCAGGACGTCGTTCCGGTCGGTGCAGCCGTTCTCGTCGTCGTCCTTCCAGTGCGGGTACAGCTCCCGCTTGTAGCCCTCGCGAATCTCATCGGCGACCGACAGCGCGGTGATCCCGTCCATGAGCGTGACCTCGTCGGCCTGGGCGGGCGAGGCCGGGGCGAACACGGCGAAGGCGAGAGCGCCGGCCAGCAGCCCCCTGCGCAAATTCTTGATCACGAACCAGGTGATACCGGCTCACCCCCCCCGGATCGACCCGGGTTGGTACGGCTCACCCCGTCGGGCGAGCCGGTTCACCGCAGACACCTCACGAAGCTAGGCGTCAAGTTGACGTTGCGCAGCAGGTTGGGCTGTCCCGAAATGGGGGTGTGGACATGGCAAGATACGAGGCATGACCATCCGAAAGGCTCATGCCTCGTAAGGCCCCTGGGCGACTCCGACACGAGTCGTCTCATCGCAGCCGACAGCCCCGCTCCCGGAGAACGGCTGTGGCCTTGCGGGACTCCCCGGCCTTTGCACCTGAATCTGCAGGCGGGCAGGCGAACCGTGACGTGCTGACCCCGGCCGAGCTGTATGAGGCTTGGGAGCCCCTGGCCTCTTTGCTCTACGGGCACTCGCCTGGCGGCCGAAAATCGTTGATGTACGTCAAGTGCACTCGGCTGTTGCGGGCGAGTCAGTTCAGCCTCTGGGCACGTCTACGAGAGCTGCTCGCCGAGCGCGGGGTGACCATCTCCACCGCTGTCCTCGTCTATCTCTTCCCTGACGACCCGGAGGCGGAGTCCGGTGTCGTTCTGTCGGACGGGGGTTGCGTCTACGAGTTCGACCTCGTCTACGGCCGGACGAGGGGAGGGAACGACCGCGACGCCGTGATCGAGCACTGGCAGGACATCACCAGCCGCTGGTGGACCCACCCTCTCCGTTCCGAGATCGCAGACGCGTTCGTTTGGCGCTCCTCGGCCCGGCGTACGTACCTCGGCCTTGCCGAGGAGACAGCGCAGGCCATCTGATACACCATCTCACGCTGCCTTCGGTGCCTGCTCCACGGTGGTTGAGAAGGCCGCCTCTTCGTCGAAGTGTTCGCGCTGCTGAGTGGCTTTCCCGGTCAGGGCGTTGGGGGTTTCGGTGCACGGGCCCGATAGGTGAGATTCGGCGGTGGTTCCGAAACCCCCGGTGGACACGGGCCGGGGTGGACCGTGCGGGCTCGGCCGGCCTCTCCCAGGGGCGGCGGAGATCCGCCGCGGCTTCGCGGGGTGAGCCGGAGCTGGGTGTGGGCGGCGATCAGGAACCACGTCCAGCGGTCTCCGACATCGGGGGTGCGGAGCTTCGGGCGGGTCCAGCCCAGGGTCTGCTTCATCAGCCGGAAGGTGTGTTCCAGGTCGAAGCGCCGCAGGCATGCCTGCCGGCGCACGTCGACGTCCTCGCCGCTCAGGCCGGTGGCCGACGACCACAGCCAGAGCGGCAGCGGGTCTCCGCCGCCGGGAAGGCGGTCGACCTGGAGGCGGATCAACGTGCCTTCGATGACCGGGAGCTCGCCGGTGTGGTTGATTAGCGCGGAGCGAGTGGTCAGACGGGGGTGGATGCGGTCGGTTGTCGCGTGCCTGCGGACCGACTTGGCCGCACCCCGGCCGCTGCCTGCGGACTCCGAACCTCCCCTACTCCTCCGTCGTGCCGCCGGGGCCATCGACGCCCGCCGAAAAACAGGTCAGGGCGCTGCCCGGCGCAGGGACAGGGCGAAGGCGCAGCTGGTGACGGTGAGGACGATGATCGGTGGCGGTGGCAGGAAGAGGGCGGATATCGCCAGGCCAACGAGTGAGGTGGCGAGGAGTGTCCACCCGAAGGCGGTGCGTCGTTCGATCAAGGTCGGGGAGTGCTGGGCGGCGAACAGAGCGAGGAGGGCGCAGGAGATGACGAACAGGGCCATGGCGGCACTCATGCCGTGGACGACATCGAGGGTGGTGCGTTCCAGGCCTAGCAGCGTCATGGTCGTTGCCCGCATCGCTGCCGATGAGGCTTCTTGCTGAGGGGTCGGGTTGCCCCAGGCCGCTGCAGCGGCAAGGGCGAGGTGGCCCGTACCCAGGGTCAAGAGGCCGCCGACTCCCACCCTGAAGGGGCGCCGTGGTTCGGGCTTTTGTCTGAGGGCTGAGGGGGCGGTCGCGCTCATTGCGGCTCCTTGGGGACGAGTCGGATCATCCTCTACGCATGTAGAGGATGACTGAGCTGCACTCTACATCTGTAGAGGGGGCCGGTGTGGGTGATGGCATCAGCCCCGTGTGGCGCCGCTGGTGGAGCCGTCCCGTACGTTCCTTCCGACGCTGAGCCGAGACTTCTGCCGTTGGTGCACCGGCCGGGTCCCGGCGCTCCCTGCCGGTTCCGGAGTCACCGATGAGGCAGAGGCGCAGAAGGTCGCGCGTGGTGCGCGGGTTCAGAGAGCTGCTGCCGACGGGCATCACCGGGACCCTCGTCATGGACATGGCTACCGGCCCCGCCCGGTGCCCCGCCTGAGGCGTGGGTGGGGGAGCAGGGCGGGCCCCGGGACGGGGGGCGTCCCAGGGCCAAGGCGTCGTGGTCACCGCAGGGGGGAGCGGGCGTGCGCTGACGCGACGATATGGATAAACGATTCATCAGAGCGTCGGTCACGGCCCGACAGGCATCGGAACGGGCCGGAGTTGGCGTAGGAGCGGTTTTGGCGGGTACCTGCGATCGGGTACGACGCAGGCGCTATTCGTGGGAGGTACTCATGGGCAAGCTGGGAGACATGGCCGACAAGGCTAAGGAGATGGCCAAGGGCCATCCGGACCAGGCTGACAAGGGGGTCGCGGAAGCCGAGCGGCTGGTCGATGAACGTACGGGTGACAAGTACGACGCCCAGACCGACAAGGCCGCCGACGCCGCCCGCAGTTCCTATGGCACCGATACGCCGGAGCGCTGACCTCACCCTCGGCACCCGTGGCCCCCGGCACTTTCCTGCCGGGGTCACGTCGTACCCGTGCCGTGGCCGACGAGCCGTGGCTCCGCTGCGAAGGTCAGGTCGCCAGCCCATGCTGACGCCGGGCCGCGCAACCCAGTCATGCGAGCTGGCACCGGGTACCCCCGAGCAGGCCCAGGGGTGGGACGGGGGTCTGCCAGACGATGCGGCCTTGATCTCCACGCTGTCGACCAGAGGGTGTTTGGCCCTGATCTGCGTGGTCTCGACGGCGGCTACCGCCAGCACCTCGTGAACACGCTGCCACCCTGGACATCGACATGCACATCATGCGCCGCGACCCCACCACCAGAGGATCCACCGTCCTACCCCGCCGGTGAACCGTCGAACGAACCCTGGGCCGGCTCATGAATCCCCGCCGCCTGGCCCGCGACTACGAAGCCCACGCACACCGCTCCGAAGCCATGATCGCCCTCGCGATGATCAACCTCATGACCCGCACACTCACCTCCGAATCCACCCCCACATGGCGCGGTCTAAGAAGTCATCTCATTTGGCGTTCGCGGGTAGGCTGTTGGTCATGGTGGGGATCATTGAGCGGCTGGTGCCGGACGAGTTGTGGGTGCTGTTCCAGCGGGTGGTGCCGGAGGCGCCGTCGCGGCCTCAGGGCGGTGGGCGGCGCCGGCACGGTGACCGTGAAGTACTGGCCGCGATCGTGTTCGTGGCCACGTCGGGTTGTACCTGGCAGCAGCTGCCCACGGCGTCGTTCGGCCCCTCGGGGGCGACAGCCCATCGACGGTTCTCCGAGTGGAGCAAAGCCCGGGTCTGGGCCAAGCTCCACCGCCTGGTCCTCGACGAACTCGGCGCCCGCAGCGAGCTCGACTGGTCCCGCTGCGCGATCGACTCGGTGAACATGAGGGCCTTGCAAAGGGGGATCTGAGAGGGCCGAATCCTGTCGATCGGGACGAGTTCGGCTCGAAGATCCACTTGATCACCGAGCGGACCGGTCTGCCCCTGTCCGTCGCAATCTCCGGCGTCAACCTGCACGACAGCCAGGCCCTCGAGCCCCTCGTCCGCGGCATACCGCCCATCCGATCCCGCCGCGGACGCCGACGACGCAAGCCCGGCAAGCTCCACGCGGACAACGGCTACGACTACGCCCACCTGCGACGATGGTTACGCGGACGTGGCATCAAGCACCGCATCGCCCGCAGAGGCATCGAGACCTCACAACGGCTCGGCCGCCACAGATGGGTCGTCGAAAGGACCATGTCCTGGCTCGCCGGCTGCCGCCGACTCCACCGCCGCTACGACCGCAAAGCCGAGCACTTCCTCGCTTTCACCAGCCTCGCCCGCACCCTCATCTGCTACCGCCGACTTGCCAAATGAGATGACGCCTTAGCCCGGACGTGGGCGCAGTCGCGGACGGCGCGGGAGAGGTCGAGGAGGCCGGCGTAGTCCAAGCGGTGCAGGATCTCCTCGTGGAGCCGGCCCCACAGGGCATGACCTCAGCCTCCGGGGAAAGGAGACTCACGTTGCCCACCCCGAGCGAGAGGAGTCCACCGATGGCAGCCGACGACATGGGGCACGCCGAGGACGCGTGGTGGCGGTCCGCGGTGGTCTACCAGGTCTATCCGCGCAGCTTTGCCGACTCCGACGGTGACGGCGTCGGCGACCTGGACGGCCTCACCGGACGCCTGGACCATCTGTCCGGGCTCGGCGTCGACGTGCTTTGGCTGTCGCCCGTCAACCCGTCCCCGCAGGCCGACAACGGGTACGACATCAGCGATTACCAGGACATCGACCCCGTCTTCGGTGACCTGGCGGCCTTCGACCGGCTGCTGGGCGCCGTGCACGAGCGCGGGATGAAACTCGTCATGGACCTGGTCGTCAACCACACCTCCGACGAGCATCCGTGGTTCCAGGAGTCACGCGACCCGGCGAGCCCGAAGCGCGACTGGTACTGGTGGCGTCCGCCACGTGAGGGACGCGAACCCAACAACTGGGGCTCCTTCTTCTCCGGTTCCGCCTGGGAGCTGGACGCGGCGAGCGACACGTACTACCTCCACCTCTTCTCGCCGAAGCAGCCCGACCTCAACTGGGAGAACCCCCGGATGCGTCGGGCCGTGTACGCGATGATGCGCTGGTGGCTGGACCGGGGCGTGGACGGCTTCCGGATGGACGTCGTCAACCTCATCTCCAAGGACCCCGCCCTCCCCGACGGCGAGGTGTACGACCAGGGGCCGTACGGTGACGGCTCGCCCTACTTCGTCTGCGGACCCCGCATACACGACTACCTTCAGGAGATGCACCGCGAGGTGATCGCCCGGTACCCGGGCCGGCTGCTGACCGTCGGGGAGATGCCCGGGGTGACGGTCGAGCAGGCCCGTCTGTTCACCGACCCGGCGCGTGCCGAGCTCGACATGGTCTTCCAGTTCGAGCACGTAGGGCTCGACCACGGGCGGGGCAAGTTCGATCCCCGCCCGCTACGGCTCACCGACCTCAAGGCCTCGCTCGGCCGCTGGCAGTCCGGCCTCGCCGACGTCGGGTGGAACAGCCTGTACTGGAACAACCACGACCAGCCCCGGGTGGTCTCTCGGTTCGGTGACGACGGACCGAGCCACCGGACCCGGTCCGCGACGATGCTCGCGACCGTGCTCCACCTGCACCGGGGCACGCCGTACGTCTACCAGGGCGAGGAACTCGGCATGGCCAACGCGCCCTTGCGCACCATCGAGGACTTCAGGGACATCGAGTCCCTGAACCACTACACGGAGGCGCTGCGCGCGGGGGCGGAACCCGAAGACGTCCTCCCGGGACTACGGGCGATGGGCCGCGACAACGCCCGTACACCCATGCAGTGGGACGCGTCCCCGCATGCGGGGTTCACCACAGGCACCCCGTGGATCCCCGTCAACCCGGACCACACCGAGGTCAACGCCGAAGCGGCTCTCGCGGATTCCGACTCCGTCTACCACCACTACCGTCGGCTGATCGCCCTCCGGCACCAGGAACCGGCCGTCGTGCACGGCGACTTCACGATGCTGCTGCCGGACGACGAGCGGATCTACGCGTTCACCCGCCGGTACGGCCGCACGGTGCTCTTGGTCGTCGGGAACTTCACCGGCGACACGGCCTCCGCCGTGATGCCCGCCGGATGGGACGGCGCCGAACTCGTCATGGGCAACGGTCCGTCGGTCCCCCCGCGGCCCGGCCGACTGGTGCTTGCCCCGTGGGAGGCGCGGGTGCACCGGCGCAATGACTGAGCCGAGCGGGCGGGGACGGCGACCGATGATTCCTCCGGTGCCGGGTACGCGTATCCCATGACCGTCTATGGATTCCACGCCTCCCATGAACAGGTACCTCCCGCCGACCTGCTGGCAGCCGTCGTGCGCGCGGAAGGCGCGGGCTTCACCGCGGCGATGTGTTCGGACCACTTCTCACCGTGGAGCGTCCGGCAGGGTGAGTCCGGCTTCGCCTGGTCCTGGCTCGGCGCGGCGCTCCAGGCCACCGACAGGATCCCCTTCGGAGTGGTGAACGCCCCGGGCCAGCGCTACCATCCGGCGATCGTCGCGCAGGCGATCGGCAGCCTCGCCGCGATGTACCCAGGTCGCTTCTGGGCGGCGCTGGGAAGCGGTGAGGCGTCCAACGAGCACATAACCGGCGACCGTTGGCCGCGTAAGGACGTTCGGAACGCGAGGCTGCGCGAGTGCGTCGACATCATCCGGGCGCTGCTGCGCGGCGAGGAGGTGAGCCACGACGGGCTGGTGACCGTGGACCGGGCCAGGTTGTGGACCCGTCCGGAGACGCTGCCACCGTTGGTGGGAGCCGCGTGCAGTGAGGCGACCGCGCGGTGGTGCGCGGAGTGGGCGGACGGCCTGATCACGGTGAACGCGCCGCGCGAGACACTGCGCCGGATCGTGGACGCCTACCGTTCGGCGGGCGGCGTCGGCCGGCTGCACCTCCAGGTGCACCTCAGCTGGGCCCCCGACCTGGAAACCGCCCGGGAACTCGCCCACGACCAATGGCGCACCAACGTGCACGGGCCGCCGGCGAGCTGGGACCTCGACTCTGCCGAGCTGTTCGACAAGGTCAGCGAGCACGTCTCTCCGGACAGGGTCGCGGAGTCCGTCAACATCTCCAACGATCTCGGTCGGCACGCGGCCTGGCTCCAGGAGTACGCCGACCTCGGCTTCGACGCCGTCATGCTGCATCACGTCGGCAAGGAGCAGAGCGCCTTCATCGACGCGTTCGGCGCGAAGGTGCTGCCGCAGCTGGATGTCACCCGGCCCCCGGCCGCCGTCGCGGAGGGTGTCCGATGAGGCTGACCCGCACCTCCGACCTGTGGTGGAAGAACGCGGTCGTCTACTGCCTGGACGTGGAGACGTACCAGGACTCCGACGGCGACGGCACCGGCGACTTCGCGGGCCTGACACAGCGCATCGACCACTTGGTGCGCCTCGGCGTCACCTGCGTGTGGCTGATGCCGTTCTACCCGACGCGGGAGCGCGACGACGGCTACGACATCACCGACTTCTACGCCGTCGATCCCCGGCTCGGCACGCTGGGCGACTTCACCGAATTCGTGCGCACCGCCCGCGACCGGGGCATCCGGGTCATCGCCGACCTGGTCGTCAACCACACCTCCGACCACCATCCGTGGTTCCAGGACGCCCGCTCCAGCCGCACGTCGAAGTACCGCGACTGGTACGTCTGGTGCGACAGCCCGCCGGAGGACGGCCCCGAGGGCGTGGTCTTCCCCGACGTCGAGAAGAGCGTGTGGGAGCACGACGAGACCACCGAGCAGTACTACCTGCACCGGTTCTACAAGCAGCAGCCCGACCTCAACGTCGCCAACCCGGCGGTCCGTGACGAGATAGCGCGCATCATGGGCTTCTGGACGCAGCTCGGACTGTCGGGATTCCGGGTCGACGCGGTGCCGTTCCTACTGGAGACCGACGGCCAGCAGGACGCGGACCAGCTGCCCGACCCGCACGAGTACCTCGCCGACCTGCGGGCCTTCCTCGGACGTCGCAGCGGTGACGCGGTGCTGCTGGGCGAGGTGAACCTGCCCTACCCGGACACCGCGAAGTTCTTCGGCGACTCGGAGTCCTCCCGCGGTGACGAGCTGACCATGTGCTTCGACTTCATCGGTATGCAGCAGATGTACCTGTCGATGGCGCGGGGCGAGGCGGCCCCGCTGGCGGCGGCTCTCCGGGAGCGCCCCGCGGCGCCCCGCGACGCGCACTGGGCGACGTTCGTCCGCAACCACGACGAGCTCACGCTCGACAAACTCGACGACGACGAGCGCGCCGAGGTGTTCGCCGCCTTCGGCCCCGACAAGGACATGCAGCTCTACGACCGGGGCCTGCGCCGCCGCCTGCCGCCGATGGTCGACGGCGACCGGCGGCGCGTGGAACTGGCCTACAGCCTGCTCTTCTCCCTGCCCGGCACACCGGTGCTGTTCTACGGCGAGGAGATAGGCATGGGCGAGAACCTCACCGCCGAGGGCCGGCAGGCCGTCCGCACCCCGATGCAGTGGACTCCCGACAAGCATGGCGGTTTCACCGCGGGGGAGGGAGTGGAGCTGCCCAATCCCGTCGTGACGGGTGCGTTCGGCCCGACGAAGGTCAACGCGCACGACCAGGCGCACGACCCGGCTTCGCAGCTGGGTCGGATGCGGACGCTGATCGAACGCTACCGGGAGACCCCCGAGCTGGCCTGGGGCGACTACCGGGTCATCGACGCGGACGATCCGGGCGTGCTGGTCCACCTCAGTTCGCTGGAGGGCGGCGCGGTGCTCGTGCTGCACAATTTCTCCGAACGGTCCGTCACCGCCTCCGTCGAGGTCCCGGGACTGAGGGGCGGCCGGCTGCTCACCGATGTCTTCACCGGTGACCCCCTCAAGTCGGCGGCCGCCGGCCTCGTCGATGTCACGCTGGACCCGTACGGCTACCGGTGGCTGAGGGTCAACACCCCCCTTGACGACCCGGATCGGGCGACAGCGGTGTGATCCGACGCGCGCGAGGTGCCCGGCCGCACGGATGGGCCGGGCACCTCGCGCGATGGTCGTCCCGCCGAGACTGCTGCCGGGGTTTCCAGTGTTCTGCCTGAGGGGCGGCGGCTGCTGGGATCATTGGCGGGGTAAGTGCTCTCCTAAAGCCCTGTGATGTCTCGCCCGTGTCGGCACTCGGGAGCAGAACGATGGAACCGACCGACGACGCGCACCCGCCCCCTGGCTGACCTGTTTCCGCTGAAGATCCTCGTGTGCGGCCGGTGCCGGGCCGATGCGGCCACCGGCGGGGTGCGGACGCTGTGCGCTGAAGGTGAGTCCCTGACAGCGACGTGGCACGACCGTGCCCGCCCGCATCACGTGGCCGATCTGATCCTGGCCGACGACAGCTGACAGGGGAGTGCTGACAGCAGCCGCCCTGCCAAGCCGTTCCACCACTGGCCACGTCCTGGAAACGGCAGCTCGCCGCGGGGCGCACTCTCCACCGAGTGAGAGCACCCGCGCCGCCGGTTCAGGGCTGCCGCCACCGCCGCTCCTGCTGCCCTTTGAGCTGCCTGCCCCCTGTGCGACCCGCCCAAATTGTCGGACTGTTCCGGCATGATGAATCAACGGATCGGTCCATGACGGCGAGGCACGTGCATGAGGCTGAAATTGAACGAAGAGTACCAGCGGGCCACCGGCGCGAGCGACATCTACGCCCTGGGCGTGATGGCCTACGAACTCTTGGAGGGCACCAGACCCTGCACCGGCCCGGAGGAGCACGAACTACCAGGAGCAGCACATGCGGGGCACCCCGGCGCCCCTGACCACCGCGCCTGCGCTCCTCGCCCCGCTGATCACCGAATGCCTCTTCCGCGCGCCTCAGGGCCGCCCTGCCGCTGGCAACGTTCTGGAACGCCTGAGCCGCATTCCCACCACGACCCTGACCGGTGGCCTTGCCGCCCTGGCAGAGGCAAACCGAGCGGAAGCCGCGCGCCGGTCCGAAGTCGACCGCCAGGCATCTGCACAAGCCACCGAAGCTGAACGGTGCGAAGACCTCGTCGAAGCTGCTCGCGCGTCGCTTCGCCTCATCTCCGACCAGCTCCTGACGACGATCACGAACATCGTTTCCACCGCCGACGTGCAGAGAGGCGCCGTGGAAGGCTGGACAGTTCGGCTTGCCAACGCCGAGCTGACCTTCTCGGGCGTCAATTCGGCTGATGCGCAGACATGGAACGGTCACGGGCCCGGTCGATGGCACTGTCCGCAAAGTCAACGGCGTCGACTGTGTAGCCGAGCGAGACCAGGTGAGCGGCCAGTTCACCCGTTCCGCAGCCGACATCGAGAGCTGTCCCGCCGCCGGCCGGCGCGGTGACGTGCTCGGCGAGCAGGTCGCGCTCGACATCGCCGAGAGGCCGAAAGTCCTGACCTCCGGCGAAGTGCCGGTCCACTCCTCTTGATCGACGTACGCCACGGTGCTACTCCTCATCTGATCAGGTGTGGGGAATAGCTGCTGTTCATGGGCGGTCCGCGCACGATGCCGGGCTGGGCTGCGACGGCCACGCTCGACGAGCTCGGGATCATGGTTCGAGGCCCCGCACGCACTTTCGGGTACGGAGTCCAGGAGGGCCTGGCAAACGCAACTGCCCTGGCGCGGCGCAGAAATGGGCATCGTGGTCATGCGCTGGTCTCCTGGCCTGCCTCAGTAGCGAGGTCCTGTCCCGCAGCCGTCGCGGCCGTGATCCGGACAGGGGCTGGGGCCAGCGGCCACGACAGCGCTTCGGCGCCGTTCCCGTCGCCGGCGTGCGAGCTGACCCACTGCGTGCCGTTGGAGGTGAAGTCGATCCGGTAGGAGTCGGGGGATCCGGCGGCCCGCCAGCGGAAGGCGGTGTCATGGATCTCGGCCCAGATGTCCCGCGGCCCGCAACTGGCAACCGTCCACGCGCCGCCCGATGCGGGTTCGGCGGTCATCCAGGATCCGCAGGCCGGCGCTCCGATGACGAGATGCTCGACGCCGCCCTCACCCGCCTCGATCCGGTCCCGAAACCGCTTGGACAGGTACAGGCGCCGTAGACCGTGGCCCGCCCGGTGCCCGTAACGCGCCGGGCGCAGCTCTCCCGTCGCGCTGCCCGCGGCGGTCTTGGTGATGACCGCGAGAGCGGGCCAGGACGGGGACCCGGAGGTGATGTGAGCCAGCGCGAGACCATCGGGGGCGAGCTGTTCCAGCCAGGCCACTGGGACGGCGGGGACGGCGTACGAAGCGAAGATCCGCTCGTACGGCGCCAGGTCTGGCCAGCCTTCCTCGCCCTGCCCCGTGACCAGCGTCGGATACAGTTCGAGCCGTGCCAGGTGCACCCGCGCAGCCTCGGTGACGTGCACGCTGCTGTCCAGGGACACCACACGCTGTGCGCCGCAGATCATCGCAGCGACCGCGCACGTCACGCCGGGTCCGGTGCCCAGGTTCAGAACCCGCAAGCCCGGCTGCAGACGTAGCTGTTCCAAGAGGCCCGCGGTCATGGTCATGCCGCTGGACAGCGAGGTGATCTCGCCGCCCTTCCGCCACGTCCCCGCCTCCCTGCCCAAGACGGGCTCGCCATCATGCTGGGTCAGCACGCTCTCCCCACAGTGCAGGATGTCGACGAGCTCGATTCGGTCCGCCTCCTGTGACCAGTCCAGGAGCGTCCACTCGGGCGGCGTGACGTCGTCCTCGGTGCGCCGTACAAACGCCTGTGGCATCAGCACCTGGCGTGGAATAGCCAGCAACGCCTCGCGGACGGGGCCCGGCTGCAGGGCACCTTCGTCTTCGAGACGGGCGACCATGGCCGCCCGCGCGGCGGCCGGATCCGCATCCGTCGGCGTGGCTTGGCCGCGCAAACCGACGGTGCACTCCGACCGCTGGTCACCGGGGGTGGTACAGGTGTCCTGAGTGCTCATCGCTCGCCCCAGCCCTGCTCGGAGTACGAGCGCCCCCGAAGGATTCCGTCGATCGCCTGTCGGGTATACGGCACGACCGCTTCCGGCAGGTCCTGCGGCTTCCACCACCGCCACTCCACGCACCGGTCGGGCTCCAGGACCTCCGGGTTGCCCGTCCAGGAGCGAGCCTGGAAGACGAGCGCGATCCTAGGCCGGTCGTCGGGGGAGTCGACGTGGTGCACCGTATGGACGAGGGCGACGTCCTCGGGCGCGATGGTGAGGCCCGCTTCCTCCTTGGCTTCCCGAACCAGGCAGTCGATCGCCGCTTCCCGCTCGCAGTGGCCGGCCAGGAAGTGCCAGGTGTCCGACGCATACGTGGAGTCCGGGTGGCGCAGGCCGAGAAGGATCCGACCCTGGTCGTCCTGGAGATGGAGGTGAACGCCGACGATGTGCAGTTCGGTCCCCGGCGGAGCCTCGCCGACCAGCGGGCCGGTGCCGTCCGGAAGTACCTTCGCCGCGGGTTGTTCGGCCGCGTGGCGCCGGATCAACTCCCCGAGCCCGGGGCTCAAGCGCAGCCGGTCGAGCATGTCCACGGTGCACCACGTCAAAAGGACACCTTCGCGAAGATCCACCGCCTCGGCAACACCGCTCCAGTGCCCGGCGTAAACGCTGATGGGCACCGCCAGCCCGTCGACGCTCGTCGCCTCCTGGACGGCGAACGGCATCAGGCCCCTGGGCTGAAGACCTGGTACCTCCTCGGAGAGCTCGCGCCGCAGTGTCGCCTCCAGGTTGGCGTCCTCCCGCGACCGTTTGCCTCCCACGAGGGCCAGGACCCAGGGCTCCCACATGCCCTCACGGTCATCGCGCAGATGAAGGAGATACCGGCCGGCTCCGTCGTGGACCAGGACGCTGGCGCTGACTGGCTCCGGGCGCCCATCCAGGCCGTGCAACTCGGCAGCGAGGAGCTTGGCCCGCAGTGGGGGCGAGCACACGTCGGCGTACGGGAGCCATTGGGCCCCGACAACTTCCTCGTCCTGCAGAGAGAGCAAAGGATGCTGCCCGGCGGTGAGGTAGAACGCGAAGCGGACATCGAAGTGCTGGTGAGCGGCCTCTCCTTTGACCAGATTGGCATCGATGCCATGGACGTCCACGTCGATCGGCTCGTCGAGGAACTGCGGAGTCAGGCACAGGTCGCCGGGACGCAGCCCCGCCTCTTCGCAGACCTCCCGCACGGCCGCGGCCAGGAGCGTACGGTCACCCGCCTCAACGTGGCCCCCTGGAGCCAGAAGCAGCCCCGTCACCCGATGGCCGATGTGGAGCACCCGACGGTCGCGGTCGATGACCACCGCGCTGCATGTGACGTGACCGGGCAGCGTGGCGCGGTTGGACGGCTCCTCGATGCCGTCGAGGACAGCCAGAAGCCCTTCCAGAGCGTCCCGTTCCTCAACATTCCGGCTGAGATAGGCCTCGACGGTCGCGCGGATATGAGAGCGGGAGGGCGGCACGTGATCACCTCGGGACGTGGGGGACGGGATGCAGGGGCTGAGAGGGAGAGGCCCGCCCGGAGGCGGGCCCGCCGATGACGGCTCCGGGCCGGAGACCGTGTGCAGGTGCGAGCTCACGAGCCGCCTTCCGCAGACGGGTCGCGCCGCACATCCACGGCGACTGCAGGATTGGGAACGATCGGCCCCGGCTCCGCCGACGCCGGGGGATTGGGCGATGCCAGGTCGCCGTGGACGGTCTGCACCGTCAACGTCGTCGGCAGCCCCTTGACCATGGCGGCCACGGCGGGCAGCGTGTCGAGCCGCCGGGCGGCGGTCTCGCGTGCCCAGGCAGGAAACCCCGAGGTGGCGGCGCCGTCGTACACGGACCAGTACGCCTCCTCCAGGCCGTCGGCGATGTCACCGTCGTGCGGCCCGCCGGGCACGGCGGCGGGCGGCAGCGGAAGTTCCGCACCGCGCGGGCCGGGTACCGCACGCGGGCGGATGCCGTCTGCGTCACTGCCGCTGCTCATGCCCCCCACCTCGTATCCAGCCGTGCTGAGCGGCGGGCGTAGACGTCGGACGGCCGAGTTCCGAGGGTCGGTGAACCGAGCGGGGACCGCCGCCGCTGTTCGAATCCGGGGCGATGAGTGGAGGCGGGCTCAGTGTTCATGTTGTCCTCCGACTGGGCGGATGGTTGGTACTGGTGCTCTAAGAACGCGCCGAATCCGGGGCCGTAACGGCCCCGGACGGGCGAATGTCCCGAACGTGAATGCGATCCTGGCGTTCAGGGCAAGGGCCGCCTGCCTGGCCACTTTTGAATCCACACGTTCGAGTGGTCGGCGGCGTGCGGCACCCGATCAGGGGCTTGCGCGGTCCTTCCGCACACCCGGGGCGGGAGTGGGACAGCGCGTGTGGTGGCAGATCATGTCCAGGCCCTGCTGGAAGGTGACCGGGGTCTCCGAGAGGTTGAGCCGCAGGAGCTGGCCGTCCGGATACAGCGCGTCCCAGGCGGCGGAGGTCCCGCCGTGGACGACGCTCGGGTTGAGCCGCAACCCTGCTTGCCCGCACTGCGCCACCCAGGGCAGGAAGCCCTCCTGCGGGGTGCTGAGTTCGGCGAACGCGGAGTAGCCCGCGGCCGGCTCCATGCCCGCGACGCGCCGTACGGGAGACCCGGGGCCGTCGAGTGCGTGAGCGTTGCGGCGGAAGCGTTCGGCCATGACGGTCAGGTGGTCGCGGACGCGGCGGTAGGTCTCCTCCTCGGGGAGTGCCGCAAGACCCGCTCGGCTGACGCAGTCCTGGCGATCCGGACGAGCTTGGCCGTCTGCTCGACAGGTGCTTCCACCACGGTGAGGAGGGAGGCGTAGAAGAGCATGACGACCTCGCCGACGGGGTCGCCGCTCATGGCCATCCGCTCGAACCGGTCACGGGCCAGGTGCTGCAGCAGCTCTTCGTTCCGGGTGACGACGACGGCTGCGCGCAGCCCGGGGAGGGAGAGGTCCTTGGAGGCGGTGAGGATCAGGGCGGCCTGGCTCAGGTCGATGCCGTGGACGCGGTCGCGGAGTTTCGCGGCGGGCTGCGGGCCTTCGGCCCCGAGCTGGAAGGGACGTCGAGGAGAGTGAAGTTCGGTTCGGCCCGGTCGGGCAGGGTGTGGCGGGCGCCGGTGACTCCGTTGGGGAGGACTTCGACGAGGCAGGTGCGCGCGGCCGGAGGCATGGCGGTGGGATGGAGGGTCCCGTCGTGCCGGTAGTAGCCGGTCACGGGGGCTCCCCAGCGGACAGCGCACTGGTCGAAGGCGTAGTAGTTCGGCAGCGGCAGGACGAGACCATGGCGCGCCGGTTTCGGCGAGATGCGCGATGGTCAAGCTGATGGCTTCCGTGCCGCCGCGGGTGAAGAAGATGTCGGACGGGTCCAGCCTCATGTTCAGGTGGCTGCCGAGGAGTTCGGCCATCGCCGCCCGGGCGCCCGCCTGGCTCCGGCCGGCGTACGCGGAGAGGGTTCCGTCGCGGGTGAAGCGGTCGAGCAGGGTGGAGAGGTAACGGGCGAGGTCAGGGGAGGGCGGGAAGCGGTTGCAGCCCTCCCCGAGCTCGATGGTCGTCTCGGTGTCCGGGTCGGCGCCGTCGCGAAGGGCTCCGAAGGCGGTGAGGCAATCGGCCTGCGCGGGGGCCGGGATGGTGTCGTGCACGGTGGCTCCGGTGCGCCATGGGCCGGGGCGCTGCCGGGCTTCCGCGGTGCGGACGTCGGCGAGGTTACCGGATGGGGAGCGCCTCGGGGGTAGTTGGCTGCAACGGGGGGACTTCGTGCAGGGCCGGACGCCGCCCGTTCGGAACGGGCGCGGGGGCCAGGAGGATGCGGGCGGCGGCATCCAGGTCGGGTGTGTCGGTGTGCTGGTCCCGCCGCACCCAGATGGCGTCGATGCCCGCGCGACGGGCCCCGGCGGCGTCGGCCTGGGGGTTGTCGCCGATCATGACGAGCCGGTGTACGGGGCCCGCGGCCGCCCGCGCGAGACGGAACGCCTCGGGGACGCTCAGATCATCTCAGCTTCCCCGGCCTCGGCGTCCAGCTCGGCGCCCGGGTGTTTGCCGAGATCGGCGACGACCACAATCGCTTTGCCGACGCCCGCGGCCTGAAGGCATACGCAGGCTCCTCGCCCATCACCAGAGCCTCTGGAAAGAAGTCGAGCGTCTCTCGGCGGTGGGTGAAGAACGACCGGCTTAACCACGCCGGCTACCTCTGGGCCTTTGCCGCCATCACTCGCTCACCCGGCCCCAAGGTGCACTACCAGCGGCGCCGCGACCACGGGGACTGGCACTCTGCGGCTCAGAGGAACCTCTTCAACCGCATGATCGGACAGCTTTACTGCTGCCCACAGCACAACATGACTTATGACGAGGCCGTGGCCTTCCCCGAGGGCGGTGCCACCGCACAGGCAGTTGCAGCCTGAATCATCGAGCCGGACGCAGGGTACGCACTCGTGGTGCTATTTCCTTCGGCTCGCCTCGACCATGAAGGCGGCTATCAGGCAGGCCGCGACCGCGGCCACCGAGCCGAAGAAGATCCCCTCTAAGACCAAGCCATTCGCGCCCTCAACCGTGCCATCTTCATGCATACAAGACTTTTCGAAAGGGAAGCTGGTCGTACGCAGAGCCTCGCAGTGGTTCTGCAGGTCCTCATTGACCACGCTCGCCTTGATCCAGGACAGAGCCCATACGAGAAAGAAGATCCCGGCGAAGGCGCACGCGGCGCCCCACAGCCGGTTCAGTTGAGCATCACGCGTGCCTGTTCTCGTCATACGGCGGAGCCTACTGGCGGACACTCCAAGCGGTCCGCCTGTTCGACTACCTCCCGCGGGCGCCGGTTCGTAGACGACTGTGGTGGTGGGGCAGTCCTCGGTGAGGCCGAGGAGGGCCTGGCGCTCGTTCTCGTCGACGGCCAGGTCCCAGCGGAGCTTGGTGCCGACCCAGGTCGCGGCGTAGGTGCGGTGATATCCGCCGTCGGAGGGCAGCCACTCGGCCGGGTCCTTGTCGGACTTGGACCGGTTTGAGGCGGCGGAGACCGCGATCAGGGTGTCCGGGGACCTGGTCGTTGGCGTATGCCTCCCGGCGGGCCGCGGCGCCTGCTCAGCTGGCAGGGAGCGTCGTTGGACCTGTGCGGTATTCCCGGCTCTGGAGCACCCGAGAGGCACAGGTTGACGTCAGATGCCGTCGCTGCGCCACTCGTACCGCCACGCCGCGTCGAGGTAGCCCATCTCCTCGTCACGGAAGCCGGGCCGCGGCGGGCCCAGACGTCGTGACGCTTCCACGCACCGCTCGTCGTCGTGGAGTGCAAGACCGTACACGGCAACGAGCTGGACCCGGCGCTCCGGGTGGTGAAGGAGAGCCGCCATGGCGTCGGTCAGGACGGGATCGCCGTTCCTGCTCTCACCGGCCTGGCGGCAGGCCGCGACCCGTACGTCCGTGTCGACGTCAGTCATCAGCGACAGGAGTGCCTCACGAGCCTCGTCGGACAAGGACCCGGACTCCAACCGCGTACCGAGCCCGTTGGCCACCGCCTGCCGGACACCGGCATCGGGGTGGCCGATGTGGGCCAGGAGGGCCGCTTCGGCGCGCGGTCCGGAGTACGAATCAAGGCCGTGCAGCACCCTTGTGAGGACGGCGATGTCCGTCTCCTCGGCCGACCAGTCGGTGAGGGCGTCCACGGCGAGGACCGCGAACTCGTCCTCGTGGCTGTCGGCGAAAAGCTTGATCAGCCGCATCAGCTCGGCACCGAACAAGCGGTGAGCCGGGTCCGTATGAGCTCGCAAGGCCGCGGCAGCCATCCAGGTCGCCTGATCACGTCGGTGAGACAGCAGAATGGCGGCCCGTCCCCACGTCGTGTGGTCCTGGTCGTGGTCCAACGCGCGTGCCATCAGCTCCTCACACGAGGTGCGGATGCCGAGTAGTTCCTCCAGGTATGTGAGGATCGCCCCGTGACCGTCCCGCACGGTCATTCCGCCGAGAGTGAGCTCGCCGACTGTGTAGTGCTCGTCGTCCTGGACCCTGGTACGGACGAGGTCGTCCCGGGAGCCCGTGCGGCGCCGCAGTTCGGCTTCGCCCCCCGCCCCGTGCCAGTTTCGCGCGAGATCCCGCATCTCCTGCAGCTCGGACTCGGCATACCTGTCCCGGATGCTGTTGTCCAGGAGAGCCTCGACCAGCGCGGGCGAACCCGAATCAACCGCCTCACGCAGGGACAGCAGCTCGTCCGGCGCGCACTGGCCGGCATCGGCGCCAGATATGAGCAGCAGTTGAGCGATGTCCCCGCGCCACGCCCGGACAGCCACACCGAACGCCGCGGCCCGCTCGTCGTAATCCCCGTCCTCCTCCAGGATCCGCTTCACCAGAAGAACTTCCCCCGCCCGAACAGCGGCGATCAGAGGAGGCTCCACCACACCGCTCACACGCCCACCCACATCCATGACCTCACTCCCTCGTCGTGTCCCCGCAGCTCAGTCTAGGTTTGCCCCATCCAGCCCACCGGCACCGGGCGCAGCCGACGCAGTCAAGGGATTCGGTCACCAGGAGCTCGCCGTCGCCCTCTGCCGCAGGGATTCTGTATCTTGCGCGAGATGTGGGCGTTCAGCCGGTCCCAGACCAGCAGGATCGGCGTTCGGACCAGGTGATGGACGCCGTCGACCAGCGCGATGGGGTCCCGCTCGCCCATGCTCGGCGCTTGCCCCTGCCCGCGGGGTGTCCGAAGGCGATGGCACAGACGGGTCCAGGAGCCCGGCCGCATGGCGATCAGCCCTGCCACCGACAGCCGCTCCGAACGCCAGCCGGTGCGGATGCCGTTTCCACCCCGGAAGCCGTAACCGACGCTCGACCTTCGGCAACAAGGGATCGATCACCGCCCACAGCTCATCGTCGACGTCCCACGGCTTGCGCCGAGCCGCCATGCACCCCCGGGGCAACGCTCTACGGCCCATCCAGCCAACCGGAAGATCATTTCATTGGAGGCTATAAGCTACTGGCCGGTAATCGGGGGGAGTTGCGCCGTTGAGGCGGCTCCATCCGGGGGAACACAGGGCGCGACAGGCCGGATTCGACCATCCGTGCGGACGCCGCGCCCTCCGGCACGGGACATACATCTACCTTCGTTTCAAACTAAAAACAGTCACCCTTTTGACCGTTCTCAGCGTTTTCCTGACGCTGGGCATGGGTCAGGACAGCGCGCTCGCCGCGCAGAGTGCCAAGTTGAGCGGGACCGAGGCGAAGCTTCGCGCAGCTGAAGCGAAGATCGATGCCGATCTGCTGGTCCACATCGTCCAGGGCACCGCCAGGGTGTCCGGCTGCGACAAGCTCTCGTTACTGGAGAAGCCGTCCTGCTACCGCGAGTTCGAGAACAAGGCCCTCAGGGTCGGCGCGGGCGTGGGGATGTTCGCGTACGGCGTTCACTACGCGCACAAGGACACGGTCCAGCACTTCGGCAACCTGAAGAAGGAAGCCGCAGGGCTCAAGGAACTCAGGGCGCAGTTCACGGCGGATCCGGCCAGGATCGCGGATCCGGAGTACCGCCAACAGTTCGAGAAGCAGGTCCGGGCCGCGGCGTCCGGCCTGACACGAAGGTCCGCTACCCCTCGGGACGCCGGGCGGGCCTGAGCCGAACCGAACTCCACGTACCGGACGCCGCGTGTCGGACGCGGCTGAGGCACGTTCGGGCACGGGCTGGTGGCGACCGGTCCAGGTCGCCCTTGGGGGAGATGGGTACGGCGTGCGTGCGGGGCGCACCGGTTCACGCCCGGTCCCATGTTCGCCCCCGTTCGTGTTCGAGCGCCGGACAGTGCCTCCGGTCGGGCGTAATGTCGTAGCCGACCACGGGGTACGGGGGCAGGCGATGAACACACACGCCGAGGACGCGGACCTACTCGACGACTACCTGCGCGCGGCTCTGGCACGCCTGGGGCCGGCCGGCTTCAAAGCGGTGATCCGCGCCGCGGACGCCACCTGCCTGCTGCTGGCCGACGGGCACCCCGCCGTCCTGGCGGGCCCCGACGGCCAAGCCTTCGACACCTTTCTGCAACGCGAGTACCTGGCCCTGCTCGCCGTCCTGATCACTGGCCGCACCGACCACCCCATCGTGCCCCTGCCCAACCCCGACGGAACACCCGGCTGGGCCGTCATCGAGGACCACCTCACCCAGGACCCCCAGACCCTGGAAAACCACTGCGCCCGGATCGCGGCCACGGCCCGCGACAACGCCCACGCCGGGGCAGCCCTGGAACAGGCATGGAAGGCCGGCTGACCTCGCACCCAGTGGTGAGGAGGCCCACGGCCGGACTTCAAGTCGTCCCGCCGGTCCACGATCCACACCCGCCGCATGGCGGGCGGCGGCATGCCCGACGAAGGGAACCGTCCCCGTGTCCTCGCTCGCCCTTGCCGTCCTGCTTGCCGGGCAGCACAGAACACAGCCAGGACACGCGAACAGCCCCGCGCCGCTCCCGCAGGCAGGCCGAGCGTCCGGCCACATGGACTGCTTCACCGCAGGCGTGGGGCCAGGGAAGCGATCACATGCGTTTCGTCGAGATCGCCGGCAGGCTTGCCGATGGCCACGCCCTGGATGACGGGCGTCCAGCGCGCCAGGAGTTCCATGAGTACCTGATCCATATCCCCCCGGTGCTCCTCTGCCGACGTGGTCCGGGTCCATGTAGCGTCAGGGCTGGGGGATGAGATGAACTTCGACGAGGACGAGCCGCAGTCTGTTCGAGAGGAGCGCTTCGCTGCCGAACGGGCCGAAGCCCGAGCGGCGCGTAAGGCTGCGTCGCTCGACCTGTGGGGAGCCCATATGGGGGCGGTCATCGTGACCGTCGCCCTGGCCCTCCTTGCCTGGAACGGCAAGCTGGTCGCTCTAGGCATAGTCGGTGGGATCTTCCTGCTCTGGTTCGCCGCAGGCCTAACATGGGCTTATGTCGACGGGGACCATGGCCGGCACGCGCTCCAACGCGCGTATGGCATCACCTTCGGTTGGGGCAACGGGGTCTGAGCGCGAAGCGCTTGGCGCCTGGTCCCGAGCGTGGGCATGCGGAAGTACTGGTGTTGGCGGTCGCGTTGGTGACCGTGTCAGTCCCGGGTGTGTTCGCGGGAGGCCGGCTGGCTGGCCCGGCGGGACTGTCGGCGGGTGATTCGCCTGGTCATCAGGGTGATCGCAGCCCAGGTGATCAGCGATTCGGAGCGCTGGATGAGGCGCTCGTAGTCGCGGGCGTGTCTGCGGGCGTGCATGACCCAGGCGATCGACCTCTCGACTACCCAGCGGCGGGGTAGGACGACGAAGCCGACCGCGTGCTTGGGCCGGCTGACGGTCTTGACCGTCAGGTTCAGGTACTTTTTCGCCCAGGCGACGAGCTGTCCGGCGTAGGCGGAGTCGGCCCAGACGATCGTGATCTCGGGGTGCATGAGCCGCAGCCGGAACAGGACTTCCTTGGCGGCGTCGCGGTCGGTCATGTTGGCCGGGGTGACCATGACGAACAGCGGCAGGCCTTTCGTGTCCACGACGAGATGCCGCTTCCTGCCGTTGATCTTTTTGGCTGCGTCGTAGCCGCGCGAGTCTTTGCCGACGGTCTCGGCGGCCTTGACGGACTGCGAGTCGATGATGGTGGCGACCGCTCCGGGTGAACGCCCCATGTCCCGGCGGACGCGTTTGCGGAGCTGGTCGCGGATCTGGCCGATCACTCCGGCCGCGGCCCAGCGGGCCATGGCGTTGTAGCAGGTCCGCCATGGCGGATAGTCCTTGGGCAGGGCCCTCCACTTGCAGCCCGTGTCGACGACGTAGCGGATAGCGTCCACGATCTCGCGCCGCGGGTGCTTCTCGGGGCGGCCGCCGCGAGGGGTCTCGCAGGCCGGGATCGGCAGCAGGGGTTCGATCAACGCCCACTCGTCGTCGTAGGTGTCCGAGGGGTAGCAGCGGCGCCGGGCCATCCTCTGCTCCCTTCACGAGTTGGGACTGCGTGGAAGGAGCCAACCAGCACTTCCGCCTCGGCTGACACAGTCCCGGGGAGTCCAGGGCATCCCCGGGCTCCCCGGGCCCGCCTACTACTCACACGGTCAGTGAGAAGGCCCGATCACCGGCACCCTCGCCAGCCCCAACTCCTCATCCTCGGCCGCCACGACCCGACCGGACACCTCCGCTCCATCGGCCGCACGGTCCCGCTGCGCCCCGATGCCGCCCGTCAGCATGCTGAGCACCTGACCCCCGCCGGCTCCGGCCACCCCTGGACCGGCGCGAAGTTCTTGTCGGCATGGGGCATCCGCGACCTCCTGGACACCACCCTCGTCCAGTCCGGCCTCGTCGCAGAGATCAGCGCCGACGCCTCCGTCGACCGCGGCGGTGTCTACCGGCACCCGATCCGGTACATGCGTCTGCGCCTGGACGCGCCCGTCGATGATGTGCCCCGGTTCGGGGGAGGCCCGGCGGCAGCCGCAGGAGGACCGGCCACCACCAAGCCGTAGTGGTGACGGTGGTGACGCTCTCCAGGGTAGTGAAGAGGGCCAGATGGGCCGGGGCACCGTCAAAGATCTCAACGCCTGCATACGGCCCCGGGGCCCAACCGGGACGGGCCAGCAGAACGACCTGCTGCAGCAAGATGCCTGATGCCTGGCCTGATACTGGCCACCCCGGTACCGATGCAGTCGGACCGGCTGATGGACATCACGCAGTCCCACACCCTTGTTTTCTTACTGCCAACAGCACCGAGGCAGCCCCGCGCCTTGTATCAGCGGCGCCCGATCTTGCTTCCTTGCCGTGCGTGGTCAACGGCTGGGTGTGGCAAGCCGTCACGAACGGGCGACAAGCCGTGAGCCTGGACATGCCTGCAGAGCAGGGAAATCTGCGTCCGGGCACGGGCGGCCGAGCTGGAGGGCGGACAACTCCTGGTGACCATGGGAGAAGGACGTGTCCTCTTTGGTGCGTACCTGACTCTGATTGGCAGGGGGTCGTGTGATCTGTCAGTTGTACGGAGAGTGGGCTGAGGCGTCACTTGTGGCCATGGATTATGACGCCGCGGTGGCCGCTGAGTGTCGCGCCTTCGCTGGGGAGCGGTAGCCGCTCTCGATGGTTCCGTCGATGAAGCCGCGCCACACACTGGCGGAGTCGGCGCCGGCGAAGAACAGGCGTCCTTCGGTGGTGCGCAGGTCCGGCAGTGCCTTCATGAGTTGCCCGGGCCTGAGGGTGCACCAGGTGCCGAGCGCGTGCCGGTCGTTGGTCCAGTCCCAGCCGACGATGCTTTCCACCTCGACGCCACGACAGCGGCGCGAACGACACCGGCACCCGCCCCCTCGACCCTCAGGTGCCGTTCGCTCGCCCCGCCCAGCGCCTGCCACGTCTGGACCGTCTCACCGTCATGGCTCGTCATACCGTCATTCTGACGGCGACTCACCCTCCTCGGGGGTCCCGGCGGCGAGCGCTAGGGCGCGCAGGCGTTCCATCACGTCCGCAGGGGTGATCATGTACGCCTTACCCGCGATCGACTTCTCGAACCCGGCGCGGGTCAGTCGCCATACCCCGCAGGCCTCCCGGCCGGTGACGCCGAGGGAGTTCTGCACCCGGGGGTTGAACAGGTCGAGGTGGTGGAGGGTCAGGCCCGGCTCCATCGACTGCGCGGTGCGGGCGGAGCCCTCCTGCTCGTGGTTGGCGAGGACGCCGATCACGTGCGCCACGTGGAGGGCGGGCAGCCGGCCCTGGGGGGCGTCGGGGTGTCGGAAGATGTGCTGCGAGCTGTACGAATCGGCCTCCGGCCGGACCTCGAAGGGCGTGTCGACGAGGCTCCCGAGGAGGTCGAGGACGGATCTGCCGCCGGCGACGGCGCCGCCGAGGGCGTGTCGAACCCGGTCGACGACGCGGTCCTCGTCCTCGAAGGCCTCGTACTCGGCCCGCGCCAGATCGACCGCGTGCTTCTGGTACCAGTCCGGGATCCATTCCGGCACGTCGTTGGCCTCGTCGACCGGGTGGGGCGTGGCGCCGGCCATGTCCTCCGAGGCGTGCGCGTCGAGGCGGATCAGGGCGCGGCCGGGCAGGCGGGTGTACAGCGGGCTGTCGGGGACCAGGACCTGCGTGGCGTTCAACCACAGGCGCAGGTCCGGGCCTTCGTCGCCGGCCAGGCGCCAGATCGCCTCCAGGACCTCGTCGTCGTCCTCCGCGACGCGGACGGGAGCGCCGAAGCGCTGCGCGACGGCGTCAACGTGCTCCCGCCACGCGGTACGCGCGAGGGCGAGGACCTTCGGGTTCTCCTCGGCGTTCTCCGCCTCGATCACGCAGGGCACGTAGCGTGCCATCCGCACCGGGTTGAGGAAGTCGCTGCCCCGCCCGTACAGCTCGAAGGGGGTGCCTGAGCGGCTGTGCAGGGTGATGACGGAGTCGATCTCGATCCGGGTGAAGTACTTGACCTCGTCCATCCATCCGGCGAGGTCGCCCTCCCGGACCGGGGGCCCGGACCACAGCGCGGGGTTCGACAGACCTATGAAGGTGGCCGCGTCCCGCACCTGCCCCGGTGTGTCCTGCCAAGCAAATCGCACGATTCTTCTCCCCGTTGAACGATGATCAGTTGATCATCTTAAGGGCTTGCAGAGCATTAACTTGCCCTCGAACACCCTGCCTGAGCTGCGCTGTCAAGGGCTGATGTGCGCAAGTTAATGATCTGCAAGCCCTAAGGCTTGTCCCGTAACTGCTGGTCACCGGTAAGATGATCTTGGTGTGGCTGGTGTGATCACGGCGTCGGAGACGTCTTGGATTGAGGTTGATCCCCGGGAGTGGACGCCGGTTTTCATGCGACGAGTGATGACGTGATCAGTTGCTGTTCGAACTCGGCTGGTGTGAGGTAGCCGAGCGCGGAATGCCGGCGGCGCCGGTTGTAGTAGACCAGCCAGCGGAACACCTCGAGCCGGGTCTGTGTCTTCGAGGTCCAGCGGCGTCCGTGGAGCAACTCGCGCTTGAGGCCCTGGAAGAACGACTCGGCGAGGGTATGTTGTAGCTTGAGCCGACCCGTCCCATGCTGCGGCGGATGCCGTGCCGGCGGCAGACCTCGGCGAAGTCGGCCGCACTGTACTGGGCGCCCCTGTCGGTATGGAAGACGACGCCGTGGAGCCGGCCGCCGCGGGTGGCCACGGCCCTCTCAATCGCGTCGGTGGCCAGCGAGGTGCGCATGCGGTCGGCGATCGACCAGCCCACCACCCGCCGCGAACAGATATCGATCACCGTGGCGAGACAGAGCCACGTCGTGTCGACTGCTATGTAGGTGATGTCGCCGCACCACCTGGTGTTCAGCGCGTCTGCGGTGAAGTCGCGCATCACCAGGTCCGGCGCGGGCGGCGCGGTCCTGTCCGCGGTCGTCGTCCGCTTCCTCTTCCGCAGGTGCCGGCCGACAATGTGGTTGATCCGCATCAGCCGCATTACGCGCTTGCGGTTGATCCCGCGTCCACGGGCACGGACCTCGGCGTGGACGCGCGGAGCACCATGGGCACCACCGTGTTCGGCGTGGATTCCCCGGATCTCGGCCACGGTCCGCTTCTCCTCGGCCCGCCGTTCGGCGCGGGTCTCCTCGGTGACCAGGTGCCGGTAGTAGCCGGCACGGGACGTCCCAAGCGCGCGGCAGATCCGCTTCACGCCGAAGTCGGCGCGGTTGTCGGAGATGAAGTCCCAGCGGCGGGGGCCCACTTCACCTCCCGGGCAAAATAGGCGGCTGCCCGGCGCAGGATCTCGCGCTCCAGCCGCCACTCCTGCTCGGCCTGAAGCAGCCGGGCGTTCTCAGCTCGCAGCCGGTCCGACTCCTCCGCCACGCTCACGCCACCGTCGCGACCCTTGGGCGAGGCCTGGGTCTCGTCCTTGCGAACCCACCTCCGCAGCGACTCAGCGGTGATGCCGAGATCCGCGGCCACAGCCGCGTACGTCCGCTTGCCAGCTGCGGCGCGGTAGAGCGCGACAGCATCCCTCCGGAACTTCTCCGGGTACGGAGACTTGCGTCCCACCTGGACATCCTTCCCTGGACCATCAAGATCCATAGTCAGGGTGTCCACTCCAAAGGATCAGCCTCAAGCACCTGTTGCCCCTCCCACCCATTATCGTCGGTCGGACGAGAATAGGCTAAGGTCGCGAACATGACCGATTCGCCGAACGAAGCAGACGCCCAACTCGCCACGCGCGCGGCCGAACTGGTGAGCGGTTGGGTGTCGGCGGACACCCCCCTGACGGAGAGCCAGGGATGGAAACTGGTCGGCCTCCAGCACCCGGGCTCCGGGCACATGCAGATGCATGTGTGGGACGACGTCCTGGCATGGGAGCGCGAACTGGCCACCGTCCTGGCCGCCGACGACGGCACCCCGGAGAGCCGTGAAAGCATCGCACGCGCCAGCGCCACGGCCGTGACAGCCATGCGCGACATGCTGCTCAGCGGCATCCCCGCGGGGGAGGGCGTGAACCTCCGGCGCGGGGGCGAGGGCCCTGATCCCCGCGAGGAACTGTGCCACTTCGTCGCCACCCACGCATAACCCCGCAGAACCAGGAGACACTCGCATGTCCATGTCCCCCAAATGGGAAGACCGCTGGTGGAACGCCGCGCCGGCGCGGAACGCCTTGGAGAAGATCGACTCTTCCATGGACGCCGGCGATCTGCTGGAGGACCGGCTCGGCGAGGACTGCGACCGGTGGCTGGTCGCCGTGGCGCTGATGGCCTCCGACTTCCCCGGCACCATGGCGGAACTGGCCGACACCGCCGAGGAGGCCGCGCGCACCGGACAGTGCCCCCCGCCCCCCGAGTGGACGGCCATCGGCCAGGCGCTGGAACGGATGATCAGTTTCGCACCCCGGCCGGCCGTGGACCCCATCGTCTGCTGGATGGGACCGGACGGCCGCCGCCTGCTCGCGGAGCGGATCACGTGGTACTCCGACCAGGCACGCGCCCTCATACGCCACGGCGACCTGGCGATACGCCGGGAGCTCGCGAAGGACCGTGAGCGGATGGACCAAGGAGGCCCGTATCCCTCCGCTCCGGACCAGAGGATCATCACAGCGCTCCTGGAACTGGACGACCCGGAAACAAACCTGTTCCTCCTGCACGACGACAGGCTCACCCACCCCGACACCTTCGACGTCCTGACGGGCCGTCCCTTCGGGGCCGGCCGGACGGAGCCCGTACCGCGCCTGCCCGAGACGCTGGCGATGGCCGGGCGCATCGCGGAACTCGTCAGCCCCCGGGAACGGGCCCGCCGCTTCGACGCCTCCGAACCCGGACATATCATGCTCGCCCTGCACGCGGTCAACGACGACGGCACAGCGGTGCTCGACTTCTATGAGCAGTGTGTGTCCGGGCTGTTGCTGGCCCGCGCCGACCGCACCGACCTGCTCGCCGAGGCGCTGACCCTCGTCCCGCTGCTGCCCGGGGCGAAGGAGTCGTACACCCGGGCCCTGACCGACCCGGAGGGCCCGGTGGAGACCCTGGAGCGGGACGTCGCACTCACCCAGCACATCGACGGATTCTACGACGTGGCCCTCGACCGGCGCACCCGCCGCAACCGCTACGGGGGCTCCGTCCGGCACGACCGTCCGAGCCGCCTCCTCGCCCACGGCCGCGCCCGGGCCGAGGACCCGTGGTATCCCCTCGACTGGGACGTCGCCCGCAGCCGGGCGGCCGACCCCGCAAAGTGGAACCCCCGTGGGCTCCCCGAGTACGACCTCCGCGAACTCGTGCAGTCCGCCGACTGCCCACCTGACCTGGTGCGCCGACTGACCCATGAGGAGACCGCCGACGAGTACAACTTCCTCCACCTCTTCCGGAACCGGGCCGAAGGCCTCGACCTGCTCCGCTCCCTGCGCCTCACCACCGCCTCGGGCCCCATCGCGCTGTGGGCCGCCACACCCGACGGCGAGGACTGGCGTCCCGAGATCACGATCGCGGACGTCGTGCAGCTCGCCCACCCTGCCCACGCCCTCACGGACTGGTGGACCGGACGGGCCCTGTGGCCGTTCCCCACCTACGTGGAAGAGGCCGCCACGACCGCGCTGGAGGCACTCCTCGCCGACCTCTCCCCCGAGCAGCGGACGGCCCTGACCGAACGGCTGCCCACCTTCGAGGGCACCCTGCCGGAACTCCTCGACGCGCTGCCACCCGCCACCCCGACCCCACAGATGGCCGGCCGTGACCGTCCATGACCGGCGCTGTGCTGATGGGCAGCAATTCCGAAGCACCGTTTGTCCACCCGCACTGGCGGCTTCATGGGCGGTCAGATGGGCGACGGAGCGATGGTCGTGGCGACCGACCGCATGCGGAGTCCTTCTGCCAGGTGCGCCATTTCCGCAGACGTGCCGACCAGGCCGACGGCCGCCAGCTGGGTATCGGCCAGTGACAGCTGGTGTATCTCGCGCAAGGCTCGCAGCACGGGGACGAGGCTGGTCTCCTCGGTCGCCAGGCGAAACCGTGCGGGCCCGCGCTCGGCCGGCAGCGCCTGCACGATCTCTTCGGGAGCTGGGCCCGCGTCCAGCACGCAGCATGCGTTGAGGCAAGACCGGCACCGCCCTTCGGCGCCCTGCTCCCGGTCGATGGACCGCCCGACGTCGTGGACCGGCACGCCACCACATATGCAGACGGAGTCCGTCTGCCCCAGACCAAGACGGTCCGCCCACCGCGAGCAAAGCGCCGGCCGGCAGCAGGCCCCGGGCCGCGATCCGGTACCGGCCGGGTAGCGCCCACCAGGCCGCCTGCTGCCGGCGGGCGGGCACGACCACTCCGTCGTGGCGGCCGGGCTCTATACGGTGCCCGCCAGGGGCGGTCGTGGAGGGAAAGCGAGCCCGGTCAGAACACGTCGGTAGTCCACAGGACGTACATTTCCTCTGCTATGTCAAGGGCTTCCTTTACTCCCTGATGCCACGCGCGTTGCGCGGTGTCGTCCGGGACGGTGCGCAGGGCGGTGAGCACATCGGCCTGCATCCATGTTCCGCCCCAGTCGCCCAGCCCGGTCTGCCCCGTCTTGGCCGGTTGCGGGCTTGAGGGGATGTGGTAGCCCTTGCTCCGGAGAATCCCCAGAGCGGTACCGCGTTGATGCCCCATCAGGTGCCGTGGGGAGAAGATTCCGAAATGATCCCGGCGGATTTCGTTCCCGTGCAGGTAGGCCTCCCACGCCGCCTCCGCTGTGGGCTGGTCGCACCAGTCGACCACGGGGATCTCCATGAAAGGCCGCGCGGCCGACGGGCCGACAGTCGTTGCGCGCACCTCCTGCCGCGCGGAACCCGCCACGACGAAAGCCAGTTGATGGCCCGGGACGGGCAGCTTGATGGTCTGTCCCGTCCCACTCACCCAGCTGGTCGTCATTCCGGCAGCGATCCGGACGGTGTACTCGCCATCGTCAAGCCCCTGACTCCCACGGAACACAGCGCCGTCGAGATTCTCGGTCGGCACGCCGTTCCGCTCGAAGAAGTTCCGGATCGGAGGACCCCCGGTAGCGGAAACAATGTCGACGTCGTAGTCGTCCAGACCGCCGCTCCAGTCTCGACCGAGGGCGTAGGCGGAATACCGACAGGCAACACCGTCCCTCACCACGTACGTCCTCCGGGTCAGCGCGCAGGTAACGAACTTGCGACCCTCAGACGTAGAAACCCTCACCCCCAGACGCGTCTGCATCAGATACATGCCATCCCCAGACACCGTCTCCACCCAGTCGGTGCGGATCCACCCGTCGGCCATGCGGCTCCCCCTACCCCACCTCAAACGCGAGGTGACCAGGATAGGTCGCCCGCCTCAGTGCGGCGGCCGGCACCTCACCCGGCACGGCCAACCGGCCCGTGCCCGCCACGGTCAGTTGGGACAGTGCCGCGCCGAGCGCACCGTCTGTCAGGGTGGTGAGAGCGCCGGCGAGAGCGTCGGCGCCGGCGTTGGCGGCCCAGACCGACAACCGGGCCTCGCACGAAGCCTTCTGGGTGAGCATCAGGCCTGGGTCGTCGAGCCGAAGCGCCCGCGTGCGCCGCCGAGACGGACGAACGGCCGACTGTGGGAGAAGGGCGCGGGCCGCGGCCGCCGGTCTGCTCGGCAGTCGCGTCTCCGATCGGGAGGCGCGATCCGACCTTTGCCATAGAGAGCGAGCTGACATGGGCACGTCAGGAAGAGCCGGCCCGCCCTTCGTCGCTTCGCTTCACAATCTGCAGGCTCAGTTGGAGCTTCTCGCTGGCCCAGGTCACCAGTCGGCCCGCGTAGCCGCCATCGGCCCACACGAGAGTGATCCTCGCGAATCGGGAGCGCAGGCGCTCGAGTAGCGGCCGGGCGCGTCGCGGCCCTGCACACTGGCGGCGGTGACCATCACGGCCAGCGGCAGGCCGAGCGCGTCGACGACCACGTGCCGTTTGCGGCCCGGCGTCCGCTTCCCGCCGTCCCATCCAGACGTGGCCCGCGGCACGGCCGCAGACGCGCGGACGGTCTGCGAGTCGACGATGCCGGCGGTGGGGTCCGGATCCCGCCCGGCGTCCTCGCGGACCAGGCCGCGCAACCGGTCGTGCAACTCGGACAGCAGTCCCGAGATGCGCCAACGCCGGGCGAAGGCGTAGACCCGGTCCCAGGCGGGGAAGTCCACCGGCATCGCCCGCCAGGTGATGCCGCCCGCGACCAGGTAACGGACCGCGTTGAGCATCTGCCGGTGGCAGTATCCCTCCGGCTGACCGCCCCGCCCCTCAAGCCACGACGGCACGGGTATCGCGTCACGGACCACCGCCCACTCCCCGTCGCTCATGTCGGAGGGATACCTCGGCCTCCTGTGCGGCCGGTCCCCGGCGTTCCCGAACCGGTGAGCGAGGCAATCACACTCCAGAGCAACCGAGTTGGAGCCGACCGCGGCAAGGGCGTACAACTGCGACATCAGGGCCTCCTGGCGTGCTCGATGGTCCTCGACAACCCGAGCTGTACCGGAGGCCCTGTCTTTATGCGCACCCGGACCCAACATCACCCGACCGAGCCGCCACACTCGAACCCACGATCACCAAGATCAGTACGACCGTGCCTGCTTCAGGCCAGCAAAGACAACCACGGTCATCACGGCCAGGGCTGCGGTGTGCGAGGGAGACGAAATCCCTCTCAACCGCAGCGGGGCCATCCGATCAGCTTGCTGACGCCGGCACATTGTAGGATCCACAGGGTGGCAAAACTGATCAAGACCCGTGCGACCCAGCCTGACGATCGCTCGGGCCAGCCCACCCGCCACCAGGTCATTGGCCGGATCGCTGATCACCTTACGGCCCGGGACCCCGGGCATCCGCTTCGGGTCGCGGTGGACGGTATCACCGCCGCAGGGAAGACGACCCTGGCCCGCGCGCTGGCATCTGCGGTCGCCGGTCGCGGCCGACCCGCGATTCACCTGTCCATGGACGGGTTCCACCACCCGCGCGCCCACCGCCACCGGCAGGGCCGCGACTCAGCAGTCGGCTACTACCAGGACGCCTACGACCTTCCAGCGTTCGCACGGACAGTACTCACACCGATGGGCCCCGGCGGCGACCGCCGCTACTGCGGTCGCATCATCGACCTGGCCAGCGACCAGCAGATCGACGAACCGCCAGTCACCGCGCCGGCCGAAGCGGTGCTGATCGTGGACGGCAGCTTCCTCCAGCGCAGCGAACTGGCCCACCTGTGGGATGAGGTCGTGTTCGCGGACACCAGCTTCCTCGTCGCCCGGCGGCGCGGCACTACGCGGGACGCCGCGCTCTTCGGCGGACTTGAGCAGGCCGAGAACGCCTTCGACAACCGCTATCACGCAGCCTGTCGGCAGTACCTGGCCGAGGCCGACCCGGCCACGCGAGCAAGCATCGTCATCGGCAACGACGACGTCGACCACCCTGAACTACGCCGCATCGGCGACCTCCGACAGCCCGAGTAGCCTGCGCGGGCGTCCAGCCAACTGATCCTCGAACCGATGTCCCCGTGATCGGAAAGACAACGGCTTCTTAGACCTGCCTGGGCAAGCCCCCCGCGCCGGCAGGCTTGCCCACCCCGACGTCAGGGGGCGGTCGCCGCCCAGTCGACGCCGAGCTCGGCGAGCGCGGCCAGCTGCTCCGGGGCCAGCCGCTCCCGCCGCTGCTTCTGGTTCACGACCCAGACCCCGGCCCGGTGCGAGGTCCCGTCGGGGAGCTCCTCGACGTGACCACGCCCCGGAACGCCCCCGCCCTCGCGTTTCCGGTACTGCGCAACGAATTCCCGTCTGGAACTCTGCCGCGCCGCGCTCGGCTGGGGAGGGCCCCGGCCGTCTTCGCGGGCGCGTGGGGCCTTCTTCACGCCGAGCTCGGCGAGTCGGGCCCGTTGTCCTTCGGTGAGCCGGTCGAAGTCGCGGCGTTGGGTGGTGAGCCAGCGGCCGACGTCCTCGCCGTGTCGGGTCACTCCCGGGACGATCGCGGACAGGCGGGCGCCCTCGGCGAGGAGTTGGGCGAGGTAGGCGTGGTGGCGTTGCGAGTCGACGGTCCAGCCGCGTTCGGCGGGGTTCCAGTCCTCGTCGATCGCGGCCAGCGCCGCGGCTCGGCGTTCGGCGCGTTCGGGGTCCTTGCCGAGTCCCCCGGGCCGGCGGACGTTGGTCAGCCACTGCCCGACCGCGACGTCCAGGGCGGTCGCGTGCCGCGGCGCGGCGAGCGTCCCGTGCAGTTCGTAGTAGGCGCGCGCGGCGCCCACGAGCCGGTTCTGTTCGCCGTCGAAGATGCCGGCCAGGACATCGGCCTCCCGCCGGTCCCCACCGAAGAGACCTTGCTGGTCGACGTGCACGATCAGATTGTCGTAGCTGTCGATCACCTCGGAGATGCCCCGGGTCTCGATCGTGTCCGACCACGCGTCCAGGGTCCGGCCGAACCACTCCGGCAGCCCGCACGTGTAGGGTCCCGAATCTCGTGTCCTCTTTCGCGTGGCGATGTCCTGCTGGCATGTCGGTGAGTTCGGGGCCACCTGAGACCGCCTCGATGCCGACGCGAAACACGGACGGCACGGCCGTGACGGACCTTCCTCTGACACAAGAACAGAGGCACTACTCGGGCACGTACTGGTCCTCGACTCCGCGTGACCACGTTGCCGGCGGGACCGGTTCATCCCGGTATGCACGGCGCACTGTGGGTGTGGGTGAGCATCCCAGGTAACCCTGTGCGCCCTGCCTGTGGTCACGGGTGACGGACATGATGGGCGCACCGCACATGAACCAGGCGATCCGCACCCCTGTCCCTCGGCCAGGGGGACATGCGGCGGAAGGAGCTCAGTGGTGTTGCTTCTCATCTCCCCGGACAGTGTCGAGGAAGCCCTCGATTGTGCGAAAGCGGCGGAGCACCTCGACATCGTCGACGTGAAGAAGCCCAACGAGGGATCGCTCGGCGCGAACTTCCCGTGGGTCATCAGGGAGATCCGCGACGCGGTACCGGCGGACAAGCCGGTGTCCGCCACCGTGGGTGACGTCCCGTACAAGCCCGGCACGGTGGCGCAGGCCGCGCTCGGCGCGGTCGTCTCCGGTGCCACGTACATCAAGGTCGGCCTCTACGGATGCACGACGCCCGATCAAGGCATCGAGGTCATGCGCGCGGTCGTCCGGGCGGTGAAGGACCATCGCTCCGACGCGCTCGTCGTCGCCTCCGGCTACGCCGACGCCCACCGCATCGGCTGCGTCAACCCGCTCGCCGTGCCCGACATCGCCGCCCGCTCAGGTGCCGACGCGGCCATGCTCGACACCGCCATCAAGGACGGGACCCGGCTGTTCGACCACGTTCCTCCGGACGTCTGTGCCGAGTTCGTACGGCGGGCCCACACCGCCGGTCTGCTCGCGGCCCTCGCGGGCAGTGTCACGCAGGCCGACCTCGGTGCGCTGACCCGCATGGGCACGGACATCGTGGGCGTGCGGGGAGCGGTCTGCGAGGGCGGTGACCGCAACGCCGGACGGATTCAGCCGCATCTGGTGGCCGCTTTCCGGGCGGAGATGGACCGGCAGGCCCGGGAGCACGCCGTCAGCGTCCCCGCCGGGAACTGACCGCCGGCATGCCGACGCCTGAGGCCGGCAGCCTCCCCGGAGGCCGGGCCGTACGTTTCTCCGTCGTCGACCCGGCCACCGGGGAGACCTTCGACGAGGCCCCCGACCAGCAGCCGGGCGCGTTGGACGGCGTGGTCGCCCGCGCCGAGCAAGCCTGGTCCGGCTGGCGCGCCGACCCCGCGGCCCGCACCGCGGCGTTGCGCGGCGCGGCCGACGCCGTCGAGACGGCTGGCGACGACCTCGCCCGGTTGCTCACCCGGGAACAGGGCAAGCCCCTGGCCGAGTCGTACGCGGAGGTCGCTCGTACTGCGGCCCGTCTGCGCCACTTCGCGGATCTGGCTCCCCGGACCCGCCGGATCGACGACGGCCGGCCTGTGCGTAGCGAGGTCCGCTGGCGCCCGCTCGGGCCCGTCGCCGCGATCGTGCCGTGGAACTTTCCCCTCCAGCTCGCGGCGGCGAAGTTCGCGCCCGCGCTCGCGGCGGGCAACACGATGGTCCTCAAACCGTCGCCGTTCACTCCGCTCGCCACCCGGCTGCTCGGCTCCGTCCTCGCCACCGCCTTGCCCGAGGACGTACTGACCGTCGTCACCGGCCGCGAACCCCTCGGTGCCCGCCTCGCGTCGCACCCGGGCATCCGCCACGTCACCTTCACCGGTTCGGTGCCCACCGGGCGGGCCGTCGCCGCGGCGGTGGCGGGCTCGCTCGCCCGGGTCACCCTGGAGCTGGGCGGCAACGATGCCGCCGTCCTGCTGGACGACGTCGACGTGGACCGGATCGGGGACCGGCTGTTCTGGGCGGCGTTCCGCAACTGCGGGCAGGTCTGCATGGCGGTCAAACGCGTCTACGTCCCGGCCCGGCTCCACGCCGAGGTCGTCGAAGCTCTCGCCCAGCGCGCGAAGACCGTCGCCGTCGGGCCCGGACTCGACCCCGAAACCCGGTTGGGACCGGTCAACAACGCCCAGCAGCTGGCCCGGGTCGAACAGCTCACGGAGCGGGCCCTGGCGGACGGCGCCCGGGCGGCGTCCGGCGGCCACCGGCTGGACGGGCCGGGATACTTCTTCGCTCCCACGATCCTCACCGACGTCCCGCCCGGCAGTCCGGTGGTGACCGAGGAACAGTTCGGACCGGTCCTGCCGGTGCTGCCGTACCGGAGCCTCGACGAAGCCGTCGACGCGGCCAACGGCACCGGCTTCGGACTGGGCGGCTCCGTATGGGGCACCGATCTCGACCGGGCCGAGGCGGTGGCCGACCGGCTCGAATGCGGCACGGCCTGGATCAACCATCATGCCGAACTGTCCCTCGCCCAGCCCTTCGCAGGCGTCAAGGACAGCGGCGTCGGCGTCGCGGGCGGACCGTGGGGGCTCTACGGCAACCTCCGGCCGTTCGTCGTCCACCGCCCGCGGGAGGCGTGACGATGAGGTTCCAGGCGGCCGTACTGCGCTCGTACGAGGACCCTTTCAGGGTCGAGGAGGTGACCCTGCGGACGGAACCCGCCCCCGGCGAGATCCTGGTCGAGATCGCAGGCTCCGGGATGTGCCGGACCGATCTCGCGGTCCGGCGATCCGCCGGCCGCAGCCCGCTGCCGGCCGTCCTCGGCCACGAGGGCGCCGGGGTCGTGGTGCGGGCGGGCAGCGGCCCTGACACCACGGTCAACGTGGGTGACCACGTCGTGCTGAGCTTCGACTCCTGCGGACACTGTCGGAACTGCCTTGGCGCGGCCCCCGCCCACTGCGACTCCTTCGCCTCCCTCAACCTCTTTGGAGGACGCGAGGAGGAACCGCCGCGGCTCACCGACTCGACCGGGAAGGCGCTGGCCCCTCGTTGGTTCGGCCAGTCCTCGTTCGCCCAGTACGCGCTCGTCCCGGTCCGTAACGCCGTCCGGGTCGACCCCGCGCTGCCGCTCGAACTGCTCGGGCCGCTCGGCTGCGGATTCCTCACCGGTGCCGGAGCCGTACTGAACACCTTCGGCGCCGGCCCCGGCGACACCCTGACGGTCCTCGGCGCCGGAGCCGTGGGCCTGGCCGCGGTGATGGCGGCCACCGCCGCCGGCGCACTGACCGTGGCCGTCGACCGCCATCCCCAACGGCTCGCCCTGGCCGAACGGTTCGGAGCGATCCCACTGCCCGCCGCAACGGCCGGACTGCCCCAACGGATCCGACGGCTGACCGACGGCGGCGCGCAGTACGCCCTGGACACCACGGCCTCGGCCCCGCTCATCAACAACGCGCTCCAAGCGCTGCGCCCTACCGGCACCCTCGGCCTGGTGGCACGCCTGCACACCCCACTGTCGCTCGAACCGGGCACGCTCGACCGAGGCCGCAACATCCGCCACATCTGCGAAGGGGACGCCGTCCCCGGGCTGCTGATACCCCGGCTGACCGGGCTGTGGCAGGCCGGTCGCTTTCCCTTCGACCAGCTGATCCGCACCTACCCGCTGGCCGACATCAACGAGGCCGAACGCGACTGCGACGCGGGCCGCGTGGTCAAACCCGTCCTGCTCCCAGAGCGAACAAGCCGATGAATGCGGCATCCCACACCGCAGACCTACTCCGTCCCACGAGCAGACACCCCGCACTCCCACTTCCGCCAACGGAGGACACATGACCGGCCCGGCGCCGCAGCAAACAGACCTGGACGGCGTGGACGGAGGTGTGGGCCTGACCGCCCTCCTGGTCGCCGCGGCACGGGCGATCGAGACCCACCGCCACGACAGCCTGGCCCAGGACGCCTACGCGGAACACTTTGTACGCGCCGCCCCGGCATGCACCCATTGGCCGGTACGCATCGAGCAGGTCCCGGACGGGGACGACAACCCGCTGTGGGGGCGCTTCGCCCGCTACTTCGGCCTGCGGACCAGGGTCCTCGACGACTTCCTCCTCCAGTGGGCCCGGACGGACGCCCGCCAAGTAGTCTTGCTGGGAGCCGGGTTGGACACGCGTGCCTTCCGGCTGGACTGGCCGTCCGACCTGGTGGTCTTCGAGATCGACCGGGCGGGCGTGCTGGCCTTCAAGCAGCAGGTGCTCACCGGTCTGTCGGCCGCCCCGAAGGTGAAGCGCGTCCCCGTACCGGTCGACCTGCGCGCGGACTGGGTCACCGCGCTGACCACCGCCGGCTTCGACCCGACCGTGCCGAGCGTCTGGCTGGCCGAAGGACTCCTCTTCTACCTGCCGGGCCCCGCCGAGACATACCTCATCAACACGGTGGACAGGCTGACCACCGGAGGCAGCGCTCTGGCCTTCGAAGCCAAGCTGGAGCCGGACCTGCTGGCGTACCGCGACAGCCCGATCTACACGGCGACGCGCGAACAGATCGGCATCGACCTGCTCCACCTCTTCGACACCGGACCACGACCCGACTCCGTGGGCGACCTGACGGCCAAGGGCTGGTTCACCTCGATGCACACGCCCTTCGACTTCACCCGCCGGCACGGACGGGGCCCCGTCCCTGAGGCGAACGACGCGCTGGAGGGAAACCGGTGGGTACTCGCGCACAAGCCCCGGCCATGACGTCCCCAGCGCTCACGACGACGTCCGAACAAGGCCGGGCACCCCGTACCTGGCCGGGGGCTTCACCGGGACAGGAACGACCGCCCGAGCACAGGATTCGAGGGCGGGGCCTGCCGCAGGCCCCGCCCAGTAGGACACACCCTGGCACAGGCACGAGCTGGGGCGCGTCGTAGCGGTCGCCGCCCGCGCCCGGGACGCCGAGCGGCGTTCCATGATCACGAGCGACAGCGTCCCGGGACAGTCGCTCACGCGCGGTCTCAGACCCGGGCAGCCACCAGCTTGTCGCCCGGGATCCCGGCCATGTCCGGAGCGTAGTAGTCCTCGATGCCGGAGGCCCACGTAGCCACAGTGATGCGGTCCTCGGCATCCGGGCCGAAGGCGTCGAACAGCGCGTGGATGTTCGCCTTCTCGAAGCCGATCGCCGTCATCAGCGATTCGAAAAGCGGGCGCTCGATCAGGCCGTCCTTGTCGGGGTCGCCGAGTGCGGCGAGCGCCTGGGCGAACTCGGCGATCGTGGGACCGAAGCGCTTGGGATCCAGCACGAACGGACGGAACTCCTCGACGGTGATCACACCGTCGCCGTTGGCGTCCAGTTCCGTGGCCAGCACCGTCCAGTAGCGGCGGAACGCGGCCCGGATAGCGGCCTTGGCGCCGTCATCCGATGCGGCCGCCGCCTCCAGAACACGGCCCGTCATGAGGTCGAAGTCGTTGGAGTCGATGACGCCGTTGCCATTGGCGTCGAAGAGGGAGAAGACCAGTTCAACTCGCTTGGCGGCCTCGGTTCGCATGTGTGTCACCTGTCTTCTGCGGCCTGTCGATCCCGGCCTGGCTCAATGAGTGCTCCTACGTAACCGTGCCGCGAGAGAGGCGTGACGGTGAGACGGTCTCCGTTACCGGAAGGAGTGAGTCCGCCGTTAATCAGTTCGGGCGGGTCGGGCAGGACACGTGCGATCCGGGCGAGGCTGCTTACCTCCAGCCGGCGGTTCTCCGGCTCGACGGGCGGCCCGCCCCGCCCGGACCGCAGCGCTGGCCACCGCGACATCCGTCACCCCTGCTCCTGCCCGCCCTACCACCACCGGCGCGCACCCCGCGTCGCACCACCCGCCCAGGGGGGACGGGGAGTTCTTGAATGACCCGCGTCGTCGGCATCGGAGCAAGCCACATGGGCTTGGTCATCATCTGCGGCCTGCGCATCAACCTCCCCGGCCAACTGCTCACCGTCGTCGGACCCTCCGGCAGCCCCCACCCAGGCCCTGCGGGACGCAGGCATCGATGTGGAACCCCCGGGGGCCCCTCCCTTTCCCATCGGCGGTGTCCACCGTGACCAACACGACGCGGCCCCTAGAGCCTGTCTGATAATTGATCTTGTGACAGGTCGAGGTGAGTTGACGGAGGCGGCGTGGGAGCGGATGGAGCCCTTGTTGCCGCAGGTGGA
>NZ_JBVHZI010000019.1:80373-99202 GCF_055574495.1 Streptomyces sp. NPDC029836 | reverse complement strand
CCCCCCCCCCCCCCCCCCCCCCCCCCCCCCCCCCCCCCCCCCCCCCCCCCCCCCCCCCCCCCCCCCCCCCCCCCCCCCCCCCCCCCCCCGCCCCCACGACCCGCCCCGCCCCCACGACCCGCCCCGCCCGCCCCACCCCCGCCCGTCCGGAGGACCCATGCCCCCCCGAGTAACCGCCGGCCAGGCGAACGCCGTCACCACCCTCACCCTCAACGCCCCCGCCACCCGCAACGCCCTCTCCGCCCAGCTGGTCGCAGACCTCCGCACGGCCCTCGCCGAAGCCGCCGCCGACCCCGACACCCGGGCCATCGTCCTCACCCACACCGGCAACACCTTCTGCGCCGGCGCCGACCTCAAGTCCCCCTGCGACCCCGCCGACTTCCTCGCGCTCCTGCGCGAGACGACCGCGCTCCCGAAGCCGGTCGTGGCCCGCGTCACCGGCCACGTCCGCGCCGGCGGCCTCGGCCTGCTCGGCGCCTGCGACATCACCGCCGCCGGCCCGCAGTCCTCGTACGCGTTCACCGAGACCCACCTCGGCCTCGCCCCCGCCGTGATCTCCGCGACCCTGCTGCCCCGCCTCGACCCGCGCGCCGCAGCCCGCTACTTCCTCACCGCCGAAACCTTCGGCCCGGCCGAAGCCACCCGCATCGGCCTGCTCACCCTGCACGCCGAGGACGACGTGGACACCGCCCTCGCCCCCGTCCTCGACGGCCTGCGCCGCGCCGCCCCGCAGGCCCTCGCCACCACCAAGGCCCTGGCCACCGCCGCCGTACGGGAGTCCCTGGACCGCGACGGCGCCCGCCTGACGGAGTTGTCCGCGGCCGTCTTCGCCTCCGCGGAGGCCCGCGAGGGCATCACCGCCCGCTTCGAGCGCCGGGACGCGGCATGGGTACGGTGACCGGCCCCAAGCAGGCCCGCAGCCGGGTCACCCGACGCCACCTCCTGGAGGCCGCCGTCGCCTGCCTCGCGGAACACGGCTGGGCGGGCTCCACCGTCGCCGTCGTCGCCGAACGCGCCGGGGTCTCCCGGGGCGCCGCCCAGCACCACTTCCCGACCCGCGAAGCACTCTTCACCGCGGCCGTCGCGTTCGTCGCCGAGGAACGCTCCACCGCCCTGCGCGAGCTGTTCCACGCCGCCCCGGCCCCCCGACCGGCCGTGGTCGAGGCCATCGTCGACCTCTACACGGGTGCCCTGTTCCGGGCCGCGCTGCAACTGTGGGTCGCCGCCTCCAACGAGGAGCAACTGCGCCCGCAGGTCACCGAGCTCGAAGCCCGCGTGGGCCGCGAGACCCACCGGATCGCGGTGGAGCTGCTGCTCGCCGACGAGTCCGTGCCCGGCGTACGGGAGACCGTGCAGGGCTTCCTGGACATGGCCCGCGGCCTCGGCCTGGCCAACGTCCTCACCGACGACACGCCCCGCCGCGCCCGCGTGGTGGCCCAGTGGTCCCGCATCCTGGACGCGACCCTGACCTGACCCCCACCGGCAGCGCCCCCACCCCGCCCCCACGTCAACCGAGCGCCGCCGCCACCGCGACCCCGAGGGACACGCCCATCAGGGCGTACAGGTCCCACTGCCGCCAGGGGGACCTCCGGGCCGTGAGCGCCGTCCCGGCCCGGGCCGGGTCCCGGGGGTCGTACAGCACCTCCACCGGGTCGCCCTCGCGGGTTCCCGGCGGGCACTCCCGTTCGCCCGCCTCGTGGGTGCGGGTCCGGCCGTCCGGCGCGGGGTAGCGCAACGTCATCCGGGCCTCCCCGCCGGCCGCGGGTCGGCGCACCGCGGCGCAGCGGGCCGTGACGGCGACCCCGCGCCCGCGCAGGACCGTCCGCCGCCGCAGCAGGCACACCGCGGCCACCAGCGCGCCGACGGCGAGGACGAAGTAGGGGATCTTGGACACGAGGGGGCTCCGAACGTGGCGCGGGCGCCGCTCCCCGCTGAGGGTGCGGCGCCCGCCGTGCAAAAAGGGGGTCCGGGACGGATCAGGCCGTCTCGGCGATGCCGGCCCAGCCCTCGATGTCGCGGGGGTCGCGACGGCCCGGGCCGGTGTAGCGGGCCGACGGGCGCACCAGGCGGCCCGTCCGCTTCTGCTCCAGGATGTGCGCCGACCAGCCGGCAGTACGGGCGCAGCTGAACATGGAGGTGAACATGTGCGCCGGGACCTCCGCGAAGTCCAGCATGATCGCGGCCCAGAACTCCACGTTGGTGGCGAGGACCCGGTCGGGGCGGCGGGCGTGCAGCTCCTCCAGGGCGGCCTTCTCCAGCGCGGCCGCCACCTCGTAGCGCGGGGCGTCGAGCTCCTTGGCGGTGCGGCGCAGCACGCGGGCGCGCGGGTCCTCGGCGCGGTAGACCCGGTGCCCGAAGCCCATGAGCCGCTCGCCCTTGTCGAGGGCCTTCTTCACGTACGCGACGGCGTCGCCGGTGCGCTCGATCTCCTCGATCATGCCGAGCACGCGCGACGGGGCGCCGCCGTGCAGCGGGCCCGACATGGCGCCGACCGCCCCGGACAGCGCCGCCGCGACGTCGGCGCCGGTGGAGGCGATGACGCGGGCGGTGAAGGTGGAGGCGTTCATGCCGTGCTCGGCGGCGGACGTCCAGTAGGCGTCGACGGCCTTGACGTGCTTGGGGTCGGGCTCGCCCCGCCAGCGGATCATGAACCGTTCGACGACGGACTCTGCCTTGTCGATCTCGCGCTGCGGCACCATCGGCAGGCCCTGGCCGCGGGCGGACTGGGCGACGTACGACAGCGCCATGACCGCGGCCCGCGCCAGGTCGTCGCGCGCGGTCCGCTCGTCGATGTCCAGCAGCGGTTTCAGGCCCCACACGGGGGCGAGCATGGCGAGCGCCGACTGCACGTCGACGCGGATGTCACCCGAGTGCACGGGGATGGGGAAGGGCTCGGCGGCCGGCAGGCCCGGGTTGAACGCACCGTCGACCAGCAGGCCCCAGACGTTCCCGAAGGAGACGTGTCCGACCAGGTCTTCGATGTCCACCCCCCGGTAGCGGAGCGACCCGCCCTCCTTGTCGGGCTCGGCGATCTCGGTCTCGAACGCGACGACCCCTTCGAGTCCGGGTACGAAATCGGACATCAGGCGGCTCCTCAAATAGTGCGAACACGCGCGGCTCCCGGCGTGATTCGCGGTCCGGCGCGGTCATCCCCGTTGATGCCCGGCACGGCCGAAGGTCATCCGTACGGGGGCCCTCGGACCGGCCCCAAGATTTTGTCCGCTCCGGATGCCCTGCGGAAGCGTGACATACGGCACACCATCGGCCGGCGTCCTGCGGCAGGATGGCCGTGTGAGCGATCAGGACCTTGACCCCGCCGTCATGCGCGAGCAGTACCGTTCCGAGATCGTCCGGGAGGAGAGCCTCGCGGACGGGCCGATGGAGCAGTTCGCCCGCTGGTTCCGGCAGGCGGCCGACGCGCACGTCTTCGAACCCAACGCCATGGTCGTGGCCACCGCGACGCCCGAGGGGCGGCCCAGCACCCGCACGGTGCTGCTGAAGCGGTTCGACGAGCGGGGCTTCGTCTTCTTCACGAACTACGGCTCCCGCAAGGGCGTCGAGCTCGCCGCGAACCCGTACGTCTCGCTGCTCTTCCCCTGGCACCCGATCGCCCGCCAGGTCGTCGTCACCGGCACCGCCTCCCGCATCGGCCGCGACGAGACCGCCGCGTACTTCCGCTCCCGGCCGCACGGCTCCCAGCTGGGGGCGTGGGCGAGCGAGCAGTCGCGGGTGATCGGCTCCCGGGAGGAGCTGGACCGCCGCTACGCGGAGCTGGCCGAGCGCTACCCGGAGGGCGAGCAGGTTCCGGTGCCGCCGGAGTGGGGCGGGGTGCGGGTGGTGCCCGACGCGGTGGAGTTCTGGAACGGCCACGCGAACCGGCTGCACGACCGGCTGCGCTACGCCCTGGACGGCGACAAGTGGCGCGTCGAGCGGCTCTGCCCGTAGGACGGGCGGGCGGTCCGGGCGGGCGGCGCGGGTCGCCCGGGAACGCAGGCGACCCGCGGGCTCTGGTTCCTCTCCTGCAGTGAGAGGAGCCGGCCGGACGTACCGGCGAGCCCGCGGGTCGGGTGACTGCTTGGGATTGGCGCCTGGCGGCCACGCCGGGCACCGCACTGGGTGCGTTGCGACAACGGGCCGTCAGCCCGCAGCCACCTCACGCGTCCGGTTTCCGTACATTGCGGGAACCACCTCCCTTCTCGTGTACTCCAGAGCCTAAATCCGCTGCGCCGGGCGCTCAACTTATTTGTTCGGCACCTTCGGAGCGGCCGCAACTCCCCTGTTCGGCCCCGGAGTTCCTTCCTACACTGGCCGTCCCGCAGCGTGGGGAGGGGTGTCATGGGCGCAGGGTTGCTGCCGCGCGACTACCGGGTCCGGCCCGCGCGGCTCGCGGGCGTCCGCCTCGCCGTCGGGCTGGGAACGCCCTGCGTGCTGCTGATCGTGGCGACCATGGAGCACGTGGCCCCCGGTGTGAAACTGCTGATCGCGGCCCTGGTCGTCGCCCTGTTCGGATGGCTCGTACGGGCCTTCCGGCGCTGCTCGACCACCATCGACCGGGACGGCATCCGGGTCCGCCGCCTCACCGGAACCCGCCGGCTGGCCTGGGCCGACGTCCAGGACATCCGGGCCGCCCCCAACCCCGGCGCGGCCATGGCGCGCAACCAGCCCCTGGTCCTCGCGTACGCCCACGACCGGGCCGGCCGCCGGGTCCAGCTCGTGTACGTGGACGACGACCACGTCGACGTCACCCGCGAGATCGCCCTGATGCGGGACGCCTGGCGGGAGCTGCGCGGCCCCGCCTGGGCGGCCGACCCCGAGGTCCGGCGCCGGATCGAACGCTGGGCCCGGCGCGAGGACCGCGGCGAGGCGGCGGCGCTGCGCGGCTGGGGGACCGCCGGCGCGCTCCTCGCGGCCGGGATGGTCTTCCTGGTCCTCGCGGACTGACGGCGGACCGGCGGCGCACCGGCGGCGCACCGGCGGGCGCATCCGGGAGCGCGCCGACGGACATTCCGGGAGGAATGCGGGAACCGGGTGTGGCCTGTGTCACGTTCCAGTTGAATGATCCGACGTGCCGCACACACGAACACCTGCAGGGGGTGCCAGGTGAGTGCTTCCGGTCGTGGCGAGTCCGCCGACGATCTGCTCGCAGCGCTGCTGGACGGGATGGACGCCGCCCTGTGCGCGTTCGACTCCGACGGCGTGCTCACCCACTGGAACCGGGAGGCGGAGCGGATCCTCGGCTGGTCCGCCGCCGAGGCCGTGGGCCGCAGGGGCTTCGCGGGCTGGGCCGCGCGCGCCGCCGACGCGGACGACGTCCAAGAACGCCTCATGTCCGCCCAGCACCTACCCGGACGCCAGGTCCACGAGTTCGCGCTGCTCACCAAGGACGGCGGCCGGATCCTCGTACGCACCCAGTCCGCCGGCGTCCCCGGCGCCGACGGCAAACCCGCCGGCGTGTACTGCGCCTTCAGCGAGGTCCACGCCCAGATCGACCTCGAACGCTCCATCGCGCTCAGCGAGGCCCTCATGGACGACGCCTCCTGGGGCGTCGTCCTCGTCGACGTCGACCTGCGCCCCGCCGTGGTCAACACGCACGCCGCCCGCGCCTTCGCGGCGGGCCGCGGTGCGCTCCTCGGCCGGCCCCTCGGGGACCTCCTCGTCCAGGGCGTCGAGGAACTGGAGGGCGCGCTCCAGCACGTACTGGCCGAGGGGGCGCCGCCGTCGCCGCTGGACCTGTGGGTCTCCGTACGGACCGCCGAGGGGGTCCGGCGCCGGTGCTGGCGCAGCGGCTTCCTGCGGCTTGCCTCCCCACTGGCGGAGGAACCCGTACCGCTCGGGGTCGGCTGGCTGTTCCAGGACGTCACCGAGGCCCGGCAGGCCGAACTGGACACCGGGCAGCTCCGCTTCCGCTCCAACCAACTGCACCGCGCCGGCCGGGCCGCCGCCGAATGCGCCGACCCGGCCGAGGCCGCCGCCATCCGGCTCGACTTCGCCCTGGCCGGCTTCGCCGACCACGCCCTGGTCGACGTACTGGAAGGGCCGCCCGGAGCCGAGGCCCCCGAGCGGGGCCGACGGCTCGTCCGCTCGGCCGTGTCCCCGTCGGGCCTGGCCCTGCTGCTGCCCGGGCCGGGCGCCATCCCCGTCCGCTACGAGAACTCCCACCCGGCGCTCCAGGCCCTGGACCGGATCGGCCCCGTCCGGGCCGGCGCCCCCGGCGGCGCGCGGGACGAGGACTGGGCCCGGGCCCGGCACTGGCCGGCCGGGGCGACACAGGCCCTGTGCGTGGTGCTGCGCAGCCGCGGCCGGACCCTGGGCGCGCTGACCTTCCTGCGCGGCTCCTCCCGCCCGGCCTTCGAGCGCGCGGACGCCCTGTACGCGGAGGAGGTCGCGGCCCGCGTCGCCGCCGACCTCGACCTGGCGACGGGCGCCCGGGCCGCGCCCTGACGGCGCCGCGCCGACCCCGGCGCCCCTACCGCCGATCCCCGCCGACCTGCGAGGGGGAGGGCAGGTTCCACACGTGCTCGGGGGTGGCGATCCGCGTCACGGCCCGGCCGACCAGCGTGCTGAGCGAGCCGCCGCGGTCGATGTCGGAGTTGACCAGCACCACGAGCGTGACGCCGCTCCCCGGCAGTCCGGCGGCGATCGTCTCGTACCCGGGCAGCTCGCCGTTGTGCCCGAGCCAACCGTCGACGCGGGCGATCCCCAGCCCGTACCCGACACCGGGAACCCCCACGGGAGCCGTGCGCAGCCGCTCGGCCTGCGTGGCCGGCTCCAACAGCCGCCCGTCCACCAGCGCCGGCACCCACGCGCGCAGGTCCTCCAGGTCGGAGACGACCGCTCCGGCCGCCCACGCCCACGACGGGTTCCAATCGGTGGCCGTCACGACGGACCCGTCGGGGCTGAACGTCGTGTACCCCTGGGGGTGCGGGTCCGGGAACGCGCTGCCGGTCGGCAACGAGGTGGAGTCCAGCCCCAGCGGGGCGAAGACCCGCTCCCGCAGGTGGGCCGCCAGGGACTGGCCCGACACCTTCTCCACCAGCAGTCCCAGCAGCACCGTGTTGGTGTTGCTGTACTCCCACCGCGCGTTCGGGGCGAAGTCCGGCGGATGCGCGAAGGCGTACCCGAGCAGCTGCCGCGGCGTGAACGCGCGGTGCGGATCGGCGCGCAGCGCGTCGAGGAACTTCGGGTCGGAGGTGTAGTCGGGGAGCCCGCTGCGCATGGCCGCCAGTTGGCGCACGCTGACGTGCTCGCCGCCGGGGACGCCGTCGACGTACTTCGCGATCGGATCGTCCAGGCCGACCAGGCCCCGGTCCACCAGTTGCAGGACCGCGGTCACGGTGAACGTCTTGGTCACGCTGCCGATCCGGGAGTACATGTCGGGCTTCAGGGGGGCGCCGTCGCGGCGGTCCGCGACCCCGAAGGACGAGACGTAGGCGCCGCGCCCCGGGATCCACAGGCCGACGCTCACGCCCGGGATGCCGGCCTCCTTCATCACGGCGGTGATCGCCGCGTCCAGGCGGGCCACCGTCCCGGCGTCCAGGGCGGCTTGCGGATCCGGTTCCGCGCGATCGGGAACGGGCGCGGCGGCGACGGTCGCGGTCCCCGGCGGGGGCGCGGCGGGGGTCGTCCCGGCGCCGGCCAGGACCAGCAACAGCGCGACGGCGCAGGCGGGCGGGGCCCGCCGCGCGGTGAACGTCGTACGGGTGAAGGGCATACCCGGCCACCTCAGCTCCCCGAGACCCCGAGCGCAGGTCCTCCCCATGCTAGTGCCGTGACCGGAAGCGACGCTTCCGGTCACGGTCGGCAGGGGCGCGCACCGCCGTCCGTCAGGGGCGGAAGAGTCAGTGGCGGAAGAAGATCCGGTCGCCGTACTCCTGCATCACGCGACCGTTCCACTCGTGGCCGCCGTCCACGTTCCCCGACCGCAGCAGCGGCGGCTCGACGCCGCGCGCGACCAGTTCCCCCGCCGCCGCCGCCATCACCGCCTGCATGATCGCGCTGGTCACGACGGTGGACGCGGGGGCGAAGGGGGCGTCGATGCCGTCGAGGGTCAGCTCGGCGTCACCGACCGCGATCTTGCTGTCGAGCACGATGTCGCAGTGGTCCTTGAGGAAGGTGCCCGAGACGTGCCGCGAGCGCGTTCCCGTCGCGTACGCCATGGAGGTCACGCCGATGACCTTGAGGCCGATCGCCCGGGCGTTCATCGCCATCTCGACGGGCAGCGCGTTGCGCCCGGACAGCGAGATGATCACCAGGACGTCCCCGTCGGAGGCCGGGCTGCTGTCGAGCACCGCCCCGGCGAGTCCGTCGACCCGCTCCAGCGCGCTGCCCAGGGTGGCGGGCATGACGTCGATGCCGGCGGTGCCGGGTACGGCGAGGAAGTTCATCAGGGCGAGTCCGCCGGCCCGGTAGACCACGTCCTGCGCGGGCAGCGAGGAGTGTCCCGCGCCGAAGGCGAAGAGCCGGTTCCCCGAGGCGACGGCCTCGGCGATGACGATCCCGGCCTCGTTGACGCGGGAGGCCTCCTCGTCGCGCACCCGCTCCAGCAGACCGATGGCGGCGTCGAAGAACTGCCCGGCCAGCTTGCTCTCGCTCATACGCCGAAGGCCCTTCCAGGGTGGGGTGCGGTGGGTGCGTCCGTGTCCGCCGCTCACCGTGCGGTCTGGACCAAGCGCGTGTCAATACGAACGTCAATCCCCGGGCCGAAAGGCCCTCCACGGGGCTCGCGAGAGTCCCGTACATGCCTTGACGCTCGGCGCGGGACGGTTGTCGGCGCGATGCGTCAGAATTGGGGGCAGGGCCAGCGCACGCAATCCGAGGGGCACGAATGTCCGGACTGATCGATACCACGGAGATGTATCTCCGCACCATCCTCGAGCTGGAAGAGGAAGGCGTGGTCCCCATGCGCGCCCGGATCGCCGAGAGGCTCGACCAGAGCGGCCCGACGGTCAGCCAGACGGTGGCGCGCATGGAACGGGACGGCCTGGTGTCGGTGGCCAGCGACCGTCACCTGGAGCTGACCGAGGAGGGCCGCAAGCTCGCCACCCGCGTGATGCGCAAGCACCGCCTCGCGGAGTGCCTGCTCGTCGACGTCATCGGCCTGGAGTGGGAGCAGGTGCACGCGGAGGCCTGCCGCTGGGAGCACGTCATGAGCGAGGCGGTGGAGCGGCGCGTACTGGAGCTGCTGCGCCACCCGACCGAGTCCCCCTACGGGAACCCGATCCCGGGCCTGGAGGAACTGGGGGAGAAGGCCGAGGCCGATCCGTTCCTGGAGGACGGCATGGTCAGCCTGGCCGAGCTGGACCCGGGCAGCGAGGGCAAGACGGTGGTCGTCCGCCGGATCGGCGAGCCGATCCAGACGGACGCCCAGCTGATGTACACGCTGCGGCGGGCGGGCGTGCAGCCCGGCTCCGTGGTCAGCGTGACGGAATCCCCGGGCGGGGTGCTCGTCGGCAGTGGCGGCGAGGCCGCCGAACTGGACGAGGAGACCGCCTCGCACGTGTTCGTGGCCAAGCGCTGACGATCCCCGCGGAGCGGGGGGAAGCGGGCGGTCCCGGCGCCTCGCGGCGCCGGGACCGATCCTCCCCTTGCTGACCTGGAGCCCCGAGCTCTCAAGGTCATTCCCTTCGGACCGTCTTCCCCGAGCGGCCCGCCTCCCTGTGGAAAGGATCTCCATCGGCAGCGGCGGCCAATCCTTGAGCAAGGTCACTCGAAAGAGCGGTGTTGTTGGCGAGACGCCCGTTTTCGAATGCGGGTTCGATAGTCTGGCCGGGATCGAAGGGGGTGCATCTGCGGTGGTACAGCGCATCGATGTGACGGGGGCCGACGGCGTTCGCCTGGCCGCCTGGGAATTCCGCGAACCGCCCGCGGAGCCCCTGCGTCCGGCGGTCCTGTTACTCCACGGCCTGATGGGCCGCGCCCTGCACTGGGCCGGTACCGCCCGCTGGCTGGGCGAACGGCACCGCGTCGTCGCCCTGGACCAGCGCGGACACGGCCACAGCGCCCGCCCCGGAGCCGGCCGGTCCTTCGCCACCCCGCTGGGCCGCGAGGCCTTCGTGGCCGACGCCGAAGCGGCCGTCGACCAGCTCGGCCTCGCCCCCGTGATCCTCGTAGGCCACTCCATGGGGGCCCTCACCGCCTGGCAGCTCGCCGCCCGCCGCCCCGAGTTGGTCCGGGCCCTGGTCATCTGCGACATGCGGGCCTCGGCCCTCGGCGAGGCCTCCCAGCAGGAATGGGAGGAATGGTTCCGCCGCTGGCCGCTGCCGTTCCCCACGCAGGACGCCGCCCGCCGCTGGTTCGGCGAGGACGACCCCCGCGTGGAGCGGCCCGACCCCGGCCGCGGCGCGTTCTTCGCCGAGGTCATGCACCGGGCGCCGGACGGCTGGCGCCCGTTGTTCTCCCGTCGCCAGATGCTGACCGCCCGCGAGACCTGGGTGCACGACGCCCACTGGGAGGAACTGGCCCAGGTCCGCTGCCCCACCCTGGTCGTCCGCGGCCTGGACGGCGAACTGGGCCGCGCCGAGGCCCAGGAGATGGTCCGCGTCCTGCCCGCCGGTCAGTACGCCGAGATCCCGGACGCAGGCCACTACCTCCACTACGACCAACCGGCCGCCTGGCGCGCGGCCGTCGAACCCTTCCTGGAGGGAGTCACCGCCGACGCCCCCTGACACCCCCGCACCCGCCCGCGCACGGACCCGCTCCAGCGACGCACGAGCGGGACCGGGTTGGCTGAGGGAATCCGGCCGGTGTCCACGCGCACCTGACCGCGCGAGGGCGGCGGCCGGACTCCGACCGGGCCCGGCGCGGGCGTACCGGCCGGCCGCCGGTCGCGCCCGCGCGCTACGACGTGCTCGGGAGCCAGCCGCGCTGGACGGCGCGGACGCCGAACTCGAAGCGGCTGGCCGCCCCCAGGCGCTCCATCAGCCCGTTGGCCAGCCGCCGGGCCGTCCGCGGGGAGACCGCGAGCCGCTTCGCGATGGCCTCGTCGGTCAGCCCCTGCGCCAGCAGCCGGATCACGGTGTTCTCCTGGGCGCTGAGCGTGCCCTCGTCCCGCTCCGGCGCGCCGCCCAGCGGCTGCGCGCCCGCCCACACGTTCTCGAAGAGCGCGCACAGCGCCGTCAGCGTGCCCTGCCCGGTCAGGATCACCGCGCCCGCCGCGCTGTCCTCGCTGCTGATCGGGATGACCGCCGACGTACGGTCGAAGATCATGAGCCGGGTCGGCAGGTCGGGAGCGGTCCGCACCTCGCCGCCGAGCTCGCTCAGCCACGCCGCGTACGCCACGGTGGGTTGGCTGTTGCGCACGCTGTCCTGGAACAGCGACCGCATCCGAACCCCGCGCGCCAGCAGTGCCCGGTCGTTCGGTTTCGACGCCTCCAGGGTGTGCGCGCGGTGCCCGCCGCCCGGCGCGAAGCTCATCAGCTCCGTCCGCAGTCCGTGCGCGAGGCCGCTGATCCGGGACCGGATCTCGTCCAGTCCCACCAACTGTTCGACGCCCGGGCTCGCCGCCGCGTGCGGGCTGAGGTCCGCGTACTCGGCGATGAGCTGGGCGGCCGCCGCCCGCGAGGCCTCGACGCGCAGCTGTTGCGCGGCCAACTCGGACTGTTGGCGGGCCATCAATATTTCCATGCCCACCTCGGGCGTGACCGCGCGCAGCTCGCCGGCCCGCTCGTAGGACGGCCGGATGAGGGCCAGTTCGCTGAGCGTGTCGAGACTGCGCCGGACGTCGTCCTCGGGCACGCCGAGGCGATCGCCGAGGGCTTTCACCCCCTCGCGCGGAAAGGCGAGCATGGCGCGGTAGACGGCCTCGGAAGTCGAGTCGAGGCCAAGCGTGGCTAGCACAGCGGTTCCCCCCGTGTGTGCCTTATTGATCAAGTGCGCAGATCATCGCACGCAGTGATCGACCGAAACCAGCCCGAGGACACTTCCGTCCAAGGACCGAACTGTCCACGTTCAATGCTTTGTTCGGGCCTCCACTTCCGGAAGGGTCGATCCCATGTTCCTGATCCACGCGGCCCTCCGTGCCCCCGCGCCGGGCGTACGACTCCCGCCCTCCACGGCAGAGTTCATCCGAGCCCTGCCCGGCGCGGAAGGCCTGGTCGAGCACGTGTCGGCGCACCCCGGCGCCCTGCCCGACCCGGTCGTGGGCGTGTACGTCCTCGCGGACGGCCTCGCCGAGGCGGAGCGCCGTACGGAGGAACTCTGCCGACGCGCCCTCGACGAGGTACGGGCCCTGCGCGGATGGCGGGTGACCCGGGTCGGCGTACCCCTCGTGGCGCCGTACTACGAGCAGCTCCTCCGGTCCGCCTCCGGCCGGCCTGGACGGATTGGGACAGGACCGTTTCCGTCCACCTGAAAGCCCTTCCACCCGTCCTGACCTGCGACGAAAGTAGTGATCGCCGGCAGGGAACACCACCCGGCCGGTCACACCGGAGGAAGCGTCACCGCGGGACGCCAGCCCGGAACACCCACTCGTTCCAGCTCGGGAGAAGGACACGCCATGCTGCGCACCACGATCGTCAAGGCCGCCGCGGTCACCTCGCTCGCCCTCGTCGCCCTCACCCCCGCCCTCGTCGGCCAGGCCCCTGACGCCACCACCCACGTCACCGCCACCACCGCCTGGGAGTAGCCCGGCCCGAGGCCCCGCCGCCTCGCCGGAGCACGCACCACGCGCGCCACCCGCGCCACCCCAGGGCTTGCCGTACGCCGCCCCGACCGCTGGTCCCGCAGGACAGCCGTCGCCCCGGCCCCGATGCGCCCGATTCCCTCCGGCCCGCCCCAGGGCCCCCGCCCGCGGCTTCCCGCGGCGCCCCCGGAACGTCCCGACCAGCCCCAGGAGCTTCGCCGTGTCCCGATTCCAGACCCTCGCCGTCCGCACCGCCGCCGTCTCCGCCCTGGCCGCCGCCGCCCTGACCCTGACCCTGACCGCGACCACCCCGCCCGGCGCCGACACCCGCGTCACCACCGCCACCACAGCCTGGGAGACGGCCCCGGCGGGCAAGAACACCACTGCCTGGGAGACGGCGCCGACGGGCAAGAACACCACCGCCTGGGAGTAGTCGCCCCGCGCTCCCGCGTCCCGGCAGCCCCACCCGGCACCCCGCCCCACCCGACACCCCGCGCCACCCGCGCGTCCCGCCCGTCGGCCCGACAGCTGCGCCTGCAGGGCAGCCGTCCACCCGCCGCGGAGCGCCCGCCCGCTCCCGGCTCCCGACGTACGCGCAGGGCCGGCCCCCCTCCCTCCCGGGAGCGGGGCCGGCCCTGCGCGGCGTGCGTGGGGGTCGCGGGTCAGCCCCTGCTGACCGCCACCAGGATCTCCGGCAGTTTGCGCGCCACCGTCGGCGCGGCCAGCCGCAGCCCCGCCCATGTGGCCAGGGCGCCCCAGGCGGTGCCCAGCGGCAACAGGACCCAGGTCAGGTCCCGGTGGTCGGCCACGTGCAGGAACACCGTCAGGGCGATCACCGGCGCGCAGATCACCACCGAGGCGAGCAGCCCGAGCCCGATGCCCGCCCAGGCGAGCCCGCCCTGACCGGGGGCGACGTTCTTGAAGGCCCCGTCCGACGGGATCGAGTACGGGAAGTGCGCAGAAGCCAGCGCGCCCGTGCACAGCATCGACCCGACGAGCGCCAAGGACACGCCGAGACCGGCCGGGAGGGCGCCCCAGTCCCCGATCAGGCCGGCCGTGACGGCCGTGACGAGGACCGTGTACGGGACGATGACCAGCGCCAGCGCCGCGGCCCGGGCCCGGAGTTCGAGGTAGGCGTCGTGCGGCGTCACGATGGTCTGGGCGACCATCCAGAACGCGGAGGTGTCCTGCCCGAACTGGTTGTACATCTGGACGCCGAGCATGCCCGCGCCGAAACAGGCCAGGTAGACGGAACCGGCGCCCTGGAGGGCGTTGACCACCGGGACGATCATGCCGATCGCCAGCGCCGTCACCCAGGCCGACTTCGTCTTCGGGTCTCGCACGGCGTAGCGCAGCGTCCGCCGCATGGTGGCGCCCGTACGGTCGTCGGGCAGCAGTGACCGGGAACGGCCCGCGCCGGGTTCCTTGGTGGGCTTCGAGGCCGCGAGGCTGGAGCCGTCCGGCGTGACCATGAGCCCGGTCAGGGTCCGCTCCCAGAACCACAGCAGGCCGGCCAGCGCCGCGACGGTGACCAGGAACTGGCCGACGGCCTCCGGGTGGGCGCCCCGGGCCGCCGAGTCGACCATGCCGACGGCCGACGCCGGCGGCAGCCACCGCACGACCGCCTCGACGGGCTCCAGCCGGGTCAGACCACCCGCCTCGAACAGCCGCTGGCTCGCGAAGTTGGCGACCTGCGCCCCGACCGCGATCAGCAGGCCGCTCAGCAGCGCGAGGTCCCGCCCCTTGCGGCTGGTCAGCAGCCGTACGTTGGCCGTCGCCACGGCCCGGGCGAGCGTCACGCAGCCGAGGACGAGCAGCGGGACGGCCACCACACCGGCCACCACCCCCGCCGCGCCGCGCGCCACCGCCACCACCGAGCCGACGGCCAGGCACAGCGTGAACAGCGGCCCGATGCCGACCAGCGAGGACGCCAGCAGCGCCCGTACGAGGGGCCGCGGCCGCAGCGGCAGCATCACGAGCCGGCTCGGGTCCAGGGTTTCGTCACCGGTGGGGAAGAACAGCGGCATGAACGCCCAGCCGAGCGCCAGGATCGCGGCCAGCAGTACGACGACGGTCCCGGCGTGGGCGTGGCCGCGCAGCATCGCCAGGCCCAGCGTCACGAACCCGGCGACGACGAGCGCGAGGACCAGGCTGCCGATCCAGGCGGCCTTGCGCTTGGAGGAACCCTTCAGGCCGTTGCGCATCAGCGACAACTTGAGGCGGACGAACAGCGGCGTCAGCGACACGTCCGCGACGGCCGGCGCGACCGGAGCGACCCGCACGGCCGGGGCGGTGCTCATCGGGCGCCGCCGAGCCAGTCGAGGGAGTCGCCCGCGGCCCGGTCCCGGGCGCCGACGAGTTCGAGGAACGCGGCCTGCAGCGACGGCGCGGACCCCCGTACGTCGGCCAGCGGCCCGGCGGCGCGGATCTGCCCGGCGGCCATGACGGCCACCCAGTCGCAGAGCGACTCGACGAGCTCCATCACGTGCGAGGAGAACACGACGGTGGCGCCGGACGCGGTGTACCGCTCCAGCACCCCGCGGATGGTCTGCGCCGACACCGGGTCGACGCCCTCGAACGGTTCGTCCAGGAAGAGGACTTCGGGGTTGTGGAGCAGCGCGGCCGCGAGGCCGATCTTCTTGCGCATGCCCGTCGAGTAGTCCACGACCAGCTTGTGCTGCGCGCCCGCGAGGTCCAGGACCTCCAGCAGCTGCGTCGCCCGCTTGTCGGTCTCCTCACCGGGGAGCCCCCGCAACCGGCCCATGTAGCCCAGGAGTTCGCGTCCGGAGAGCCGCTCGAAGAGCCGCAGCCCCTCCGGCAGGACCCCGATGCGGGACTTCACCGCGACGGGGTCGGCCCACACGTCGTGTCCGACGACCGTCACCGTGCCCGCGTCGGGGCGCAGCAGCCCCGTCACCATCGACAGCGTCGTCGTCTTGCCGGCGCCGTTGGGGCCGACGAGACCGATGAACCGGCCCGCGGGCAGTTCCAGGTCGACCCCCGCGACGGCCACCTGCTCGCCGAACCGCTTCCACAGTCCTTCGACGCGTACGGCGGCGCTCGGCGCGGTTCGCACGCCGTCCACCCCGCCCGTACCGCCCGCCGCATCACCCTGTTCCGGCATGCGCCTGCCTCTCGTCCGTTCCCCGTGGTCGTACGTTCCTCACCATAGGAGCGGGTCGCGGACGTGAGCAGTTACTTATGTCATGAACCTCGGGGCGGTGCCGGGCCGGTGCGCGCGGACCCTCAGGCGCCCCGACGGCCCCGGGCAGCGGCGGCCTCGCTGCCGCAGGCGTACGCGAGGGCGTCGATCAGTTCCTCGGTGTCGGGCAGCCACCGGTTCGCGGGGGTGGGCTTGCGGGCCCACTGCACCGGACCCCGGCCGCCCTGCCGGGTGGGCGGCGCGGCCACCCAGTCGCCCTCGCCCCGCGCCGCCAGGTCGATGGCGTGCGGCAGCCAGCCCAGCTTGCGCACCAGGTCCGCCGTCTTCGCGCCGGCGCCCGGCAGGACGAAGAACAGCATGCGGTGGTCGGGGGTCAGGGTGACCGGCCCGAGGGTGCGCTGCATCCGCTCCAGGCGGGCCAGGGCGAGGAAACCGGCGGAGTCCGGGACGTCCAGCACGTCGAAGGTCCGGCCGGTCGGCAGCAGGATCGAGGCCGTGGGGTGCTTCGCCCAGATCCGCCGGACCCCCACCGCGCTGCCCGACGCCTGGGCCGCCCACTCCTTCACCGCCGGGTGGGCGCCGGGTGCGGGACAGTCCGTCGCTCCGCAGGAGCACAGTTCCCGGCCGTCGCCGTGCTCCAGCCAGGTACCGGCGAAGACGTCCCAGTGCCGTTCCTCCACGTACCGCACGGCATGGTCGAGCAGCTGATCGCCACGCTGCTGGGGGATGGGCGCGGTCTCCGTGACTCCGATGGTCTCTTCCACGCCCATCACAACTCCTCGGGTCACGGCTGGTTACGGGCCCAAACCGGCCGGTGGACGGTGCATCGATCCTGCATACGGGGCGCATCGGTGCACGGGCGGGGGCGCGTAGGAGGCTGGGGCGCGGTCGCTGGGTAGCCACGAGCCGCGGAGGGGAAGATTCTCCGCACATCAGGCGGGAAGTGATCATTCCAACGATCACCCGCGGCTTCAGGGGGTTTTCATGGCAGCCAGGCCTCTCGTGGCCCGCCAGCCGAACGAACGGCTGCAGGCGCTCATCCAGGAAGCCGGGTGCTCGAACGCCGGGCTCGCCCGGCGGGTCAACATGTGCGGGGCCGAACACGGCCTCGACCTGCGCTACGACAAGACGTCCGTGGCCCGCTGGCTGCGCGGCCAGCAGCCGCGCGGCCGGGCTCCGGGCATCATCGCGGAGGCGCTGGGCCGCAAACTCGGCCGGACCGTCACCATCGACGAGATCGGCATGGCCAACGGCAAGAACCTCGCCTCGGGCGTCGGCCTGCAGTTCTCCCCGACCGTCGTCGGCGCCATCGAGCAGGTCTGCGAGCTGTGGCGCAGCGACGTGGGGCGCCGCGACTTCCTGTCGGGGTCGAGCGTGGCGGCGTCCGCGCTGGTCGAGCCGAGCCGTGACTGGCTGATCACCGGCGCCGACCCGCAGGTCGCGCGCAGTGGCGGGGCCCGCGTCGGGATGTCCGACGTGGAGGCCGTCCGGGCGACGACGCAGGCCCTGACCGAGCTCGACCACCGTTTCGGCAGCGGCCACGTACGGCCCGTGGTGGTGCACTACCTGAACTCCGTGGTGTCCGGGCTGATCGGCGGTTCCTACCGGGAGCCGGTCGGGCGGGCGCTGTTCGCGGCCGTGGCCCGGCTCACCGAACTCGCCGGGTACATGGCCGTGGACACCGGGCAGCCGGGTCTGGCGCAGCGCTACTACATCCAGGCCCTGCGGCTGGCCCAGGCGGCCGGCGACCGGGCGTACGGCGGGTACGTCCTCGCCGCGTCGATGAGTCACCTCGCCGCCGAGCTGGGCAACCCGCGGGAGATCGCCCAGCTGGCGCGGGCCGCGCAGGAGGGCACGCGGGGGCAGGTCACGCCGCGGGTGGAGGCCATGTTCTACGCCGCCGAGGCGCGCGGGCACGCGCTGATGGGCGACGCCCGGTCGACGGCGGTGCTGTCCGGTCGGGCGATCACGGCGCTGGAGCGGGCGGAGCCGGAGTCCGGGGACGACCCGGTGTGGATCCGGCACTTCGAGCACGCCTACCTGGCGGACGAGCTGGCGCACTGCCACCGGGACCTCGGTCAGGCCGACGCGGCGGCCCGCCGCGCGCAGGAGGCGCTGCGGGCGCTGCCCGCGACGAAGGCCCGCCGGCGGGCGATCGGACTGCTGCTGCTGGCGGCGGCGCAGGTCCAGCAGCGGGAGGTGGAGCAGGCCTGCACGACGGCGACGAAGGCGGCCGAGCTGCTGGAGACGCTGCGCTCGCGCCGGGGAGCGGAGTACCTGGAGGACTTCCGGGGGCGGTTGGAGCCGTACCGGGAGGAAGCGGCCGTTCGGGAGTTCGCGGCGCGGCTGGAGGTTCAGCCGGCCTGACATGTCCGCGGAGGGACCGGGTAGCGTGACCCGACGGTTGCCGTAGTTGCGGGAGACGTCGGAGAAGGCAGAAGGAGTCCCGGTGACGCAGAGCGGACAAGGGGGCGTCCCGGAGCCCGGGACGCCGCGTCCGGTGGGCCCGGAGGCCACTCCGGGCTACCCGGAGCAGGCGGGTCCGGAGCAGGCGTACCCGGAGCAGGCGTACCCGCAGCAGGGGTACGCGCAGCCGGCGTACCCGGGACAGGCGCACGGGGGGCAGCCCTACCCGGAGCAGGGTCACCCGGGTGAGCCGCCCCGGCCCGAGCAGCCGCAGGCGTACGTCGAGCAGCCGCCGCAGCCCGGGGAGCCGTGGGGGCCGCCCGCGTACGCCTACCCGCAACCGGAGGGCTACGGTCCGGACGGCGCCGGGTACGGGCAGCCGGGCCGGCACGCGGCGCAGGAGTACCCGTCCCCGCCGTACGGGCAGCCCGCGTACGAGCCGCAGCCGCCGCGACCCGAGCAGCCGGCGTACGACCACCCGCCGCAGGGGCACGTCCTGGGCCCCGGCTTCGAGGGCCCGGGCGCGCCGCACGGCTACGGCTACCCGCCGCTGCCGGACGCGGTCACCCAGTACATCGCGCCGGTCCCGGCCCACCCGGGCGAGGACGCGACGCAGTTCATCCCGCCGGTCCCGGCCCACG
>NZ_JBVHZI010000019.1:7531-80276 GCF_055574495.1 Streptomyces sp. NPDC029836 | reverse complement strand
AGTCGGGCGCCGGTGAGGACGCGACGCAGTACATCGCGCCGGTCCCGGCCCACCCGGGCGAGGACGCGACGCAGTTCATCCCGCCGGTCCCGGCCCGGTCGGGCGCCGGTGAGGACGCGACGCAGTACATCGCGCCGGTCCCGGCCCACCCGGGCGAGGACGCGACGCAGTTCATCCCGCCCGTGCCGGCCCAGTCGGGCGCCGGTGAGGACGCGACGCAGTACATCGCGCCGGTCCCGGCCCACCCGGGCGAGGACGCGACGCAGTTCATCCCGCCGGTCCCGGCCCAGCAGGGTGCCGGTGAGGACGCGACGCAGTACATCGCGCCCGTGCCGGCCCAGTCGGGCGCCGGTGAGGACGCCACGCAGTTCATCCCGCCCGTGCCCGCGCAGGGCGCCGACGACGCGACCCAGTTGATCCCGCCCGTGCCGCCGGGCCCCGCGCCCAACGCGGCCGAGGGTTTCGACGGGTTGTTCCGCGGCGAGGCCGACACGGCCGGGCACACCCAGCAGCTGCCGCCCGTCCGGGAGCCGGTGGCCCGGCCCGCGACCCGGCGGAGGGCCGCTCCGCCCCCGGCCGGCCCGCCTCCGGCCGCCGCGCAGCAGTTCGCCCCGGGCCGCCCCCACCCCGGGCAGCCGCCGCGGCAACAGCAGCAGTACGCGCCCCCGCCGCCGCCCCCGCCGGCCCCGAACCGGATTCCGCCGGCGGTCATCGCCGCCGCGGTCGTCGGGCTGGCCGTGGCCGGGCTGGGCGTCGGCGCGCTGCTCGGCGACGGCAAGGCGCAGAACAACGACCCGGGTGCGGTCGAGGCGCCCGCCTCGACCGGCGCGTCCGCCTCCGCCGCCGGCGGCGAGGCACCGGTCGACCCGGCCCGTCCGCAGGCCGTCCAGCTCGACAAGCTGCTCGCCGACAGCAACGACAGCCGCGCCGCGGTGATCAAGGCCGTCGAGGACATCAAGGTCTGCAAGAACCTGGACCAGGCGTCCCTGGACCTGCGGGACGCGGCCCGGCAGCGCGACGGGCTCGTCACCCGGCTCCAGGAGCTCAAAGTGGACAAGCTCCCGGACCACGCGAAGCTCACGGCCTCCCTCAACAAGGCCTGGAAGGCGTCGGCGGACGCCGACAACAGCTACGCGGACTGGGCCGACGACGTCGCCGCGGACGCGGGCGGCCGTGACGACAAGAACGACAAGGACGACAAGAACGACAAGGGCAACAGGGACAACGAGGACGGCAAGGGCTGCAAGGACGGCAAGGCCGTCCCCACCGACAACGCGGCCGACGGCAACCGCTCCAGCGGCGAGGCGACGAAGTCCAAGGAGTCGGCGGCGGCCCTGTGGAACCGGATCGCCGCCAAGTACGGCCTCACCCAACGCGACAAGTCCCAGCTGTGACCCGTCCCGCGGGCGGGCGGGCGCGGGAGCTGACCGGCTCCGCCGGGCCCCGCGTCACGTCGAGCGGGGGGCGCTTTCGAGGGTCGGGGTCATGTCCTGGGGCTGTTCGCCGGGCTGGGCGACGAGTCGGCCCGCCTGGACGATCTGGAAGGTGACCCGGCCGTTGACCAGGCGCGGGAAGCCGGCGACGGCCCGCATGTCCTGGTAGCGCCAGCTCAGGTCGGGGGTCAGGCCGCCCGTCGGGACGCTCTGGGACTGGTTCAGGGCCCGGGCCAGCTTTCGCGCCGTGATCTCCTCGTCGCCCTCGAAGCGCTTCACGACCTCGTTCAGCACGGTGTACGCGATCCAGGTGGTCTGCGCCCCGCTGTCGTCGGGGTCCACGGTGTCGTCGCCGAAGGCCTGCTCGGAGATCACCTTGCGCATCGGCGCCCACAGCGGGTCCGTCGACACCGGGTACCAGCTGGTGAGGTACGCGCCTTCGAAGGGGCTCTCCTTGCCGCCGGTGCGGTCCACCAGGGCCTGGCTGACGCTGCCCAGGACGGAGGAGATCTGCGGGTTGCGGTGCTGGCCGTCGATGCGGCGGAAGGCGTCGAAGAAGGTCTCGGTGCGCTCGCCCAGGACCGCCGTCACGCACTGCTTGTTGTCCTTCGCCTCCTTCGCCTCCTTCCCGTCCTTGGCGTCCTTGGCGTCCTTCGCGACCGGGGTGCCGGCCGGGGTGCCCGACGGGGCGGGCGCGGTGGGACCGTTCAGGGCCTCGCGGGCCTGGGGCGTGAAGTCGGCGGAGTCCTCGGCGGCCCGGATGTCGGCGGCGTCGGCCATCTTGTTGGCCTTCAGCCCGGCGTTGAGCAGCACCGGCATGGTGTCGCCGGCGAGGGTGTCGGGCCGGACCAGGGACACCTGCGCGCAGGCCTTGCCCAGCTGGTGCCCGGCGCCGGCCAGCAGGACCGGCTGGCCGCCGTTGACCGGGTAGGACAGGGTGCTCTGGAACTCCTCGGCGGAGACCCCGTAGCCACCGATGAAGGGGATGCCCTCGGCCTCCAGCGGGGCCATGAAGGCGCGTCCGTGCTGGCTGTAGGAGCCGACGACGGCGACGGCCTTCTCGGAGATCGCCTTGCGGGCGCAGTCGGCGGCGCCCGTCGGGGTGTTCTTCTCGTTGCAGGTCAGTACGCGCAGTTTGCGGCCGTTGATGCCGCCGTTGGCGTTGACCCAGCTCTCGTACGCCTTGGCCATGCCGGGCATTCCGGGCATGTTGGTGGCTTTGGTGTCGATGGGGGCGAACGTCATGACCGTGATGGTGTCCCCGGATCCGCCCGGGCCCCCCGAAACCACTCCGCACGCGGTGGTGAGACACGCGCCCATCGTCGCCGCAAGCAGGGTGCGGGAGAGGGGGGTTGAGCTTCGCCGACTGGTCATGTCCAGCGACCATTCCGCTCCACGGGGAACTCGATGCTGAGGTGTACATAACATCCGGTGACGTCGAGGTGAATTACCGGGTGCGGGCGCCGCAAGATCGCGTGCACGGTGAACGTACGATCGAAAGCGTGACATTCGCCCAAGGTTCGAAGAACTCTTCCCGCCGCGGCGGCCGCTCCTCCACCATGGGCGGCATGCCCCTCAACGACATGCCGTGGTGGCGCTGGCGCAGCAACGTGCGCTCGGCGCTGCACATGCTTTCCGACCCGCTGTTCCAGGAAGAGGTCTGGCTGGCCGGTGCCGCCGGGTACGGGGACGTCACCGACGCCGTGTACCGGCTCGTCGAGGACACCTGGCTCGACAGCTGGTCCGCCGACCGGTACGTCGGCACGATCTTCCGCGACGCGCAGGAGGCGGCCGCGGTCGACCTCGCCGTGCTGCGGGTGCTGCGGATCCTGCACCAGGTCGGACCGGACGCGCCCGTCTCCGTCTACCTGGAGCACCCCTCGTGGCCGGAGGCCGTACGGGCCGCCCGGCAGGCCCACGTACGGATGACCGCGGCGGACGGGGAGGACCCGGACGCCCGGCCCAGCTCCGTGGACGTTCTGAGGAGCCTCACCCGCGCGGTGTGAAAGGCTATGCGGTCATGAGCGATCCGCAGCCCGAGGCGCAGCCCCAGTACGTCCTGACCGTGTCCTGCCCCGACAAGCAGGGCATCGTCCACGCCGTGTCGAGTTACCTCTTCATGACCGGCTGCAACATCGTGGACAGCCAGCAGTTCGGCGACCGGGAGACCGGCCTCTTCTTCATGCGGGTGCACTTCGAGTCCGAGCCGGGGCTGACGGTCGACAAGCTGCGCGCGAGCTTCGCCGCGATCGGCGAGTCCTTCCGGATGGACTGGCAGATCCACCGCTCCGACGAGCGCATGAAGATCGTGCTGATGGTCTCGAAGTTCGGCCACTGCCTGAACGACCTGCTGTTCCGGTCGAGCATCGGCGCGCTCCCGGTGGAGATCGCCGCGGTGGTCTCGAACCACACCGACTTCGCGGAACTCGTCGGATCGTACGACGTCCCGTTCGTTCACATCCCGGTGACCAAGGACACGAAGGCGGCCGCCGAGGCGCGGCTGTTGGAGCTCCTGCGGGAGAAGGAGGTCGAGCTGGTCGTCCTCGCCCGCTACATGCAGGTGCTGTCGGACACCCTGTGCAAGGAGCTGAGCGGGCGGATCATCAACATCCACCACTCGTTCCTGCCGAGCTTCAAGGGCGCCAAGCCGTACCACCAGGCGCACGCGCGCGGTGTGAAGCTGATCGGCGCGACCGCCCACTACGTGACGGCCGACCTCGACGAGGGCCCGATCATCGAGCAGGAGGTCGAGCGGGTCGGCCACGAGGTGACCCCCGACCAGCTCGTCGCCATCGGCCGCGACGTCGAGTGCCAGGCGCTGGCCCGCGCGGTGAAGTGGCACAGCGAACACCGGGTGCTGCTGAACGGCTCCCGCACGGTCGTCTTCGCCTGAGCCGTAGTTCGGTGCACCCGCGTCCTGCGACGCCCCCCCCGGCCGGTCCGGCCGGGGGTACCGCCCCGCTACAGGCGGCTGAGCGACGCGGCGGCGAACAGGACGTCGCGGATCGCCTCGCGGTCCCCGATCTGGCCCACCGCTGCCTCCTCCGGCGAGATGTGACCGGCGGCGAGTTGGCAGAACTCCAGGCCGTCCAGCGCCACCTCGGCCACCGTGTGCTCCCGCGAGGGCTTCGCGGCCGGCGAGTCCAGGGCGATGTCCCAACCACCGCCGCCCGCGCCCTCGATCTGCAGGTGCAGGGTCCGCCCCGGCGCTCCCGCCGCGACCAGCCCGCGCGCCGGAGCCGCCAGTCCCGACCGGCGCCGGCCCGCGAGCGCGCCCGGCAGCAGCCGCGCCGCGAGGTCGATCATCCGGTGCAGGTCCGGGCCCGACGGCGGCTCGTACGGGTAGTCCACCGCCTCCGCTATGTCCCAGGCGTGCACCCAGCACTCGAAGGCCCGCTCCAGGAACGCGTCACCCAACGGCAGCGCGAACCCGCCGTAGTCCACGCCCAGCTCGGCCACGCCCCGACCCGCGAAGGACACCGTACGGACCAGGGTGTGCCCCTGCTCCCGCCACGGCTCGCGGACCTGGCGGGTGGTCGGGTACGGGGAGGAGCTCCAGAAGTGCTCGGTACGGCCCGTGGGGCCGCCCGGCGGGGCCTGGGGCCCCAGCGGATCGTCCAGGCCGAGCGCGGTGGCGACGAGTCCGTCCACCGTCAGCAGGTGACCGATCACGCCCGCCACCGTCGTGCGGCGGGAGCGGCGCTGTTCCTCCTCGAACCACTTCAGCCGCACCGGGGTGTGCCACTCGGAGTCGCCGAAGTCCCGCAGCAGCGCGTCGAGCCGCGCCGTCTCGGTGTCGTACGGGTTCGCCCACACCGGCACCGGGATCCGCGCCGGGCGCTTGCCCAGGCAGTCCTCCAGCACCCGGGAACGCAGCAGCGGCTTGAGGTCCAGGCTCTCCTCGGGGTGCAGCAGCCCGACCGCGTCGCGCAGCCGCAGCGCCTCCTCGGCGCAGGGCGCGCACTCCGTGAGGTGGTCCTCCACGGCCTGCGTCTCCTCGACGGAACACGCGGCGAGCGCCCACGCCCCGAGCAGGGACTTCAGCACGCCGTGCGAGGGCGGCTCCGGGACGGGCGCCCGCGGGGCCTCGTCCACGGGCGGCGGCAGCGGGTGCGGCGGACGCAGGTCGTCGCCCGCCGCCCGCGGACCGGGTATCCGCGCCGAACCGCCCGCCGGGCGCTCGTAGGCGTCGTCGGGGATGTCTTCGGAGGGGCCGGTCATCGGGGTGTTCCGTATTCGCGTGAGCCGTATCCGGGCGGGGCGGGGTCCTCGCGGGGGAGGACGTTGGCGGTCGACAGCAGTTGGAGGCCCAGGCGCAGCCGGCGCCGCGCCTCGTCCTCGCTGATCTGCAGGTCGGCGGCGGCCTGCCGGTAGTCGCGGCGCTTGAAGTAGGCCAGTTCCAGGGCGGCCCGCAGCGGGGCGGGCATCGAGGTGACGATGTAGTCGGCGCGGGCGGCGGCGTTCGCGCTGCGGACCTTCTGCTCCAGCTCCTCCCGGGAGCCGCGGCCCAGTTCGGCCTGGCGCAATCGGGCCACCGCCTGGCCCTGGGTGATGCGGGCGACCCAGGACCGCATGGAGCCCTGCTTCGGGTCGTAGGCGTCCGGGTTCTCCCAGATGTACCCGAAGACCTCGCGGGTGATCCGGTCGGCCGCCTTCTCGTCGCCCAGCACCCGGTGCGCCAGACTGTGCACGAGCGAGGCGAACCGGTCGTACAGCTCGCCGAGCGCCGCCGCCTCGCCGCGGGCCAGGCGTTGCTGCATGCGTCGGTCCCAGCGCGGTGGAACGTCCTTCGCCATGGTGCCCCCTGCCGTGTGTCGACCCGTCGAATGTAGTCCGCACCCCAGGGAACGCGCCTGTTTTGGCGCAAGCCCGCCCTGGAAGGGTGGACCGCGTGCTAGTGCTGTGACCGGAAGGGTCCACCGGGTCGCGGCGTTGACGGCGTGACACCTACCCCGCGATGGCACACGCATACGCGCCCCACCGCGCTCCCCGTGCGCGGGTTCGATGCGGCCGGCTGCTTGACCGCTTCGCTTAACGCTCGGGCCACTGAGGGCTTACGCTCCTGCCTTGTCTTGAACTGCACCCCATCGCACACGTGAAGGCGGAACGCCGACTATGGACAGCGCAGAATACGAGCGCAAGATCGCCGCCCGATTCGCCACCTTCGACCAGGACGGGTCCGGCTATATCGACCGGGAGGACTTCAGTACGGCCGCGAGGGCGGTGCTGGCCGAATTCGGCACCACCGCGCGGTCGGACAAGGGCCAGGCCGTGTTCATCGGTGCCGAGGCCTTCTGGCAGGGCATGGCCGGGATCGCCGATGTGGACGGCGACCAGCGGGTGTCCCGCGAGGAGTTCGTCACCGGTGCCGCGAAGCGGCTGCGGGACAACCCGGCCCGGTTCGCGGAGATCGCCCGGCCGTTCCTCGCCGCCGTGATCGCCGTCGCCGACGAGGATGGCGCCGGCGCGAGCCCGGCGGCGGCGACCCGCGTCCTGCGTGTCCTCGGCACCCCGACCGAACTGGCCGACCAGGTCGCGGCGGCGCTGGACGCGGACGGCGACGGCCGGATCACCGAGGACGAGATCCTGGCGGCGTTCGCGGGCTACTGCGGGGTGGACCCGGACGCGTAGGGCGCACCTCGCCCCACCCGGCGCGGCACCTCGCCGCGCCGCGCCCCGCCGCGTCCGGGCGGCGGGGCCGGCGCAACGACCCGGCGGGGCGGACGCCGCGCTCAAGGCGGGTCAGGCGTAGCGCTCGCGGAGCTTGTACTTCAGGACCTTGCGCAGGGCGTCGTTGCGGGGGAGCGCGTCGGTCAGCTCCAACTGCTCGGGCAGTTTGTGCGGGGCCAGCCCCTGCGCGCGCAGGTACGCGGTCAGTTGGGGCAGGGTCAACAGGGCGGCTCCAGGGGGTTGTTCGACGACGGCGCAGACGCGTTCGCCGCGTTCGGGGTCGGGCAGACCGATGACGGCGACGTCGCCGACGGCCGGCAGCGCGTGCAGCAGGTCCTCGATCTCCTTCGCCGAGATGTTCTCCCCCTTGCGGATGATCACGTCCTTGCTGCGGCCGGTGAGGACGAGGTGGCCGTCGGCGGTCAGCCGGCCGAGGTCGCCGGTGATCAGGTAGCCGTCGGCGTCGAAGGTCCCGTCGGTGTCCGCGCGGCCCAGGTAGCCCTGGCAGACGGCCTCGCCGCGCAGGCGCACCTCGCCGTCCGTGCCGGTGGGCAGTGGATCGCCGGCCGGGGTGGTGATGCGGATGGACATGCCGGCCGGGGGGCGGCCCTCGGTGGTGGCGAGGTTCTCCGGGGTGTCGTCGGGCGCCCCCATGGTGATCATGGGGACTTCGGTCATGCCGTAGCCGTGGGTGAGCTGGCAGCCCAGTTCGCGGACCACCGCGTGGTAGATCTCGGGGGGCTTGGGGGCGCCGCCGCCGGCGAGCAGTCGCAGGCTCGGGATGAGCTTGGTCCCGGGGTCCTTGCGCTGCTCGGTGAGGAACATGGAGTAGAAGGCGGTGGAGCCGCCCGCGACGGTGACCCGGTGGCGGCGGTAACCGTCCAGGGCGTCCGGCATGGCGAACTTCTCGAAGAGCACCGCCGGGAACCCGTACAGCAGCAGCATCACCGTGTAGTCGGGGCCCGCTATGTGCGCGAACGGGAAGGCCATCGAGCCGACGTCGGCGGGGGTCAGGCGCAGCGCGTCGGCGAGGCAGGAGCCGCCGGCGATCAGGGAGCGGTCGGTGTGCAGGACGCCCTTGGGGTCGGAGGTGGTCCCCGAGGTCCAGTAGATCCAGCGTACGGAGGTGCCGTCGCCGGGCGGTGGGGGCAGTACGGCCGGGTCGCCGTCGGGGAGGTCCGCGTAGGCGTCGAAGACCCCGCGCGCGCCGAGCCGGGCCGCCATCGCGGCGTGGTCGAAGCCGCGCCAGGTGCCGGGGACGGCGAAGAACTCGGCCTTGGACTCGCGCAGGGCGAAGCCGACCTCGCGATCCCGGTAGAAGGGGATGACGGGCGACTGGACGGCGCCGAGCCGGGCCAGGGCGAGCGAGAGCAGCACCGTTTCGATGCGGGTCGGCAGTTGCCAGGCGACGACGGTGCCGGGGCGCACGCCCATGGCGTACAGGCCCGCGGCGACGCGTTCGGAGCGGTCGCGCAGGGCGCCGAAGGTGAGCGTGCGGTCGTCGGCGGGGCGGTCGGCGGCCTCGATGAGCACCGGGCCGTCGGGGGTGAGCGCGGCCCGGCGGGCGACCAGCTCCCACAGGGTCCGGGACCGGCTCAGTTCCGTCGCGGTGTCCGTCATCCCGGACCTCCCTCGATAGATTTCTGACGGATAGTCAGGTCTGGCGCAGAGCGTAGGGCGCCGGCGCTTGCCGGTCCAGAGCCGGCGGGGCTAGCTTGTTTCTGACGATCCATCAGATTGGGCGATTGGGGAGACCATGGAATCGGAACTGCCTCGGATCATCAGCGTCGACGACCACGTGATCGAACCCGCCCACCTCTTCGACGTCTGGCTGCCCGCCAAGTACCGCGACCGCGGTCCCCGTCCGCTCACCGCCGGCATCGGCGAACTCCAGTACACCGGCGGCAAGTACGTCATCACCATGGACCCCGACGGCCCCCCGACCGACTGGTGGATCTACGAGGACCTCAAGTTCCCGTACAAGCGCAACATCGCCGCCGTCGGCTTCGACCGCGACGACATGACCCTGGAGGGCATCACCCGCGAGGAGATGCGCCGCGGCTGCTGGGACCCCAGGGCCCGCCTCGCCGACATGGACCTCAACCACGTCGAGGCCTCCCTCTGCTTCCCCACCTTCCCCCGTTTCTGCGGCCAGACCTTCGCCGAGGCCCACGACAAGGAGGTCGCCCTCGCCTGCGTGCGCGCCTACAACGACTGGATGGTCGAGGAATGGTGCGGCGACAGCGGCGGCCGGCTCATCCCGCTGTGCATCATCCCGCTCTGGGACATCGACCTCGCCGTCGCCGAGATCCACCGCAACGCCGCCCGCGGAGTGCGCGCCGTCACCTTCTCCGAGATCCCCACCCACCTGGGCCTGCCGTCCATCCACTCCGGCTACTGGGACCCCTTCTTCGCCGCCTGCCAGGACACCGGCACCGTCGTCAACATGCACATCGGGTCCTCGTCCCAGATGCCCGCCGCCTCCCCCGACGCGCCGCCCGCCGTCCAGGCCTCCCTCAGCTTCAACAACGCCATGGCCTCGATGATGGACTTCCTCTTCAGCGGCGTCCTCGTCAAGTTCCCCACCCTCACGCTCGCCTACAGCGAAGGCCAGATGGGCTGGATCCCGTACGCCCTGGAACGCGCCGACGACGTCTGGCGCGAACACCGCGCCTGGGGCGGCGTCAAGGACCTCATCCCCGAGCCGCCGTCCACGTACTACTACCGGCAGATCTACTGCTGCTTCTTCCGCGACAAGCACGGCATCGCCTCGCTCGACGTCGTCGGCCGCGACAACGCCACCTTCGAGACCGACTACCCGCACGTCGACTCGACCTTCCCGCACACCAAGGAGGTCGCCCTCGACCACGTCCGGGGACTCGACGACGAGACCGTCTGGAAGCTGATGCGCGGCAACGCCATCCGCATGCTCGGCCTGCCCCTGGACCTCGACCGGCCCCGCCAGGGCCGCTGATGGACCTCACCCACACCGAAGAGGAACAGGACTTCCGGGCACGCCTGCGCGAATGGCTCGGCAAGACCCTGCCCGAACTCCCCGCCAAACCCTCCCCGGACGACTGGCCCGGCCGCCGCGCCTACGACCTGGGCTGGCAGCGCCGGCTGTACGACGCCGGCTGGGCGGGCCTGCACTGGCCCGTCGACGCCGGAGGCCGCGGCGCCACCCCCACCCAGCACCTGATCTTCCTGGAGGAGACCGAACGAGCCGGCGCCCCGTACGTCGGCGCCAACTTCGTCGGACTCCTCCACGCCGGCCCCACCATCGCCGCCGAGGGCACCCCCGAACAACGCGCCCGCTGGCTGCCGCCCGTCCTGCGCGGCGACGAGGTCTGGTGCCAGGGCTTCAGCGAACCCGACGCCGGATCCGACCTCGCCGCCCTGCGCACCCGGGCCGTCCGCGACGGCGACGAGTACGTCATCACCGGCTCCAAGATCTGGACCTCGCACGCCGAGGTCGCCGACTGGTGCGAACTCCTCGTCCGCACCGACCCCCGGGCCCCCAAACACCGCGGGATCAGCTGGCTCGCCCTGCCGATGGACACCCCCGGCGTGAGCGTCCGCCCGCTGCGCACCCTCGCCGGATCGACGGAGTTCGCGGAGGTCTTCCTCGACGAGGTCCGAGTCCCCGTCGGCAACCGGGTCGGCGCCGAGAACGACGGCTGGCGCGTCACCATGGTCACCCTGTCCTTCGAACGCGGCACGGCCTTCGTCGGCGAGGTCGTCGCCTGCCGCCGCACCCTCGGCCGGCTCGCCCGCACCGCCAAGGCCAACGGACGCTGGGACGACCCCGTGCTGCGCCGCACCCTGGGCCGACTGCACGGCGAGTTCGGCGCCCTGTGGCGGCTCACCCAGTGGAACGTCGGCGAGGCGCAGCGCTCCGGCGGCGTCCCCGGCGTCGGCGGCAGCGTCTTCAAGCTCGCCTACTCGCACGCCCGCCAGGAGCTGTACGAGGCCGCCGCGCAGGTCCTCGGACCGGACTCCCTCGTCCTGGACGAGGAATGGGTCCTGGACCGGCTCTCGTCCCTCTCGTACACGATCGCGGCGGGCACCTCGCAGATCCAGCGCAACATCGTCGCCGAGCGGATCCTCGGCCTCCCGAAGGGACCGTGAACGGCCGTGGACTTCCAGCCGACCGAAGACCAACGGGACCTCAAGGCGACCCTGCGCGACCTGCTCGCCCGCCGCTGGGGACGCGAGGCGCTGCGGACCTCACTGGACTCCGGGACCGCCCTCGACCGGAACCTGTGGCGGGAGCTGGGCGAGGCCGGCTTCTTCGCGCTGCGCCTGCCCGAGGTCGACGGCGGGGTCGGCCTCGGCCTCCCCGAGGCCGTGCTCCTGTTCGAGGAAGCCGGCCGGGCCCTGCTGCCCGGCCCGCTGGTCGCCACCCACCTGGCGGCCGGCACCGTACCGGGGGCCGCCGCGGGCACCACCGTCGTCACCGCCTTCGACCTGGGCGGCGACCTGATCAGCCACCTCGCGGAGGCCGACGCCGTCCTCGGCGCCCCGTCGCCGCCGCCGGGCGAACCGGTCCGCTCGGCGGACCCGCTGACCCCCCTGCACCGGGCCCGGCCCGGCGCCGGGACCCCGGCCGGCGACCTCGCCCCGTACCGGGACGCGGGAGCGCTGCTCACGGCGGCCCTCCAGCTCGGCAGCGCGCTGCGGACGCTGGAACTGGCCGTGCGGTACGCGGCCGAGCGCGAGCAGTTCGGCAGGCCGATCGGCGCCTTCCAGGCCGTCAAACACCTGTGCGCGGGCATGCTGGTCCGCGCCGAGCTGGCCCGTACGGCCGTGTACGCGGCGGCGGTGACGGCCGCCGGGGCCGAGGGCCCCGGCGGGATCGCCGCCGCCAAGCTCCTCGCGGACGCCGCGGCCGTGGCCAACGCCCGGGACTGCCTCCAGGTCCACGGCGGCATGGGCTTCACCTGGGAGGCGGACGTCCACCTCCACCTGAAGCGGGCCTGGGTGCGCGCGGAGCAGTGGCGCACGGCGGGGGAGGCGGAGGAACTGCTGGCCGTGGAACTGCTGGCCGCGGAATCGGCGGCTGCGGAAGTTGGACTTGGCGGCGCCGTAACGGGGTAGGAGCGTGTGGCGGTCGCTCACCGTGACCGCGGGGCACGGGAGGAACGGGGCGGGACGCATGTCCGATTACGGAGAGTTGATATCGGTTTGTGTCCTGGGTCCAGCCCGATCCGGGCCGAAGGCGGGGGTGTGCTCCGGTACGCTCCCACGAATGCGAGCGGTTGAGCGGCGCGAGCGTCGCACAGTATGCACCACGCCTACTCCTTCGCGCTGGAATATGCCCGAAGCGCTTGTTGTGGTGACTGTATGTCAACCATGCTGCACAGCACGGGGATCACATTCCGTGATCCCATCCTGTCGCGAGGCGAAGTGTCCGCCGGTTCGGATGGTGTGAGCGGTGCAGGTGCTTCAGGTACAGCTGGAGGTAGGACCGGACCCCGCCGAGGTCGGGCGGGCGCGCCGCTGGGCGCGGTCCCGGATGGCGGGGTGCGGTGTGCGGGACGACGAGCCGCTCGCCGAGACGTTGATCCTGCTGATCTCGGAACTGGTCACGAACGCGGTCGTGCACACGGGCTGTCCGGCCGTGCTGCGGATGCTGTTCGGCGGGCCGGGGGTGCGGGTCGAGGTCGCCGACTCGAGCGACCGGGCGCCGGCCCCCCGGCAGGCCGCCGGGGACGACACCGGCGGGCGCGGCCTGGAACTCGTCGACGGGCTCGCCGACCGGTGGGGCTGGCAGCGCGAGGGTGCGGGCAAGCGCATCTGGTGCGAGATCGACCGGGCCGAGCCGAGCGGGACCGCACCCGACGAAAACTTTGCCCACCATCGGGAACCGCGCGTGTACCTCTAACGAGGTGTTGACGGATTGTCACCTGTTGATCACCCTGGTGGTGAGCGATTCGTGGCGAGGGGACGCCAAGGGCCCTGCCTTGACGAGTGCGGGTCGCGGGGTGGCGGCTGCCGTGCCGCGCTCGGGGTGTGCACGGACACACGCCGCCACCCGCTGGTCTTGAGGGGTTGCGTGCGGGGGCGGGGCGGGGCGGGGGCGCCGGGGTGGCGCCGGTCAGCTGCCGGCTCCGCCGGGCGCCTTGGGGGTACGGGTGCGGCCGGGGGCGCGATGACCCGTACGTCGCCGCCGCGGGACCGGAGCCAGTCCTCCAGCGCGGACCCGACGAGCGGGTGACGGCTGCCGTCCGGTGCGATCAGGCCGGCCGGGCCGAACACCGTCCCGGTCAGCCCCGTCACGCGGGTGCTGTCGTCCAGCAGCACCTCGAAGGAGTTCTCCCGCACCCGCGCCCCGCTGAGGTCCGCCCCGCGCAGGTCGGTGTCCAGGAGTGCGGCGCCCAGGACGCGGGCGCCGCGCAGGCTCGCGCCGCGGGCGTCGGCGCCGTAGAGCTCCGCGCGGACCAGGTCGGCGCCGTCGAGGACGGTCCCGCGCAGGTCGGCGCCGTCGAGGACGGCCCGTACGAAGCGGGCGCCGGTGGCGTCGGCGCCGCAGAGGTCGGCGCGCTGGAGGTCGCAGCGGTAGAAATCCGTCCCGACGAGCCGGGCGCCGGCGAGGCGGGTTTCGGTGAACAGGGTCTGCGAGAAGTCGGCGCCGGACAGGACCGCCCCGCCGAGGTCGAGGCCCGTCAGGTCGGCCGCGGCCGGGAAGCCGGCCCTCACCCACTCCCACAACCAGCGCGCGCCCTCCGGGTCTGCGGGCGGCAGCACCCGCCACGGCAGCACGACGGGTCGCCGACGCCGGTACCAGGGGGCGGGGGTCGGGCGGGCGGCGCCGTCCGAGCCGGTGCTGCTCGGGCCCGCGTCGTTCTCCGCGTCGTTCTCCGTGCCGTTCTCCGTGCCGATCTCCGCGCCGTCGTCGTCCACCGTCACGGCCCGGAAGCGGGCGTCCAGCGCCGCCAGTTCGGGGTCTTCCGCGAGGTCGGCGAGCTCGTCGCGGGAGGTCAGGACGTCCCGGTACAGGTCGAGTCCGTACCAGCGGACGGGCGGCCAGTCGGCCTCCATGCGGCAGATGAGGTCCGCCCACCGCCACAGCCGCGGGTCGGTGCCGGCGGGGGCGAGCGGCAGGTTGGCCACGACCTCGGGCAGCCCCTGCACCGGGGCGTGCGGGAACGCCGCCACCCCGGCCTGGGTGGCCAGTACCAGGCAGCCGGTCTCGTCGCCGTCCGGCTCCTCGATCCGGGCGAAGGTGGCGCCGCCGGTGGGGGTGAACACGCGCTCGATGTCGGGGCGGCCCCCGTCCAGCAGTACGGTCGTCCCCAACTCCCGGGCCAGGGACCGTCCGAGGGCCCCGGGGGTCGGTGGCTCCGTGACGGCGGGTACGGCGTAGATGGAGAGCGCGCAGGCCAGGTCGCCCCGGTCGAGGTACGCGTACCCGCAGGTGATCGGAGCGTCCCAGTTCCGTCCCTCGGCCTCGTGCTCGGGTCCGACGTCGACCCCCCGCGCACCCACCCCGAAGGCCTCGCCGAGGACCCGTACGAGGTCTGCCGGCGCGGGCCGTGCGGCGGTCAGGAACCCGTACGCGTGCCCACGCATCCCGCGCCGCCCCCTTCCCTGGTGTCCCGGCCCAGGATGCCGGACCGGCGGCGCGGGTGGGTGCCCCCGGCCCGGGGGGTGGGGGCCGGGCGGCTGGGGAGGCGTCAGGAGGAGCGGGTCAGCAGGGGCGGATGTGGTAGACGGGGGTCCAGTAGGCGGTGCCGGTGGACTTGGCGACGTTCGACCAGCGTTCGCTGCCGTTGTCGTTGTAGAACCGGGCCCGGGTGCCCGAGGTCTGGTTGTTGTGGAACGTGCCGTCGCCGATGCCCCAGAAGTCGTAGTAGCCGCACCGGTAGAAGTCGTAGGTGTCGCCCCGGCCGTCGGTGATGCACAGGTGGCCGTGCCCGCAGGCGAGCGCGGTGTTCGGGGAGGCCAGGTCGCGGGCCTCCGGCCGGCCCGGGACGGCGAGGGTCAGGGCGCCGCCGGCGGTGGTCATCCGGTTCGCGGAGACCTGGCGGGCCGCCGGGTCCTTCGCGAGGACGGCGTCGACCCGCTGCTGGAGGGCGGCCGCCTGCGGGGCGCTCAACCCCGCGTCGCGGGCCTGCCCGAGGTGGGCGGACCGGGCGGACGTCGAGTCGGTGGCGGTGGAGCCGGTGGAACCGGTGGCGTCGGAGGCGTGGGCGGTCAGGACGGGGCCTGCGATCAGGGCCGCGGTCGCGGTCATCATCGCCAGGATCTTGCGCGGTGACATGGTGGAACCCCTCTGATTCGGCGTCCGGGAAGCCGCGCGCCCGTGACGGCGGCCTGAAGACGCGTGACCATCCTTTCGAAGGTCACCCGGGGTCGAGAAGGGCGAAATCGGCCTCGCTGCGGCTCTTGTGGGCATACCTCAGGGTTCCCCGAGCCCCAGCAGCCCCGCCCGCAGTCCCACCGCACCCGGCCGGAACCCACGGGTGCGGCCCCCGCCCCCTTGCCCGGCCCGGGCTCCCCGCCCCACCGCCCGCCCCGCGGGCCCACCGCCGCGCCGGTGGCGCGAAGGGCGCGGAGCGCGGGCGGGGGCGACGGAACCGTACGGAACGCCGCGCCGCCGCGTCCGGGCGCGGGCCCCGGGAGGGGGTGGGTCAGAAGACGGCGATCGGGGCCACCGGGGTGCCCGTGCCGCCGACGAAGGGTTCCGGCATGGCGGAGAGGAGGAAGGAGTAGCGGGCCTCTTCCGCACAGGCTGTGGACAACTCCTCCAGGTTCCAGTTCTGACCCTGGTGCATGCCCATCTCGACCAGGTCCAGGGCGTGCACCGGCAGCCACAGGTTGTCGATCTCCGGCGGGAAGATCTCGAAGGTCAGGGTGTCGTTGGCGACGGCCGCGACGTCCCGGGCGTGGAACCACTGGGGGGTGCGGACGGACAGGCCGGGTGAGGGGAAGCCGTAGCCGTGCTTGTCGCCCGCCAGGTAGACCTGGATCTGGCCGGTGCGGACGAGGACGATGTCGCCGGCGCGGACCGTGACCCCACCGAACTCCTCCGCCTCCACGAGGTCCTCGGGGGTCACCGCGTGGCCGCCCGCCAGCCGGTCCACGCCCTTCGCGCGGGCCACGTCCAGCAGGACGCCGCGCGAGACGATGTGCCGGGCCTTGTCGATGCCGCTGAACGCGGCGCGGGAGTGCGCGGTGACGGAGGAGGCCGGGCGGCCGTTGTAGATCTTCCCCGAGTGCGAGACGTGCGTCAGGGCGTCCCAGTGGGTGGCCGCCTGGAGTCCCATCGTCACGGCGTCGTCGCTGCACGCCACCGTGCCCGGGCCGAAGATCTCCTGGTTGATCTGCACCATCGTGTGCAGCGGGTTGATCCGGCCCGGGATCATGCCGACCTGGACGCCGTCCTCTTCCAGCGGGAGCGCGAGCGGGACCCGGCGGCCCCTGCGGACGCCGGCGGCCGCGGCCCGGACGACCGGGTCGGTGATCAGGTTCAGGGTGCCGATCTCGTCGTCGGCGCCCCAGCGGCCCCAGTTGTTGACGCGCTTGGCGATGTCGTGGAACTCGGGGGGCAGGGACATGGGCCTCATCAGCTCCTGGTGAAGGTGGCGGCGACCGGGTCTTGTGCTGGTGCGTCGGGCTGCCCCTAGAATCTAACGGTCCGTCAGAAAACGCGGGAAGGGGCCGGCATGGGGAACTTCTTGGCAGACAAGGTCGTCGCCGTCACGGGCGCGGGCCGGGGCATCGGGCGGGCCGTGGCGCTTGCCGCGGCCGCCGAGGGAGCCTCGGTCGTCGTCAACGACTACGGCGTCGGCATCGAGGGCGGGGAGCCGACCAGCGAGGTCGCCGCTTCGGTCGTGAAGGAGATCACCGCCGCGGGCGGGGAGGCCGTCGCCGTGGCCGACGACATCTCCACCATGGCCGGCGGCCAGCGCGTCATCGACACGGCCCTCGCCCGGTACGGGCGCGTCGACGGGGTGGTGTGCGTCGCCGGCATCCTGCGCGAACGGATGCTCTTCAACATGTCCGAGGAGGAATGGGACCCGGTCCTCGCCACCCACCTCAAGGGCACCTTCACCGTCTTCCGCGCCGCCTCCGCCGTCATGCGCAAGCAGGGCACGGGCACGCTCATCGGCTTCACCAGCGGCAACCACCAGGGCTCCGTCGCCCAGGCCAACTACAGCGCGGCCAAGGGCGGAATCATCTCCCTCGTCCGCAGCGCCGCCCTCGGCCTCCACAAGTACGGGGTCACCGCCAACGCCGTAGCCCCCGTCGCCCGCACCCGGATGTCCGCGGGCGTCCCGATGGAGCTGAAGGAGATCGGGGAGCCCGAGGACGTCGCCGCCCTCGTCACCTACCTGCTCAGCGACCGGGCCCGCGCCGAGAACATCACCGGGCAGGTGTACACGATCGCCGGCCCGAAGATCGCCGTGTGGGCCCAGCCGCGCGAACTGCGCGCCGGGTACGCCGAAGGCTCCTGGACCCCCGAGAAGATCGCCGACTTCCTGCCCGGGACCGTCGGCACCGACCCGATGCCGATGCTCGCGCAACTGGAGGCGATGGCCCGGGCCGCCGCCGCCAAGGACCGGCCCAACGCGTGACCCGCGGCCCGGGGAGGGGCGCGGGCGGCCGAAGCACGGACGACCCCCGCCGTCGCACCACCGATCGCCGTCCCGCCGACGCCTGACAGGGAGACCGCATGGACTTCAGCCTCGGAGCCGGCGACGAGGAGCTGCGCGCCCGCGCCCGGACCTGGCTCACCGCCCGCCTCGACGGACCGTACGCGGACCTGCGCGGCCTCGGCGGGCCGGGCGCCGAGTACGAGGGGACGCAGCAGCGGCGCGACTGGGAACGGGAGTTGGGTCGCGGCGGCTGGATCGGGCAGGGCTGGGACGTCCCCGCCGGCGCGTACGGGCAGCAGCGGCTCTCCCTCACCGGCCAGGTCGTCTGGGCGGAGGAGTACGCGGCGCTGCGCGCGCCCGGCCGGGTCGGCCACATCGGGGAGAACCTCCTCGCGCCGACCCTGATCGCCCACGGCACCCCCGAGCAGCAGGCCCGGTTCCTGCCCGGCATCGCCCGCGGCGAGGAACTGTGGTGCCAGGGGTACAGCGAACCGGACGCCGGGTCGGACCTGGCGGGCATCCGTACCGTCGCCGTGCGCGACCCCGCGGACGGGCTGCCGCGCGTCACCGGGCAGAAGATCTGGACCTCCCTCGCCCAGGACGCCGACTGGTGCTTCGTCCTCGCCCGCACCGAGGCCGGCTCCCGCCGGCACCGGGGCCTGTCGTTCCTGCTGGTGCCCATGGACCAGCCGGGCCGCGTCGAGGTCCGCCCGATCCGGCAGATGTCGGGCACCGCCGAGTTCAACGAGGTGTTCTTCGACGGGGCGGTCGCCACCGAGACCGTCGGCGGGGAGGGCAACGGCTGGAGCGTCGCCATGGGCCTGCTCGCCCTGGAACGCGGCGTCTCCACCCTCGTCCAACAGATCGGCTTCGCCGCCGAACTGGAACGCGTCCTGGCCGACCACCTCGCCGCCGGCGCCCCGGACCCGGTCCTGCGCGAACGCCTCGTCCGGCAGTGGGCCGAACTGCGCACCATGCGCTGGAACGCGCTGCGCACGCTCGGCTGCGCCGGTGACCCGGGGGCGCCGAGCGTGGCGAAGCTGCTGTGGGCCGGCTGGCACCGGCGGCTCGGAGAGCTGGCGGTCGAGGTCCGGGGGGCGGCGGCGACGGCCGGGCCGGTGCCCTGGGCGCCCGACGTCCCGTACGAGCGGGGACTCGACGAGGCACAGCGGCTCTTGCTGTTCACCCGGGCCGACACGATCTACGGCGGCTCGGACGAGATCCAGCGGAACATCATCGCCGAGCGGGTGCTCGGCCTGCCTAAGGAGCCCAGGTGAGAGGCGTCGTGTTCGACGGCAAGCAGGCCCAAGTGGTCGACGATCTGGAGATCCGCGACCCGGGACCGGGGGAGGTGCTCGTCGCCGTCAAGGCGGCCGGGCTGTGTCACAGCGACCTGTCGGTGATCGACGGGACGATCCCGTTCCCGCCGCCGGTGGTGCTCGGGCACGAGGGCGCCGGGGTGGTCGAGGCGGTCGGCGCGGGCGTCACGCACGTGGCGGCGGGCGACCACGTCTCGCTGTCCACGCTCGCGAACTGCGGGGCGTGCCCGGACTGCGACCGGGGGCGTCCGACAATGTGCCGCAAGGCGATCGGGATGCCCGGTCAGCCCTTCCGTCGGGGCGGGAAGCCGCTGTTCCAGTTCGCCTCCAACTCGGCTTTCGCGGAGCGGACGATCGTCAAGGCCGTGCAGGCCGTGAAGATCCCCCGGGACGTGCCGCTGACCTCGGCGGCGCTCATCGGCTGCGGGGTGCTGACGGGCGTCGGGGCGGTGCTGAACCGGGCGAAGGTCGACCGGGGGGAGAGCGTCGTCGTCATCGGCACCGGCGGGATCGGCCTGAACGTCCTCCAGGGCGCCCGGATAGCCGGCGCGACGACGATCGTCGCCGTCGACGCGAACCCGGCGAAGGAGGCGGTGGCCCGGCGGTTCGGGGCCACCCACTTCATCGACGCGTCGGCCGCCGGGGACTCCTCGGCCGCCGTCCGCGAGATCCTGCCGACGGGCGCGGACCACGCCTTCGAGTGCGTGGGCAACGTGAGGTTGATCCGGCAGGCCGTCGACCTGCTGGACCGGCACGGGCAGGCGATCCTGCTCGGGGTGCCGGGGTTCAAGGAGGAGGCGTCGTTCCTCGTCTCGTCCATGTACCTGGACAAGACGATCATGGGTTGCCGGTACGGGTCCTCCCGCCCCCAGCGCGACATCGCCCTGTACGCGGAGTTGTACCGGCAGGGCCGGCTGCTGCTCGACGAGCTGGTGACGGAGGTCTACCCGATCGAGGACTTCGCCAAGGCGGCCGACGACGCCCACCACGGGCGGGTGGCGCGCGGGGTGCTCACCTTCTGAGCGGGGGGTACGGGTCCGGCCCCGCGCCCCGGGAGGGGGCGGCGGGGCCGGGGTGCGGGGTGGGGTGCGGACCGGGGTGTGGGGTGGGGTGCCGTGAGGTGGCGTCGTCCTCCGTCAGGGGGCGAAGCGGCCGAAGCGGCCCTGGTGGAAGAGGAGCGGGTCGCCCTCGCCCTCGGCGCCCATGGCCGCGACGCGGCCGACGACGATGAGGTGGTCCCCGCCGGTGTGCACGGCCTGGATGCGGCAGTCGATCCAGGCGGGCACGTCGTCGAGCTGCGGCGAGCCGGTGACGGGCGCCGGCCGGTGGCCGACCCCGGCGAACTTGTCGGCTCCGCTGACGGCGAACCCCCGGCACAGCGCGCCCTGTTCGGCGCCCAGGATGTTGACGCAGAACACCCCGGCGCGGGCGATCCGCGGCCAGGTGGTCGACGTACGGGCCACCATGAAGGTGACCAGGGGCGGGTCGAGGGAGAGCGAGGCGAAGGACTGGCAGGCGAAGCCCGCCGGGCCGTCCTCGCCCTCGCCCGGCGGCGCGGTGATGACCGTGACCCCGCTGGCGAACCGGCCCAGTACGGCCCGGAACTCCGCGGGACCGACGGGCGCGCGCTCGTCCCGACCGACGGCCCGCAGCGCGGGCCGGGGCAGAGCGTCGACGGACTCCGGGGCCGCGGATGCGGGGGCGCCGGCTGACCTGAGGTATCGGACGACGGTGGCCGCCATCCCTGCGTGTCCCATCACACCCCCGATTGAAGCTGACGGGTCGTCAGATGGGAAGGGTCGCGTTGAGGTCGCGCGGGGGGTGCGGGGTCGTGCGGGGGTCCCGGCCGGTGGTGGTGCGGGTGGGGGGTAGGGTGCGGGCAGCAAGTGATTGAACTTGTTCAAAACTGGATGCGGGGGCGACGCCATGACGCACGACGAAACGGTCCGCCCGGCCACGTTCCTGGGCCGGGAACTTCCCGCGGCGGCGGTCATCTCCGCCGGACAGCCCCTCCTGCTCCTCGCCGCGGCCTTCGTCCTCACCGGTCTCGCGGGCCCGTACGACCACGACCGGGGCGAAGGGGCGTTCGGAGCCGTCCTCCTGACGGGGCTCCTCCTCCTCTCCCCGCTGCTGCTCCCCGTGCTCGGCCTGCTGCACGCGGCCCTGTTCGCCCTGCCCGTCACGGGTTCCGCGCACGCCCTGGGCCGGCGCGGCCGCGTACCGGCCGGCGTCTGGGCCGTACTGCTGACCGCCGCGCTCGCCGCGCTCTACGCGGCCGCCGGCCGGTGGCGGTTCGACCTCCCCTACGGGCCGACCTGGGCGTGGGTGGCGGGGACCGGGCTGCTCCCGGTGGCCGCCGCCCGCTACGCCCGCGCCCGCGACGTCCGCCCGTGGGGCATGATCCGCCGGGCCGCGGGCGTAACGGGTGCGGGCCTGCTGCTCCTCGGAGGCGGCCACGCCGCGGGCCTGGCCGGGCTCCTGCCGGAGTACCGGCCGCCCCGCCTCGCGGCGTCCGAGTACGCCGGGACGTGGACCGGCGACGGGGGCGCCCGCCTGGTGCTCCACCGGGACGGCACGATGAGCGCCGAAGCGCTGCCCGTGGTGGCCCGCGACGGTGGGATCGACCGGTGCACGGGCGACGGGACGTGGAGCTTCGACCCCGAGGCGGCGCCGGCGAACCGGGACGGGGTGTGGCTCGACATCCGGTCCTGTACCGGATCCGTACCCGCCTGGCGGATCTCGGGCACGACCGAGCGGCCCGAGTTGTTCACGTGGCTGTACGGCCCGGACGCCGACGTGCTGAAGGTCCTCCGGTCGGACGCGGACGCGGACGGGGCTCGGGCGTTCGGGTGAACCGGGGGCGTGCGGGGCGGCTCGTGCGGGGGCGCTCCGGCGGGCGGGGGCATCGTGGCCCGGGACCGTGCAGCCCCGTACGCCCTCAAGGAGGAACCCCATGCTCGGCACCGACTTCCGTACCGGCTCGCCCAACTGGCTCGACCTCGGCAGCCCCGACACCGCGGCGGCCGCCGCGTTCTACGGGGCGGCGCTCGGCTGGGACTTCGCCTCGGCCGGGCCCGAGGCGGGCGGGTACGGCTTCTTCCAGGTGGACGGGAAGACCGTCGCCGCGCTCGGCCCGCTCACCGAGGAGGGGGCGACGTCCGCGTGGATGCTCCACTTCATGACCTCCGACATCCAGGCCACCACCGATGCCGTGCGGGCCGGCGGCGGGGCGGTGCGGATGGAACCCGGCGACGTCATGGGCGAGGGGTGGCTCGCCCAGTTCACCGACCCGCAGGGCGCCGAGTTCGCGTGCTGGCAGCCCGGGGGGACGGGCGGGCTCGACCTCACCTCCGCCGAGAAGAGCCTGGTGTGGGCGGAGCTGCACGTCCCGGACCCGCTCGCGGCCCTCTCCTTCTACGGCGGGGTGTTCGGGTGGCGGCACTCCGAGATGGGGATGCCCGGGATGACGTACCGGGTGCTGTCCATCGCCGACGGGGAGCAGCAGGAGGGCACCTTCGGCGGGGTCGCTCCGCTGGGTGACGAGGGCGGGCGGATCCCGCGGTGGGTGCCGTACTTCAACGTCCCGGACGTCGACGGGGTCGCCGCGGCGGCGTTGGGGGCGGGTGGGTCGGTGCCCATGCCGGCCGAGGACATCGCCGGGGTCGGGCGGATCGCCTGGGTCGCCGACCCGGCGGGGGCGGTGTTCGCGCTGCTGAAGCCCGACCCGCGGGGCTGATCGCGGGCCCCTCCTGGTCAGCGGCCCAGGTACTTGGGGGTGCGGCGCTCCACGAAACCGGCCACGCCCTCGTTCGCGTCGGCGGTGGTCATGTTGAGTTCCTGGGCGGTGGCTTCGGCGGCGAGCGCGGTGGCCCGGTCACCGTCCAGGGAGACGTTGACCAGCTGCTTCGTGAGGGCGAGGGCGCGGGTGGGGCCCTGGGCGAGGCGCTCGGCCCAGGCGCGGGCGGTTTCCTCCAGCTCGTCGGCCGGCACCACCTTGTTGACGAGGCCGAGGCGGGCGGCGTCCTCGGCGGGGACGGCGTCGCCGAAGAACAGCAGCTCCTTCGCCTTCTGCGGGCCGACGAGGCGGGGCAGCAGGTACGCGCCGGCGCCGTCCGGGACGAGGCCGCGGCGGACGAACACCTCGATGAAGCGCGCCGGTTCGGCGGCGAGGACGAGGTCGCAGGCGAGGGCGAGGTGGGCGCCGATGCCGGCGGCGGTGCCGTTGACCGCGGCGATGACGGGTTTTTCGCAGTCCAGGACCGCGGTGATGAGGCGTTGGGCGCCGAGGCGGATCATGCGGGTGACGTCGCCGGCGATGCGGTTGCCTCCGGCGGTTGCGGGGGTGGGGCCGCTGCTGCGGAGGTCGGCGCCGGCGCAGAAGCCCTTGCCGGTGGCGGTGATGACGACCGCCCGGACGGCGGGGTCGGCGGAGGCGTCGGTGAGCAGGGCGATGACGCGTTCGCGTTGGTCCCGGGTGAGGGCGTTCATGGCCTCGGGGCGATTGAGGGTGATCCAGGAGACGCTGTTCTCGATCCTGTGGCGGATCTCGTCCGAGGGGGTGAGGGTCACGGGTGCCTCCTGGGGGGCGGGGTGGGGTGGGGGTCCGGTTCGGGTTCGGGGTCCGGGGCCGAGCCCCGGCTGCGAGTCCCCGCCGGGCGGTCCGGGTCGGGCGTCCGGTTGTGCCGGGGAGTGGCCCCGTACCGACCGGCCAGGTCAGCGGCAGATGGCGAGGGCGTCCAGGGCCACCGCGCCCTGGCCCCGGGGGAGGACCATCAGGGGGTTGATGTCCAGTTCGGAGAGTTCGTCGCCCAGTTCGAGGGCCATCCGCTGGACGCGGAGGATGACTTCCACGAGCGCGTCGACGTCGGCCGGGGGTGCGCCCCGTACGCCCTCCAGGAGCGGGTGGCCGCGCAGTTCGGTGAGCATCGTGCGGGCCTGGTCCTCGCCGAACGGCGGCACGCGGACCGCCGCGTCCCGCAGGACTTCGACCAGGACCCCGCCGAGGCCGACGGTGACGGTCGGGCCGAAGAGGTCGTCCTGGGTGACGCCGACGACCATCTCGACGCCGCGTTCCACCATTTGGCAGACGAGGATCCCGTCCAGGGGGATGTTCTCGTAGCGGGCTATGTCGGTGAGTTCGCGGTACGCGTCGCGGATCTGGCTCGCCGAGGTGAGGGCGACCTTGACCAGGCCGAGTTCGGTCTTGTGGCCGAGTTGGGGGCCGGAGGCCTTCATGACGACCGGGTAGCCGACGAGTCCGGCCGCCCGTACGGCGGCCGCCGCGCTCGTCACCAGTTGCTCGCGCGGTACGCGGATGCCGTACGCGCGCAGGAGCTGCTTGGCGGAGTGTTCGCTGAGCTGCTGGCCGGGCCGCATCAGGGCCTGGGCCTTGCGGTACGAGGGGGAGGGGGTGCGGGGTGCCTCGTCGAAGGGGGAGCGGTAGGACGCGGTGAAGCGGTGGTGGGCGAGGTAGGCGCGGACGGCGGTGATGCAGTTGCCGAAGGTGCGGAAGGTGGCCACGCGGGAGGAGCCGAGGAGGGTGGTGCGGTAGGCCTCCTCGGTGCCGACGGGGGAGCCCCAGATCACGCAGATGAGCTTGTCGGTCTGCTCGGCGGCGTCCACCAGGTCCTGGGCGAGCTTGTCGCTCATCGGGGGGAACGGCCCGGTGATGGGACAGATCAGGACGCCGACGGACGGGTCCGCCAGGATCGTGTCGATGATCTTGCGGCCGCGCCAGTCGCCGACGGGGTGGCCGCCGTTGTCGACCGGATTGGAGACGCCGAGGTACGGCGGGATCCACTGGTGGAGTTCCGCCTGTTTGGCCTCGGAGAGGGTGGGGAGCGTGAGGCCCGCTTCGGTGGCCAGGTCGGAGAAGTGGGCGCCGGTGCCGCCGGAGATGGAGTAGACGACGACGCCGTCCGCCCGGGGCGGCCGGGCCCGGGCGAGGAGGGCGGCGGTGTCCTGGAGTTCGTCGAGTCCGTCGACGCGGATGACGCCGAACTGCCGCATGGCGGCGTCCACGACGGTGTCCGCGCCGGTCAGCTTGCCGGTGTGCGAGGCGGCCATCCGGGCGCCGGTCTCGGTGCGGCCGACCTTCACGGCGACGACGGGGACCCCGTTGCGGGCGGCCCGGTCGGCGGCGAGGAGGAAGGAACGGCCGTCCTTGAGGCCCTCCACGTAGCAGGCGATGGCCCCGACCTCGGGTTGTTCGGCGAGGTAGGAGATGAAGTCGGCGGTCTCCAGGTCGGCCTCGTTGCCGGTGGGAGCCCAGTGGGAGAGCCGGATGCCGAGTTCCTGGAGGGTGTAGACGGGCCGGCCCTGGTGCCCGGACTGGGTGATGAGGGCGATGGCCGGCCCGTCGAGGTCCTGGCGGAACTCCTCGAAGGCGTTGAGGTTGGTGTTCGGGCCGAGCAGGCGCAGCCCGGAGCGCCGTACGGCGGCGGCGAGCCGCGCCTGGGCGGCGGCGCCGGCCTCGCCGGTCTCCGCGAAGCCGGACGCGAAGGCGACGGCGAACCTGACCTTGGCCTCGGCCAGTTCCTCGACGACGGGCAGCGGATCGGCGACGAGGATCACCGCGAGGTCGACCTGTTCGGGCAGGTCGGCGACGGCGGCCAGGCAGGGCAGGCCGAAGACGCTCGGACGGGTGGGGTGCACGGGGTACACCCGGGCGCCGACGCGCTCGGCCCAGGCGAGGAGTTGGCGGGTGATGCCGGTGTTGGGTCTGCCGTCGGCGTCGGAGGCACCGATGACGGCCACGGACTCGGGCCGGAAGAACCGGTCCAGGTCGGGCACATCGGAGTGCAGGGGCCGTCCGCTGACGTCCAGGGCGATCGCGCCCTCGGAGGAGGGCGCGGCCGTGGAGTGGACGGCCGTCCTGGGGGTCTCCCCGCAGGCCTCGACACGTGCGCGGAAGTCGGTGGTGAGGGTGCCGTGAGTAGATCCAAGCATCGTTCCGCCCGCTCCTGCTCGATGAACCTCGATGGACCTCGGTGTACTTCGGTGGAACGCGAAGCAGTCCATAGCTGACGCGTAGTCAGATTACTGAACTGACGCGCCGTCAGGAACAGGGATGCGCAGGAAAGGTGGTGGAGGTGGTGTGTGTGCCCGAAGTTCGAACGGTGGCAGATCCGTTCGGGGGTGGTCCAGAGCGGTTTCGGCCTACCGACGCTTGCGGCGGGACAGGGACTTCGCGATCTTTTCGGCGTCCAGGGCCAGTTCGCGCAGCATGCCGCTGATCGGGTTCGTGTAGCCGGTGAAGTACAGGTCCGGAGCGCCCTGCGGGCTGCGTCCGCCGTGTACGAGGGGTCGACCGCGCCCGTCGAGGACGTCGAGGTGGCCGACCAGGTCCTCCAGGGCGCGCCGGTAGCCCGTCGCCGCGACCACCGCGTCCGGGGTGATCCGCGCACCGTCGGCCAGCACCACTTCGGCGCCGTCGAAGGAGACGACCGCCGCGACCGGCTCGACCCGGCCGCCGCGCACCGCGTCGATCAGGCCGACGTCCTGCACCGGGATCGCCCCTTCCCGGACCCTGCTGTACAGGCCGGTGGTGGGACGCGGGAGCCCGTACGCCGACAGGTCCGGCACGGAGAGCCTCGTGACGATCGCCCCGAGCCGGTCCACGAGCCGTACGGGCAGCCTGCGGACGAGGATCCCCGTGCGCTGGGAGGGCCAGCCCGCGGTCGAGCGCCGCAGGACGTGCGGGGCGGTCCGCACCGCGAGGCGCACCCGGGACGCCCCGCCGTCGGCCAGGTCCACGGCTATCTCGGCGCCCGTGTTCCCGACGCCGACGACCAGCACGTCCCGGCCCGCGTACGGCTTCGGTTCGCGGTACGCGGCGGCGTGCAGCAGTTCTCCGGTGTACGTGTCCGCGCCCGGCCAGTCGGGCAGCGCCGGGGTGTGGTTGAAGCCGGTCGCCACGACCACCGCCCGGGCCGCCAGCAGGCGCCCGCCGCTCGCGTGGAGGGTCCAGCCGGCGCCGTCGGCGGCCCGCTCGATCCGGGTCACCTCGACCCCGGTGACCAGCTCCAGCTCGTGGAACTCGGCGTACTTCTCCAGGTACCGGACCACGTCCGCCCGCGCGACCCACCGCCCGAACCGGCGCGGCACCGCCAGCCCGGGCAGGGCGGACAGGCGCCGGGTGGTGTGCAGGCGCAGCCGCTCGTAGTGGCCCCGCCAGGAGGCCCCGACCGCGTCGGACTTCTCCACGACGACGGCGCGCACGCCGCGCGCGCGGAGCGCGGCGGCGACGGCGAGGCCGCCGGGACCGGCGCCGATCACGTACACGGGGCGGGGCTGGGTGTTCATGTCGGGCTGCTCGGGCATGACGGGTGATCGTATCGACACTCAGAGTTGATGGGTCTCGGACAAGGAGTGAATCGATTGCGGAACGATCACGGGGGGCTGGATTGACCGTTATGGGGGGAGTGCGGGTGGTGCTTCGTGGGGGTGGGGCCGCTCGGTCCGCCGTGTTGGTGCCGTGTTGGTGTCGTGTCGGTGCCGCGTTGGCGACGTGATCCTCGGCCCGCGTGGCCGTCGTCGCGCCGGCCGCCGTGGTCGTCGGCCCGTCGGCTCGCGTGGCCGTCGGCGTCCCGGCCGCCGCGGTCGGCGTTGCCTCGCGCCGGGGTGGGTGTCCCGCTGTCACAGTGGGGGCCCGTCCGTCCCGTGGGGGCTCGCGGCCGCCCGCGCCGGCCCCCGTTCCGGAGAGGAGCAGGTGAGTACCTGATGTGGCAGCCCGACGGGTGGGACGTACGCGTCCGCCTCGGAATCCTCACCCCGCACGCCGACGTCGGCCCCGAATCGGAGCTGCGCGCCATGGCCCCGCCCGAGGTGGGCCTGCACGCCGCCCGGGTGCCGTTCGCCGCCATGGCCGGCGGCGGGGCGATGGCCCCCACGATCCCGCTCGGCCCGGTGCGGGCCTTCGCCGAACCCCCGCACGTGGACGCCGCCGCCGAACTCCTCGCCGCCGCGCCCGTGGCCGTGATCGGCTACGCCTTCACCAGCTCCGCGTACGTCATCGGCGCGCGCGGCGAGGCGCACATGCTGGCCCGGCTCGGGGAGCGGGCCCACGGGTTGCCGGTCGTCGCCACCTGCGCCGCCGTGGTCGAGGCGCTGCGCGTGCTGGGGGTCGAGCGGATCGGCCTCGTCGACCCGCCGTGGTTCGACACCACCCTGAACGACCTGGGACGCGGGTACTACGAGGAGGCCGGGTTCGAGGTCCCGTACGCCGCCCCGTGCGGGCTCCCCGGCGAGCAGCGCGCGGTCCGGCCGAAGGCCCTGCACGACTGGGTGGCCTCGCGGCTGCCCGATACCGCCGACGCGGTCGTGATCGGCGGCAACGGGTTCCGTTCCGTCGGGGTGATCGGGGCCCTGGAGGCCACCCTCGGTCGGCCGGTGTTGACCGCCAACCAGGTACTGCTGTGGGCCGCCCTGCGCGCGGCGGGCGCCTCCGCGGAGGGCGTCACCGGGTACGGGCGGCTTTTCGGGGGTCCGGGGGCGTGACCGGCTCCCGGGGCCTTGCGGGATCGGCCCCGATCCGCTGAACTGACGTACCGTCAGATCGGTGTGGGTGAGGGACGAGGGGTGGGGGCTGCCGATGCAGACCATCTGGCTCAGCGGAGCCGAATGGCTCGCCGTGCTGCGCATAGGCCTCGGGCTGTGGTGGCTGGAGAGCTGGCGGCACAAGGACAAGAAGGGCTGGTTCGAACGCGGCACCGGCATCGCCTGGGCCGCCGACGTCGCCGGCAAACACCGCTGGTCGTTCGTCAAGAGCGGCTTCACGAAGGTCGTCCAGCCCCGCCCCCGGCTCATCGCGTACGTCGTCGTCTACGCCGAACTCGCCCTGGGGCTCGGCCTGGTGTTCGGCTTCCTGACCCCGGTGGCGCTCGTGGGCGGCCTGTTGCTGAACCTGCTGTACCTGGTACTGATGATCCACGACTGGGCCGAGCAGGGGCAGAACGCGATGATGGCGCTGATTTCGCTCGTCGCGCTGTTCGCCATGAGCTGGCAGGCCTGGTCCCTCGACGCCTTGATCGGACTCTTCCTGTGACCGCCCCCGGTGCTCCAACCCCGGGCGCCGACCGCGCCCCCGCCCGCTCCGCCGCCGTCGCCGCCGTCCGTCATGACCTGCCCGAGGTGGACGAGTTCACCCGGCCCTACTGGGACGCCGCCGCCTCCGGCCGCCTGCTGCTGCGCCACTGTGCCGACTGCGGACGCCACCACCACTACCCGCGCGAGTTCTGCCCCTCCTGCTGGGCCGGCGAGGACCGCGTCACCTGGCAGGAGGCGAGCGGGAACGCCACCCTCTACACCTGGTCCGTGATCCACCGCAACGACCTGCCCCCCTTCGGCGGCCGCGTTCCGTACGTGGCCGCCGTCGTCGACCTCGCCGAGGGCCCCCGGATGATGACCGAGGTCGTCGCCTGCGCGCACGAGGACCTCCGCATCGGCATGCCGCTCCGGGTCACGTTCCGGGAGGCGACCGAGGACGTACGGGTACCGGTCTTCGAGCCGGCGGGTGGGGACGGGGACGAGGGCTCCGGTGGCGGCGCCGGTCACCACGGCGGGGCCTCGCGGTAGACGGTGGGCGGGGGCGGGGCCGGTAGCGGCCTACGGAGCACCGCCACGGCCTCCCCGATCCGGCCCAACGCCATGAGCAGCTCCGCGAGGGGCTTGCGGAGGTCCGGGTCGCCCGGATCCAGGACGGCCACGGCCTCCTCCGGCCGGCCGGCGCCGGCCAGCAGCCCGGCCACGACCTCCGCCGCGTACGTACTGCCGCCCTCCGGGTGCGCCCGGAGCTCCGCCACCGCCTGGTCCACGCGGCCGCAGGCCGCGAGGAGCGCGGCTCGCATCCGCAGCAGGTCCCACTCCTCGCAGTCGGGCGGATCCACGATGCCCGCGAAGCGGGCCAGCCCCTCCTCGGCGCGGCCCCGGTCGACGTACAGCGTGCACAGGGCGTCGAGGACGCAGTCCGAGTGCCCGCCCCGCGCGGCGGGCAGCGCCGCCAGGACGTCGATCGCCTCCTCACCCCGCCCGTGCCGGACGAGCAGCTCCGCCAGCCGCAGAGCGGCGTGCGAGGAGGCCGCCGCCGACGGGCGGTACACCTCGACCGCCCCCGCCACGTCCCCGCGTTCCTCCAACCACCGCGCGAGGAACCGTTCCGCGTTCCCGCCGGGTTCCTGCGCCGCGTACGCCCGCAGCTCCGCCGTCCGACCCAGCCGGGCCAACAACCCGGCCAGCGGATCCCGGCCGTTGACCGTCCCCGCGCCGGGCCCGTGCGCGCGCAGCAGCGCCACCGCCTCGTCGGTCCGGCCCTGCCGCTCCCGGACCGCCGCCAGCAACGCCGGCGCGTCGGGCGGCTCGACGTACGGGGCCCCGCACTCCGTGTCGCCGCAGGCCGCGCAGGCGCGGCCCGGCGCGATGCGGTCCGCCAGCAGGGCCGCCACCTCCTCGTCCCGACCGAGTCCGGCGCTCACCTCCACCAGCGGCCCCGCGAGGAGCCGCTCCGCCACGTGCGGGCGCAGCAGCTCGTACGCCTCCTCGGCCCGGCCGGCGCGGGCCAGCAGCAGCGCGAAGTCCCGTAGCGCGGGGTGCTCCCCGGCCGCCGCGCGGGGGCGTACGAGGTCCAGGGCCTCCGCGACGCGACCCCACGCGCCGAGCAGCCCGGCGGCCTCCGCGACGGCCGTCCACCAGCCGGTCGCGACGTACGGGGCCAGCACGGAGCGCGCCTCGTCCTGCCGCCCCTCGGCGCCGAGGAGCCGCGCCCGGGCGCGGGCGCAGAACCACTCGCCGTCCAACGCCAACTCCCGGACCGTGTCGGCGTGTCCGTGGTCCAGGAGGTACGCGACCAGGTCGGGCGGTACGCAACCCGCGTGCAGCCGGGTGCGCCGGTCCAGGTCGTCGGGGTCGAGGGCCGGGGCGTTCATGCGGCGAAGGGTAGAGGCGGGGGGCTTGGGCGTCGCCGGCCGGGGTGACGGGGGCGTCCGGGCTACGGCCAGAGCAGTTCGCGTACCCAGCCCGTGCCGTCGGTGGGACGGCGGTAGCGCAGGCGGGTGTGGCGGCGGGCGGCGTCACCCTGGAAGAACTCCACCTCCGTCGGGGTCAGGACGTACCGGGTCCAGGTCGGTGCGGGCGCGTCCGGATCCGTACCGGCCCGCTCCCAGGACTCCGCCGAGACCCGCGCCAACTCGGCGGTGGAGGCGAGCACTTCGCTCTGCCGCCCGGTGAGCGCGGCGGCCAGCGCCCCGCGCGAGCGGACCGCCAGGTCCGCCCGGCTCTCCTCGGGCCCGCAGGCCGTGACCGGGCCCCGGACGCGGACCTGCCGGCCCACCAGCGGCCAGTAGAACCCGAGGGCGGCCTCCGGGTGGGCCGCCAGCTGGACCCCCTTGGCGCTGGTGGCGTGCGACGCGAAGTGCCAGCCCCGGTCGTCGGCCTCGTGCAGCATCAGGGTCCGTACGTCGGGCCGCCCGTCGGCGTCCACCGTGGCCAGGCTCATCGTGTGCGGCTCGGGCTGCCCGGCCCGCGCGGCCCCGACGAACCAGTCCCGGAACAGGGGCAGGGGCTCGTCCGGCGCGGCCTCGGCGTCGAAGCGGGGAAGCGGGGTGTCCCACACCCGCAGGGAGTGCAGGGTCTCGTGGAAGTCGCTGGTCATGGGACCAGGTTAGGGCGGGGGTGGGGGTGTGCGGGGTGTCCTTGATCGGGATCAGGGAGGGGTTTGGGGTGTCCCCCAAAAGAACGGTCACGGGGCAGAAGCGGCAGGGGCGGGTCCCCCAGGGGCGGGGCGAGGGGAGGGCGCCGGCCGGTAGGGCATACGGGCACGTCACAGCACCTCTCCACGCCCGGCAGGCGGGTGTGTGCAGAACCTTTTACCCTCTCCGGACCGGTAGGACCGGCCCGGGGAGCGGGTGGGCGGGCCGGATCGTGGCGGGTGATGACCTCCGGCTGCGCCCCCGCAGCACCGTCCGCGCGGTCCGAGATCTGCGCGAGCGGGCCCAGCGTGTCGGCATGCTGAAGGGCTGACCCTTCTGCCCGGCCCCTCGTCACGTCACTGAGGGGCCGGCGCGGCGCTGGGAGACGATGAGGCCGGTGGGAAGCCGCCGAACCCGCTCCGGTTCCGCTGACTTGGGCCCGGCCCCCTCACCCCCGCCCCAGGATCACCGTTCCCGAGGAGCAGAACCAGCCTCCCGTGCCCGAGGCGAGGGCCACCTCCGGGAGGTGGCCGTCGCGTCTGCGGACCTGGCCGGGGCCCGATTCGCCTCGCAGTTGGCGTACCGCTTCGACCAGGAGGAACAGGCCGCGCATGCCCGGGTGGCAGGCCGACAGGCCGCCGCCGTCCGTGTTGACCGGGAGGTCGCCCTCCCGGAGCAGGCGGCCCTTCTCGACGAAGGCTCCGCCTTCGCCCTTGGCGCAGAAGCCGAGGTCCTCCAGGGTCACCAGGGTCATGTACGTGAAGGCGTCGTAGATCTCGGCGAGGTCCACATCGGCCGGAGTGAGGCCCGCGCGGGCGAAGGCGAGGCGGCCCGAGACGGCGGCGGGGGAGACGGTGAAGTCCTCCCACTCGGACATGGTCGTGTGCGAGACGGAGGTTCCGGCGCCCAGCACCCAGACCGGGGCCTTCGCCGTGTCCGGTACGTAGTCCTCGGCGGCCAGGAGCACGGCGCAGCCGCCGTCCGAGCGGATGCAGCAGTTCAGCTTCGTGAAGGGGTCCGCGATCATCTCGGACGACAGGACCTCGTCCACGGTCAGCGGGGTGCGGAACATCGCGTCGGGGTTGGTCGCGGCGTTCGCGCGGGCCTGGACGGCGACGGAGGCGAGCTGTTCCAGGGTGGTCCCGTACTCGTGCATGTGCCGGCGGGCGGCCATCGCGTACTTGGAGATCAGCGTGTGCCCGTACGGGACCTCGAACTGGAGGGGGCCGCGGGCCCCGAAGGAGAGGTTCGCGGTGCGGCGGCGGGCCTTGATGTCGGCGCGGGCGGTGGATCCGTAGACGAGGAGCACGGCGTTGGCGTGGCCGGCGGCGATGGCGTCCGCCGCGTGGGCGGCCATGACCTCCCAGGTGGAGCCGCCGACCGAGGTGGAGTCGACCCAGGTCGGGCGCAGGCCGAGGTACTCGGCGACCTCGACCGGGGCGAGGGTGCCGAGGCCGGCGGAGGCGAAGCCGTCGATGACGGAGCGGTCCAGGCCGGAGTCGGCCAGCGCCCTGCGGGCGGCCTGCGCGTGGAGGGCGTACGGGGTCGGGCCGTCGACCCGGCCGCAGTCGGAGAGTGCGACGCCGACGACCGCGACCCGGCGGCGGGGCGTGGGGGAGGAGGGGAGTCGGGGTGGTCCAGACGGTCCAGGCATGAGGCGACGGTATATCTGACGGCACGTCAGACGCCAGACGCCGGACGCCGGATGCCGGACGCCGGATGCCGGATGCCGGATGCCGGACACCGGATGCCGGACGCCGGACGGCGGACGGCCGCGACCGCCCGGTCCGCCCCGATCCGCTCCGGACGCCCGGCCTCCGCACCCCCGGCCCCCGGCCTCCCGCACCCCGGCCCCTGGCCCCCGGCCTCCCGCACCCCGGCCCCCGGCCTCCGCACCCCGCACCCCCGGCCCCCGGCCTCCGCCCCCCGGTCCCCCGCGACTCCACCCCCCTCCTGTTCTCTTTCGTCGCGCCCGTCCGCGACGTACGGCTGACGCGGGCGGCGTTCCGGGGTGGCTACGGTCGGCGCATGACTTCCTCCTCGTCCTCCTCGTCCCCCTCGACCTCCTCCGGCGGTTGGTCCGGGGTGCTGGGTGTGCCCGGCGGCGCCCTGCTGGTGGCGGGCGCCACGGGGCTGCTGCACGAGTGGTTCGGTTTCATCCGCTTCCTGGGGTTCACCCGGCACCTCATTCCCGCCGGTCACGAGGTCCTCGGCTACGCGCTCATGACCTTCGTCGGCTGCGTCCTCCTCGCCGGCGCCGAGGCGGTCCGGCGGCGCGGCCGCGGCTGACCCGCGGGACCGGCCGCACACCCCGGCCGCACACCCCGCCCGCACACCCCGCCCGCACACCCCGCCCGCACACCCCGTCCGCACACCCCGCCCCTCGTCCCCGTCCCCACCTCCCCGCCGAACCCCCCGTCGCCCACCCCTGTGCATCTCGACGCCGTCGCCCTAACATGACGGCCCGTCAGATACGGGGAGGAGCCCGACGATGGACGCCGCCTTCACCGCGGAGCAGGACGAGATGCGCCGCACCCTGCGCGAGATCCTGGGCAAACACTGCGGCCCGGACGAGGTCAAGGCCGCCGCCCGCACCGCCGCCGGACACGACCGCGAGCTGTGGCAGCGGCTCGCCCGGCAGCTCGGCCTGCCGGGCATCGCCGTCGCCGAGGAGTACGGGGGCGTCGGGTGCACCCCCGCCGACCTGGCGCTCGCCTGCGAGGAGACCGGGCGGGCGCTGCTGCCCTCGCCGCTGCTGGCGACCGCCGTACTGGCGGCGCCCCTGGTCACCGCCCTCGGCACCGCCGCCCAGCGCTCCGCGCTGCTGCCCGCGCTGGCCTCCGGGGAGCTGGGCGCCGCGCTCGCCGTCCCGGGTCCCGCGCTGGCCACCGCGCTCGCGCTGACCGGCGACAACACCCCCGGGGAGTGGGCCGGCGGCGGCCGGGCCGGCGGGGTGCAGGCCCGCGCCGACACGGCCGCCGCCCCCGACGGGTGGCGGCTCTACGGGGAGGTCGCGCAGGTCCTGGACGGCCACAGCGCGGGCCTGCTCCTGGTCGCGGCGCACACCGGCGGGTTCGCCCGGAGCCGGACCCTGCTGTTCCTCGTACGGGAGGACGCGCCCGGCCTCGTACGGTCCCGGCAGACCACCCTCGACGAGACCCGGCCGCAGGGCCGGATCCAACTGCGCGACGTGCCCGCCGAGCTGCTCGGGGACGCGGACGGGGAGGGCGGCGTGCTGTCCGCGCTCGCCGCGACGGGGCGCACCGCCGCCACGGTCCTGGCGGCCGAGGCGGTCGGGGCGGCGGACCAGGCGCTGGCCCGCACGGTGGACTACGTACGCCGGCGCGAGCAGTTCGGCAGGGCCGTCGGGTCCTTCCAGGCCGTCAAGCACCGGCTCGCCGACCTGTACGTACGGGTCCAGGCGGCCCGTTCCGCGGCCTACTACGCGGCCTGGGACCCGGAGCAGGGCCCGCTGGCGCTCGCGCAGGCGCTGGAGGCGCTGCGGGTGGCGGCGGGCGAGGGCATCCAGCTGCACGGCGGGATCGGCTTCACCTGGGAGCACGACGCCCACCTGTACTTCAAGCGGGCGGCGGCCGACGAACTGCTCTTCGGTCCGGTCCACCGGCTGCGGGCGCACGCGGCGCACACCTCGGGCCTGTTCGCACCGCCCGCCGGAACGGGCGCGACCACCACCCCCACCACCACCCCCACCGAACCGGAGAAGGCGGCCGTCTGATGGCAGTGGCTCAGGGCGTCGGCGTGAAGCTGATGCAGAAGGTCTCCTCGACCATGCTGTTCGCCAGGATCGCACCGCACTTCATTCCCGCGCTGGACAAGGCGGTGCACCGGCTGACCCGCGGCAAGGTGCTGCTCAGTGCGCGGATGCTGCCGGGCGTGATCCTCACCGCGAAGGGCGCGAAGAGCGGCGAACCGCGCACCACGCCGCTCGCGTGCATGCCGCAGGACGGGGGGACGAGCTGGTTGTTGATCGGTTCCAACTTCGGCCGCCCCGGCCACCCGGCCTGGACCGGGAACCTGCTCAGGCATCCTGACGCGGACGTGAACTGGCAGGGGCGGGACGTCGCCGTACGGGCCCGGTTGCTGGAGGGGGCGGAGCGCGCGGCGGCGTGGCAGGCGGTCCTGAAGTTCTGGCCGCCGTACGCGACGTACCAGGCGCGCATCGACCGCGAGATCAGGCTTTTCCGTCTGGAGCGGCGCTGACGGGAGCGCCGGCGGGGGCGGGCCTGTACGGAAGACGGTCCAAGAGGTCGGAGCCGTCGCAACCGTCGAAGCCGCCAGGTCGCGGGGTCGGGAGGTTCGGGCAGGTCAGGAGGGTGGGGCAGGTCAGGAGGTTCGGGCAGGTCGGAAGCGCAGGCCAGGTCAGGAGGTTCGGGCAGGTCGGAAGCTCAGGCCAGGTCGGAGCGCAGGCCAGGTCGGAGGGCAGGGGGGAAGGGCGGGTCGGGCAGGGCGGACCCCCGGGTGGGCCCCCGGCGGTCCCCGGGAGGTTCCGCCGCTACTTGGTGGGCTTCTTGCCGGTGATGCCGAGGTGGACGAGCAGGGCCAGGTTCGGCTTGAGCTCGGCCTGCTTGACGCCCCAGGTCTGGAAGCCCTTCTGGTGCGAGGCGACCGCGGCGAGCATCGCCACCAGCGAGCCGGCCATCGCCGCCGGGCTGAGGTCCTTGTCGACCTTGCCCTTGGCCTGGAGCTCCTTCATCGACTCCGTGAGGGAGTTGGTGACGGAGTTCAGGATCTTCATGCGGATCTTGTAGAACCGCTTGTCGCCCTCGGCCGCGCCGAGGTCGACGACCCTCAGGATCGCGTCGTTGCGCCGCCAGAACTCCAGGAACCCTTCCACGAGTTCCTCGGCGGCGGCCCAGCCGGCCTTGCCGACCCAGTTGCGGCCCTCGACGAGCGCCGTCAACTGGGCGCCCTCCGTGGCCATTTCCTCGGCGATCTCCAGGACGGCGCCTTCGACGTCCGGGAAGTACTGGTAGAAGGTCGCGGGGGAGGTGCCGGCCTTGCGCGCGACGTCGATCACCTTGACGTCGCGGTACGGCGAGGAGCTGAGCATCTCGCTGAGGCAGTCGAGCAGCTTCTGCCGCGTCGCCTGGCCGCGCCGGCCGGCGACACGCCCGTCGACGGTGCGTACTTGTCCTGTCATGTCGTCAGCTTACCGAGGGGGGATGGGCGCGCTATTCGGCCGCCTGCAAATGGGGTGACGAGGCCCCCGGCCTGCGCGGGAGCGCCCGCGCGCGGTCCGCGGGGGCGGAATTCGGCCGGGCGCGGGCCGCTCCCGCGCGGGAGCGGCCCGGCTCCGCTGTGGGGACGAGCCGGGCCGTACCGTGGGATATCCCCCGAATAGTCTTATGAACAGGCTGTGGACAACTTTTCGGGCGGATCATTGCGGAGAGGTGTGCACCACCGCGATCTCCACGGAGATCGCAAACCGCAACAAAAGCCACCTGACCCCCGGCTCCCCGCACGACCCAGCGCAACGGAAGGACCCGGCTCATGGCCGCATTCGCGGAAGGCTCGCCCTGCTGGGTCGACGCCTCGCTCCCCGACGTCGAAGCGGGCAAGCGCTTCTACGGTGAGCTCTTCGGCTGGACCTTCGGGGACGGCGCGGGGGCCGCGTACGGCCACTACACGCAGGCCTACAGCCGCGGTCGCAACGTCGCCGCCCTCGCCCCCAAGCCCGACGGCCGCATGCCCACCGTCTGGGGCGTGTACCTGTACACCTCCGACGCCTACGCCTGCGCCGCCCGCATCCGCGCCGCCGGCGGCCAACTGGTCATGGACCCGCAGCCCGTCGGCCCGTACGGGACCGCGGCGATGGCCGCCGACCCCGGTGGCGCCGTCTTCGGCCTGTGGCAGCCGGGCACCCACCACGGCTTCGACGCCCAGCGGGAGCCCTACACCTACTGCTGGTCCGAGGTGTACACCCGGGCCCGGGACGCCGTGGACGTCTTCTACGGCCGCGTCTTCGGCTACGTCGCCGAGGACCAGGACGACCCCGCGACCGGCGACGAGTACCGCGTCTGGTCGCCGCCCGGGAGCGTCCCCGGCAGCGACACCGCCGTCCTGGGGCGCAGCCCGATCACCGACGCCTTCCCCGAGGTCATGCCCGCCCACTTCCTCGTGTACTTCGCCGTCCCCGACTGCGACCAGAGCGTCGCGACGGTGCGCCGGCTCGGCGGTCGGGTCACCGCCGATCCCTTCGACACGCCGTACGGCCGGATCGCCGTCGTCGCCGACAATCAGGGGGCCGTCTTCGCCCTCCTTTCGGAGCCACGTGTGAAAGCCCACCCGGAGCCGGGGCCGGACCAGGCGCGGGCCTGACAGAATCGAGGTTGCGCGACTCCTGGCTGTGCCGGGTGAGACGCTGCACGGAGTGGGACGCCGCCCCGGCGGGCCGGTGCCCGAGGGCGGGGCGCGGTCCCGCGAAGGACGCCGCACGGGCAGACCGCCGTGCCGGTGCGCGTGCCGATGCGTGTTCCTGCGTACCGGTGCGCGCGGGTAGGGAAGAACGGGTCCGGCGGGGACCCGTACGGGGAGGTGTGGAGGCGAGTGGTGGAGCAGCTGACGCAGCACGACCCGAGACGGATCGGCCCCTTCGAGGTGCTGGGACGGCTCGGCGCCGGCGGCATGGGGCTGGTCTATCTCGCGCGGTCGGCGTCCGGACGGCGCGTCGCGATCAAGACGGTGCGCACCGAGCTCGCCGAGGACCAGTTGTTCCGGGTGCGCTTCACGCGCGAGGTCGAGGCCGCGCGCGCGGTGTCCGGGTTCTACACGGCGGCCGTCGTCGACGCCGATCCGCGGGCCGCGGTGCCGTGGTTGGCGACCGCGTACGTCCCGGCGCCCTCGCTGGAGGAGATCGTCAACGAGTGCGGGCCGATGCCCGCGCAGGCCGTGCGCTGGCTCGCCGCCGGGATCGCGGAGGCGCTGCAGTCCATCCACGGCGCCGGCCTGGTCCACCGCGACCTGAAGCCGTCCAACGTCCTGGTCGTCGAGGACGGCCCGCGCGTGATCGACTTCGGCATCGCGAGCGGGGTCTCCAACACCCGCCTGACCATGACGAACGTCGCCGTCGGCACGCCCGCGTACATGTCGCCGGAGCAGGCGAAGGACTCGCGGAGCGTCAAGGGCGCCAGCGACGTCTTCTCGCTGGGCTCGACCCTCGTCTTCGCCGCGACCGGGCATCCCCCGTACCACGGGGCGAACCCGGTCGAGACGGTGTTCATGCTGCTGCGCGAGGGCCCCAACCTGGACGGTCTGCCCGAGGAACTGCGGCCGCTCATCGAGTCCTGCATGCAGATGGACGCCACCCAACGGCCCACCCCCGCCGACCTCCAGGCGCAGCTGGCCCCGCACCTCTTCGAGGGCGGAGACGAGAGCGGTACCGCGTCCGCGTGGCTGCCCGAGCGGGCCGTCGCGATGATCGAGGCCCGGCGCGCGGGGCACCGTACGCCGCCCGCGCCCGTCGTCCCCGCGCGCGGACCGGTCCGCGCTCCGGCCGCCGGGCCCGCCTCCGGCGCGGCCACGCACCGCAGGCCGCGCGGCGCCGCCGACCCGTGGGTGGACCCGCGGACGGGGCAGGCCGCCCCGCCGCGCCCGGACCGGCCGCCGGTACCGGCCGCGCCCGGTGACCCCGTACGGCTGGGCGCCTCCCCGGTGCCGATCGGGCCCGGCCCGCGGGCGACCGCGGCGGCTCCGGTCGGGTACGCGGGCGCGCACTCGGCGACGGACTGGGTCCGCCCACCGCACGGCTCCCCGGCCCCCTCGGGGGTCGTTCCGGGGCCGTCGGGGTCTCCCGCGTCCTCCGTGGGGACCGTTCCGGCGCCCGGTCCGTCCCCGGACAGCGGCCGTTGGCGGCCGTGGCGCTTCCGCATGTCCAACGAGGTCTGGGGCACCCCCACCGTCGCCGGTGACCTGCTGTACGTCACCTCCTTCGAGGTGCACGCGCTGGACGTCGGCAGCGGCCGCCGCCAGTTCAAGACGCGGGACGTCGCCTGGTCCATGGCGGTCTCCGACGGGCGCATCCACGCCTCCGACGGGCCCTCCCTGTACGCGCTCGACGCCGCCGACGGCGCCGAGCGGTGGCGGCTGTCCACCGAGGCCTGGGTGTACGCGCTGCGCGCCGACCGGGGCACCGTGATCACCGCCACGCGCGGCGGCGGCGTCCAGGGCTGGGAGGCCTCCAACGGCCAGAAGCTGTGGGAGCTGACCGGCGCGCAGAGCGACTTCGAGACCCCGGAGGCCGCCCCCGTCCTGCACGAGGGCACCGTCTACGTGTGGCAGGACGCCCGGCTGCGGGCGCTGGACGCCCGCTCCGGCCAGGAGGCCTGGTCGTACCCGGTCGGCGACGCGGCGTCCTGCGGCAACGTCCCGGTCCGCGTCACGCCGGCCCCCGACGGCAACGTGTACGTCGCCGCCGGCACCCGCGTCCTGTCGGTGGACCGGGCCTCGGGCCGGGTCCGCTGGCACTTCGAGGCCCCGGCGGTCTTCCTGGCGCCGCCGGCGTTCGCGCCGGGCGCGGCGGTCACCGGGGGCGGCGTCTACCTCGTCGACTACCTGGGCACCGTCTACGCCCTGGACGCGGCCAACGGCAAGGACCGCTGGCGCATCGCCACCGAGCCGCGCCCCTCGGGGGACGCGGTCATCGTGGCCAACGGCAACGTCCACCTGGGCGCCGGCAGCGCCCTCTACACGCTCGACGCGGTGACCGGCACGCCGAAGTGGCGGTTCGCGGCGGGCGGCGGGATCACCGGCGCGCCGGCGGTCGCGGACGGCCGGGTCCACTTCGGTTCGGCGGACCACTGCCTGTACACCCTGGACGCGGCGGGCGGCCAGCTCCGCTGGAAGCTCGCCACCGGCGGGGAGATCACGGGCGCCCCGGTCGCGGAGGCGGGAGTGGTCTACGCGTGCAGCAAGGACCGGTGCGTCTACGCCCTGGACGCGGCCAAGGGCACGGGCACCCGTACGGGCGGATGACCTGCGCGGACGGCGGGGCTGTGGCCCCTCCAGCTGCCCCACGGCACCGGGAGTGACAGGATGGACCCCATGAGCAACGTTTTCTTCGACATCAACATCAACGACAAGCCCGCGGGCCGCATCGTCTTCGAGCTCTTCGACAAGGTCGTTCCGCAGACCGCGAAGAACTTCCGCGAGCTGGCCACCGGCCAGAACGGCTACGGCTACGCGGGCTCCGGCTTCCACCGCATCATCCCGCAGTTCATGCTGCAGGGCGGTGACTTCACCAACCACAACGGCACCGGCGGCAAGAGCATCTACGGCGAGAAGTTCGCCGACGAGAACTTCGAGCTGAAGCACGACCGTCCGTACCTGCTGTCGATGGCGAACGCGGGCCGCAACACCAACGGCTCGCAGTTCTTCGTCACCACCGTCGTCACCTCCTGGCTCGACGGCAAGCACGTCGTCTTCGGCGAGGTCGTCGAGGGCCAGGAGCTCGTCAAGCAGATCGAGGCCCTGGGCTCCCAGTCCGGCGCCCCCAAGGCCAAGGTCGAGATCGCGGCCTCCGGCGTCGTCGACGCCGCCTGACCCACACCGTGCCGGTCGGCCCCGCCCCCCGTCGAGGGGGGTCGGGGCCGCCGCCGTTTCCGGGGACCGGTGGGGGCGGGTACGCGGCGCGGGGATCCGGGGTCCTGAGCCCGGGGGCGCCTACGCGCGGGGGTCGCGCGGGCCCGGGTCCTGCGGACCGGGGCCGTACGGGCCGGGGCCCTGACCGGGGTCCTGGTCGGGGTACTGCGGGCCGGGGCCCTGGCCGGGGTACTGGGGCCGCGGGTCCTGCGGGCCCGGGTGCTGCGGGCCCTGGTGCTGCGGGCCCGTGCCGTACGGGCCCGGGTCCTGGGGTCCGGGGTCCCGCCGGGGGCGGTCGTCCGGGTGCCAGGGTTCGGTCTGCGGGGTGACCGGCCGGTCCTGCCAGCCCGTGACGGCGCCGGGCGTACCGGCGTCGCGGGGCAATGGGCGCCGGTCGCGGCGGACGCGGCCGCGCATGACGAACGCGCCGAGCAGGATCAGCGCGCCGCCGGCGAAGGCGGTGGCGACGCCGGGACCGAGCCCTTGACCGTCGCCGCCGACCGACAGGCTGCCGGCAGCCTGGCCCTGGCGGACCATCCACAGCACCGCGAAGCCGAGGACCACGATCCCGGCGAGTGCCATCAGCAGCCGCGAGCGCAGGACGGTCGCGGCCAGCGCGAGGAGGGCGGCGCACAGGAAGGGCAGCATCAGCGAGCCCAGCAGCGCGGCCCCGTCGGGGGTGATGCCGGAGCCCGAGAACAGCTCCTCGACGCGGTAGTCGCGGCCCCGTCGGCCTTCGTACCAGGCGCGGTACGGGCTCCACAGGGCGGCTGCCGCGCCGGCCAGACCCATCAGCGAACCGAGGACGTTGCGGATCATGCCCGGCCTTCCGGGTAGACATCGTGATCGGCAACGCTACTGCCGGGTCCCGGCCCCCGCACGCCGGACGGGGCGGGCGGGGGTCGGGGGGCCGGGGGGCCCGTGTCAGGACTTGGAACGGGCCGTTTCGACGCGGGCGCGCAGGGCGTCGTTCATCGCGGTGAAGTCGCGGGCGGTGTCCGCGAGGAGCTTGCCGAGGAAGGGCACCAGCAGGCCGCCGAAGCGTTCGCCGTGCTCCAGGCGCGTGGTGCGGCCCGGGCCCTCGGACAGCCGGAGCCAGTGCTCGCGGTCGAACAGGCCGCGGATGAGGAACCGGCCCTTCCAGCGGAACTCCACGGCCGGGTTGACCACGAGGACCGTCGGGTGGAAGGCCGTCGGCTTCCCGCCCCGCGAGTACAACGTCAGATCGAGCCGCGCGCCCGGCACGGTCTCGCCCAACGCCTGGCGGATGTACGGGTTCCAGGTGCAGTAACGGGGCAGGTCGGTCAGGGTCGCCCAGACTTCTTCGGGCGTCGCGTCGATCACGATCTCGGTGGCGATGGTGCGCACTGGTGCCGTGCTCCTCATGGTGGTCGGTGCTCACCGAAGGGACGCGGGGAATTGCGGCCGGCCGCCGGGTTCGGTCCGGGGATGCAACCACGAATTCGCCGGTCAGGGGCCGGTCGCGGGGGCGTCTTCGCTGGTGGCGAAGAGAGCGGAGGGGGGCGTTCCGGCCGTGGGGTGGCGAATGCCGATACGTCGGGCGGCCCGTCGGGGGTCGCCGCGGGCCCTCCGGCGCCAAGTGGCGGCTGGTAGCGTCGCGCCGTCCTACAGGGAGGGGTTCGCGACATGGTGACCGGAAGGGGCAGCCGCGTCAGGCTCGCCGCGGTACTCGTGGCGGTGGTCCTGGCGCTCACGGGATTCTCGTCGAGCGGCGGCAGCGGCAGCGGCGGCGGAAGCGGAAGCGGCGGCAAGAGCAAGAGCGGGGGCGGCTGCTCCAGCTCGAAGAGCAAGTCCAAGAGCAAGAAGACCCACAGCGGCGGCGGCAGCGGCGGCGAGAGCAGCCCGACCGCCTCCCCGTCCCCGCTCGGCACGCCGGCGACGGCCGTGGTGATCACCTGCGTCGGCGCGGGCAAGCCGTCCACGACCGTCGAGGTCACCTCCCGACTGGACCGCACGGCCACCTTCGAGGTGACCGTGGACCGGACGGGCGCCGCCGGCGCGCTCGTCGAGACGGCCCGCGCGACGGTGACCCTGGAGGCCCGCCGGACCGGCACCCTGGTCATCGCCCTGGTCGCCGCGCAGCGGGGCGCCGAGGTGACGGACTGCCGGATCACCTCGGTCGTCGAGGTGCCGTCGTCCGCCTCGCCGTCGCCCAGCGCCGGCGCCACCGACACGGACGACGACGGCTCCAAGCGGCGGACCAAGCCGCCGGCGAAGCCCACCAAGCGTCCCCGCAGCTGATCAGCGCAGGCGGAACTCCGCTCCGGGCCGCCGGGCCCCGAAGAGTTCCGCCTGCCGCTCCGGGGGCAGGTTGCCCAGGCCGATCAGGGCCGGGGCCTGGTCCAGGGCCTGCTGGAGCGCGGCCCGTTTCGCCGACCACAGGGCCCGTACGGTGCCCTGCACGGCCTCCGTCGGGTACCCGGCCAGGGTCCGCGCCGACCGCAGCGCCGCCCCGAGCAGTTCCTCGGGCTCCGCGAGCTCCGAGACCAGGCCGATCTCGTAGGCCCGCCGCGCGGAAAGCCGTTCCGCCGTGCCCATCAGGGACATCCGGGCGACCTCTCCGAAGGGCATCCGCTGCGCCATGTAGACGGCCTCGTAGGCGCTGACCATCCCGTACGAGGTGTGCGGGTCGAAGTAGGTGGCGGTGGTGGAGGAGACGACGAACTCCGATTCGCCGAGCAGGTAGAACGCGCCGCCGCAGGCCATCCCGTTGACGGCGGCGACGACCGGCTTCCACAGGTCGCAGGTCTTGGGGCCGATCCCCAGCAGCGGATCGTCGAGCGAGTACGGGGACGCCGGCTGCGCCACCTCGGCGGAGCGGTCGATGCCGGTGCAGAACGCTGCGCGGCCCGCGCCGGTCAGCACCACCGCGCGGACCTCCTCGTCGTGGCGCAGCTCCCGCCAGAGCGCCGTCAGCGCGGCGGCCGTCCCCAGGTCGACGGCGTTGTGCCGGTGCTCCCGGTCGAGGGTGACGACCGCGACCCCGGTGTCCCCGTCCCGCTCGACCCGGGGCGTCACGGCTTCTCCAGGATCCAGCGGGGCACGCTCATCCCGCCCGTCCGCGTGAACGCGACCTGGACGCGGGCCCCGATGCGCAGCCGCGCCGGGTCCACCGAGTCGAGGGGCGCGTCGGCGGAGGTCACCAGGTTCCCGGCCAGCCGGATCAGCGGATCCTCGACGAGCTCGACGAGGATGACGTTGTACGGGGCCTGCGCGGCGTACGCGGGTAGCAGCGGCGGGTGCGGCCGTACCCAGGACCAGATCCGGCCGCGTCCGCTCATCGGGCGCCACTCGCTGTCGAAGGACTGGCAGTGCGGGCAACACGGCCGGGGCGGGAAGCGCAGCCGGCCGCAGCCGGCGCAGGCCTGGACGCGGAGCTCGCCGCGGTCGGCGTACTCCCAGAAGGGGGCGCCGTCCGCGTCGGGGACGGGGAGCAGCAGTGCGTCGTCGGTGGCGGTCATGGCGGGGTCTCCTCAGGCTCGCAGCAGGACCGCGGACGTGGGGACGCCCTCGCCGGCGGTCACCAGGCAGGTCGCGGCGTCCGGTACCTGGGCGGTGGAGATCCCGCGCAGCTGTTTGACGCCCTCGTTGATGAGGTTGAAGCCGTGGACGTAGGCCTCCGAGAGGCCGCCGCCGCCGGTGTTGATGGGCAGCCGGCCGCCCATCTCCAGGGCGCCGCCCTCGGTGAAGGCGGCGCCCTCGCCGCGCCCGCAGAAGCCGTAGCCCTCCAGGGAGAGCGGGATGAGCGGGGTGAAGGCGTCGTAGATCTGGGCGACGTCCACGTCCTGCGGGCCGAAGTCGGCCTGCTTCCAGAGGTGTCGGGCGGCGGTCCAGGCGGGGCCGGTCAGCGGGTCGTCGTTCCAGTAGTTGACCATTCCGTGGTGCTGGGCGGGCAGGCCCTGGGCGACGGAGTGGACGTAGACGGGTTTGTGCCGGCAGTCCCGGGCGCGTTCGGCGGAGACGATCACGCAGGCCAGGGCGCCGTCGGTCTCCAGGCAGTTGTCGAAGAGGCAGAGCGGGTCGCTGATCATGCGGGCGGTCATGTACATCTCGCGGGTCAGCGGGCGCTCGTACATCATGGCGGCCGGGTTCTCGTTGGCCCGGTTGCGGCAGGCCATCGCGACGTTGAAGAGGTGTTCGCGGGTGGCCCCGTACTCGTGCATGTAGCGGCGGGCCAGCATGCCGATCTCGTCGGCCGGGCGCAGCAGTCCGAAGGGGCGGGTCCACTGGCCGGGGGTGGGCAGTTGGACGGCGGTGTTCTTCCAGGGGCGGGGGCCCGAGCCGCGCTTGCGGGAGCGCCAGGCGACGCCGACGGTCGCCTGGCCGGTGGCGATCGCGGCGGCGAGGTGTCCGACGGTGGCGCAGGAGCCGCCGCCGCCGTAGCCGACCTTGGAGAAGAAGGTGACGTCGCCGGCGCCGATGGCCTTGGCGACCTCGACCTCGTCGGTCTCCTCCATCGTGTAGGAGGCGAACGCGTCGACCTCGCCGGGGGCTATGCCGGCGTCGTCGAGCGCGGCCAGGACGGCCCGGCAGGCCAGTTCCTTTTCGGTGCTCGGCAGTTGTTTGGCAAAGGCGGTCTGGCCGATGCCGACGATTGCCGTAGCGTCCTTGAGCGTTGCCGCCATCGCCACCTCCGGGGGGTGCGCCAGTACTGACAGCCGCGAAGGCTACAGCTAATCTGACGGATAGTCAGCTATGGGGTCGCGAGGAGGGGCGGGCGATGGTCGAGGGCGGGCACGAGGTCATGGACGCGAACGGCTGCGAGGGCGGGGTCGGCAGCGGGGTCGACGCGGGGCTCGGTGTCGGGGCTGACGCGGGGGTCGGCCCCGGGGTCGACGCGGTTGCCGGCGCCCGGGCCGGCTCGGGCGGTGCTCCCGACGCAGGAGCCCCCGACGGCCTCTACGGCCGCGGTGACCTGCGCTGGGGCAGCGTCGCGGGGCTCGTGCGCGACGCCGCCGCCCGGTACGCCGACCAGGAGGCCGTCGTCGACGGCCGCGTCCGGATCAGCTACGCGCAACTCGGCGACCGCGTCGAACGCGCCGCCGCCGCCTGCCTCGCCGCCGGGATCGAACCGGGCGACCGGGTCGCCGTCTGGGCGCCCAACACCCTGGAATGGATCGTCTCCGCCCTCGGAGCCGTCTCCGCGGGCGCGGTCCTCGTCCCGCTGAACACCCGCTTCAAGGGCGCCGAAGCGGCCTACGTCCTGCGGCGCAGCCGGGCCCGGCTGCTGTTCGTCACCGGCACCTTCCTCGGCACCTCCTACGTGGCCTCCCTGCGCCGCGCCGCCGCCGAAGGCCCCGGCACCGGACCGCTGCCCGGCCTGCCCCACCTGGAACAGGTCGTCGTCCTCGCCGAGGACGCCCCCGAGTCCTTCCGCACCTGGAAGGACTTCCTGACCGCCGGCGACGGCGTCCCCGCAGCCCGGGTGCGCGAGCGGGCCGCCTCGCTGCGCCCCGACACCCCCTCCGACATCATCTTCACCTCCGGCACCACCGGCAGCCCCAAGGGCGCCGTCATCACCCACGCCCAGACCCTGCGCTGCTACGACGTGTGGAGCGAACTCGCCGGACTCCGCGAGGGCGACCGCTACCTCATCGTGAACCCGTTCTTCCACACCTTCGGCTACAAGGCCGGGATCATCGCCTGCCTGATGCGCGGCGCCACGATGGTCCCGCAACCCGTCTTCAACGTGGACACCGTCCTCGCCAACGTCGCCGCCGAGCGGATCTCCGTGCTCCCCGGCCCGCCCACCCTCCACCAGTCCCTGCTGGACCACCCGCAGCGCGAGAACCACGACCTGTCCGCCCTGCGCCTGGTCGTCACCGGCGCGGCCGTCGTCCCGCTGCAACTCGTCGAACGGCTCCGCGCCGAACTGCGCATCGCCACCGTCCTGACCGCCTACGGCCTCTCCGAGGCCAGCGGCATCGTCACCATGTGCCGCCGCGGCGACCGGCCCGAGATCGTCTCCGCCACCTCGGGCCGGGCCATCCCCGGCACCGAACTGCGCATCGTCGGACCGGGCGGGGACACCGAACCGGCGGGCACGGCCGGCGAGGTCTGGGTGCGCGGCCACCACGTCATGCGCGGCTACTTCGAGGACCCCGAGGGCACCGCCCGCGCCATCACCCCCGAGGGCTGGCTGCGCACCGGCGACGTCGGCGTCCTCGACGCGGAGGGCAACCTGCGCATCACCGACCGGATCAAGGACATGTTCATCGTCGGCGGGTTCAACGCCTACCCCGCCGAGATCGAGCAACTCCTCGGCCTGCATCCGGACATCGCCGACATCGCCGTGATCGGCGTCCCCGACGCCCGGCTCGGCGAGGTCGGCAAGGCGTACGCGGTCCGCCGGCCCGGCTCCACCCTCACCGCCGAGGACCTCATCGCCTGGTCCCGCCGGGAGATGGCCAACTACAAGGTTCCCCGCGCCGTGGAGTTCGTCACCGAGCTCCCGCGCAACGCCGGCGGGAAGGTGCTGAAGGCCCAGCTCAGGGCGCGCCCGCAACACGTTTGACGGGACCCGCCGGCCGGCCGCGTTAGCCTGCACGGGTGAGCGCGCACCCCACCGTCGTACGGTTCCTCCTCGCGTCCCGCGTCCGGATCGCGATCGGGGCCGCGGCGGCCGTCGCCCTGGCCGTCGTGGCCGCCGTCCTCCTGCCCGCCGAACCGCCCGGCGGCGCCGCCGACGACGCGCCGGCCGGGCGGCGCGGGAACGGGCTGACGGCCGCCCTGTCCACGCCGTTCAGCGCCTTCACCGAGGGCTACGACTGCTACCGGATCCCCACCCTCACCACCACCAAGGGCGGCGCGCTGCTCGCCATCGCCGAGGCCCGCACCGCGGGCTGCGACGACATCGGCGACATCGACCTCGTCATGAAGCGCTCCACCGACCACGGCCGTACCTGGGGCCCCATGGAGGTCGTCCGCGGCGCGGGCGACCCCGGCGCCCACGGCAACCCCGTCCCGGTCGTGGACTCCGCCTCCGGCCGGATCTCCCTGCTGCACGCCTACAGCACCTGGGCCTACGACGACACCGGCAACCGGGTCCGCGGCCCGCGCGAACTGCGCCTGGCCCACAGCACCGACGGCGGCGCGACCTGGAGCGCCGAGCCCAACCCCCAACCCCACCTGAAGGCACCCGGCCTGGCCTGGATCTCCGTCGGCCCCGGCCACGGAATCCAACTCACCCCCACCGCCCCCGACCGGCCCGGCCGCATGGTCGTCAGCGCCGACTACCGCACCGAGTCCAACGAATCCGGCGCCCAGCTGCTCCACAGCGACGACGGCGGTCTCACCTGGGCGGCCGGCGCCCGCTGGGGCGCCCCCGAGGGCACGCCCGCCCCCAACGAGCCCGCCCTGACGCAGCTCCCCGACGGCCGGATCTACGTCAACGCCCGCTCCACGGCCACCTGCGGCACCTCCGACCACCGGATGTCCGCCCTCGTCGAGGACCCCGCCGCGCCCGACTTCCCGGCCCCCGGCTTCACCCCCGTCGCCGGCCTCACCGCCCCGCCCGCCTCCGGCTCGCTCCTCCAACTGCCGCATGGCCCGCTGCTGTTGTCGGCGCCCAGCCGGCCCGGCGCCGAGTTCTCCGACCGCTGGACGCTGGCCGTGCGCACCTCCACCGACCAGGGGCGGACCTGGTCCACCGACGGGGCCGTCGTCCTGCGCGAACGCGCCGGGTACTCCGACATGGCGGTGCTGCCAACCGGCGAGATCGGCATGCTCTACGAGACCGCCAACGGCACCCCGCACGGCTACGTCAAGTTCACCGCCTTCACCCCGCGGGCGCTGGCCGCCGCCGCCGAGGACCTCACCCCGCGCCTCACCCCCGACGCCACCCCGTACCGCAACCACGCCGTCGTGCACGGCGGACCCCGCCTCGGGAACCGGCCCGGCGGCGGCAGGACCATGCGCTTCGACGGCAAGGACGACTTCCTGCGCCTGATCGACTGCCCCGGCGAACTCCGCCTCGGCGACGGCGACTTCGCCGTCGCCACCTGGGTCAAGTACAAGACCCGCGGCCAGGACCGGGACGGCGGCGCCCGCCTGCCCCTCGTGTGGGGCTACGGCCAGGGTCCCGACGCCCCGCAGTTCCGCATCGAGGCCGACCCGGAGACCGGCCGCCTGGAAGGCACCCTCAACGGCGGCACCGGACCCGTCTCCGTGGCTTCCCGCGACGCCGTCGACGACGACGCCTGGCACCACGTCGTCTTCCAACGCGAAGGCGGTCGACTCCAACTCTCCGTCGACGACGACACCCCCGCCGTCACCGAACAACCCCCCGGCAGGCTCGACTTCCGCCCCACCGGGGCCTTCACCATCCACCTCGGCACGCAGCCCGACCAGAAGGCCTTCTACGCGGGCGCCCTGGACGACGTACGGATCTACGGGCGCGCCCTGTCCGCGAACGACCGGGCCCGTCTGCGCACCGGCAGCGACGTCAGCGACCAGGAGAGGGTACGGCTCACCTTCGACCGGATCGGCTGATCAGCCGGCCGGCGCGGCGGGCCGCCGGGCCAGCACCAGGCGCCGGCGCGGGCTGCCGTCCGGCCGCCGCCCGAAGTGCTCCAGGGGGACCGTCCCCACGGTGAAGCCCGCCGCCGTCAGGTCCGCGCGGACCGGGCCGAACGGGAACGTGCGGTAGTACATGACGAACGGTGGCCGCCACACGGCGTTGCGCACCCGCATCGCCGCGTCGAAGCCCGTGACCGCCCACCACACCGGGGAGCTCGGCGGGATCGGGGCGCCGATCGGGAAGGCGAAGAGCCCGCCGGGGCGCAGGGTCCGGCGCACGCCGGCGAACAGGGCGGGCCGCTCGGCCGGCAGGAAGTGGCCGAAGGCGCCGAAGCTCACCGCGAGGTCGTAGGAGCCGTCGAGCGAGCGCGGCGGCGCCAGCGCGTCGGCCCGTACGAGGTCCACCCCCTCGGGGTGCGCCCGCGCGGCCTCGGCCAGCATGCCCGCGCTGAGGTCGATGCCCGTGACCCGGTCCCGGCACAGCCGGCGCAGCATCGGCAGGCCGGCGCCGGTGCCGCAGCAGACGTCCAGCCCGGAGCCGAAGGAGCCCTCGTACCGGGCCAGCGTCTCCTCGACGGCGTCGAGCATCCGGTCGGGGGTGCGGAACGGCGTCCCGTCGAACTTGGGCGCGAGGAGGTCGTAGCCGCGCTCGACGGAGGAGAGGGCCTGCACGGCCAGTTCGCCCAGGCTCGGGCCCTGTGAGGTGAACACGCCCCCACCTTAGGGCGCGTGGCCGCGCGGCGGCGGGAGGGCGGTCGGTGGGGGTCGGGCGTCGGTCGGCGGTGTTGGCCGGCGGGCATCGGTTCTCGGCCGTCCGCCGTCCGCCGTCCGCCGTCGGCCGTCCGCCGTTCCGGACATGGACGTGCGGCGGCCGCGGTGGTCCCCCTCCTGGCCACCGCGGCCGCCGTTCCCCCGTACGTCCCCCGTACGTCCCCCGTACGTTTCCCCCGTACGTCCCCCACGTCCCCCGTGGGGTTTGCTCCGCACGCCCCCCGTACGTTTCCCCCGTACGTCGTGCGGTCGTGCCCCGTGCGTTGCCGCTACGGGCGTGTGCCGGACGCGTGGTTGTCCAGCGTCACGATCTCCTCGCCGCCCGCCTCGGCCGAGGCGTCGAGCGGCGGCTGCGCCGACGGGTCCACCGGCGGCTTGCTGCCGATGCCCGAGGCGTGGTTGTCGAGCGGTCTGATGTCATCGTCGAGCGGTGAGGCGTTCTCGGGCGTCGTCATCGGCTCTCCTGGGGGTGGGTCGGACCCGTTCGGCGATTCCCCCGCGGCCGCCGAACGGGTGGTCCTCCATCGTCGACCCGAATTCCCCCCCGGGTGCTCCGGGTCGATGAACCCATCGTGCCGGGCGGCGATAAACGAACGATGAACGCCGCGTCCATCCGGCGAAAAGCCCTGGTCGGCGCCGGTCAGGCGGCGACTTCCGTCGCCAGCAGGGCCCGTACTTCGGCCAGTTCGGCGGAGCCCAGCTGGGCGAAGACGGTCTCCGCGTCCCGCCAGCAGGCCCGCGCCCGGTCGGCCTGCCCGAGGGAGCGCAGCGCCTTGCCCAGGACGGTCAGCACCGTCGCCCGGCGCCATTCCCCACCGATCCCGCGCAGGGCGATGGCCTGCTCGGCGTGCTTGGCCGCCTGCGTGGGCCGCTGCGCCGCCAAGTGGGTCTCGGCGAGCCGGAAATGGGTCACGCCCTCCCACAACGGCTGCCGGTTCTCGTGGAACAGCGACAGGGCCTCGCCGAGCTGTGACAGGGCCTCGGTGAGCCGGCCCGCCTGGGTGAGCGCGATGCCCAGCGCGTAGCGGCCGTTGGCCAGGCGCAGGGTCAGGCCCATCCGGTCGTAGACGGCGATGCCCTGCTGCGCGAGGTCGATGGCGCTGGACAGCCGGCCCAGCCCGACGTGGATGCGGGAGAGGTTGCACAGGGCGCTGGCCTCGCCGACGCGGTTGCCGTCGGCCCGGAAGTTCTCGATGGCCTCCAGCAGGTAGCGCTCGCCGTCGGCGTACCGGCCCTGGTAGAGCGCGATGATGCCGCGGTCGTTGGGCGCCCAGCAGTTCGGCAGCGGGTCCCCGGCCGCGCGGGCCAGGTCCATGGCCTGCCGGGCCTCGTCGTCGGCCTCCGCGAACCGGCCCGCGAACAGGTGGACCATGGTCAGCGTGGTGCGGGCGCGGCCCTCGGCCCGCGGGTCGCCGGCAGTCCGCGCGGCCTCGCGCAGGGTCAGGGCGGCGGACTCGTACTGCTTGGAGTTGGCGCCCGACTCGGCGAGGTCCTTCGCCGCCCACAGCAGGTCCACGGCCCGGCGCAGCGCGTCACCGCGCGGGCCGTGGGGCGCCCCGGCGCCCGGCCGGTGGTCGGCCCGCGCCCCGGCGCCCGGCCCGTCCGCGGCCTGCGCGGCGGCCCGTACGGCGGCCTGGCGCACGCAGGCCAGCAGCGGGCCGGCCTCCGCGAACAGCCAGTCCAGCGCGGCGCGCGGGGCGGCCAGGACCAGGCCCGGGTGTCGGGTCGCGGACAGGTGGGCCGGGAGCCGGTCGCCGGGGCGCTCCAGCTCGTACACCCGGGAGGCGGTGGCCAGGTAGAAGTCCAGGAGCCGGTCGCGGGCGGCGTCCGGCGCGTCCGGGGACCGCTCGTCGCGGTCGGCGCAGGCCCGCGCGTAGAGGCGTACGAGGTCGTGGAAGCGGTAGCGGCCGGGCGCGGCCGACTCCAGCAGGGAGCAGTCGACCAAGGCCTCCAGGAGGTCCTCGGTGTCGTGCTCGGGCAGGTCGAGGACGGCGGCCGCGGCGCGCAGGGAGATGTCCGGGCCGTCGGCGAGGCCCAGCAGGCGGAAGGCGCGCTGCTGGGCGGGTTCGAGCTGGCCGTAGCCCAGCTCGAAGGTGGCCTTGACGGCGAGGTCCCCGGCCTGGAGTTCGTCGAGGCGGCGACGCTCGTCGGCGAGCTTGGCGGCGAGGACGGAGACGGTCCAGGTGCGGCGGGCGGCCAGCCGGGAGGCGGCGATGCGGATGGCGAGCGGCAGGAAACCGCAGGCGCAGACGACGTCGAGGGCGGCCTGCCGTTCCGCGCCCACCCGTTCGCCCCCCACGATCCGGGTGAACAGCTGTAACGCCTCGTCCGGACTCATCACGTCGAGGTCGACCAGGTGCGCCCCGGCGAGCCCCGACATGCGGACCCGGCTGGTGACGAGGGCGGCGCAGCCGGCGGTGCCCGGCAGCAGCGGACGGACCTGGGCGGCGTCGCGGGCGTTGTCGAGCAGGACGAGGACGCGGCGTCCGTCGAGGAGGGAGCGGTAGAGCGCGGCGCGTTCGGCGGGGGAGTCGGGGATGGAACTGTCGGGGGCGCCGAGCGAGCGCAGGAAGCAGCCGAGGACGGCTTCGGGCTCGACGGGGCGCGGGTCGGTGCCCTGCAGGTCGATGTAGAGCTGGCCGTCGGGGAAGAACGGCCGGGCGGCGTGGGCGACGTGCACGGCGAGGGTGGTCTTCCCGACGCCGCCTATGCCGGCCAGCGCGGAGACGGCCATGACCTCGCCCCCGGCCCCGGCGAGGATGTGCCCGAGTTCGCTGACGAAGGCGGCCCGGCCGGTGAAGTCCGGTACGGTGGCCGGCAGTTGGGCCGGGCGCACGGCGACGGGGGTGGCGGCCGGCGTCGGGTCCTCGGCGCGGGCCAGCTCGGTGTCGGCGCGCAGGATCCGCTGCTGGAGGGCGGCGAGCTCGGGGCGGGGGTCGACGCCGAGTTCGTCGGACAGCAGTCGGCGGGTGTCGGCGTACACGGCCAGGGCCTCGGCCTGCCGGCCGCTGCGGTACAGGGCGAGCATCAGCAGCTCGCGCAGCCGCTCCCGCAGCGGGTGCGCGGCCGTGAGGGCGGTCAGCTCGGAGACGGCCTCGGCGTGGTGGCCGACCTCCAGGTCCAGGTCGAGGCGGGCCTCCAGTAACTGGAGGCGCCATTCGGCGAGCCGGGTCCGCTCGGTCTCGGCGTGTGGGCCCGGGACTCCGGCGAGGGGCTCGCCGTCCCACAGGTCCAGGGCGCGGCCGAGCAGGGTCAGGGCGAGGGCGCGGTCCCCGGCGCAGCGCGCCCGGTCGGCGTCGGCGGCGAGGCCGCGGGCGATCGCGAGGTCGAGGGCCTCGGGCCGGCGCAGCCGGATCGCGTAGCCGCCGGCGTCGGTGACGAGCAGCCCGGGATCGAGGACCTTGCGCAGCCGGGAGGCGTAGGTGCGGATGGTCGCCAGGGCCTGCTGCGGCGGGTCCTCGCCCCAGATGGCGTCGATCAGCTCGGGTGCGGTGGCGGTGCGGCCGTCGCGCAGCAACAGCGCGGCGAGCAGGGCGCGTTGCTGGGGGCTCCCGGAGGGCAGCGCCTGCCCGCCGCGCCAGGCCCGTACGGGCCCGAGGACGGCGAACCGGTCGTCGCCGGGGGCGGGTTGGGGAGCGGCGGGAGCGGGAGCGAGGAAGGGGGCGGGGGAGGGGGCGGAGGCGGCCGGCGCCGGGCCGGACGGCGCGGGTCCGGCCGGGCCGGAGGTCGTCCGGGCCGCCTCGGGGTGGTTCCGCTGGTGCGGGATGGCCGGTATGCCGTCCATCGGTCGTCCCCCTGCCTTCCGTCGTTTGGGGGCCAGTCTGCCCTGTCTTGCGCGTACACGTCAGTCCGCAGCGGACCGTTCCGCCGCCAACTAGCTGACGGTTCGTCAGATCGGCGCTACGGTGTGAGGCATGGAGACCTTCCCGAAGATCATCTCGGTGGACGACCACACGGTGGAGCCCCCGCACGTCTGGCGGGACAGGCTCCCGTCCAAGTACCGGGACATCGGCCCCCGGATCGTCCGCGCCCCCCTCAAGGAAATGACCTTCCTCGGCGGCAAGTTCGCCCCCGTCATGGGAGCCCCCGGCGACGACGGACCCGTCGGCGACTGGTGGGTGTACGAGGACCTGCACCGGCCGCTCACCCGCCTCGACACCGCCGTCGGGTACGACCGTGACGAGATCAAGCTGGAAGTCATCACCTACGACCAGATGCGCCCGGGCTCCTTCTCGGTTCCCGAACGCCTCGCGGACATGGACGTCAACCACGTCCAGTCCGCCCTCTGCTTCCCCACCTTCCCCCGCTTCTGCGGCCAGACCTTCACCGAGGCCAAGGACCGTGAGCTGGGCCTGCTCGGCGTACGGGCCTACAACGACTGGATGGTGGAGGAGTGGTGCGGCCCCGAAGCCCGGGGCCGACTGATCCCGCTGACCCTCGTCCCGCTGTGGGACGCCCGCCTCGCCGCCGCCGAGGTCCGCCGCAACGCGGCCCGCGGGGTGCGCGCCGTCGCCTTCTCCGAGATACCGCCGCACCTGGGCCTGCCGTCGATCCACACCGACGACTGGGACCCGTTCCTCGAAGCGTGCGACGAGACCGGCACCGTCATCGCCATGCACATCGGCTCCTCGTCGCGGATGCCGTCCACCTCGGCGGACGCGCCGCCGGCCGTCGGCTCCACCATCACCTTCGCCAACTGCTGCTTCTCGATGGTCGACTGGCTGATGAGCGGCAAGTTCGAACGCTTCCCCCGACTCAGGATCATGTACGCCGAGGGCCAGATCGGATGGATCCCGTACATCCTGGAGCGCGCGAACGTGGTCTGGGAGGAGAACCGCGGCTGGGGCGGGGTCGCCGACAAGGTGCTGCGCCCGCCGTCCGAGTTGTTCGCCGAGCACGTCCACGGCTGCTTCTTCGACGACGCGTTCGGCTTGAAGAACCTGGACTCCATCGGCGTCGGCAACGTCCTCTACGAGACGGACTACCCCCACTCGGACTCCACCTGGCCGAAGTCCCGCGAGGTGGGCGAAGCCCAGATGGGCCACCTGGACCCGGACGTCGTGGACCGCATCGTGCGCGGCAACGCTATCGACCTGCTGGGGCTGACCCCGGACGGGTTGTGGGCGGGTCCGGGGGCGTAGGGGGCTCGGGCGAGGGGGCGGGCTGGGGGCGGCCGGGTCGGGCTGCAGAAACGATATCTCTTGACGTAGATCTTGATATCGTTTAAGTGTGGCCGGTCAGGTCCGCCCCTACGGAAGAGGTTCCCCGTGGCCCGAACCGTGATCGACGTCAATGACGACCTGCTGGCGGAGGCCGCGAAGATCTTCGGCACGAAGACGAAGGTCGCCACGGTGAACGCGGCCCTGGAGGACGCGGTCAAGCGCCGCAAGCGCGAGGAGTTCCTCAATTGGCTCGCCGAGGGCGGGCTGCCGGACCTGACCGGCCCGGTGGAAGAGGCGGTCGTCGAGACCGAGCGCGTGCGGGACAGGGCGGCATGACCGAGCGCTTCCTGATCGACAAGTCAGCCCTTGCCCGGTATCCCAAGCCGCCCGTCAACGAGGTCATCCATCCGCTCCATACGGCCGGCGTCCTTGCCGTTTGTGGTGCGGTCGAGCTGGAGGTGATGTCCAGCGCCCGGTCCAAGGCCGACGCGGACCGCGTCCGCGCCGGTCTCGGCGCCTTCGACTGGCTGTCGACGCCGGACGAGGCCTGGGACCGGGCGCTGAGGGTGCGGGAACAGCTGATCGTGGCGGGGAACTGGAAGGCCGTATCGCTCCCCGACCTGATCATCGCGGCCACCGCCGAGCGTCATGGAGCCACCGTCCTGCACTACGACGGCGACTTCGACATGATCGCCGCCGTCACCGGCCAGCCCACGCGCTGGGTCGTCCCGGCGGGCACGGCGGACTGACCTTCTCGGGGTGTCGGGTGACGGCCGGGTGTCGGCCGTCATGGGGCGGCCGTTCCGGCCGTGGCGGCGGGATCGGGCCGGCCGCAGGCCTCCGATCTTGCACCTCGGGCCGCCCCCGGGGCATGCTTCGCCGGGGCAAAGCGGGGAGGGATCGTGGCGGTGGACAAGCGGACCGTGGTGACTGCGGTGCTGTGCGCGTTGGCGGCGCTGGGCGCCTCCGCGGCGGTGGCGGAGTTGGCGCCACCACCCGAAGCGGCACCGTCCGCCCGGGCCAAGGCGGCCGCGCCTTCGGGCGCGCCCTCGGGAACCCCGACCGGGCCGTCGCGATCGCAAGCGTCGAAACCGTTGCTGGCGGACCAACTGCCGCCGGCCGTGACCCCGCAGCCGGGCGGACCCGCCGCCTACACCGGCGCCCTGTTCACCGGTGGCCTGGACGGCCAGCACTTCTGCACCGCGACCGTGGTCCGGAGCCCCGGCAGGAACCTGATCGTCACCGCCGGACACTGCCTCCTCGCGGGCAAGCAGCGCGACAGCGCCGGCGGAGCCGTCTTCGCACCCGCGTACGCGAACGGCGTTGCCCCGTACGGGACGTGGAAGATCGAAGAGGTCTTCGAGGACGACCGTTGGGCCGAGGACACGAACGACGACTACGACCTCGCCTTCGCCCGCCTCGCCCCCGACGACAAGGGTCGCTCCATCGAGGACGTCACCGGCGCCGCCGCCCTGGACGCCTCCGGCCGCGCCGGCGAGGAAGTCACGGTGACGGGCTACCCGTCCGACCGCAAGGTGCCCCGCACCTGCACGTCGACCACCGTCCGGCTCAGCCCGACGGAACAGCGCTTCGACTGCGCCGACTTCCCGGGCGGCACCAGCGGCAGCGCCTGGATCAGCCGCGACAGCGAGATCATCGGGATCCTGACGGGCGGCGACACCGACGACGTCTCGACGAGCACCATCCTGGGCGACTACGCCGCCCAGCTCTACGAGAAGGCCACCAACACGACCGGCTGACCCGCCCGCCGCCCGACCTGACACGGGTGGGCGGGTGGATGGGTCGATGCGCGGCGGGGCCCGGTACCGGTCCGGCGGGGTGCCGGAGCGGACGGGGTGCGTGACGGCTCCGCCGATCAGGCCAACAGGCCCAAATGGACGGGCTCCAGGGCCCGGTCGGAGAGCAGGGCCGGCAGCAGCGGGGGCCAGAGGGGCTCGCCGAGGGTGGCCAGGCGCTCCGGGGATACCCACTGCCAGTGGATGTCGGGGGCTTCGAGCACGGGTTCACGGGTGGGGCCGGTGGTGACGTAGATGTACTCGTGCTGGCGCACCGGAACGCCCTGGTGGGTGAAGTCGTGCTCCCAGGTGCACAGCAGCCGCTGCGGCTCCAGATCGGTCCACCCGGTCTCCTCGCGCAACTCGCGCCGCACGCACTCCTCGGGCGTCTCGCCCGGATCGATCCCCCCGCCCGGCGGCAGCCAGTGGATACCGACCTCGATGTTGTTCTCCCGGAACAGGAACACCGATCCGCTCGGGGAGAGAACGACAATGCGGGCCGCCTGACGTGGAGTTCTCATCGGTTCAGCGTACGACCGGGGGGCCGGGGAGAGGGAGGGGTGTGCGGTCGCGGGGTGCGGTGGGTGGGGGGCGTGGGCGGGGTCTTGGGGGAGGGGGCCCCGCCCCGAGCGACCCCACCCCCGACCCCGCCACCCCACGTGCCGCCGCCCCTACCCCGTCCGGAGGGCCAGCGTCGGGGAGAGGCGGGAGGCGCGGACCGCCGGGTAGAGGCCGGCCAGGGTGCCTATCGCCAGGGTGGCGGCGAAGCCGCCCGTCACGGCCCAGGGGGGGAGCACCCAGGGGAGGTCGCCCGCGCGGGCGTATGCGGCCGTCGCGGCTGCGCCCAGGGCGATGCCCGCGAGGCCGCCGAGGCCGGACAGGAGGAGGGATTCGGTGACGAACTGGATCCGGATGTGGCCCTTCGTGGCGCCGAGCGAGCGGCGCAGGCCGATCTCGTGGCGGCGTTCCAGCACCGAGATGATCATGGTGTTGGCCACCCCGACCCCGCCCACCAGGAGGGCGATGCCGCCCAGGCCGAGCAGGAGGGTGCTGAAGGCGCCCTCGGTGGCGGCCTTCGCCTGGAGCGCGGCCGACGGGTCCGTCACCGACACCGCGCTCGGGGTCTTGGGGTTCGCCGTCCGGGCGATGAGGTCGCGGACCTCCGCCACCCGGTCGTCCGCCGAGCGTTCGTACACCGCCGTCGGGTTGCCGTCGAAGCCGAGGAGCTCCTCCGCCGCCGTCCAGCCGACCAGGGCCGAGCGTTCGATCTCCGGGGCCAGCGGCACCGGTTCGAGGATGCCGGTCACCGTGAAGTAGCGGCCGCCGATGAAGACCTGCTGCCCCGGCGCGGTGATGCCCAGCCGCTGCGCCGAGACGTGTCCGAGGACCACCGACGGGTAGCGGCCGGTGGCGCCGTTCAGCCAGGCGCCGCTGCCCGTGCGGGCCCGCAGGGTGCCGAGCAGGTCGTCCTTGACGGCCTTGACCGCGATGCCGCCCGTTTCACCGGCCGGGATGTTCTCCGACCGGCGGACGGACTGCGCCACGTCACCGGTCGTCCCGACCGACAGGACCCCGTCGATCCGGCCGATCATGGCGGGGGCGTCCGGGGGGAGCGTGGTGTCCTGACCCGTGAACATGCCCTGCCCCGGGGTCGCGACGAGCATGTTCGTCCCCAGCTTGTCGAGCTCGCGCAGCAGCTTCGCCTGGCTGGACGAGGAGATCCCGACCACCGCGATCATCGTCGCGATGCCGATCGCGATGCCGAGCGCCGACAGGAACACCCGCATCGGCCGCGAGCGCAGCCCCGTCGAGCCCGCGTGCAGGACGTCCCGCGGGGTGAGTCGGGGCGGGACGAGTCGGGCGCGCCGGCCCGCACGGGTCCTCGTAAGGGAGCCCATCAGGCGGCCTCCGTCCCGGACGGGTTCCACACGTCGGCGACGATCCCGCCGTCGCGGATGCGGACCTGGCGGGGCAGGCTCGCCGCGATCCCGTGGTCGTGGGTGATCACGGCGATGGTGGCCCCGTCCTCGTTCAGTTCGCGCAGCAGCTCCATCACCGACCGGCCGGACGCCGTGTCCAGGGCGCCGGTCGGTTCGTCGGCGAGCAGCAGGTCGGGCCGGCCCGCCACCGCGCGGGCGATGGCCACGCGCTGCTTCTGCCCGCCGGACAGTTCGTGCGGCCGGTGGTCCGTACGGTCGCCGAGGCCGACCCGCTCCAGGGCGGCCGCCGCGCGGCGGCCGCGTTCGGCCCGGGGCAGGCCGGAGTAGAGCAGGCCCTCGGCGACGTTCGCGAGGGCGCTGAGGCCCGGTACGAGGTGGAAGGACTGGAAGACGAACCCGACGTGGCGCGAGCGCAGCGCCGACAGGGCCCGGTCGGACAGGGTCGCGATGTCGTGGCCCGCGATGGCGACGCGGCCGGCGGTGGGCCGGTCCAGGGTGCCGACGATGTGCAGCAGGGTGGACTTGCCGGAGCCGGACGGGCCGACGAGGGCGAGGAGTTCACCGTTCATGACGGTCAGGTCGATGCCTCGCAGGGCGGTGACCCCGCCGGGGTATTCCTTGGTCACCCCGGCCAGTTCGACGACGGGGTGCGCGTGCGCCTCCCCCGCCCGGACGGCCCCGGCCCCCGGGACCGCTTCGGTGATCGGTTCCGTCACAGCTTCGGCACCCCCACCCGCATGCCCTCCTTGAGGGCGTCGCCGGTCACCTCGACGCGGCCGTTGCCGAACATGCCGAGTTCGACCTTGACGTCGCGGGCGCGCCCGTCCTCGACGACCTGGACGCCGAAGCCTCCGCCGGGCAGCGCCAGCAGCGCGTTGACCGGTACGGACAGGACGCCCTTGCGGGTCTCCCCGGTGAGCCGCACCGACACGGGCGACTGGTCGGGGCCCTTGACGTCGCCCGGGCTGTCGAAGGTGACGCTCACCTCGACCTTGGCCTTCTTGTCGCCGCCGCCCGCACCGCCCCCGCCCCCGCCGCCGCCCGCGCCGCCGTTCGGGTCGTCGGTGCCGGCCGTGCCGCCGACGGCGTCGATCTTCCCGGAGGCGCCGGCGCCGCCGGGCAGCCGTACGGTCACCTTGTCGCCGATCCGCGCCGCTTCCGCCTTCGCCGCCTCCAACTGGAAGCGGGCGATCCGCTCGGTCCCGGTCACGGTCAGCACCGGCTTGCCCGGTCCCGCCTCGTCGCCGACGGCCGAGTCGTTCCGCTTGATGCGCTGGGGGCCGCTCGCGAAGGCGATGTCCTCCCTCGCGACCTCGCCCGTCTCCGGCACCTTGTGGGCCTTCTGCCAGCGCTTCACCGCAGCCGTCGTGCCCGTGGTGAAGGTGCCGTCCGAGGCGTCGAGACCGGTCCCCCAGCCGAGGGCGATCAGGTTCCGCTTCAGCTGCTTGACGTCGTCGCCCCTGTCGCCCGCCTTCAACGGCCGGTACATGGGCGTGGACCCGTACATCAGCCGCACCGGCTTCCCGTTGATCTCGTACAGCTTCGCGTCCCGCTCGACCGCCGAGCCCTCCGGGGAGGTCCAGGTCAGCACGCCCGGGCCGGGCGCGCTCAGCTTGCGTTCCAGCGCGTAGCCGAGGGTGCCCTCCACCTGGAGGCCCGCGCCGAGGTCGCCGCGCTGTACGGGGGCGGTCGCCGGGGGAAGCCCGTCGGCGCGCTCCTGCCGTCCGCCGTCGTCCCGGGGCTGGGCGAGGACGGCGTACCCGCCGCCCGAGGCGGCCAGGACGACCGCCAGGGTGCCCGTCAGCCACCTGCCGCGCCGCGCCATCAGGCCGCTTCGCACTTCTTCTGGGCCTCCTCGAAGGCCTTCTCCTGTCCTTTGGGGATCTCGATGCCCGACTTCATGCCGCCGGGCAGGTACTCGGGGTCCTTGAGGTCCACGCCGTTCCCGCGCATGCACTGGATCCAGCGCAGTTCCTTGTCCTTCTCCTCCTGCGTCGGCTCCTTGCCGGCGCCGGGGGCGTTCATCCCGCAGGCCTTCATCGCCTCTTCCATCTTCTGCGGGTCCGCGCCGCCGCCGACCGTCATGCCGTTCGGGTTCTGGCCCGGCTCCGGGTCCGGCGCGTCGATGCCGTGCTCGCGCAGGCACTGGCGCATCTTCACGGCCGCGTCCGCGTCGGCCCCGCCGTTGGTCCTGCCGACGCCCGCGCCTGCGCTGCCGCCGCTCGCGGAACCGCCCTTGCCGTCGCCGTCCTTGCCGTCGCTCCCGCCGGACGTGCCGCCGTTCGTGCAGGCGGTGACGAGGAGGGTCAGGCCGGTCAGCGCGGCGGCCGTGGTCATGGTCAGGGATCGCTTCATGGCCCGAGCGTGCGGGAAAGGGGGATTTCGCTTCTCTCTCGCAGTCCGCTTACAACGGCGAAATGTTCTCCTCCTGTAGAGAGGACGCCATGCGAGTTCTGGTGGTGGAGGACGAGGCGTTCCTCCGGGAGATGATCGCCGAGGGGCTGCGCCGTGACGCGCTGGCCGTCGACGAGGCGGCCGACGGCCTGGAGGCGCTGAACCGCCTGCGACTGGGGGACTACGACGTCCTCGTCCTGGACCGCGACCTGCCCGGGCTGCACGGCGACGAGGTCTGCCGTCAGGTGGTGCGCGAACGGTTGTTGACGCGGGTGCTGATGCTCACCGCCTCCGGGACCGTCCGCGACCGCGTAGAGGGTCTGGGGCTGGGCGCCGACGACTACCTCACCAAGCCGTTCGCCTACGACGAGCTCCTCGCCCGGGTCCTGGCGCTCGGCCGGCGCGCCCGGCCGGCGCTGCCGCCGGTCCTGGAACGGGCCGGGCTGGCTTTGGACACGGCCCGCCGCTCCGCCGCCCGCGACGGGCACCGGCTGGCGCTCTCGCGCAAGGAGTTCGCCGTGCTGGAGGCGCTGCTGCGCGCCGAGGGCGCGGTGCTGAGCAGCGACGACCTGATCGAGCGGGTGTGGGAGGAGGGCACGGGCTACAGCACGAACGCGGTCCGGGTCACCCTCAGCAAGCTGCGTGCCAAGTTGGGCGAGCCGCCGCTGATCGAGACGGTCCCGGGCGCGGGCTACCGGATCACCGGTCCGCGATGAGAGCGGTGCTCCACTCCGAGCGCGCCCGTCTCACCGCGCTCTACGGCACGCTGCTCGTGCTCGCGGGCGGCGGGCTGGTCGCGCTGGTCAACGTGCTGCTGCGCAAGGGGCTCGGATCGCGGGTCAGCGGCGCCGTCACCACCGTGATGCCCGGCATCCCGGTCGACGGCCGGGACCCCGCCACGGGCGAGACGGTGTTCGTACCGGCGCAGAAGCTGCCGCCGGGCGTCGCCCCGACCGAGGCGCAGCTCGCGCGGTGGGCGGCGACGCGCAACGTGTCCCGCGCCGCCGAACAGGCCGCGCTGCACGAGCTGACGGTGGTGTCCCTGGTCGCGCTCGCGCTGTTCGCGGTGCTGTCGGTGTGGCTGGCCTGGTGGATGGCGGGCCGGGTGCTGCGCCCCGTCGGCGTGATCACCGAGAAGGCGCGCCGGCTGTCGGGGGCGAACCTGCACGAGCGGATCGCCCTGCGGGGCCCGCCGGGCGAGCTGAAGCGGCTGGCGGACACGTTCGACGGGATGCTGGACCGGATGGAGGGTCTGGTCACGGCGCAGCGCCGGTTCGCCGCGAACGCGGCGCACGAGCTGCGGACGCCGGTCGCGGTGCAGCGGGCGGCCGCCGAGATCGGGCTGGCGGGGGATCCGGAGCCGCAGAAGGTGGCCCGGATCCGCGAGCGGCTCATCGCGGTGGCCGACTCCAGCGAGCACCTGATCGAGTCGCTGCTGCTGTTGGCGGTCTCCGAGGAGGGCCTGGAGTCGGCGCAGCCGGTGGACCTGGCGGCGCTCGCGACGACGGAACTGGCGGCGGCCTTCCCGGGCGAGCCGGCCGGCGCGGACCCGGGCACGGCGCAGGGCACCACCCGGAATGCCCCGCCCGCCCCCGCCCCGGGCCCCGGGCCGGGGGACGTCCCGGACGCCGCGCCGAGCACCTCCGACGGGCCGCCGGCCGCCGCCACCGGGCCGGGGAACGCCCCGCCCGCCCTGGTCCTCGTACGGGACCTCGCGCCGCTCACCGTGAGCGGGGACGGGGCGTTGCTCGGGCACCTGGTGCGGAACCTGGTGGCGAATGCCGTACGTCACAACCGGGCGGGCGGTCGGGTGGTCGTGGCGACCTCCGCCGACGGGGTGTTGACGGTGTCGAACACCGGGCCGCGGATCGCGGCGGCGGACGTGCCGCGGCTGCTGGAGCCGTTCCGGCGGCGGGCCGAGCGGCGTCATACCGCTGGTGAGGGCGCCGGTCTGGGTCTGTCGATCGTCGCCTCGATCGCGCGGGCGCACGGCGCGGAGCTGCTCGCGCGGGCCAACCCGGAGCCCGAGGGCGGGCTGACGGTACGGGTCCGCTTTCCGGTGGCACCGGGACCCGGGAGGGCGGGCGTTCGGCGGATCTGAAGATCACCTGATGTACGGTCGGTTCAATGAGCAAGCACGCCCGAGCCCGCTCCCGCACCCGTACGCGTCCGTCCGCCGCAGGCCGACCGCAACGGGCCGTCACCGTGGCCGCGTTCCTCGGACTGTTGGCCTTCGGCGCCGGCTGGCTGTACGCGCTGCACGAGCCGCCCGGCGCCCCGGCTCCGCAGACCCGCTCGGACGCGCGCCCGCAGACCGCCGACCGGGCGGCGCGGACCGTGCAGCGGACCGACCCGTTCCAGGGATTGCCCGGCATCAGCGCGGACACCCGCGCCCGGATCCCGGCGGACTCCCGGCAGCTGGTGCTGGTCACGGGCAAGGCGAAGGGCTCCTCGGAGTCGGCGGTCGCCCTGTACACGCGGCCCGCGCCGGGCGCGGACTGGACGCGGTCCGCGCAGTGGGCGGGCCGCAACGGCGCGAAGGGCTGGTCGACGGAGCGCGCGTACGGGGACCTGACGTCCCCGCAGGGCGTGTTCTCCCTCACCGACGCGGGCGGTCTGCTGCCCGCCCCGCCCGGCACCCGGCTGCCGTACGACCGGGACGCCTCGTTCGTCGCGTCGGGCCGGGGCGTGAACGGCGAGTCCCTGGCGGGTTCCTTCGACTACGTCGTGGCGATCGACTTCAACCGCAAGCAGGGCGTGTCCCCGCTGGACCCGGAGAAGCCGGACGGCGAGGGCAAGGGCGGCAACATCTGGCTGCACGTGGACCACGACGGCCCCTCGCAGGGCTGCGTCGGCATCCCGAAGGACGCGATGCGGACCCTCCTGACGACCTTGGACCCGGCGGCGAAGCCGATCATCGCGATGGGCCCCGAGGGCTTCTGACCGTACGGACGGGCCGGGTGCGGCGTCGCGCGACGCCGCACCCGGCCCGTCCGTTTCCCGCTCCGCCCGCTCCGCCCGCTCCGCCCGCTCCGCCCGCTCCGCCTGCTCCGTCCGCGCCCCGCGCCCGCCCCGATCGCACCACCGCGCCGAGCCCGCGCACCCGTACGCCGGCACCTCCGCGGCCCCCTCCGTTTCCGCCGGGACCGCGCCGCCCCTCTTGCCTGACGAACCGTCAGCTACGACGATGGCCCCGCAGCCCCCGGGCGCGTCGACGGCGCGCTTCGCCGCGCGCGTCGCCGTCCGCTTCGCCGCGCGCGTCGCCGTCCGCGTCGACAGCGCGCCGGGGCGGACGACCGGCGGACGACCGGCAGGCGCCGGCAGACAACCGGCAGACGAAGGCGAGGCGGGTCCGGCATGACACGCGTGTTTCCGGAAGGCCGGCTGGCGTACGGGATGCAGCTCCCGATCCAGTCGCAGAGCACCATCTACGCCGAACCCTGGGAGGCCTCCGCCGGCGCGGTCGACCTCGCCGAGGTGGCCCGAGCGGCGGACCGGTCCGGGTTCGGGTACGTGGCCACCTGCGACCACGTGGCCGTCCCGCGGCGCCTCGCCGGCCCGATGAGCACCGTCTGGTACGACCCGGTGGCCACCCTGGCCTTCCTCGCCGGGATCACCGAGCGGGTGCGGCTGCTGAGCCACGTCGCGATCGTCGGCCTGCGCCACCCGCTGGTCACCGCCAAGCAGTACGCGACGCTCGACCACCTCAGCGGGGGCCGGCTCATCCTCGGGGTGGGGGCCGGTCACGTCCAGGAGGAGTTCGAGGTGCTCGGCGTCGACTTCGAGCGCCGCGGCGCGGTGCTCGACGAGACCCTGGACGCCCTGCGCGCCGCCCTGGGCCCCGAGGAGTACCCGGAGTTCGCGGGCGAGCGGTTCTCCTTCCGCGACCTCGGCCAGCTGCCCCGGCCCGCCCAGGCGCGGATCCCCGTGTGGATCGGCGGCTCCTCGCCGGCCGCGGTGCGCCGGGCCGCCGTGCGCGGCGACGGCTGGCTCCCGCAGGGGGACCCGCGGGAGAAGATCCCGGGGCAGGTCGCCCGCATCCGCGAGCTGAGGGAGGCAGCCGGCGTCACCGGGCCCTTGGAGATCGGGGCGATCACCGAGGCGCTCTACGTCGGCGAGCCCGGCTGGGACACCGGCCGGCGGGCCCTCACCGGTAAGGCGGAGGCGCTCGCGGAGTCCCTCCGCGAGTACGCGGCGCTCGGCGTGGACCAGATCCAGGTCCGTTTCCGCAGCCGTGACCGGAACGAACTCGTGGACCAGATCACCGCTTTCGGGGCCGAGGTGGCTCCGCTCCTCAACGACTAGGGGCACGGGCATGGGCAAGCTGGACGGGCGCGTCGTCATCATCACGGGTGCGGCGCGCGGACAGGGCGAGCAGGAGGCGCGGCTCTTCGCCGCCGAGGGCGCCAAGGTGCTGCTGGGCGACGTGCTCGACGAGCAGGGGGCGGCCGTCGCCAAGGAGATCGGGGAGGACCGGGCGCGCTACGTCAGGTTGGACGTGAGCCGCGAGGGGGACTGGGCGGCCGCGATCGCCGCCGCGAAGGAGGCGTTCGGGCCGGTGAGCGGCTTGGTCAACAACGCGGGCATCCTGCGGTTCAACGAGCTGACGGCGACCCCGCTGGAGGAGTTCCAGCAGGTCGTCCAGGTCAACCAGGTCGGGGCCTTCCTCGGCATCAAGACGGTCGCCCCGGAGATCGCGGCGGCGGGCGGCGGGACCATCGTCAACACCTCGTCGTACACGGGGCTGACGGGCATGGCGTACGTCGGCACGTACGCGGCGACGAAGGCGGCGATCCTCGGCCTGACCCGGGTGGCGGCGCTGGAGCTGGCGGCCAAGGGGATACGGGTGAACGCCATGTGCCCGGGGGCGGTGGACACCCCGATGGCCAATCCGGGCCTGCTGGACCCGGCCGGGATCACGGACGAGGCCAGGGACGCGATGGCCGAGCTGTACAAGCGGGTCGTGCCGATGGGCCGGGTGGGGCGGCCGGAGGAGGTGGCCCGGCTGGCGCTGTTCCTGACCGGTGAGGACTCCTCGTACATCACCGGCCAGCCGTTCGTCATCGACGGCGGCTGGATGGCGGGCGTCAGCATCCTCTAGCCACGGCCCCCGTATCTGATGGAGCGTCAGGTATTGACGCTCACGCCCCGGCGGTGGAACAGTCGGGACATCGAATCTGACGCAGCGTCAGAAATTAAAGGACGGTGAACCCCCTTGGAATTCGGGCTCTTCGTGCAGGGATACGTGGCCGAGTCACGGTCCAGGGTCGACCCCGAGGCAGAGCACAAGGCGCTGATCGAGGAGACCGAGTACGTCATCCAGGCCGACAAGTCGGGCTTCAAGTACGCCTGGGCCTCCGAACACCACTTCCTGGAGGAGTACTCCCACCTCTCCGCGAACGAGGTGTTCCTCGGCTACCTCGCGCACGCCACCGAGCGCATCCACCTCGGCTCCGGCATCTTCAACCCCCTCGCCCCGGTGAACCACCCGGTGAAGGTCGCGGAGAAGGTCGCCATGCTCGACCACCTCTCCAAGGGCCGTTTCGAGTTCGGCACCGGCCGCGGCGCCGGCAGCCACGAGATCCTCGGCTTCCTGCCCGGCATCGAGGACATGAACGGCACCAAGGAGATCTGGGAGGAGACCATCGCGGAATTCCCCAAGATGTTCCTCCAGGAGGAGTACGAGGGGTTCCAGGGCAAGCACTGGTCGCTGCCGCCGCGCAAGATCTTCCCCAAGCCGTACGGCAAGGCGCACCCGGCCATGTGGTACGCCGCCGGCTCCCCCTCCTCGTACGCCATGGCGGCGAAGAAGGGCCTCGGCGTCCTCGGGTTCAGCGTCCAGAAGGTCTCCGACATGGAGTGGGTGCTGGAGCAGTACAAGACGGCCATCCAGGAGGCGAAGGCCATCGGCGCCTTCGTCAACGACAACGTCATGGTCACCTCCACCGCGATCTGCGCCGAGACCCACGACAAGGCCGTCGAGATCGCCGTCAACGCGAACATGAACCGCTTCCAGTCGCTGGTCTTCCGCTACCACGACACCTTCCCGCGGCCCGAGGCCATACCGCAGTGGCCCGAGCTGCTCCCCGAGTACAACGCGGAGATCATCGAGCTGCTGATCGCCGAAGAGCTGATGATCTGCGGAGACCCCTCCGAGGTCCTCCAGCAGTGCAAGCGCTGGGAACAGGCCGGCGCCGACCAGCTGTCCTTCGGACTGCCGACCGGGGTGTCGTACGAGGACACGATGACCACCATCAAGCTCCTCGGCGAACACGTCATCCCCGAGATCGACACCGACCCCGTCCACCGCACCACCCGCTTCCGCGAGGCCGCCGGCTCCTGACGGCACCCACCGCACGGGGGCGGCGTCTTCCCGGACCGCCACCCCGCACCGGCCCCGGCCGGAGGTCGCCACGGGCCGCGGCCGGCCCGGCGCCCTCCGGCCGGGGCAGCGGCGCGCACGCCGCACGCGCACCCCGCCGCTCCGGCGGCGGCGCACGCCGCGACCACACCGCACCCGCTGAAGGGACGCCATGCTCGACCACCTGATCAAGGGCGCCACCGTCGTGGACGGCACCGGCGCCCCCGCGCGCGTAGCCGACGTCGGCATACGGGACGGCCGGATCGCCGCCATCGGCGCCCCCGGCACCGTCACCGAAGAGGCCCGCACCACCGAGGACGCGACCGGCCTCGTGCTGACGCCCGGCTTCATCGACCCGCACACCCACTACGACGCCCAGCTGTTCTGGGACCCGTACGCCACGCCCTCCATGAACCACGGCGTCACCACCGTCGCCGGCGGCAACTGCGGCTTCACCCTGGCGCCGCTGAACCCGGACCGCCCCGAGGACGCCGACTACACCCGCCGCATGATGAGCAAGGTCGAGGGCATGGCCCTCAAGGCCCTCGAAGAGGGCGTCGACTGGACCTGGTCCACCTTCGGCGAATACCTCGACGCCCTCGAAGGGCGCATCGCCGTCAACGCCGGCTTCATGGTCGGCCACTGCGCCCTGCGCCGGCACGTCATGGGCGCCGACGCCGTCGGCGGCCAACCCACCCCCGAGCAGCTCCGGCAGATGCTCGACCTCTTCCACGACGCCATGAACGCCGGCGCCTGGGGCCTGTCGACCACCCAGTCCTCCACGCACTCCGACGGCGCCGGCGAGCCCGTCGCCTCCCGGCACGCCGGACCCGCCGAACTCCTCGCGCTGTCCCGCGCCGTCGCCGAGCACGAGGGCACCCAGCTCGAAGCCATCGTCGCGGGCTGCCTCGACCAGTTCTCCGACGAGGAGATCGACCTCTTCGTCGACATGAGCGCGGCCGCCGGCAGGCCCCTCAACTGGAACGTCCTGACCATCGACGCCTCCGTCCCCGAACGCGTCCCCCGCCAGCTCGTCCCCAGCACCCGCGCCCGGCAGGCCGGCGGCCGCATCGTCGCGCTGACCATGCCGATCCTCACCCCGATGAACATGTCGCTCGGCACCTTCTGCGCCCTGAACCTCATCCCCGGCTGGGGCGAGGTCCTCGGCCTGCCCGTCCCCGAACGGATCGCGAAGCTCCGCGACGCCGACGTACGCGCCGAGATGCTGCGCCGCGCCGACAGCAAGGAGGCCGGCGTCTTCCGCCGGCTCGCACACTTCGGCCGCTACGTCATCGGCGACACGTACAGCAAGGAGAACGAGGGCCTGTCCGGCCGCGTCGTCGACGACATCGCCGCCGAACGCGGCCTGGACGCCTTCCACTGCCTGGTCGAGATCTGCGCCAACGACGACCTGCGCACCGTCCTGTGGCCGATGCCCACCGACAACGACCCGGCCAGCTGGACCCTGCGCGCCGAAACCTGGCAGCACGAGGACGTCATGCTCGGCGGCTCGGACGCCGGCGCCCACCTGGACCGGATGTGCGGCGCCCCGTACACGACCCGCTTCCTCGGTGACTGCCTGCGCGGCCGCAAGCTCGTCCCCCTGGAACAGGCCGTCAAGATGCTCACCGACGACCCCGCGCAGCTCTTCGGGCTGCGCGAACGCGGCCGCGTCACCGAGGGCTGGCACGCCGACCTGGTGCTGTTCGACCCCGAACGCATCGAGGCCGGCCCGGCCACGCTCGTGCACGACCTGCCCGGGGACAGCCCGCGCCTGGACGCCCGGGCCATCGGCATCGTCTCCGTACGCGTCAACGGCGTGGAGACCATCCGCGACGACGAGGTGACGGGCGCCGTCCCCGGCACCGTGCTCCGTTCCGGCCGGCACACCAGGACGGTGAGCACCCGATGAGCGCGGACGCGAGCGGGACGCCCCAGCGGCTCTGGATCGGCGGCGAACGGGTCGAGCCCGCCGGCGGGCACTACGAGGTCATCAACCCGGCGGACGAATCCGTCGTCGGCCTCGCCCCCGAGGCGGGCCGCGCCCAGGTGGCGGAGGCCTGCCGGGCGGCGGCGGAGGCCTTCGGCGCCTGGTCCCGCACGACGCCCGAGGCGCGGGCGGCGATCCTCGACCGGGCCGCCGACATCATGCAGCGGGAGTACGAACCCTGGGCGGCGCTCGCGCGGGCCGAGACCGGGGCGCCCACCGGCATCGCGCGCGGCATGCAGGTCGGCGTGGGGGTGTCCCGGTTCCGGCGGTACGCCCGGGGCGCCCTGGAACCCGTCGAGAAGGCACTGCCCCCGCAGGTCACCGAGGCCGGACCGATGGGGCGGGCGGCTATCCTCGGCGCCCTGGAGGTCCGCCGGCCCGTCGGGGTCGTCACCTGCGTCACCTCGTACAACAACCCGTGGGCCAACCCGGCGGGCAAGGTCGCCCCGGCCCTGGCCATGGGCAACACGGTCGTGGTGAAGCCGGCGCCGCAGGACCCGCTGTCCGTGTTCAAGATGGCCGAGGCCCTCCACGAGGCCGGGGTCCCCGCCGGCGTCGTCAACGTGGTCTCCGGCACGTCGGTGGAGGTCGGCGAGGCCGCCGTGGACTCCCCGGACGTGGACATGGTGTCCTTCACCGGCTCCACCGCCGTCGGGCAGCGCATCGCCGAGGTGTGCGGACGGACGATGAAACGGCAGCTGATGGAGCTCGGCGGCAAGGGCGCGGCGATCGTCCTGGACGACGCCGACCTGGACTCCGCCGTCCTGGGCATCGGCACCACCTTCTCCTTCTACAGCGGACAGATCTGCACCGCCCCGACCCGGGTCATCGTGCACCGCTCCGTGTACGCGGAGCTCGTGGAGAAACTGACCGGCTACCTGGCCTTCATGAAGGTCGGCGACCCGGCCGAACGCGGCACCGTCGTCGGGCCGGTGATCTCGGCGGCGCACCGCGACCGGGTGGAGTCGTACGTCGAACTCGGCCGCAAGGAAGGGGCTCGGATCGTCCACGGCGGGGAACGCCCCGTGGTGGGGGCCGGTCGTGGCTTCTGGGTGGCGCCGACCCTGCTGGTGGACTGCACGAACGACATGCGCGTGGTGCGCGAGGAGATCTTCGGCCCGGTCGTCGTGGTCGTCCCCTTCGACGGCGGCGAGGACGAGGCCGTCGCGCTGGCCAACGACAGCGACTTCGGGCTGCTGTCCTACGTCTGGTCCGGGGACTCGGCGCGCGCCTTCCGGGTGGCGGGGCGGCTCCGGGCGGGCGGCGTCGGCATCAACACGATCGGCCGGAACATGGAGGCGCCGTTCGGCGGCTTCAAGCAGTCGGGCGTGGGCCGTGACGTGGGCTCGTACGCCCTGCACGCCTACAGCGAGGTCCAGTCGATCGTCTGGCCGGGCTGAGGCGGGGCCGGGATCCGCGACCGGGGGCCGTCCGCATGAGCGTGCCCCCGGTCGACACCCCGGGAAGGGAGGGGGAGCATGGGAAGGGCAGGGCATCGTCCGGCCTTCAGGTTGCCGCCGGAATGAAGCGACGGCCGGGGTTCAGGGGAAAGCGCACCCGTCCGCCCCCAGGTCACAGCTCTGTGCCCCGGCGATGAGCAGAGGCGGCTTTCCGGCGGCCCGCCTCTCCCGCCAGTCCCTGATGGGAGCACCATCATGCATCTGTCCACCAGACGCGCCTCGATTGCGTTGATCGCGTCCTCGTTCGTACTGTCCGGCGCGTTCGCTTTCGCGAGCACCGCCCAGGCGGTGCCCTCCGCAAGCTGCACGGTGACGCCCGGTCCCGGAAACGACGTCACCGTCACCGGTGAAGGTTTCACGGCTCCGCGAAAGCTCCAAGGCGGTGGAACGAACATCACCGTGAACCCCGTGGGAGGGGCGTTCAAGGTGACCCGCCCCAAGGCCGAGTCCTTCACCGTCGTCGCCGTCAACGAGGGTCAGACTCCTACCTTCTCCAACTGCAGGATGGTTACGGGCGGGAAGACCGGCGGAGCCCAGGGCAACGTGCAGGGCAACGTCCAGGGCAAGGCCCAGGGCGGCGGAGCGCAGGGCAACACCCAGGGCAACACGCAAGGGAACACGCAGGGCAACGCCCAGGGGAACACGCAGGGCAACGTGCAGGGCAACGCCCAGGGCAACGTCCAGGGGAACGTCCAGGGCAACGCCCAAGGCAATGCGCAGGGCAACGCTCAGGGCAATGTTCAGGGCAACGCCGCTGGTGGCGGGGCCCAGGGCAATGTCCAGGGCAATGTTCAGGGCAAGGCCGAAGGCGGCGGGGCCCAGGGCAACGCCCAGGGCAATGTGCAGGGCAACGCCGCTGGTGGCGGGGCCCAGGGCAATGTCCAGGGCAATGTTCAGGGCAAGGCCGAAGGCGGCGGGGCCCAGGGCAACGCTCAGGGCAATGTGCAGGGCAACGCCGCTGGTGGCGGGGCCCAGGGCAATGTCCAGGGCAATGTTCAGGGCAAGGCCGAAGGCGGCGGGGCCCAGGGCA
>NZ_JBVHZI010000019.1:0-7435 GCF_055574495.1 Streptomyces sp. NPDC029836 | reverse complement strand
GGCAACGCTCAGGGCAACGTGCAGGGCAACGCCGCTGGTGGCGGAGCCCAGGGCAACGTCCAGGGCAACGCGGGCTGAGGCATGGGGACGGGGAGAGGCGGGAACGCGCCGACCGGAGATCCCCCGGAAGGCGCGGGCCGGCCCACCGGATCGCCGCATGACGAAGTCGCCGGGCCGGGCGCACTGTTCGGCCTCTCCCGCACCTCGGTGGGAATCATCGTGTTCGCTGTCGCGGCCGTCATGGTCGCGGCCGCCCTGCACATGACGATGCTCTTCCTCAACAACGCCCCACCGAACGCCCTTTCTCGGCAGCACGCCGCGGTCATCAACAAGTACGTCGCACCCGAGTTCACCCAGGAATGGCAGCTCTTCGCCCCCAACCCGCAGTCGGCGAACATCCATGTGCAGGCCCGCGCACAGGTCCTGATGCCCAACGGGCGTGACGGCCTCGGCCTCACCGAGACCGACTGGGTGGACCTCACCGCCATCGACGAGAAGGGGATCCTGCACCACCCCTTCCCCAGCGAAGCGAACCAGAACGAACTCCGGCTCGCCTGGACCAACTACATCTACTCGCTCGACGACCAGGGGCGCCCGATCGGCCAGTTCGGGGAGCTGACACAGCGCCTCCTGCTGCGCCTCGCCGTCGACCGACTGGAACCGCGGATCGACGGCGGCACCATCCGGTCCGTCCAACTGCGCTCGGCCGTCACACCGGTGGGGGCGCCCTCCTGGAGCGACCAGCGGATCGACACCCGGACCGCCTACCTGGTCCAGCCGTGGTGGGCCGTCGGGGCGGAGGACCTCAAGTGACCACGTACTCAGCCGTCACGCCGGGCCACACGTCCGAACCGCCTCCGCCCGCCCCCCCGCCACGCGGCATCCGTGCCACCGCCCGGCGGGGGATCGCCCGCATCGCCGTCGAGGCCGTCGCGCCGTACCAGTCGGCCGTCGTCCGGATCGGCTTCGCGGTCGCCTGGCTCGTCCTGCTGCTGCGCGAGTGGGTCCACCGCAACGCGCTCTTCGGGACGGAAAGCGCTTGGAGCTGGGGCATGGCCCGCGAATGGAACGCGAGCACCCGCGCCTTCAGCATCCTCCTGTGGAACGACGGCCGGCTGTGGTTCGAGATCGTCTACGTGCTGGCGATCGCCGCGGCGGTGATGCTGCTCCTCGGATGGCGGACCCGCACCGCCTCCCTGCTCTTCATGATCGGTGTGCTGGCCCTCCAGAACCGCAGTCCCTTCGTCGGGAACGGCGGCGACAACGTCATCCACGTCATGGCGCTCTACCTCGTGCTGACCCGCTGCGGCCGGGTCTGGTCGCTGGACGCGCGCCGGGCCGCGCGCGGCCACGACGGCGGCCGGGATCCGGTCGGGATCGTCCTGTGGGCGCTCCTCACGGCCGTGTTGGCCCTGGTCACCGGACTGGGCCTGCTGAGCACGGGCTGGGCGCTGCTGCTGTGGGGCTTCTCCCTGGTGCAGTTGGCGTGGTGGCTGGTGCGGCGCTACGCGCCGGGCGAGCCCCGCACCGTGATGGAGATGGTCGGGAACGTGGTGCACGCCGGCGCGATGTTCGTGATCGCGGCCCAGGTGTGCCTGATCTACGCGGCCTCCGGCTGGTACAAGATCCAGGGCTCCCTCTGGCAGGAGGGCTCGGCGCTCTACTACGTGCTGCACCTCGGCAACGTCACGCCGTGGCCCGCCCTGTCCCACTTCATCGCGAGCAGCGGTGCGATCGTCCTGCTGCTGACGTACGGCACGGTGCTCGTCGAGGTCGCCTTCCCCTTCACGCTCTTCAGCACCCGCCTGCGGACCGTGATGGTCCTGATCATGATGTCCATGCACGCGGGGATCGGGATCCTGCTCGGCCTGCCCTACTTCGCCATGACGATGATCGCGGCGGACCTGCTCTTCCTGCCGACCGTCCTGCTCCGCCGGCTGGGAGACGGCGTGACGCGCGCGGTCAGGGCCCGTCCGGGAGGTCCAGGCAGAAGCCGGCCTCTCCCCGCACCCGACCGTTGATCTGGAGCTGCACCAGGTGCTCGCCGGGGTGGTAGCGGCGGGTGGTGATCGGTTTGAAGGAGTGCCGCCGGCTGCCGGTGAGGGTTTCGCCGGGGGCCAGGGCGCGGGTGGTCAGTTTGAAGACCTTCGGGGTGCGGGTGCCGTTGGCCTTGACGTGGTGGATCACGTAGTCGATGACCAGCTCGGCCGGCAGCGGGCCGGTGTGGGTGACCTCGTACCCGAAGACGAGGTACTCGCCGACGGTGACGCGCGGGGTCGCGACGACCGGCCCGCGGACGGTGACGGCCACGTCGGGGGAGTGCCCCAGCAGCGCCAGCGCGCCGGGGTGGCCGGCCTTGATCAGGGTGCGCAGTCCGTGCCGTACGACGCGGTCCGTGGTGGCGGCGGGGTCCGAGCGCCACGCGGCGGCGGTCTCGACGGCGAGGTCGGGGTGGTCGCGGCTGATGTCGTTGAGGTGGTTGGAGACGGAGCGGCGCACGTACGCGGAGGGGTCGCGGTGGAGGGCGTCCAGTACGGGGACGGCCGGGCGCGGGTCGGCGACGAACGCCGGCAGCTGCGGGGCCCAGGGCAGCCGGGGCCGCGTGCCCTCACTGGCGAGCCGCCGCACGTGCGGGTCGGGGTCGCCGGTCCACGTCCGTACGACGGCCAGCGCGCGCCCGGGGTCGGCGCGCAGGAAGGGGCGTACGGCGGATTCGGCGGTGAGGCGGGGGGTGAGGTCGCGGAGCAGGGCGAGGCCGGGCTCGAAGGCCGCCAGCCCGCGCACCGCGACGGCCTCGTTGACGGGGAAGGTCATCCAGCCGGCGAACCCGGGGTCCTCCAGGGCGGTGCGGACGACGGCCTCGAAGGCCGGCCAGTCGTCCGGCAGGTCGGCGAGGACGGCGTCGCGGACGGCCGCGACGCGCGCCCCGTAGCCGAGGCCGTCCAGGGCTGCGGCGCAGGTGAGCAGGGCGGGAGAGCGGGGGGCGCGGGCCGCCCGGGCGAGCTTTCGGGCCAGGTTACTGACGGTATCCGCGCTGAGGAGCTCGTCGGCTGTGGGCATGGGGCCATTGTGGCGGCCGGGGCCTTGGTGGCGCCGGTCCCAAAATTTGCACGGGAAAGTTTTGATTGGGGCAAATCGGGCGCAGCTGCGGTTTCCGCATTCCGGAAGGTCGGGCCCGGAGCCTTCCGAAGCGCGATTGGATGCCTGAGTGAACCTTGTATTGCGGGAGTGTGAACAGTCCCGTCCTCGGGATTCCAAGGGATTTAGCCCTATGAACTACTGGACTTAAGCCCTCCGGATGAGGAAACCGCAGCGTCTAACGTCCTGACTCATGACACAGCTGGACGTTCGACCTCAGGTCGGAGACACGGTAAGCGGCGTGGCCGAGGGCGACGTTCGCGGCAAGGGGCTCGGCAAGGGGTCCGTCGGCCTGGTGGGAAGCGCCGTCATCGGCATCTCCACCGTCGCCCCCGTCTACTGCCTGACCTCGACCCTCGGCTCCACCGCCGGCGAGGTCGGCATGCAGATGCCGGCGATCTTCCTCGCCGGGTTCCTGCCGATGCTGTTGGTCGCCTTCGCGTACCGCGAGCTCAACAAGGCCATGCCGGACTGCGGCACCTCCTTCACCTGGACGGTCAAGGCCTTCGGCCCCCGCATCGGCTGGATGTGCGGCTGGGGCCTGGTGATCGCCACGATCATCGTCCTCTCCAACCTCGCCGGCGTCGCCACCTCGTACTTCTGGCTCCTGGCCGGCGAGATCACCGGCAACGAGTCGATCGCGGCCCTGGACGACAACAAGCTCGTCCACATCGTCACCTGCCTCATCCTGATCGCCGCCGCGACCGCCATCAGCTACCGCGGGATGACCGCCACCAAGGGCGTCCAGTACACCCTGGTCGGCCTCCAGCTCGCCGTCCTCGCGATCTTCGTCGCGATGGCCTTCCAGAAGGCCTCCGCCGGCACCTTCGACACCGGCCTGGACTTCTCCTGGTCCTGGATGAACCCCTTCGCGGTCGAGTCCATGGCGGCCTTCACCGCCGGACTCTCGCTCTCGATCTTCATGTACTGGGGCTGGGACGCCTGCCTGGCGACCAACGAGGAGACCACCGGCTCCACCAAGACCCCCGGCCGCGCCTCGCTCATCGCGATGGTCGTCCTCGTCGGCTCCTACCTGGCCACCGGCGTCGCCGCCCAGATGGCCGTCGGCTCCGGCGCCACCGGCCTCGGCCTCGGCAACCCGGACACCAGCGACAACGTCTTCGCCGCCCTCGCCGGCCCCGTCATGGGCCCGATGCTCGGCATCCTGCTCTTCGTCGCGGTCCTCGCCTCGGCGACGGCGTCGCTCCAGACCACCTTCATCCCCGTGGCCCGCACCGTCCTCGCCATGTCCACGTACGAGGCGCTGCCGCCCTCCTACGCCAAGGTCCACGAGCGGTTCAAGACCCCCGGCCGCGCCACCGTCATGGCGGGCATCGCGACCGGCGTCTTCTACACCGTGATGACCCTCGTCAGCGAGAACGTCCTCACCGACACGATCTTCGCGCTCGGCCTGATGATCTGCTTCTACTACTCGCTGACCGCCTTCGCCTGCGCCTGGTACTTCCGCGGCGAGCTGCGCCGCTCCGCCCGTGACCTGTTCTTCAAGGGCGTCTTCCCGGTCCTCGGCGGCCTGCTCCTCGCCACGGTCTTCTTCAAGACCCTGATCGACATGTGGAACCCGTCGTACGGATCCGGTTCCACCGTCCTCGGCGTCGGCAGCGTCTTCGTCATCGGCGTCGGCCTGCTCGCCCTGGGCCTGGTCATCATGATCGTCACCGAGCGTCGCAGCCCGGCCTTCTTCCGCGGCGAGATCCTCACCAAGTCCACCCCGGCCCTGGTGGTCGAGGACTGACCTCCGATCGCAGCGCCCGCCCGCCCGCCCGCCCGTGTCATCCCCGCGGCCCCGCACCGGTTCCTCCCGGCGCGGGGCCGCGGGCGTGCGGCGCGTCGGGCCGCGGGCGTGCGGCGCGTCGATGACCGGCGGCGAACGCGCGGGGGCGTCGTGCGGGGAAGTCGGGGGGCGTCGTGCGGGGAACGCGCGGGGCGTGCCGCGGGGAACGCGCGGGGCGGTTGTGGACGGAGTCGCAGTGACCCGGGGAGCGGCGGGGTCGTTGGGCGGGGCATGAATGCCATGAAGCGCACCCTTTCCGCCCTGGTCCTCACCGGCGGCGCCGCCCTCGCACTCACCCCCGTCGCCGCGTACGCCGACGAATCGCCGGTCGAGGCGCCCCCGATCACGCAGCGCGTCACCGACATCGTCGACCACCCGGGGCAGGCCGTCCAGGACACCAAGACCGCCGTCGCCGTGACCTCCCAGGCCGCCGGCTCCGCCTCCAAGGCCACCGAGGCCTCTCTGGCCGGCGCGGGCGGTGCCCTGTCCGCAGGACTCCCCAAGGCCCCGAGCGTGAACTGACCCCGACAACCCGAGGCGCCGACGCCGACCCGGAGCAGAACGTCCGGTTCGGCGGCGGGGTCGGGACGGGGGCGGGTGGCCGGTGGGCTGTGGGTGGCGGCGGGTGGGCTCAGCCCCAGGTGCGGGTGGGCTCAGCCCCAGGTGCGGGAGCAGAGCACCAACCGGTAACCGTCGGGGTCCACGACCGTGACCCCGTGCTCGTCCCAGTACGGGTTGTGCGAGGCCACCCGGGTCCCGCCACAGTCGATCAGACGCTGCACCAAGGCTTCGTCGGGCGCCTCCCCGAGGTAGACGACGAAGAGGTCGTCGAGCGTCGGCGCGGGCGCGAGCGGGCTCCGCGGATCCAGGGTGAGTTCGAAGTGCCAGCCTCCCCCGGCCGGCCCGACCATCACCAGATCGTGCTCCCCGTCGACCTGCCCCGAGGTCCGCCAGAGGACGTCAAGCCCGAGCCCGTCGACGTAGAACCGCTCCGCTGCCTCCAGGTCGAGGGACGGCCGCGCCACGCGGATGTGGGTCCGTGAATCGATCATGGCGGGAGACTACGGGCCCCCCGCCGGCGGCGATGGAACGGGCCCCGCATGTGTCAGGTGAACGGACCCCGGCCCCTCCAGTGCGACGCAGGTCACATTCCCTCGCCGATGACTTCCCGCCGTAGGAACGGTCTCTCCTTCCGTACCACCCACGTATCACCCACCTGAGGAAGAGGAGCGGGCCCCATGCGCATCGCCATCTGCGAGTTCATCAGCCTCGACGGAGTCGTGCAGGCGCCGGGCGGCCAGGGCGAGGACGATGACGGCGCCTTCGCCCACGGCGGCTGGTCGCACCCCTTCTTCGACCCCGAGGTCGTCGGCGGCGCCTTCGCCGAGTCCACGTCGAAGGCGCAGGCCCTGCTCCTCGGCCGCCGCACGTGGCAGACGATGGCGGCGGCCTGGCCCGGCCGGGCGGGCGACCCGTTCGCCGACCGGATGAACAGCATCCCCAAGTACGTCGTGTCGGGAACCCTCGGCGAGGACGACCTCGGCACCTGGCACCACACCACCCGCGTCCTCCTGGACGACGTACGCGAACTGCGCGCCAAGGGCGACGGCGACCTGCTGGTCATGGGCAGCCCCACGCTGGTACGCGGCCTGCTCGCCGAGGGACTCGTCGACGAGCTGAAGCTCATCGTCATGCCGGTGCTGCTGGGCGGCGGAAAGTCGATCTTCCCGGCGGACGGCGGCCTGCGCACCCTCGAACTCGTCTCCACCGTCACGAGCACCACCGGCGTGAACGTCTGCACCTACAAGCCGGTGGGCTAGCGGACGGCGTGCGGCCGAGGGGGTCGGACCGGCCGCCGGGAACTACCCCCGCTCGGCGGCGCTGCGCTCGACGCAGAACTCGTTCCCCTCGGGGTCGGCCATGGTCACCCAGCCGGTCCCGTCCGCGTTCCGCCGGTCACCGACGACCGTCGCCCCCAGGGCGAGCATGCGCTCCACTTCCTCGTCACGGGACCGGTCCTGCGGCTGGAGGTCGAGGTGCACACGGTTCTTCACTGCCTTGGCGTCGGGCACCGTCACGAACAGCAGCCCGGTCCCGCCGGCGGTGACCAACGCCTCGGGATCGCCGGGAAAGTCGTCGTCGGCCACGGTCCCGTCAAGGGCCCCGGCCCAGAACTGCGCCAGTTGGTAGGCGTCGGAACAGTCGATGGTGATGTGTCGCACGAGTGAGCTCATGGGCGGCACTATCGATCACGACCGGACCGGTGTCCACCGAGTTGATGGGGCGGGCGGGGGGCGGGAGCTGGGGGCGCCGGGGCCGGTTCTGGGGGCGGGGTCGGGGGTGGCGGAACCCCGTTGATCCGGATCAGGGCGGGTTTGGGGGGTTCCCGTCGGTCTTCGTCTCTCCGTGGCGGGCCGGTCCCTCAAGGGCGCTCCCTTCGGTCGCGTCGCTACGCGATGGCCTACGGCCACCCTTGACCGACCGACCCGCCACGGAAAAACGAAG
>NZ_JBVHZI010000018.1:38906-113313 GCF_055574495.1 Streptomyces sp. NPDC029836 | reverse complement strand
CATCCACCGAAATGGACGGGGTATCAACTTTTGGCGTTGATTTTTGGCACGCTGTTGAGTTCTCAAGGAACGGACGCTTCCTTTGTACTCACCCTTTCGGGCTTTCCTCCGGGCTTCGTTCTGTGTTGTTCTGTTCTTGCGTTTCCGACTCTATCAGACTCTTTCGGGCCCGATTTCCTCGGTGCTTTCCAGGTCCTGCGCTTTCGCGCTTTCCCTTTCCGGCGATTCCGACTCTATCAGAAGCTTTCCACCGGATTTCCCGGCTTCGAGGACTGAATGGAGAGTCGAGTGTGCCCACTTGGAATTCAATTCCTGGGGGCGAGATGAGACTTTAAACCATCACTGCCGAACTTGTCCAGTTCGACGCAACCGTTCGAATCTACCTCCCCGCATCTGCCGTGTCAACGGGGTTTGCGGGACGACGAGGAGACTAGCAGCTCGGTCGGGGCCGGCGCACATCAGGCCGCGGTGGGCAGGGTGGCCGTTCGGTCGGCCTCCTCCACGTCGCCGACTTCGCCGGCGCGGGCCGCTCGGCCGCCCAGGACGTACACGTAGACGAGGAAGGTGGCCTCGGCGGCGATGCCGATGGCGATGCGGGCCCAGGTGGGCAGGCCCGAGGGGGTGACGAAGCCTTCGATCAGGCCCGAGACGAAGAGGACCAGGGCCAGGCCGATGGCCATGCCGAGGGCGGCGCGGCCCTGTTCGGCGAGGGCGGTGCGGCGGGTGCGGGGGCCCGGGTCGATGACGGTCCAGCCCAGTTTCAAGCCGGTGCCGGCGGCGACGAAGACCGCCGTCAGTTCGAGCAGGCCGTGCGGGAGGATCAGGCCGAGGAAGACGTCGAGGCGGCCGGCCGAGCTCATCAGGCCGATGCCGACGCCGAGGTTGGCCATGTTCAGGAAGAGGATCCACAGCACCGGGATGCCGAGGAACGCCCCGAGGACCAGGCAGATCGCGGCCGCCTGGGCGTTGTTCGTCCAGACCTGGGCCGCGAAGGAGGCCGCCGGGTGGCTGGAGTAATACGTCTCGTACTCGCCGCCGGGCTCGGTGAGCTGCTTGAGCTCGGCCGGTGCCGCGATGGCTCCCTGGACCTCCGGGTGCGTGGCTATCCACCAGCCGATGAGCACGCCGAGCGCCGTGGACAGCAGGGCCGTCGGTATCCACCAGCGGCGGCTGCGGTAGACGGCCGCGGGGAAGCCCGCGGTGAAGAAGCGGGCAGCGTCGCGCCAGCTCGCGCGCCGGGTGCCGGTCACCGTGGAGCGGGCGCGGGCGACGAGTTGGGTGAGGCGGCCCGTGAGCATCGGGTCGGGTGCGCTCGACTGCACCAGGGAGAGGTGGGTGGAGGTGCGCTGGTAGAGCGCGACGAGTTCGTCGGCCTCCGCTCCGGTGAGCTTCCGGCCGCGGCCGAGGAGCTGCTCCAGGCGGGCCCACTCGGCCTGGTGGGCCACCACGAAGACGTCGAGATCCATCCGGTTACCGCTCCCCTGCCCCAGGCCACCCGATTCGGCTTACTACTCCTGTGGTCAGCTTGGCAGACTGGGCCCCACAGGGGCGGATCAGGTCGGTGAAAGGTGGACGCGTGAGCGATCTGGTGACGGGGGACGCTGTCGTTCTGGGGCTGCGGCCCGCGAGGCTGCCGAGCCGGGCCCTCGCGATCGTGGTCGACCTCACCGTGTACCTCGTCGGCTACGGGGTCGTCAGCATCGGTCTGGTCGCCGCCACGTACGGGTTGGACCGCGCCCTGCAGGCCGCCGTGGCCGTGGCGAGCTTCCTTTTGTTGCTGGTCGGCGTGCCGATCGCGGTGGAGACGCTGACCCACGGGAAGTCGCTGGGGAAGATGGCCTGTGGGTTGCGGGTGGTGCGCGAGGACGGCGGGCCGATCCGGTTCCGGCACGCGCTGGTGCGCGGTGCCATGGGCGTCGTGGAACTGCTGATGACCATGGGGGTCGTGGCCTGCGTCTCCTCGCTGGTGTCGGAGCGTGGGCGGCGCCTCGGTGACGTGTTCGCGGGGACGTTGGTGATCCGCGAGCGGGTGCCGGGGGCGCGGGTGATGCCGGTGCCCCCGCCGCCGCCGTGGCTGGCCGGGCGGTTCACCGCGCTGGACCTCTCGACGGTGCCGGACGGGCTGTGGCTGGCGGTGCGGCAGTACCTGACGCGGATGAACCAGCTGGACCCGCAGGTGGGCGCCGCCCTGGCGGCGCGGCTCGCGGACGACGTGGTGGCCCGGACCGGGACGCCGCCGCCGGCCGGGGTGCCGGCGGCCGCGTTCCTGATGGCGGTCGTGCACGAACGGCAGTCGCGGGACGCGGCCCGGGCGTTCGGCTCTCCGTCCCAGGCGGCCCAGGCGGCGCGCGCGGCGCAAGAGGCGCAGGCGGCCCGGGCCCGGCAGGCCGCACCGGCCGTGGCGCCGCCGGTCATGCCGGTCAGCGCCCCGGTGGCTCCGTACCCGGCTCCGGCCGCGGCGCCCGCCCCGCCCGAGAGTTCCGCGCCGCGGAGCGGGTTCGCACCGCCGGCCTAGGGCGTCCCGAAAGTGGAGGGCGGGGTCTCCAGGTGTTCGAGTTCGATGCCGGGGGCCGCGAGGACCACGTCGCCCGCGATGTGGACGGTGTGCACCTCGCCGGTGTCCAGGGCCGTCACCCGGTACTCGTCCACCAGCAGCGGGCCGCTGTCCGTGGTGTGCTCCGCCCGGTCGAGCAGGGCCCACGCCTGGTCGACGGTACGGGCCGCCAGGACCGGGTCGGTGAGGGCGACGAGCCGGACCCGGGTGGCGGCGGCGCCGGGCGTCAGGCGCAGCAGGCGGGCCGTGGCGATGAGGAAGGCCGGTGAGGTGCCGGTGAACCCGGGGGCGTCGACGTTGCCCTCGGCGGCCTCGGAGCCGGTGGGGTCGGTGCGGACCCAGGTGACCCCGTCGATGGCGGCCCCGCGCAACTGCCAGCCGCCCGCGTTGAGTTCGAGGCGGATGGGGCGGCCGAGTTCGTCGACGGCGAGGTCGACGGAGCCGCGGTGTTCGCCGTCGGGGAAGGTCAGCTGGGCGACGTAGCGCCAGCCGGACGGGCCGGGAGCGCAGTGGAAGTGCTCCTCGCCGAGGGGGGCGTGGTCGTGCGGGTCGTGGAGCGAGTACCGGCCGCGTGGCATCGACGCGCTTTCTGCGAGGGGGGCGGGAGACGGTGGTCGGGAGACGGGATCGGGAGACGGGGCAGGCCCCCGGCACGGGTGCCGGGGGCCTGCTTCAACCTCTGCTGATCAGCGGGTGATCAGGATCAGTAGCGGTAGTGGTCCGGCTTGTACGGGCCCTCGACCTTGACGCCGATGTAGGCGGCCTGCTCGGGGCGCAGGGTGGTGAGGCGCACGCCGAGGGCGTCCAGGTGCAGGCGGGCGACCTTCTCGTCCAGGTGCTTGGGCAGCACGTAGACGTCGGTCGGGTACTCCGACGGCTTGGTGAAGAGCTCGATCTGGGCCAGGGTCTGGTCCGCGAAGGAGTTCGACATCACGAACGACGGGTGTCCGGTCGCGTTGCCCAGGTTCAGCAGGCGGCCCTCGGACAGCACGATGAGGACCTTGCCGTCGGGGAACTTCCAGGTGTGGACCTGGGGCTTGACCTCGTCCTTGACGATGCCCTCGATCTTGGCCAGGCCGGCCATGTCGATCTCGTTGTCGAAGTGGCCGATGTTGCCCACGATGGCCTGGTGCTTCATCTTGGCCATGTCGGCGGCCATGATGATGTCCTTGTTGCCGGTCGTGGTGATGAAGATGTCGGCGGTCTCCACGACGTCGTCCAGGGTGGCGACCTGGTAGCCGTCCATCGCGGCCTGCAGCGCGCAGATCGGGTCGATCTCGGTGATGACCACGCGGGCGCCCTGGCCGCGCAGGGACTCGGCGCAGCCCTTGCCGACGTCGCCGTAGCCGAAGACGACGGCGACCTTGCCGCCGATCAGGACGTCGGTGGCGCGGTTGATGCCGTCGATCAGCGAGTGCCGGCAGCCGTACTTGTTGTCGAACTTCGACTTGGTGACGGCGTCGTTCACGTTGATCGCCGGGAACAGCAGCGCGCCCTCGGCCATCATCTCGTACAGGCGGTGGACGCCGGTGGTGGTCTCCTCGGTGACACCGCGGACCTCGGACGCGAGCTGCGTCCACTTCTGCGGGGTCTCGCCGAGGGTGCGGGTCAGCACCGCGAGGATGTGGGCGTACTCCTCGGAGTCGGCCGTGGACGGGTCCGGGACGGCTCCGGCCTTCTCGAACTCGACGCCCTTGTGGACGAGGAGGGTGGCGTCACCACCGTCGTCGAGGATCATGTTCGGGCCGCCGGTGGGGGTGTTCGGCCAGGTCAGAGCCTGCTCCGTGCACCACCAGTACTCCTCCAGCGTCTCGCCCTTCCAGGCGAAGACGGGGACGCCCTGCGGGTTCTCCGGGGTGCCGTTCGGGCCGACCGCGATGGCGGCGGCCGCGTGGTCCTGGGTGGAGAAGATGTTGCAGGAGGCCCAGCGGACGTCGGCGCCGAGGGCGACGAGGGTCTCGATGAGCACGGCCGTCTGCACGGTCATGTGCAGGGAGCCCGTGACGCGCGCGCCGGCCAGCGGCTGGGCCTCGGCGTACTCGCGACGGATCGACATCAGACCCGGCATCTCGTGCTCGGCCAGGGTGATCTCCTTGCGGCCGAAAGCGGCAAGGGAAAGGTCTGCGACCTTGAAGTCCATGGGTGCTGCTCCTCATGGTTCGAGAGGGGTGGGTACGGCTGAGCCGCGCGCCGTCCGTGCCTGGGCAGGGCGGGGCACCGAGCACAGTCCGTCGGGGGCCCTCTCTCCCCTCGGCCGGTCACGGGGACCGCCCGACCGCCATCAGCAGCGACGCCTGACACTGATGACGAATCTACACCGATCGGCGCAGCGTGCCCCAGTCGGCCGGGAAACAAGTCGCCGCTCTTTCGGGGACCTCCGGCGGAACGGTTCGGGGCCTTTCGGACTTTTGATCCGCCCCTTATGTGGGAGAGGATGCCAAGGGATCGGGGCGCAAGCGACGCGATCTCGTTGGCCCACGGCGTGAAGGAGATTCCAGTGACCAGTCCAGCCGGCCGTCCCGGGGACGCGGGAGCGAGCGGGCGCGAACGCCTGAAGCTCGTCGCCGTCACGGCGTGCCCCACGGGCATCGCGCACACGTACATGGCCGCCGAGAAGCTCCAGCAGGCCGCCGCCGAGCTGGGCGTGGACATCAAGGTGGAGACGCAGGGCTCGATCGGGGCCGAGAACGTGCTCTCTGACAACGATGTCAGGGAGGCGGACGGGGTCATCATCGCGGCCGACAAGGAGGTCGACCGCGAGCGCTTCGCCGGCAAGCGCGTGCTGTCGACCGGGGTCGCGGACGGCGTCCACAGGCCGAAGGAACTGATCGAGCGGGTGCGGACCGCGCCGGTCCAGGAGGGTTCGGTCGCGGCGGCGGGCGGCGGGGCCGGCGGCAAGGAGCGCAGCCTCGCCTACAAGGCGCTGATGAACGGCGTCTCGTACATGATCCCGTTCGTGGTGGTCGGCGGGCTGCTGATCGCGATCGCCCTGGCGCTGGGCGGTCACGCCACGGCCGAGGGGTACGCGGTGACGCCGGGCACCTTCTGGGACCACGTCTTCCAGATCGGCGCCCTCGGCTTCACCCTGATGATCCCGATCCTGTCCGGCTACATCGCGTACGCCATCGGCGACCGGCCGGCGCTGGTGCCCGGCATGATCGGCGGGTTCATCGCGAACACCGGTGCCCTCTACGACTCCAAGTCGGGCGCGGGCTTCATCGGCGCGATCGTGACGGGTTTCCTGGCCGGCTATCTGGTCCTGTGGATCAAGAAGGTCAAGGTTCCGAAGGTCGTCCAGCCGATCATGCCGATCATCGTGATCCCGATCGTCGCGACGACGGCGCTGGGTCTGTTCTTCATCTACGTCGTCGGCAAGCCGATCTCGTGGGTCTTCGAGAGCCTGACGAGTTGGCTGTCCGGCATGACCGGGACCAGCGCGATCCTGCTCGGGGCCCTGCTCGGCCTGATGATCGCCTTCGACATGGGCGGCCCGGTCAACAAGACGGCCTTCCTCTTCGGTACGGGCCTCATCGCGTCCGGCAACTACGCGGTCATGGGCATGTGCGCGGCGGCCATCCCGGTCATGCCGCTCGGTCAGGGCCTGGCGACGGTGCTGCGCCGCAAGCTGTACTCCGAGCAGGAACGCGATACGGGCATGGCGGCGCTCTTCATGGGCGTGTTCGGCATCTCGGAGGGCGCGATCCCGTTCGCGGCGGCCCGGCCGGCCGTCGTCATCCCGGCGAACATGCTCGGCGGCGCGGTGGCGGGTGCCATCGCGGGCGTCGCGGGCGTCGGTGACCACGTACCGCACGGCGGTCCGATCGTGGCCGTGCTGGGCGCGGTCGGCGGGGTGGGCTGGTTCCTCGTCGCGATCGCGGCGGGCACCGTGATGACCGCGCTGACCACGAACGCGCTGATCGAGATCAAGGGACGCCGCGCCGCCGGCGCCGCGCGGCCCGCCGCCGGGCCGCCCGTACCGGCCGTCGCGGGCGCGGGGGCGGGCGTCCTTCCCGGTACGGGAACGGGCCCGGCCGCCGTGGGCGGCGCCGCGGCCGGGGGGACGGCCGTGCTGACGAAGTCCGCGCCCGCCCCGGGCGTGGTGGAGCCGCCGGAGGTGCTGTCCGGGTACCTGACGGAGCGGACGGTCAGGACCGAGCTGGTCTCGGACTCCAAGGAGGCGGCGATCCGGGAGATGGCCGAGATGCTGGCCGGCACCGGCGACGTCCGCGACGTGGGGGAGCTCGTACGGGTCGCCCTGGCGCGGGAGGCTCAGGGGACGACGGGGCTCGGCGAGTCCATCGCGATCCCGCACGCCAAGACCGACGCGGTGGCACGGCCCACGGTCGGGTTCGCCCGGTCGACGGAGGGCATCGAGTGGGGCGCCCCGGACGGGACGAAGGCCCGGCTGGTCTTCATGATCTCGGTGCCGGAGGCCGCCGCCGGTGACGAGCACCTGCGGATCCTGGCGCTGCTGTCGCGCAAGTTGATGGACTCCGCGTTCCGGGAGCGGCTCCAGAGCGCGCCGGACGCGCCGGCCGTCCTGGAAGTGCTGCGGGAGATCCGCTAGCCGGCGCGGCGACCGTACACAGGAGGGCCCCCGCAGCCGGTCGGCTGCGGGGGCCCTCCTGGGTGTCCGGGGCACCGCGGGTCACTTGACCTCGGGGGCCGGGGCCGTCGGGTCGAAGATGTCCGGCTCCAGGTAGATCACGCGGGCGATCGGCACCGCCTCGCGGATGCGGGCCTCGGCGGCGTTGATGGCCCGGGCCACCTCCGTCGCGGTGTCGTCGTGCTCGACGGCGATCTTCGCGGCGACCAGCAGTTCCTCGGGGCCGAGGTGCAGGGTGCGCATGTGGATGATGCGGGTGACGACCTCGCCGTCGACGATGGCGGCCTTGATCTTCTCGACCTCGTCGGTGCCGGCGGCCTCACCGAGCAGCAGCGACTTGGTCTCGGCGGCCAGCACGATGGCGATGACGATCAGCAGGATGCCGATGCACAGGGTGCCGATGCCGTCCCAGACGCCGTTGCCGGTGACGAGGGCGATGCCGACGCCGCCGAGTGCCAGCACCAGGCCGACGAGTGCGCCCAAGTCCTCCAGCAGGACGACGGGGAGCTCGGGGGCCTTGGCCCGCTTGATGAACTGGCTCCAGGTCTGCCCGCCGCGGATCTCGTTCGACTCCTTGATCGCGGTGCGGAAGGAGAAGGACTCCGCGATGATCGCGAAGATGAGGACGCCGACGGGCCAGTACCAGGCCTCGATCGCGTGCGGGTGGTTGATCTTCTCGATGCCCTCGTAGATGGCGAACATGCCACCGACGGTGAAGAGCACGATGGAGACGAGGAAGGCGTAGATGTAACGCTCTCGCCCGTACCCGAAGGGGTGTTGCGGGGTCGCCTCGCGCTTGGCCTTCTTTCCGCCGAGGAGCAGCAGCCCCTGGTTGCCGGAGTCGGCGAGCGAGTGGACGCTCTCCGCGAGCATCGACGAGGAGCCGCTGAAGAGGAATGCCACGAATTTGGCTACGGCGATGGCGAGGTTGGCGGCGAGTGCCGCCACGATCGCCCTGGTACCGCCCGACGCGCTCATGGGTGCTGGATGTCCCTTCCTAGCCACTGACTACGGCGGCACATTGTGTCAAACGATCGCGCCCCGGGGGCTGCGTCAGATCACCACGGTGGCACGGAAAACCGTGCCCGATCCGGACAGTTCGACCTTTTCGCCCGCCGGAACGAAGACCGACTCGCCCGGTGCGAGGGTCAGTTCGCCGGCCCGGGGAGCGCCGGCCGTGCAGAGCAGGATCTGCGGGCCGGCGTCCGGCAGGGTCTGCGGAGCGCCGCCCGGAGCCAACAGGAAGCGGGAGAGCCGGAACTCGTCGACGGGGGTCTCGTAGACCTCCTCGCCGTCGGCCTCGGGGCGCATGACGCCCGGGACGCTCGGCTCGAAGATGACGACCTTGAGCAGTTCGGGGACGTCCACGTGCTTGGGCGTCAGCCCACAGCGCAGCACGTTGTCCGAGTTGGCCATCAGTTCGACGCCGAGGCCGTCGATGTAGGCGTGCGGGATGCCCGCGCCCAGGAACATGGCCTCGCCGGGCTGGAGCCGTACGTGGTTGAGCAGCATGGCCGCGATGACGCCCGGGTCGCCGGGGTAGTCGTGGACGAGTCCCGCGTACGGGGCGTACGGCCCGCCGAGCCGTTCGGCGGCGGCCGCGGCCTCGGTGACCGTACGGGCCGTCTCGGCGCGGTCCGCGCTCAGGACGGCGGTGAGCACCTCGCGCAGCGCCGCCTCCTGCGGGTGGGCGCGCAGCAGGTCGGCGTACGGCTTGAGCGAGTCGACGCCGAGGCCTTCGAGCAGCGCGGCGGCCTCCAGCGGCGGGCGGAAGCCGCACAGGCCGTCGAAGGGGGTGAGCGCGCAGAGCAGCTCGGGCTTGTGGTTGGCGTCCTTGTAGTTGCGGTGGCCCGCGTCGACGGGGACGCCGCGGCGCTCCTCGTCCGCCCACCCCTCCTTGGCCTGCGCCAGGTCGGGGTGGACCTGGAGGGAGAGCGGGGCGCCCGCGGCGAGGATCTTGAGCAGGAAGGGCAGTCGTGGGCCGAACTTGGCGACGGTGGCGGCGCCCAGCTCGCCTTCGGGGTCTGCCGCGATGACGTCCGCGAGGGTGGTGGCGACCGCGCCGCGCTCCAGCCGGGACGGGGCGCCGGGGTGGGCGCCCATCCACATCTCGGCCTGCGGTTCACCGGTGGGCTCGACCCCGAGGAGGGTCGGGATGGCGGTGGTGGATCCCCAGGCGTAGGGGCGGATCGTGTTCGTCAGGCGGTCCATCGTCGTCTTCCTGGATCTGAAGTGTGGTCGGGCACGGGTGCGTTCCTCAGCCGTGGCCCCGGGTCGTCAGCGCCAGGTAGGCGGTGGCGAAGTCCGTGATGGCGAGGAGCTCGGCGAGCTGTTCCAACTCTCCGCCCTCCTCCGGTTCGAGCTCGCTGATGGCCGTGTCGTGGCTGAGGGCGAGCTCGCGGGCGGCCGGTGCGGCGGTGAGTCCGCCGGTGGGCCGGTCGCGCAGCAGGACGATGCGGGCGCGCAGGGCCCGGGGCTCGTCGACGCGGTCGCGGAAGAAGTCGTCGGGGTCGGCGCCGGCGGCGAACGACCCGGCGAGCAGGACCCCGTGTGCGGGCAGCGCCTCGGGGAGTTCGGCGGCGATGGCGGGCCGACCGGCCAGCTCGGCGAGGATCGCGGCGAAGCGGCGGCCGGCGGGGCCCGCGGCGCCCCCCTCGCTCCAGATGAGCGGGAGGGAGTCGGCGAGTTCGGTCGCCAGGGTCTTGGCCGGGTTGGAGTAGGTGACGATGGCGGGCCCGCAGCGCTCGGCGGTGCGGTCGAGCCGGTCGGCCACCCGCTGGAGGACGTCGGGGGCGGCGGCGACCAGCCCGAGCTTGTCCAGCAGCACGAGCAGCGGGGTCAGCAGCGCCCACAGGGCGCCGGGTCCGGCCGCGGCGGACTCGTCGTACTCCTGGTACGGGGCCTTGGCCATCGGTACGAGGACCCCGTGCGCGCCGTCCACGGCCTCGCCGAGCGGGGAGCGTTCGGGGGCGACGGCGACGACGCTGCTGCCGCGCCGGTAGGCCTGCTCGGCGAGGAGGGCGAGGCCGGGCTCGGTGCCGTCGGTGGTGACCATCAGCAGCAGGTCCACGGGCCCGGCCCAACCGGGGAGCGTCCAGCGTAGGGCCCCGGCGGCGTGCGCGACGCCGGTCGGGTGGAGCCGGATGACGGGGGCCGAGGCGCCCGCGAGGGCGCCGAGGAGGTCGGCGACGCCGGCGGCGGCGGTGCCGGGACCCGCGATGAGCACCGCGCGGGGGCGCCCGTCGGGGCGCAGGTCGGCGATGCCGGCCTCGGCCGCGTGCCGTGCGGCGGTACGGACTCTGGCCCCGGCGTCGGCTGCGCCGCGCAGCAGGCCGCGGCGGTCGGCACGGGCGAGATCGTCCGGTGCGTCGAGGAGTGGCTCGTCGAGCATGGCGGCCTCCGGCGGTGTTGACGGATCCGGGGTGGTGGAACCGGTCTCAGCGTCTGCGGTCTGCGCGGGGGGGGGTGCGGATACGGGGTGCGGCCCGGGTTCAGGCGGGGCGGCGGGCCTCGTCGACGAGGAGGACCGGGATGCCGTCGCGGACCGGGTACGCGAGGCCGCAGTCCTGGCCGGTGCAGATCAGCTCGGGTGCGCTCTCGTCGGCCGACTTGTCCTCAAGGGGCGAGTGGCAGGCGGGGCAGGCGAGGATCTCCAGGAGGCCGGCTTCGAGCGGCATGGGGCGGTTCCCTTCGGGATGCGGATCGGGCGAGGTCAGCGTACCGCCGAGTCACCCGCGGCGCGGCCCTGAGGGGTGGTCGGGTGCGGCCGCACCGGGGGCGGGCCGAAAACCGGACCCCGGCCCGTCGTGGGACGGGGCCGGGGTCCGGGGGCCGTGCGGTCGGGCGCGGCCCGTCAGGCGCGGACGAGCGCGAGGACCTCGTCGCGGACCTTGGCCAGGGTGGCCTCGTCGCGCGCCTCGACGTTGAGGCGCAGCAGCGGCTCGGTGTTCGAGGGGCGCAGGTTGAACCACCAGTCGGCGGCGGAGACCGTGAGGCCGTCCAGCTCGTCGAAGGTGACGCCGTCGGCGTCGGCGTAGGCGGCCTTGACCTCGGCGGTGCGGGCGGCCTGGTCGGCGACGGTCGAGTTGATCTCGCCGGAGCCGACGTAGCGGTCGTATTCGGCGACGAGCGCGGAGAGGGTGCCCTCCTGGCCGCCGAGGGCCGCCAGGACGTGGAGCGCGGCGAGCATGCCGGTGTCCGCGTTCCAGAAGTCCTTGAAGTAGTAGTGCGCGGAGTGCTCGCCGCCGAAGATGGCGCCCGAGGAGGCCATCTCGGCCTTGATGAAGGAGTGGCCGACGCGGGTGCGGACGGGGGTGCCGCCCTTCTCGCGCACGACCTCCGGCACGGACCACGAGGTGATCAGGTTGTGGATGATCGTGCCCTCGCCACCGTTGCGGGCCAGCTCGCGGGCCGCGACCAGGGCGGTGATCGCGGACGGGGAGACGCCCGCGCCGCGCTCGTCGACGACGAAGCAGCGGTCGGCGTCGCCGTCGAAGGCGAGGCCGAGGTCGGCGCCCTCGGCCAGGACGCGGGCCTGGAGGTCGACGATGTTCTTCGGGTCGAGGGGGTTGGCCTCGTGGTTCGGGAAGGTCCCGTCCAGCTCGAAGTACAGGGGGACGAGGTCCAGCGGGAGGCCCTCGAAGACGGTGGGAACGGTGTGGCCGCCCATGCCGTTGCCCGCGTCGACGACGACCTTGAGCGGGCGGATGGCGGCGAGGTCGACCAGGCCCTTGAGGTGCTCGGCGTAGCCGACCAGGGTGTCCTGCTCGGTGACGGTGCCCGGGACGGTGCCTGCGGGGATCGCGGGGGCGCCCTCGTCGGTCCACTTCTCGGCGAGCTCGCGGATGGTGGCCAGGCCGGTGTCCTGACCCACGGGCGCGGCGCCGGCGCGGCAGAGCTTGATGCCGTTGTACTGGGCCGGGTTGTGGGAGGCCGTGAACATCGCGCCGGGCAGGTTCAGGCTGCCGGAGGCGTAGTACAGCTGGTCCGTGGAGCACAGCCCGATGAGGGTGACGTCGACGCCGCGGGCGGCCGCGCCGCGGGCGAAGGCGCCGGACAGGCCGGGCGAGGAGGGGCGCATGTCATGGCCGACGACGATCGCCGTCGCACCCGTGACCTCGACGAAGGCAGCACCGAACAGCTCGGCCAGGGGCTCGTCCCACTCGTCCGGTACGACGCCACGTACGTCGTATGCCTTGACGATGTTCGAAAGATCTGCGGCCACTGCCTGCCCTCCTGAAGGTTCTGTGCGGTGGGGCAAACCTACCTTGTGGGGAAGAACCCCTGTTCGGACGATCCGCGTCTCAGGAATCGGGCGAACGCAGGACGCGCAGGTGTCCGCGACGGGTCTCGCCGGTGCTCTGCGGACCGGATCCGGTGCCGCGGGCCTCGGCCGCGCGCTCCGGCGGACGAGCCGCCTCCCGGACCGCGTTGGCCAGGGCTTCGAGGTCGTCCCCGCTCGGGCGGGACGGGCCGGAACCGTCCGACAGGCGTACGACGTCCCAGCCGCGCGGGGCGGTCAGGCGCTCCGAGTGCTCGGCGCACAGGTCGTAGCAGTGGGGTTCGGCGTAGGTGGCGAGCGGACCGAGAACTGCGGTCGAGTCGGCGTAGACGTACGTCAGTGTGGCGACGGCAGGGCGGCCGCACGCGGTGCGCGAACAGCGACGTACAAGGCTCACGACGTTGGACGGTACCGCACTCTTGACCGGGCCGCGACGACTCACCCCCCGGCCGGGGGGCCGTGTCGTGCTCACCGGGCCCCGGAATCAAGGGGCTTCGGGTTGCCGGCGGGTCCCGATCACGGCCGTACCACCAGGGTCCCGAGGCGGGTGCGACACCGTCCCGTGGTCGGATCGAAGCCCTGCCGGACGGCGGGGTGAGGGCTACGCTGCGGGGGTGACGGACAGCGCCCTTCCTCCCCGCCCGACCCCTTCCGCCGAGACCCCGCACGCGCCGGGTCCGCGGCGCCGCGACCGGCACGGACGGGGGATGCGCGGGCCGTTGGCGCCGCCCCAGGTGCCGCTGGCGGCGAGCCGGGCGGAGCTGTTCGGTGACCACGTACGGGATTCGGTGGAGCGGCTGGAGCGGCGCTGGCCGCAGTTGGACGAGGTGGAGTTCGTCGTCGCGGACGTGCCCGGCCCGCCGGGCGGTCCGGAGAGCGGATGGAACGACGAGGCGGTGCCGTTGGGCGGGCTGATCGAGGCCCGCGACGGGCGGCCGGCCCGGATCGTGGTGTTCCGGCGGCCCGTGGAGATCCGGGCCAAGACGCGGGACGAGCGGGCGCTGCTGGTGCACGAGATCGTGGTGGAGCAGGTCGCGGAGCTGCTGGGGCTCTCGCCGGAGACGGTGGACCCTCGGTACGGGCAGGACTGAGCCCGCGGCGGCGACGGCGGGCGGCCGGCCCGTACGGCGGACTTGAGCGGACCTAGCGGCTCAGCGGCCCTCAGCGGCCCTCAGCGGACCAGGATCGACGGGTCCTCGACGGCCTTCGGGACGGACACGGTGGACTGGTCGTCGGAGAAGGTCTGCACCGTGAACATCGGGATCCCGTCGTGCGGCAGGGTCAGGGTGCGGGCGGCGTGGACCGGGCCGCCGGAAAGGGTCTCGACGGTCAGGGCGTAGGAGCCCTTGCCGCCCGCCGGGGCGGGCGGCGGGGTCACGGCGAGGGTGGTGCCCGCCTTGACGGTGAACTCCCTGACCTCCGGCGTCCCGCCCTCGGTGCCCGGGGAGGCCGTGACGCGGACCTTCGCGTCGGCGCCGACGGCGGTGAGGGCCGGCGCGGTCGCCCTGTCCTGCGTCCGGTTGTCCGCGACGGTCGCCCGCGCGCCGACGGGGCCGCTCGCCGCGATGAAGCCGAGTTCCTGCTTGGCACCGGCGCCGCGGACCACGCGCAGGGCCGCGACGACCGGTACGGCCCTCTTCGGGTCCGTCGGGGCCAGCAGGAGCGAGCCCGCCTCGCCGCGGGTGACGTCGCCGAGGTCGACGCCCGCCGTCATGCCGGCCTTGAGGTGGAGCTGCTCGTTGCCCGCCGGGCTGATCGGCCCGGTCGGCCCGGCCAGCTTCAGGGAGAGGTCGGCGTCCTCCTGGCCGGGGGCGAAGGCGACGAGGCGCACGGAGGTGGCGTCCGCGGGGATGCCGGGCAGCACGAGGCTGCCGGAGGGGCCGAAGGAGGCGGGCAGCCAGTCGGCGCCGACGCCGTCCTCGGCGATCTGCGCGGAGGCCCCGACCCGGCCCGAACTGGTCGTCACGTGCGCGGTGACCGCGGGCAGATGGGCGTCCTGGGCCAGGGAGGACAGCAGGACCTTCACGGTGGAGCGGGGCTCGACCGCGATGACGGTGTCGGCGGTCCCCGGCTTGCCCTTGACCAGCCCCTCCGGGCCGTACAGCGCGATGTCGACCTCGGCGACGGTGTCGTCCGGGTTGGTGAGGTGGACGTAGTCCTGGCGGCCCTTGGCGGTGCTGACTCCGGGGAACCAGAAGTCGGTGCCGGGCGCGGTGCAGGAGACTCCGAGCAGGCCGCGGGCCTGGCCGACGGAGACCTTGGTGGTCTGCTGGGCGGTCCAGCCGGGGGCCAGGACCCCCTCGGCGACCCCCGTCAGCGCCGGGGCCTCGGCGCCGGAGGCGGTGGCTCCGACGGGCTTTCCGGGCTCCTTCGGCTCCAGGACGGCCTTGCCGTCCTTGGTGAGCAGCCGGGCCGCGCCGTGGCCGTCGGCCTTGCCGGGGGTCAGGGAGGCGTACGTGGTCTCGGCGATGTCCGAGGAACTGGGCGCGGGGCACACCAGCAGGGACCGCTCCACCGGCATGCGGGAGGCGGCCTCCTGCCGGGCCGCGACGGCCGGTGCGGAGGCGGGGGCGGTCAGGAAGGCCAGTCCGGTGACGGCGGCCAGCGCCAACGTCACCGCCGCCGGCGTCAGGAGGGCGCGCTGCTTCATTGCTGGTGGCTCCCGTCCGGACGCGGGTCGTGCTGTCCGTAGGCGTCGTACGGCTGGTCGTACTCGTACGGGTGGGGCTGCTGTTGTTGCTGTTGCTGCTGCTGTTGTTGTTGCTGTTGCTGTTGCTGTTGCTGTGGGAACGGCGGCTGTTGCTGCTCCGGCTGCGGGTACGGCTCGGCGTACCCCGGGTGCGGCTGTTGCCGCTCCGGCCGGCCCTCGTACGGGTAGGGGGCGTCGTAGGCGTACGTCTCCTCCCCGTACACCTGCTGCGCCGGGATCTGCGCGTACGGGTCGGCGATCGCTTCGGCCGGCGCCGGCTCCGGCGCGGGCGCGGCGCCGGCGCGCAGCCGGCGGGCGCGGCGGCCCTCGCCGGGCTCGCCCGGGCCGGAGCCGTTGGGGGCCGAAGCGGCGGTGTCGTCCTCGGGGAGGTCGTCGTCGAGGCGGGCGGCGCGGCCCGGGAGGGCCATGACGAGCAGGACGAGGGCGAGCAGGCCCTGTGCCCAGTGCCAGGCGTCGCGGGTGAGGGAGTCCTGGTGGACGAGGTCGAGGCGGCCGCCCTCGCGGGGCAGTTCGAAGCCCTGGGCCCAGCCGTCGAGGGTGGTGGGGGTCAGCGGCTTCCCGTCGAGGGTGGCCCGCCAGCCCGGGTCGGCCCGGTCCGCGACGCGCAGGGTGCGGCCCTCCTCGCCGGCCGGGATCCTGGCGTGGGCCTCGACGGGGCCGGCGTCGACGGCGATCGGGGCCCGGCCCTCCTTGCCGTCGAGCACGGAGACGCGGGCGGGCAGCCGCTGGACCTCCCACAGGGCGGTGCCGTTCTCCTGGTGGCGCTGCCTGAGGCCGGGGGTGCCGTCGAGGACGCGCCGCATCCGTTCGGGGCCGCCGGGCGGGATCATCACGTAGCGGACGGCGAAGGCGCCGAGTTGCTCGGAGTGGTTGGCGCCGGATCCGGAGACCAGGCCGGCGACGGCCTTGGCGAGGCGCGGTTCGCTGCCGGCGGCGGCGAGGAGTTCGGCGTCGCCCAGGCGGGCGCCGGAGCCCCGGACCAGGGTGTAGGAGACGGTGGCGGGCGAGTCGCCGCCGAGGACCAGGGTGCGGGTGCGGTTGCTGTCGGCGGACTGTTCCGCGACGACGGCGGGGACCTGGACGGCGTCGCGGCGCCGCAGCGGCCCGTCTGCCCCGGCCGCGCCCCACAGGGCGGCGCCGCACAGCGGTCCGGCCGCGGCGGCGAGCGCGACGAGCACGGCGAGGGGTTGGCGCCAGCCGAAGCTGCGGGCGGCGACCCGGTCGCGGGCGCCGTCGGCGCCGATGGCGGCGGCGGCGAGGAGGCCGAGTCCGTACAGCAGGGTGGCGGGCCCGGCCCAGCCGCCGCGGTTGAGGAGGACGGCGAGCAGCAGTCCGGCGAGGGCGGCGGTCCAGGCGGTGCGTACGGCGAACCGCCGGTCGGCGCGGAGCAGGGCGGCGAGGGCGGCGAGGACGGCGCCGGCGAAGAGCGGGGCGCTGCCGGTGCCGGGCCCGCCGGGGCCGGCGCCGAGCAGGTCGAGGGGGCCGGCGGGGGCGCCCGCCCAGGGCAGCCCGGCTTCGTCGAGGAAGCGGCCGGGGTGGGTGAGGAGCCCCAGGGACCAGGGGGCGAGGACCAGGAGCGGTACGGCGAGGGTGACCAGGAGCCGGAGGGCGTACGTGGTGCGGCGGGCCCGGCGTACGAGCAGTGCGACCACCCCGAGTACGGCGGCGAGCGGCCACACGACGGGGGTGAAGGCGGTGGCCAGGGTCAGCAGCAGGGTGTAGGTCCACAGCGCGCGCCGGCCGCCCTGCGGGCCGGCGCCGTCCGGGCCGTCCGCGAAGCCCGCGGCGGCGACGGCGGAGCGGGCGATCAGGGGGAGGAGCACGGCGAGGACGGCGGTGCCGAGGCGGCCGCCGGCGAGGGCGCCGGTGACGGCGGGCAGGAAGGCGTAGGCGACGGCGGCCCAGGCGCGCAGCAGTCGGGAGGTGACGAGCGGCCGGGACGCGAAGTAGGCGGTGAGTCCGGCGAGCGGCACCGAGCAGACGAGCAGCAGGGTCAGCGCGGCCCGGGTGGAGTCGAACAGCAGGACGGAGAGGGCGCCGAGGACGGCGAGGTAGGGCGGGGCTACGGCGGTGGTGCCGATGCCGGCGGGCTGCCAGTCGGCCGTGTAGCCGCGCCACAGCTCCAGGCCGCCGGCGGGGGCGGGGAGCAGGGCGCCGCCGCTGAGGGCGCCGCCGCCGATCAGGGCGCGGCAGGCGACGAGGGAGACCAGCAGGAGCAGGGCGAAGAGGACGGGGGCCGGGTTGCGGCCGATCCGCCGGAGTCGGCCGGCGGGCGCGGGTTCCAGGTGGTCGGCGTCCTCGGAGCCGGGCCCGGGCTCCGGGGCGCCGCCGTGGCGGCCGGCGGCGTGCCGGTCGGTGTCGCGGTCGGAGCCGAGGTACCCGAGGAACTGTTCGGCGCGGGCGCGCAGGCCGGCACCGGGGGGCGGGAACAGGGGGCGCAGTTCGGCGGCGGGAACGACGGGCTTGCGGCGGGCCTTGCGGGCGGCGAGGAGCCGGCCGGGCCTGAGCAGGGTGGTGAGCAGGCCGGTGATCTCGTCGACGGCTTGGCCGGGGGCCTTGCCGACGAGGTAGCCGAGGGTGCGCAGCAGGGTGCCGAGGAGGAGGCGGAGCAGGACGAGGGGCAGGGCCCGGCCGGAGGTGTTGGCCAGCACGGTGTGGACGGCGCCGGCCTTGTCGACGCGGTGGGCGCCGACGGCAAAGCGGCCGGCGCAGTCGACGGTGCGGCGTTCGCGGGCGGCGGCCTCGGCGTGACGCAGGACGGCTTCGGGGGCGACGAGGACGTCGTGGCCGGCGCTGTGGGCGCGCCAGCAGAGGTCGACGTCGTCGCGCATGAGGGGCAGTCGGCGGTCGAAGCCGCCGAGGGCGTCGTACGCGTCGCGGCGCACGAGCATGCCGGCGGTGGAGACGGAGAGGACCGAGCGGACCTGGTCGTGCTGGCCCTGGTCCTGTTCGCGGCGGTCGAGGCCGGTCCAGCGGCGGCCGCCGCGGGCGATGGTGACGCCCACTTCGAGGAGTTGCTTCCGGTCGTACCAGCCGCGCAGTTTGGGGCCGATGACGGCGGCGTCGGGGTTGTCGTCGGCGACGCGCAGGAGTTCGGTGAGGGCGTCGGGCTCGGGGGCGCTGTCGTCGTGGAGCAGCCAGAGCCATTGGACGGGTTCGCCGTGGGGGTGTTCGGGGAGGTCGTAGGCGTCGTCGCGCCAGGTGCGGCTGACGGGGTCCCAGCCGCTGGGGCGCTTGAGGTAGGGGAGGTCCTCGGCCGTCAGGACGCCCGCGGTGCGGGCCGCTTCGTCGACGGCGGCGCCGAATCCGGTGCGGCGGGCGAGGTGCAGGACGCGTTCGCGGCCGAAGGCCTCGGTGAGCAGGCGAGCGGATTCGTCGGCGCTTCCGGTGTCGGCCGCGACGTGGTTCTGCGCGGGGCGTTCCTGGGCGAGGAGTCCGGCGAGGGTCTGGGGCAGCCAGCGGGCTCCGTCGTGGGCGACGAGGACCGCGGTGACGACGTGCCGGGGGAACTCGGGGGTGGCGGGACTCCGGTGGGAGGCCGTCGAGTTGCTGTGCAGGGACATCGCGGTACGGGCCCTCCCGCCGGGGATCCGGGGGTGGTGTGCCCTCGGAGGCTGCTGGACAGCGCCCCACCCTAACGGCTGGAAAGACGACGGTCCGCCTCCTGCGGGGAAGGTGCGGGAGGCGGACCGTTTGCTCTACCGGGTCCTGCTGGTGGTGCCGTTCGATATGCGGTGGCCGGCGTTGTCGGTGCCCGGCCGGTGGTGCTCCGGGGGGTTCAGACCGCCGCCTTTTTCAGCCTGCGGCGCTCGCGCTCGGAGAGGCCGCCCCAGATGCCGAATCGCTCGTCGTTGGCGAGGGCGTACTCAAGGCATTCGGAGCGGACTTCGCAGGCGAGGCAGACCTTCTTGGCCTCGCGGGTGGAGCCGCCCTTCTCGGGAAAGAAGGACTCGGGGTCGGTCTGGGCGCACAGAGCGCGCTCCTGCCATCCGAGCTCCTCGTCCGCCTCCTCGACCAGCAGTTCCTGAAACAGCTCGGTCATGTGCGCCCCTCGCTCTGTCTGTGCGTCCCCGTGGTGATGTCGTCACTGATCGTTAGGTAACGACACGAGTGAAATTACAAGTGTGTGGCTCCTGCCCAGTCAAGCCGGGATCTGCTATTGGGCCTCTTATTCACTCTGCGGAACCAAGCCTATGCAGAAAGTGTTCATATCGCCAAAAATCGTGACACATGGCACGGGCCTCACGATGATGCGCTCTTGCCCCTTGATCGACGCGTCACTCCGAAGGAGGGGTTGCGATTCGGCCGAACATGCGGCGCGGATCACATTCCGGTCACGAGTCGAGGTCGTGGGTTTGAGGGCGGTTTCAGCGGTACTGAGCGGCACATCCCCTGGTACGGACTGCACAAACCTTTCTCCGCGCACGGTAACCGGATGAGGTGAAAGTTTTCTCTCAATCCGGACATTGGGTTGACAGTGCGACCCTTCCCCCGTTCTCCTTGTTCTCATGTCAGCGCCCGCAGCCACCCGGACCCCCATTCGTGGGTTCCTGTGCGCTGCCCAGGTTCGCTGTTGCTGTTGCAGCTGTTGATGCCCCCGGAGCTCCGGCTCCCGTTGAGCACCGGCTCCCCCACAGCAACCGCCCCGCACGACTGACATCCGTCGAGGAACCCCCCACGATGAACAGCGCAGCCGCAGCCACCACGGCCCTCACCAGTGCCGCCCTCACCACCGCCGTCCCGGCCCCCACCGCCCCGGCCGTCGTCGAGAGCGACCTCCAGATCGCCGGCGACATCCTCGCCGTCCAGCACCTCCTCCAGCCGGCCCGTGAGCACCCGAGCACCATCGCCGAGTTCGTCGGCCTCGCCCGTTCGATCGCCGCCGACCGCGCCGGCTGGGAGCACCTGGTCCAGTACGACGCCACCACCCGCTGGTACCACCGCCTGCGCACCGGCCCCGGCTACGAGGTCTGGCTGCTCAGCTGGGTCCCCGGGCAAGGCAGCGGCCTCCACGGGCACGGCGACTCCTCCGGCGTCCTGACCGTCCTGGACGGCGAACTCACCGAGCACAACGCGCGCGGCACGCTCGCCCTCGGCCCCGGCTCCCAGCGCGTCTTCGCCCCCGGCTACGCCCACGAGGTCGTCAACGACGGCCTCGACGGAGCGGTCAGCCTGCACGTCTACTTCCCCGGCCTGACCGAGATGCCGATGCACAGCTGCTCCCCGGCCCAGCAGGCGCAGGTCACCGCCTGACAGACTGCGCGGCATGCGCATTGTTGTTCTGGCCGGCGGCATCGGCGGCGCCCGTTTCCTGCGCGGCCTCAAGGTCGCGGTCCCCGACGCGGACATCACGGTCATCGGCAACACCGGTGACGACATTCACCTGTTCGGGCTGAAGGTGTGCCCCGATCTGGACACGGTGATGTACACCCTCGGCGGTGGCATCAACGAGGACCAGGGCTGGGGCCGCACCGACGAGTCCTTCACCGTCAAGGAGGAACTCGCCGCCTACGGCGTCGGACCCACCTGGTTCGGCCTCGGCGACCGCGACTTCGCCACCCACATCGTCCGTACGCAGATGCTCGGCGCGGGCTACCCGCTCAGCGCCGTCACCGAAGCCCTCTGCGACCGCTGGCAGCCCGGCGTGCGGCTGCTGCCCATGTCGGACGACCGCGTCGAGACCCACGTGGCCGTCACCGACGCGGAGACCGGCGAACGCCGCGTCATCCACTTCCAGGAGTACTGGGTCCGGCTGCGCGCCTCGCTCGACGCCGAGGCCGTCGTCCCCGTCGGCGCCGAACGGGCCGAGCCGGCGCCCGGCGTCCTGGAGGCCATCGCCGCCGCCGACGTCATCCTGTTCCCGCCGTCCAACCCGGTCGTCTCCGTCGGCACCATCCTCGCCGTACCCGGCATCCGCGAGGCCGTGGCCGCCGCCGACGCCCCCGTCATCGGCCTCTCCCCCATCGTCGGGGGCGCCCCCGTGCGCGGCATGGCCGACAAGGTGCTCGCCGCCGTCGGCGTCGAGTCCACCGCGGCGGCCGTCGCCCTGCACTACGGCACCGAGCTGCTCGACGGCTGGCTCGTCGACACCGCCGACGCGGACGCCGTCGCCGAGGTCGAGGCCGCCGGCATCACCTGCCGCGCGGTGCCGCTGATGATGACCGACCTCGAAGCGACCGCCGCCATGGCACGGGCCGCCCTCGAACTGGCGGAGTCCTCCCGGTGACCGTTTCCCCGTATCCCTCGTACGAGGTACGCGCGGTCCCCGGGATCCCCGAGGTCAAGCCCGGCGACGACCTGGCGGCGCTGATCGCGGCCGCGGCCCCCGACCTGCGCGACGGCGACGTCCTGCTCGTCACCTCGAAGATCGTCTCCAAGGCCGAGGGCCGCGTCACCCGGGCCTCCTCCCGCGAGGAGGCCATCGACGCCGAGACCGTACGGGTCGTCGCCCGCCGGGGCACGCTGCGCGTCGTCGAGAACCGGCAGGGCCTGGTCATGGCCGCCGCCGGGGTCGACGCCTCCAACACCGCGCCCGGAACCGTCCTGCTGCTGCCCGAGGACCCGGACGCCTCCGCCGCCGCGATCCGCGCGGGGCTGCGCGCGGCCCTCGCCGTCGACGTCGGCGTCATCGTCACCGACACCTTCGGGCGACCCTGGCGCACCGGGCTGACCGACGTCGCCATCGGCGCGGCCGGCGTCCGGGTCCTGGACGACCTGCGCGGCGGTCACGACGCCCACGGCAACCCGCTCGGCGCGACCGTCGTGGCCACCGCCGACGAACTCGCCGCCGCCGGTGACCTCGTCAAGGGCAAGGCCGCCGGGCTGCCCGTGGCCGTCGTCCGCGGCCTCGGGCACGTACTGGGCGACGGCCCCACCGCCCGGGACCTCGTCCGCGCCCCCGCCGACGACATGTTCCGGCTCGGCACCTCCGAGGCCGTACGGGAGGCCGTCACGCAGCGGCGCACCGTACGGGCCTTCACCGACGAGCCCGTGGACCCGGGCGCGGTGCGACGGGCCGTGGCCGCCGCCGTCACCGCACCGGCCCCGCACCACACGACGCCCTGGCGGTTCGTCCTGCTGGAATCGCCGGCCGCCCGCCTCGAACTCCTCGACGCGATGCGCGACGCCTGGATCGAGGACCTGCGCGGGGACGGAAAGTCGCAGGAGTCCATCGCCCGCCGGATCCGGCGCGGCGACGTCCTGCGGGCCGCGCCCTACCTCGTCGTCCCCTGCATGGTCACCGACGGGGCGCACGACTACGGGCACGCCCGGCGGGACGCGGCCGAGCGGGAGATGTTCGTCGTCGCGATGGGCGCCGGCGTGCAGAACTTCCTCGTCGCACTGGCCGGCGAACGGCTCGGCTCGGCGTGGGTGTCCTCGACGATGTTCTGCCGCGACGTCGTCCGCAAGGTGCTCGGGCTGCCCGACCACTGGGACCCTATGGGCGCGGTGGCCGTGGGCCACGCCGCCGAACCGCCCCGCGAGCGGCCGGACCGGCCGGTGGAGGAGTACGTCGAGGTCCGATAGGTCGTCTCGTTCGTCTCGTTCGGATCCTGCCGGTCGCCCGCGTCGTCCGGGGCGGGGCGGGTCGGGCGAGGTCCGGACGCGACGCACAGCACTAGAGCAGGCCGATGTCCCCGCGGGGCATGCGCGGGGTGCGGCGGGGCGGGGTGCGGCCCGCGAGCAGGATCAGCCGGGCGGCGCGGTGGCGCTGGCCCGCGTACGGGGCGAGCAGCTCCAGCATGACGGCGTCGTCGGCGTCGCGGTCGCCCGTCAGGGCGTAACCGACGATGCCCGGCAGGTGCAGGTCGCCCGTGGTCACCGCGTCGGGGGCGCCGTTGCTGCGCTGGAGCGTCTCGGCGGAGGTCCAGGGGCCGATGCCGGGGACGGCCTCCAGCCTGCGCATCGCCTGCGGCAGCTCCATCGCGGCGGCCTCCTCCAGCCGGGCCGCGACCCGGGCGGCCCGCACGATGGTCGCCGACCGCTTGGAATCGACGCCGGCGCGGTGCCAGTCCCAGGAGGGGATCAGCGCCCAGGTGCGGGCGTCGGGCATCACGTACAGGTCGAGCGGTCCGGGGGCGGGCTCGCCGTGTCGGCGCACCAGCCGGCGCCAGGCGCGGTACGCCTCGTCGGCGGTGACCTTCTGCTCCAGCACGGTCGGTACCAGCGACTCCAGGACCAGCCCGGTACGGGTCAGGCGGAGCCCGGGGCGGCGGCGGTGACTGGTGTGCAGGAGCCGGTGGCGGGGGACGAACGCGGTCGGGTCGTCGCCGGCGCCGAGCAGCGCGGGCAGGTGCGCGAGGACCCAGTCGGCGCCCGGACCCCACGCCTCGGCGTCCACCGCCTCCCCGCGGAGGGCCACCCTGAGGGTGGCCGGGCCGTCGGGGGTACGGGTCGCCCGCCAGACGGAGCCGTCGGGGGTGGTGCGGAAGGTGGGGTCGCCGGGGCCGCGGCGCAGCGGGCCGAGCGTGAGCCCGAGGTCCAACGGGTTGCCGGGGGCCCAGGTCCGGGGCCGGGAGCCGGCTCCGGCCGGCGTGCCGTTGCCGGGGCCCGGCGGGACGACGGTACGGCCACCGCGCACGCCGCTCCGCGTCAGGGGGTCCCGGGGTGAAGCCACCCCCCGAGCCTATCCCCTGGCCGGGGTCTACCCGGGGGCCCGCTGCCCGGCCCCGCCCCCTCCCGGGGCTCCGCGCCGGCGGGGCCGGCCGGGCGGCCCGCCCCCGAACCAAACCGCGACGGCCGGACTCGGCGGATGGAGCGGCGCGAAGCAGCCGACGCCCCTGGTCAGCGCGGGCACAAACCCCCGGGGCTCCACCCCGGACCCCAAGCCTCAAACGCCGGCGGGGCTGCGCAGCAAGGGCGGATGGGCGGGGCCTGATGGGTCGGGGCAGTCCGATCCGGCGGGGGGCGCGCAGGTCGGGGTCGGGGACGGGGTGGGGTGTCGTCCGGGGCTCAAACGTGATTTGTTGGCGCGCGGTGCCGCCCGGCAAACGAAGCTGCGGACAGGGCGCCATAAATCATGCCCGCCCCGGACGACACCCCACCCCGGCACCGGCCCCGACCCACCCGCAGCCCCCGCCCGCCCAGCCCCACCCCCGACCGGCCAGGTCAGGGGCGGCCCTGGAGTTTGGCCGATGAGGTCCGGGCCGGGGGGAGTTGGCCGTACAGCAGGCGGCCCGGGCATTCCGTCGCGAAGCCGTCGCGGTGGCCCGAGATGACGTTCAGCTTGACGTTGCTGCCCTTCTTGTACAGGTTGCCGCCACCCGACTTCAGGGTGGCCTTGGCCCGCGGGTCCACCCCGAACAGCCCGAGCTTCCACGCCGTGAGCTGCGCGACGGCGTTCACCGCGGCCGCCGGCGGGGCCGTCGTCGAGTAGGAGCCGATCACCGCGATGCCCATGCTGTCCGTGTTGAACCCCATGGTGTGCGCCCCGAGCACGGCCTTGGCGACGCCGCCCGCCCGCCCCTCGTAGACGGTCCCGCACTTGTCGACGGCGAAGTTGTAGCCGATGTCCCGCCACCCGCTGCTGACGACGTGGTAGCGGTACAGGCTGCGCAGCACCGCCGGGGCGTCCTTGCAGGCGTAGTTGTTGCCGGAGGCGCTGTGGTGGACGAAGGCGGCCTTGACGGTGTTCGTGTAGACGAAGCCCTTCTCGCGCAGGCTCTCGTCCGCGCCCCAGCCCTGACGGGTGACGATGCGCGGGCGCGGCCCGATGTACGGGGCGGCCTTCCCGATGCTTCCCCCGCCCGCGAGGATCGCGTCGGCGGTGGAGTCGGCCTTGTCGAGGGCGACGATCTCGTTGGCGCCGAGCGGGGCGTGCGGGAGGTTGGCCGAGGAGGACTCCGTCATCTCCATGGTCATCCCGGGCGCCGCGCCCACCTGGCCCTTGTCGTCCTCGGTGGGCATGCCGTTCTTGCCGTCGATGACGGTGGGCGGCCGGTCCGCCCCCGGGTCGACGAGTTCGATGCGCATGCCGGACGGCAACCGGCGGGACGCCGCCCGGGTGTCCGTGCCACCGGCCCCGGCCTCCGCCTGGACCCGCACCTCCACCCCGTCGGACGGCCCGACCCACAGGGGCGCGGTGCTGCCGCGCACCCGGCCGGAGCCGGTTTCCGCCGCGTCGGGGTCGGCGGCGTGTTCGCTGTTGTGGGTCTCCACGTCCTGCCAGTCGGACCAGGCGGCCGTCTCCACGGAGCGGGTGCGGACCTGGACGAGGCCGTGGAGCTGGGTGGCGGCGTCGTCCCAGACGATGCCGACCAGGGAGAACGTCGTGACCTGGGGTGCGTCGAGGCCCTGGGTTTCGGGCAGGCCGCGCGCCTCGGGCAGGTCGGGCGAGGCGCTCATGCCGGGGACGCCGGGGATCCGGCCGGCCGACGGCCCCATGGGGACGAGCGGCAGCGACTGGGTGGACCCGGCCGGGGTCTCGGGGGCGACCGTGCCGGACTGGGCGGCCAGGGCCGGAGTGGTGAGGGCGAGCGGCAGGACCAGTGCGGCAGCCGTCGCGACGCCGATCGAGGAAGCAAGGAATCCACGCATGGAAGCGATGCTGAACTCGCTCACCACGAACCGCCATCGGAGAACTGACGATCCGTCCGGTGGCGGCGCGCGCCGCCTCCCCTGGACGGCCGAGCCGTCGCCCCCCGTACGGGGGAAGGGCCCGCGTACGCTGGGGCGGGTGAACGCCACTGACCGCACCCCTGCCGACCTGCTGCGATCCGCTCTGGCCGCGGACCCGGGCCGCCCGCTCGTCACCTTCTACGACGACGCCACCGGCGAGCGCGTGGAATTGTCCGTCGCCACCTTCGCCAATTGGGTGGCCAAGACCGCCAACCTGCTCCAGGGCGACCTGGCCGCCGAGCCCGGCGACCGGCTCGCGCTGCTGCTCCCCGCGCACTGGCAGAGCGCCGTGTGGCTGCTCGCCTGCGCGTCGGTCGGGGTGGTCGCCGAGGTCGGCGGTGATCCGGCCGGGGCGGACCTCGTGGTGAGCGGTCCGGACACGCTGGACGCGGCCCGCGCCTGCGAGGGCGAGCGGGTCGCCCTCGCGCTGCGCCCGCTGGGCGGGCGCTTCCCGCAGCCGCCCGCCGGGTTCGTGGACTACGCCGTGGAGGTGCCGGGGCAGGGCGACCGGTTCGCGCCGTTCGCCCCCGTCGACGCGGACGGGCCGGGCCTGGTGGTCGGCGGCGAGGAGCTCTCGTACGCGGAGCTCGTCGCGCGGGCCCGCGCGGACGCGGCCGGCCGCGGCGACGGGGCCCGGGTGCTGTCGGGGCTGGGCTACGACACCTGGGAGGGCTTGTCGGCGGGGCTCTTCGCGGCGCTGGCCGGCGGCGGGTCCGTGGTGCTGTGCCGGAACCTGGACGCCCTGTCACAGGCCGGGCTGGCGCAACGGGTGGAGAGCGAGCGCGTCACGCACACGCTCTGACCGGCCGACCGACCCGGGCCCGCCCGTCCATCCACTCGCCCGTACGTCCGCCTGACGCGTACGCCCCTCCCCCGCCTCCACCTGCCCCACTTCGGGCTATTTGTCACCCACATGGCCCTTGACGGCACCCCGTCCCCGGGCCGGTCCCGGCGCCCCGGGGGAGACTCGGCTCCAGGTCGTGCTCACCCGCACGGCCCGTAGTTCCACGGCGGCCGAGGGGACGGAACGCGAGTGACGGACCGCGCGGGCATACCTGACGGCGTCGGGCCGGCCGGGGGCTCCTGGAGGCCCCTGACCGGCCGCCGGCGCCGGCTGCTGCGTTGGATCGCCCTCGGCGCTACCCTGCTGGTGCTCACCGGCACCGCGGTGGGCTGGTGGCTGTACGTGAAGCTCGACGGGAACATCACGGCGGACGCCTCGGCCGCCGCCGAGCTGGAGCGCTACGAGCGGGAGCGCCCGGCCCACCTCGCGACGGGCGCGCAGAACATCCTGCTGATCGGCTCGGACTCGCGCGCCGGCAAGGGAAACTCCGGGTACGGCCGGGACCGCGGCACCCAGCGCTCGGACACCACGATCCTGTTGCACCTGCCCAAGGACCGGAAGAGCGCGACGGCGGTGTCGATACCGCGGGACCTGATGACGGACGTCCCGAGCTGCCTCAAGCCCGACGGCACCCGCACCGGCGAGCGGTTCGTCCAGTTCAACTGGGCCTTCGAGTGGGGCGGGGCCGCCTGCACGATCCGTACGGCGGAGAAGCTCACCGGGATCCGGATCGATCACCACATGGTGGTGGACTTCGGCGGGTTCAAGCGGATGGTCGACGCGGTCGGCGGGGTGGAGGTGTGCCTCAAGGAGCCGGTGGACGACACCGAGGCGCGGCTGCGGCTCACGGCGGGGCGCCACGTGCTCCGGGGCGAGCAGGCCCTGGGATTCGTCCGGGCCCGGCAGAGCCTGGGCAACGGCAGCGACACCCAACGGATGCAGCGCCAGCAGCAGTTCCTCGGCTCGCTCGTGAAGAAGGTGCAGGGCAACGGGGTGCTGCTGAATCCGACGCGGCTGTACCCGGTGCTGGACGCGGCGACGTCCTCGGTGACCACCGACCCCGGGCTGGCCTCGCTGCGCGGCCTGTACGAACTCGTACGCAGCGTGCGGGACATACCGACCGAGCAGGTCAAGTTCCTGACGGTGCCCCGGCATCCGTACCCGAGCAACCCGAACCGGGACGAACTGGTCGAGCCGGACGCGGGCCGGCTGTTCCGGCAACTGCGCGAGGACCGCCCGCTGACGGTCACCCCGCCCGACCCCGAATCGGAGTCGGAGTCGGAGTCGGGTCGGGACGACGGGCAGGAGCTGCGGGAACGTGCGGACGGGCGCGCGGAGGGCGAACGGGCGGCCGACAGGGACGACGAGGGGGGGAAAATCGGAACCGGCGCGACCCCCACCCCCGTCCCCACTTTCACGGGAACGACCGCAGGTCAGGTCGATTGCCGGTAAAGCAATCCAAAAAGCCGGGACCCCACCGAGCCGCTTGGGGGTTTTGGGCCGTTATGAGGGGAGTGGATTTTGTCCCCGGCATGGTTTGCTGCCGACCAGGCCGGATAAGGTGAGCGATCCGGTGCACCGGCCGTTCAAGAGGCCGCGCACCAGCAGCCGGATCGTTGACCGCGTGCCTGGGGGGAGGCGCGTCGCGAAGCACCGACGGAGGATTCGAGCAACCGTGGATGCGCAAAGCCGTGGGCGGGCGGACGAGATCGACCCCGCAGACCAGTGGGTCCTCAATCCCCGCACTGGCAACTACGAACTGCAACTGGACCATTCCCCTGCGCAGCAGCCCACCGTCGCGCCACCGCGCCGATCCCGCCGCAGAACCCCCGCCGCCCCGGCCGCGCCCGCGGTTCCCTCCCCGGCCGTCCCGAAGCCCCGTCGGGGCGACGGACCGCCCGGCGGACGGCGCGGCGGACGCTCGCGCAAGGCCGGCGGCGCCTCGGAGCGGCGCCGCAAGCGGCTGGCGATCACCGGCGGGACGGTGGCGTTCCTGCTGGTCGGCGGCTCGGTGGGGGCGTACCTGTACTTCGAGCACCTGAACAGCAACCTGAACGTCATCGACACGGGGCGCAAGGCGGGCAGCTTCAAGAGGGACCAGCCGATCAACATCCTGGTCATCGGCACCGACAAGCGCAGCGGCGCCGGCAACCAGGGGTACGGGGACACGGACAGCGTCGGCCACGCCGACACCACGATCCTGTTCCACGTGTCGAAGGACCGCTCGAACGCCACCGCGCTGTCCATCCCGCGCGACCTGATCACCGACATCCCGGCCTGCCCGACGAAGGTGGACGGGTCGGTCAAGGACATCCCCGCCACCAAGGCCACCCGCTTCAACAACAGCCTGGGCCAGGAGGGGCGGGACCCGGGCTGCACGATGCGGACGGTGGAGGAGCTCACCGGTGTCCCGGTCGACAACTTCATGATGGTCGACTTCAACGCCGTGAAGAGCCTGAGCACGGCGGTCGGCGGCGTTCCGGTGTGTGTGGAGAAGGACGTCAAGGACCAGGCCTCCAAGCTCGACCTGAAGGCAGGCGAGCACCGGCTGGAGGGCGAGCAGGCGCTGGCCTTCGTACGGACCCGGCACGCGTTCGGCCTCAAGAGCGACCTCGACCGGATCAAGACCCAGCAGCAGTTCCTGGGTTCGATGATGCGCGAGATGAAGTCCAAGGAGACGCTGACCAGTCCGAAGAAGTTCTTCTCGCTGGCCGAGGCCGCCACCAAGTCGTTGACCGTGGACCAGGGCCTCGGGTCCATCGGCAAGCTCACCGATCTGGCGGGCGAGTTGAAGGACATCGACCTCAAGAACGTCACGTTCACGACGCTGCCGGTGCTCGACAACCCCAACGATCCCCCGAACCAGAACCTGACGGTGGTCGTGAACTCCGCCCAGGCCGATCCGCTGCTGGAGATGATCCGCGGTGACGTGTCCCTGACCGAGGTGGAGAAGCAGAAGGAGGCCGCCAAGGAGGCGGCCGACAGCGAGGCGAAGAGCAAGCAGGACGCGCTGCTCCAGGGCAACCGCGCACCCGCCGGGGACGTCCGGGTGGAGGTCTACAACGGCGGCGGGCCCTCGGGCTCCGCCTCCACCACCTTGACCTGGCTCCAGCAGAGCAAGGGCGTCTACCGGGCGAGCAACCACGGCAACGCCGCCGTCAAGCTCGGCAGCACGCAGTTGGAGTACGCCCCCAACCAGGCCGACCAGGCCCGGGCGCTGGCGGACATGATGGGGTTGTCCGCGTCCGCCCTGAAGATCGGTACGACGGACGCGGCGCCGAAGGCCCCGATGAAGTTGACGCTGGGCGCCGACTTCAAGGAGCCGGGGGCTCCGCTGAACCCGGCCGCGGCGACTCCGCCGCAGGCGCCGGAGGGACTCCAGCGCCTGGAGGCGGACAAGGCGGTCTGCGCCAAGTGACCGACCGACCGGGTCCGGCGAGACGCCGGACCCGCTCGGCGCGCGGGCCCGGCGACGCACACGCACACGGACACGGACACGAACGCGGACCGACGCACCAGCACGGACCGACGCACTAGAACGAACCGGCGCACGAGAACGGACCGGCGCACCGACCGGCGAGCGACGCCCGACCGCGCTCAGCGGCGGCGCACAGGATGATCGCCGAACATGGCGGGCAGTAGCCGGTGGAACCGGCACCACACCACGATAGTGATCTTGAGGGGGGACGCGTGAGGCACAGCAGCGTGCGGGGGGAGGGGACGCCCGACCGGGCCGCCGGAGGCATATCCGGCGGTGCGGAGGCGGGCGGCACGGTACCCCCGCAGAGACGGGGTTCCGGCGGCTCCGGGACCCCCGGTGGCGGACCGGCCCGGCGGCGCAAGCGCCGGACCCTGTTCTGGGTGGCGTCCGTCATGGCGTTCCTGATCCTGGGGACCTCGGCGGCCGGCTACCTCTGGTACCGCCACCTCGACGGGAACATCCGCAGCGGGCAGCGCCTGAGCGGGGACAGCGGCGTCGAGAAGTCCCGGGCCAACGCCAAGGGCCAGCGCCCGTTGAACATCCTGCTGCTGGGCTCCGACAGCCGGAACAAGCCGGAGAACCTGGCGCTCGGCGGCAGCCACGACAGCGTCGGGGCGCCGCCGCTGGCGGACGTGCAGATGCTGCTGCACGTGTCGGCGGACCGGGAGAACGCCTCCGTGGTGAGCATCCCGCGCGACACCCGGGTCGAGATACCCGAGTGCACGGACCCGAAGACCGGCGAGAAGTACAAGAAGACCACGGCGATGATCAACGAGACCCTCGGGCGCGGGGGTCCCGGCTGCACCTTGGCCACCTGGGAGAAGCTGACCAACATCTACATCGACCACTGGATGACGATCGACTTCACCGGTGTGGTGCAGATGGCCGACGCGATAGGCGGGGTCCCGGTCTGCGTCAAGGACAACGTCTGGGACCGCGCGCTCGGCACCGACGGCGGCGGCTCCGGCCTCAAGCTCCCCGCCGGCACCACGAAGGTCAAGGGCGAACAGGCCCTGCAGTGGCTGCGTACCCGCCACGCCTTCAGCAGCGACCTGGGCCGGGCCCAGGCGCAGCACATGTACATGAACTCGATGATGCGCGAGCTCAAGGGCCAGAACGCCTTCACCGACGTCGGCCGCATCACGGCCCTGGCCGAGGCGGGCACCAGGGCGCTGGAGGTCTCCGAGGAGATCGGGTCGGTCAAGAAGCTCTTCAACCTGGCCATGGAGCTCAAGCACGTCCCGACCAACCGCATCACGATGACGACGATGCCGACCTTCCCGGACCCGCGGGACCAGAACCGGCTCGTGGTGAACACGACGGACGCCGAGAAGATGTGGACGATGCTCCGCAAGGACGTCGCCTTCGACAAGAACGGCGCCCCCAAGGAGCCCGGCGACGCCGGCTCGCCCGCCGCGGGGACCCCGCAGCCGGTCGCGAGTTCCGCGCAGCCCGGCGGGACCGTGCAGGAGCCGTCGAAGGCGCCGGTCACCTCCAACGACAAGATCGCCGTGCACGTGGTCAACGGCACCGCCGCCGGGATGCCGCTGGCGCCGGGACGGGCGGCCGCGGTGACGGAGGCCCTGGTCGCGAAGGGCTTCACCGCGGCCCGGGCGGACAGCGCGCTGACCCCGGAGAAGACCACCGTCGTGCGCTACCCGACCGCGGACCTCGCCGACGAGGCCCAGGCCGTGGCGACCGCGCTGGGGATCCCGGCGAGCGCGGCGCAGCAGTCGGCGACGGTCTCCCGGCTCACGCTGGTCGTGGGCGCGGACTGGCGCGACGGCGCGACGTTCCCGCAGCAGGCGCCGCCCGAGGCCGGCGCGGTGCCGGACACGGCCGACGCGATCAACGGCTCCGACAGCGGGGCCTGCATGGAGGTCTACAAGCCGTACCGCTGGTAGCTCCGGCGGTGGGCGGACGCGAGGGGTGACCCGGTCCCGTGTGGGACGGGGTCACCCCTCGCGCGTTCCGCTCAGACCTCGGAGGAGTCCCGGCGCACCGACGGGCGGCGGCTGGCGATGACCTTCGCCGCGAGCGAGCGCGGGCTGGTCAGGAAGCCGAAGCCCCAGCTCATGTGCATGGTGGCCAGGGCCACGGGGATCTGCGCGCGCGCCCGCAGCGGGAGCCCCTTGCCGGCGGGTACGGAGCCGACGGTGATCGCCGCGAGGTAGCCGGCCGGCACCACGAGGGCCCACGGGGTCAGCGTCGCGCCCGCCACCAGGCCGGCCGCGATCGCGCAGACGGCGGCGGGCGGAGCCAGGTAGCGCAGGTTGATCGAACCGGAGTGGTAGCGGGCCACCACGTGCCGCCAGCGGCCGTAGTTCTTGTACTGCTTGGCCAGCGCCCGCACGGACGGGCGGGGGCGGTACCGGACCTTCAGCTCGGGCGAGAACCAGATGAGGCCGCCGGCCTCGCGGATGCGGAAGTTCAGCTCCCAGTCCTGGGCGCGGATGAACTCCTCGTTGTACCCGCCCTGCTGTTCCAGGGCCTCGCGGCGGAACACGCCGAGGTAGACGGTCTCGGCCGGGCCGGCCTGCCCCCCGGTGTGGAAGGCCGCGTTGCCGACGCCGATCTTCGAGGTCATCGCGGCGGCGACGGCCTGCTCCCACGCGTTCTCGCCCTCGGCGTGCATGATGCCGCCGACGTTCTGGGCGCCGGTCTCCTCCAGGAGGCGGACGGCGGTGGCGATGTAGTTCGGGGAGAGCATGCCGTGGCCGTCGACGCGGACGACGATCGGGTGGCGCGAGGCCTCGATCGCGGCGTTCAGGGCGGCGGGCGTCCGGCCGGTGGGGTTCGGGACGGTGTGGACACGCGGGTCTTCGCGTACGAGCTCGGCGGCGATCTCATCGGTGCGGTCCGTGGACGGCCCGAGTGCGATCACCACCTCCATCTCTCCTGCGTACTCCTGTCCGAGGATGTGCCGGACGGAGTCGCGCAGATGGCGCTCCTCGTCGAGCACCGGCATGATCACCGAGACTGCGGGCTGCTGCGCGGGCATGTGGTCCTTCAAGGTCGGGTATCGGTGTCACGTTACCGCGTACGGGGGAAACGGGTGCGCGCCGGACGAGCGGTACGGACAGCAGCTGATCGTATGGGCCTACTGTTCTGACGAATCCTAAGAATCAGCCGACCGTGTCCCTGCCGTTCCCCCGCGGAGGTGTCCCTCGTGCCCCAGCCGCACCGTCCCACCCGACCCGCCAGGCCACCCCAGCCACAGCGTGCGCGGCGGGGCGGCCCGCAGGCCCGGCGCCGGGGGGACAGACCCCGGTGGGGGGTGCGGATCGCGGCCGGGGTGGCGGTCGTGGTGCTCGGATCCGGGGCCGTCGGGCACGCGGTGATGACCGGCCTGGACACCGGGATCCAGCGGGTGGACCCCTTCAAGGACATGAAGAACCGCCCCCAGGCCGGGCACGGCCTGAACTTCCTGCTCGTCGGCACCGACGGCCGCGACAGGATCACCAAGGAGGAGAAGCGGGAGTACCGCCTCGGCGGCGCCCCCTGCCACTGCACCGACACGATCATGCTGGTGCACCTGTCCGCCGACAAGGAGCGGGCGAGCGTGATCAGCCTGCCCCGCGACAGCTACGCCGAGGTGCCCGCCCACCACGACCTGGTGACGGGCAAGCCGCACAAGCCGCACCCGGTGAAGCTGAACGCCGCCTACGCCGAGGGCGGGCCGAACCTGACGGTGCGCACGGTGGAGAACATGACCCGGGTGAAGATCGACCACTACCTGGAGGTCGACTTCACCAGCTTCATGAAGACCGTCGACGCCATGGGCGGCGTCGAGATCTGCACGGCCAAGCCGATGCGCGACTCCTCCACCGGCCTCGACCTGCTCCCCGGCACGCACCGGCTGACGGGTGGCCAGGCCCTGCAGTACGTACGCTCGCGCCACATCGACGGGGCCTCCGACCTGGGCCGGATGCAGCGCCAGCAACGGTTCGTCGCGGCCCTGATCAAGCAGGCCACCGGGGGCGGGGTGCTGCTGAACCCGGTGAAGTTCAAGGAGGTCAGCTCGACGCTGCTGGGCTCGGTACGGGCCGACCGGGACTTCGGCTCGGAGCAGATGCTGGCCCTGGGGCAGGCCATGCGGGACTTCACGCCCTCGTCGTCCGAGTTCGCCTCGGTCCCGGTCGGGGACCCCTCGTACCCGGTCAAGGGCATCGGGTCGACGGTCAAGTGGGACGCGGCGAAGGCCGCCCAGCTGTTCGAGTCGGTCCGCCAGGACCGGCCGCTGGCCCCCGCCCGCGCCGCGGGGACCCGGCGGCCCGCCGCGACACCGGTGGACGTGCCGCCGGGCCAGATCAAGGTGCGGGTGGAGAACGGGACCCGGATCGACGGGCTCGGCGGCCGGGTCGACTCCGCGCTGCGCGCCACCGGCTTCAACACCACCGGCGCCCCGGGCAACGGCGCCGGCCGGGACGTGCGGCGCACGGTGATCGCGTACGACCCCCGGTGGGACCGCACCGCCCGGACGGTCGCCACGGCCCTGCCCGGCAGCGAGCTGCGCGCGGTGCCGCGCCAGGGCCGGACGGTGCTGGTCATCGCGGGCACGGACTTCAAGAAGGTGGTGCCGGTACGGGCGGAGGACCCGTACCAGGGCACGTTCGGCGTGGTGACGGGCGACCAGGTGGTGTGCGGGAAGTAGCCGTGGCCGGACCGCGCCGCTTCGGCCCCGCACCGTCGTGCCGCCGCTAGCGGACGCGCTCCACCAGGGCGACCTGGAGGCCGCGCACCTTCTTCTTCTCGACGAGCTTGTAGTGCTTCTCCAGCACGTCGGCCTGCTCCTTCGGGAGCTTGTGGTACGGGTTCGGCGTACCGCTCCAGGTGACCACCCACACCCGCCGGGTGGCACCGAGGCACTGTTCGGGCTGCTCGCACTCCACCGGGAACAGGTCGTCGCTCGCCACGGCCGAGCGCTGCGCGAACACGTCGCGGAGCTTCACCCGCTCCGGCAGGGAGTACTCGATCTGGAAATCGACCATGAACACGCTGTCGCTGCCCCGGACCGGCACGAAACCGTCACCGGGCCGGTAGCCCTCGGCGATGATCCGCGCGGCTTCCTCGCCCTCGCGGCCGCTCTTGAACGTCTCGGTGCGGATCTGGCGCTGGTCGGGGAGGCCGAGGAGGATCACCGCGGCCAAGCCGGCCACCCCGAGCGGCCGGGGCCGCAGGGCGGCCAGACCGGCGGCGGCGATGACCACCCAGGCGGGCATGGTGAAGAGCAGGTAGCGGTCCATGAAGTAGGAGGTGCTGCCCTGGGAGACCACCCAGGCGGCCGCGATCGGGGCCGCGCCGACCAGCACGAGCTCCACGGCCGGCCGACGGCCGGTGGTGCGGGCGAGCGGCAGCAGCGCGAGCGCGGCCACGGCGAGCGCGACGAGCGGGGAACCGAAGAGGGTGTCCCAGACCTCGGCGATGCTGCGCAGGTGCGGAGTCTTGATCCAGCTGATCTGCCGCCCCACTTGACGCTGCCCCAGCAGTACCAGCGGAACCACCGGGACCAGGGCGACGGCGACGGTCACCGCGAAGCCGACGACGGTGCGCCCGCGCCGGTCCCGCCACCAGCGCAGGAGCACGATCAGGACGTGCGGCAGCAGGAACAGCAGCGAAACGATGTGGAACAGGCCGGCCGCCGCCACCGCGACGGCGTACGGCGCCCAGCGGGCCGGGGTCGAGCGCTCCAGCGCCCGCAGCAGCAACCAGGTCGCGGCGGTGACGGCGAGCACCGCGAAGGCGTAGGAGCGGGCCTCCTGGCCGTAGCGGGTGACGGACGGGACCAGGGCGAAGAGGAGACCCGCGAAGACGGCGGTGCGGCGGTCGAACGCCTTGCGGGCGGTCAGCACGACGAACGCGGCGGCGCCCGCCATGGCGAGGGCCGAGGGTATCCGCAGCATCGTCGCGGAGTCGCCGAAGACGGCGACCCAGCCGTGCAGCAGCAGGTAGTAGAGCCCGGAGACGGCGTCCACGTTGCCCAGCATCTCGACCAGGTCGCCGGTGCCGCGGGTGGCGGCGTTCCAGCTGGCGAGTTCGTCGCGCCAGAGGTTCGGGGTGCCGCCGCCCACGCAGGTCACGGCGAAGGTCAGCACGGCGGCCCACAGCCAGTCGAAACGGGCCCGGCGCATCGCGCGCGAACCGCCGGGGTGTCCCGCCCCGTCGTTCTCGACGGGGCGGCCGGGGCCGGCCCCGGCCGCGACAGCCGTACTGCTGGTGGTCATTGCACGTACCTTCCGAGTCCATCAAGGCGCAGCTGCGCGAGTGGCCCCGGCGCATGGGAAATCCGGACCGGGCCCGACGTGTCAGGGTAGATCAGTGCCCGGGGCGGCAACCACTTCCGCACAGCGCTCGCCGCCCGTGGTTCACCTGGGGCGGACCGGCGGATCGCTCTTGGGCAACGAGATCTTCGCCCCGTCGAGCAGCCGCTTGAGCAACGCCGACAAGGGCCGCTCGGCGAAGCGGTGGACGAGCCAGGAGAGCAGCAGGATGACGGCCAGGCAGATGGCCAACAGCTGGAACGGGGCGATGCCGTGGTCGCGGCCCCAGCGGATGATGGCGAAGCCCAGTTCCTGGTGCAGGAGGTAGACGGGGTACGTCAGGGCACCGGCGACGGTCAGCCACTTCCCTCGCACCCAATTGAAGGCGCCCGTGGACACGCCCAGCATCAGCGCGAAGGCGAACAGGGAGAAGCCGGCGATGACGTACCAGTGCAGCGGGTGCTGCACGCCGTACTCGTAGCTCTCCTTCGTCCCCAACAGCATGTGCTGGGCCACCAGCCACGAGAATCCGACGGTGCCGAGCAGGAGCCAGTCACTGCCGAACCGGTAGATCAGGTACATGGCCACGCCCGCAATGAAGAACGGGGCGTACTCCGGCATCAGCAGCATCTTCAGGAACGGCGCGTCGGCCTTGTCGACGAGGACGGCGGCGATCATCCATATCCCGCAGAAGGAAAGCACCCGCCGGTAGGTCAGCCCCATGGCCACGACCACTGCGAACAGCAGGTAGAAGCGCAGCTCCACCCACAGCGTCCAGTAGACGGCGTCGACCTCGTCCACACCCAGCGGCTGCTGAAGCATCGTGAGGTTGGTCAGCAAGCCCGATGGGGTGACGTGGCGGCGGCTGTCCCGGACGGTCGTGGCGAAGTTCACCACCAAGGCCGTGATGATGACGGCGACCCAATAACCGGGGAAGAGCCGGACGACCCGCGAGGTGAAGTACTGACGAGGCGTCTTGCCCCAGCAGGACATACAGATGACGAAGCCGCTGATCAGGAAGAACAGTTGCACGCCCAGCCAGCCGTACGCACCGAAGGCGTGGACGGTGGGCATGAGGTTCTGGGGCTCCTGTTTCCAGACTTCCGGGTACTGGTTGACGCCCGTCCAGTGGAATCCGACCACCATCAGAGCGGCGATCAGCCGAAGCGCGTCCAGCACGTACAGTCGGGCCCGGCGGGGAGCGGAGTTCGCGGCCTGGACCGGCACGTCGGGAGCCCCGTCGCGCAATGGGGGCAGGGAAGGCACGACGGTGGACATCAGGGGTGTTTCTCCGCAGGAAATCCGAGGACGGACGGACGTCGACACAGCGTTTCTCGGGCGTCGGACAGGCCACACTAACGTGACCCCCATGCGCCCTGGACCGATAGGGGTCTTCCGTGACGTGAAACACGCCACCGAACACCCCGCCGCCCGCACGCGCGTTCAGTCGTCGAGGCCTTCCGCGGCTCGCCGTTCGCGCAGCTCCATGATCGCCTGGCGGCGGGCGAGCCGGTGGGTGCGGCGGATCTGGGCCTCCTGGTTGCGGCGCCGGTCCTGCTCGGTCTCCGGGAGCACCGGCGGCACCTGGCGGGGCTTGCCCTCGGCGTCCACCGCGGTGAAGACCAGGTAGGCGCTGCCGACCTGGGTGGCGGGGGTGGACTCGTTCCACCGCTCGGCCAGCACCCGTACGCCGATCTCCATGGAGGAGCGTCCGGTCCAGTTGCACTGCGCCCGGACGTGGACCAGGTCGCCGACCCGGACGGGCGCGAGGAAGGCCATCTCGTCCATGGAGGCGGTGACGGCCGGACCGCCGGAGTGCCGGCCGGCCACGGCGCCGGCCGCGTCGTCCACCAGCTTCATGATCACGCCGCCGTGCACGGTGCCCAGGAGGTTCGTGTCGCTCGCGGTCATGATGTGGCTGAGCGTGGTGCGGGAGGCCGAGACGGGCTTGCCCTGCGGTTCGACCGGTATGTCTGTCATACGGACACCTTAAATCGGTACCGGAGGCATCAGGTGTGCAACAGCACCGGTACGAACCCCCCACCGGGGTGTCGAGCGACACGCCGGTGCGGGCATCCTTGTCCGCATGAGTGACTGGGACGGGTGGAGCGGCGAGCGCGATGCGCGCGGCCGCCGCGATGACGGGTACGGACACGGCAGCGGGCAGGCCCAGCCGGAAGGCGCGCAGCGGATGCGTCACGTCCAGCGGCAGCCGCAGCCGCCGCAGCGCCCGGCCCGGCCGCCGGTCCCGCCTCAGTCCGCTCCCCCGGCGGGCCCGCCCGCGTACGGGGTCCCGCCGCAGCAGACCCGCGGTCAGGGTGGCCCCGGCGGCTACGACAGCGGCTACAACACCGGCCAGGTCTACGGCTCGCCGTCGGGCCCCGGCGGCCCGGGCGGCCCGGGGCAGCGGCCCCCGGGCGGCGGTGGCACCGGGGGGCCCGGCCCGGCCCGGGGGGCCGTCGACTGGCGCCGGCGCATCAAGGTCGGCTCGATCGTCGTGGCCTCCGTCCTCGTGGTGACCACGATCGGCACCTACTTCTGGGCCGACTCCAAGGTGCGCCGCGAGGTCGACCTCTCCAAGGTGGTCGAGCGCCCGAAGGAGGGCGACTGCACGACCTATCTGATCGTCGGCTCCGACAGCCGCGAGGGCATGTCCGACGAGGAGAAGAAGAAGCTCCACACGGGTTCCGCCGAGGGCAAGCGCACGGACTCGATGATGATCCTGGCGAAGTGCTCCAGCGGGAACACGATGATCTCCCTGCCGCGCGACTCGGACGTGGAGATCCCCTCCTTCGTCGGCTCGCAGTCCGGGAAGAAGTTCCCCGCGCAGGGCAGGCGGGTCAAGCTCAACGCGGCGTACGCGGAGGACGGCCCCGAGCTGCTGGTGCGCACCGTGGAGTTCAACACGGGGCTGCGCATCGACCACTACGCCGAGATCGGCTTCGCCGGGTTCGCGAACATCGTGGACGCGCTCGGCGGGGTCGAGCTGGACATCGAGAAGGCGTTCAAGGACGAGAAGTCGGGCGCCGACTTCAAGGCGGGCCGCCAGACCCTCAACGGCGAACAGTCGCTGGCCTTCGTACGGACCCGCTACGCCTTCGCGGAGTCCGACCTCCAACGCACCAAGAACCAGCAGAAGTTCCTGGGGGCGCTGGCGAGCCAGGCGGCCACGCCGAGCACCGTCCTGAACCCCTTCTCGCTGTACCCGGTGATGGGCGCGGGCCTGGACACCCTGATCGTGGACAAGGACATGGGCCTGTGGGACCTGGGCCAGATGTTCTTCGCGATGAAGGGGGTCAACAGCGGTGACGGCGTCTCGATGAACATGCCGATCTCCGGCCAGCGGGGCGGCAACCTCGTCTGGGACAAGGCGAAGGTCCAGCAGCTCGTCAAGCAGATCCAGAACGACGAGAAGGTCACCGTCCGGGGCCAGTGACCGGGCGGGGCCCGTCGTACGGAAGGGGCACCCCCTCGGGGGTGCCCCTTCCGTACGACGGGCCTGCCGGCGCGACTACTTGCCCGCGCGGGCGCGCAACTTCCACGGCATGGCGATGGACTCCAGCTGGACCGCGAGGTTCATCTTGGACTCGCCGACGGTGCGGTCCTCGAAGTGGATCGGGACCTCCATGACCTGGAAGTTCCGGCGCAGTGCCTTGAACTTCATCTCCACCTGGAAGCTGTAGCCCGCGCTGCCGATCGACGCCAGGTCGATGGCCTTGAGCGCGTCGGCGCTCCACAGGTTGAAGCCGCCGGTGATGTCGCGGACGCGGGTGCCCAGGATGGTGCTCGCGTAGGCGTTGGCCCAGCGGGACAGCAGCTTGCGGTGCGCGCCCCAGGCGTCGGACAGGGTGCCGCCCGGAACGTAGCGGCTGCCGACGACGAGACCGGCGCCGGTGGAGCGGGCGACGCCCAGCATCTCGGCGATCTTGTCGGCGGGGTGGGAGCCGTCCGCGTCCATCTGGAGCACGTACTCGGCGCCGTCCTCGATGGCCTTGGCCATGCCGGCGGCGTAGGCGCGGCCGAGGCCGTCCTTCGCGGTGCGGTGCAGGACCGACATGCGCGGCTTGCCGTCCTCGTTGAGGAAGCCCTCCGCGAGCTCGTCGGCGATCTTGCCTGTGCCGTCGGGCGAGGAGTCGTCGACGATCAGCAGGCGCAGGCCCGGCTGGTCGAGGCCCATGATCAGTTCGACCATGCCCGGCAGGTTGCCCGCCTCGTTGTACGTGGGCATGACGACGGTGAGCGGCGTGTGCGCCCAGCTGTCCGGAAGCTTCATGCTCGCGACGTCGGTCGCGCGGGGAGTCTGCTGCTCGCCTATCACAGGGTTATGCCTCACTGAAGTTGGTCACCGGTCCGAGGAGAAGCGGACGGCGGCAGCGGGAAGTTCCGCTTCGCACCACACCCGCACCCCCGCGCGAAGTTCATTGTCAGCCCCGACGACGGCGCCGTCACCGATGACCGCGCCGTTCACCACCGTGCGCGAACCCACCGAGGCACCGGCGCCGATGAGACTGGCGTTCACCACCGTGTCCGGGCCGAGGGTCGCACCGTCCAGCACGATCGATCCCTGGACGACCGCGCCCGACTCGATCCGGGCACCGGCACCCACCACCGTACCCCCCGACAGCTTGGCGCCTTCGGCCACATGGGCACCCGGGAGTACGAGGGACTCACCGCGGGGGCCGGGAACGGCCGGGGAGGCCACGATGCCGCGGACGAGGTCGGCGGAGGCCTGGACGAAGGACTCGGGCTTGCCGAGGTCCAGCCAGTACGTTTCCTCGGTCACGCCGTGCAGCTTGGCACCGGAGGCGAGTAGACCCGGGAAGGTCTCGCGCTCGACGGATACCGATCGGCCGGCCGGAATGGAGTCGATCACGCTACGCCGGAACACGTAGCAGCCGGCGTTGATCTGATCGGTGATGATTTCCTCGGGGGTCTGCGGCTTCTCGGTGAAGGCCAGCACCCGCCCCTCGGAGTCGGTGGGGACCAGACCGAAGGCGCGGGGGTCCTCGACCCGCACCAGGTGCAGGGAGACGTCGGCGTCGGCCGCCCGGTGGGAGTCGACCAGGCCCGCGATGTCCAGGCCCGTCAGGATGTCACCGTTGAAGACGAGTACGGAGGAGTCCGGGCCGCCGGTCAGACGCTGCGCGGCGTTGCGGATGGCGCCGCCGGTGCCGAGGGGCTCGTCCTCGACGACGTATTCGAGGGTGATGCCGAAGGCGGATCCGTCGCCGAAGTAAGGCTCGAAGACCTCGGCGAGGTAGCAGGTGGCCATCACGATGTGCGTGACGCCTGCGGCCGCTGCCCTGGCTATCTGGTGGGCGAGGAAGGGGACGCCTGCGGCCGGAACCATCGGCTTGGGAGTGTTCACCGTCACGGGGCGCAGTCGCGTCCCCTGCCCGCCAACCAGCAGGATCGCTTCCGTCATTGTTTTCTCCCCAAGCGGTTCGGGCATACGAAGGTTCAAATTTAGCCCATCCGGGGACGTGTCGAGGCCGGTGGAGGCCGCTGCGGGACCGCCTCCGGCCACGTTCGGATCACGGGCGGACTCCTTGGCGGGGGCGGGTGTCGCGCGGGGCATGGGGCCGCGCACGTCACGGAGGGCCGCAGATGGGGCACATGACGGACAGTCGCCGGGCCGGCTTGACATCGTCGCTGGTCAGAGCACTGCCCGCAGGCCGGGCCGCACGCGCGCGTCCGGCGGCGGCGGCGGGCACGCGCACGTCCGAACCGCCCCGGGCGGGTGTGCGGCCGCCGACAATCGACGGCCGTCCGTCCCCAACCTGTCGGTAACCCGTTACCAACGGACGCCCGCCGGGGGCCGCCCGCGGGCTGCGCCACCTGCGCCGGACCGCGTTCCTGACCCGGCCCGGGGGCTTTTCGCGCCTGATCGGCTGCGCGGTACGGCTGGGTGGCCCAGGTCCGGGTGCCGCCGCCGGGCTCCCGGGCGGGGCCGAAGCCCCATTCCCCCTCGCAGTCCCGCACCAGTGCGACGAGGACCCGCAGGTGCCCTCGCCGCCTCGCCTCGCACGGACCGGCGAGTCAGGGATGAGGGTGCACACCGTGGGCGTCGTCGACGATCAGGCGGAGCGAATCGTCCCGGTACCGCAGCGAGAGGTACAGGCCGTCGCCCGGGCCGCTGTGCCAGCCGGCGGCCATGAGGTCGCCTCTCATCTGGGCGGCGGCGGGGCCTCGGCGTAGGCCACTCAGTGGGGCCGGGGGCCTAGTCGTTGGTGCAGGTCAGCGCCTGTTTATAACCCGGTGTCAGCCCAGGATTTCCCCAGTATGACGCCCAGGAACACCCCGGAACGGACCCGAACGGACCGGAGGCCGATCAGGGCTGCCCGATCGGCCGAGTGGGCCGCTGACCTGCGACGACCTTGCTACGGCAGGTTCCTCGCCATGACGATCCGCTGAACCTGATTCGTACCTTCATAAATCTGCGTGATCTTGGCGTCGCGCATCATGCGCTCCACCGGGTAGTCGCGCGTGTAGCCGTAGCCGCCGAGGAGCTGGACGGCGTCCGTGGTGACCTCCATGGCCACGTCGGAGGCGAAGCACTTGGCCGCGGCGCCGAAGAACGTGAGGTCCTCGTGGGGGCCGCCGCCGGAGACGCGCTCCGAGCGGGCCGCGGCCGAGTACGTCAGCTGGCGGGCCGCCTCGATCTTCATGGCCATGTCCGCGAGCATGAACTGCACGCCCTGGAAGTCGCCGATCGGCTTGCCGAACTGCTTGCGCTCCTGGACGTAGCCCTTGGCGTAGTCCAGGGCGCCCTGGGCGATGCCGAGCGCCTGGGCCGCGATGGTGATGCGGGTGTGGTCCAGGGTCTTCATCGCGGTGGCGAAGCCGGTGCCCTCGGCGCCGATCATGCGGTCGGCGGGGATGCGCACGTTGTCGAGGTAGACCTCGCGCGTCGGGGAGCCCTTGATGCCGAGCTTCTTCTCCGGGGCGCCGAAGGAGACGCCCTCGTCGCCCTTCTCCACGACGAAGGCGCTGATGCCCTTGGAACGCTTCTCGGGGTCGGTGACGGCCATCACCGTGTAGTACTCGGAGACGCCCGCGTTGGTGATCCAGCGCTTGACGCCGTTGAGCACCCAGAAGTCCCCGTCGCGCACGGCGCGGGTCTTCATGCCGGCGGCGTCGGAGCCCGCGTCGGGCTCGGAGAGGGCGTACGAGAACATCGCGTCGCCCTTGGCCAGCGGGCCGAGGTACTTGGCCTTGAGCTCCTCGGAGCCGGAGAGGATCACCGGGAGGGAGCCGAGCTTGTTCACGGCCGGGATCAGGGAGGAGGACGCGCAGACGCGGGCCACCTCCTCGATCACGATCACGGTGGCGAGCGCGTCCGCGCCGGCGCCGCCGTAGTTCTCGGGGACGTGGACGGCGTGCAGGTCGCTGGCGACCAGGGCGTCGAGGGCCTCCTGCGGGAAGCGGGACTCCTCGTCGACCGCCGCCGCGAACGGCAGGATCTTCGCCTCGGCGAGCGAGCGGACGGACTCGCGGAGCATGTCGTGCTCCTCCGCCGGGCGGTACAGGTCGAAGTCGGCAGAACCCGCCAAGATCTCTCACTCCCCAAGTGCACGATGCTAACTACCGTTAAGTAACCCAAATCTTAGTGTCCGGCACCCCCGCAGCGATATGTACCGCGTACGTGAGCTGCGTGACAGCGGAGAACGTCCCCCGCCCGGGGCCCGACTATGCTCGGTTGCCGCAAACGGCCCCGCACCTCTGGAGCACTCATGGCCCCCCTCAAGATCACTGTGATCGGCACCGGTTACCTCGGCGCGACGCACGCCGCCGCGATGGCCGAGCTCGGCTTCGAGGTGCTGGGGTTGGACGTGGTCCCGGAGAAGATCGAGATGCTCTCGGCCGGTCGGGTCCCCATGTACGAACCGGGGCTGGAGGACCTGCTCGCCGCGCACGTCGCGGGCCTGCCCGGCTCCAGCGGGCGGCTGCGCTTCACCACCTCCTGGGAGGAGGTGGGCGAGTTCGGCGACGTCCACTTCGTCTGTGTGAACACCCCGCAGAAGCACGGCGAGTACGCCTGCGACATGTCGTACGTCGACTCCGCCATGGAGTCCCTGGCCCCGCACCTGACCCGGCCCGTGCTCGTCGTCGGCAAGTCCACGGTGCCCGTCGGCTCTGCCGAGCGCCTCGCGGCGAAGCTGGCCGCGCTGGCCCCGGCCGGCGAGGACGTCGAACTGGCCTGGAACCCGGAGTTCCTGCGCGAGGGCTTCGCCGTCCAGGACACCCTGCACCCGGACCGGATCGTCGTCGGCGTCCGCGGCGACCGGGGCGAGAAGCTGTTGCGCGAGGTGTACGGGACGCCCTTGTCCGAGGGCACCCCTATGGTGGTCACCGACTTCCCGACCGCCGAACTCGTCAAGACGGCCGCGAACTCCTTCCTCGCCACGAAGATCTCCTTCATCAACGCGATGGCCGAGGTCTGCGAGGCCGCGGGTGGCGACGTGGCCAAGCTCGCCGAGGCCATCGGGCACGACGACCGCATCGGATCGAAGTTCCTGCGCGCCGGCATCGGCTTCGGCGGCGGTTGCCTGCCCAAGGACATCCGCGCCTTCATGGCCCGCGCCGGCGAGCTGGGCGCCGACCAGGCCCTGACCTTCCTGCGCGAGGTCGACTCCATCAACATGCGGCGCCGCGGCCACATGGTCGAGCTGGCCCGCGACGCGGTCGGCGGCTCCTTCCTGGGCAAGCGCGTCGCCGTCCTCGGCGCCACCTTCAAGCCCGACTCCGACGACGTCCGCGACTCCCCCGCCCTCAACGTCGCCGGGCAGATCCACCTCCAGGGCGGGCAGGTCACCGTCTACGACCCCAAGGGCATGGACAACGCCCGCCGTGTCTTCCCCACCCTCGGGTACGCCGACTCCGCGGTCGAGGCCGCCCGCGGCGCCGAGGTCGTCCTGCACCTCACCGAGTGGCGCGAGTTCCGCGACCTCGACCCCGCCGCGCTCGGTGAGGTCGTCACCGACCGGCTCCTCCTGGACGGCCGCAACGCCCTCGACCCGCTGCGCTGGCGCGCGGCGGGCTGGACGTACCGCGCCATGGGACGGCCGCACGCGTAACCCCGGCCGGGGCGGTGGACGGTCGACCGAGGTCGGTCGGTGACGCTCGGTCGGTGGTGGTCGGTCGGTGGTGGTCGGTCGACGTCCGGCCACCTACCCAGCTTTGCCGACGTTCCGTTAAATAACGGTACATATCGACTGGGTAGAATTCAGGCCGATGACCACGACCAGCAGCCCTCCGCCCAAGACCCCCCCTCACGCGACGGCGGCGCCCGGCTTCCGTGATCGGCGGAGCTCCTTCGAGGCGGCCGCACGAGGCCCCGGCTCCCTGCTCTGCGTCGCCGGCCTCTGGGTGGCCACGCGGGCCGCGATGCTGTGGATGCTCGTCAACGACTTCCACACCTCGAACCTCGTCCGGGTCGAGGTCACCGCGACCTACCACAACTGGTACGACGTCCTCGTCACGTGGACGATGCCGCAGAACGACATCATGTGGCAGTACCCCCCGGCAGCCGCGGCGATCTTCCTCTCGCCCGATCTGCTGCCGTTCCTCACCTACTTCCAGGCCTTCGTCGCCCTGACCGTGCTGTGCGACGGCGTGATCCTCGCCGGGCTCGTGCGCGCCGCCCGCCGGGGCGACGGCAGCATGGCCGGCGCGGCCCTGTGGCTGGGCGCGCTGCCGCTGCTGATGGCGACCCCGTTCGCCCGCTACGACATCCAGGTCACCCTGCTCGCCGTCGGCTCGCTGCTCTGCCTGCGCCACCGGCCGCGGCTCGGCGGCGTCATCGCCGGCGTCGGCGGCATGGTCAAGGTCTGGCCCCTGCTGGCCCTGCTCGGCACCCCGCGCGGCAGGTCCACCCGCGAGGCCGTCACCGCGGCCGCGCTGTCGTGCGTCGCGCTGCTGGCCGTCTTCGCCGCGCTGTTCCGCGACACCTTCGGTTTCCTGGGCAACCAGGGCGACCGCGGGGTCCAGATCGAGTCCCTCGGCGGTTCGGTCCTGATGACCGCTCGCCTCCTGGACCTGTGGCCCGGCCGGATCGAGTACCAGTACGGCGCCTACGAGTACGTCGGCCCGTACGTGCCCGGCATCGCACGGGCCTCCCTCATGCTGACCCTGATCGGCTTCCTGCTGCTCCTGCTGTGGCGTGTGCGGGCCAACCGCTGGTCGAACGCGACCCCGTTCGACGCCGCGCTGTGCGCCATCATGATGTTCACGGTCACCAGCCGCGTCATCAGCCCGCAGTACCTGATCTGGCTGCTCGGCCTCGCGGCCGTCTGCCTGACCTCGCGTCACACCACGCAGCGGCCGATCGCGTGGCTGCTCGTGGTCGCCACCGCGCTCACCTCACTGATCTTCCCGGTCTGGTACGGCCCGGACATCCTCGGCAACACCGCGCTCGGCACCGTCGTGCTGGGTGCGCGCAACGGCATCCTGCTGTACGCGACCGTGTGGTCCGGGCTGCGTCTGTGGCGGGCGACCGTTGTTCCCGAGCCCGCGCCCTAGGTGGTTCTGCGGTGCTGCGCGGCGCGGGCCGTGAACTCGACGCCGCGCAGTACGCGTTGGGCGCCGCCCCCGGACCCCGCGCCTCGCACGCCGGCGGGACTGGATCGGGGGGCGGCCCGCCCGTTCGTGTCAGAGGTGGGTGTTCGACGGGGGCGTGGTCGGGGAGAGGTCGCGGGCCACGGCTTCCGCGTCGCGCAGGGCGCGGACCGGGTTCGACCAGGTGAGTCGGGACAGTTCGGGGGTGGACCAGCCGCGGGAGAGGAGTTCCGCGATCAGGTTCGGGTAGCCCGAGACGTCGTCCAGGCCGGCCGGGGTGAAGGCCGTGCCGTCGTAGTCGCCGCCGATGCCGATGTGGTCGACCCCGGCCACCTCGCGCATGTGGTCCAGGTGGTCGGCGACGGTGGCGGCGGTGGCCACCGGGCGCGGGCGCCGCTCCTCGAAGGCGCGGTGCAGGGCCATCGCCTCCGGGGTGGTGTCCAGGTGGTGGAAGCCGTGCGCGCGCAGGTTCTCGTCGGCGGCCAGGGTCCAGTCGACGGCCGCCTGGAGGACGAACTTCGGGACGAAGGTGACCATGGCGACGCCGCCGTTGGCCGGCAGCAGTTCCAGGACGTCGTCCGGGACGTTGCGCGGGTGGTCGCAGACGGCCCGCGCCGAGGAGTGCGAGAAGATCACCGGCGCGGCCGAGACCGCGAGGGCGTCGCGCATCGTCGTCGCGGCGACGTGCGAGAGGTCCACCAGCATGCCGACGCGGTTCATCTCGCGGACGACCTCGCGGCCGAAGTCGCTCAGGCCGCCGTGCCGGGGCTCGTCGGTCGCCGAGTCCGCCCAGTCGATGGTGTCGTTGTGCGTCAGCGTCATGTACCGCACGCCGAGCCGGTGCAGGGACCGCAGGGTGGCGAGGGAGTTGTTGATGGAGTGGCCGCCCTCGGCGCCCATCAGCGAGGCGATCCGGCCCTCGGCGCGGGCCGCCTCCATGTCGTCCGCCGTCAGCGCGAGCCGCAGGTCCTCCGGGTAGCGCGCGATCAGCTGTTCGACCGCGTCGATCTGTTCCAGCGTGGCGCTGACCGCCCGGTCGCCGGTGTAGTCGGTGCGGACGTAGACCGACCAGAACTGCGCGCCGACGCCGCCGGCCCGCAGCCGGGGGATGTCGGTGTGCAGGTGGGCGCTCTGGTCGGCGGCGATGTCCCGCCGGTCGAGGTCGTAGCGGACCTGCTCGCGCAGGGCCCACGGCAGGTCGTTGTGGCCGTCGACCACGGGGTGCGCGGCGAGCAGCTCCCGGGCCTGCCCGAGCAGGTCCGCCGCGCTCACTTGCCGAACCCGAAGGCGTCGGCGCCGGAGACCTTCGTACGCAGTCGCTTGCCCTTCTCCGTGGCCTGGTCGTTGAGCTCCTGCTGGAAGTCGCGCATCCGCACCAGCAGCTCCGGGTCGTGGGCCGCGAGCATGCGGACGGCGAGCAGTCCGGCGTTGCGGGCTCCGGCGACGGAGACCGTGGCGACGGGAACCCCGGCGGGCATCTGGACGATCGACAGCAGCGAGTCCATGCCGTCGAGGTACTTCAGCGGCACCGGGACGCCGATGACGGGCAGCGGGGTGACCGAGGCCAGCATGCCGGGCAGGTGGGCGGCGCCGCCCGCGCCGGCGATGATCGCCTTCAGACCGCGGTCGGCGGCCTGCTCGCCGTACGCGACCATCTCGCGCGGCATCCGGTGGGCGGAGACGACGTCGACCTCATAGGGGATCTCGAACTCGTCCAGCGCCTTGGCGGCGGCCTCCATGACCGGCCAGTCCGAGTCCGAACCCATGACGATGCCGATGACGGGACCGGCGGTGGTGGTGCTCATTCCGTGATCGTTCCTCTGAGGTAGCCGGCTGCGTGACGTGCGCGCTCCAGCACATCGTCCAGGTCGTCGCCGTAGGTGTTGACGTGGCCGACCTTGCGGCCGGGTTTCACGTCCTTGCCGTACATGTGGATCTTCAGCTGCGGGTCGTGGGCCATGCAGTGCAGGTACGCCGCGTACATGTCGGGGAAGTCCCCGCCGAGCACGTTGGCCATGACCGTCCAGCGGGCCCGCGGGCGCGGGTCGCCCAGGGGGAGGTCCAGGACGGCCCGTACGTGGTTGGCGAACTGCGAGGTGATGGCGCCGTCCTGGGTCCAGTGCCCGCTGTTGTGCGGGCGCATGGCCAGTTCGTTGACGAGGATGCGACCGTCGGTGGTCTCGAACAGCTCCACGGCCAGGTGGCCGGTCACGCCGAGTTCCTTGGCGATGCGCAGGGCCAGGGCCTGGGCCTCGCCCGCCAGCTCCTCCGAGAGGTTCGGGGCGGGGGCGATCACCGTGTCGCAGACGCCGTCCACCTGGACGGACTCGACGACGGGATAGGCGACGGCCTGGCCGTGCGGGGAGCGGACGATGTTCGCCGCGAGTTCGCGGACGTACTCGACCTTCTCCTCCGCGAGGACGGGGACGCCCGCCTTGAAGGGGGCCTCCGCGTCCTGCGGGGTGCGGACGAACCACACCCCCTTGCCGTCGTACCCGCCGCGCACCGTCTTGAGGATGACGGGGAAGCCGCCCACCTCGTCCGCGAAGGCGACCGCGTCCGCCGGATCGCTCACGATCCGGTGGCGGGGGCTGGGCGCGCCGATCGCGTCGAGCCGGGCGCGCATCACCCCCTTGTCCGCGGCGTGCACCAACGCGTCGGGCCCCGGCCGGACGGGGATGCCGTCCGCTTCCAGGGCCCGCAGGTGCGCGATGGGCACGTGCTCGTGGTCGAAGGTGATCACGTCGCAGCCGCGCGCGAAGGCGCGGAGCGTCTCCAGGTCGCGATAGTCGCCGATGACGACGTCGCTCACGACCTGGGCCGCCGAATCCTGTGGGGTGTCACTGAGGATCTTGAATTTGATGCCGAGGGGGATACCCGCCTCGTGGGTCATGCGGGCGAGCTGTCCGCCGCCGACCATGCCGACTACCGGGAACGTCACCACTCCAGGGTATCCGTCGGTATTCCGCCATCCGGACCCGCCCGGGCGGAGCCCGCCCGGAGCGGACCCGTCGGTTCCGCACGAGGGCCCGTGTGCCGTGCGTCCCATGGGGCGGCAACCCACGGACGGGGCCCGGGGGCGACACTTACCATGAACGGGTTGACGAAATCGAGTGACGTCCCGGCGAGGGGCGACGACGACGGACAGGGACTGAGCCTTCACATGAGCACGCCGAAAGCAGCACCGCTGACCGAGCGCTTCCGCGGCCTCGCGCGGGAGGTCATCAAGTTCGGCGCGGTCGGCGGGCTGGGCGTCCTGGTCAACTTCGGTGTGTTCAACCTGCTCCGGAGCACGACCGACCTGCAGATCGTGCGCGCGAACGTCATAGCCATCGTGGTGGCCATCATCACCAACTACATCGGCTTCCGGTACTTCACCTACCGCGACCGCGACCTCGGCGGCCGGCGGCGCGAGATGTTCCTGTTCGTGCTGTTCAGCGGCATCGGCATGGTCATCGAGAGCGGTGTGCTCTACGTGGCGACGTACGGGTTCGGCTGGGACAGTTCGTTGCAGAACAACATCTTCAAGTTCGTCGGCATGGGCGTGGCGACCGTCTTCCGCTTCTGGTCCTACCGGACCTGGGTCTTCAAGGCCCTGCCCACCCCTGTCGCGCCCTCGCTGATCGTCGAGCAGCGTGACGGCCACGACGTGCCGGTGGCGCCGCTCACCCCGGAGCCGGCGGCCACCAAGTAGCGCCGGGCTCCTCGGGCCCGCACGACACCGCTGCCGCCGTCACCGCACCGTGCGCGTCGGTTCCGTCCCTTCCGGCGCGGTACGGCTGAGGAAGAGGGCGAACACCGGCGGCTGGGTCTGGAGCAGTTCCAGCCGGCCGCCGTCCGCTTCGGCGAGGTCCCGGGCGACGGCGAGGCCGATGCCCGTGGAATTGCGGCCGCTGATGGCCCGCTCGAAGATCCGGTTGCCGAGGTCCGGCGGGACGCCGGGGCCCTCGTCGGTGACCTCCAGTACGGCCTGGTTGCCGATGACCCTGGTGCGTAGCGCGACCGTGCCGCCCCCGTGCATCAGGGCGTTCTCCACGAGGGTCGCCAGCACCTGGGAGACCGCCCCGGGCGTGCCGACGGCGCGCATGCCCGTCCGCCCCGAGCGCACGATGGCCCGTCCGGCGCTGCGGTAGGCGGGCCGCCACTCCTCCACCTGTTGTTTGACGACCTCGTCCAAGTCGAAGGGGACCGCCGAGCCGGTCCGCGGGTCGCGGGAGTTCGTGAGCAGCCGTTGCACGACGTCGGTGAGCCGCTCCACCTGGGTGAGGGCGATCGTCGCCTCCTCCCGCACCGTCTCCAGGTCGTCGGTGACGGTGATCTCCTCCAGCCGCATCGACAGGGCCGTCAGCGGGGTGCGCAGTTGGTGCGAGGCGTCGGCGGCGAGGCGCCGTTCGGCCGTCAGCATCCGGCCGATCCGCTCGGCGCTGGAGTCCAGTACGTCCGCGACCCGGTCCAGCTCGGGCACTCCGTACCGCTTGTGACGGGGCCGCGGGTCGCCCGATCCGAGGCGCTCGGCGGTTTCGGCGAGGTCGGTGAGCGGGGAGGCCAGCCGGTTGGCCTGGCGCACGGCGAGCAGGACGGCCGCGACGACCGCCAGCAGGGCCACCGCACCGACCACGGCCAGGGTCCGCCCGACCTCCTTGGTGACCGTGGAGCGGGTCTCCTCCACCACGACGGTCTCGCCCTGTTCGCCGGTCGCGGTGCCGCGGATGACGCTGCCCTCGACGCGCTGCCCGACCTCGACGACCTGCTGCCCGGGGACGGTGATGCGGGCGTACGTGCCGAGGTCCAGTTGCTCGGCGAGGGCCGCGGCGTCGACGGGTTCGCGCTCCAGGGCGTCCGCCTCGACGATGCCGAGCAGCCGCAGGGCCTCGGACCCGATCCGGTCCTGGGCACTGCTGGTGATGGTCCGGGTCTCCACGATGACCAGGGAGACCCCGAACACGGCGATCACGACGAGCACCACGGCGAGCGTGGAGTTGATCAGGCGGCGGCGCATCCTTAGAGGATGCCCTAGGACGGCGCGGGGTCAGCTCTTCTCGAAGCGGAAGCCGACGCCGCGGACGGTGGCGATGTAGCGCGGGTTGGCCGCGTCGTCGCCGAGCTTCTTGCGGAGCCAGGAGATGTGCATGTCGAGGGTCTTGGTGGAGGACCACCAGGTGGTGTCCCAGACCTCGCGCATCAGCTGGTCGCGCGTGACGACCCGGCCGGCGTCGCGGACGAGGACGCGCAGGAGGTCGAACTCCTTGGCGGTGAGCTGGAGCTCCTCCTCCCCCATCCAGGCGCGGTGCGACTCGACGTCGATCCGCACGCCGTGGGTGGCGGGCGGCTGGGCGGTCTCGGCGGCGCCGCGCCGCAGCAGGGCCCGGACGCGGGCGAGCAGCTCGGCGAGTCGGAAGGGCTTGGTCACGTAGTCGTCGGCGCCGGCGTCGAGGCCGACGACCGTGTCGACCTCGTCGGCGCGGGCGGTCAGGACCAGGATCGGGAAGCCGTGGCCCTCGGCGCGCAGCCGGCGGGCGACTTCGAGGCCGTCCATTCCGGGCAGGCCGAGGTCCAGGACGACGAGGTCGATGCCGCCCTGGAGTCCGGCGTCCAGGGCGGTGGGGCCGTCCTCCCGGACCTCGACCTCGTACCCCTCCCGGCGCAGGGCGCGGGCCAGGGGTTCCGAGATGGATGCGTCGTCCTCGGCGAGCAGTACACGCGTCATGTGGGTGATGTTAGTCCGCGACGGGTCAAAGGAGAGGCCCTCCTGCGGGACCCCCACCATCTGTGCTCGCATACGACCCGGCGCCTTCGAATATGGTCGATCGGTTCCCTTGGAACCTGTGATCCATCTCTCAAGTCCTTCCATATGCCGCAGTGTCGTGTCGTATGGTGGCGAGACGCCTCATGCACTACTCCGGGGATCCTTGTGCCGAAAAGCGAGCCATGGACCTCAAATTCTGCTCTGGTCGGATTGCTCCGACCCAGATGACAGTGAATGACCTGTGGGCCGGGCCCTGCGCGCGAAGGTGCGCGCCGGGCGTGGATCCCGGTGATGGCTGACCCTTCGACTCCGGCACCCCGGAGGCCGAGACCCCCGGGCGTGGGGTGGGACATCCGTCGCCGGTGCCGGCCACCCCCCACCGGGCGCAGTTCGGCTCACGAAGCCGAGCGTCCCGAGCAAGCAAGGATCGACCATGGCTTCCAGCCTGACGACGGCTTCTCCGAGCCCCGCTCACGAGAAGACCCTCTTCGGCCACCCGATCGGCCTGGCCACGCTGTTCATGACCGAGATGTGGGAGCGTTTCTCCTACTACGGCATGCGTGCGCTCCTCGTCCTGTACTTGGTCTCCGGCGGTACGGACGCCGCGACCGGCAGCCAGGGCGGCGGCCTCGGTTACAAAATGGGCGCGGCCACGGCGATCTACTCCGTGTACGTGGCGATGGTCTACCTCATGGCCATGCCCGGCGGTTGGTTCGGCGACCGGGTCTGGGGTGCTCGCAAGACCGTCGCCATCGCCGGTTTCGTGATCATGGCCGGTCACGTGGCGCTGGCGCTGCCGGGTCAGATCGCGTTCTTCGTCGGTCTGCTGCTGGTCGCCGTGGGCTCCGGTCTGCTGAAGGCCAACATCTCCACGATGGTCGGCCACCTGTACAAGGGTGCGGACGACCCGCGTCGTGACGGCGGCTTCACGCTGTTCTACGTCGGCATCAACCTGGGTGCCTTCGGTGCGCCGTTCGCGATCGGCACCGTCGGTGAGGTCGTCAACTGGCACCTCGGCTTCCTGCTCGCCGCGATCGGCATGGGTCTGGGCCTGATCGTTTTCCTGGTCTTCGGCCGCACGCTGAGCCCGCAGAGCAGCATCGTCCCGAACCCGCTGTCCGCCACCGAGCGCAACGGCATCATCGTCAAGGTCGTCGCCGCCGTCGCGATCGTCGCCGCCTTCTACGGCACCGTGACCGCCATGGGCATGTTCACGATCAACTGGGCGCTGTACCCGATCACCATCGCCGGTCTGATCATCCCGGTCGTCGTCCTGGCCCGCATCAAGCGCGACAAGGACCTCTCGGCGCCCGAGCAGTCGAAGATGTCCGCGTACATCTGGTTCTTCATCGCCGCCGCCGTCTTCTGGATGATCTACGACCAGGGTGGTTCGACCCTGTCGCTGTTCGCCGACTCCAAGACCGGCACGCTGTTCGGCTGGGACCCCTCCACCACGTGGTACCAGGCGCTGAACCCGCTGTTCGTCATGGCGCTCGCGCCGGTCTTCGCCTGGCTGTGGCTGTGGCTGGCCCGCAAGAACCAGGAGCCGAACACCATCGTGAAGTTCGCGATGGGTCTCGTCCTGGTCGGTGGCTCCTTCTTCGTCTTCGTCGTCCCGATGAGCATGGCCTCCGACGGCACCAAGGTGTCGCCGATGTGGCTGGTCTCGATCTACATGATCCAGACCATCGCCGAGCTGTGCCTCTCCCCGGTCGGCCTCTCGGTCACCACGAAGATGGCCCCGCAGAAGTACGCCTCCCAGATGATGGGTGTCTGGTTCCTCGCGGTCACCGCCGGTGACTGCACGACGGGTCTGCTGTCGCTGGCCGGCGTGGACCTGAACGGCACCGGGATCATCGCGATGCAGGCGACGCTCGCCGCCGCCGCCGGTTTCGCGGTGTACATGTACCGCAAGCGCGTCCAGGCCCTGATGGGCAGCGTCCACTGACGCACCCCGCGCAGCGGAACGGCCCGGCACGCCACACGGCGTGCCGGGCCGTTCCGTCGTACGGGGTGCGTACGGCGTCGTACGGGGTGCCTACCGCGTGCCGCGCAGGCGGCGCCACGGGGTGAAGGCGAAGACGGCGCCGCCGAGCAGGATCACCGTGCCGGCGACCAGGGCGAGGGCCTGGATGCCGCCCTCGTCCTCCGCGCCGGTCTCGGCGAGCCCGCCCGAGGCGGCGGACGAACCGCCGGTGGTGGCTCCGGTGGTGCCGGCCGTGGTGGAGCCGCTGCCGCCGGGCTGGGCGGCGGTGTCCAGCTCCAGCGAGACGCCGCTGCTGGTCGCCTTGCAGGGCACGTTGATCGGGGTGGATCCCGGGGCCATCGTGACGTCGATCGTCAGCTGGTCGGGGCTCAGCGTCACCTTGCCCGACTTGCCGGGCTTGTAGGTGCCGGTCATGTCGCTGAGGCTGACCGGGGCCTTGTCGGGGATGGGCTCGGCGTTGGCCGGGCCGGAGACCTTGACCGTGCCGGAGTCGGCGCCGCCCAGCTTGACGTTCATCGAGGGCTTGAGCGCGCCGGCCGGCAGCGCCATGGGGGCGGCCATCGCGCCCTTGGCGGTCTTGACCGTCAGCTCGTAGTCGCCGCCGTTCTTCTTGGCGTTGATCGTCACCGGCGTCTTGATGCCGCCGGGGACGACCGGACCGCAGTCGAAGGCGACCTCGACGGGCTTGCCCGGGAAGTCGGTCTGACCCCCGCCGCCGCCGGTGGTCGCTCCGCCGGTGGTGGCTCCGCCGGTGGTGGCTCCGCCGGTGGTGGCTCCGCCGGTCGTTGCCCCGCCCGTCGTTGCCCCGCCGGTCGTCGTGCCGCCCGTGGAGCCCGCGGAGACGTCGATGGTGGCGCCTCCCGAGACGGTGCCCACCGGGGCGCACTTGGTGACGAAGGTGCCGAAGGGGAAGGAGACGGCGACCTCGTACCGGCCCGGCGTCAGCGTGACCTTGCCCGCCTTGGTCAGTTTCAGCTTGCCCTTCATCGTCGACATGACCATGGGGGCCTTCTTCGGGATCTCCGGGTTCTTCTTCTCCCCGACGACCTTCAGTTCGCCCCCTCCCCCGCCGACCGTGAACCAGCCGGTGGGCACCACGGAGTCCTTCGGGATCACCATGAGGTCCGTGTTGTTGGAGGCGGGTTTGACGGTCTCCCACGAGACGTCGACCTCATCGCCCACCTTGGCCGTGGCCGGGGCCGTGATCTTGACGGTGCTCTCGCCCTCCACCGGGTCGCCGCCGCCCGCGGGCGGTACGCACTTGACCTTGTAGGTGGCATGGGCGGCCTGGGCGGGGGAAGCCGCCATGGCGATGCCCGCGCCGCCGAGCAGCAGCGCGACCAGGGCCGCGCTCGCCCTCCGTTGGGTGTTCACGAATGTCCCTTCGTTGTCGGACTTTGATCGGACGGTGCGGATGTCTGCGGTTGTTCCGCCGGCGCGTCCCGTGCCGGCGCCTGTTCCTCGGGGGTGAACCACGGCAGGACCGCCGTGGGGGTCTGGGGGGCGGCCGGCGCGGAGCCCCGCGCGGCGGGGATCCTCGGCAGCCGGGCGGTCACCGCGGTGGCGGCGTCCAGGGCCTTCGCGCCGCGGTGGCGGCCACCGGCGGCCGGGGCGTCGCGCGGTCGGAGCCGGTCGACGACGGCCATCCCGGCCCGGAACAGCGCGGTCGGCACCACCACCAGGAGCAGGCCCCAGAACAGCAGCACCCCGTACGGTCGGTCCACGCCCCACGGCTGGGCGGCGACCACCGTGTCCCCGTACTTCAGGGAGACGGTGTAGTCGCCGTGGGCCCCGGCGGGCAGGGCCACGTCCAGGCCGATCTCGGCCTTGCCACCGGGCACGATGGTGCCCTTCCACCGGGCTTCCTCCCAGGTCGGGGCGAACACCCCGTGGGCGGTGCCGAGTTGGAAGACGGGGTCCTTGACGGGGGCCGAGCCCAGGTTCCCGACGGTGACGGTGAACCGGCGCGCGGGCGGGGCGCCGAACCAGGTCAGCACCCCGTCGTCGCCCTGGAGCCGGACTCCGGTGAGCATCGCGAGCCGGGCCGTCCCGGACTCGGCGGGCAGCGGGGCGCTCTCGTGGTCGGTGATCCGCACCGGGAGGGCGACGGTGGACTGGTCCCCGTTGACGGAGGCCACGTTGACCACGCAGGGGCAGGGCTTGGGCGGTGCGACGACCTGGAGCCGGGCGGTGAAGCCCCCGTCGGCGGCGACCGCGACGGCGGCCCCGTCGGCGTTGGCGCAGCTGTTGGTGCCGCCGATCATGTTCTGGCCGCAGACCAGCAGCATCACCATCGTCCTGGCCCGCCAACCGGTGCCGGTGACGGTGATCTCGGTGCCCTTGGCGGCCTCCTGGAGGGAGAGCGCCGCGGCGGCCTTGCCCTCGTCGGCGACGGCGGGCGCCGCGACGGGCAGCAGCGCCAGCGCGAACGCCGCCAGGGCCGCGACGAGGAGGGGCAGGGCCTTCGCGCCCGGGGTGCGGCTCACCTGGATGCTCCCGTCAGCTCGTGGTGCGGTGCCCGGTCCCGGGCGGCGGCGGGTTCCGGTGGCGGCCGGTCGTGCGGGGCGCCCCGGGTGCGGCGTACGAGGAGCAGCGCGGCCGCGGCGGTCCCGCCGAGCAGGAGCAGGCCGCCGCCGGTGAGGGCGGCGATGCCCCACGGCACGAACCACGCGGTGGTGCTCGCGGTGGCCGGGGCGGCGCCGGGCGCGGTGACGGTGACGGTGAGGTCGACCCGGTCCAGGACCGGCGCGCCGGGCCAGGGTTCGGTCAGCTCGACCCGCTGACCGGGCAGCAGTTCCACCGGCAGGGCGCGCGCGGCGCGGCCGGGGACCTCGCCGAAGCGGCCGGTGGCGCGGATCGCCATCTCGGGGGCAAGGGCGACGTTGCCGCGGTTGACCAGGGTGTACGCGACGACGGCGGAGGCGCCCTTGCCGCGCACGGCGACGTCCTCGACGGTGAGGGCCGCCAGCTGCGGGCCGCTGACCCGCAGGTGGACCCGTACGCCCACTTCGCGCCCGTCCTCGGCGGCGACGACGGCGGCCCGGTGGTCGCCGGGGGCCGAGGCGGGCGGCACGGTGACGGTGAACGGGACGACGGCGCGGGTGCGGGGCGGGATCCGCACGGTGGCGGAGCCGCCGAAGCTGATCCAGGAGCCCGCGCCGACGGACTCCCGGGCGGGTCGTACGGCGAAGGCGCCGTCGGCCGCGTTGTGGGCGTCGGCACCGCGCAGGGTGACGACGCGCTCCCGGTCCGAGGTGTTCGCCAGCGTGAGGCGGTCCTCCAGTACGGCTCCGGGGGCGCCCGCGAGGTAGAAGTACGGGCGCGCGGCGCCGGGCCGGCCGGCCGCCGGTTCGGCGGTCCACCCGGGCCCGTCGGCGGCGGCCGCGGCCGGGACGCCGCACAACAGCGCGACGGCGGCGGCGAGCAGCACGACGCCGAGCCGCGCGAGGACGCCGGACGGTCGCAGGACGCCGAGCCCCGCGAGGACGCCGGACCCCGCGAGGGCGCCTGGCCGTCGCAGAAACCCGCGCCGCGCGAGGACGCCGAGCCGCGCGAGGGCGCCGGACCGCCCGGCGGTGTCGAGTCGCCGGAGGGTGCCGGGCCGTGGGGGGACGGGAAGCACGGGCATGGCCGGGGCTGCTCCGTTCAGGGCCGGGTCCGCTGGGCCTGCCGGCCGCGTCGGGTCAGCCAGAGCACGCCGACCGCGCCCGAGAGCACGACGGTCGCGCCGAGGGTGCCGAGCGCGAGGGCGGACTCGGCGGGCCCGGTCTGCGGGAGGGTGCTCGGGGCGGAGCTCTGGCCGGTGCCGGGTTGCGGGGCGGGGTCCTTGGCGCCGCCGGCGGCCGTGACCTCCAGTTCGAGGGACGGCTTGGGGCTGTTGCCGGGGGTGCAGGTGGTGGTGGTCCCCATGGCCTTGATGGTGAGGACCCCGGCGGTGAAGGTGACCTTGCCGCTCTTCTTCGGGGTGTAGGTGCCCGAGAGGTCGGTGATCTTGATGGGGGTGTTGGCGGGCACCGCCTCGGAGTTGGGCGCGCCGGAGACCGGCACCGAGACCTTCTCCGCCCCGTCGGCCAGGATGACCGCGCTGGGGCTCATGGCGCCCTTGCCCAGCTCGATGGGGCTGGAGGAGACGCCCCGTTGGAAGGACATCGTCAGCTTGTAGCCGTCGCCCTCCTTGACGGCCTTGATGTCGATCGGCGAGACCGCCGACTTGTCCCCGATCGGGGTCTGGCAGTTGTACTCGACGTCGATCACGGCGGCGTGGGCGGCGGGGGCGGTGAGCAGGACCGCCGATGCGGCCGCCGCGGCGGCCAGCGCGAGCGCGGTGGAACGTTTCCGGTCGGACACCTTCGTCTTCCCCTCGGCCACAAGTTACTGACGACACATCAGATTGGTGGCTCAAGGTACGCCCGGGGCCTTACGGAGGGAAGACACAGGACGGCCCGGATCGACGCCCTTTCGGCCGTACGGTTTCCGGCCGTCCGGGGCGCGGGAAAGGCCTGGTCAGAGGGGTGCGCCGGGCCCGCCGGCGGGCCGTGAGGGCCCGGCCGGGAGGCGCTGCCGGGCCGATCCGGACATGGCGACGGCCCGGCCGGTGGCCGGGGACGGCCCGGCGGGGGCCCGTCCGCGGCCCCGTCCGGGCCGTCGCGTACGGCGCTTCGGCGCGCGCCTCAGGCCGCGCGGACCCCGCGCTGCCACACCGCGGAGACGAGCGGGACGCCCGGGCGGTAGGCGAGGTGGACGTGGCTGGGGGCCTCCAGGAGGGCCAGGTCGGCGCGGGCGCCGGGGGTGATCCTGCCGAGGTCGCCGCGACGCAGCGCGCGGGCGCCGCCGGCGGTGGCGGACCACAGGGCCTCGTCGGGGGTCATGCCCATGTCCCGTACGGCGAGGGCGATGCAGAACGGCATGGAGCTGGTGTAGGAGGAGCCGGGGTTGCAGTCCGTGGACAGGGCCACGGTGGCGCCCGCGTCCAGCAGGCGCCGGGCGTCGGGCCACTGCGCCCGGGTGGAGAACTCGGCGCCGGGCAGCAGGGTCGCCACCGTCGTCGCGGCCGCCTGGGCCAGGGCGTCGACGTCCGCGTCGGTGAGGTGGGTGCAGTGGTCGGCGGAGGCCGCTTCGAGCTCCACGGCGAGCTGGACGCCAGGCCCGTGGGAGAGCTGGTTGGCGTGGATGCGCGGGATCAGCCCGGCGGCGGCGCCCGCGGTGAGGATGGCGCGGGCCTGGTCGCCGTCGAAGGCGCCCTTCTCGCAGAAGACGTCCACCCAGCGGGCGTACGGGGCGCAGGCCGCGAGCATCTCGCCGGTGACGAGGTCGACGTACGCCGCCGGGTCGTCGGCGTAGTCGGGGGAGACGATGTGCGCGCCGAGGTAGGTGACCTCCTCGGTGTGCGCGGCGGCGATGCGCAGGGCACGGGCCTCGTCGGCGACGGTGAGCCCATAGCCGGACTTGGTCTCGAAGGTGGTGGTGCCCTGGCGGCGGGCCTCGTGGAGGTGGCGCAGCAGATTGGCTTCGAGTGCGGCGTCGTCGGCGGCGCGGGTGGCGGCGACGGTCGTGCGGATGCCGCCGGCGGAGTACGCGCGGCCGGACATGCGGGCGTTGAACTCGGCGGTGCGGTCGCCGGCGAAGACGAGGTGGGAGTGGGAGTCCACGAAGCCGGGGATGACGGCCCGGCCGGTCGCGTCGAACGCGGTGTCCGCGGCCGGGGCGTCGGTGGCCGCGCCGACCCAGGCGATCGTGTCGTCCTCGATGACGACGGCCGCGTCCTCGATCAGGCCGAGGGGGGATCCGTCGCCCACGGAGGGGTCGTTGGTGACGAGGCTGCCGATGTTGGTGATGACGGTGGTGGTCATGCGTTCCTCTCGGGGAGTTCCTTTCCCCGCCCCGCCCCTTCGCCGTTCCCCGGGCGGAGCCCCCGTGGCGCCGGGAGGGGGCGCGGGCGTGCCCGGACAGGGGCCGGGGCCGGGGCCGGGAAAGCGAGTCAGGCGCGCAGCGCCGCGATCGACTCGGACAGGGCGGACGGGACGTCCGGGACGAGGGTGTGGGCGCCGTCGCGGACGATGTGGCGGCCGGCGACGACGGTGTGCCGAACGTCCGACGCCGTCGCCGCGAACACCACCGTCTCGGCGCCCAGCCGCGGCAGCGCCCCGGCCGTCCGTACGGAGTCCAGGGCGATGGTGGTGAAGTCGGCGAGCGCCCCGACCTCCAGGCGGCCCGCGTCGTGCAGGCCGAGGGAGGCGTGGCCGTCGGCGGTGGCCGCGGTCAGCAGGGCGTTGGCCGTCCAGTGGCCGCGGGTGCGGCTGCGCAGGCGCTCGTTGAGCTCCATCGCGCGGGCCTCCTCCAGCAGGTCGATCACCGCGTGGCTGTCGCTGCCGAGGGACAGCGGGCTGCCCGCCCGCTGGAGGCGGGTGGCCGGCCCGATGCCGTCCGCGAGGTCGCGTTCGGTGGTGGGGCACATGCAGGTGCCGGTGGTGGTGGCGCCGAGCAGGGCGATGTCGGCGTCGGTGAGGTGCGTGTTGTGGACGCCGGTGGTGCGGGGGCCCAGGACGCCGTGGTCGGCGAGGAGTTGGGTCGGGGTGCGGTCGTGGGCGGCCCGGCAGGCGTCGTTCTCCGCGGTCTGCTCGGAGAGGTGGACGTGCAGGGGCGCCTGCCGCTCCTCGGCCCAGCGGGCGACGGTGGCCAGCTGGTCGGCGGGGACCGCGCGCACCGAGTGGATCGCGGCGCCGACGCGGGCGTGCCCGCCGCCCTTGAGGGCGGAGACCCGCTCGGCCCAGGCGTCGGCGGTGCCGTCGGAGAACCGTGCCTGGTGGGCGTTGGGGGCCTGGCCGAAGCCGGCCGCCAGGTAGGCGGTGTCGAGGAGGGTGATGCGGATGCCCGCCGCGTCCGCCGCCGCGATGAGCGCCTCGCCCATCGCGTTGGGGTCGGCGTAGGGGGTACCGCCGGGGGCGTGGTGGACGTAGTGGAACTCGCCGACGTGGGTGATGCCGGCGAGGGCCATCTCCGCGTAGGTGGCGCGGGCGAGCGCGTAGTAGCTGTCCGGGGTGAGGTTCTGGGCGACCTTGTACATGACGTCGCGCCAGGTCCAGAAGGTGCCGGAGCCGACCTGGACGGTGGAGCGCAGGGCCCGGTGGAAGGCGTGGGAGTGCGCGTTGGCCAGCCCCGGGACGGTCAGCCCGCGCAGTACCTCGGCCCCGGGGGGCGGGGTGTCGGCGCCGGTGAGCAGGCCGGTGATCCGGCCGTCGGCGGCGACGGCGAGGGTGACGCCCGGCTCGACGTGGGTGCCGAGCCAGGCGTGTTCGAGCCAGTACGTCGTGGGCGCGGTCACCTGCACGCCAGTCCTTCCAGTACGTCGGCGAGGGCCAGGACGCCGGCTTCGCAGTCGTCCTCGGCGGCGAACTCCTTCGGCGAGTGGGAGACGCCGGTGGGGTTGCGTACGAACAGCATGGCGGTCGGGACGGTGGCGGAGAGGATTCCGGCGTCGTGTCCCGCGCCGGTGCCCAGGACCGGGACCGCTCCGCCGAGGATCCGGTTCATCTCGTCGCGCAGGGCGTGCTCGAACTCGACGACCGGCGTGAAGGACTCGCGGACGACGGCGAGGTCGATGCCGTCCCGGTCGGCGCGTTCGCGGGCGGCCTTCTCGATGGCGGTGACGACCGTGTCGAGGGTGGCCTGGTCGGCGGCCCGGGAGTCGAGCCAGCCGCGGACCAGGGAGGGGATGGCGTTGACCCCGTTGGGTTCGACGGAGATCTTCCCGAAGGTGGCGACGGCGCCCGCGAGGGTCGCCTCCTGGCGGGCGGCCAGGACGGTCGCCGCGTACGTGAGCATCGGGTCGCGGCGGTCCACCAGGCGGGTGGTCCCCGCGTGGTTGGCCTCGCCGTGGAAGTCGTACCGCCAGCGGCCGTGGGGCCAGATCGCGGAGGCGATGCCCACGCGGTCGCCGGACAGGTCCAGGGCGCGGCCCTGTTCGACGTGGAGTTCGACGAAGGCGCCGATCCGGGCGAGGCGTTCGGGGTCGGCGCCGATCGTCTCCGGGTCGTAGCCGGCCTGTTCCATGGCCTGGGGCAGGCCGATGCCGTCCGCGTCGCGCAGTTCGTACGCCTTCTCCTTGGTCAGCTGTCCGGCGGCGAGCCGGGAGCCGACGCAGGCGAGTCCGAAGCGGGCGCCCTCCTCGTCACCGAAGTTGGTGATGGCCAGCGGCCGGGTGGGGCGCACGCCGCGGGCGCGGAGCTCGTCGAGGGCGGCGAAGGAGGACACGACGCCGAGCGGGCCGTCGAAGGCCCCGCCGTCGGGGACGGAGTCCAGGTGGGAGCCGGTGACGACGGCGTCGCCCGCGAGGGGGTCGCCGAGCCAGGCCCACTGGTTGCCGTTGCGGTCGGTCTCGTACGTCAGGCCGCGCGCCTGGGCCTGCTCCTGGAACCAGGTGCGGCAGTCGGCGTCGGCGCCGGTCCAGGCGTAGCGGCGGTAGCCGCCGGAGTCCGGGTGGCGGCCGATGGGGGCGAGGTCGGCCCACATGCTGTGGAAACCGGCCCCCCCGGCCCCCGGGGTCTCGCCCCGGGGGCCGGGGAAGGAACCGTGGCTCACGCGGAGTCACCCTCCCGCATCGGGACGCGGACGTCGCGCTCGTCGGCGACGGCCTCGGCGAGGTCGTAGCCGGCGTCGACGTGCCGGATGACGCCCATGCCGGGGTCGTTGGTCAGCACGCGGCGGATCTTCTCGCCGGCGAGCGGGGTGCCGTCGGCGACGGTGACCTGACCGGCGTGGATGGAGCGGCCCATGCCGACGCCGCCGCCGTGGTGGATGGAGACCCAGGAGGCGCCGGAGGCGACGTTGACCATGGCGTTGAGCAGCGGCCAGTCGGCGATGGCGTCGGAGCCGTCGAGCATGGCCTCGGTCTCGCGGTACGGGGAGGCGACCGAACCGCAGTCGAGGTGGTCGCGGCCGATGACGAGCGGCGCGGCGAGGGTGCCGTCGGCGACCATCTCGTTGAAGCGCTCACCGGCCTTGTCGCGTTCGCCGTAGCCGAGCCAGCAGATGCGCGCGGGCAGGCCCTGGAAGTGGACCCGCTCGCCCGCCATCTTGATCCAGCGGTGCAGGGACTCGTTCTCGGGGAACAGCTCCAGCATCGCCTTGTCGGTCTTGTGAATGTCCGAGGCCTCGCCGGACAGCGCGGCCCAGCGGAAGGGGCCCTTGCCCTCGCAGAACAGCGGGCGGATGTAGGCGGGGACGAAGCCGGGGAAGGCGAACGCGCGGTCGTAGCCGGCCAGCTGGGCCTCGCCGCGGATGGAGTTGCCGTAGTCGAAGACCTCGGCGCCCGCGTCCATGAAGCCGACCATGGCCTCGACGTGCCGGGCCATGGACTCGCGGGCGCGGGTGGTGAAGCCCGCCGGGTCCTTGGCGGCGAGGTCGGCCATGTCGTCGAAGGCGACGCCGACGGGCAGGTAGGCGAGCGGGTCGTGGGCGCTCGTCTGGTCGGTGACGATGTCGATCGGCGCGCCCTCGGCGAGCATCTGCGGGAGCAGCTCGGCGGCGTTGCCGAGGAGGCCGATGGACAGCGGCTTGCGGGCGTCGCGGGCCTCGACGGCCAGCTGGAGGGCGTGGCGCAGGTTGTCGGCCTTGACGTCGAGGTAGCGGTGCTCGATGCGGCGGTCGATGGCGCGCGGGTCGACGTCGACGCAGATCGCGACGCCGTCGTTCATGGTGACGGCGAGCGGCTGGGCGCCGCCCATGCCGCCGAGGCCGGCGGTGAGGGTGATCGTGCCGGCGAGGGTGCCGCCGACCCCTCCCTTACCGATCGCGTGCAGCTTCGCGGCGACGGCGGCGAAGGTCTCGTAGGTGCCCTGGAGGATGCCCTGGGTACCGATGTAGATCCACGAACCGGCGGTCATCTGCCCGTACATGGTCAGGCCGAGGTGCTCCAGGCGGCGGAACTCCTCCCAGTTGGCCCAGTCGCCGACCAGGTTGGAGTTGGCGAGCAGGACGCGCGGCGCCCACTCGTGCGTCTGCATGACGCCGACCGGGCGGCCGGACTGCACGAGCATCGTCTCGTCCTGCTTGAGGGTGCGCAGGGTGCGGACCATCGCGTCGTACGAGCGCCAGTCGCGGGCCGCCTTGCCGGTGCCGCCGTAGACGACCAGCTTGTCCGGGTGTTCGGCGACCTCGGCGTCGAGGTTGTTCTGCAGCATCCGCAGGGCGGCCTCCTGCTGCCATCCCAGGGTGCTGAGCTCGGTGCCTCGCGCGGCCCGTACGGGGCGGGGTCCTGACATGGCGGGTGCCTCCTCCGGTGTTGGTCAATCCATTCACATCCTCGCGGCATGAATAGATCCAGTCAACAGCTGCGGGTCGGGCCGCCGGGTGGTGGGATGACGGACATGGCCACCGAGACGCGCATCCCGCTCTTCGCGCCGGACCCCGCCGCCCGCCGTGACCTGGCCGTACGGGCCGCCGTCGCGCAGGGCCTGATCGGCGGCGGCCCGCACGAACGGGTCGCGCCGCCGCTGGTGTGCCTGCTCGACGCCGACGGGATCCGGGCCTCCGCCGCCGCGCTGACCGGCGCGTTCGCGGCCGCCTCGGCTCCCGGTACGCCCGTCCTGCACACCTTCGCGGTGAAGGCGACCCCGCTCGTCCCGGTGCTGCGGCTGCTCGCCGCCGAGGGGATCGGCTGCGAGGTGGCCGGGCCGGGCGAGCTGGCCCTGGCCCGGGCGGCGGGGCTCCCGGCGGACCGCGTCGTCCTGGACTCCCCCGCCAAGACGCTTGCCGAACTGCGCGAGGCGCTGGCCCTCGGGGTCACGGTGAACGCCGACAACCGGCAGGAGCTGGCCCGGCTCGACGCCCTCGTGGCGGCGGCCCCGACGCGTTCCGCGCTCGGCGTCCGGATCAACCCGCAGACCGGCGCGGGCGCCATCGAGGCCCTGTCCACAGCCACCGCCCGCTCCAAGTTCGGGGTGCCGCTGCGCGACCCGGGAGCGCGCGCGTGGCTCGTACGGGCCTTCCTGGACCGGCCCTGGCTCACCCGGCTGCACGTCCACTCGGGCTCGCAGGGCGTGCCGCCGGCGCGGATCGCGCGGGGCGTACGGGACCTGCACGCGCTCGCCGAGGAGATCAACGCGGCGGCCGGGCGCCGGCAGGTCGACACCCTCGACATCGGCGGCGGCCTGCCGGTGAACTTCGCCTCGGACGAGCCGATTCCGACGTACGGGCAGTACGTGGCGGCGCTGCGCGGGGCCGTCCCCGCCCTCTTCGACGGCTCGTACGGGCTGGTGACGGAGTTCGGCCGGTCCCTTCTCGCGAAGCACGGGCTGGTGCTGGCCCGCGTCGAGTACACGAAGACGGCGGGCGGCCGGCCCGTCGCGCTGACCCACGCGGGCGTCCAGCTGGCCACCCGGACCGTGTACGCCCCGGAGGTCTGGCCGCTGCGGATCCTGCCGTACGACGCCGAGGGCGCCCCGAAGTCGGGCCCGCTCCTCGCCCAGGACGTCGCGGGCCCGGCCTGCTTCGCGGGGGACCTGCTGGCCACCGCCCGGGAGCTGCCGGAGCTGGCGCCGGGCGACCTGATCGCCGTACCGGACACGGGGGCGTACTTCTTCACCGCCCCCTACGGGTACAACAGCCTGCCCCGGCCGGCCGTCCACGGGTTCACGATCGCGGGGGCGGGCGCGGTGCGCTTCACCCCGCTGCGCGCCGCGCAGTCCCTCGCGGACATCGTCGCGGAGGCGGGCGGCGCCCTGCGCGACGCCCTGCTGTAGGGCCCGGCGCGGCGGGGGCCGCGCGCCGGTCGGCCGGCGCAGCTGCCGGCCCGGGCGCCCGCCTGCCCGGCCCGCCACCGTCGCCGCAGGTCAGGGCGCCCGGGGCGACTCCGCCCGCGCCACGACCGCCTACGCCCCGGTCGTCTCCGTCCCGGTCGTCTCCGCCCCGGTCGTCTCCGTCCCGCCCGCCTGCCCCAGCGTCGCCGCCAGGGCCGGGGCCAGGCCCGCGACGAGCTCGTCCGGGGTCAGGGCCACCACCGGGGGCAGCCGCAGCAGGTAGCGGCTCACGGCCAGTCCGAGCAGCTGGGCGGCGACCAGCCCCGCAGCGCGGGCGGCCCGCTCGACGCCCAGGCTCGCGGCGAGCGCCGGGGCGACCTGCACCGCGAACACCTCCCGCATCCGGGCCGCCGCCTGCTCGTTCGTCACCGCCGAGCGCAGCAGCACGAGCAGCGCGTCATCGGCCGGGTCCCCCTCCCAGCGCGTGACGAAGTGCCGCACCACGACCGCCGGCCGCTCCGCCGGCGGGACGGCGGCCAGGTCCGGCAGGCGCAGGTCGACGGTGAGGGCCGCGTCGAAGAGCCCCTCCTTGCTGCCGAAGTAGCGCATCACCATCGACGGGTCGATGTCGGCGTCCGCCGCGACCGCGCGGATGGTCGTGCGCTCGTACCCCTGGGCGGCGAACCTCTCGCGCGCCGCGCGCAGGATCGCCCTCCGGGTCTGTTCGGATCTGCGTACCGTCATGCCAACAACCGTAGGCCAACAAGCGTTGACATGCCAGACGTTTCGGCGCACGCTGATGCCAACAACCGTTGGCCAACAACCGTTGACCCCTTGAAGGAGGCCGGCCGCCATGACCAGCACCCCCGCGCTCCCGCTCCCCGACCGCACCGAGGTCGCCATCGTCGGCGCCGGACCCACCGGCCTCGCCCTGGCCGTGACCCTGGCGCGGGCCGGAATCGACTTCGTGCTCCTGGACCGGCAGGCCGAGGGCGCCAACACCTCCCGCGCCGCCGTCGTGCACGCCCGCACCCTGGAGGTCCTCGACGAACTCGACCCGACGGGCGCCCTGACCCGCGACCTGATCGACCGCGGCATCCCCGTCACCCGCTTCCGGCTCCGCGACGGCGCGCGCCCCCTGGCCGCCATCGACTTCGACGAACTGCCCACCGCCCACCCGTACGCGCTGATGGTCCCCCAGTACGAGACCGAGGCCGTCCTGCTCGCCGCGCTGCGCGCCCTCGGCGGCGAGGTCCACCGCCCGCACGAGGTCACCGGCGTCGTTCAGGACGCGGACGGCGTCACCCTGACCACCTCCGGCGGCGCGACCCTGCGCGCCGCCCACGCCGTCGGCGCGGACGGCATGCACAGCACGGTCCGCGAGAGCGCCGGCATCGGCTTCACCGGCAAGACGTACGGGGAGTCCTTCGTCCTCGCCGACGTCGTCATGGACTGGACCCCGGGCTCCCGCGAGGTCGCCCTCGCCTTCGGCGGGGACGGTCTCGTCGTGATCGCCCCGCTCCCCGGGGGCACCTCCCGCACCGGGGGCCGACGCGGCGGTCACTACCGGATCGTGGCGACCGTCGCCGACGCCCCGGCCGAACCGGACCTGGCCTTCGTGCGGCGGCTGATGGACGAGCGGACCCCCGGCCAGGCCGTGGTCCGCGAACTCGTCTGGTCGTCCCGGTTCCGGGTCCACCACCGGGTCGCCGACCGCTACCGCGCCGGCCGGCTGCTGCTCGCCGGGGACGCCGCCCACGTCCACAGCCCGGCCGGCGGCCAGGGCATGAACACCGGCATCCAGGACGGCTGGGCCCTCGGTCGGGCCCTGGCCACCGGCGCCGTCGACGGCTACGAGGCCCGCAGGCGGCCCGTCGCCCTGCGCGTGGTGTCCCTCACCGACCGGATGACCCGCGTGGCCACCACCCGCAACCCGCTGCTGCGCACCCTGCGCAACACCGCGCTGCCCGTGCTGGCCCGCGTCCCGGCCCTGCGCCGCCGACTCGCGACGGAGCTGGCCGAGCTGAACTACCGCTGACCGCCGGCGGCGGCGCCGTGCGGGCTACTCGACGAAGAGTCCGCGGGCGGCGGCCCGGGCGTCGAAGGCCTCCAGCCGGGCCTGGGCGTCGGGCAGCGCGTCGGCCATGGCCTCCAGCAGCACCCGGCCCAGCAGCATCGGCGCGCAGGCGGTGTCGAAGGCGAGCCCGGTGCCGACGGGCGCCGGGATCAGCAGGTCGGAGTGCCGGGCGACGGGCGCGAACGCCGAATCCGCGACGGTCACGACGGTCAGCCCGGCGCCCCGCGCGTGGTCCAGGGCCTCGACGACCTCCCGGGGGTGGCGGGGCAGGGCGAAGCAGAGCAGGGCCGTGGCGCCGGCGGTGGCGGCCGCGTCGATGCGGTCGGCGAGCATCGAGCCGGCCTCGTCCAGGAGCCGTACGTCGGGGTGCACCTTGGCGGCGAAGTACGCGAACCCGCGCGCCTGCGAGGACGCCGCCCGCAGCCCCAGCACCGGCAGCGGCGCGGACGCGGCGAGCAGCCGGCCGGCCTCCTCGACGGGCGCCGGGTCGGCGAGCATCGCGGCGAGCCGGCGCAGGTTCTCGATCTCGCCCTGAACGGCCTGCTGGTACTCGTTGTACGCGTCCTCCCGCGGCTGCGGCTCCTGCCCGGCGGGCGCCACCTCCCGCAGGTGGCGGCGCAGCGCCGGGTAGCCGTCGAAGCCGAGCGCCACCGCGAACCGGGTCACGGACGGCTGGCTCACCCCGGCCAGTTCGGCGAGTTCCACGCTGGAAAGGAACGGCACGTCGGCCGCCCCGCGCACCATGCAGTGGGCGATCCGCCGTTGGGTCGGCGTCAGCCGGTGCCCCTCGAACAGCTTCTGCAGCCGTGCGGCCGGGCCGTCGCTCATCGCCGTCCCCTCCGTTCCGTCCCGTCATCGGCGAGATATTCAGTCACGGTGCACTCTGCATGTGGTTATGCAGCTCGGCAAGCCGCGCCCGCGATCCGGACCCCTGAATACGGGGGCTAGCCCCAGTGCCGGCGCGCGTTCCGGTTCCTACGGTGGGGGCATGACAGCCCATTCCCCCCAGGTCGAAGACCTGAAGAAGGAACTCGGCGCCACCCTCGACGCCCGGCGGGAGCTGGGGCCGGAGTACGAGGCGGCGCTGGTGGAATCGTTCGTGGAGAAGGTCGACACCCAGGTGCGGCGCCGACTCGCGGAGGAACGCCTGCTCGCGGCGCGCGGCGGCTCCCCCGACCCGGCCGTGACGGCCGTCGGCAACTTCGGGGAACGCTTCGGCTTCGCCGTGATCACCCTGGTGCTGGCCGTCCCGTTGTCGGCGATCGCCGCGACCCAGGCCCACCTGAGCGGGCTGCTCGTCTGCTGGGCGGGGATCCTGGGCGTGAACTTCATCCACGCGTCCAAGAGGGGCCTCGGGAGCCGCGGCAAGGACCGCACCGACTGACGGACGGGCCCGGGTCCGTCCGCCGGGCTGCCCGAGGGGTGCCCCGCGGACCCGCTCCGGCGGGTCCGCGGGGAAGCTTGCGCGGGGACCGCCGCACCCCCGGTCTCCCGGGGGGCGGGACGACGGCGGTCCCCGCGTGGGACACGGGCCGGGTCAGGGCCGTCCGCGTCCTGTGGCGTCCGCGTGGTCCGGGAGCCGCTCCGGAGGCGCACGGACGCCGTTCGTGACGCCGGCGGGGCCTTCCGGTTCCCCGGTCCTCCCTGCCGACACCCCCAACTGTGCCGACCGCGTGTTAAGCCGGTGCTGCCGTGACGTGTCGGGCCCGTACCGTTTGCGCGACCGGCCGGAAACGTACGGCCCCCGGCGCGAACGGCCCGGTCCCCGCCCCGACGGATCGGTCCCGACGGTTCGGCCCCCGGCCGGAAGCGCTCCGGCCGGGGGCCGCCCCCGCTACTTGGCGCCCTTGGCCAGGAACGCGAGCAGGTCCTGGCGGCTGACGACGCCGGTGGGCTTGCCCTCGACGAGCACGATCGCCGCGTCGGCCTCGCCCAGCACCGCCATCAGCTCGGAGACGGGCTCACCGGAGCCGACCTGCGGCAGCGGCGCGCTCATGTGCTTCTCCAGCGGGTCGCTGAGGGAGGCCCGCTGCGCGAAGAGCGCCGCGAGGAGCTCCTTCTCGACGACGGAGCCGATGACCTCGGCGGCCATGACGTCGGGGTGACCCGCGCCCGGCTTGACGATCGGCATCTGGGAGACGCCGTACTCGCGCAGCACCTCGATGGCCTGGCCGACGGTCTCCTCGGGGTGCATGTGCACCAGGGACGGGATGCCGCCCTCCTTGTCCGCGAGGACGTCGCCGATGCGCGCCGAGGGGCCCGCTTCCTCCAGGAAGCCGTGACCGGCCATCCACTCGTCGCTGAAGATCTTGCTGAGGTAGCCGCGGCCGCTGTCGGGCAGCAGGACCACGACGACGTCGTCCGGACCGAGGCCCTCGGCGGCGCGCAGCGCGGCGACGACGGCCATGCCGCAGGAGCCGCCGACGAGCAGGCCCTCCTCCTTGGCGAGCCGGCGGGTCATCTGGAAGGAGTCCTTGTCGGACACCGCGATGATCTCGTCCGTCACGTTGCGGTCGTAGGCGCTGGGCCAGAAGTCCTCACCGACGCCCTCGACCAGGTACGGACGGCCGCTGCCGCCGGAGTAGACCGAACCCTCGGGGTCGGCGCCGATGACCTTGACCGTGCCGCCGGACACCTCCTTCAGGTAGCCGCCGGTACCGGAGATGGTGCCGCCGGTGCCGACGCCCGCGACGAAGTGGGTGATCTTCCCGTCCGTCTGCTCCCACAGCTCGGGACCGGTGGTCTCGTAGTGCGAACGGGGGTTGTTCGGGTTGCTGTACTGGTCGGGCTTCCAGGCGCCGGGCTCGCGCGCGAGGCGGTCGGACACGTTGTAGTACGAGTCCGGGTGCTCGGGGTCGACGGCGGTCGGGCAGACCACGACCTCGGCGCCGTACGCGCGCATGACGTTGATCTTGTCCGTGGACACCTTGTCAGGGCAGACGAAGATGCACTTGTAGCCCTTCTGCTGGGCCACGATGGCGAGTCCTACACCGGTGTTGCCACTGGTGGGCTCCACGATGGTGCCACCGGGCTTGAGGGCACCGCTCTGCTCGGCGGCCTCGATCATCCGGACGGCGATCCGGTCCTTCACGGACCCACCGGGGTTGAAGTACTCGACCTTCGCAAGGACGGTGGCCTGCAGGCCTTCGGTCACACGGTTGAGCTTCACCAGCGGGGTGTTGCCGACGAGGCTGATCATCGAGTCGTGGAATTGCACCATGTTCTCCAAGGAGGGGACTCCACGGGTTCTCCGGGAGGTCCGGCCAGAGTAAGCGGAAAGGGATTGGCCGACCCGCACTACGGGGCAGGTAGGTCATCGGGACCAGAGCGCGGATGGAGGTGGCTCGAAGGGTGTCCAGGGCGAGGACGGCCCGCCGGATCGCGGCGGGCGCGGCGTACGGCGGCGGCGGGCTGGGGCTCGTCGGGGCCGCCGCGGTGGGTCTGGTGCTGGCCGAGGTCCAGTTCGCGAAGCGAACGGTGGGCACCGGCCTGCCGGACCCGCCGCGGGCCGACGGGCTGTACGGGAGCGAGTTCGGCGGCCCCGAGCTGAGCCCGGGGCCGCTGCGGCTCGGCATGCTGGGCGAATCCACGGCGGCCGGGCTCGGGGTGCGCCGGGCCCGCCAGACACCGGGGGCGCTGCTCGCGTCGGGGTTGGCCGCGGTGGCCGAACGGCCGGTGGAGCTGCGCAACGTCGCGCTGTCCGGGGCGATGTCCGACGACCTCGACCGGCAGGTGGGCCTGCTGCTCGACGGGGACGCGCCGCCGCCGGACGTGTGCGTGATCATGATCGGCGCCAATGACGTGACGCGGCGGATGCCGCCGACCCAATCCGTCCGGCTGCTGACCTCGGCGGTGCGGCGGCTGCGGCTGGCCGGCTCCGAGGTCGTGGTGGGCACCTGCCCGGACCTCGGCACCATCGAGCCGGTCTACCAGCCGCTGCGCTGGATGGCCCGCCGGGTCTCGCGGCAACTGGCGGCGGCCCAGACGATCGGCGTGCTGGCCCTGGGGGCCCGGACGGTCTCGATGGGCGACCTGCTGGGGCCGGAGTTCGCGGCGAACCCCCGGGAGATGTTCGGGCCGGACTCCTACCACCCGTCGGCGGAGGGGTACGCGACGGCCGCCATGGCCGTGCTGCCCACCATGTGCGCGGCGCTGGGCCTGTGGCCCGAGTCGGACCGGCTGGACGTCTCGCGGGACGAGGACATGCTGCCCGTCGCCAAGGCGGCGTCCGCGGCGGCGGGCGAGGCCGGCACCGAGGTCACCGGCGCACGGGGCCCCTGGGCCCTGCTCAAGCACCGCCGCAGGCGGCGGGTCGCCGGCGAGGAACCCGCCCCGGGGCCGACCCCGACCCCCAAGGCCCCCACGGCCCCGGTCGCGGAACCCCGGTAGGCGGGGCCGGGGGGGGCCGGCGGCCGGGAGTCGGTGGCGGCATCCTTGGTCCTGTCGCCCCGCGGAGCGACCCGCATCACACGCCGAGGCCCGTGACCTCGACCGTACGGGGCGGTAACTTCGCATGCGGTCCCGCAACGACGCACCCCTTGGAGTCCCGATGCCCGAAGCCGTCATCGTTTCCACCGCCCGTTCCCCCATCGGGCGCGCAGGCAAGGGGTCGCTCAAGGACGTCCGCCCGGACGACCTGACCGCGCAGATCATCCAGGCCGCGCTCGCCAAGGTGCCCGGGCTGGACCCGCGCGAGATCGACGACCTGATGCTGGGCTGCGGCCTCCCGGGCGGCGAGCAGGGCCACAACCTGGGCCGCATCGTGGCCGTGCAGATGGGCATGGACCACCTGCCGGGTCTCACCGTCACCCGTTACTGTTCCTCGTCCCTGCAGACCTCCCGGATGGCCCTGCACGCCATCAAGGCGGGCGAGGGCGACGTCTTCATCTCGGCGGGCGTCGAGACCGTCTCCCGGTTCGCGAACGGCTCCTCGGACGGCATGCCGGGCACCCACAACCCGTTCTTCGCCGACGCGGAGGCCCGTACGGCCGAGGTCGCGCAGAGCACGGGCGCCTCCTGGCGCGACCCGCGCGAGGACGGCCTGGTCCCGGACGCGTACATCTCGATGGGCCAGACCGCCGAGAACCTGGCCCGCCTGAAGGGCGTGACCCGCCAGGACATGGACGAGTTCGGCGTCCGCTCGCAGAACCTGGCCGAGGAAGCCATCAAGAACGGCTTCTGGGCCCGCGAGATCACCCCGGTCACCACCCCCGACGGCACGGTCGTCTCCCTGGACGACGGCCCGCGCGCCGGTGTCACCATGGAGGGCGTGCAGGGCCTGAAGCCGGTGTTCCGCCCCGACGGCCTGATCACCGCCGCCAACTGCTGCCCGCTGAACGACGGCGCCGCCGCGCTGGTCATCATGAGCGACACCAAGGCCCGGGACCTGGGCCTGACCCCGCTGGCCCGGATCGTCTCCACCGGCGTCACCGGCCTCTCCCCCGAGATCATGGGCCTGGGCCCGGTCGAAGCGTCCAAGCAGGCCCTGAAGCGGGCCGGCCTGACCGTCGACGACATCGACCTGTTCGAGATCAACGAGGCCTTCGCGGCCCAGGTCATCCCGTCCTACCGGGACCTGGAGATCCCGCTGGAGAAGCTGAACGTCAACGGCGGGGCCATCGCCGTCGGTCACCCGTTCGGGATGACCGGCGCACGCATCACCGGAACCCTGATCAACAGCCTCCAGTTCCACGACAAGCAGTTCGGCCTGGAGACGATGTGCGTGGGCGGCGGCCAGGGCATGGCGATGGTCATCGAGCGGCTGAGCTGAGGCGTAGCGGAGGGTGGGGGCCGCCCCGAGGAACGAGGGACGGCACCCGCCCGCAGCGCAGGCGAAGCGGAACGCGACCAAAGAAGTGAGCGGCTGAGCTGAGGCGTAGCGGAGGGTGGGGGCCGCCCCGAGGAACGAGGGACGGCACCCGCCCGCAGCGCAGGCGAAGCGGAACGCGACCA
>NZ_JBVHZI010000018.1:0-38808 GCF_055574495.1 Streptomyces sp. NPDC029836 | reverse complement strand
CAAAAAAGCCCGCGGCTGAGCTGAGGCCGGCCGAGTCGAGCGGGTCGAAGCGCGTCGTAGCGTAGGGTGTCCGGATCGTCACGATCGCCGGGTTTCCATGGGCGATCAAGGCGGAACCCCTGATGCCGCAAGGGATACTCCAGATGAGTGAGCTCTACTGACGTCGGATCTAACCCCGTCGCGGCCGACCTGTGACCGAATCTCCCCCAGGATGTGACCTTTGTCCTGGGGGATCGGTATTTGCCCAGCTCAGGCACCCTCCCCCTGGTGCCCCGAGGACGAAAGACCTGTCCAATTCATGACGTAATGCACTGCACGCCATTCCCAGCAGAGGACAAGCTGATGTAGGAAGTCGGGGGATCGAATCAATCGGGAGTAAGCCAGTGAGCGCCATGTCTCTTGCCCTGCTGCTGACCACGGCCGCTGCCACGGCCGTGGGCGCTGCTGCGCTGCACGCCGTACACGGGCTGCGCAAGCAGGTCACCGCCCTGCGCGGTGAGCTGGCCCTGCCGGCCCGTCCGCGCGCCGCCGCAGCCGTCCCGCACGCCCGCAGCGCCGTGGAGTCCCCCGCAGCCGAGATACGAGCCGCCGTGGCCGAAGCCCTCGCCGAGGAGCGGGAGCGGGAGCTGGCCGAGGCGCGGGCCTTCTGGGCCGCGCAGGAGGCCCGTGACGCCGCCGACGCCCCCTCGCTGCTGGGCGGCCTGCCCGGGCTCGGCGAGGACGGCCCGGTCTTCCTGCCCCGGCAGGCGGACCTGGTCGGGCTGGAGCCGGTGCTCGGCGAGGAATTCGCCGACGAGTACCCGGAGGATTCGGCCGAACTGGCCGCCGCCCGCCGGCGCCACCCCTCGCACCCCGACTTCGTACCGGTGCAGGCGCACCACGGCGCGGACCACGAGCGCACGGTGAACCGCCTGGAGGAGCTCGCGGAGGCCCGTACGGCCCTCGCGGACGTCCGTCCCGGCCCGCTGGGCACCCTGGACGTGTACGTCTTCACGGACGGCACCACGCTGTGCATGACCCCGGGCCACCGGGAGACGGCCGAGCGCCTCTCCGAGGCCCTGCGGGCCGGCACCGCGCCCGTCCTGCTGGGCGGGTCCGGGATTTCCGGCGCGTACGCGCTCACGTTCTCCTGCGGGGACTCCGAGGACCCCGACAGCAACGTCTACATCCTCGCGGACCGCGTCATCGCATCGCTCTGACTTCCGCCCGCTCCACCAGTTCCACGGCCTCGTCCAGCAGTACGGACGGGGCCGTTCCGGCGTCCGGGGCCGCGCGCAGGGCCTCCGCGAGGTCCAGGCCGGTCACCGACAGCTGGTCCCCCACGACGAAGATCCCCGCGTCCGGCACCTCGCGCGCGGGCGCCGGAGCCGCCCCCCGCCCGGCCTGCGACGCCGCCTCCTCCAGCCGCTGTGCCCGCACGGCGAGCTCCCGGGCCAGGGCCAGTGCCTGTTCCGCGGCGCCGCGCTGCAGTCGGCTCTGCGGAGCCGCCCTCAGGCGGTCGGCGAATCGTTCCACGGCGACGGTCAGGGGTGAGGTATCGAGCACCCGGCCGACCTTACGCGCCGCTACCGCGCCATTGCCAACGGGCGAACTCGCCGGCACGGTGGCGTGAAGAGAACAGCACGGCGATACCTCCGGAGGCGCCCATGTCCGTAGAGTTCTCCGAACAGACCCACCGCAACATGATCGACAGAATCCCGCAGAGCACCGGTCGTGAGATCTCCGACTGGCTCCGCGCCGTCGACGAGGGCCCGTCCCTCCTCCGGTTCGAGGAGAAGGTCAGCTGGCTGCGCGGCGCGCACGAACTGTCGCACGGCCAGGCCAAGGCGATCATCCACGAGCACGACCTGCGCAGAGCCGCCCGCCGGTTCGGCTGAGGCCGCCGCCGCGGTCGCCCGCCACGGCCACCCGCCCCCCTGAGCCCGCAACCCGACCACCGATCCCCGTCCGACCTCCGACGTCCGTCCTGAACGCGGGAAGGCCCCGCGAGCGGTGTGCTCGCGGGGCCTTCCCCGTGCTGCGGTGCCGTGTGCGCCCCGGGGCGGTCCGGCTAGTCGTTGCCCGAGAGGATCTGGAAGATCCGGAGCATCTCGATGTAGATCCACACGAGGGTGGTGGTGAGACCGAAGGCGGCCAGCCAGGCCTCCTCGCGCGGGGCGCCGTAGGCGACGCCGTCCTCGACCTGCTTGAAGTCGAGGGCGAGGAAGCAGGCGCCGAGGATGATGCCGATGACGCCGAACAGGATGCCCAGGGGGCCGCTGCGGAGTCCGAGGCCGTCGCCGCCCACGATGAGCGTGATCAGCAGGTTGGTCAGCATCAGGAGCATGAAGCCCACGGCCGCGGCCATCACGAAGCCGGTGAAGCGGCGGGTGACGCGGATCCAGCGCATCTTGTAGGCGAAGAGCACGCCCGCGAAGACGCACATCGTGCCCATGACGGCCTGGATGACCACGCCGGCGCCGAAGTACGTGCTGGTGGCCGAGCTGATGACCCCGAGGAAGACGCCCTCGAAGGCGGCGTAGGCCAGGATGAGCCCCGGCGAGGCCTTCGCCTTGAACGACTGGATCATCGCGAAGACGAACGCCACGAGCATCGCGCCGATGGCGATGCCGTAGGAGACGTTCAGGTTGGCCGCGTCGACCGGAAGGAAGATCCAGGCGAGCGCCGCGGTGACGACCAGGGTGCCGAGCGTCATGGCCGTACGGCTCACGACGTCGTCGATGGTCATCGCGTTGTGGTTGGCCGGCGCCGCCGGCATCCCCGTGGTGGGGTCGGTGGCGTACGGATTCGTCGCGTACGGGTTGGTCGCGGTCCCGGCCTGCGCGTGCTGCGCCTCGAAGCCCGCGTAGCCGCCGTTGTCGCGGCTGAACCCCCGTCGCGAGAAGACCGGGTTACTGCTCCTCATCTCACTCCTCCATGGCCACCGTGTGCAGCCTTGTTCTCAAGAGTAATGCGCTCGCAAAAAAAGCACCCTACCGCTGGAGGAGGATCTTAGGAGAAGGCGCGGTCGGGCGCAGAGGATAAACGGAACGGCTGCTGAAGTGCCCGGAGCCGGACTTGAACCGGCACGGCCCGAGGGCCAGCGAGGTTTAAGCTCGCCGTGTCTGCATTCCACCATCCGGGCAAGGCGCAGCGGGCCCCGTGGAAAAGCCTTGAACGCTGACGCGAGCCTATCCGGAACGCCCTCGGCGCCAGACGGCCGTCTATCCGATGTTGTCTGATTTTATTGGTGATTGAGGGGGCGTCAGGGCCGATAAGTCACGGTCGGCCCCGTTCCGGACGAGGCCTGTCGCTGGCGCGGGATTGACGTGATTTCGCCGCCTCCCGCCACCCCTTCCGCCACCCCCCGGCCGGCCCCGACCGCCGCGTGCCGGTCGGGCGGTGACATGGACACCCTCAGGGTGACTGTCATACCAAAGGAGGAGTCCGGCCGACGTCCGGTCAGACTCCAGTGGGCCTGCGAACGGGCACCTCGGCTGATCCGGAACCCCGGGGGTCGCCGTGAGGATGGAACCGTCCCGCCGTTCCGCAGTCCGCCCGACAGGAGTCCCCCCTTGACCGCCATGAACTACGCCCCGCACACCCTCCAGGCCTCGGCCGCCCGTGCGACGCAGTTGTCCAAGGTGTACGGCCAGGGCGAGACCCGGGTCGTCGCGCTGGACAACGTCTCCGTCGAGTTCGCGCAGGGCCAGTTCACCGCGATCATGGGCCCGTCGGGTTCCGGCAAGTCCACGCTGATGCACTGCGTCGCCGGACTGGACACCTTCTCCTCCGGCTCGGTCCGCATCGGCGACACCGAGCTCGGCTCCCTCAAGGACAAGCAGCTGACCCAGCTGCGCCGGGACAAGATCGGCTTCATCTTCCAGGCCTTCAACCTGCTGCCGACCCTGACGGCCCTGGAGAACATCACGCTGCCGATGGACATCGCGGGCCGCAAGCCCGACAAGCAGTGGCTGGACACCGTGATTGCCATGGTCGGCCTCTCCGAGCGGCTCTCGCACCGGCCGACCCAGCTCTCCGGCGGCCAGCAGCAGCGCGTGGCCGTGGCCCGCGCCCTGGCCTCCCGTCCGGAGATCATCTTCGGTGACGAGCCCACCGGAAACCTCGACTCCCGCTCCGGCGCCGAGGTCCTCGGCTTCCTGCGCAACTCGGTCCGCGAGCTCGGCCAGACCGTCGTCATGGTCACCCACGACCCGGTCGCCGCCTCCTACGCGGACCGCGTCATCTTCCTCGCCGACGGCCGGATCGTCGACGAGATGGCCCACCCCACCGCCGACGGCGTGCTGGACCGGATGAAGGCCTTCGACGCCAAGGGCCGCACCAGCTGAACCCCGGGGCGCACCGCGCGCCGCGCGAGCCCCCGCCGCCCCCGAAGACCTCCTCCAGACTTCCAGCCCACCAGGACTGATATCCCCATGTTCCGTACCGCCCTGCGCAACGTCCTCGCGCACAAGGCCAGGCTGCTGATGACGGTGCTCGCCGTCACCCTCGGCGTCGCCTTCGTCTCCGGCACCCTCATCTTCACCGACACCCTCAGCAAGGCCCTGTCCGGCCAGTCGGCCAAGAGCTACGACGGCGTCGCCGTCTCCGTCACCTCCTACGGCCAGGGCCGCAACGAGGAGGGCCAGAAGGAGGGGGAGCCGGGCATCAGCCGGCAGACCCTCGACAAGGTCAAGGCCGTCAAGGGCGTCGACGCCGTCTCCGGCCGGGTGTCCGGCTTCGCCGGCGTCGGCGACGAGGACGGCAAGCTGATCGGTTCGGGCTGGGCCAACAAGGGCTCCAACTACGCCCCCGTCAAGGACGGCAAGGACCCCCGCTACACCTTCACCACCGGCGCCGGCCCCACCAAGGACGACCAGATCGCCCTGGACAGGGAAACCGCCGCCAAGGGCAAGTACGAGGTCGGCGACAAGGTCCGCGTCGCCACCAACGGCCCGGTCCGGGAATTCGCCCTGACCGGCGTCTTCACCACCGAGGACGGCGCCGTCAACGCCGGCGGCAGCCTGGTGCTCTTCGACACCCGGGTCGCCCAGCAGCTCTACCTCCAGCCCGACTTCTACGACGAGCTCTCCGTCAGCGCCAAGGCGGGCACCTCCGCCGAGCAGCTGCTCGCCGACATCGAGCCCCTCCTCGCCAAGAACGCCAAGGCCCAGACCGGCGTCGCGCTCGCCGCCGAGGAGGCCGCCAACATCAAGAAGCAGATGAGCGGCATGAGCACCATGCTGCTCGCCTTCGCCGGCATCTCCCTCTTCGTCGGCGTCTTCCTCATCTACAACACCTTCACCATGCTGGTCACCCAGCGCACCAAGGAACTGGCCCTGTTGCGCGCCGTCGGCGCCAACCGCGGTCAGGTCATGCGCTCGGTGCTCGCCGAGGCCCTCGTCGTCGGCGCCGTCTCGGCCGCCATCGGTCTCGTCAGCGGCATCGGCCTCGCGGCCGGCATGCGCTCCCTGATGGACGCGATCGGCGCCAAGATCCCCGGCGGCGAACTCGTGATCGCCCCCGTCACCATCGTCGCCGCGCTGGTCATCGGCGTCCTCGTCACCACCCTCGCCGCGCTGCTGCCCGCCTGGCGCACCGGTCGGATCGCCCCCGTCGCCGCCATGGGCAGCGCCCACCTGCCGGCGAGCGCCAAGTCGCTGGTGCTGCGCAACGTGTTCGGCTGCGTCATCAGCGCCCTCGGCATCGGGGTCGTCTTCCTCGGCGTGTCCATGAAGAGCGACGGCCGCATGGTCATCGGCGGCGGCGCGTTCTTCATGCTCCTCGGCATGATCGTGCTGCTCCCGCTGCTCTCCAAGCCGGCCATCGCCGCCGTCCGCCCCGCGCTGCAGAAGCTGTTCGGCGTCCCCGGCAAGCTGGCCGCGCAGAACGCGGTGCGCAACCCGCGCCGCACCGCCGTCACCGCCGCCTCGCTGGCCATCGGGCTGACCCTGGTCACCACCATGTCGGTGCTCGGCGTCACCATGGGCAAGGCCGTCGACCGGATGAGCACGGACAAGCTCAAGGCCGACTACAAGGTCACCATGTCCGGCGGCATCGGCGGCCTCGACAGGACGGTGGCCGAGACCCTGGCCAAGGCCCCCGGCGTCGAGGCCGTCTCGGTGCAGGCCGACGGCTGGTTCAAGGTCGGCGAGTCCTTCCGGTCGGCCTCGGGCGTCAACCCGGCCACCATCGGCCGCCTGCTGAACATCGAGGTCACCAGCGGTTCGCTGGACAGCCTGGTCAAGGGTGAGGTCGCGGTCGCCGAGAGCACCGCGAAGGAGCAGAAGCTGACGGCGGGCTCCACCCTGGACGTCACCTTCGACGACGGCCGCAAGGGCGCCCTGAAGGTCGGCGCGGTCTACAAGGACCTCGAAGGCCTGCTGTCCCCGTACGTCCTCGACAACAAGGTGCTGGCCCAGCACAGCGAGGACCAGTACATCCGCGAGGTGTACGTCAACACCACCGGCGGCGAGACCAAGGCCAACCAGCGGGCCGTCGTCGACGCCCTCGGCAAGAACCCGGCGATGAGCGTCGTCACCCGGCAGGACATGCGCAACGAGATGGGCGGCATGGTCAACACCGCGCTGAACATCATGTACGGACTGCTCGGCATGGCACTGATCATCTCGGTGCTGGGCGTGGTCAACACCCTGGCGATGTCCGTCTTCGAACGGACCCAGGAGATCGGCATGCTGCGGGCGATCGGCCTCGACCGCGGCCGGGTCAAGAACATGATCCGCCTGGAGGCCGTGGTGATCTCCCTGTTCGGCGCGGTCCTCGGCGTGGCCATCGGCGTCTTCCTCGCCTGGGCGGTGGGCACCACGCTCGCCAAGTCCGTACCGAACTACGAGCTGGTCATGCCCTACGACCGGATCGGCATCTTCCTCCTGCTCGCCGCGGTGGTCGGCGTCCTCGCCGCCATGTGGCCGGCCCGCAGCGCCGCCCGGCTGAACATGCTGACCGCCATCAAGACCGAGTAGCCCGCCGGCCGGCGGTACCAGGGACACGGAGGGGCCCCGGGGCGTTCGCCCCGGGGCCCCTCCGTGTCCCTCGCGTCCCGCGCGGGGCCGTGTGCCTACGCGGCGCCCCAGGTCCGCGTGCGCAGCGGCAGGTCGGCGGCCCCGCCGGTGCGCGGCCGGACCGCGAGGACCTGGTTCACGCCGAGGCGGGCGTGCTCGAAGCCGAGCGCGGAGGCCGCCATGTACAGCAGCCAGACGCGGGCCCGGCCGGGCGAGGTCAGCCGGACGGCCTCGTCCCAGTGGTCCTCCAGCCGGGTCACCCAGGCGCGCAGGGTGAGCGCGTAGTGCTCGCGCAGCGATTCGACGTCGCGGACCTCGAAACCGGCCCGTTCCAGCTCGCCGACGGTGGTGCCGAGCGGGGAGAGCTCGCCGTCGGGGAAGACGTAGGCGTCTATGAACTCGTCGATCCGGTGCGCCTCTTCGTCGGGCTCCGGAGGTCTGGCGATCTGGTGGTTCAGCAACCGGCCGCCGGGGGCCAGCAGGGCGTGCAGGGTGCGGGCGTACTGGCGGTAGCGGTCGGCGCCGACGTGCTCGGCCATCCCGATCGAGGAAATGGCGTCGTAGGGGCCGTCCTTGACGTCCCGGTAGTCCTGCACCCGGATCTCGACCCGGTCGGTCAGACCCTCGTCCGCGACCCGCTTGCGGGCGTACGCGGCCTGCTCCCGGGACAGGGTGATGCCGGTGACCGAGGCCCCGTACTCGCGGGCCGCGTGCAGGGCCATGGAGCCCCAGCCGCAGCCCACGTCGAGGAGCCGGGTGCCGGGGGTCAGGCCGAGCTTGCGGCAGACCAGGTCGAGCTTGTCCCGCTGGGCGTCCTCCAGGGTGCCGCCCGGGGCCCAGTAGGCGCACGAGTAGACCATCGAGGGGCCGAGCACGCGCTCGTAGAACTCGTTGCCCACGTCGTAGTGGTGGCTGATCGCCTGCCGGTCGCGGCCCTTGGAGTGCGCGGGCCCGCCGCGACGGGGAGCCTCCTCGGGCGGCGGGGCGGGCGCCGCCCAGGGGCGCGCCAGGGTCACCAGCTCGCGCACGGCGGCCCGTACGTCCGGGTCGCGCAGCAGCACCGCCGTGTCGGCGGCGCCGGCGGCCCGGACGGGCAGGAACGGGCGCAGCGCGGCGAGCTTGGCCGGCCCGCTCGGCAGGGTGGTGGGCGCCGAGGCGGACTCCCGCTCCCAGAGCAGGCCGCCCACCCGGTCCAGCAGTTCGAAGAGGTCGCCCTCGACGGTCAGGTCGCCGGCGACGTAGGCCCGGGCCAGCCCGAGCTCGCCCGGCTTCCAGAGCATGCGGCGCAGGGCCCGACGGTTCACCAGGACCAGGACGGGGCCCGTCGCGGGGCCGGCTTCGGTGCCGTCCCAGGCCCGTATGCGGACGGGCAGGGGGGCGCCCAACAGTGTTTCGGCAAGAGCGGCCAGCCGCGGCGCGGCGTCGGTCATCGCAGGCACCTCCAGAAGTTCCGACCGAACGGCCTACCCACTTCCGATCCGCGCCAATCGGCCGCCCGCGGCGGGGTACGCCGAAGGGGCCGCCCGCACCACGGATGGCGGGAGGCCCCTTCGGGGACGTACGGGTCGTGCTCAGGTTCCTGCCGGGCCGCGCCGGATCAGGAGGCCTTGGCCTTCTCGGCCGGGGCGGCGGCCGCGGGGGCCGGCGCCGGCTTGGCGGCCTCGTAGAACTCCTCGCGCGGGGTTTCGAGGGCTCCGAGGGAGACCACCTCGCGCTTGAGGAACATGCCGAGGGTCCAGTCGGCGAAGACGCGGATCTTGCGGTTCCAGGTCGGCATGGCCATGCCGTGGTAGCCACGGTGCATGTACCAGGCGAGCCGGCCCTTGAGCTTGATCTTCATCTTGCCCATGACGATCATCGCGACGCCCTTGTGGAGGCCGAGGCCCGCCACCGCACCCTTGTTGGAGTGCTCGTACGTCTTCTGCGGGAAGCCCCGCATGCCCGAGATCACGTTGTCGCCGAGGACCTTCGCCTGGCGCAGCGCGTGCTGGGCGTTCGGCGGGCACCAGGCGTTCTCCACGCCGGCCTTGCGGGCGGCGACGTCCGGAACCTGGGCGTTGTCGCCCGCGGTCCAGATGTAGTCCGTGCCCTTGACCTGGAGGGTCGGGTCGGCGTCGACGTGGCCGCGCGGGCCCAGCGGCAGGCCGTAGCGGGCCAGCACCGGGTTCGGCTTGACGCCGGCGGTCCAGACGATGGTGTTGGAGTCGACCTCGAGGCCGTTCTTCAGCACCACGTGGCCGTCCACGCAGGAGTCCATGGAGGTGTTGAGGTAGATCTCGATGCCGCGCGACTCGAGGTGCTCCTTGCCCCAGGTGCCGAGCTTCGGCCCGACCTCGGGAAGGATCTTGTCCGCCGCGTCGACCAGGATGAAGCGCATGTCCTCGCGCTTGATCGTGGCGTAGTACTTGGCGGCGTCGCGGGCCATGTCCTCGACCTCACCGATGGTCTCCGCACCGGCGAAGCCGCCGCCGACGAAGACGAAGGTGAGGGCCTTGCGGCGGACGTTCTCGTCCGTCGTGGACTCGGCCTTGTCGAGCTGTTCGAGTACGTGGTTGCGCAGGCCGATGCCCTCTTCCACGCCCTTCATGCCGATGCCCTGTTCGGCCAGGCCGGGGATCGGGAAGGTGCGGGAAACGGCGCCGAGCGCGATCACCAGGTAGTCGAAAGGCAGCTCGTACGCCTCGCCGACCAGCGGCGTGACGACGGCGACCTTGCGGTCCTGGTCGATGGTCGTGACCCGGCCGGTGAGGACCTCTGCCTTGGGCAGCACGCGTCGCAGCGGGACGACGACGTGCCGAGGCGAGATGCTGCCTGCGGCCACTTCGGGGAGGAAGGGCTGGTAGGTCATGTACGAGCGCGGGTCGACGACCGTGACGGTCGCCTCGCCGTAGCGCATCTTCTTCATGATGCGCTTGGCTGCGTACAGGCCTACGTACCCACCTCCTACAACGAGGATCCTGGGACGCTCCGTGGTGCTCATGAGAATGAGTATCCAGCACCCTCAGGGGTGACGCTCGTGAGCCCCTTCACAAGGTGATATGACACCTCTGCTACACTGCGCGGCCCACGTGACCCAGGTCATGGGACGGAACGGGAACCGAGGGGTGGCGGGAATCGTTGTTCACCCGTCCTGAACTGGCCTCCAGGCCCTTGAGCGGAGTAGACCACCGGGTTGGTGGATACCTACCGGCGACCTCCCCGGATGTCCACCATTCACACGAACACACCCTCGAAGGCCACCTGCCGGCCCCGAAGGGGCCCCAATGTGGGTCCAGCGGCTCGGATTCCTTGTGAAGAACTTCACGAAGTTCATGTGGGCAGGGGGACTTTCGGCCCCCGCAAGGGCCGCCGGGGCCCTCCCCGACGCGCTCCGCACTGCCGCCGCACTGACGGTTCTCGCCCGGACCACGATCCTCCGGCGCCCCTGGAGGACGGTCGGAGCCACGGCTGAACCCTGACCGAGCAGGATCGGGCGATGCCGGGCCATCGACAGGCCGGCCGCGATGCGCATCCTCGCCGCACTGACACCGCAGCATGTGAGTCCGCATCCACCGCGACATGCGGGTCCGGACACGACGGCGGTGCTCCGGTCGGTCGACCGGAGCACCGTCTTTCAGCGGTCGGTCAGGTCAGACCCGTCGCTTGTCGGCCTCGGCCTCTTCCGCGGTCCTGATCGCGATGCCGTCGAGGATGTCGTGTTCCGAGACGACGACCTCGCGGGCCCCGGTGCGCTCCATGATCGCGAGGAGGACCAGGGCGCCGGCGCCGATGACGTCCACCCGGCCGGCGTGCATGACGGGGATCGCCGCGCGCTGCGCGTGGGTGGAGGTCAGCATGCGCTCGGTGATCTCGCGGACCCGCTCGTAGGGGATCCGGGAGTGGTGGATCGCCGCGGAGTCGTACGCGTCCAGGCCGAGGGCGATGGCGGCGACCGTGGTCACCGAGCCGGCCAGGCCGACCAGGGTGCGGGCCTCGGCCAGCGGGACGGTCTCGGCCGCGAGGTCCAGCGCCGCCTCGATGTCGGCCCGTACGGCGGCGATCTGCGCGGCCGTGGGCGGGTCGGTGATCCGGCCGTCCACCACGAGGTGACGTTCGGTCATCCGGACGCAGCCGACGTCCACCGAGCGGGCCGCGCGCACGTGTTCCCCACCGACGACGAACTCGGTGGAGCCGCCGCCGATGTCCACCACCAGGAAGGGCGGCTCCAACGGCCCGGCGCCGGTGAGGTCCTTGGTGGCGCCGGTGAAGGAGAACTCCGCCTCCTGGTCCCCGGAGATCACCTCGGGCTCGACGCCCAGGATGTCGAGGACGCCGCGGACGAACTCGTCCCGGTTCTCGGCGTCCCGGGAGGCCGAGGTGGCCACGAAACGGACCCGCTCGGCGCCGAGGTCCTTGATCACCGCGGCGTACTCGCGGCAGGCCGCGAAGGTGCGCTCCAGCGCGTCCGGGGCGAGCCGGCCGGTGCGGTCCACGCCCTGGCCGAGGCGGACGATGGTCATCCGCCGGTCCAGCTCGGTCATCGCACCGGTCGCCGGGTCGCAGTCCGCGACGAGCAGGCGGATGGAGTTGGTGCCGCAGTCGATGCCCGCGACCCGGGTCACGGGGAACCCTCGGCCTTCTCGTCGGCCTCCTCGGTCTTCTCGCCGCACGGGGTGACGCAGGCGCCCTTGGCCCACCACTCGGGCAGCATCGCCAGCGCCTCGTCGCCGAACGGGTTCACGCCCGGGCCCGCGGCCAGCGAGTGACCGACGAGCACGTGCAGGCACTTGACCCGGTCGGGCATGCCGCCGGCGCTCGGGAAGCCCTGGAGCACGTCGATGGCGTCGCGGCGCCGGATGTAGTCCTCGTGCGCGGCCCGGTAGGCGGCCGCGAGTTCCGGGTCCTCGGCGAGCCGGGCCTGCATCTCCTTCATCACGCCGTTGGCCTCCAGCGTGCCGATCGCGGAGGCCGCGCGCGGGCACGTCAAGTAGTACAGCGTGGGGAAGGGGGTGCCGTCGGGGAGCCGGGGCGCGGTCTCGACGACGTCCGGCTGCCCGCAGGGGCAGCGGTGCGCGATGGCGCGCAGTCCGCGCGGGGGGCGGCCGAGCTGCTGCTCGAACGCCTCGATGTCCGCGTCGGTCGGCTCGGTCCGGTCGGTCTGGGGCGGGGGCGTCTGCATGCCTGGAGGAAGTCTCTTCGGTCTCGTGGGTGGTGGGTGCGGGGCGGGCGGGTACGCGCTCAGTCGCCGGGGCGGTCGGCCTTGTCGACCCCGTCCCAGACGTTGGAGTACCAGGGCCGGTCGGAACCGGCCTGCCCACCGCGGCGGTGCTCCGGGGCCTCGGCCCCGGGGTCCTTCATGATGTAGCCGGTCTCGCCCGGGCGCAGGAAGTGCAGGTGCTTGCGCGCCTGCTGCTCCGCGTAGGCCGGGTCCTGCCAGCGGGCCTTCTCGTCGCGGAGCTGTTCGAGGCGCTTGTACGCGTCGACCGCGTTCCGTTGCTGGTCCGCGATCTCCGAGCGCTGGGACACGTACTGGCGCATCGGGTACGCGAGGGCGACGACCAGGGTACAGAGGACGAGGACCAGCAACGCGGCCCGGCCGGTGAGCCGGCTGCGGCGGACCTGGCGCCGCGTCTGCGAGCGGTAGACGTGCGCGGCGGTCCGCTCACCGAGCTGCTTGAGCCTGGTCGCCGTCGAGAAGGTGGAGAACCGGTCCCGGTTCCCGGCCATGGTCCCGCCTCCCCTGGATGCGCGCTACGCAATACGTCCCCGCACACGGTACGGGACCGAGTGCGGGGACGTACGGAGGCCGGCGCCGCGAGGCGCTGATTGGCCCTTAGCCCTTGAAGCGCGGGAAGGCGGAGCGGCCCGCGTACACGGCGGCGTCGTCGAGGATCTCCTCGATGCGCAGCAGCTGGTTGTACTTGGCGACGCGGTCCGAGCGGGCCGGGGCGCCGGTCTTGATCTGGCCGCAGTTCACGGCGACGGCGAGGTCGGCGATGGTGACGTCCTCGGTCTCGCCGGAGCGGTGCGACATCATGCACTTGAAGCCGTTGCGCTGGGCCATCTCGACGGCGTCGAGGGTCTCGGTCAGCGAACCGATCTGGTTCACCTTGACGAGCAGGGCGTTCGCGGAGCCCTCCTCGATGCCGCGGGCCAGACGCTCCGGGTTGGTGACGAAGAGGTCGTCGCCGACGATCTGGACCTTGGCGCCCAGCTTGTCGGTGAGGGTCTTCCAGCCGGCCCAGTCGTCCTCGTACAGCGGGTCCTCGATGGAGACCATCGGGTACGCGGAGACGAGCTCCTCGTAGTACTCGGTCATCTCGGCGGCCGAGCGGGACTGGCCCTCGAACTCGTACTTGCCGTCCTTGTAGAACTCGGACGCGGCGACGTCGAGCGCGAGCGCGATGTCCTTGCCCGGGACGTAGCCGGCCTGCTTGATGGCCTCGACGATGAGGTCGAGCGCGGCGCGGTTGGACTCCAGGTTCGGGGCGAAACCGCCCTCGTCACCGAGACCGGTGGAGAGGCCCTTGGTGTGCAGGACCTTCTTGAGGGTGTGGTAGACCTCGGCACCCCAGCGCAGCGCCTCGGAGAAGGACTCCGCGCCGATCGGGGCGATCATGAACTCCTGGATGTCCACGTTGGAGTCGGCGTGCGACCCACCGTTGAGGATGTTCATCATCGGAACGGGCAGCAGGTGCGCGTTCGGGCCGCCGAGGTAGCGGAAGAGCGGGAGGTCCGAGGCCTCGGACGCGGCGTGCGCCACGGCGAGGGACACGCCGAGGATCGCGTTGGCGCCGAGGGAGCCCTTGTTGTCGGTGGCGTCCAGGTCGAACATGGCCTGGTCGATCAGCCGCTGCTCGGTGGCGTCGTAGCCGACGAGCTCCGGGCCGATCTGCTCGATGACGGCGAGGACGGCCTTCTCGACACCCTTGCCGAAGTAACGGTTGGGGTCACCGTCACGCAGCTCGATGGCCTCGAATGCACCGGTGGAGGCGCCGGACGGAACTGCAGCACGGCCGGTGCTGCCATCGTCGAGGCCCACCTCGACCTCGACCGTGGGGTTGCCTCGGGAGTCCAGGATTTCCCGGGCTACGACGACGTCGATGGACGGCACGAGCATCTCCTTCTGGGATGTGACGCTGGGTGTGCGGTGGCGTGTCAGGCCGTGGGATGGCCTTGCCGCCTAGAGCCTAACCGGCTCCGGGCACTGGGCCCGCCGACCGCCCGGGTCCTGGGACGAAATAGGGGCTGAATGCTCCTCTTCCAGGACATAGGGCTCTTGAGAAAGTGGGCTCCGGCCCGCGGAGGGCCGCCCGCGCCGGCTCCGGAACGGGCCGCGGGAGCCGCCCCGGAACGCGCCGCCGGACATGACCGCGAGCATGCCGCCGCCCGGCGCGCGAGGGGATGCGGGCCGGGCGGTGGACATGCTGCGGGACCGCGCGTGATGCGGTGTCATGCGGTGTCATGCGGTGTGGTGCGCCGCCGTGCGGTGTTCAGGCCGCCGTGCGGTGTGGTGCGGTGATTCAGCTGAGCTTCAGCTTCTGACCCGGGAAGATCAGGTCGGCGTCCTTGACGGTGTCGTTGTTCAGCTGGAAGAGCTTCTCCCAGCCACCCTTGACGCCGTTCGCCTGGGCGATGGTGCCCAGGGTGTCGCCGGCCTTGACGACGTAGGAGCCGTTGCCGGTCGCCGGGGCCTCGGTCTTGGGGGCCTGCGGCTTGACGGCCGGGGTCTCGACGCGCTCGGAGCGCGAGACGGGGACCTCGGTGCGCTTCGGCTCGGCCTTCGGCGTCGCCGGCTTGGCGGGCGTGGCCGGCTTCGCGGGCTTCGCCGGGGCGGGCTTGGCCGGCTTCGTCTCGGGCTTCGGCTTGGCGGGCGTGGTGGTCGAGCCGCCGCCGTTGTACGCGGCGTTGGACAGGCCCTTGCCGCAGTGCGGCCAGGCGCCCTTGCCCTGGCCCTTGAGGACCTTCTCGGCGATGGCTATCTGCTGGGACTTGCTGGCCTGGTTGGCCGTGGCGGCGTACGCCTTGCCGCCGTAGCCGGCCCAGGTGGAGGCCGAGAACTGCAGGCCGCCGTAGTAACCGTTGCCGGTGTTGATGGCCCAGTTGCCACCGGACTCGCACTGCGCGACCTTGTCCCACTCGGAGACGGTCGCGGCGCTCGCGGTACCGGCGGCCATCAGCGGGGCCGCGACGGCGACACCGGCGACACCGGCGAGCGTGACGATACGGACGGCCTTGGAGCCGCGACGGTGCTTGCCCTTGCCGGAAAGCAGCATGGAGTTCTCCTCACCGACGCCTTCGAGGTGAGCTGTCGGGTTCGGGCGGATGAGTTGCCCGGTCACGTGTCGAGCACGTGGCTTAACCCCAAGCCGGTACGCGGCCGTCTTCCAACGACCCTTCCCGGCGCCTACCTTGGTTCCCCCGCTCCTGCCTTCGGCGCTTGCGCGACGACTGTTCCCCCCGTCCGCCGGCAGGATTCGGCGATGCGGTCGAAGGAGCCCGCGGTGGCGAGCGACTCAGAAGGTAGACAGGTCTCCCCCTGATGTTCAACGCGCGACATCAGGGAGAAACCGGCCTCCTTGCGTTCCTCAAAAGTACGTTTACGCAGGTGAGGGGCGGGTTTGTGGAAGTTCCGGAACGAGACACGCCAGTTGATCGGAAGAGACGCATGTCTCATTTGCCGATAACGGACATTCAGCTCTTTCCGACTGGGCGAACTGCCCCTATTCCTTGGTTAGATCCAGGTTCTGACCCGGCTTGATGAGGTCCGCGTTCCCGCCGATGACCTGCTCGTTGGCCGCGTAGAGCGTGTTCCAACCACCCTTGAGGCCTTGGGCGTCGGCGATCGCGGTGAGGCTGTCGCCGGCCTTGACCGTGTACGAGGGGGTCGACGCGGCGTCAGACGAGCCGTGCGGCTCGACGGCCGCCGGACCGCGGTGCTTGCCCGCTCCGTCGACCGCTGCGTCGATCGCGCCGGCCGGCACGGCCGAGGGCGTGGCACCCGGGGTGAGCGGGGCCGTGGGCGCCGTCGGGTCCCCCGGAACGGTGGGGGTGCCCGGAACGGTCGGGGTTCCGGGGGCCCTCGGGTCCACCGGCGTGGTGGGCGCCGTGGTCGGCGGGGTCGTGGTGGGCGGCGCGGTCGTCGGCGGGACCGTCGGGTCCGTGGACGGGGCCGGGGAGTCCGGGTCGGGCATGACGGGCAGTCCGCCGGCGGGGCCCTGCGGGTAGTCCGGCAGGCCGGTCGGGCCGGTGGACGGGCCACCCTGCGCCGGCTGCGGGGTCGGGGCCCCGAAGTCGACGGCGGGCTCGGAGCCCGCGACGGGCACCGAACCGTCGGGCCGTACGGGGGCGGGGGCGACCGGCCCGGCGGGCCGGGGGTCACCCGGGTCCACCGCGGCGGCCGGGCCCTGCTGGGTCAGTCCGGCCGAGGCGGCGCACAGCGGCCACGCCTGGGGGCCCTGCGAGGCCAGCACCTTCTCGCCGATGGCTATCTGCTGGGAGCGGCTGGCGAGGTCCGGGCGCTCCGCGTAGGCGAGTCCGCCCGCGTTCCTCCACTGCTCCTGGGTGAACTGGAGCCCGCCGTACTCGCCGCTGCCGTAGTTGGCACTCCAGCTGCCGCCGCTCTCGCAGTCGGCCACCTTGTCCCACGTGGTCGTGTCGGCCGCGCTCGCGTTCGTCGCGGCGAGCAGGGGCAGGGCGAGTGCGGAGCCTGTGACTCCGGCGGTGACGACCAGGGCGGGTACCTGGCGGGGGCGTCTGTGGCGGCCGTTCCCGGAACGCATGAGGCTTTACCTTTCGCATAACGGCGGGGTAACGGCAGAACCTAGCGGCCTTCGAACGATTGTCACAAGTTCGGTCGGCGACTGACGTGTGATCAGACGGCGTCAGGAAACGACTCAGTTGTTTCGAGGTGTGAAGCGAACCGGAAGCGTGCGCAGGCCACGCATGATGAGTCCGCCGCGCCAGCGCAGGTCCGTGGGGGGAACGGCAAGTTCCAGATCCGGCAGACGCGTCAGCAAAGTCGCGAGCGCCGTCTGTCCTTCGAGCCGGGCGAGCGGAGCGCCCAGGCAGTAGTGGATCCCGTGGCCGTACCCGAGGTGTTGGTTGTCACTCCGGGACAGGTCCAGGGTGTCCGGATCGGCGAACCGTTCCGGATCCCGGTCGGCCGCCGCGAGGACCACCAGCACCGGGTCGCCGGTGGCGATCTCCTGCCCGCCGAGGGTCAGCGGGACGGTCGCGAACCGCCAGGTGGCCAGCTCCACCGGGCCGTCGTGGCGCAGGAGTTCCTCGACCCCGGTCTCCAGGAGGGCGCTCTCGCCCGCGGCGAGCGAGGCTTGGAGCCGCTCGCGTTGTTCCGGGTTCATGAAGAGGGAGTGGACGCCGTTGCCGATGAGGTTCACGGTCGTCTCGAAGCCGGCGAACAGCAGGATGAACGCCATCGCCGTGGCCTCGGCCTCGGTGAGGTGGTCACCGTGGTCGCTTGCCCGGATCAGGTCGGAGATGAGGTCATTGCCGAGGTCGTCCCGTTTCCGGTGGATGAGTTCCCCGAGATACGTCCGCATCTGCTTGACCGAGCGGGCGACCCCGCCGCGCGGGCCCCCTCCGTGCCGAATCATCATCCCGGCCCAGTCGCGGAAGTCGTCCTGGTCCTCGCGCGGTACCCCGAGCATCTCGCAGATGGCGTAGATGGGGAGCGGGAAGGCGAACTCGTGGATGAGGTCGGCCTCCCCCTTCGCGGCGAAGGCGTCGATCAGGTGGTCGGTGAGCTCCTGCACGCGCGGGGCGAACTCGGCGACGCGGCGCGGGGTGAACGCCTTCGACACCAGTCGGCGCAGCCGGGTGTGGTCCGGCGGGTCGATGTTCAGCAGGTGCGTCATCAGCTCCGCCTTGCGCTCCCCCGGGATGCCCGTCCGGCCCTTGGCGTGGGCGGGCGCGGCGTGGTGCGCGGGGTTCTTGCTCAGGCGCTGGTCGGCGAGGGCCTGTCGGGCGTCGGCGTAGCGGGTGACCAGCCAGGCCTCCACCCCGCTCGGGAGCTTGGTGCGGTGCACCGGGGAGTGCTCGCGCAGCCAGGCGTAGGCGGGGTAGGGGTCGGTCGCGAACTCCCAGTCGAACAGGGTCGGCCCCTCGGTGGGGGCGGAGTCGGCCGGGGTCGCGGAGGTCTGCTCATGCACCCGCAGACCGTATCCCGGACCGTACGGGTGCTCCGATATGGGGGGTTCGTCGCGGCTGTCCGCAGATCGGCCATCCCTTGACGTCCCGTTCCCCGCCGTTCCTACTTTCGGTTTTGTGGATGTGAGGATCTTGAAGAGCAGCTTCGCGGTGGTGGAGAGGAGGGCCGAGCACGCGGTCAAGTACTTCTACTCCCACCTGTTCTGGCACAACCCCGGGTTCCGCGAGCTCTTCCCGCCCGCCCCGCAGGACATGGAGCGGCAGCGGGACCGGCTCTTCGCGGCCCTCACCCAGGTGGTCTCCCGGCTGGAGGACGAGGCCCTCCTCCTGCCCTACCTCCGCGACCTCGGCCGTGACCACCGCAAGTTCCTCGTCGGCCCGGAGCACTACGCGGCCGTCGGCGCCAGTCTGTTGGCCGCGCTCGCCGAGACCTCCGGCGAGGCGTGGACCCCGGCCACCGAGAAGGCCTGGGCCGAGGCCTACCAGGTGATCGCCGACATGATGACGGCCGGCGCCGCCGACGACGACTCACCGCCCTGGTGGGACGCCGAGATCGTGCGGCACCTCCAGTACGGGGACGACATCGCCGTACTGACCCTGCGGCCGCACGCGCCCCTCCCCCATCTCCCCGGCCAGTACGTGAGCGTGTGCAGCGCGCGCGTGCCGACCACCTGGCGGACGTACTCGCTTGGCAACGCGCCCCGCTCCGACGGCACCGTCGACCTCCACGTCAGCCGCATCGAAGGCGGCCGGCTCAGCACCGCCCTGGTCCGCGAGGTCCGGCCCGGCGAACGGCTGCGGCTCGGCGCGCCCGGCGGGGCGCTGACCCTGCGGCGCGCGGACCGGCCGGTCACCCTCATCGCCGCCGGGACCGGCTGGGCGCCCGTCCGCGCCATGCTGGAGGACCTCGTGGAGCGTCCTCCCGATCACGACGTACGGCTCTTCGCGGTCGCCCGGGACGCCGCGCACCTCTACGACCGGCCGCTGATCGACGCGTACGCCGCCGAGCTGCGCTGGCTCGCCGTCACCTACATCACGCCCGCCCCCGGCCGGCACCGCAACCAGGCGACCGAGCGGCTGGCGACCGCGCTCAGCAACCGGGGCCTGTGGCGGGAGCAGGACGTCTACCTCAGCGGGCCGCCGCAGTTCGTCGAGGAGACCGTTCAGCTGCTGGAAGGGCTCGGGGCCCGCCCGGACCGCCTCTTCCACGACACCGTTCCGCCGGTCGGTGCCGCCCCGAACCGGCCGACCGGCTTCGGCGAGTGGTTCCTGGACCGGCCCGCCACGCACTGGCACAACCCTTCCGGACGCGCCCCGCGCGAGGACTGAGCCGCCCTCGCCACCGGGCGCCGGCGCTACGCGAGGCCCTCGGCCGCCCGGATCGCGTCCCGGTAGGCGCGGGCCGCCACGCGGAGCGCGGTCTCGGGATCCGTTCCCGCCTCCTCGGCGCGCGCCGCCAGCGCCAGCAGTTCCCGGCCGATCCCCTCGCCCTCGGGCAGCTCCACGGGAAGCCCCGCCGCGCGGACCCGACCCGCGAGCTTGGCGGCGAGCGCGAGCCCGGGCTGGGCGAGCGGGACCCCGTCGGTCACCGACGCGCGCTGCTTCTCGACGGCCTTGGTGGCCTGCCAGTGCGCGTGGACCTCCTCCGGGGTGTCGGCCTTCTCGTCGCCGAACACGTGCGGGTGCCGGCGGATGAGCTTGTCGACCAGGTCACCGGCCACGTCGTCGATGGAGAACGGCCCGACGGCGGCTTCGTCGTCGGCGTCGTCGGCGTCGGTCTCCGCTCCTTCGTCGTCCGTGACGCCCTCCTGGGCGATCCGGGCGTGGAAGACGACCTGGAGCAGCACGTCGCCGAGCTCCTCGCGCAGTTCGGCGCGGTCCCCGCCCTCGATCGCCTCGACCAGCTCGTACGCCTCCTCCAGCGCGTACTTCACCAGCCCCTCGTGGGTCTGCCGGGAGGTCCAGGGGCACTCGCGCCGGACCCGGTCCATCACCTGTACCACGTCGAGCAGTCGGGCGCCGGGCAGGTCGTACGAGCCGGGCAGCAGCTCCAGGTCGGGCATGGAGACGCGGCCGGAGCCGGCGAGGCGGGCCAGCCCGTCGGTGAGTCGGCCGTCGCCCTCCCCGCCCGGGATCACCACGACCGTACGGCCGCCGGCGCAGGCCTCGACCAGCTCGTGCGCGTCGGGGGCGACCTGCTCCACGCTGACGCCCGCCTCGCGCAGGTACGGCAGCTGCGGGTGCCCCGGGTCGGCGCACAGCACCCGGTCCGCGTCGTGCAGGGTCCGCCAGGCGGGCCAGGACAGCAGCCCGGGGGCGACCCGGTGGCTCGCGGTCAGCAGCACGATGCGGCCGGCCGGGACGGGGGTCCGTCCGTCGGCGGGGGCCGGAGCGGCGGCGGGAGCGGCGGGGGTGGGTTCGGCGGTGTGGTCGGTCACCCTCCGAACCTACCTCCGTCGCGCCGGCTCAGGCCCCGGCGGGGGGAGCCTGCTCGGGCCGGGTGCGCTGGGTGATCCACGGGGTCTCCTGGTCGCCGAGCAGGATCTGCTGGGCGTCCCAGCGGCCGTAGCGCGGGTTGACCTCGATGTCGAGGTCCTTGGCCGCCGCGCCGAGCTGGGCCAGGGCCTTCTCCTGGTTGCCGTAGTGCGCGAACAGCTTGTCGCGCAGCAGCTTGAAGCGGGCGTCGGCCTCCATCTGGCCGGGCGCCAGCTGCGCCTGCTGGAGGGCGGCCGCCCGCAGGGTCTTCTCGTCGCCCGCCTGCTGGAGCTGGGCCTTGTGGACGCCCTCGATCTCCTTGGTGGTCACCGACACCCCGGCGGCCTTGGCGGCGTGCTCCAGGACGGCGGTCTGGATCATCTTGTTGAGTTTGGTGCGTTCCAGGCCGGCGCTGGCCTCGATGAGCTGGGCACCCTGCTCGGAACGGTTCTGCGCGGTGCGGACGTCGTTCACCTGGGCCTGGAGCGCGGAGGTGGTGATCCGTTCACCGCCCACGACGGCCGCGGTGCCGGGGCGGGTCTCGCCCGAGCAGGCCGACAGCAGGGGAGCCGCCACGAGCAGGACGGCGGAGACGGAGAGCGCTGTGCGACGGTGCAAAGGAGCCTCCAGGGCCGGGAGATTGTGCGTCGGTGCACAAGGGCCGTGCGGTGATCGATGGTATGCAGTCAGGGTGGCCCGAGCCACCGGTTCGACCAACGATTCCGGGGGTGTTGGGGTACGAGTTCACTCCCCGGCCACCGCCACGTCCTCCGTTCCTGGGAAGGTCGGCCCACCATGTCGACATCGCAGCACGCCCCGCACCGCTCCGCCGCCCGCGCCGCGGACGCCGGTCCGGCCCCCTCGGCGGACCCCTCGGCGGACCCCGCGACGGGCTCCGCGGCCGCCTCCCGGCTCCGGGCCGGTCGCCGCGCCGCCTCGGCCGGGGCCGCACTGGCCGCCCTGATCACGACGGCCGCCGTCTGCGCGGGGGACGCCGTCGCGCGGGTCTTCCCGTACGGTCCGCGCCACCGCAGCGTCAACGACCTCGGGAACCAGTTCGTCCCCTTCCACGCGCAGCTGTGGGACCTGCTGCACGGGCGGGCCGAGGGCGGTCTGTTGTTCAACTGGCGCGCCGGGTACGGCACCAGCTTCCTGCCGGACCTGGGGACGTACCTGTCCAGCCCGTTCGCCGTCCTGGTGGCGTTCTTCCCGCGCGCCGACATCGACCTCGCGGTGTACGTGGTCACCGTGCTCAAGACGGCCGCCGCCGCGGCGGCGATGGCCTGGCTGCTGCGCGCCCAGCGGCGCGGGCCGTGGTGGGCGGCGGGCCTGCTGGGCGCCTCGTACGCGCTGTGCGGCTGGTCGGTGGTCGAGGCCGCCTACAACCCGATGTGGCTGGACGGGCTGATCGCCTTCCCGCTGCTGTGCCTGACCGGCGAATGGGCGCTGCGTTCGCGCCGTCCGGTGGCGGGGGCGCTGGTGGTGGCGCTGTGCTGGACGGCGAACTTCTACACCGCGTACATGGCCACGCTGGGCGCGGCCCTGGTCCTGCTCGTCCGGGTGGCGCTGACCCGGGACGAGGTCCGCGAGCGGGTCCGGGTGTGCCTGCGCGGGGCGGTGACGACGCTGCTGGGCATCGCGTTGGCGGCGCCGCTGCTCGTGCCGCTGTTCCTCAGCTCGAAGCAGGCCTATCCGGGCTGGTTCAAGGAGTTCCGGCCGGTGCCGTGGCCGGACCTGTTCGCCCGGCTGCTGCCGGCGACGTACTCGTTCTCCTCCCCCGCCCTGTTCGTGGGCACCGGGACCCTGTTGCTCGTGGCGGCGCTGCCGTTCCACCGGGCGCTGCCGGCCCGGACCCGGTGGTGGTGGGCGGGGCTACCGGCCGCCGTGCTGCTGTCCTTGCAGTGGGCGCCGACCCATCTGGCGTGGCACGTGTTCGCGACGCCGAACGGCAGCCCGTACCGGCAGACCTTCGTGCTGGCCGGGATCGTGGTGATCGCCGCCTGGTCGGGGCTGGCCGCCGGGCTGCCCGGGGTGCGGGCGCTCGCGGCGGGCGCGGGCGTCCTGGTGACGGTCGTGGCGGTGGCGGCGGCCGGCAGCGGGCTGACGACGACGTGGGGAGTGGCCCTGTTCGGCGCCGGTCTGGCGGCGTCCGGCTGGGCGTGGTGGGCGCTGGGACGGCGCCGGGCGGCGCCGCTGGCGGCGGCCCTGTTGGTCGCGGTGCTGGGCACGCAGGCCGCGGCGACGACGGCGTACGGGCACAAGGGGAAGCTGGGCGGGCTGGACGACTACCCGTCCTGGGGCGCCGGCCACACGGCCCGGGCCGCGGTCCTGGCGGCGGCCGACGGCTGGCCCGCGTACCGGACGGACCCGGGCCGGCCGGCGCTGTCGGGCAACGACCCGATGCTGCTGGGCGGTGAGGGCGGCGCGTACTACAGCAGCCACACCCCGGACGTGTTCACCCGCTCGATGGCGGCGCTGGGCGCGGGCTGGACCTCGCGGGGCCGCAACGTCCAGAGCCTCGACAACCCGGTGACGGACGCGGTGTTCGCGGTCGGTGCCCGGCTGAGGCCCGACGGCACCGTGGCCCGCGCCGAGGTCCCGCCGCTGGTGACGGTCCGCCCCCCGGGCCCGCCGCCCGCCTACGGGGACTCGCCCTTCGCCAACCAGGAACTGCTGCTGGGTGCGCGGGTGTACGAGGACCCGGTCGCCCCCGGGGTCTGCCGCGCGGGCACGGAGGCCTTCCTGTGGGCGCCGGAGTACAACGCCACGGCCCGCCTCGCGGACGGCCCCGCCTTCCGGCTGAACGGGTGGGCGCCCCGCAACCGGGCCGCGCTCCAACCGATGGGCGTCTCGCACGGCCCCGCCTCGAAGCTGGTCTTCGACCGCCCCGAACCGGCGGCCTGGACCCTGTCCTGTCTGGACCGGCCCCGACTGGACGCGGCGGTGGACGCGCTGCGCGCCTCGGCCGCGACCTCCGTACGGGTCTCCGCGTCGGGCGTGCGCGCGACCCTGCCTCCGGGCCGTACGGGCACGGCGGTCCTGTCGGTGCCGGCCGTCGCGGGCTGGACCTGCGACGGCCGGCCGGCCGGGGAGCGCCTGGGCCTGGTCGCCGTCCCGCTGGACGGCCGCACCACCACCCTGGACTGCGGGTTCCGGCCGCCGGGCCTGTTGCCCGGCGCGGCGGTGGCCGCGGTGGCGGCGGCGGTCCTGCTGGGCTCGGCGTACCGGCGCCGGCAGCGGGGCGCGGGAGCCTAGGTCACAGCACCAGGGCAGCCGCGTCAGCGGACCTGGCCCAGCCACTGGAGGGTGCGGCGGACCTCCACCGGCAGCGGGTGGCCCGGGCCGTGGACGCGGTCCGCGTCGAACAGGAGCCGGACCAGGGTGTCATGGGCGCCCGGCCGGTCGCCGAGGGAGAGCAGCAGGTGCGCTATGCGGCGGCGGACCTCCAGGGGCAGGCCCGGGTCCGGGTTGGCGTAGTGGTTCTCGAAGAGCGGGAGCAGGGAGCGGTACTCCGCGAGGGCCGCCGCCGGTTCGCCGAGTTGCTCCAGGCACTGGGCCGCGTCGTAGCGGAAGCGCAGCGCCTGGGCATCGCCGGCGGGGAACTCGTCGGCGAGGCGGCGCAGTTCGGGCAGGGCGCGGCGGTACTGGCCGTCGTCCATCAGGGTGGCCGCGTACTGCTTGCGCAGGGAGCGGACCACCGGGGAGTGCTCCCCGTGTTCGGCGGCGGCGGCCGGCAGGATGCCGCCGAGGATGTCCACGGCCTGGGTGAGGCGGCCCTGGTCGAGGAGCTTGCGGGCCTCGTCGACGGCGCCGGGGATGTCGGGCCGGGGCGGCGTCGGCGGGTCGGCCGGCCGCGGCGGGACGACGGCCGCGCGGTCGGGCCAGGGGGCCTGGGGGCGCAGGAAGGGGCGGGTCGGGTCGAGCGGGCCGGACGGGAGCCGGCTGCCGCGGGTGGGCAGCAGCGGGGCGAGGGCCTCGTAGACCTCCTGCGCGGAGCCGGGCCGGTCCTGGGGGTCCTTGGCGAGGAGGCGCATCAGCAGCTCCTCCAGTTCGCGCGGGATCTCCGGGCGGGCGCCGCGCACGGGCAGCGGCGGCTCGTACAGGTGCCGGTGGAGGACGCCGAGGGCGGTGGAGCCGGCGAACGGGACGTTGCCGCTGAGGAGTTCGTACAGCAGCACGCCGAGGGCGTACAGGTCGGTGTACGGGCCGACGGCGCCGCCCATGGCCTGCTCGGGCGCCATGTAGGCGGGGCTGCCGATGGGCGTGCCGGTGCTGGTGAGACGGGTGGTGTCGGTGTCCATGACGGAGGCGACGCCGAGGTCGAGGACCAGGACGGTGCCGTCAGGGCGGATCATCACGTTGCGCGGCTTCAGGTCGCGGTGGACGATCGGCACCGCGTGCACGGCCGACAGGACGGCGCACAGCTGCGCGACCACGGAGACGGCCCACGGCCAGGGATAGGGGTCGTGTTCGGCGAGGTGGTCGGCGAGGTCGGAGCCCTCGACGTAGCCCATGACGAGGTACAGCTCGTCGCCGTCGCTGCCCGCGTCGTGGACGGTGACCAGCCCGGGGTGGTCGACCTGGGCGGTGACGCGGCACTCGCGCACGAAGCGGCGGCGCAGTTCCTCGGCGACGGTGCCGGGGCCGGCCACCTTGTCGGGGCGCAGCAGTTTGACGGCGACGCGGCGGTCCAGGCGGCGGTCGTAGGCCGTCCAGACCTGGCCCATGCCGCCCTGTCCGAGGATGGTGGCGAGCTGGTAGCGCTCACCGATGAGGCGTTCCCCCTCGGTCACTTGTCACGGTCCTGGCGGGCCGTGTCGTTCGGGTCCTGGTACGGGCCCCCGGGCCGCGGCGGCTGCTGCGGTGGCTGCGGCCGGCGCAGGAGTTCGCTGAGCTCGTCCAGTTCGGCGCGGACCTGCCCGATGCGCGGCGGCGGGGTGGCGTGCGGCGGGTTCCGCGGTACGCCGGGCACGGGGGTGTGCGCGGGGCCGGGCACGGGGGTGTGCGCGGGCGGGTACCCGTAGGCGGGGTTGGTCTGCTGCTGCGGCGGCATGTAAGGGGGCCCGCCGGTGGGCTGCGGGTACCAGCCGGCGGCCGGCGGCGCGGAGGCGAGGGCCTCGTGGTGCTTGATGTCGGCGATGAGGAAGTAGACGCAGGTCGCGAAGCCGGTGAGGATCGAGCCGCCGGCGCCGAGGTTGCCCTGCCAGCCGTCGGTCTCGGCGGTCGGGTCGAGTTGGATGAAGGTCATCCAGACGACGGCGAGCAGGCCGCTGACGACGAGCAGGATCCAGTCGCGCGACCTGCGGGTCACCAGGGCCAGGCGCAGCATCGCGCCCCAGGCGAGGAAGCCGCAGCTGATCACGGGGAGCACCGCGAACAGCACGCGCAGCGTCACCACGGTGGAGGAAGTGGGACGGTGGCCGTGGGGGCCTTGCTGCGGCGGGATGCCGGGGGCGTGCATCGGTGCTCCTGACGGGCCGTGCGGACGGTTTGCGGGTATGAGCGTATACAGCCTTTCCGGCCGTCCGTGAGGGGATGGACCCAACCGTTGCAGGGTCGCCGCACAGGTGTCACTCGGGCGGGACGGATCCGCCCGACGGCCGTCGTGGAGGCCCTGGAGGGCAGCCGCAGCCGGCGGACTTCGAGCCGGGTGGGCGTACGGGGACCCGACTACGAGCCGAGGATCGTGGTGAGGAACTCCCCGGTCCAGCCGAGGAGCTCCCGGCCGACCAGCGGCTTCCCGCCGACCCGCGCGGTCTTCGGCCTCGGCACCAGCACCTGCGAGGTCGCGGGCTTGAGGACCGTACCGGGGTGGAGCCGCTTCAGTCGCAGCTCCTGCGATTCGCGCAACTCCACCGGTCCGAAGCGGACGTTGGGGCCCTGGAGGGTGATGTCACCGACCCCGCAGGCCCGGGCCAGCATCCGCAGCCCCGCCACCAGCAGCAGGTTCTCCACGGGCTCCGGCAGCTTGCCGTAGCGGTCGGTGAGTTCCTCCCGCACCGCCTTGATGTCCGCCTCCGAGTTGGCCGCGGCGATGGACCGGTAGGCCTGGAGGCGCAGCCGCTCGCCGGGGGCGTAGTCGTGCGGGACGTGCGCGTCGACCGGCAGCTCGATCTTCACCTCCAGCGGCGGCTCCTCCTCCACCCCGCCGTCGACGGCGGCCCGGTAGTCGGCGACCGCCTCGCCGACCATGCGGATGTACAGGTCGAAGCCGACGCCCGCGATGTGTCCGGACTGCTCACCGCCCAGCAGGTTGCCCGCGCCGCGGATCTCCAGGTCCTTCATGGCGACGTACATGCCGGCGCCCATCTCGGTGTGCTGGGCGATCGTCGCGAGCCGCTCGTGCGCGGTCTCCGTCAGCGGCTTCTCCGGCGGGTACAGGAAGTACGCGTACCCGCGCTCGCGGCCTCGACCGACACGGCCGCGCAGCTGGTGCAGCTGCGACAGGCCGAAGTTGTCGCCGCGCTCCACGATGAGGGTGTTGGCGTTGGAGATGTCGATGCCCGACTCGACGATCGTCGTCGACACCAGGACGTCGAACTTCTTCTCCCAGAAGTCCACCACGACCTGTTCCAGGGCCTGTTCGGACATCTGGCCGTGCGCGGTCGCGATCCGCGCCTCGGGCACGATCTCGCGCAGCTTCGCGGCCGCCCGGTCGATGGACTCGACCCGGTTGTGGATGTAGAAGCACTGGCCCTCGCGGAGCAGCTCGCGGCGGATCGCCGCGCCGATCTGCTTCTCCTCGTACGGGCCGACGAAGGTCAGCACCGGGTGCCGTTCCTCCGGCGGGGTGGTGATCGTCGACATCTCGCGGATGCCGGTCACCGCCATCTCCAGGGTGCGCGGGATCGGGGTGGCGGACATCGTCAGCACGTCGACGTTGGCGCGGAGCTTCTTCAGCTGCTCCTTGTGCTCGACGCCGAAGCGCTGCTCCTCGTCGACGATGACCAGGCCCAGGTCCTTGAACTTCGTCTCCTGCGAGAACAGTCGGTGGGTGCCGATGACGATGTCGACCGAGCCCTCCTTGAGTCCCTCCAGGGTGGCCTTCGACTCGGTCTCGCTCTGGAAGCGGGACAGCGCCTTCACCACGACGGGGAACTGCGCGTACCGCTCGGAGAAGGTGCCGAAGTGCTGCTGCACGAGCAGGGTCGTCGGGACGAGCACGGCGACCTGCTTGCCGTCCTGGACGGCCTTGAAGGCGGCCCGGACCGCGATCTCGGTCTTGCCGTAGCCGACGTCGCCGCAGATCAGCCGGTCCATCGGGACCGACTTCTCCATGTCCTCCTTGACCTCGGCGATGGTGGTGAGCTGGTCGGGCGTCTCCGCGTACGGGAAGGCGTCCTCCAGTTCGCGCTGCCAGGGGGTGTCCGGGCCGAAGGTGTGTCCGGGGGCCGCCATGCGGGCGCTGTAGAGCCTGATGAGGTCGGCGGCGATCTCCTTGACGGCCTTCTTCGCGCGCGCCTTGGTCTTGGTCCAGTCGGCGCCGCCGAGCCGGTGCAGGGTCGGGGCCTCGCCGCCGACGTACTTGGTGACCTGCTCCAGCTGGTCGGTGGGGATGTAGAGGCGGTCGCCGGGCTGGCCGCGCTTGGCGGGGGCGTATTCGACGAGGAGGTACTCGCGGGTGGCGCCCTGCACGGTGCGCTGCACCATTTCCACGTACCGGCCGACGCCGTGCGACTCGTGGACGATGTAGTCGCCGACCTCCAGGGTGAGGGGGTCGACGGACTTGCGGCGCCGGGTCGGCATCCGGCCGAGGTCCTTGGTGGCGGTGCGCTGGCCGGTCAGGTCGGTCTCGGTGAGGACGGCCAGCTTCAGGGCCGGGTCGACGAAGCCGTTGTCGAGGGAGCCGCAGGCCACGTGCACGAGGGACGGTTCGAGCTTCGCGAGGCCCGGCTCCAGCCGGGCGGCGATGCCCTCGCCGCCGAGGACCTCGACGGTACGTACGGCCGGGCCGTGGCCCTCGGTGAGGAAGACGGTGCGCCAACCGTCGGCGAGCCAGCCCTTGGTGTCGGCGAGCGCCCGGGCGGTGTCGCCGCGGTAGGCCTCGGGGGCGTGCATGCCGAGCTTGAGGGTGTCCCCGCCGACGGTGTCCTCGTCGGCGGCGAACGGCGACACCGACCACCACATCATGCCCAGCTCGCGGGCGTGCTCGCGGACGTCCGCGATGCCCCGCAGGGAGGCCGCGCCGACGTCGATGGGCGCCTCGCCGCCGCCGGCGGTGGCCGCCCAGGAGGCCATCAGGAACTCCTGGGAGGTCGCCACCAGGTCGGAGGCCCGGGTACGGACCCGCTCCGGGTCGCAGACCACGGCCATCGCCCCGGCGGGCAGGACGTCGATCAGCAGTTCCATGTCGTCGACGAGGACCGGGGCGAGGGATTCCATGCCCTCGACGGCGATCCCCTCGGCGATCTTGTGGAGCAGTTCGCCCAGCTCGGGATGGAGCTCGGCCAGCGCCGCGGCCCGCCCGCGCACCTCGTCGGTCAGCAGCAGCTCGCGGCAGGGCGGGGCCCACAGCCCGTGCTCGGCGATCTCCAGGGACCGCTGGTCGGCGACCTTGAAGTAGCGGATCTCCTCGACGTCGTCGCCCCAGAACTCCACGCGCAGCGGGTGCTCCTCGGTGGGCGGGAACACGTCCAGGATGCCGCCGCGGACGGCGAACTCGCCGCGCTTCTCGACCAGCTCGACGCGGGCGTACGCGGCCGCCGCGAGGGCGGCGGTGATCTCGCCCAGGTCGACGCTCTGCCCCTGCCGCAGGCTGACCGGAACCAGGTCACCGAGGCCCTTGACCTGCGGCTGGAGCACGGAGCGGATCGGTGCGACGACCACCGACACGGGTCCGGCGGCCGGGTCGTCCGGGCTGGGGTGGGCGAGCCGGCGCAGGACGGCGATGCGGCGTCCGACGGTGTCGCTGCGCGGGCTCAGCCGTTCGTGGGGCAGCGTCTCCCAGGACGGGTAGTCCACCACCCCGTCCTCGGGCAGCAGCGAGCGCAGCGCGGCGGCCAGGTCCTCCGCCTCGCGGCCGGTGGCCGTCACGGCGAGCACCGTCCGGCCGGTGCGCCGGGCGAGCGCGGCGATCGCGAAGGGCCGGGCGGCCGGCGGGCCGACGAGGTCCACGTGCATCCGGTTGCCGTCCCCGGCCGCGGTGACCGCCTCGGTGAGGGCGGGATCCCGGGTGACGGCGTCGAGCAGTCCGTGCAGGCTCATGAAGGGGGCTTTCCGTCCGGTGACGAGTGCGTCCGTGGGCATGGGGCGGGGCAACGCGAAGGACCCGACACGTGAACGGGCCGGGGGTTCCCACCCTACGCCCGCCCGCCCCTCCACCACCGTCCCCCACAGGGGGGCGGACCGCCCGTCCGGCGCCGCCCGACGGTTTCCGGACACGGCCGGAACAGGGGGTCGCGGCCGAACCCGGCCGGCCGGAATGGCAACCTGAACGTATGTTCATATCCGGGAGTCCGAAGGCGGCCGGGGCGCTCCCGGCGTCCCCGGCCCCGCCACCCGTCCCGCTCGTCCCGGCGCCGCGCCGGGCCCCGCGGGAGCCGGGGGCCGCGTTCCGGACGAACCGGAACGCCTGGCTGCTGGCCGCCGCGCTGTTCCTCGCGTACGCCGTGCTCTCGGTGTCGCGCCACCGGCGCATGGAGACCCTCTCCTGGGACCTGGGCATCTTCGAGCAGGCCGTACGGGCCTACGCCTGGCTCCAGCCGCCCGTGGTGGACCTGAAGGGGCCGGGCGCCCTCGTGCTCGGCGATCACTTCAGTCCGGTCATCGCCCTGATCGCCCCCGTCTACCGGGTGTTCCCGACCCCGGTCACCCTCCTCGTCGTGCAGGCGGCGCTGTTCGCGCTGTCCGCGGTGCCCGTCACCCGGGCCGCGGCCCGGTTCCTCGGGCCGGCCCGGGGGCTCGCGCTGGGGGCCGCGTACGGGCTGTCGTGGGGGATCCAGCGGGCCGTGGAGTTCGACTTCCACGAGATCTGCTTCGCGGTGCCGCTGCTGGCCTTCGCGATGGAGGCGCTGCTCGCCCGCCGCTGGTGGTGTGCGCTGGGCTGGGGGCTGCCGCTGCTGCTGGTCAAGGAGGACCTCGGGGTCACCCTCGCGGCCCTGGCCCTGGTGGTCGCCTGGCGGGCCCGGCGCGTCGACCGGTGGGCCGCGCGGGCCGCGCTCGCAGCGGCCGTCGTCGGGGTGGTGGCCGCCGCCCTGGTGTTCACCGTGGTGATCCCCGCCTTCGCCACCGACGGCTACGCCTACTGGGACAAGCTCGACGGCGCGGGCCCCGGCCCCCTCTACGCGCTCGGCACCAAGCTGTCCACGCTCGCCTGGGTCCTGGTCCCCACGACCGGGCTGCTCGCGCTGCGCTCCCCGCTGCTGCTGGTCGCCGCGCCGACGCTGGGCTGGCGGTTCCTGTCCGGCGACGAGCACTACTGGTCCACCGACTGGCACTACAGCGCGGTCCTGATGCCGGTCGTCGCCCTCGCCCTGGTCGACGCCCTCGACACCTCCCGGCGCTCCCCCCGGCCGTGGCTGCGCGCGTACTGCCTCCAGCTGCCCGCCGGCCTGCTGGCGGCCGGGCTCGCGCTGAGCGCGACGACCCTGCCCCTGTCGCGGCTCGGGGAGGCGGTCACGTACGAGCGGCCCGCGCGGGTCGGGGCGGTCGAGCGGCTCCTGGCCCGGATCCCGGACGGCGCGAGCGTGGAGAGCGACATCGGGCCGATCACCCGGCTGACCTCGCGCTGCCGGGTGTTCTGGATCGGCGACACCGGGGGCGTCCTGCCGGACTACCTCGCCTACGACAACGCCTCCGGCTGGGCGGGCGAGGACCCGATCGGCTACGCCCGGCAGCTGCACCCGGAGGCCCGCTTCACCCTGGTCGGCACCGCCCGGGGCCTCGTCGTCCTGCGCCGCGTCTGAGCGTCGCGCACCCCGCCGGCGGCGCCGCGCACGACGCCGCCCCGGGCCGCCCCCACGGGCTGCCCGGGGCGGTGTCCCCCCGTACGACCGCCCGGCGAGCTACTCGCCGGCGATCGCGTTCAGTACGTTCATCCGCCCCGCCCGGAAGGCCGGTACCAGTGCGGCGAACAGGCCCACCAGGGCCGAGGCGGCGAACACCCCGAGGATGGTCGGCCACGGGATCTCCAGGACCTTCAGGCCTTCCAGCGCCAGCAGCTGCTGGGCGGCGGCGCCCCAACCCATGCCCAGCCCGAGGCCCAGCAGGGCGCCGAAGAGGGCGATGACCACCGACTCCAGGCGGATCATGCGGCGCAGCTGGCGGCGGGAGAGGCCGATGGCGCGCATCAGGCCGATCTCGCGGGTCCGCTCGACGACCGAGAGGGCCAGCGTGTTCACGACGCCGAGGACGGCGACGACGATGGCGAGTCCGAGGAGCCCGTAGACCATGTTCAGCAGCTGGCCGACCTGGTCCTTCAGCGCCTGCTTGTAGTCGGCCTGGTTGCGCACGGTGTACTGCGGGTACTCCGCGAGGGCCTTCTTGACCTCGGCGTACGCGGTGGTGGCCTGGCCGTCCTTGGCGGTGGCCAGCAGCATGAACGGGCGCGGCATCCGGTCGGCCGGGACGGAGGCCTCGGCCAGCGCGGTGCTGATGTACGTCATGCCCTTGTCGAGGTTGCCCTCGTCGCTGGTGATGGCCGCGACCTTGAGCTTGACCGTCCGGCCGCCGACGAAGGCGACCGTCAGCTCGTCACCGAGCTTGACGCGGTGCGCCTCGGCGTAGATCGATCCGACGCCGATCGCGTCCTTGCCGTACGCCGCCGCGTGCTCGCCGGCCACCATCTTGCGCCGGATGTCCTGGGCGTAGGTGGGGTCGGTGGCGCCGAGGCCCACCTCCTCGGTGCTGCCGTCCGGGGCGGTGATCTTCGCCGGGAGTTCCCGGTAGGCGGTGACGTGGTCCAGGCGCGGGTTGGCCCGCATGGCCTGCTCGGCCTGCGGCATGACCGGTTGTCCGGTCTCGGAGGCGACGATGTAGTCCGCGCCGACCGACTTGTCGAGTTCGTCGGTGGCCGAGGCCACCATCGAGGAGCCGACGACGGAGAGGCAGGCGACCAGCGCCAGCCCGATCATCAGGGCGGCGGCGGTGGCGCCGGTGCGGCGCGGGTTGCGCAGGGCGTTGCGTTCGGCGAGCCGGCCGACGGAGCCGAAGGGCCGCAGGACCGCTCCGGACAGCACCCGCACCACGCCGGCCGCGAGCAGCGGGCCGATCACGATGAAGCCGATGAGCGTGAACACCACGCCGAGGCCGAGCCACATCGAGCCGGCCGAGGCCTTCTCGGCGGCCGTCGCGAGGAACAGGCCCGCGCCGCCGATGCCGGTCAGCAGGAGACCGAGGACCGCCCGTACGACGCCGGCCTTGCGGTCACCGGGGGTTCCGGCGTCGCGCAGGGCGGCCATCGGGGAGACCTTCCCGGCCCGCCGGCCGGGTACGTACGCGGCGACGACGGTGACGACGACGCCGAGCAGGATGCCGAGGACCGGGGTGGTCCAGGCGATGGTCAGGTCGTCGGTGGACAGTTCCATGCCCATCTGACCCATGAGCTTCATGAGGCCGACGGCCAGGCCGACGCCCGCGGCGACACCGAGCAGGGAGCCGACGATGCCGAGCAGGAAGGCTTCGACCAGGACGGACCGGTTGATCTGCCCGCGGTCGGCGCCGATGGCCCGCATCAGGCCGATCTCCCGGGTGCGCTGGGCGACCAGCATGGAGAAGGTGTTGAAGATCAGGAAGATGCCGACGAGGAAGGCGATCCCGGCGAAGCCGAGCATCACGTACTTCATGACGTCGAGGAAGGAGCCGACGTCCTTGCGGTTGGCGTCCGCGGCTTCCTTGGCGGTCTGGAGCCGGTAGGCGTCCGCGCCGAGGACCTCGGCGACGTTCCGCTTGAGCTGCTCGTCACTCACCCCGTCCTTGGAGGTGATGTTGACGTGCGTGAACGTGCCCGGAGCGCCCAGCAGTTGTCGCTGGGCGGTGGCGGTGTCGAAGTAGACGATCGTGGCGCCCGGGTTGGTGACGGTGAAGGCGGCGATGCCGCTGATCCGGGCGCGGGTGTCGCCGGTGACGGCGATGGTGCGCAGTTCGTCGCCGAGCGCGAGGTGGTGCTTCTTCGCGGTGTCGCTGTCGATCATCATCTCGGTGGGGCCGCGCGGGGCGTGACCGGAGGTGATCTTCATGGACTTGAGCTCGTTGTCGCTCCAGTTGCCCGCGATGGTCGGGGCGCCGGTGGTCGAACCCAGGTTCTCGTTCTTGGCGTTGACCACGGTGACGGCCATGGACAGCACGCCGCCCTGCGCGGAGCGGACGCCCTCGGCCCGGCTCGCCTTGTCGACGACCGAGGCCTCCAGGGTGCGGGGCTTACCGGTGGCCGGGGCCTCCTCGCCGCCGGCGGCCTCCTTGGGGGAGACCGTGACGTTGGAGTTGGTGACGGCGAAGAGCTTGTCGAAGGTGGTGTTCATCGTGTCGGTGAACACCAGCGTGCCGCACACGAAGGCGACGGACAGCAGTACGGCGATGGCGGACAGCGCCATCCGGCCCTTGTGCGCGACGAAGTTGCGCCGCGCGGTCTTCATGACGGTCACGAGGTCCGCCCGCGCGCGTCGAAGTCCTTCATGCGGTCCAGGACCTGGTCCGCGGTGGGCCCGAACATCTCGTCGACGATCCGGCCGTCGGCGAGGAAGATGACGCGGTCCGCGTAGGAGGCGGCGACCGGGTCGTGGGTGACCATGACGATGGTCTGGCCGAGCTCGTCCACCGACTGGCGCAGGAAGCCCAGGACTTCGGCGCCGGCGCGGGAGTCGAGGTTTCCGGTCGGCTCGTCGCCGAAGATGATCGACGGGCGGGCCGCGAGGGCGCGGGCCACGGCCACGCGCTGCTGCTGGCCGCCGGAGAGTTCGGTCGGGCGGTGCTTGAGGCGGCCCGCGAGACCGACGGTGTCCACGACCCGGTTCAGCCACTGCGGGTCCGGCTTGCGGCCCGCGATGTCCATGGGGAGCGTGATGTTCTCCAGGGCGTTGAGCGTGGGCAGCAGGTTGAAGGCCTGGAAGATGAAGCCGATCCGGTCGCGGCGCAGCTGGGTGAGCTTCTTGTCCTTGAGGCCGGTGATCTCGGTCTCGTCGAGGAAGATCTGTCCGCTGGTCACGGTGTCGAGGCCGGCGAGGCAGTGCATGAGCGTGGACTTGCCGGAGCCGGAGGGGCCCATGATCGCGGTGAACTGGCCCGCGTGGATGTCCACGTCGACCGTGTCGAGGGCGACGACGCGGGTCTCGCCGGATCCGTAGGCCTTGACGACCTGGCGTGCCCGGGCCGCGACGGCGCCGTGCCCTCCGGTACTCCCGTGCCTGGTTTCGGTCATCGCGGTTGTCACGGTGTTCTCCCCTGTTCGCTGCGCGCCCGGTGCGCGCCGGCGCGTGCGTGCGTCGCCGTCGTGAAGTCTGTGGTGCGGGGGGTGTCCGGCGCGCTGGTGCCCATCGCCGTATCCACCGGGGGGTTAACCCCACCTCCCCGTGAAGGCCGGTCCCCGCTCGTATGCATCAGTTAAGGACGCCGCGGGACGTTCGTCCTCATCCGGCGGAACGAGCGATCCCTGGCCCGTCGGGGGGAGCGACCCCTAGGGGATCCGGGCCCCCCGGACCGTCCGGGGTGAGGGATACCGCCGGACACACCCCTGGTGAGAAGGTGTTCTCCGCGTCCGGGTGCCGGGGGCACAGAGGGGGAGGCAGCACGGTGGCGGCGCAGCGGAAGCAGGGGGAGGACCCCGGCCGGGACGGGACGGACCTCCCCGGGGGAAGCGTTTCCGCCGACCGGGCGGAGCGTCGCGAGGACGCCGCGGCCGGACGTACGGCCGGGCGCCGCGACGGGCGTCCCCCGACCCGCGTCGTCATCTCGCTGATGCTGAGCATGGCCCTGGTCGCCCTCGACACCACGATCGTCGCCACCGCCGTCCCCCAGATCGTCGGCGACCTCGGCGGGTTCTCCGTCTTCTCCTGGCTCTTCTCCGGTTACCTCCTCGCCGTCACCGTCACCCTCCCCGTGTACGGGAAGCTGAGCGACACCTTCGGCCGCAAGCCCGTCCTCCTCTTCGGCACCGCCCTGTTCCTCGTCGGGTCCGTCCTGTGCGCGTCCGCCTGGAACATGGCCGCGCTCATCGCCTTCCGGATCGTCCAGGGGCTGGGCGGCGGTGCGCTCCAGAGCACCGTGCAGACCCTGGCCGCCGACCTGTACCCGCTGAAGGAACGGCCGCGGATCCAGGCCCGGATGACCACGGTCTGGGCCTCGTCCTCGCTGCTGGGGCCCGCGCTCGGCGGGCTGCTCGCCGCGTACGCGGGCTGGCGCTGGACCTTCCTCATCAACGTCCCGCTCGCCGGCCTCGCGCTGTGGCTCACCGCACGGCACCTCGTCGAACCCGTACGTTCCCACGGCCCCCGGGGCCCGGTCGACTGGGCGGGCGCCCTCGGCGTCTTCGCCTGCGGCGGGGTGCTGCTCTTCGCGCTGGTGCAGGGCGGCGTCGCCTGGCCCTGGCTGTCCGCGCCCTCGCTGGCCCTGTTCGCGGCCGCCGGCGCGCTGGCCGCGGTGGTGGTCCGGGTGGAACGCCGGGCGCCGGAGCCGATCCTGCCCGGCTGGGTGTGGCGCCGGCGCACCATCGCCGCCGTGAACCTGGCCCTGGGCGCGCTGGGCGTGCTGATGGTGGCCCCGCTGGTGTTCATGCCGACGTACGCGCAGACCGTACTGGGCCTCGGCCCGGTCGGCGCCGGGTTCGTGATGGCCCTGATGACCCTGAGCTGGCCCATCTCGGCCGCCTTCTGCCAGCACGTCTACCGGCGCATCGGCTTCCGCGACACCGCCGTCCTCGGCATCGGGGCGGCCGCGGTGATCCTCTTCGCGTTCACCCTGCTCCCGCACCCCGCGCGGGCCTGGCAGCCCGCGCTGATCATGCTGCTGCTGGGCTTCGCCCTCGGCCTCTTCCAACTGCCGCTGATGATCGGGGTGCAGTCCACGGTGGGCTGGGCGGAGCGGGGCACCACCACGGCCTCGGTACTGTTCTGCCGCACCGTCGGTCAGAGCGTGGGCGCCGCGCTGCTGGGCGCCGTGGCCAACGCGACGATCGCCGCCCGGCTCGCGGACTCCCCGCTACCCGGCCTGCCGCAGCGGCTGGACGACGTCTCGAAGGCGCTGGCCGCCCCGGACTCCCTCCCCGCGGCCGCCGCCGCCCACCTGCGCTCGGCGGTCGCCGCCGCCGTCGACCACATCTTCCTCGGCGCGACGGCCGCCGCCGTCGCCGCGCTCCTGGTCCTCCTGCTGCTGGCCCCCCGCGAGTTCCCGGTCCTGAAGGACGACCAGGACTGACGGGAGCGACGCCGCACGGGCGGTACCGCTCAGCGGCCGACGGAGCCCGCTACGGGGTCTCCTTCCTCCTGGCGTAGTGCCGGGCCACCCGGGCCCGGTTGCCGCAGGCCGAGGCCACGCACCAGCGCCGCCGCGGGTGCGCCGGCAGGAACAGCAACGAGCAGTCGTGCGCCTCGCACTCCCGGACCTCCGCCACCCGCGGCCCGGCCAGCAGTTCCACCACCGCCTCGGCGAGTTCGGCCGCGAGCCTCCGCGCCGGATCCGCGTCCCGAACCGTGCGCGCCAGGACCCCGTCCCCCTCGACCCACGCCACCTCCCGGTGCGCCGGGGCCGCCGCCAGGGCGGCGTTGAGCGCGCGCAGCGCCCCGTCCGGTGGCCGCTCACCGCGCCGGACGGCCGCCAGCGCCGGGCCGGCCGCCTCCCGTACCGCCACCACGGCCGCGACCTCGGCGTCCCCGACCTCCCCCACGGGCCCCAGCCGCCCCGCCTCCTCCGCCCACCAGGCGGCGAGCCCCGCGGGATCGGCGATCAGATCCCCGACGGTGGGCCGGGTGTTCAACAGGTCCAGGGCGAGGTGCTCGCCCGTGAGCGGGAAGACGGTCATACGCCTAATGATACCCAACCCCCTTGACCCATTAGCAATCCTGAGCAAAGCTAATGCCAACACAACAACCGGAGGCGTTAGATGTCTGTCATGCACCGCACCGTGGACGTGAACGGCGTGAGCGTCGCCTACCGCGAGAGCGGCCCCGCCGACGCCCCGGTCCTGCTCCTCCTGCACGGCTTCCCCACCTCCTCCCACCAGTTCGCCCGCCTGATGGACGCCCTCGACGGCGCACCGCACCGGCTGATCGCCCCCGACTACCCGGGCTTCGGCCGGACCCGGACCCCCGAGGACTTCACGTACACCTTCGACCGCCTCGCGGACGTGGTGGAGGGCTTCACCGAGGCCCTGGGCCTGGACCGCTACGCCCTCTACGCCTTCGACTTCGGCGCCCCCGTCGGCCTGCGGCTCGCCACCCGCCACCCGGACCGCGTGACCGGCCTGATCGTCCAGAACGGCAACGCCTACGAGGAGGGCCTCTCGGACGCGGCCCGCGCGTTCACCGGCCTGCGCCGCGACGTCCCCGGCGACGAGGACCGGGTCCGGGGCCTGTTCACCGAGGAGGGCACCCGCTTCCAGTACGAGACGGGCGTCGCCGACCCCGCCCGGATCTCCCCCGACAGCTGGACGCTCGATCTCCACTACCTCGGCCTCCCGGGCCGCGCCGACGCCCAGGCCGACCTCGCCTTCGACTACGCGTCGAACTTCGCGCACTACCCGGCCTGGCAGTCCTGGCTCCGCACCACCCGCCCGCCCCTGCTGATCCTCTGGGGAACGGGCGACCCCTTCTTCACCCCGGCCGGCGCCAAGGCCTACCTCCAGGACACCCCCGAAGCCGCCCTCCACCTCTTCGAAGGAGCCGGCCACTTCGCCCTGGAAACCCACCTCAAGCAAATAACCCCCCTGATCAGCACCTTCCTCACCACCCTCACCCCCTGACCCACCCCCACCCCCACCCCCACACACCCCCCACCCCCAAACGAAGGCGGGTCGGGGACGGGGACGGGGTGGGGTGTCGTCAGGGACTAAAACGTGATTTGTTGGCGCACAACACCCCCCACTCACGCAGCCCCGGACAGGGCGCCATAAATCATGCCCGTCCCGGACGACACCCCCCCCCCGCCCCCGGCCCCCCCCCCCCCCCCCCCCCCCCCCCCCCCCCCCCCCCCCCCCCCCCCCCCCCCCCCCCCCCCCCCCCCGGGCCGGGCCCCCCCCCCCCCCGGCCCCCCCCCCCCG
>NZ_JBVHZI010000017.1:0-113924 GCF_055574495.1 Streptomyces sp. NPDC029836 | reverse complement strand
GTCCACCTGCGGCAACAAGGGCTCCATCCGCTCCCACGCCGCCTCCGTCAACTCACCTCGACCTGTCACAAGATCAATTATCAGACAGGCTCTAGCGTCAGCGCCGGCGGGAGGCGTTGTTCGCGGCCTTCGGAGCCGGTTGTGTGGTCGCCGCGTGCCGGGGGAGTGATGCTGCGGGATCGGCAGGCAGGTGCGCGAGACGGCGGAGACGCCAGACGAGGACGTCGCTGACGGAGGTGGCGCTGTCCAGCTCCCGGTGCCGCGTGGCTTCTGCGAGGAGGTGGGCTGGGTTGTGGCCTGCGGCCTGGGTATCGGCGAGTGTGGCCGCCAGGGCGGGCCAGCCCGGCTCGGTCAGAACTTGTTCGGCAATCTCGGGCAGCGCCTGGCGTAGGACGGCTGCCTGTCGTCGCTGCAGTGGCAGGGAGCGGCCTCGCTGGTGGAGCACGGACATCGGCTGGGCGGCCGCAATCTCGTAGTCGGCGCGCAGGTGTTCGGCGGCTTGGTGGGCGGCTTCGGCTTGCTGGGCGTGGTGCTTCTTGGCGTGCCACTTCGCCGCCGCGGTGACGAGGAAGAACGCGGTGTCGATGAGCATGGCGGTGGTGGCGCCGTCCTCTCCGCGGCTGAGGGCTGGTCCGCTGTGGACGAGGTCATGCGCGGCCTGGCGCAGGGCGTGGTCGTGCCCGCGTACGGCGCGGACGTGGGAACGCGAGGCCCGCTCGAACGCGAAGGCTGCATCACGGAGTTCTCGTCGGGTGGGGGTGGCAGAGGTGTCGGCGAGCGCGTCGAGGACCTCGCCGGCAGCGGCGATCTGGGCTGCTGCCGTGCCGTCGTCGCCGTGATCGATGATCAGCAGTGCCTGCCAGGTCGCCGTGGTGGCGCGGCGGCGGGCGTACGCCGGGCCGGTCACCGGTGGGAGAACGGGCTGCTCCGGTGAGACGCGCTCGTCCGAGGAGGGTTCTGCCGGTTGGGTCCAGCGTTCGCGGATGCGGGGCAGGGAGAGGTCGGGGGCGAGCTTGGATCCCGAGTAGAAGACGGGTTCGCCGTTCTTGTTGCGGTCGTCGGGCAGGGCCACGGTGTAGCCAAGGAGGTCCCCGGACGGTGCCACGCGCCGCTTTACGCGGAGACCGGCATGGGTGAGACGGTCGAAGAACTCCTCCTCGCTCCGGGCACCCGTGGCCGCACGTCGGACGCTCTCGCGCAGTTCCTCCCTAGGGGTGCGTTCCCGCTGGTGGCGGTCGGCTTTGTGGCGTTCGGCGCTGGTGGGGCGCTGGGCTGCGGTTCCGTCACCGGTGTTGAGGCGGCGCAGGCCGTAGTCGGCCTCGATGAGACGGGCTTCGGCCTGGGAGCGTTTGGCTTCGTTGTGGCGGCGGGGCCGGCGGCCGTCTTCGCGGACGGTGGTGGCGATGATGTGGATGTGGTCGTCGGCGTGGCGGACGGCTGCCCAGCGGCAGGCGGCGGTGTCGCTCTCGGGGGCTATGCCGGTGGCGGCAACCATGCGGCGGGCGATGTCGCCCCACTGTTCGTCGGTGAGGATCGGGTCCTCGGGCGCAGCACGTACGGACAGGTGCCACACGTGCTCGGTGGGGCGCCGTGACTTGGGCAGGGCTTCGACGGGCTGGTCGAGGAGCCTTTGCAGGTCCGCGTAAGTGGCTTTCGGGTTGCGTCCGGGGTCGGGGACGAGGCTGTCCCAGGCCGCCACGAGGTGCGGGTCGGTGTGTTCCTCGTGGGTGCCGGGGCCGTAGAGGTACGGATCAGACCGATGGTGCGGGTGCCCATCTTGTGGACGCGGGGGATCATCCGGCGGGAGTCTCCGTCTCCAAGTAGCGCTGGGTGAAGTCCTCCACGCGCTCGGCGGTCCGTTGGACGGCGTCGAGGACCGCCTTGGCATGCGGAGCGTCGGCGCCGGAGTTCAGGACGGTGGCGACCTGGTTGAGGTTGTTGCCGATCTGGCCGAGGGCCCGGCGCAGCGCGAACAGCTCTCTGACCATCTCCCGGTGGGTGGCGATCTCGGCTTCGGTGTGTTCGAGGTCGCGTGCGGCCTTCAGGGCAGAGTGGGCGAGGCAGCCGGCGATGCTCATGTGGCAGGCAGAGGCGGCGTGGGTGAGGAGCTGGAATTCGTCGTCGTTCATGCGGCAGCTGGGCTGGTGCATGCGCTTCTTCTCGGCGGGCAGACGTTCACGCTGGCGCGCGTGCAATGTCGTTGGGGTGATGTGCGTGCAGCGGGGGGTGTGGCAGGTGTGCTGTCCCTCCGTCTCGTGGTGCGGTCCGGCTTCGGCAGCATCCCGAAGGACCGGCGCCCCCTGGTGCCGGTCCGCCCCCGCCACCCCTGGGGCGGGGGTACCCAGAGCATTGCTCCCGACGGGAGCAATGCTCTGGGTACAACTTGCTCCTCCTGAGGCTGGAAGCGAGGGCATGTGCTCGTCGTGGCTGGGACGGTCGTGCGGTGGGTTGTGCATGCGTGTCCTTGAAGAGGTAGAGGCTGGTCAGGTGAAGGGGCTGTTGGGCGGGGTCGACCGGTTGGGGACCGCTCGCTCGTGAAGCGAGACGCTGCCGGTGCTGTTTGGGGACCGGGCGGGGGCGGTCCCCGTATCGGGGAGGCGCTCGGTCCCCAGCGGCAGGGGTGTGGGGGACTGGTCCCCCCTCGGTCCCCGTAGTGGTGGGTGGGGACGGTCCCCGACGTGGTGACCTGGCGGTCCCCGAACCGCCGCAGGGCGGTCCCGGATGGTGGGGACCGTGGGGACGGTCCCCACTGAGTCGGGGGATGTCAGGCCGGGGTGACCTGCGGAAATAGAGTTGGGGACCGGTCCCCATGGTGCCCGGCGCGCGCAGCGCAATCATGGGACGGTCCCCGATCGACTGCTGTCGGTCCCCTCCTGGGGGAGGCCGCTGTCAGGCGGGGACCGGGGCCAGGTTGGGGACCGGGTTGGGGACCGTGACAGGGACGGGGACCGGGACCGGGACCGGGATGGGACGGTCCCCGAACGGCTCGGGTCAGTGGGTCGGTCCCCACAATGACGGGGACCGACTTGGGTGGGGACCGTGGTGGTCAGGAGCCCGACGGCTGGGCGCGTCGGCGGTCCGGGCCGGTGAGGATGACGCGGGTGGTCATCTCTGCCAGGCGGGAGGCGACGCGGTCCCCGACTGCGTTGCGGAGTTCCGCGATCGGCAGGTTGGTGGTGATCAGGGTCGGGAGCATCTCGGTGTAGCGGCGGTTGATCAGCCGGTACGTCAGCTCCTCGGTCCACTCGGACTGCTTGGCCGCGCCGAGGTCGTCCAGGATCAGCAGCGGGCACCGGCCGAGCTCTTGGATCTCCCGCTCGGGATCGTGGTTGGGCCGGGGCCGGAGCTGGGCGTAGAGATCGGCGGAGGTGACCGCCTGCCAGCACAGGCGTACTCCGGCGGCCAGCAGCGAGCGGACGGCTCCGTACGCCTGGTGGGTCTTGCCGATGCCGGTGGGCCCGGCGATCAGCAGCGAGGGGCCGTAGGCGATGCCCCGGGTCCCGGCCGGCCCGTTTCGCCCGGCGAGGGTGACCGCCTCCACCCAGCCCAGGACTTCGGGTTGGGTGGCGAGTGCCTCGCGGTAGCGGGGCGGGATGCGGCGGTCGGCGAGTTCCAGGGCGGTCACCGGCTCCACCGTGGGCCCGGCGGGTGCGGTGTCGGGGTCGATGCCCTTGGCAGCGAGAATGGCCTGGAGACGGGCTGCCAAGGTGCCAGCACGCTGGGGTTCGCGGGTCGCGGTGGTCACAGCTGGCCTCCGTAAGCGGCTTCGGCGTCAACGGGGTTGGTGTACGGCTGAGGGGCCCTGCGGGCGCCAGCAGTGGCCTGGGGCGGGTTCATGGCCTCGTTGACCAGGCTGGGCAGCACGCTCGGGTGGAGGCTCTTGACGCGCATGCGCTCGACCCCGGCTCGGACGTGCTCTGGGTCGATGCCTTCGCGCAGCAGCTTGCCGATCTCCCAGCCGACATGGCCCAGAACGCTCTCCGGGGGACGCTTCTCGCACGCGGCGGCGTACTCGCCGACCAGCTGCTGGGTCGTGACGGGGGTGGGGTGGGGGCTCCAGCGCCCCCCAACGGAGATCCTAGATCCCTGATCCTAGATCCTAGATCCTAGATCCGGACGGTGAGGGCTCGGCGCGGGCTCCCGTACTTCTCCCTGATGCCGCTCGGAGGGCTCAGTGAACCCGTCCTGACCTGCTGATACGGAGATCATCGAAACGGCATGAGGTGTGGGTGCGAGCTCCGGGACGGATGCCTGATGGTGCACGGACGCCTCACGGAGCCCTCCCTGCGCCAGCGGTGAAGTCAGGGGTACCCGGCCGCCGTCGTGGTAGGGGCAGTTCGGGTGCCGGACACCGCTGGGGCGGTTGACCTTCTGGTGCTTGGAGAAGGTCACGATGTGCAGGTACCGCTTGCCGTCCTCGCCCTCGTACCGGCAGATGAGTTCATTGCCGGCGAGCTGGGTGAGGTCGTCCTCGACCTCGATCGGGCCGTGTTCGGGGCGCAGGGACCACAAGAGGCCTGCGATGACGGCGGACTGGTCACGGAACCGGCCGTGGTCGTCGGCCTGGGTGAGCAGGCCGAAGAACGTCCGCTCCGCGGTGATGCTGACGGCGGCCAGCGATTCGGAGCTGAAGGCTTCCGGCTTGATGGTGCGGATGCGCGCCATGCCTATCGCCCCGCCTTCGCCTGCTGCTGGGACGGCGACGCCGGGGTGGGTGCGGGTGTGCGGACGGCTGCGTCGGCCGTACTGTTGGGCATAGACGTTCCTCAGATCCGTTCAGGAGTGGGCGGTTTGGACAAGGGACTCCCATCGGCTCTCGGCGCTGCAACGCCGGGAGCCGATTCCTTTGTCAGGGGTGCTTGGCCAAGACAGCCACACCCAGCCCGTGCAAGTCCAGCGCATCCGCACTCGAAAAGCGTCAGAGCGCATCGCTGATCGCGAACGTCTTCACAGTAAGGGCGAATCCCCGGTTGACCAAAAAGTTGACGGCGTAGGGAGAGCGGCGAAGATCGCACCCCGAAATCTATTGACCGGGGTAGACGAGGCGATCTATGTTTCCGCCGCCCGGAGCCACTGCTGCTGTGCGCACCTCTGCGGTCCGAGTTGGGTCGTAGTTCCGCAATGGCCGTCTATGCGGGAATCGGCAGTTCGTTCTCCGCGAAACTGGCCCCAAAGTCCCATGTCTGGGCGTCCGCGATTACGTGAACCCGGGAACCCGAGCTACAACAGACGCATGCCCCGAAGAGCTACGGAAATCGGTCCCGCCGGAGAACGGACCGCCCACGCCATCGAGCGGCTGCGCACCTCGCGCGGGTTCGCCCAGCGCGAGCTCGCTGCCCGTGTCACCGAGCTCGGCCACCCCATGACCAACACCGTGCTGTCCCGCATCGAACGCACCCGCCGGCGCTGCGACGTGGACGACCTCGTCGCCATTGCGACCGCCCTCGGTGTCTCCCCACTCGCCCTGCTCCAGCCCGCGACGTAGGGGTCCGGGGTGGGTGCGCGGCGACGCCGCCCCGGCTTATACCCGACGATCCCCGGTCAGCCAAACCGGGGATTCTCCAGACCATAGAAGTAGTCCGCTCCACCTGCCCGACAGCAAGTGGGGGCGGACTCGTCATGCCCGATGTCCGTCGCCGCAGGTTGTTGACGGAAGGCCCCGAAGGTTCGATACGTGCGAAGTGCTTCTTGTGACAGTGAATTGCTGGCGAATGTCCGTATGTCTCCCCGCGTGTCGCCGCTGCGGAGGGGTTTTCTGAACGTGCGTGAAGCCGCTGAATACCTGGGTCTGTCGCCCACTACCCTTTACGTGTGGCGGCACCGTCGCCAAGGTCCGCCGAGTTTTCGGATGGGGCGGAGCGGACGTGTGATGTACCGGATCGAAACGCTTGACGAGTGGATCCGGGAACAGGAGCAGGCGGACTCCCGCAGTAATACTTCCCTAAGTCCGGTGAATGCCGCCCCGCAGCGCCGCGCCGGGTACCCGGCCACGGCCTAACCGATCTACCCGGCCTTACCTCCCTACGCTCAACCCTTACCCAGAGGAATTCTTGGCTGTATATATCGAAGACCGTTGGATCAAAAAGAAGAAGGATCCCGTCACGGGGAAGCGTGAGCGTACGACCCGTTACGGCAAGGGGTCTCGGTACCGTGTCGCTGGAATCCCGGGCGTCCGGGACATGTCGTTCGACGTGCTGGAGGACGCCGAGGGGTGGCTCCGGCGGTCTGGCACCGACAGCGAACGGGGCGAGTTCGTCGACCCGCGCGACGGCTCATCACCTTGACGGACTTCGTCACGCGCCACTGGCGCGCCGGCGTTCGCGGCGCGCCCGGCACGGTCAAACGAGTTGATGAGCGTGTACGACTCCACATCCTTCCGCACCTCGGTGCGGTGGCGCTGCGCGACGTGTCGGCGACTGTCCTGCGCGGCTACATAGCCACGCTCGAAGGCGAGTGCTGTCCGCGGTACGCCCGGCAGATCCTCACCTCGCTGTCGAACATCTTCGAGACCGCGATCGACGACAAGCGCCTCGTCCGCAACCCCATGCGGGCCAAGACGGTCCGTTGGCCGAAGGCCCCCGACGAGGATCGTGACGCGTGGCCGCTGGCAACGGCACAGAGGGTGCGGGACGTGATCAATCCTCGCTACCGGATCGCGGTCGTCGTCGCGCTGGGGTGTGGGCTGCGCCAGGGCGAGGTGTTCGGGCTGTCGCCGAAGGACATCGACTTCGAACGCGGCGTCATCCGAGTGCGCAGGCAGGTGCAACTTCTCTCCGGGCGCCTCCACTTCGCCCTGCCCAAGGGCGGCAAGACGCGCATCGTCGACATGCCCCGGTCGGTGGCCACGGAACTGGCCGCGTACTTCCTCGACCATCCGGCGGTCGACGTCGAGTCCCCTGGGGTGGACCGGAGCCCGACCGGGAGAAGCAGAGCTTCCCGCTCGTCCTCACGACGACGTACGGCAACGCCATCCGCGCCAACATCTTCAACGACGAGGCCTGGAAGCCAGCCCTCGCAGCGGCAGGAGTCATTCCCGCGCGGGAGAAGGGTGTGCGGTGGAAGGCTTCACGCAAGGACGGCTTCCACGTGCTCCCGCACACCTACGCCTCGGTCCTCCTCGAAGCGGGCGAGTCCATCGTCACGCTCGCCCGGTGGCTCGGTCACTCAAGTCCGACCATCACCCTGGACCACTATGCCCACTTCATGCCCGAGGCTGGCGGCAAGGGTCGCGCGGCCATCGACGCACTGCTCGGTACGGTGCCCGAGTACGTACCTGAGGCCCTGGTCTCCTCTCACGGCCGCATCTGAGATCCCGTACCGAAGGTGGTCGCCTGCGCCCGGCAATGTTCCAGCTCCGCCGCCACCTCTGCCTGGTCCGAGCCGTCCTCGGTCGCCAGTAGTTCCCCGGCCGTAACCATGGCCGCCCAGAACTCGGGAGGTGCGCCCCGCCCTTCCCGGAACCGGGTCTGCGCGAAGAGCAGGAAGATCTTCGTGAGCTCCCCGGTTCGAAACCAGGGGATCATGCCGCCAGGAAAGCCTCCGCGGGCGCAGGCGGCAGTCCACAACAGGTTGCGGATCCGCTCGCCGCGACCGTCCAGCACTTGGTCCACGACGAACACGTGCCCACAGGCGAGGAGCATGGCGACGATGTCTTCCTCTCCCGCCTCGAACTCGTCGAAGAGGCGCCGTGCCTCGTGGATTCGAGCTTCGGCGTCCGGCCGGGACACTCCCAGGGCCAGACATAGGGCCAACGCGCAGGCGTCCCAGTCACCGGTGCGCGCGGTCAGTTCGGCGAAGACCTCCTCCTTGCCCTGTCCGGCGGCCAGCATCTCGCGGGCCTCCAGAACGAGCGCGTCCCCGCCTTCCCCGTGCTTCATGGTCAGAGGCTACAGCGATGCTCGAACGCGACAGAGGGGCGCGGTGACTTGAGCGTTCCGCCATTCCCGTGATTCCAGCTGGTCGTGCAGGCGACGACGCTGGGTTCAGCGGCAGAGGTCCATGATGGTGTCGTCGAAGTCGGGGAACTCCCGGGTCGCCAGCTCGATCACGGCTGCCGCCGACCGGCGCTGGTGCGGTGCGAATCCTTCGGCGATGGCTGCCAGCTCCGGATTGTGCTGCGCTTTCCAGTCCGGCTCGTAGGACGTGGCGGCTTCCCAGGGGCCGAAGCCGTCGGCCAGTAGCCACAGGAAGTCGCCCAGGTCGCGTGCTACGACACCGGTCTCGCCCTCCGAGCCGAGGAAGACGATGGGCTGCTCGGCCAGAGGGCGGCTCGGGCGGATGAGCCAGATCGCCGCGTACCCGCCCGTGCCGTCCTGTCCGAACACGCGGAAGGCGCTGCCGTCCAGTTCGCTGTTCCCGGTCCACGCTTGGAACCAGTCGGTGGTCTCGGCAGCGGACAGGAAGGCGGGGAAGGGCTCGAAGTCGACCCCGGTCTTCCCGTCGGCGTACTCGAATCGAACGGCCATCGCAGTGGCGAGCGCGGCGGGGAACTGGCGGTCATCGGTGGGCTTCACGGAGACAGGCTAGACAGGGGGTCGGACATCGACGCCCTACGGGCAGGTTGGTGGGCGACTGCCGGTTCGTAGTCGTCGGGGGAGACAGGACGGGCCTGGTCGCGACAACGGGTGGCACAGCATCTGCTGTGCCACCCGTTGTCGTTACCCTCCGCAATCGCGTGCCGTCGAAGGTGGTCGGCGGTTCGGGAGGGCTGGCCCCAAGGTGCGGGGGAGCGCCCGGCATGGGCGGGCTGCGGATTCTCCCCAGGGGTCCTGCGGGCCACTTCTCAGCGTTCGCAGGAGCTAAGTTGATCAATGGTGCTGCTGTGTGGTCTACAGCCAGTCGCGCTTCTTGAAGATGACGTACAAGCTGACGCAGACCACTGCCATCAGCAGGATCGCGAAGGGGTAGCCGCCCGCCCACTTCAGTTCGGGCATGTCCTCGAAGTTCATGCCGTAGATCGTGCCGACCAGGGTGGGGGCGAAGAGGATGGCGGCCCATGAGGAGATCTTTTTGATCTCCTCGTTCTGTTCGAAGCCGGCTTCGGCCAGGGCGCGCATTTCGGCGTTTTGTTGTTGGGAGACCAGAGTGGCGTTGACCGTCAGGATGTCGGTGAGGGCCTGGCGGAAGCCGTCCACGCGTTCGCTGGTGTGGGTCACGTGGTCGGCGACGTCGCGGAGGTAGCGCTGGAGTTCCTCGTCCGTGCCGTACTTGGCGAAGCCGGCCATCAGGCCGTGGAGCATGCCGACCAGGGGGCGGGTGGCGCGTTGGAACTCGACCATTTCGCGGGAGAGTTCGTAGATGCGGCGCGAGACCTCGGGGTCGCCGCGGAAGACCTCGGTCTCGATCTCGTCGATGTCGGTCTGGACCCCCGTGACGACCGGCGCGTAGCCGTCGACCACCGCGTCGAGGATCGCGTACAGGGCGGCCTCCGGGCCGAGGGACAGGAGGGCGGGGTTCTCCTCCATGCGGCGGCGGACGGAGGAGAGGTCGGGGGCGCCGCCGTGGCGGACGGTGATCAGGAAGTCGGGGCCGACGAAGACGTGGAGTTCGCCGAACTCGACCTCCTCCGGGGCGTCCAGGTAGCGGGCCGCGCGCAGGACGACGAACAGGGTGTCGCCGTAGCGCTCCAGCTTGGGGCGCTGGTGGGCTTCGAGGGCGTCCTCGACGGCGAGTTCGTGGAGGTTGAACTCGCTCGCCAGGGAGTGCAGTTCGGTTTCCGTCGGTCGGTGGAGTCCGATCCAGGCCATGCCGTCCGGCTGGTCGCGGAGCTGCCGGAAGGTGTCGGCGAGGGTGGCGGGGGAGGCGACGCGGAGGCCTTCGCGGTAGACCGCGGAGTCGATCACGCTGCGGTGGTTCGGCGGGACCGGCGGGGCGGGCTCCGGGCCCGACGGGCCCGTCCCGGGTGCGCCCGGCGGGGGAGTGGTGTCGGGACCGGACGGGCGGAGCCGGCCCGGGCGCTTCGCGGGTGGGGAGGGGCGGCGGTCTGGTCGCTCCGGCATCGCAGGTCAGCTCCCGGTCGAACGTACGTTTACGGGCCAAGGGCAGGATATAGGGAGAGATCCGGATGAAGAGGTGACCCGTGGACCTGGAGGCCTCACCGGCGCGGCCATCACCCGTGAAGGTCGTATCCGGGGACGCGGCCGCGGTGACGGGTCGGGGCCTGCGGACAGAAGGTGTCCGCAAGCGGCGCCAGTGCTGTGGCCGGAAGGGTTTGCCGGGTCGCGGTGTTCGGTGCGGTGCGTCGCAAGGCGGCGGGCCGCGGCTCGTACTGGACGTACTTCCGTGGTCCGACAACGCGGCGAGGTGCCGTGCCGGGCGCCGCGACCCGGTGGACCTTTCCGGTCACAGCGCTAGCGTGCGGTCATGGCCTCCAGGACGAAGACCCCCCACCAGAGTCCCCTGATCGGGACCCGTGCGCTGAACCGCGCGACCCTTGCCCGACAGCTGCTGCTGAGCCGGGCCGAGATGTCCGCGGGGGACGCCGTCGCGCACCTCGTCGGGCTCCAGGCGCAGAACGTCAAGCCCCCGTACTTCCAGCTCCACGCCCGCCTCGCCGGGTTCCGGCCCGCGGAGCTGGCCGGGCTCATGGAGTCGCGCGAGGTGGTCCGGATGGTGACGATGCGCTCCACCATCCACACCCACACCGCGCACGACGCCCTCACCCTGCGGCCCCTCGTCCAAGCCGCCCGGGACCGGGAGGTCGCCTACTTCCGCAAGGGGCTCACGGGCGTGGACCTGGACCGGCTCGCCGAGCGGGCCCGCGCCTTCGTCGAGGCGGAGCCCCGCACCATGGCGGAGATCCGCGAGGAGCTCCTCGTCCACTGGCCCGCCGCCGATCCGCAGTCCCTGTCGGTCGCGGCGCGCTGTCTGCTGCCGCTGGTCCAGGTCACCCCCCGCGGTGTGTGGGGCCGCAGCGGGCAGGTCCGGCTCACCACCGTCGAGCGGTGGCTCGGGGCGGACGCCGGCGCCGCGCAGCCCGTCGACGACGTGGTGCTGCGCTACCTCGGTGCCTTCGGCCCCGCCTCCGTCAAGGACATGCAGACCTGGGCCGGCCTCACCCGATTGCGGGAGGCCTTCGAACGGCTGCGGCCGCGCCTGCTCACCTTCCGGGACGAGAGCGGCACCGAGCTGTTCGACCTGCCCGACGCGCCCCGCCCCGACGCCGACACGCCGGCCCCGCCGCGTTTCCTGCCCGAATTCGACAACCTGCTGCTGTCCCACGCCGACCGCTCCCGCGTCGTCGCCCCCGAGATCAGGAACCGCACCTGGACGGGCAACCAGGCCCACCGCACCCTCCTCGTCGACGGTTTCCTCGCCGGGCTGTGGCGACTGGACGACGCCCCGACGAGCGGTCCCGCCGACCACAACGGCGCCGGCCCGGGCCGCCCCGGAGTCGACGGCGCCGGCGTGAACCGCCCCGGAGTCGACGGCGCCGGCGCGAACCGCCCCGGAGTCGACGGCGCCGGCGCGAACCGCCCCGGCCCCGACGCCCCCGCGCCGCCCCCCGTCCTCACCGTCGAGCTGTTCGGTACGCCGTCCCGCGCACGCAAGGAGGAGATCGAGGCGGAAGGGCAGGTCCTGCTCGCCACGATGGCCGGCGGACCCGGCTCCGTGCGCTTCGGGTCAATCCACGGCTGACGCCGCCCTGGTGAACGGGACGTCCGGCGCGGCACGATGCCTGTCATGACGGAGAACAGTGCCACCGACAGCTTCCTCGCCGCACGGGACTTCCTGCTCAGCCACCGCGGGGACTACGACGCCGCCCACACCGGATTCACCTGGCCCCGCCCGGAGCGGTTCAACTGGGCCCTCGACTGGTTCGACCGCATCGCGGCCGGCAACGACGCCGACGCGCTGCGCATCGTGGAGGAGGACGGCACCGGCCGCGGCGTCTCCTTCGAGGATCTGTCCGGCCGCTCCGCGGCGGCGGCGAACTGGCTCCGCGCCCAGGGCGTCGAAGCCGGCGACCGGATCCTGGTCATGCTCGGCAACCAGGTCGAGCTGTGGGAGGTGATGCTCGCCGCGATGAAGCTCCGCGCCGTCGTCATCCCCGCGACCCCGCTGCTCGGCCCGGCCGATCTGCGCGACCGGGTGGAGCGCGGCGAGATCCGCCACGTCATCGCCCGTACCGAGGACACCCCCAAGTTCGACGAGGTGGCCGGTACCTACACCCGGATCGCCGCGGGAGAGGACGTCCCCGTCGGATGGCGGCGGCTGGCCGACATGAGCGGAGCCGACCGGGAGTTCCGCCCGGACGGCGAGACCCTCGCCACCGACCCGCTGATGCTGTACTTCACCTCCGGCACCACCGACCGCCCCAAGCTGGTCGAGCACACGCACGCCTCGTACCCGATCGGGCACCTGTCGACCATGTACTGGCTCGGGCTGCGTCCCGGCGACGTCCACCTCAACATCGCCTCGCCCGGTTGGGCCAAGCACGCCTGGTCCAACCTCTTCGCGCCCTGGAACGCGGGCGCCACCGTCTTCGTCCACAACTACGCCCGCTTCGACGCGGAGCGGCTGATGGCCGAGATGGACCGGGCCGGGGTCACCACCTTCTGCGCCCCGCCCACCGTGTGGCGGATGCTGATCCAGTCCGACCTCACCCGACTGCGCAAGCCCCCGCGCGAGGCCGTCGCGGCGGGCGAGCCGCTCAACCCGGAGGTGATCGAGCGGATCCGGGAAGCCTGGGGCGTGACCATCCGCGACGGCTTCGGCCAGACGGAGACCACCCTCCAGGTGGGCAACTTCCCCGGCGTCCCGGTCAAGCCCGGCTCCATGGGCCGGCCGGCGCCCGGCTACACGATCGTGCTCCTGGACCCCGTCACCGGTGAGCCGTCGCCCGACGAGGGCGAGCTCTGCGTGGACCTGCGCACCCGCCCCGCCGGGGTGATGACCGGCTACCGCGACGACCCGCGGCGCACCGCCGAGGCCATGGCCGACGGGCTCTACCGCACCGGGGACATCGCCGCGCGGGACGCGGACGGCTACCTGACCTACCTCGGTCGCGCCGACGACGTGTTCAAGGCCTCCGACTACAAGATCAGCCCGTTCGAGCTGGAGAGCGCCCTGCTGGAACACGAGGCGGTCGTCGAGGCGGCCGTCGTCCCGGCCCCGGACGCGCTGCGGCTCTCCGTCCCGAAGGCGTACATCACCCTCGCCGCGGGCTGGGAGCCGGACAAGGAGACCGCCCGGGTGCTCTTCGAGCACTCCCGGGCGGTCCTCTCCCCGTACAAGTGGATCCGCCGCATCGAGTTCGCCGAGCTGCCCAAGACGGTGTCCGGCAAGATCCGCCGGGTGGAACTGCGGGAACTCACCGCGGCCGGCTCCACGGGGGAGTACGACGAAGCCGACCTGCGCTGAGCGGACCCACGGGGCCCGCCGCTCGCGGGATCCGGACGGGACGGCCTAGGCCGGCAGCTGCGCCTCGATCGCGGCGATGACCTCGGGGGCCTCGGGCTCGGTGCGCGGGCGGAAGCGCGCCACGACCTCGCCGGCGGGGGAGATCAGGAACTTCTCGAAGTTCCACTGGATGTCCCCCGCCTCGCCGTCGGCGTCCGGGGTCCGCACCAGCTCCTGGTAGAGCGGGTGCCGGTGCTCGCCGTTGACCTCGGACTTCTCCAGCATCGGGAACGTCACGCCGAAGCCGGCGGCGCAGAAGGTCTGGATGTCCTCCGCGTTGCCGGGCTCCTGGCCGCCGAACTGGTTGCAGGGCACGCCGATGACGGTGAAGCCCTTCTCCTCGTACTTGAACTGCAGGCGGGCCAGCCCCGAGTACTGGGGGGTCAGCCCGCACTGCGAAGCGGTGTTCACCAGCAGGATGGCCTTGCCCTTGTGGGCCGCGAGGCTGGTCGGCTCGTCGGCAAGAGTGGTCAGCGGGATGTCGTACAGGCTCATCAGGCTCTCCTCGGCAGCAACAGGAACAACGGCAACAACGGCAACAACAGCGACAACAGGAACAACAGCTACAGCAACAGGAACAACAGCAACAGCAACAGCAGCCTCCGAGCCTAGGCCCCCGTCGCGACGAGTGCGTCCGCCGGGTCGTTGACCGGCTGTGGCATGCCGGTGAGGTCCATGACGAACAGCGGTATGCCCAGGTCCTCCGCCCGGCAGCGGGCCTCGTCCGTATAGCCCGCGAGCGAGAAGTAGACGCTGGTCGCGGAGGCCGTCAGGCCGTTCAGCCACACGCACTCCACCGCCCGCAGCCCGGCCGGGGTGGTCGACGGGTCCACCTGCGCGACCACGCCGGGGGCCCGCAGGTCCACCGCCGCCGAGGGGATGGGCAGCCCGTCCGGCCGCCGGACGTCCTGGAAGCCGAGCCACCGCAGGTACAGCGCGGCCGTCGCCACGGCGTCCCGGGCCGTACGGATGGTCACCGGCCGGAACGCCGGCCGCGGCACCGGGGTCCTCCCGGCCGCCCCCGCCCCCGTACCCCCACCCGCGGGCGCGCCGGGCCGCCCGGAAGCCGGAGCCCCGCCGTCGCTCGTCCCCGGGTCCTGACGTGCGGACCCGTCCGGGCCCGCCGCCTGCTGCGGCTCGGGCGGATGGACCGCGAGCAGCACCACGGTGCCGCATCCCGCGCACCCCACCTCCGGGTGCGGCCACTCGCTGTCCCGCCCACAGGCCCCGCACCGCACCGTCACCCAGCTCTGCGACCAGGTGCGGTGCGTGAGCGGGACCGGTGGCGAGGTCAGGTCCAGCGTCGGCGTGACCGGGCTCCCGCAGGCGCAGGGGAAGACCGGGGAGGTGTAGCCGTTCTCGCGCATGCACTCCGGGCAGCGCACCGGTACCGCTTCCGCCATGTGAAAAGGACCCCCTCGTCGCTGTGCGTGGGTCCATGCTCCACCACCCGCGACCGACGGAGTGTGCCGGACCGCGGATTCCCGCCGGAACGTGCCGGCGTCTCGGTCATTTGTACAACTCACCGAAAGAGATGCGGCTTTTGGTGGGTTCCGGGGTGTTGCCCCGCCTTGACGTCCGGCAAGCCGCCGCTTAGCTTGTTCCGTATAGCAGAACATAACTTCCGGATTACGGAAAAGCCTGACCGTCGGACCCGCAGGAGAACTCGATGCCCCGTATGACAGCCGCCGCCGCTGCAGTGGAGATCCTCAAGCTTGAGGGCGTTTCGCAAGCCTTCGGCGTGCCCGGCGCAGCGATCAACCCGTTCTACCGCGAGCTCAAGAACGTGGGCGGCGTCAGCCACACGCTGGCCCGTCACGTCGAGGGCGCCTCGCACATGGCCGAGGGATACACGCGTGCCAAGGCGGGCAACATCGGTGTCTGCATCGGTACGTCCGGCCCCGCCGGCACCGACATGATCACCGGCCTGTACTCGGCGATCGCCGACTCCATCCCGATCCTGTGCATCACCGGTCAGGCTCCGGTCTCGAAGCTCCACAAGGAGGACTTCCAGGCCGTCGACATCGCCTCGATCGCCAAGCCCGTCACCAAGAAGGCCACGACCGTCCTGGAGGCCGCGCAGGTCCCGGGCGTGTTCCAGGAGGCCTTCCACCTGATGCGCTCCGGCCGTCCGGGCCCGGTCCTGATCGACCTCCCGATCGACGTCCAGCTGACCGAGATCGAGTTCGACCCGGAGACCTACGCGCCGCTGCCGGTCTACAAGCCGCAGGCCACCCGCGCCCAGGCCGCCAAGGCCCTGCAGTTCCTGCTGGAGTCGGAGCGCCCGCTGATCGTCGCCGGTGGCGGCATCATCAATGCCGACGCCTCCGACCTGCTGGTCGAGTTCGCCGAGCTGGTCAACGTCCCGGTCATCTCCACCCTGATGGGCTGGGGCACCATTCCGGACGACCACGAACTGGCCGCCGGCATGGTCGGTGTGCAGACCGCGCACCGCTACGGCAACGCCACGTTCCTGGAGTCGGACTTCGTCTTCGGCATCGGCAACCGCTGGGCCAACCGTCACACCGGTTACAACCTGGACGCCTACACCAAGGGCCGCAAGTTCGTCCACGTCGACATCGAGCCCACGCAGCTCGGCAAGATCTTCGCCCCGGACTTCGGCATCGCCTCCGACGCCAAGGCCGCGCTGGAGCTCTTCGTGGAGATCGCCAAGGAGCTCAAGGCCGAGGGCAAGCTGCCGGACTTCTCCGCCTGGACCGCCTCGGCGCAGGACCGCAAGGCGACCCTGCAGCGCCGTACGCACTTCGACAACATCCCCCTGAAGCCGCAGCGCGTCTACGAGGAGATGAACAAGGCGTTCGGTCCCGAGACCCGCTACGTCACCACCATCGGGCTCTCGCAGATCGCGGCCGCGCAGTTCCTGCACGTCTACCGCCCGCGCAACTGGATCAACTGCGGCCAGGCCGGCCCGCTCGGCTGGACCATCCCGGCCGCGATCGGTGCTGCCACCGCCGAGCCGGAGACCCCGATCGTCGCGCTCTCGGGCGACTACGACTTCCAGTTCATGATCGAGGAGCTGGCGGTCGCCGCCCAGCACAAGGTCCCCTACGTCCACGTCCTCGTGAACAACGCCTACCTGGGTCTGATCCGTCAGGCGCAGGGCGGTCTGGGCATCAATTTCGAGGTCAACCTCGAATTCGAGAACATCAACACCCCCGAGCTGGGTGTCTACGGTGTCGACCACGTCAAGGTCGCCGAGGGCCTGGGCGTCAAGGCCATCCGTGTCACCGACCCGGACAAGCTGGGCGAGGCCTTCGAGGAGGCCAAGAAGCTGGCCCAGGAGTTCCAGGTCCCGGTCGTCGTCGAGGCCATCCTGGAGCGCATCACCAACATCGCGATGAGCAAGACGGTCGACATGAGCGACGTCACCGAGTTCGAAGAGCTCGCGACCGAGCCGGGCCACGCCCCGACCGCGATCAAGGCCCTCAAGGTCTGATCACCCCGCACCGCCCGACGGCCCCCGTCCCTCCACCAGGAGGGGCGGGGGCCGTCCGCGTTTCGGGGCCGATCGCCGGGAAGCGGGTCGCCGGTTGTCGGCCCTCGGGCGCCGATCGGTCGCCGAACATCGGCTGCCGGTGGGCCTCCGTTCGGGGGCCGGCCGCGCGCGTCCAGCACCGCGTACGGGGCCCGGGCGGTCGCGGGGGCACACTGGGCCGGGCCGCCCCGCCCCTCCGCCCCCGCCGGCGCCGCTGCCGCGGGGAGGCGGCCCCAGGGGGGCGGGGAAGGGCAGGTGGCCGAGGCGTCGCAGGGTCCTACGGGTGGACGGCTCGGCGGTGACCCCGCCGAGCCCGGCCGCTATCGGCAGGAGCTGAAACGCACCCTCGGCTCGTTCCAGGTGTTCGCGATCCCGTTCCCGTTAGCGTTCTCCGGCGCCGGGGTCGTGGTGATGGGCGCCCGCTCGCGGCTCGTCCACGTGATGTCCCGCGACGCGCGCTTCCCCGCGTACCGGCCGATGTGCCGGGCCAACCCGCGCACGCGCACCCCACTCGGACGCTTCGAGCTGCCCGGCGACGACGAGCACGCCCCCGGCGACCGCGCGCCTGACGAGACCCCGGCACCGAGCGGGCACGACATCCACCCCGCACACGACAAAGCGCCGAGTCACGGGACCGTCCGTGACTCGGCGCTCTGGTTGGTGACCGCCCGACGGTGCGAGGCTGGCGCGACAGGACGTTCGCACCGCCGGGCGGAGTGTCGGGGGGAGGTTGTCCTCCCTCGTAGGAGGGGGCCCTGTGCGTAGCCCCTCGTACGAGGAGGATGTGGCTGGGACCGTGGCGGGCGGGCGACGAGAACTCCGGCGTCGTCTCCCTCAGGTCAAGAGACGGGCCTCGGAACCCATTACCACCGCACTGGCTCGCACGCTCGCCACGGTCCTCGTCCTGCCCTCACCGCGTACCACCCCTCATCCGGGTCCACGGGTCGGGCCAGCACCCGGGGCCTGACCTCCCGTCAGGCCCCCGGTACAGCTTTCAGGCTCAGGCGTCGCGCAGGGCGCGGACGGCCTCCTCGACGCGCTTGCCGTAGTCGGCGTCGGCGGCGTGGAAGTGAGCCAGGTTCTTCTCGATGACGTCCTCCAGGGTGACCTGGGAGAGACCGCCGGCGATGTTCGCCACCAGACGCTCCTTCTCGGCCTCGGACATCAGCCGGAACAGCTCGCCGGCCTGGAAGAAGTTGTCATCCTTGGTGTGGGCCGGGGCCTCGTGGGTGCCCGTCCAGCCGGAAACGGCCTGCGGGGCGCCCAGGGCGAGACCGGTCTCGGCCGGACCCTGGTACGAGTTGGGCTCGTAGTTCTTGTCCTGGCGCGAGCCGTTGCGCAGCGCCATGACGCCGTCGCGGCCGTAGTTGTCGGCCTTCGCCGCCTTCGGGGCGTTGACCGGCAGCACGGTGTGGTTCACACCGAGGCGGTAGCGCTGGGCGTCGGCGTACGCGAAGAGACGGCCCTGGAGCATCTTGTCCGGCGAGGCGGTGATGCCCGGGACGAAGTTGTTCGGGGAGAACGCGGACTGCTCGACCTCGGCGAAGACGTTGTCCGGGTTGCGGTCGAGGACCAGACGGCCCACGCGCTGCAGCGGGTAGTCGCTGTGCGGCCACACCTTGGTGAGGTCGAACGGGTTGAAGCGGTAGTCCGCGGCCTCGGCGGCGGGCATGATCTGGACGTAGAGGGTCCAGCTCGGGTTCACGCCGCGCTCGATCGCCTGGAGCAGGTCGGTCTGGTGCGAGTTCGCGTCCTTGCCGACGAGCTCGGCGGCCTGGTCGCTGGAGAGGCTGCGGACGCCCTGGTTCGTCTTGAAGTGGTACTTGACGAAGAAGGCCTCGCCCTGGGCGTTGGTCCACTGGTAGGTGTGGGAGCCGTAGCCGTTCATGTGGCGGTAGGACGCGGGGATGCCGCGGTCACCCATCAGCCAGGTGATCTGGTGCGTCGCCTCGGGGGCGTGCGCCCAGAAGTCCCAGACGTTGTCCGGCTCCTGCTTGCCCGTGAAGGGGTCGCGCTTCTGGGAGTGGATGAAGTCGGGGAACTTGATCGGGTCCTTGATGAAGAACACCGGGGTGTTGTTGCCGACGAGGTCGTAGTTGCCCTCTTCGGTGTAGAACTTCAGCGCGAAACCGCGGGGGTCGCGGACCGCGTCCGCGCCACCGAGGGAGTCCGCCACGGTGGAGAACCGCAGGAAGGTCTCGGTCTTCTTGCCGACCGTGTTGAGGAACGCGGCGCTGGTGTACGCGGTGACGTCGTCCGTCACCTCGAAGTGGCCGTACGCGGCGGAACCGCGGGCGTGCACCACGCGCTCCGGGATGCGCTCACGGTTGAAGCGGGCAAGCTTTTCGAGCAGCTGCTGGTCCTGGACCAGGAGCGGGCCACCGACGCCGGCGGTGGCGGAGTTCTGATTGTCGGCGACCGGGGCGCCGGACTCGGTCGTCAGCGTGCGCTTCGACATGGTGACCTTCCGTACGGATAACTGCTGACGGAATGCGTCTTCCGTCATGCGGAACAGCCTAAATTCGGCTGGAACGTGGCGTCAACAGTTTGTTGAACAAAGATTGAGGAGAGGAAATCCGGACGGTGCCGGCGCTTGGGCGCGACAGGACAGGTGTCAGCGCCGGCACCATCCGGACACTCGGGGCCCCCGTGAGGGGGGAGGGCGGCCCGACGAGCGGGCCGCGGCGGGATCAGACCTGGTCGCCGGAGAGGCGCTCGACCGCGCGCAGCAGCGCGGAGTGGTCCAGGCCGCCGTCACCCTGGGCGCGCAGCGAGGCGACCAGCTGGGCGACGACCGCGCCGACCGGAAGGGCCGCACCGACGTTGCGGGCGGCGTCGGTGACGATGCCCATGTCCTTGTGGTGCAGGTCGATCCGGAAACCGGGCTTGAAGTCGCGGTTCAGGAAGTTGTCCTTCTTGCGGGTCAGGACCGTCGAGCCGGCCAGACCACCGTTGAGGACGTCCAGGGCGGCCTGGAGGTTCACGCCGGACTTCTCGAGGAAGACGACGGCCTCGGCGCACGCCTGGATGTTCACCGCGACGATGAGCTGGTTGGCGGCCTTCACCGTCTGGCCGGAGCCGTGCGGGCCGCACAGGACGATGGTCTTGCCGAGGGTCTCCAGGACCGGCAGGGCCTCGTCGAAGTCGGCCTGCTCGCCACCCACCATGATCGACAGGACGGCCTCGATGGCACCGGCCTCGCCACCGGACACCGGGGCGTCGATGACGCGGATGCCCTTCTCGGCGGCGTTCTTCGCGAGGTCGATCGAGGTCTGGGGGGTGATCGACGACATGTCGACGATCAGCGCACCGGACTTCGCGTTCTCCAGGATGCCGTTCTCACCGTAGGAGATGGCCTCGACCTGCGGGGAGGCGGGCACCATCGTGATGATGACGTCGGCGTCCTTGACGGCCTCGGCGATCGAGCCGGCGGCGCTGCCGCCGGCGGCGGCCAGGCGGTCCAGCTTGTCCTGCTCCAGGGTGAAGCCGGTGACCGGGTAGCCGGCCTTCAGGAGGTTCTCGGCCATGGGGGAACCCATGATTCCGAGACCGATCCAGGCAATCTTGGGGAGGTTGCTCATGATGAGGGTCCTTCTCTTAATGCTTTGTACGAAAAGTGCGGGGGGTGCCTGGCTGATCGCCTGGACTTTGTCCGCCTAGCGGGCGGCGCGGGCCTCGGCGGGCAGCCACTCGAAGGACGCGGCGGCGTCGGCCGCCTTGTACTCCAGGCCGACCCAGCCCTCGTATCCAGCCTTCTTCAGCTGGTCCAGGAGCGCCTCGAGAGGCAGCTCGCCGGTGCCGGGGGCACCGCGTCCGGGCTTGTCCGCGATCTGGACGTGACCGGTCTTGGCGGCGTACTTTTCGATGACCTCGGAGAGGTCCTCATCGTTCATCGCCAGGTGGTACAGGTCGAGCAGGAACTTGGCGTTCCCGAGGCCGGTGGCCTCGTTGACCTTGTCCACGACCTCGATGCCGGCCGGTGCGCTCACCAGGGGGTAGAGCGGCGACTCGGGCTTGTTGAGGGTCTCGATCAGGAGGATCGCGCCGACGCGGTCGGCGGCCCGAGCGGCCACCACCAGGTTCTTCAGCGCGAGCTCGTCCTGGACGGCGGGGTCCACGCCTTCGACGCGGTTGCCGTACAGGGCGTTCAACGCCTTGCAACCCACCGAGGCGGCGAAGTCCGCCGCGACGTTGATGTTGGCGTTGAAGCGGTCCGACTCGTCACCGGGTACCGACACCGCACCGCGGTCCGGGCCCGGCAGTTGGCCGGCGTAGAAGTTCAGGCCCACCAGCTGGGTCCCGGCGTCCTCAAGAGCCTTCTTGAGGGCGTCGAGCTCAGCCTGTGCGGGGGTGGGGGTCTCGATCCAGGGCCACCACAGCTCGACCGCCGTGAAGCCCGCCGCGGCGGCAGCCGCGGGACGCTCCAGGAGCGGGAGTTCCGTGAAGAGGATGGACAGGTTCACATCGAAGCGCTGGTCCGTGTATCCCATGAGGGGTGTGCGCTCCTTCCGTATTGCGGAAGTTATTTTCTGCTTGATGGAAGACTGCATGGGATTCCGCGCCGATGTCAAGTGCGGACTGCCGAAAAATCGTGACTGCGCAGTAGGTTGACCTGCGTGCGATTGAGAGTGGAGTTCACGACCGAGCCCTTCGATCTCGAAGAGGCCCCCGCCCATGCCGTGGCCGCTCGCGAGGTCATCCAGAAGGCCCAGCTGGACGCGGTGGACGTCGGCCCGTTCGGCAACACCGCCGAGGGCGAGGCCGATCAGGTGCTGACCGCCGTGGCCGCGCTGCTGCGCGATTCCCTGGGGGCCGGCGCGACGCGCGTCTCGCTCCAGGTGAACGTGATCGGGGAGGAGACCTCGTGACCGAGCCCCGTGACCACCCCTTCGTCGCCGCGGTCAAGCCCCTGGTCGACGCGATGGGCGGCGAGCTGATGGATCCGGCGCTGGCGCAGCCGGACGACGTGGTGCTCAGCTGGGAGGGTCAGGAGCTGCTGGCGGTGCGCCTGCCCCAGCTGTCCGACTCGCTGGATCACATCCTGGCGGCCCTGGAGCGCCGGCACGGCGTACCGTTGGCGCAGCTGGACCGCAAGTCGAAGCAGGACGTGGTGCGGATACTGGAGGCGCGGGGTGCCTTCTCCGTCCGACACGGCGTGGAAACGGTCGCGGGAGCCCTGGGCGTAAGCCGTTTCACCGTCTACAACTACTTGAACAGGGATTCGGCCACCGCAAAAGAGGCCAAGAACAGCCAAGAGTGACTGCCCTGTCACCTCCTGTGACGAGCCGCCGCCCAATTCATCCGGGCGGCGGCTTTTGTGTACGGGAAGTTTCAACAAAGTGTTGACGCCGTGTTGTCGAGGGCGTTAGCTATGCGCAGCCCGTCTAAGCAACAACAGGCCACGGAGGCCTACCGTGACTTCGAGTCCGACCCCGGGTCTGACCCGGTTCAACGCCTTGGATGACAGCGAGGCCACGGCCGAACTGCACGAGGTGTGCGCCAGCTCGGCATGGGGCGCCAAGCTCCTCGCCCAGCGCCCCTTCGCCACCGCCGAATCCCTGTTCGCCGCGAACGAATCCGCCATGGCGGAGCTCACCGCGGAGGACCTGGCCGAGGCGATGGGAGGCCACGCGCCGATCGGCCGGCCGAAGCCGGGGGACCCGACCTCCGCCCGCGAGCAGCGTGGCATGGCCGGTGCCTCGGAGAAGCTCAAGAGCGAGCTCCTCGAACTGAACCTGGCCTACCAGGAGAAGTTCGGCCACGTATTCCTGATCTGCGCCACCGGGGCGACCGGTGCGTTCATGCGGGACGCGGTCAAGGTCCGGATCGACAACTCGCCGGAGCAGGAGCGGGAAACCGCCCGCGGCGAGCTCGTCAAGATCAACAAGATCCGCCTGACCCGACTCGTAGAAGGAGAGTGACCATGAGCACGGCAACCACCGCCTCGGTGTCCACTCACATCCTGGACACCAGCATCGGCAAGCCCGCCGAGGGCGTCGCCATCTCCCTGTCGGCCCGTACGGGTCTCGACGGCGAGTGGGCGGCCCTGGGCGGATCCGCCACCGATGCGGACGGGCGCTGCAAGGACCTGCCGGCGCTGCCGGAGGGCACCACCCACGTGCGTCTCGATTTCGAGACCGAGACGTACTTCTTTGATAAGCCCAGTTCCAAGAAGCAAGCCGAGGCGCAGCAGGACGCCCCCCGCGTAAGGGACAGCGGTGCGTTTTTCCCGGAAGTGACGATCACGTTCGCGGTCACTCCCGGCGAGCATTACCACGTACCGCTGCTGCTCAACCCGTTCGGCTACTCCGTTTACCGAGGGAGCTAGCATGGCCACGATTCTGGGCCAGAACCAGTACGGCAAAGCAGAGAACCGCGTCGTCAAGATCACGCGGGACGGCGACACCCACCACATCAAGGACCTGAACGTCTCGGTCGCCCTCTCCGGCGACATGGACGACGTCCACTACTCCGGCTCGAACGCCAACGTCCTGCCGACGGACACCACCAAGAACACGGTGTACGCGTTCGCCAAGGAGCACGGCATCGAGTCCGCCGAGCAGTTCGGCATCCACCTGGCGCGCTGGTTCGTCAACAGCCAGGAGCCGATCCAGAAGGCGCGCATCCGGATCGAGGAGTACTCCTGGTCCCGGATCGCCACCTCGGACGCCAACTCCAAGTTCATCGGCTCCGACGAGGTGAACCACTCCTTCGTCCGCAACGGCGGCGAGACCCGGGTCACCCAGATCACGTACGACGGCAAGAACTGGGAGGTCATCTCCGGCCTCAAGGACCTCGTCGTCATGAACTCCACGAACTCCGAGTTCTGGGGTTACGTGAAGGACAAGTACACGACGCTGAAGGAGGCCTACGACCGCATCCTGGCCACCCAGGTGTCGGCTCGCTGGCGCTTCGCCTGGTCGGACGACGACCAGCGGATGCCCAACTGGGAGAAGTCCTACGCCGAGACCCGCAAGCACATGCTGCAGGCCTTCGCGGAGACCTACTCCCTCTCGCTGCAGCAGACCCTGTACCAGATGGGTTCGCGCATCATCAACCACCGTTCGGAGATCGACGAGGTTCGCTTCTCGCTCCCGAACAAGCACCACTTCCTCGTCGACCTGGAGCCCTTCGGCCTCAAGAACGACAACGAGGTGTACTTCGCCGCCGATCGCCCGTACGGGCTGATCGAGGCGACGGTCCTCCGCGACGGCGTTGACGCCCGCATCCCCGTGGACATGACCAACCTCTAGGGCACGGCACGTGTGCCCCGGGGCTCCGCAGTGGCCCCGGGGTGCGCGACACCCCCACAACTTCCTGAATCGGCACCCGGACGCAACACACGGGGCGGCAGTACTGTCAGCTGCCAAGGCCCCCGGCTCCGGCACTCAAATCCCCTGGGTTTTGCCGTGCCCGCACCGCCACTGAAAGCACGAGGAAGTCCCATGGCAGCATCGGCAGCCCCTGACAGCGCCGTCGAGCGCATCGTCATCGAGAACTGTGCGATCGCGACGGTCGACGCGAACGACACCGAGTACGCCTCGGGCCACGTCGTCCTCGCCGGCAACAGGATCGAGTTCGTCGGCGCGGGCAACGCCCCCGCGAACCTCGAAAACGTAGTCCGCCGCATCGACGGCACCGGGCACCTCGTGACTCCTGGTCTGGTCAACACGCACCACCACTTCTACCAGTGGATCACGCGTGGTCTGGCCACCGACCACAACCTCTTCAACTGGCTCGTCGCGCTGTACCCGACGTGGGCGCGCATCGACGAGCAGATGACGTACACGGCCGCGCAGGGCTCCCTCGCCGCGATGGCCAAGGGCGGTGTGACCACCGCGATGGACCACCACTACGTCTTCCCCGCGAACTCCGGCGACCTGTCCGGTTCGATCATCCGCGCCGCGTCCGAGATGGGTGTCCGCTTCACCCTCGCCCGCGGCTCGATGGACCGCAGCGAGAAGGACGGCGGCCTGCCGCCGGACCACGCCGTCGAGACCCTCGAAGGCGCCCTGGCCGACACCGAGGCGACCGTCAAGCGCTACCACGACGCCTCCTTCGACGCGATGACCCAGGTCGCCGTCGCCCCCTGCTCACCCTTCTCGGTCTCCACCGAGCTGCTGAAGCAGGGCGCCGAGTTGGCCCGCCGGCTGGGTGTGCGCCTGCACACGCACGGCTCCGAGACCGTCGAGGAGGAGCAGTTCTGCAAGGAACTGTTCGGCATGGGCCCGACCGACTACTTCGAGTCGACCGGCTGGCTCGGCGAGGACGTGTGGATGGCGCACAGCGTCCACATGAACGACTCCGACATCGCCGCGTTCGCCCGCACCAAGACCGGCGTCGCGCACTGCCCGTCCTCCAACGCCCGTCTGGCCGCCGGCATCGCCCGCGTTCCGGACATGTTGGCCGCCGGTGTCCCGGTCGGCCTCGGCGTGGACGGCACCGCCTCCAACGAGTCCGGTGAGCTGCACACCGAGCTGCGCAACGCGCTGCTGATCAACCGCCTGAACCCGGTCCACCGCGAGCGGGCCCTCAACGCCCGCCAGGCCCTGCGCCTGGGCACCTACGGTGGCGCGCAGGTCCTCGGTCGCGCGGACAACATCGGTTCGCTGGAGGTCGGCAAGTGCGCCGACCTGGTCCTGTGGAACCTCAACACCCTCCTGCACTCCTCGATCGCCGACCCGGTCACCGCGCTGGTCTTCGGTGCGGCGGCCCCGGTGACGGCCTCGTTCGTCAACGGCAAGCAGATCGTCGAGAACAACCGACTGCTCTTCGCCGACGAGGACGCCATCGCGGTGTCCACGCGGGAAGAGGCCCAGCGCCTCGCGCGGATCTCCGCGCAGGCCTGATCCCCCGGAGTCCGGTCGAGGGGGACGGCCCTCGACCGGCGGCCGCGGACCCGAGCGGGGTCCGCGGCAGCCGTTCCCGGGAAGCGCCCGAGGAGAGATCCGAGGGCGCCCCCGGGGGCGGTGACTCGTGACACCCGCACCGCCGCACAGGTCTCGTGCCACTGCCATGGCACCTCCTGCCCCGGCGCGGGCCTGCGCGGAACCGATTTGGGCGAATCGTTTCCGCACCGCTTGGGACAACCATCGAAGCACCACCCACAACTGAAGACAGGCTCGACCAGCACGCTTTCGCACCACCTCCATGACACCCACGTCCCCGCCGACGTGTCTAACCGACCGGAGGAAGCCGTGGCCGCAACGCCCAGGTTTCGCAAAGATGCAGTCGTAGTACCGGAGGGGAAGCACCCGGTCGACGAGACCTTGCCTCCGCTGAAGATGTTCACCAGCGGCCTCCAGCACGTGGCCGCCATGTACGCGGGTGTCGTCGCCCCGCCCATGATCGTCGGACCCGCCGTCGGCCTCTCCGCCACCGAGACCGCCTTCCTGATGGGCGCCTCGCTCTTCACCGCAGGCCTGGCCACCCTCCTCCAGACCCTCGGGTTCTGGAAGATCGGCGCCAAACTCCCCTTCGTCAACGGCGTCTCCTTCGCCGGCGTGACCCCGATGATCGCCATCGGCAAGGGGGAGGGGGACAACGCCATCCCCATCATCTTCGGCGCGATCATCGTCGCCGGAATCGTCGGATTCCTCGCCGCCCCCTACTTCGGGAAGCTCGTACGCTTCTTCCCGCCCGTGGTCACCGGCACCGTCATCACCCTGATCGGCGTCTCGCTGCTCCCGGTGGCCTTCAACTGGTCGCAGGGCGGCAACAGCGCCGCCCCCGACTACGGTTCGACGCAGAACATAGGCATGGCCGCCCTCACCCTGGCGATCGTCCTGGTGATGCGGAAGTTCCTGCGGGGCTTCCTCCAGCAGATCTCCATCCTGCTGGGTCTGATCGCGGGCACCCTCGTCGCGATACCGCTGAACATGACCAACTTCGACGCCGTCCGCAACGCGGACATCGTCGGCTTCCCGACCCCGTTCCACTTCGGCGCCCCGCAGTTCCAGGTGGCCGCCATCATCTCCATGTGCATCGTCATGCTCGTCTGCATGACCGAGTCCACCGCCGACATCCTGGCCCTCGGCAGGATCGTCGGCCGGCCGGCGGACGCGAAGACCATCGAGGGCGGCCTGCGCGCCGACACCCTCGGCAGCGCCATCAGCCCCCTGTTCAACGGCTTCATGTGCAGCGCCTTCGCGCAGAACATCGGGCTCGTCGCGATGACCAAGGTGCGCAGCCGGTTCGTCGTCGCCGCCGGCGGCGGCATCCTGATCCTGCTGGGCCTGTGTCCGATGGCCGCCTCCGTCATCGGAGTCGTCCCGCTGCCCGTCCTCGGCGGCGCCGGCATCGTCCTCTTCGGCTCGGTCGCGGCCAGCGGCATCCAGACCCTGGCCGGCGCGGCCATGGAGAAGGGGGAGAACGCCCTCATCGTGGCCGCCTCCATCGGCATCGGCCTGATCCCGATCGCCGCCCCCGGCTTCTACCACGCCTTCCCGAAGGACCTCCTCGTCGTCCTCGACTCCGGCATCAGCACCGGCTGCGTGGTCGCGATCCTGCTCAACCTGGCCTTCAACCACCTCGGAGCCAGGAAGGGCGCGGCCGCCGAACCGGCCCCGGAACCGGCCCTCGCGCACTGACGCCCGGTCACCGACCGGCGTGCGGCGGTGCGTACGTCACCCACTGCGGGTGTGGCGTACGCACCGCCGCACGCCTTTTCGCGCGTCCGCACGCCCCCGGCGCCCGGGGCCGGCCGCGGCGGCCCCGGGGCCCGTGAGGTCGGGAGGTGCTCGCGGTGCCCCCGGGCCCGGAGTTCCGGGCCCGATCCCGCGTGCGCCGTATACGGCGCGGAAAGACATCGCATGAGCACGCGGCACCCCGCACCGGGCCCGCGAGCCGCCCGCTCGTCCCCACCCCTCTGAGCAGACAGGTGGCACAGCGATGGCAGATCTTCCGCAGCTCTGGATGCGCGACGAGACCCGGACCACCGAACGGCGCGCGCCGCTGACCCCCGAGGACGCCGGACGGCTCGTCCGGCAGGGCGTACGGATCACCGTGGAGGACTCAGCGCACCGGGTCTTCCCCCTCGACGACTACCTCGCCGCCGGTTGCCGCGCGGCCCCGTCCGGAGCTTGGGCCGAGGCCGCGCCGGGGGCCGCGTACGTCCTCGGGTTGAAGGAACTCCCTCCCACGCCCGAGCTCCTGCACCACCGGCACGTCTACTTCGGGCACGCCTACAAGGGGCAGGCCCAGGCGCCCGAGCTGCTCAGGCGCTTCGCGGCGGGCGGCGGAACCCTGTTCGACCTGGAGTACCTCGCCGACGCCCAGGGTCGCAGGCTGGCCGCCTTCGGCTACTGGGCGGGTTACGCGGGCGCCGCCCTGGCCGCGCTGCACGCCCGCGGCCGGCTCACGGCGCCCCTCGTGCCGCTGCCCCGCGCGGAACTCGACGCCCGCCTGCGGGCCACCCCGCCCGACGGGTTGCGCGCCCTGGTGATCGGCGCCGGCGGACGCAGCGGACGCGGCGCCTGCGACGCCCTCACCACAGCCGGGGTCGCCGTCACCCGCTGGGGCCGCACCGCGACCGCCCGCCTGGACCGGGCCGCGCTGCTGGAGCACGACATCCTGGTCAACGCGGTGCTCACGACCCGGGCCGTGCCGCCGTTCCTGACGCCCGCCGATCTGGAGAGCGGCGCCCCCAGGCTCTCGGTCATCGCCGACATCACCTGTGACACCGGGTCCGAGCTGCACCTGCTGCCCGTCTACGACCGGCTCACGGACTGGACGGTCCCGGTGCGGCGCCTGCGGGGCGGGGACCGGCCGCTGGACGTGATCGCCATCGACAACCTGCCGTCCCTGCTCCCGGCCGAGGCCGCCCACGCCTTCTCCGCGGACCTGCTGCCCAAACTCGCCGACCTGCACCCCACCACGGCCGATCCCGACTGGCTCCGCTGCCGCGCCGCCTTCACCACGGCCCTGGCCGGCCTGCCGGGCCAACCGGGTTCGGCGCGGGGCAGGTTCGAGGGGGCCGCGACGTAGGACCGGTCGCGGTGCACGACCGCCGCACGTCGAACGGTGCCCGCGGCGACGACGTGCGCACCGGGCCGGCGCCGGGCGCACCGTCCACGCGCCGAACACGCTCACGCTGGGTGACGTAGGAACTGTCTTCGGGCCACAATGTGCACTCTGACCTGCCGTTTTGCCGTGGCAGGATGCGGGCCGGCGGAGCCCGGCGGAGAATCATCGGTGATGGGGGTCGAGCGGCGACGCGACCGCGTGCGCCGCTCCTTGTCGGAAGAAGGAAGGTATCCCCATGGCTTCCGGATCCATACGGCGCAGGTGCACCATCGCGTGCGCGTCCTCGCTCCTCCTGTTCGCAGGAGCCGTAGGCACCGCCTCGGCGGCCGTAGCGGCGCCGCCCACGAACACCAGGGCCGCCGCCCCGTCCGTGGCAGACCCGAACAAGATCCTCGACTTGGTGAACCAGGCCCGTACGGCCGCCGGTTGCCCGGCTCTGACGGTCGACCCGGCGGTCACCGCCGCGGCCCAGGAATACGCGAACGACACGACCACCAGCCATACGGGCTCGGACGGTTCCAGCGTTCAGGACCGGCTGAAGAAGGCCGGAGCGACGTACACCGCCTCCGCGGAGAACATCGCCTGGGGCAGCGCGGACGAGCAGAAGCACGTGGACGGCTGGCTCAACAGCGCCGTCCACTCGGGCAACATCAAGAACTGCGACTACACGAAGACCGGCGTCGGAGTGTCGGGCGACAGGATCGTCCAGGTCTTCACCAACTGACGACACGACACCTCGCGCATCGGGCGCGGAGAGGGGCCGACCGCAACGTCCGGGACGGGCTGCCACGCGTGGTCGTGGCGGCCCGCCCCGTCGTCGTGCCCACCGTCCGGACTACGGCGCGGGCGTCAGGTACATCCCCGTGTGGTCGCCCCCGGCGGTGTTCCTACAGCTGACGCCGGAGCCCGCGGGCTGGGCGACGGCCAGGGCCAGGCAGCGTCCGGCGGCCAGCTGCCCGAAGTGGTTCGGGTGCATGGACTCCTGGATCAGCCCCTGCGACTCGCTGTTGTCGATCCAGCGCGCCCATTCGCTCGTCCGCGCGGAGGCCGGCGCCGCGGAGCTGACCTGCTTGCTGGCCTTCGCGCACACCTCGCGCCCCTGCATCATGTCCCGCAGGTCCAGGAACTGCGCGCCCTTGGCGGCGGCCACGGCCTTGAGCCGGCCCGCGATCTGCGGCACGAGGGAGTCCCGCGCCCAGTCCGAGTCCCGGTTCCAGAAGGGACAGCCGCCGGTGTTCAGGCGGCTCCAGTCGCTCTGGGTGTAGCGGTTCTCGGCGCCGCGCGGGATCGGCGACGGGTACGACTGGAGCACGACCCGGTACGAGGAGTCCGCGTACCCGGCGCTGCGCATCACGGCGCGGATCTCGTCGACGGACTTGCCGACGCTCGCCATGACCCCGTCGATCTTCCGGTCGACGCCCGCCTGTTGGTCGTCGTAGCAGTACGAGTTCCACAGGACGAAGTCGAGCGCGCAGTTCTTGATGATGTCGGCGAAGCCCAGGTCGTTGCCGCCGATGGACAGGGCGATGACCTTCACGTCGCGGCTCGCGGCCACCGCCGCGAGCTGGTCGGCCTGTGGGACCTCGCCCTTGAAGGCGACGCCGCCGTTCGCGGCCCGGAACACGTTCGCCGAAACGGCGCCGGAGCAGGCCAGGTTGACGGCCGTCTCGGCGATGGGGCCGGCGCTGAACACCTCGGCCGAGTCCGAACGGTGGCAGCCGCCGGCGGTGGCTCCGTACACCATGCCCGGGTCGTAGGAACTGCCGCCGACCCACGCCCGGTCGGTGCCGTTCCTGCTGCCGCTGTTGGTCAGGCCGTTGCCCTTCCAGCGTCCGGCCTCGCCGGAGATGTAGCTGTCGCCCATGGACACCACGGCGGTGGGTCCGTTGCCCGGTCCGGGGCGCGGTCCGGCCGTGGAGGTGCCGGCGCCGACGGTCATCAGCGCCCCGGCGGCGGCCGAGAGGGCCACCGCCGCCCTGGCGGCCCGTCGCACCCGGCCGTGTTCCCTGCTCCTGCTGGCGTTGCGGAATCCGATCACTGCGGAACTCCTGCGGTAGGCCACGCCGGAGACAGGAAGAACTCCGGTGTGTGGCGGGGAGAGTGGGGGATACCGCCGGCCGGTGGCAATCGGAAAGGTGACACGCCGGCGGTTGTTACCGCTAGGTAGCCGCAGATTACGATGGGGTAACGACCGATCGGTCGTTCGGGACATGTGAATTCCGCTTGCTCGGCCGAACGGGTGTGCGGGGAGGCGGGGTTCGGTCCGGACGCGGAAACGGCACCGCCCCCGTCACCTCGGGGGCGACGGGGGCGGAGTCGGTGATTCGACCGCTGTGCGTGACAGTCGAAGCGGGGGTGGGTCAGCCGATGAGCTGGTCGTACGCCGGCAGCGTGAGGAAGTCCGCGTAGTCGGCGTCCAGCGAGACCTGGAGCAGCAGGTCGTGGGCCTGCTGCCACTTGCCGGCCGCGAAGGCCTCCTCGCCGACCTCGGCGCGGATGGCGGCCAGTTCCTCGGCGGCGATCTCACGGGTCAGCTCGGCCGTGGCCGTCTTGCCGTTCTCGAAGACCACTCCGGCGTTGATCCACTGCCAGATCTGCGAGCGGGAGATCTCGGCGGTGGCCGCGTCCTCCATGAGGCCGAAGATGCCGACGGCGCCGAGGCCGCGCAGCCACGCCTCGATGTAGCGGGTACCGACCTGGACCGCGTTGCGCAGGCCCTCGTAGGTCGGCTTCGCGTCCAGGGAGTCGATCGCGATCAGTTCGCCGGGGGCGACCGAGACGTCCTCGCGGAGGCGGTCCTTCTGGTTCGGCTTGTCACCGAGGACGGCGTCGAAGGAGGCCATCGCGATCGGGACCAGGTCGGGGTGGGCGACCCAGGAGCCGTCGAAACCGTCGCCGGCCTCGCGGTCCTTGTCGGCCTTGACCTTCTCGAAGGCCACCTTGTTCACCTCGGCGTCCTTGCGGGACGGGATGAAGGCCGCCATGCCGCCGATCGCGTGCGCGCCGCGCTTGTGGCAGGTGCGGACCAGCAGTTCGGTGTACGCCCGCATGAAGGGGGCGGTCATCGTCACCGCGTTGCGGTCCGGCAGGACGAACTTCTGGCCACCGTCGCGGAAGTTCTTCACGATGGAGAACAGGTAGTCCCAGCGACCCGCGTTGAGGCCGGCCGCGTGGTCCTTGAGCTCGAAGAGGATCTCTTCCATCTCGTAGGCCGCGGTGATCGTCTCGATGAGGACGGTCGCGCGGACCGTGCCCTGCGGGATGCCGACGTAGTCCTGGGCGAAGACGAAGACGTCGTTCCAGAGGCGCGCCTCCAGGTGGGACTCGGTCTTCGGCAGGTAGAAGTACGGGCCCTTGCCGAGGTCGATCAGGCGCTGGGCGTTGTGGAAGAAGTACAGGCCGAAGTCGACGAGCGAACCGGAGGCCGGGCCGCCCTCGAAGCGCAGGTGGCGCTCCTCCAGGTGCCAGCCGCGCGGCCGCATGACGACGGTGGCGAGCTGGTCGGCGGGCTTCAGCGCGTACGCCTTGCCGGTGCGCGGGTCGGTGAAGTCGATGCGGCGCTCGTAGGCGTCGATCAGGTTGAGCTGGCCGAGGACGACGTTCTCCCAGGTGGGAGCGGAGGCGTCTTCGAAGTCGGCGAGCCAGACCTTGGCGCCCGAGTTCAGGGCGTTGATGGTCATCTTGCGGTCCGTCGGACCGGTGATCTCCACGCGGCGGTCGTTCAGCGCGGCCGGGGCCGGTGCGACCTTCCAGTCTCCCTCGCGGACCTGTGCGGTGTCCGGGAGGAAGTCGAGGGTGGAGGTCCGGGCGATCTCGGCGCGCCGCTCGCCGCGTCGGGCGAGGAGCTCGGCACGGCGGGGGGCGAACCGCCGGTGGAGCTCGGCCACGAAGGCGAGGGCCGCTTCGGTGAGGACTTCGTCCTGCCGGGGCAGGGGCTCGGCGTCGACGATGGCCAGCGGGGACGGCGCTGGTGCGGACATATCTGTCACTCCTTCAGCGGCGGTGCCTGGCGGCCGCGGGGGAATGCTCGCGCGAGACGGCACGCAGTGCCGTCGGGTGTGGAGAGTTCCGGGATACGGTCGCGGGCGCCGTCTGGGGGTTCAGGGCGCTTCTGACCAGTGGATAGTAATTTCCTCATGGTGGAAGTTCAATGGTTTGTTGATGTCGAGATTCTCCGAGTCGACAGATTTCGCGCCCCGGTGGCCCTCGGTGCCATCGCGGTCACCCCCCGCACAGGCTGCCCTACAGCCCGGTCGGGGCCAGTCGTGCCAGGTCGGGCGGCGTGTCGATGTCATAGTCCTCCGCGATGTCCCCGCACTCCACCAGCACGACCTCCTTCGCATGTTCCCTCAGATGGACGCGCGCACCCCGGTCACCCGTGGCGGTCCTCACGATGTCCGCCCAGCGGTCCGCCCCGAACAGCACCGGATGCCCGCGCTCCCCGTCGTACGCCGCCGCCGCCAGGCTCGTGGTCGAGCGGAACGCCCCCCGGACCCGGGCCACCGCCGCCGCCCCGATGCCGGGCTGGTCCACGAGGGAGACCAGGGCCGCGCCCGCCCCCGTACCGGCCAGGGAATCGAGGCCGACCCGCAGGGAGGAACCCATGCCCTCCTCCCAGTCCGGGTTGTCCACCACGACGCAGCCCGCCAGGTCGGCGCGCTCGCGGACCTCGGCGGCCGAGGCCCCGAGCACCACGTGGATCGGGGCGCAGCCGGCCTCGCGCAGCACGCGCACCGCGTTCTCGACGAGCGGGCGGTCCCGGTAGGGCAGGAGCGCCTTGGGTCGTCCGCCGAGCCGGCGTCCGCCGCCCGCCGCCAGGAGCAGGCCCGCCACCGGCGGCGCCCCCTCGGTCGGCGCGGCGGCTACCGCGGCAGCGGACGGCTCGGTGCGGTGCCCGGTGGGACGGTCGGTGAGGTGTTCGGCTGCTGACATGACACCGATTCTCGCGCCTTCCCCGCACGGTACGAGCGCCCCGCCAAAGCGCGGCGTACGGCCGCGAGCGCGGCGCCGATCCGCAGCGGCTCGGAGATCCGGTTCTCGGCGGCGGCCGCCAGGGCCCGCTCGTCACGGTCGGTGAGCGTGGAGGTGTACATGGCGGATGCTCCTTGCCAATCGGGGTCCAATGAAGCGAGTCTGGACCCGGATTGGCCTGGCAGGCAGAGCCAATCGGGGGAGGTTGGCATGGCAAACGGGCGAGTGGTCCAGACGGCGGACAGAACGATCGGCAGCCGGCAGCTCGCTGCCCTGCTGCCCGCGGAGGTCGTGGCCCGCCCCGGCTACCGGGCCCTCGCCGACGCCGTCCGCACCCTGATCCTCGACGGCCGGATCGCCCTGCACGTCCGGCTGCCCGCCGAACGCGAGCTCGCCGAGGCCGTCGGCGCGAGCCGGGCCACCGTCACCGGCGCCTACGACCTGCTGCGCGAGAGCGGCTACGTCCGCAGCCGGCGCGGCTCCGGCACCTGGACCGAACTGCCCGAGGGCCACCGCCCCGTCGGCGCCCACGCCCTCGTCGGCGGCGGCATCGGCGGCCGCGCCGACGACGACCCGGGCATCGACCTCGCCATCGCCGCCATGGGAGCCCCCGAGGGCAGCCTCACGGAGGCACTGGCCTGGGCCGCGCCCCGGCTGCCCGAACTCGCCCGCACCCCCGGTTACCACCCCTTCGGGCTGCCCGACCTGCGCACCGCCGTCGCGGAGCGGTTCACCCGGCGCGGGCTGCCCACCCGCCCCGAGCAGATCCTCGTCACCGCCGGCGCCCAGCAGGCCTTCGCCCTCGTCGTCAGCCTGCTCTGCCGGCCCGGGGACCGGGTCGTCACCGAGAACCCGACCTACGCCAACGCCCTCGACGCCCTGCGCCACGCCCGGCTGCGCACCGGCTCCATCGCCGTCTCCGACGCCGGCTGGGACCTGGAGATCGCCGAGTCCACGCTGCGCCAGACCGTCCCGCGGCTGGCGTACGTGATCCCCGACTTCCACAACCCCACGGGCGCGCTGATGCCGCCGGAGCAGCGGTTGCGCCTGCTCGCCGCGACCCGGGCCACCGGTACCTGGTTGGTGGTCGACGAGACCATCGCCGACATCGCCCTGGACGTACCGGCGCCGGCGCCGCTCGCCTCGCTGGCCCCGCGCGGCGGCGCCGACCACGTGATCACCATCGGCTCGCTCAGCAAGACGCACTGGGGCGGCCTGCGCGTCGGCTGGATCCGGGCCGGCGCCAAGATGATCACCGAGCTGACGGCCGTACGGGTCTCCGCCGACATGACCGGTTCCGTACTCGACCAGGTCGTCGCGCTCCCGCTGATGGACGCCCTGGACCGGACCCTGCCCGCGCGCCTGGACCAGCTGCGCGGCCGGCGCGAGGCGCTCGTCGCCTCGCTCCAGCGGCACACCCCCGAGTGGTCCTGGCAGCTGCCCCCGGGCGGCCTCTCGCTCTGGGTGGACCTCGGCGAACCGGTCAGCTCCGCGCTCGCGGAGCGGGCGGCCTCCGTCGGCGTGCACATCGGGCGCGGAGCCCGCTTCGGAGTCGACCCGGGCACCTTCGAACACCGGCTGCGGATCCCGTACACCCTGCCCCCGGACCGGCTGGACGAGGGCGTACGGCTCCTCGCGAAGGCCTTCCACGAGGGAGTGCCGCTGACTCCGGCGGTGGAACGGCCGCACTGGGTGGCGTAGCGCCCACCCGCTCGCGCGGAACCAGGCGTTCGGCGCGGGCCGGAACACGAGCGCGACGGCGGCGAGCCCCGCCGCCGCGTGGACGGGCCGGCGGCGGTGGAGGCGGTCGCCGGACGTCCCGGTCCTCCGGGCGACGCCGGACCCGCACCCGCCCGCGGGCCGGTGCGACCGGCCGGGGGCGAGCCCCCTCCTCGGCCCGGGGAAAGCCCCCGGCTACGGGGTCCGGCGGATCAGTCGGCGGGAGCCGGCCACCGCCACCGCCGCCGTGCGGGAGTCGACGCCGAGCTTCGCGTAGACGTGCACCAGGTGGGACTTGACCGTGGCCTGGCTGAGGAAGAGCCGCTTGGAGATCTGCTGGTTCGACAGGCCGTCGGCGACCAGCTGGAGCACCTCCAGCTCCCGCTTCGTCAACGCCTCGGCAGGCATCCGCATCCGGTCCATCAGCCGCAGCGCCACCGCCGGAGCCAGCGCCGACTGGCCCGCCGCCGCCGTGCGCACCGCGGCCGCCAGCTCCTCCGGCGGGGCGTCCTTGAGCAGGTAGCCGGCGGCGCCCGCCTCCACCGCCGCCAGGATGTCCGCGTCGGTGTCGTACGTGGTCAGCACCAGCACCCGGGGGGCGCCGGCCCGCGCGGTGATCGCCGCCGTGGCCGCCGAGCCGTGCATCCCGGCCCCGAACTGGAGGTCCATCAGGACCACGTCCACCGGCTCCGACGCCGCCAGTTCCACCGCCCGCTCCGCCGTCGCCGCCTCCGCGACCACCTCGAAGTCCGGTTCGGTGTCCAGGACCGCGCGCAGCCCGGCCCGGACCACCGGGTGGTCGTCGGCGAGCAGCAGCCGGATCGTCATCAGGTCGCCTCCAGGGGCAGGGGCAGGGTGACGGCCACGGCGGTGCCCTGGCCCGGGTCGGACTCGACGGTGAACAGCCCGCCCAGGGTCTCGGCCCGCGCGCGCATCGCCGGCAGGCCGAAGCCGCCGCCCGCGGGCGCCGACGGGGCGGCGGCGGGGTCGAAACCCCGGCCGTCGTCCACGACGTCCAGGGTCACCGAGGTGTCCATGAAGGTCAGGGTGATCTCGGCGCGCCCGGCCCGGGCGTGCCGTACGACGTTGGCCAGCGCCGACTGGGCGATCCGCAGCAGCGCCACCTCGTACGGGGTGGGCAGGACGCGCGGGTCGCCGCTCACGGAGAACCGCACGCGCGGACCGGGGACCCCCGAGCAGAGCCGCTCCAGGGCCCCGGCGAGCGAGCCGTGTTCCAGGTCCGGCGGGGTCAGGGCCCGTACGAACCGTCGCGCCTCGGCGAGGTTCTCCTGCGCGGCCTCCCGGGCCCGGGCGATGTGCTCGGCGGCCCGGGTGTCCGGCGGCAGGGCGCGTTCCGCCGCGCGCAGCAGCAGCTGGATCGACGACAGCCCTTGGGCCAGGGTGTCGTGGATCTCGCGGGCGAGGCGTTCGCGTTCGGCGAGGATGCCCGCGCCCCGCTCGGCGGCGGCCAGCTCGGCCCGGGTGGCGATGAGTTCCTCGATGAGCTCGCGGCGGCGTTCGCTCTCGCGGTACAGGGCCTGGTAGCCGAGGACCGTGGCGACGGCGACGGCCCCGCCCAGCAGCGGGCCGAGGAAGGCGCCCGGGGTGACCGCGCCGCTGTGGGCGAGGAACCCGCCGATCGCCGCGCAGGCGGTGACGGCGACGGCGACGATGCCCCAGCGCAGCCGCAGTAGGTGCAGTTCGAGGAAGTACAGGGGGAAGGCGATCCACAATCCTTCGGGGGAGACCACCAACAGCGCGGCCCAGGCCGTTCCGAGGCAGGCCAGCCACCCGGCCGCGGCGCGCGGGGAGTTCCGCACGGTCGGCGCCAGTACGCCGGTCAGGTACAAGGCGGCCAGCAGCGCGCAGGCCGCGATCACGGCTCCGGCGTGCGGGGCGGACCCGGTGACGGCCCGCCCGGCGGCCAGCGCGAGCAGCCCGAGGAGCAGGGCGTGCAGGCACAGCCGCAGGACGCGGGAGACGGGGGTGAGGGGGCGCGGGCGCGGGGCATCGGACATGGCCCGACCAGCGTAAGTCGCCGGCCGGGGGCACCGGTCAACCAAAAGTTCGATGTCGGGAGCCCCCTTTCGATACGAGGATCCCTACTGTGGCGCGATGTCCCGTGCCCACGCGGAAGACCAAGGTGGGGACATGTTCGTCGCATGGAGAGATCTACGGTTCGCCAAGGGCCGGTTCGCCCTCATGGGCTCGGTCGTCCTACTGATCACGCTGCTGGTCGGCCTGTTGTCGGGACTCACCTCGGGATTGGCCCGGGAGAACATCTCGGCCATCACTGGGCTCCCCGCGACCCGGCTGGCGTTCGCCGCGCCGGCCGGGGACCAGAAGGTGTCCTTCACCGGTTCCCAGGTGCCCGAGGCGGCGTGGCGGGCCTGGCGCGAGCGGCCGGGGGTGAAGTCGGCGGAGCCGCTCGGGATCCGTACGACCAATGCCGTCTCCGGTGAGCGCGCCGCGGCCGTGACCCTCTTCGGCGTCGAGTCGGCGGGCCGGCTGGCCCCGGCCGGGGCCGGCCTCGCCCAGGGGCAGGTCGTGCTCAGCCGTAAGGCCGCCGCGGAGCTCGGCGGTCTCACCGCGGGCGGCAGGGTGAAGGCGGGCCCGCTGGAGCTGACGGTGGCCGCCGTCGCCGGCACGGCCTCCTACAGTCACACCCCGGTGGTGTGGATGGACATCAACGACTGGCAGCGCATCGGGAACCCCGGCACCTCACTGGAGTCCCTCGCCACCGTGCTGGCCCTCGAAGCCGGCGGACCGGTCGACTGGGCGGCGGGCGACGAGGCCGCCTCCACCAGCGCCCTCACCGTCGAGGACGCCCTCGGCGCCATAGGGTCCTACCAGGCGGAGAACGGCTCGCTCCAGCTGATGCGCGGCTTCCTCTTCGCCATCTCGGCCCTGGTCATAGGGGCCTTCTTCACGGTGTGGACGATCCAGCGCAGCGGCGACATCGCCGTCCTGAAGGCGCTCGGCGCCTCCACCCCGTACCTGCTCAAGGACGCCCTCGGGCAGGCCGTGGTGATGCTCGCGATCGGCACCGGGGCCGGGACGGCCCTGGCCGTCGGCGCCGGCGCGTTGATCGGCGGCGGTGACGTGCCCTTCGTCCTCGACGCGGCCACCGTGCTGGTCCCGGCGGCGATCATGATCGCGCTGGGCGTGCTGGGCGCCGCCCTGTCCATCCGGCGGATCACCGCCGTCGACCCGCTGACCGCCCTCGGGAGCGCCCGATGACCCTGCTCGTCCACGACGTCACGCTCACCTATCCCGACGGGGACGGCCGGCTCACCGCGCTGGACGCGGTGTCCCTGGAGGTACCGGCGGGCACCATGACCGCGGTCATCGGCCCGTCCGGCTCGGGCAAGTCCAGCCTGTTGGCCGTCGCCGCCACCCTGGTCACCCCGGACTCCGGCCGGGTCGTCGTCGCGGGCCGCGACACCGCGACGCTCGGCGCCGCCGAGAAGTCGGCCCTGCGGCGGGAGGAGATCGGCATCGTCTTCCAGCAGCCGAACCTGCTGGCCTCGCTGACCGCGCTGGAGCAGCTCCAGGTCATGGGCCACATCGCGGGCCGGCCCGCCCGGCTGCTGCGCCGGCGCGCGGTGGAACTGTTGGAGTCGGTGGGTCTGGCCGACAAGGCGGACAAGCGCCCGCACGAGCTGTCCGGCGGTCAGCGCCAGCGCGTGAACATCGCCCGCGCCCTGATGAACGAACCGTCCGTGCTGCTCGTCGACGAGCCCACCAGCGCCCTCGACCACGAGCGGGGCGCGGCCGTGCTCGACCTGCTGGTCGCCCTCACGCGCGAGCGCTCCACCGCCACGGTGCTGGTCACCCACGACCACGCCCACCTGGAGCGCACGGACCGGACGGTCACCATGGCCGACGGCCGCCTCGCCGCCGCGGCGGCGCCGTCCCGCCCGGCGGCCTGAGCCTGGCCGCCGCCCCCGTACGGCCGACGTACGAAGGCCCCCGCCGCACCTCCGAAGAGGGGCGGCGGGGGCCTTCGTACGTGGGTGACGCGCGGGGGATCAGGCCGGGCTCTGGCTCTGGAGGGCCACCGACAGCTCGGCGGCCACGCCCTGCAGGATCGGGACGAAGGACTCGGCCACGGCCTCGGTGACCCGGCCGGCCGGTCCCGAGATGGAGATCGCGGCGGCGGTCGGCGAGTTCGGCACCGACACGGCCAGGCAGCGGACTCCTATTTCCTGCTCGTTGTCGTCGACCGCGTAGCCGGCCTTGCGGACCCGCTCCAGCGCCTCCAGGAAGCCGTCGGGCGTGGTGATGGTCTTCTCGGTCGCGGCCGGCATTCCGGTGCGGGCGAGCAGGGCGCGGACCTCGTCGGCGGGGGTGTGGGCGAGCAGGGCCTTGCCCACGCCCGTCGAGTGCGGCAGCACCCGGCGGCCGACCTCGGTGAACATGCGCATGGAGTGCTTGGACGGCACCTGCGCGACGTAGACGATCTCGTCGCCGTCGAGCAGGGCCATGTTGGCCGTCTCGCCGGTCTCCTCGACCAGCCGGGCGAGGTAGGGGCGGGCCCAGGTGCCCAGCAGGCGCGAGGCGGACTCGCCGAGGCGGATCAGCCGGGGACCGAGGGAGTACCGTCGGTTGGGCTGCTGCCGGACGTAGCCGCACGCCACGAGGGTGCGCATCAGTCGGTGGATGGTGGGCAGCGGCAGACCGCTGGCGGCGGAGAGTTCGCTGAGCCCGACTTCACCGCCTGCGTCCGCCATGCGTTCGAGCAGATCGAAGGCGCGCTCAAGGGACTGGACGCCCCCGCCGGCGGCGGTGGGCTTGGCGGAAGCGTCGGTGGTGCTGGCGCTGGACGTCGGCACGGCGCGGTCCTTTCGGTGCTGGCAGGCAAGGGAGCAGCCTACCGGTCGGTCGACGCCGGCCCTAGAGCCGGGCCTTTGCCGTCCCCGCCGGTCAGAGGGGGTTTGTCCTGGTGGCGGACATCCTCGGGAAGTTACCCGTCCGGTTCCTGGTGGCGGTAGCTACATTCTGGATAGTGAAATCTTAATTCCATCCTGTGGAAACATCCAATTGCGACCCGAGTGGGCCGGCAGTCCCTCCGGTCGCTCTTGACTGGCTCCGGATCGAGGTGAAGACTCCGTCAACAGAACGTTGAATTTCGCTCTGTGGAAGTAGATGGGGAGGTTCCGGTGGCCGACGTGGCTGTGGAACTGGTACTGCGCTCGACCCGCGTCATCACCCCCGAGGGGACGCGCGCCGCCTCGGTGGCCGTCGCCGACGGGAAGATCACGGCCGTGCTGGCGTACGAGGCCGAGGTACCGGCCGGAGCCCGGCTGGAGGACTTCGGCGACGACGTCCTGCTCCCCGGCCTGGTCGACACCCACGTCCACGTGAACGACCCGGGCCGCACCGAGTGGGAAGGCTTCTGGACGGCCACCCGCGCCGCCGCGGCCGGTGGCATCACCACCATCCTCGACATGCCGCTCAACTCCCTGCCGCCGACCACCACGGTGGACCACCTGCGCGTCAAGCAGGAGGTCGCCCGGACCAAGGCGCACGTGGACATCGGCTTCTGGGGCGGCGCGCTGCCGGACAACGTCAAGGACCTGCGCCCGCTGCACGACGCCGGGGTCTACGGCTTCAAGTGCTTCCTGTCCCCGTCGGGCGTGGACGAGTTCCCCCAGCTCGACCAGGAGCAACTGGCCGCCTCCCTCGCGGAGATCACCGGCTTCGGCGGCCTGATGATCGTGCACGCCGAGGACCCGCACCACCTGGAGTCCGCGCCGCAGAACCCGGGCCCCAAGTACGCCGACTTCCTGGCCTCCCGTCCCAAGGACGCCGAGAACACCGCGATCCAGAACCTGATCGACCAGGCCCGCCGGCTGAACGCCCGCGTCCACGTGTTGCACCTGTCGTCCTCCGACGCGCTGCCGCTGATCGCCGCCGCGAAGGCCGAGGGCGTCCGGATCACCGTCGAGTCCTGCCCGCACTTCCTCACCCTGACGGCCGAGGAAGTCCCGGACGGCGCGACCGAGTTCAAGTGCTGCCCGCCCATCCGCGAGTCCGCCAACCAGGACATCCTGTGGGACGCGCTGGCCGACGGCACCATCGACTGCATCGTCTCCGACCACTCGCCCTCCACCGCGGACCTGAAGACCGGCGACTTCGCCACCGCGTGGGGCGGCATCTCCTCCCTCCAGCTGGGCCTCCCGGCGATCTGGACCGAGGCGCGCAAGCGCGGCCACGGCCTGGAGGACGTGGTCCGCTGGATGTCCGCCGCCCCGGCCGCCCTCGCCGGCCTGGCGCGCAAGGGCGCGATCGAGGCCGGCCGCGACGCCGACTTCGCCGTCCTGGCACCCGAAGAGACCTTCACCGTGGACCCCGCGGAACTGCACCACCGCAACCAGGTCACGGCGTACGCGGGCAAGACCCTGCACGGCGTCGTGAAGTCCACCTGGCTGCGCGGCACGCAGATCGCCGACCACGGCACCCCGACCGAGCCCACGGGCCTCCTCCTCGAAAGGCAGAACTGACAGTGGCGATTGAATCCTTCACCGGCAACGCGAACCCGTACGGAGGCGGCGACCCGTACGCGGACTACCGCACCGCGGACTTCCCGTTCACCCAGTACGCGAACCTCGCCGCCCGTGAGCTGGGCGCCGGTGTCACCTTCGCCAACGACGAGTTCTTCGCCATGCGCGAGAACCTCCTCATCGCCGAGGCCGCGCACTTCGACCCCGAGCACTTCGGCCACAAGGGCAAGGTCATGGACGGCTGGGAGACCCGCCGCCGGCGCGGCGTCTCCGCCACCCAGCCGTGGCCGACCCCCGAGGACCACGACTACGCGCTGGTGCGCCTCGGCGCCCCCGGCGTGATCCGCGGCATCGTCGTCGACACCGCCCACTTCCGCGGCAACATGCCGCAGGCCGTCTCCATCGAGGGCACCAACTGGGAAGGCGCCCTCGCGCCGACCCCGGAGGAACTGCTCGGCGACGACGTCAAGTGGACCGTGCTCGTCCCGCGCACCGCGGTCGGCGGCCACGCGGCCAACGGCTACGAGGTCACCGCCGAGCAGCGCTTCACGCACCTGCGCGTCAACCAGCACCCCGACGGCGGCATCGCCCGCCTGCGCGTCTACGGCGAGGTCGTCCCGGACCCGCGGTGGCTGGCCACGCTCGGTACCTTCGACGTCGTCGCCCTGGAGAACGGCGGCTCGGTGCAGGACGCGTCCAACCGCTTCTACTCCCCGCCGACCAACACCATCAACCCCGGCCGCTCCCGCAAGATGGACGACGGCTGGGAGACCGCCCGCCGCCGCGACAACGGCAACGACTGGATCCGCTACCAGCTCGTCGCCGAGTCCGAGATCCGCGCCGTCGAGATCGACACCGCGTACCTCAAGGGCAACTCGGCCGGCTGGGCCTCGCTGTCCGTCAAGACGGGCGAGGAGGGCGAGTGGACGGAATTCCTGCCGCGCACCCGCCTGCAACCCGACACCAACCACCGCTTCGTACTGGACGCGCCGGCGGTCGGCACGCACGTCCGGATCGACATCTTCCCGGACGGCGGCTTCTCCCGCCTGCGTCTGTTCGGCTCGCTGACGGAGACGGGCACGGCCGCGCACGCCGCCCGTCACCAGGAGCTGGGCGGCTGACGCAGCCCCTCCCGACGACTGCCCCGGGGGCCGACACCCCCGGGGCGCGGGCCCTGCCCGAAGGGGCGCACCGCATCGCGGTGCGCCCCTTCGGGCTGTCCGCCGGGGGCGGCGTGCCCGACGGCCGGCACGCTACGCGGCGTGCCCGCCGTCCACGGAGAACTCGCCGCCCGTGACGTACGCGGCGTCCGGCCCGGCCAGGAAGGACACCATCGAGGCGACCTCGTCGGGCGCGCCGAACCGGCCGAGGGCCGTCAGCGCCGCCTGGGGCCCGGCGTACGGTCCGTCGGCCGGGTTCATGTCGGTGTCCACCGGGCCGGGGTGCACGAGGTTCGCGGTGATGCCGCGCTCGCCGAGCTCCCGGGCCAGCGCCTTGTTCAGGCCCGTCAGCGAGGCCTTGCTCATCGTGTAGAGGGTCCCGCCCGGGCCCGGCACCCGCTCGGTCATGCAGCTGCCGATGGTGATGATCCGTCCGCCGCGCACCATCCGGCCGGCCGCGGCCTGGGAGGTCAGGAAGCAACCCCGCACGTTGACGTCGAGGACCTTGTCCACGTCCGTCGAGGTGAGGGACTCCAGCGGGCCGAGGACGCCGACGCCCGCGTTGTTGACGACCACGTCGAGGCGGCCGAACGCGCGCACCGTCTCCGCGACGGCCGCCCCGGGCCCCTCCGGGCTGCCCGCGTCGGCCCGTACGGCCAGGGCCCGACGGCCCAGCGCCTCGATCTTGCCGACGACCTCGGCCGCCGCCCCGGCGTCCTGGGTCCAGGTGATCACGACGTCCATGCCGTCCCGCGCCAGGCGCAGGGCGGTGGCCGCCCCGATGCCGCGGCTGCCACCGGTCACCAGGGCCACCGTGTTGACAGTGTTCATTGCTGTTCCTCCCGCTTCGGGGCTGTTCGGCTGTTCGGCCCCATTGGTCGTTGCGAGTTCAATGAAAGGTGAGCCGTCGAGTCGGCGCCGGCGGTAATCGGACACGGCGTTCACGCCTGCCGCGCCGATGGGTTCGGAGCGGAGCGGGGATCCGAACCTCCGGCGCGGGAGGCGCGCGGTGGCGGGGGAGGGGTGTGGGGAAACCGGGTCGACCGGGAAGATCGACTCGGTTACCGTGGGTCCGCACCCGTGCGAGCCGCCGAAGTCTCCACCCCTTCCCGCCGTTGGAGACGCCCCGGTGACCACCCTCGCCGCCCCCGCGCCCGCCCTCGCCCCCCGCCGGGCCTGGCTCGCCGATCTGCCCGTACTGCTCGTCGCCGTCGTCTGGGGCGGCAGCTACCTCGCCGCCAAGGGCATCACCACCACCCACACCGTGATCGCGGTGCTCGTGCTGCGCTTCGCCCTCGTGCTGCCCGTCCTCGTCATCGCCGGTTGGACGCGGCTGCGCGCGCTGAGCGCCGCCCAACTGCGCGGCGCCGGGGTGCTGGGCCTCGTGCTCGGCGGGATCTTCCTGCTGGAGACGTACGGGGTGGTGCACACCTCGGCCACCAACGCCGGGCTGATCATCAGCCTGACGATGATCTTCACCCCGCTCGCCGAGTCGGCCGTCCGCCGCACCGCGCCCTCGGCCGCCTTCCTCGGCGCCGCCGCCGTCTCCGTCGCGGGCGTCGTGCTGCTCACCCAGGGCGCCGGGTTCACCGCGCCCGGCCTCGGCGACTGGCTGATCCTCGGCGCCGCGCTCGCCCGCACCCTGCACGTGCTGCTGATGGCCCGGATCAAGGCCGTCCAGGACGCGGACTCGCTGTCCCTGACCACGGTTCAGCTCGGCAGCGCCGTCCTGGTGTTCGCCGTGCTCGCCACGCTGCCCGGTACGGGCTCCTCCCCGTGGGCGACCGCGGCGGACTTCGGGGTCGCCCAATGGGCCGGCCTCGCCTTCCTCTCCGTCTTCTGCACCCTCTTCGCCTTCTTCGTGCAGATGTGGGCCGTACGCCGCACCTCGCCCTCCCGGGTCAGCCTGTTGCTCGGCACCGAACCCCTCTGGGCGGCCGCGGCGGGCATCGCCCTCGGCGGGGAACACCTCGGCGCGGTCGGTACGGCAGGGGTTGTCCTCGTACTGGCCGGTACCGCGTGGGGGCGTCGCGCCGCAGGCTGAACGATTGTCCGAAAGTAGCTCCTGCCAGCTTGATCGTCGGGCCTACTGTGGCCGTCATGCCCGTTCTCGACATCAGTTCGATCGCCGACGACTTCGACGAAAACCCGTACCCGCACTACGCGCGGATGCGGGAGGAAGGGCCCGTCCACCGGGTCAAGGCGACCGACGGCACCGAGATCTGTCTCATCGTCGGGGACGAGGCGGCCCGTCAGGCCCTCGTGCACCCCGCCATCTCGAAGAACTGGCTGACCTCCGGCCGCAGCTACGCCGACCGCGAGACCACCGACGCGAGCGACAACATGCACCGCGCCGACCCGCCGCACCACACCCGGCTGCGCCGACTGGTGTCGCGCCCCTTCACCTCGCGCCGGGTCGAGGACCTGCGCCCCCGCGTCCAGCAGATCACCGACGAACTGCTCGACGCGATGGCGGCGAACCCCTCCCGCGGCGCGGACCTGGTCACCTCCTTCGCGCACCCGCTGCCGATGACGGTCATCTGCGAACTCCTCGGAGTGCCCGACGCCGAACGCGAACCGTTCGGAGCCTGGTCCGTCGAGATCGTCTCGCCCACCGGCCAGGAGGCCGAGGACACCGCCCTGCGGGAGATGACCGCCTACCTCACCGAGCTCACCGAGGCCAAGCGCGCCGCCCCCGGCGACGACCTGCTCAGCGCCTGGACCCTGAGCCGCGACGACGACGGCGACCGGCTCACCCCGCGGGAACTCGTCGCGATGGCCTTCCTGCTGATGATCGGCGGCTTCGAGACCACCAGCCACCTCATCACCAACGGCGTACGGGCGCTGCTCGCCCACCCCGAGCAGCTGGCGGCCCTGCGCGCCGACTTCGACGGGCTGATCGACGGAGCGGTCGAGGAGATCCTGCGCTACGACGGCCCGGTGGAGAACTCCACCTTCCGCTTCGCCCGCGAGGACCTGGAGATCGGCGGAGCCTTCATCGCCGAGGGCTCGGCGGTCCTGATCTCCCTGGCCGGCGCGGACCGCGACCCGTCCCGCTTCGCGGAGCCCGACGCCTTCGACATCCGCCGCCGCGGGCCGGGCCACATGGCTTTCGGCCACGGCATCCACTTCTGCCTCGGCGCCCCGCTCGCCCGCATGGAGGGCCGCATCGCGCTGCGCGCCCTGCTGGAGCGCTTCCCGGACCTCGCCGAGGTGCCCGGACCGCGCGAATGGATCAGCGGCTCCCTGGTCCGTGGCGTCAAGCAGTACCCGGTGCGCTGGTAGGCGTCGCGCCGTGACCGCCCGCAGCCGGGCCCCCTCACAGATCCGGGAGCTCCGCCGGCCGCACCGGCCGGCGCTCCCGGCGGGACAGCTCGCACGCCTCCGCGACCCGGAAGGCGGCGAGCGCCTCCCGGCCGTCGCACGGATTGGGGCCCTCGCCCCGCACCAGCCGGACGAAGGCGTCCAGCTCGGCCTCGTACGCCGGGCCGAAGCGCTCCAGGAACCCGCCCCACGGCTTGCGCGCCGCCGGCGGACCCTGCGGTTCGGTGGAGGCGATCGGCGTCCGGTCGTCCAGCCCGGCGGACACCTGGTCCCGCTCGCCGGCCAGCTCCATCCGCACGTCGTAGCCGGCGCCGTTGCACCGGGTCGCGGAACTGGTGACGAGCGTCCCGTCGTCCAGGGTCAGCAGGGCCGCGCCGGTGTCGACGTCGCCGCTCTCGCGGAACCGCGCGGGCCCCGCGTCGGAACCGGCCGCGTACACCTCGACGACCTCGTGCCCGGTCACCCAGCGGACCATGTCGAAGTCGTGCACCAGACAGTCCCGGTACAGGCCCCCCGAGGTCGCCAGGTACGGGGCGTCCGGCGGAGCCGGGTCGGACGTCATCGTCCGTACGGTGTGCAGCCGGCCCAGCGCGCCCGAGCGGACCAGCTCCCGCGCGGTGCGCAGGCCCGCGTCGAAACGCCGCATGAAGCCCAGCTGGAGCACCCCGCCGGCGGCCGTCACCTCCCGCAGCACGGCGAGGCTGCGGGCCAGGTCCGGGGCCATCGGCTTCTCGCAGAACACCGGCAGCCCGGCGCGCACGGCCCGCAGCACCAGCTCGGCGTGCCCCTCCGTCGAGCAGGCCACCACCAGGGCGTCCACCCCCCAGCTGAAGACCTGGTCGACGCCGGGCGCGGCGGTGGCCCCCAACCGGTCGGCGAGCCGTGCGGCCCGGCCGGGATCGGCGTCGGCGAGGAGCAGCGAGCCGGCGTCCGGGTGGTGGGCCAGTGTGGCCGCGTGGAACGAACCGATGCGGCCGGTTCCGATGAGCGCGATGCGCATGCACTCAACCTGACCCCGTACGGGGGACCTGTCAATCTGCCCGAGCATGACCCGATGGCCCTTCATGGTCCACTGTGGCGGATACTGGGCGGCTGGAACCGGAATGACCGATTGATGGCGGACGAGGGAAGGGCACGGCGACGTGGCTAGGGTTCGGACAGGGGTACGCGTCGTGGGCGCCGTGCTCGCGGTGGTACTGGGAGCCTCCCTCGCGGGCTGCAGCAGCACCGGCGGCAAGCGTGCCGAGGAGCGGGCGAAGGCCGACGCGGGCCGACCGGCCGTGTCCACCCCGCGCTGGACGTTCGCGATGGTCACCCACGCGGGCGACGGGGACACCTTCTGGGACATCGTGCAGAAGGGCGCCAAGGAGGCCTCGACGAAGGACAACATCAACTTCGTCTACTCCCACGACGACCAGGCGCAGCAGCAGGCCCAGTTCGTGCAGAACGCCATCGACCAGAAGGTCGACGGGATCATCGTCAGCCTCGCCAAGCCCGACGCCCTCAAGGACGTCATCGGCAAGGCGGTCAAGGCCGGCATCCCGGTGATCACCGTCAACTCCGGATCCGCCCAGTCCGCCGCGTACGGGGCCCTCACCCACATCGGCCAGGACGAGGAGATCGCGGGCGAGGCCGTCGGCGCGGAGCTGACGAAGCGCGGGAAGAAGAAGGCCGTCTGCGTCCTGCACGAGCAGGGCAACGTCGGCCACGAGCAGCGGTGCGCGGGGGCCAAGAAGGCCTTCGGCGGGACTCTGGAGAACCTGTACGTGGAGGGCACCAACATGCCGTCCGTGCAGGCGGCCATCCAGGCGAAGCTCCAGGCGGACCCGTCCGTCGACGCGATCGTCACGCTCGGCGCCCCGTTCGCCCCGACCGCCGTCAAGGCGAAGGACGCGGCGGGCAGCAAGGCCGAGGTCGACACCTTCGACCTCAACGAATCCGTCGCCCGGGACCTGAAGTCCGGCGCCCTCGGCTTCGCCGTCGACCAGCAGCCCTACCTCCAGGGCTACCAGGCCGTGGACCTGCTGTGGCTCTACCGCTACAACGCGGACGTCCTCGGCGGCGGCCGCCCGGTGCTCACCGGGCCGCAGATCGTCACCGGGGCCGAGGCCACCGAGCTGGAGGAATACATCAAGCGGGGCACCCGGTGAGCGCAGCGACCCCCACCGTCGACGAGCGCCTCGCGCCGCCCTCCCTGCTGCGCCGCCTCCTCGCCCGCCCCGAGCTGGGCGCGGTCGTCGGCGCGGCGGCCGTCTTCGTCTTCTTCTCCTTCGCGGCCGACAGCTTCCTGCGGGCCTCCAGCCTGAGCACGATCCTCTACTCGGCCTCCACCATCGGGATCATGGCGGTACCCGTCGCGATGCTCATGATCGGCGGGGAGTTCGACCTCTCCGCCGGCGTCATGGTCACCACGTCGGCCCTGTTCAGCTCGATGTTCAGCTACCAGATGACGGCCAACGTGTGGGTCGGCGTGCTGGTGTCGCTGCTGGTGACGCTGGGCATCGGCTTCTTCAACGGGTTCATGCTGACCCGCACCAAACTGCCGAGCTTCATCATCACGCTCGGCACCTTCCTGATGCTGACCGGCCTGAACCTCGGCCTCACCAAACTGATCAGCGGCTCCGTCTCCACCAAGAGCATCGCCGACATGGAGGGCTTCTCCTCCGCCCGGGCGCTGTTCGCCTCCCAGTGGAACATCGGCTCCGTCACCCTCAAGGTCACCATCCTGTGGTGGCTGGTCCTGGTCGCCGTCGCCACCTGGATCCTGCTGCGCACCCGCGCCGGCAACTGGATCTTCGCGGTGGGCGGCGGCGCCGACGCGGCCCGCGCGACCGGCGTCCCCGTCGTCAAGACCCGCATCGGCCTCTACATGGGCGTCGCGTTGTGCGCCTGGATCTCCGGGCAGCACATCCTGTTCTCCTTCGACGTCGTCCAGTCGGGCGAGGGCGTCGGCAACGAGTTCCTCTACATCATCGCGGCCGTCATCGGCGGCTGTCTGATGACCGGCGGCTACGGCTCCGCGATCGGCTCGGCCGTCGGCGCCTTCATCTTCGGCATGACCAGCAACGGCATCGTCTACGCCCAGTGGAACCCGGACTGGTTCAAGTTCTTCCTCGGCGGGATGCTCCTGCTGGCCACGCTGCTCAACGCGTGGGTGCGCAAGCGGGCGGAGGCGAGCAAGTGAGCACGGACACCGCGCCCGGCGCGCAGACCGGTACCGCCCTGGTGCGGCTGACCGACGTCAGCAAGTACTACGGCAACATCCGCGCCCTCCAAGGGGTCTCCCTGGAGGTCTCGGCCGGCGAGATCACCTGTGTGCTCGGCGACAACGGCGCCGGCAAGTCCACCCTCATCAAGATCATCGCGGGGCTGCACCGGCACGACGCCGGCACCTTCGAGATCGAGGGCGAGGAAACCGTCCTGGCCAACCCCCGCGCGGCCCTCGACCACGGCATCGCCACCGTCCACCAGGACCTGGCCGTCGTCCCCCTCATGCCCGTCTGGCGCAACTTCTTCCTCGGCTCCGAGCCCACCAGGGGACGCGGCCCGCTGCGCCGCCTCGACGTGGACCTGATGCGCCGCACCACCCGCGCCGAACTGCTGCGCATGGGCATCGACCTGCGCGACGTCGACCAGCCCATCGGCACCCTGTCCGGCGGCGAGCGCCAGTGCGTGGCCATCGCACGGGCCGTGTACTTCGGCGCGAAGGTCCTCGTCCTGGACGAGCCGACCGCCGCCCTCGGCGTGAAACAGTCCGGCGTCGTCCTCAAGTACGTCGCCGCCGCCCGTGACGCGGGCCTCGGCGTCGTCCTCATCACGCACAACCCGCACCACGCGTACCTGGTCGGGGACCGTTTCGTGCTCCTCAAGCGCGGCACGATGGCCGGCAGCCACACCCGGGACTCGATCACCCTGGACGAGCTGACCCGCCAGATGGCGGGCGGTTCGGAGCTCGACGAGCTGAGCCACGAGCTGGAGCGGGTGGCAGAATCAGGACCGGACGCCGCACCCGGCGCCGCACCGGGCACCACCGCACCATGAGGGACGACACGACTCGATGAGCACGTACCGGGACTTCACGCTCGCCCACCGGGGGGCGGCGCGGGGCACCGTCCTGCGGACCGTCGGGACCCGTGAGCGCAGGTCGCTGCTGACCGCCCCGCGCGTCCCGACGGTCGGCATCGACATCGGCGGCACCAAGGTGATGGCCGGCGTCGTGGACGCCGACGGGGTCATCCTGGAGAAGATCCGCGCCGAGACACCCGACAAGTCCAAGAGCGCCAAGGTCGTCGAGGACACCATCGTCGAGCTGGTACTGGACCTGTCCGACCGGCACGACGTCCACGCCGTGGGCATCGGGGCGGCCGGCTGGGTCGACGCCGACCGCTCCCGCGTCCTGTTCGCCCCGCACCTGGCCTGGCGCGACGAGCCGCTGCGCGACGCGCTCCAGTCGCGGCTCGCGGTCCCGGTGATGGTGGACAACGATGCCAACACCGCCGCCTGGGCCGAATGGCGCTTCGGCGCCGGCCGCGGCGAGGACCACCTGGTCATGATCACGCTGGGAACCGGCATCGGCGGCGCGATCCTCGAAGGCGGACAGGTCAAACGGGGCCGTTACGGGGTCGCCGGCGAGTTCGGCCACATGCAGGTCGTGCCCGGCGGGCACCGCTGCCCCTGCGGCAACCGGGGCTGCTGGGAGCAGTACAGCTCCGGCAACGCCCTGGTGCGCGAGGCCCGCGAGCTGGCCGCCGCCGACTCTCCGGTCGCGTACAACATCATCGCCCGCGTCGGCGGCAACGTCGCGGAGATCACCGGGCCGCTCATCACCGAGCTGGCCCGCGAGGGCGACGCCATGTGCGTCGAACTCCTCCAGGACATCGGCCAGTGGCTCGGCGTCGGCATCGCCAACCTGGCCGCCGCCCTCGACCCCTCCTGCTTCGTCATCGGCGGCGGCGTCAGCGCCGCCGACGACCTGCTCATCGGCCCCGCCCGGGACGCCTTCCGGCGCCACCTCACCGGCCGCGGCTACCGCCCCGAGGCCCGCATCGCCAAGGCCCAGCTCGGCCCGGAGGCCGGCATGGTCGGCGCCGCCGACCTCGCCCGGCTCGTCGCCCGCCGCTTCCGGCGCGCCACTCGCCGCCGCGTCGAGCGCCACGAACGCTACGAGCGCTACGCGCAGCTCGGCCGGCGCGCCGCCACCGGCCCCGCCGACGCCCCGGACGCCCCGGACCTCAAGGACACAGGACAGCAGTGACCCCGCCCTCCCTGCCCCGCCAGGCCCCGCCCCCCGGGGCCGGCGACCCGCCCGCGCCCACCGTCGAGAACCGCAGGCACGTGGTCCGGCGCCGCTGGATCACCGCGATCATCATCCTGCTGCTCGTCGGGGTCCCGGCGGGCTACCTCGCCGTCTCCGCCCAACAGAGTCGCCAGAGCGGCCGCGACAAGGCCGCGAAGGTCGGCGCGGTCAAGGTGCGCGAGGCCTGGCCGTCCAAGGTGCAGCGCAGCATCTACGAGGTGCCCATCCCGCTGATGGCCTCGCTGGTCGGGTACCTGGAGACCAACAACTGGCGCACCAGCCGGCTCTACGTACAGTTCGGCGTCACCCCCGAGCAGCTCGACGCCTTCCTGGCCGACATGGGCACCACCCGGGAGGCGCTCACCCCCGGGGTGTCGATCTCCACGCACGACGCGGGCGTCGCCGGCTGGAGCTGGAGCCCGAAGCACCAGTGGTACGCGACCACACTGGACGCGCGGGACCCGCGCCCCACCCGGGACGTCACGGTCGACCTCACCAAGCCGTCCAACCCCCGCGTCTACGTCGTCTCCACCACCACCCCGTAGCGCCTGGGCCCGGGGGCCCGGCCGGCCTGGTGCTGTGACCGGAAAGGTCCACCGGGTCGCGGCGCCCGGCACGGCACCTCGCCGCGTTGTCGGACCACGGAAGTACGTCCAGTACGAGCCGCGGCCTCCGCCTTGCGACGCACCGCACCGAACACCGCGACCCGGCAAACCCTTCCGGCCGCAGCACTAGGCTCGGTGGCATGAAGCTCACCAAGCGGCTGCACTCCTGCGTCCAGTTGGAGAAGGACGGGCGCACGCTCGTCATCGATCCGGGCGCCTTCAGCGAACCCGACGCCGGCCTCGGGGCGGACGCCCTGCTGGTCACGCACGAGCACCCCGACCACTTCGAGGAGGGTCGGCTGCGGGCCGCGCTCGACGCGAACCCGGCCGCCCGACTGTGGGCGCCGCGGTCCGTCGCACAGCGGCTCGCCCCCGCCTACCCGGACCGGGTGCACACCGTGGGCCACGGCGACGCCTTCGAGGCCGCCGGGTTCGCGGTCCAGGCGCACGGCGAACTGCACGCGGTGATCCACCCCGACATCCCGCGCGTCACCAACGTCGGCTACCTCGTGGACGGCTCGCTCTTCCACCCCGGCGACGCCCTGACGCTGCCCGGCGTGCCCGTCGAGACGTTGCTGATCCCGGTGCACGCCCCCTGGAACAAGGTCGCCGAGGTGATCGACTGGGTCCGCGAGGTCGAGCCGCGGCGGACCATCGACATCCACGACGCCTACCTCTCCGACATCGCCCGCCCCATCTACGACACCGCCCTGAACACCCTGTCCGGTGCCCCGCACGGCCGACTCACCGCCGGGGACCACACCGACCTGTGACTGTCGGTGCGGGGCGGTAGGTTGGGACGCATGCGCATCGCCACGTACAACGTCAACTCGATCACCGCCCGGCTGCCGCGGCTGCTCGCCTGGCTGGAGAGCTCCGGTACGGATGTGCTCTGCATCCAGGAGACCAAGTGCTCGGCGGAGCAGTTCCCCGCCGCCGAGCTGCGCGAGCTGGGCTACGAGTCCGTCGTCAACGCCACCGGCCGGTGGAACGGCGTCGCCCTCCTGTCCAAGGTCGGCCTGGAGGACGTGGTGATGGGCCTGCCCGACGGGCCGGACTACGAGGGCGTGCAGGAGCCCCGCGCGATCTCCGCCACCTGCGGCGGCGTGCGCGTCTGGTCGGTCTACGTGCCCAACGGCCGCGAGGTCGAGCACGACCACTACGGCTACAAGCTGGACTGGTTCCGCGCCCTGACCACCGCCATCGCGCAAGACGCGGCCGGATCGCGCCCGTTCGCGGTGCTCGGCGACTTCAACGTCGCACCGACCGACGAAGACGTGTACGACCCGGCGGTCTTCGCGGGCCTCACGCACGTCAGCCCGCAGGAGCGCGCCGCCCTGGAGGCGCTGCGGGCGGCCGGCCTGTCGGACGTCTTCCCGCGCGCCCTCAAGTACGACCGGCCGTACACCTTCTGGGACTACCGGATGCTCGCCTTCCCCAAGAACCGGGGCATGCGCATCGACCTCGTCTACGGGAACGAGCCCTTCGTGAAGGCCGTCAAGGACGCGTACGTGGACCGCGAGGAGCGCAAGGGCAAGGGCGCCTCCGACCACGCCCCGGTCGTCGTCGACCTGGAGGTCTGAGGGCCCCGGCCGCGGTCGGGCGGGCCCGACCGCGGGCCTGCCGTCCCGGCCGGGCCCGCCCGGGGGCCCCGATCACGGTCGGGCAGGCGCGCCCTGTGGCCGGCGGCCGTTCCTGGTGGGACGCTGGACCGCATGCACATCCCTTTCCTGGCCAACTGGTTGAACCGGCACGAAACGGAACAGGGTGCGGGACTCGCCGTCGCCCTCGCGGACGATCCCGAGGGAATCGCCGAACTGTTCTCGGAGTGCGAGATGCTGCGGGCCCAGGCGAGGGCGGCCGGGCTCGAACTCGACCAGACGCCCGCCTCGTTGGAGGCGCTGGACCAACTGATGCCGCGCTGGCGACGGGACCCCGAGGCGGTGCCCTGGCTGGGCAACGACGCGGGGTTCTACCTCGGGACGGTGATCGTCCGGACCATCCCGGACGCCGCCTGGCAGGTCTGGCCGAACGGCCTGCCGATGATCCGGCTGGCATCGGGACGCGAGCTGGACGTCATCGGGTCGGGGGTGTCCTGGGCGATGACCGGGTCCCCCGAGCTCAGCCAGGCCTACGCCGAGGCCTCCGAGGCCTGATCCCCGCCCGTCGCTGCCGCCGCCCGTCGCCCCGTTCCCGTACCGCGACGCACCCGGTGTGCTTTATGGGCCTTTCAGGCGTGTCGGGGGGAGTCGCCTTCGGCGGCTGGATAGTTTGCGCTGACCTCGACACACCGACAAGTGGGCAGGGCAGCGTATGGCCGTCGATCCGTTGATCGAGCTGCGGGACGTCAACAAGCACTACGGGACGTTGCACGTCCTCCAGGACATCAACCTCACCGTCGGCCGCGGGGAGGTGGTGGTGATCATCGGCCCCTCCGGCTCCGGGAAGTCCACCCTCTGCCGGACGATCAACCGACTGGAGACCATCGAGTCCGGCACGATCACCCTCGACGGCAAGCCGCTCCCCGCCGAGGGCAAGGAACTGGCCGGGCTGCGGGCCGAGGTCGGCATGGTCTTCCAGTCCTTCAACCTCTTCGCCCACAGGACCGTCCTGGCCAACGTCTCGCTCGCGCAGGTCAAGGTCAGGAAGCGCAAGAAGGACGAGGCCGACAAGCGCTCCCGGGAACTGCTGGACCGCGTCGGGCTCGCCGACCAGGCCGAGAAGTACCCCGCCCAGCTGTCCGGAGGCCAGCAGCAGCGCGTGGCCATCGCCCGCGCCCTGGCCATGAGCCCCAAGGCGCTGCTCTTCGACGAGCCCACCTCGGCGCTCGACCCGGAGATGATCAACGAGGTGCTGGAGGTCATGCAGCAGCTCGCCGCCGAGGGCATGACGATGGTCGTCGTCACCCACGAGATGGGCTTCGCCCGCTCCGCCGCCAACCGCGTCGTCTTCATGGCCGACGGCAGGATCGTCGAGGACCGCACCCCGGAGGCCTTCTTCACCGCCCCCGAGAGCGAGCGGGCCAGGGACTTCCTCTCCAAGATCCTCAAGCACTGAGGGGCCGCCCGATGACACACACCCGCGCGCTGGGCGCCCTCCTGCTCGTCCTGCTCCTCGCCGTGGCCGGCTGCGGCAGACCCGGCAGCCCACCCGTCAAGGGCCCGCAGCCCGAGGACCTCCCCGTCTTCAAGGTCGCCACCGGCTTCCGACTGCCGCAGTCACCCACCTGGGAGCGCGCCAAGAGGCGCGGCCACCTCGTGGTCGGGGTCAAGGAGGACCAGCCGTACATGGGGGAGAAGGACCCCGCGAGCGGTCGCTACTCCGGCTTCGACGTCGAGATCGCCAAGATGATGTCGGCCGCCCTCGGCTTCGACCCCAAGAGGATCGAGTACAAGACGATCGCCTCCGCCAACCGCGAGACCGCCCTGCAGAACGGCCAGATCGACTACTACGTGGGCACCTACACGATCAACGACAACCGCAAGAAGCAGGTCGGCTTCGCCGGGCCCTACTTCATGGCCGGCCAGTCCCTGCTGGTCCGCAAGGACGAGGAGGACATCGAGGGCCCCGACGACCTGACGGGCAAGAAGGTCTGCTCGGCCGCCGGCTCCACCCCCTACCAGCGGCTCCAGAAGGAGTACCCGGGTGCGGTCCTCGTCGCCTACGACACCTACTCGGTCTGCGTGGACAACCTGCTGACCTACCAGGTCGACGCCGTCTCCACCGACGACTCCATCCTGCTGGGCTACGCGGCCAAGGTCCCCGAGGAGCTGAAGGTCGTCGGCGACCCCTTCTCCGAGGAGCCGTACGGCATCGGCGTACCGCGCTCCGACAACGCCCTGCGCTTCGCGCTCGACGACGCGCTGGAGGAGAACGAGAAGAACGGCAACTGGAAGAAGGCCTACGAGGCCACCCTCGGCCTGTCCGGCGAGCCCGCCCCGACACCGCCCGCCATCGACCGCTATCCGGCGGGCTGAGGGGAGACCGCACCGCCATGGACGTACTCACCGACAACTTCGCCCTCTACGGAGAGGGCTTCCTCGGCACCGTGGAGCTGACCGTCTACGCCAGTGCGCTGGCCCTGGTCCTGGGCTTCCTGATGGCTTCCTTCCGCGTCGCGCCCGTCGGATCCTTCCGCGTCTTCGGCACGGTCTGGGTGACCGTGCTGCGCAACACCCCCCTCACCCTGCTCTTCTTCGCCGCGCTGCTGGGCCTGCCCCGTTTCGGGATCGTGCTGCCCTTCCAGCTCTTCGCGGTCCTCGCCCTGGGCTGCTACACCTCCGCCTTCATCTGCGAGGTGCTGCGCTCGGGCATCAACACCGTGCCCAAGGGGCAGGGCGAGGCCGCCCGCAGCCTCGGCATGTCCTTCGAGCAGAACCTCGGGTCGGTGATCCTCCCGCAGGCCTTCCGCTCCGTCATCCCGCCGATCGGCTCCACGCTCATCGCCCTCGCCAAGAACTCCGCGATCGCGGGCGCCTTCAGCGTCACCGAGCTGCTGGGCACCTACAAGACCCTCAACGAACTCGGCTACAGCATCATCTGGACCTTCGTCTGGATCGCCGTCGGGTACCTGATCATCACCCTGTCCATCAGCCTGCTCTTCCACGTGTTGGAGAAGCGCTTCGGAGTCGCCCGATGACCGCGCACGGGCTGAAGGGGGACCTGGGGTCCTCCGCCCTCTACGACCTGCCCGGCCCACGGGCCCAACGCCGACACCTGTTCTACGGGATCGGCTCCACGGTGCTCATCCTGGCGCTGCTGGCCTGGATCCTCCACCTGCTCTTCGACACCGAGCAGTTCACCGCCGCCAAGTGGAGCCCCTTCACCTATGAGGGGATCCAGGAACTGCTGCTCAGGGGCCTGTGGAACACCCTCAAGGCCTTCGTCTACGCCTCGGTGCTCTCGCTCCTGCTCGGCGCGGTCCTCGCCTGCGGCCGGCTCTCGGTCCACCGCCCGGTGCGCTGGTCGGCGACGCTGTGCGTGGAGTTCTTCCGGGCCATGCCGGTACTGGTGATGATCTTCTTCATCTTCGTGGCGCTGAAGGTCCAGCCGCTGCCCGCCCTGGTCGCGGGGCTGACCCTGTACAACGGATCCGTCCTGGCCGAGGTCTTCCGTACGGGCGTCAACGCCGTGGAGAAGGGTCAGCGGGAGGCGGCGTACGCGCTCGGCATGCGCAAGACGCAGGTCATGACCTACGTCCTCGCCCCGCAGGCCGTGCGGGCGATGTTGCCCACGATCATCAGTCAGCTCGTGGTGGCGCTGAAGGACACCTCGCTGGGCTACCTGATCACCTACGAGGAGTTCCTGCACGCGGGCAAGCTGATCGCCTCCAACCTGGACTACGACCTGCCGTTCATCCCCGTCGTGATGATCATCTCGCCGATCTACATCGGCATGTGCATGTTGCTGTCCTGGTTCGCCACCTGGGTGGCCCGGCGGGAGCGGGGCAACCCCAAGACCGAGGCGGTGGCGGTGCCGGACGCCGGTCCGGGAGGGCTGCTGCCGGGAAGGTAGCGGCGCACGGGCGCCCACCGCCCGGCAGCAGCCGTGGATCACTGCTCGCGCAGCGGTACGGAGACCCAGCTGGGGTCGGTGCGCGGCGAGGAGAAGGTCAGCTGCGCGCCGGTCGGGTTGTGCTCGATGTAGAGCGGGTCGACGGTGTCCACGACGAGGGCGAGCCGGTGGCCCTCGGGCACGTCGTAGGCGGTGGAGAAGAGCTCCAGGTCCACCCCGAAGGCCTGCCCGGGGGTCTTGCCGTGGAAGGTGTACGGGGCGTTGCTGACCAGCTTGCCGAGGCCGAGCGGGCCGACATCGTAGAGGTAGGCGACGAAGGTGCCGTCGCCCTTGGTGGGCGTCACGGTGGTGTGGAGCTTGACGGTGCCGCGGATGCGGCGCTCCTCGTCGTAGCGCCCCGACTGCCAGACGGCGGCGAAGGATCGGGGCAGGAGGGGGATCGAGGCGACCGGGGGGGTCTTCAGGAACTGGTCGAGGAGGTTGGAGAGCATGACGATGCCGCCGTTGGCTCCGGAGTCCACGTTGGCGAAGACGTGCTCGCTGTCGGAGAGGGCGATCCGCTCGGTGCCGCCGGAGCCGACGGACTTCCAGTCGGCGTAGCCCTCGTAGCCGCCGGTGCTGCGGGACCTGATCTGCACCGGGGCCTCGGTGTCCACCCCGTTGCGCTCGCCCTTGAGGTAGCGGTCGAACCAGCGGTGGGCGTTGGTCCAGGTGTCGTTGGGCAGCCCGAGCAGGCCGGTGGCCTCGGCGGTGGCGTGGTCGCCGGGGCGGAACTCCAGGCGCTTGGGGCCGGTGAGCTTCTCGTAGAAGGCGGCGTACTGGTTGGGCGGGAAGATGGTGTCGCCCCAGGCGTTGCCCAGCATGATGGCGGCGCCGTTGGCGTTGATCCGGTCGACCTTCTCGGCGGGGGACCGCTTGCGGCCCCAGTCGATCATCGCCTGCTCCTTGTCCAGCTTGGACCCGAGGAAGTCGCCGAGGATCTGGCGCAGTTCCGGACCGGGACGGCCGGTGATGGCGCCGGCGGCGCCGAGCAGGCCGGCGGCCTGGAGGTGCTGGGTGCGTCCGGAGTAGATGGACTCGATGAGGTCGGCCCAGCCGCTGAGCGCGACCACGGCCTTGATCCGCGGGTCGTGCGCGGAGGCCAGCAGACTGATGCCGGCGCCGTAGGAGACCCCGCCCAGGCCGATGCGCGCGGGATCGGCGGGGGTGGTGGCGAGGGCCCAGTCGATGACGGCGGAGACGTCGGCGACGTCGGCGGGGCCGGCCGTCTCGATCTCGCCGCCGGAGAGCCAGAAGCCGCGCGAGGTGTAACCGACCACGACGTAGCCGGAGTCGGCGAGCTTGCGGGCCTGGGCGATGTATTCGATCTGGGGCATGCCCCAGCTGGTGGGCAGCACGATCAGCGGGTAGGTGCGGCCGGGCGTGGCGCCCGCCGGGGTGAAGACGTTGCCCTTGAGGGTGATGCCGCCGGAGCCGGGGATGTCGTGGAAGCGCAGCTCCGGCTGGGCGGCCGCCGTCGGGACGGGTGCGGCTGCCGACGCCGCCTGGGCCTGGTGGGGGGCCAGGCCCAGGGCGGCGGCGGCGAGCAGGGCCGCCACGGCTGCTGCGGTGGTGGTGCGGACTGGCATCGGTCGCTCCTCACGTGCGCCGGTGTCAAAGTGACCCGACGGTAACGGGAGGGGCTTACCTGGGGTAACCCATGGGTAAGTTACGTGGTGGTAACAATTGACTCATAGTCAACAGGGTGGGGGAGCGGACGGGCCCGTCCGGGTCAGCCGTTCTGCGCGCCGCCGCCCAGCGCGCTCTTGGCCTTCCACTCGTCCCAGGACAGGTTCCACTCGCCGTAGCCGTTGCCGAGTTCGGCGTTGCCCTTCGAGCCCTTGCCGACCACCTCGAACGGGTCACCGACCTGCACCTGCCCGTAGAAGGACTTCGCGTGGGCGTCGCTCATGCCCACGCAGCCGGAACTGGTGTTGGCGCTGCCGAAGTTGGCGGAGTTCCACGGGGCGGCGTGCGCGTACATGCCCGACCAGGTCAGCCGCATCGAGTAGTCGACCATCTTGTCGTAGCTGTCGCCGAGGCCCACCGTCTGGGAATCCATCCGGATGGTGCCCTCCTTCGCCATCAGCACCATCTTCCCGGACCACGAGGCCTTCTGGCCGCCGGGAGTGCCCGCAGAGACGGGGATCGTGTCGACCACCTGACCGCCCTCGGTCACCGACAGCTTCTTCGTGTCGAGACTGACCTCGATCCGCCGGTCCTTCCCGATCTTGAACTCGGTGTTGTAGTCACGGGCGAACAGGCCGCCGCCCTGACCGGAGTCCACACCGTTCAGGTTCATCTCGACCTTCACGTCCGTACCGGACTTCCAGTACTCCCTCGGCCGCCAGTCCACCCGGTCCTTGCCGGAGTAGTCCTTGAACCAGCCCCACGACCCCTCGGCGTTGTCCGAGGCCGTGACCTTCAGCTGCTTCTCCACCTCGGCCTTGTTCTTCACCGGGTTGTCGAAGACGAGCGAGACCGGCATCGCCACACCCACCGTGCTGCCCTTGGGGATGTTGATCGAGACCTTGTTCACCTTGTCCGCGGCCGAGGTCTTGAACTGGGTGTTCGCGCTCCGGCTGTCGGTGTTCTGCGCCTCCACCTTGTACTCGGTGCCCGGCGAGGCGTTGCGCTCCGAGGTCCAGGTCCTGCCGTCGGCGGCTATCCGCCCGGGCAGCTCCCCGCCCTTGCCGTCCGTCACCTTCACCTGCGCGAGCTTGCCCTCGGCGACGGTCACGGTGACGGGCTCGCCCGCCTTGACCTGGTCGCCCGTCAGGTTCACCGACACCGCCATCGCCGGCTTCTGCTTCATCTCGCCCTTGCCGTTCGCGCCGGCGTCCGAACCGCCCCCGCAGGCGGTCAGCGCGGCGGCCAGGAGAACGGCGCCGGCGGCCGGCGCGGCGTGACGGCTCCGACGGCGCGGCAGTGCGGTACGGCTTGTGCGGCTCAACGAAAACCCCTCCGAAAGTAACGATCGTCCGTAAGCAAGGAGCGAACGGGACGCCTTCGGGTTGCGCCTTTTGCGGAAAACATCCGGACGATCTCCATCGGCGCGCACCGGGCCCTCCCGCGACGCCCTCCCTCCTGCCGGCCCGGGACCTTCGCCCCGACATCGGGACCGAAAGGCCCTACCGGGCAGAGGTTTCCTGCCCGCAGAGCGATGTCAGGGGCATGCCTGAGCGGCGGGTACGCTCCAACTTCCGCCCCCCGACGACACCCCGTCGGGCGTCACCGACCTGGAGGCCCCGATGACCGCCACCGGAACGACTCCGGCCGCGGCGCCCCCCGGCCCGGCCGTCACCGAGGCCCCGGCCAAGGGCGGCGGCTCGCTCCTGCGCAGCGGCGTCCTGATGGCCGCCGGCTCGATCGTCTCCCGCGCCACCGGCTTCGTCCGCTCCGCCGTCGTCGTCGCCGCGCTCGGCACCCAATGGCTCGGCGACTCCTACGCCGTCGCCAACACCGTCCCCAACATCCTGTACATGTTGCTCGTCGGCGGCGCCCTCAACGCCGTCTTCGTCCCCGAGCTGGTGCGCGCGGCCAGGGAACACGCGGACGGCGGCGCCGCGTACACCGACCGGCTGCTCACCGCCTGCACCGCGGCCCTCGTCGCGCTCACCGCCGTAGCGGTCGTCGCCGCCCCGGCCATCATCGGCGCCTACACCCCCTACGGCGGCGACCGGCTCGACACCACCGTCGCCCTCGCCCGGTTCTGCCTCCCGCAGATCCTCTTCTACGGCCTGTTCACCCTGCTCGGCCAAGTACTGAACGCCCGCGGTCGCTTCGGCGCGATGATGTGGACCCCCGTCCTCAACAACCTCGTCATCATCGGCGTCTTCGGCCTCTACCTCGCCCTCTCCCACGACGCCCCCGACGGCCTCACCGCCGCCGAGACCCGACTGCTCGGCATCGGCACCACCGCCGGCATCGTCATCCAGGCACTGGCCCTGGTGCCCTCGCTGCGAGCCGCCCGCTTCCGCTGGCGCCCCCGCTTCGACTGGCGCGGCAGCGGCCTCGCCCGCCCCCTGCGCAACGCCGGCTGGCTCGTCCTGCTGGTCCTCACCAACCAGATCGCCTACTGGGTCGTCACCCGGCTGTCCACCACCGCCGGGGAGGTCGCGGACCGGGCGGGCCTCGCCGCCGGCGTCGGCTACACCGCCTACAGCAACGCCTACCAGCTGTGGGTCGTCCCGCAGGGCATCATCACCGTCTCCCTCGTCACCGCCCTGACGCCCCGCATGGCGGCCGCCGCCGGCGACGGCGACCTCACGGCCGTGCGCCGGGACGTCTCGTACGCGCTGCGCACCAGCGCCGCCCTCGTCGTACCCGCCGCCACCGCCTTCGCCGTCCTCGCCCCCTGGGTGATCGGCGGCGTCTTCGGGCACGGAGCCACCACCCCCGCCGACATCGAGGTCATGGCCGGCATCCTGATCGCCTTCGCCCCCGGCCTGATCGCCTTCTCCGGCCAGTACGTGCTCTCCCGCGCCTTCTACGCCCTCTCCGACACCCGGACCCCGTTCTTCCTCAACCTGGTCATCGCCGGCCTGAACGCCGCCCTGTCGGCCGCCGCGTACTTCCTGCTCCCCCCGCGCTGGGCCGTCACCGGCATGGCCGCGGCCACCACCGTCGCCTTCGCCGCGGGCGCCGCCGTCACCGCCCACGCCCTCGCCCGACGACTGGGCCCGCGCCCGGCGACCCGTGCCGCGCGGGGCGCCGGCGCAGTACGGACCCACCTGCGGCTGCTCGTCGCCTGCCTGCCCGCGGGCGCCGCCGGACACGCCGCCGCCCGGGGCGCCGACCGGTTCGGCGACGTCGCCGCCGCCGGCGCGGGAACCGCCACGATCGTGCTCGTCGTCGTTGTCCTCGCCGGGCCGCTGCGCCTGACGGAGATCACCGACCTGCTGAACTCCCTGCGGCGCCGCATCGGCCGTTAGCGGGAGGAAGGCCACCGACCTTCTGGGGATACTGACCGGATGCCACGCGTACTGCTGATCGAGGACGACCCTTCCATCCGGGAAGGCGTCGGACTCGGCCTGCGCCGCCGCGGCCACGAGGTGAGCGCGGCGGAGACCGGCGAGGAGGGCCTCGCCCTCATGGCCGGCTTCCACCCCGAACTCGTCCTGCTCGACCTCATGCTGCCCGGCATCAACGGCGTCCAGGTCTGTCGCCGGATCCGCGAGACCAGCGAGGTCCCGATCATCATGCTCACCGCGCGCGGCGACGACTTCGACATCGTCGTCGGCCTCGAAGCCGGCGCCGACGACTACGTCGTCAAACCCGTCCGCACCGACATCATCGAGGCCCGCATCAAGGCCGTGCTCCGCCGCCTCGGCGACGCCGGCGCCCGCCCCGGCATCGAACAGCACGGCCGGCTCGCCGTCGACCGGGCCGGACTGACCGTCGCGAAGAACGGCGAACGCGTCGCCCTCGCCCCCAGCGAGATCAAACTGCTCCTCCACCTCAGCGCCTCGCCCGAGCAGGTCTTCTCCCGCCGGCAACTGCTGGAGTACGTGTGGGAGCACAGCTACCACGCCGACGCCCGCCTGGTGGACGCCTGCGTCCGCCGGCTCCGCAACAAGATCGAGGACCCCGACGGCAACCCCCGCTACATACAGACCGTGCGGGGCTTCGGCTACCGCTTCGGACCGCTGTAGCCGACCGTGCGCAACCTCGCCCCCCTCGGCCTGCGCACCCGCCTCATCGCCGCGTTCCTCCTCGTCGCCGCGATCAGCGCGGTGGGCACCGCGGCCCTCACCTACCAACGCGCCCGCACCGCGATCCTCACCCAGAGCCAGGACACCGCCGTCAGCACCCTGCGGGACCAGTTGGAGGGCCAGACCCTCGTACTGCCGATGGAACAGCAGCAGCTCCAACGCCTCGTCACCGACATCGGCAAACGCGGCAAACCGCACCCCTGGGTGGTGTTCGGCGAGTACGGCACCCTGCGCGCCTCCTCCAACGTCACCCCCGCGACCTCCGCCGTCCTCACCGACCGGCTCCGCCGGCAGGTCGCCGCCAACCCGCACGGCGCCTTCCAACGCGTCGAGGACGGCCGCGGCGAGACCTACCTCACCATCGGCATGCCCGCCGTCATGGACTCCGACGGCGGCCCCGCCCGACCCACCGGCGTCTTCCTCTACGCGGTCATGCCGCTCGGCGCCGAAGAGCAGACCGTCGACGCCATGGTCGAGGCCGCCCGCCAAGGCGCCATCCCCGGCCTCGCCATAGCCGTCGTCCCCGCCCTCCTCGCCGCCCGCAGCGTCCTGCGCCCCGTACGGGACATGCGGCGCGCCGCCACCCACCTGGGCCGCGGCCGACTGGACACCCGCATCGAGGTCCGCGGCTCCGACGAACTCGCCGGCCTCGCCCGCACCTTCAACGAGACCGCCCGCGCCCTGGAGGAATCGGTCGCCGAACTCCGCGACGCCGAGGCCCGCGCCCGCCGCTTCGCCTCCGACGTCTCCCACGAACTGCGCACCCCCCTCGCGGGCATGCTCGCCGTCACCGAGGTGCTCGACGAGGACGCCGAACAGCTCGACCCCGACACCGCGAAGGCGCTGCGCCTGATCAGCTCCGAAACCGGGAAGCTGGCCGTGCTCGTCGAGGACCTGATGGAGATCTCCCGCTTCGACGCCCGCGCCGCCGAACTCAACCTGGACGACGTCGACGTCGCCGAAGCCGTCGGCAAGACCCTGGAACTGCGCCACTGGGACGACGACCGGGTGACCGCCGACCTCCCCCCGGACATCCGGGCCCGCCTCGACCCGCGCCGCTTCGACGTGATCCTCGCCAACCTCGTCGGCAACGCCCTGCGGCACGGCACCGCACCCGTCCGGATCTCCGTACGCACCCAGCCCGACCCCGCCGGGGAACGCCTGCTCATCGAGGTCGCCGACAGCGGCCCCGGCATCGCCCCCGCGGTGCTGCCGCACATCTTCGACCGGTTCTTCAAGGCCGACGTCGCCCGCACCCGCTCCGCCGGCAGCGGCCTCGGCCTCGCCATCACCCTGGAGAACGTCCGCCTCCACGGGGGCACCCTGCGGGCCGCCAACGCGGCGGACGCCGGCGCGGTGTTCACCGTCGACATGCCCGTGGAGGCCGTCGCGTGAACCGTCGCCCCGCGCCTGCCGGCCGCTGGTGTCCTCCCGACCGGCCGGCGCCTTTCGACCGGCCTTCTTCCGCAAGCCGGCCGTCCCCTTCCGACCGGCCGTCCCTCGCCGGCCGCTGGTTCCCTTCCGGCCGCTCGTCCCGTTCCGGCCGCCCGGCCGTCGTCGGCCTGGCGCTCGCCGGCCCCCTGCTGCTCACGGCCTGCGGGATCGCCCCGACCGGCGTGATCGAGAGCGGCGCGCCCGCCCGGGTCGCCGTCGCCGCGCCCGCCCGCGGGCCGCTCGCCTTCTTCGTCGGCCCCGACGGACGGCTGGTGCCCTCGCCGCAGCCCCGGACCGCGGCGAGCGCCCCGCTGAGCGGCGTCCTCGGGCTGCTGCGCGGCCCCGGCAGCACCGAACTCCGGGCCGGGCTCGGCACCCGACTGCCCGTCGTCGAGGGCCCGGACGCCGCCGCCGTGGCCGTCGTCCCCGTCGCCGACGACGGGCTGGACCTGCGCGTCCCCTTCCCGGTCGCCGGCCTGGACGCCGTCGCCCGCGGCCAACTCGTGTGCAGCGCCGCCGCCGGCCTCGGCAACGGGTACGAGGTCTTCCTGCACGGCCCCGACACCACCCTGGACCCCGAACGCTGCCACCCCGACCACTGACCGGCCCCTTGCGGACGACCCGCCCGGCCGTCACCGTGTGGACCATGGAACGCGCCGCCGACGTCCCCGACGTCTTCGACCCCCGCGTCTACGCCGAAGGCGTCCCGCACGAGCGCTACCGGACCCTGCGCGACCGACACCCCGTCGCCTGGCAGGCCGAGCCCGAGATCCAGGGCTGGCCCGCCGGCCCCGGCTTCTGGGCCGTCACCCGGCACGCCGACGTCGTCCGCGTGCTGCGCGACCACGCCACGTACTCCTCCTGGGCCGGCGCCACCCAGATCCGCGACCCCGACCCGGCCGACCTGCCGTTCCTGCGCAGCACCATGCTCAACCAGGATCCCCCCGGGCACGGCCGGCTGCGCCGCCTCGTATCCCGCGCCTTCACCCCCGCCCGCGTGGACGCCTTCGCCGGCCGGGCCCGCGACCGCGCCCGTACGCTCCTCGCCGCCGCCCGGGACCACGCCGAGGACGGCAGCGCCGACGTGGTGGCCGCCGTCACCGACGAGTACGCCCTGCTGAACCTCACCGACCTGCTGGGCGTCCCGCCCGCCGACCGGGCCCTGCTGCTGGAGTGGACCGTACGGATCATCGGCTACCAGGACCCCGAGGACGCCCCCGAGCCCGTCACCGGCCCGGACGGCACCCCGCTGAACCCCCGATCCCCGGCCCTGCTCGGCGAGATGTTCGGGTACGCCCGGGAACTGGCCGCGTACAAGCGCGCCCACCCCGGCGACGACGTGATGACCGCCCTCGCGCAGGCCGGCCTGGCACCCGCCGAACTGGAGATGTTCTTCTTCCTGCTGACCGTCGCCGGCAACGACACCGTGCGCAGCGCCGCCCCCGGCGGGCTCCTCGCCCTCGCCCGCCAACCCGACGCCCACCGCCGGCTCGCCGACGCCGGCGCGCCCATGGACCGGGCGGTCGACGAACTCCTGCGCGTCCACCCGCCCGTACTGAGCTTCCGCCGCACCGCCGTCCGGGACACCCTCCTGGCGGGCACCCGGATCCGGGAGGGCGACAAGGTGGTGGTGTTCCACGCCTCCGCCAACCACGACGAACGCGTCTTCGCCGACCCGCACCGCCTCGACCCGGCCCGCTCGCCCAACCCGCACGTCTCCTTCGGTGACGGCCCGCACGTCTGCCTCGGCGCCCACTTCGCCCGCCTCCAACTGCGCATCCTCCACGAGGAGTGGCTCACCCTGCTGCCCGCACCCGAACTGACGGCCCCACCCCGCCGGTTGGTCTCCAACTTCATCAACGGCATCACCCGACTCCCCCTCCGGGTGACGGGGTGAAGCGGATACCGCGCACGGGGCCTTGCCGGGGCGGCCGTCGACCGCGCCGCACCGCGCGGAGGGTAGGGCACCTTCCGGCCGCGAACCCCGCCGGGAGCGGGCGGCGGTGGGCCGAGCACAATGTTGCGCACGTCGTCGTGCGCGCGCCGGGCGGGGACATCCGCCCGGGCACGGACCGGACGGGACGCGTTGCGCCCCGCAGGGGGACGGCGGCGTCGACGTACCGACCTGTGGAGAAAGCTGTGAACATGCCTGACGCACCGACCGGGGACCGGCCGGACTGGGGAACCGCCTTCCGTTCCATCGCCGACGACTGGCTCTTCGCCGACGTCGACGGCCCGCTCCCGTCCGAGGCGGTCCTGCCGCTGGAGAACCCCGACCTGTACGACTCCGGCGTGTGGGACAAGCACCTGAAGATCGAGGAGCGCTACCGCACGGTCTCCATCGGCGTGTACGCGGGCCGGCGGATCGCCGTCCTCAACGCCAAGCTCGGCGCGCCCGCCGCGGCGATGGCCATCCAGGCGGCGGCCGGCCGCGGCGTGCGCACCCTGGTCGGTGTCGGCTACTGCGGAGCCGTCGCCGACAACCTCCGCTGCGGCGACCTGCTCGTCCCCACCGGCGCGGTCTCCGCCGACGGCACCAGCGCCGCCCTGTGCCCCGGCCGGTACCCGGCGGTCGCCGACCACCAGCTCGTACGGGCCCTGCACGACACCGCCCCCGGCACGCTGCGCGACGGCCTGGTGCACACCCTGGACGCCGTCTACACGCAGGACTCGGCGCTCGTCGAGGAGTGCCGGCGCACCGGCGTGTCCGGCATCGACATGGAGACCGCCGCCGTCCTCACCGCGGCCCGCCTCTCCGGGATGCGCGCCGCCACCCTCCTCGTCGCCAGCGACCACCCGGGCCTCGGCCTGCCCACCGACGGAGCCCTCATCGGCGCCGGCTTCGACCGGGCCATGGGCCTGGCCCTGGAAGCACTGACCGCCGGCGGCACCCGGTAGGACCGAGCGCCGGGGGCCGCGCCCGCCGCGGCTCCCGGCGGGACGGCCCGGGCGGTCACCTGACGCGGCGGCGGGGCGAGCGCTAGGCTCTGCGGACGTTGTCGACCGGAGGTCCGCCATGCACCGTCCTGCCGCACGTTCGTTGCCGCTGCTCGCCCTGGTCGGAGCGCTCGTCTCCACCGGCGCGGCCGCCCCGCCGTCGTCCCCCGCGGCCCCGCCCAAGGTGCCCGTGGCCGCCGGGTACGGCGGGGCCGTCGCCAGCGTCGACCCGGACGCCTCCGCCGTCGGGATCTCCGTACTGCGCGCCGGCGGCAACGCCGTGGACGCGGCCGTCGCCACCGCCGCCGCGCTCGGCGTCACCGAGCCGTACTCGGCGGGCATCGGCGGAGGCGGCTACTTCGTGTACTACGACGCCCGCACCCGCCGCGTGCACACCATCGACGGCCGCGAGACCGCGCCGGCCACGGCCACGGACACCCTCTTCCAGGAGAACGGCGTCCCCATCCCCTTCGCCGAGGGCCAGACCAGCGGACGCGGCGTCGGAGTACCCGGCACCCCCGCCACCTGGAAGAGCGCCCTGGACTCCTGGGGCACCAGGCCGTTGCGCCAACTCATGAAGCCCGCCGAGAAGTTGGCCCGCGACGGGTTCACCGTCGACGAGACCTTCCGGGCCCAGACCGCCGCGAACGAGGAACGGTTCAGGGACTTCCCCGACACCCGCGCCCTGTTCCTGCCGGGCGGGGCGCTGCCGGTCGTCGGCTCCACCTTCAAGAACCCCGACCTGGCCGACACGTACGCCGAACTCGGACGCAAGGGGACGGGCGCGCTCTACCGGGGCCCGATCGCCGATGACATCGTCCGCACCGTGCGCAAGCCCCCCGTCGACCCGGCGGCCGTCCGCACCGTCCGCTCCGGCGACCTGACCGCCGCCGACCTGCGCGCGTACGCGACCAAGCGGCAGGAACCGACCCGGGTGAGCTACCGGGGCCTGGACGTCTACGGCATGGCGCCCTCCTCCTCCGGCGGCACCACCGTCGGCGAGGCCCTGAACATCCTGGAGCGCAGCGACGTCCGCAAGCTCTCCGAGAGCCAGTACCTGCACCGCTTCATCGAGGCCTCCCGGATCTCGTTCGCCGACCGGGGCCGTTGGGTGGGCGACCCGGCCGCCGTGGACGTCCCGACGCGCGACCTGCTCTCGCAGCGCTTCGCCGACTCCCGGGCCTGCCTGATCCGCCCCGACCGGGCCCTGACCAGCCCGCTGGCACCTGGCGACCCGCGCCGGCCGGCGCCCTGCGCCACCACGGGCCGGGCGGCGCCGACCACGTACGAGGGGGAGAACACCACGCACCTGACGGTCGCCGACCGCTGGGGCAACGTCGTGTCGTACACCCTGACGATCGAGTCCACCGGCGGCAGCGGCATCACCGTCCCGGGACGCGGCTTCCTGCTGAACAACGAACTGACCGACTTCTCCTTCGCGCCGGCCGCCCCCGGCGTCCCGGACCCGAACCTGCCCGGCCCCGGCAAGCGGCCGCGCTCGTCGATGTCCCCGACCATCGTGCTGGACGCCGGGCGCCCGGTGCTCGCGGTCGGCTCCCCGGGCGGCGCGACGATCATCACCACCGTCCTGCAAACCCTGCTCGGCCACCTGGACCGGGGTCTGCCGCTGGTCGACGCCATCGCGGCGCCGCGCGCCAGCCAGCGCAACCAGACCACCACCGAACTGGAACCGGGCCTGTGGAACAGCCCGCTCCGGGCCGAACTGGAGGCGCTCGGCCAGGGCTTCCGACAGAACCCCGAGATCGGCGCCGCCACCGGGGTGCAACGCCTCCCGGACGGACGCTGGCTCGCGGCGGCCGAGACCACCCGCCGCGGCGGCGGCTCCGCGATGGTCGTCCACCCGCACGGGAGGCCGTAGCCGGCGCCGCCGCGGCCCCGGCCCCGGGGGCTACGGGGCGGTGAGGATCCTGGGGCCGCCGGCGGTGATCGCTACCGTGTGCTCCGCGTGCGCGGCGCGGCTGCCGTCGACGGTGCGCAGGGTCCAGCCGTCGGCGTCGCAGGTGTAGTCGTCGGTGCCGCCGGCGGTCAGCATCGGCTCGATCGCCAGGACCATGCCGGCGCGCAGCTTCATCCCGCGCCCCGCCGGGCCCTCGTTGGGCACGCCCGGGTCCTCGTGCATGCTGCGGCCGATGCCGTGGCCGCCGAAACCGTCGGGGATGCCGTAGCCGGCGGCGCGGCAGACGCGGCCGACGGCGTGCGCGATGTCGCCGATCCGGTTGCCGGGCCGGGCGGCGGCGATGCCGGCGGCGAGGGCCTCCTCGGCCGTGGCGATCAGCCGCAGGTCGGCGGGGCGGGCCCGACCGACCGTGAAGCTGATCGCCGAGTCGCCGGCCCAGCCGCCGAGCTGCGCCCCGCAGTCGATGCTGACGAGGTCGCCGTCGCGCAGCCGGTACGCGTCGGGGATGCCGTGCACGATCGCGTCGTTGACCGAGGCGCACACCACCGCCGGGAAGGGCACCGGCGCGAACTGCGGCCGGTAGCCGAGGAAGGGCGAGGTGGCACCCGCCTCGCGCAGCACCTCGCGCGCGGTCCGGTCCAGTTCCAGCAGGGACACCCCGACCGCGGCCGCGGCCCGCACGGCGGCCAGGGCGTGCGCGACGACCCGGCCGGCTTCGCGCATCTCGTCGATCTCACGGTCCGTCTTCAAATTCACCATGCCAATAACTATACCGGTATAACTTTACCGGTATAGTAATGGGAGGTTGGGGGTATGCTGACCCCATGGTCCGTACCCCGTTGACACCCGAAGAGCGTGAACGCGGCGAGCGCCTGGGCGCCCTGCTGCGCGAGGCCCGTGGCGCCCGCAGCATGGTCGAGGTCGCGGCGGGCGCCGGGCTTTCGGCCGAAACCCTCCGCAAGATCGAGACCGGCCGGGCCCCGACCCCCGCCTTCTTCACGGTGGCCGCGCTCGCGGGCGCCCTCGGCCTGTCCCTGGACGACGTGATGCGGCGCTGCGCCCTCGTACCGGTCTGAGACCGGGCGCGCCGTGCGCCGGGGTCGGCGCCGGGGCCGGGGCCGGCGGGGCCGGCCTGCCTCAGCGCCCGGCTCTCCTCGGCCTCGACCCCCGACGGGGGGCGGCGCGGCCGGTCCGTCCGCCGGGTACGGCGATGCCGGACGTAGCCGCTCGGCCGGTGGCCGTCGTGAGCGGCTCAGCCTCCGCACGGGGCGAACGGTGATCGCTGCCGCTCCCACCAGGATTCGCACCGGCAGGCGCCGAACGGCGACCGGCACTCCGCGCACGGCGGCTCGGCCGGCTCCGTGCTCGCCCGCTCGGCGGGCTCCGGAGCGTCCGCGCGGCGAAACAGTCGGCAGTCACAGGGCGGGGCGTTCGCGACGCCCAGGCACCGGCCCAGCGAGGGGACGTGGACACCCCGCTCGTGCGCGCATTCCGCACACGCGTGCGCGGCCCGGCCGTTGGCCATCGGGCACTCCTTCCGGCGGAACGCCGGCCCCGGGGGCGGGGGAGCGGGCACCGCGTCGGGCCACCGTACGCCTGCGGTGGGATGATCCGACAGGGTGCGGTTGCGGGCCGCCGCCCGGGGAGAGTCCTGCGGCCGATCAGCCCAATCGGTGCGGGACCACCGGATCCTGGGGGAAGCATGAAGGCGTGTCAGCAACGAACACAACGAAGGCGACGCACGCGGCCGGCCCGACGAACGCAGCCGGCACACGCTCCGAGGCGAGCCCGTCCATCGCGGCCGGCGGGGCGGCACGGGGCATCACCACGACGTCCGCGCTCGGCGCGACCGGCCCCGGTCCCGTCCACCCCCTCAACGCGGCCGGCGCGGCCAACGCGTCGCAGCGGCTCGGCCTCGGGCTGCTCGGCGCCCTCCTCGCGGGCGGACTGCTCCTCGCCGCCCGCTCCCTCCCCGACGACCGGCCCCCCGCCCCCGACCCGGGCGACGTGGTCGTCCCGCACCAGGACGGGACGCGGGAGTAGCCGCCCGCCGGGCGACGCGCCGGACGCCGGGCCGGGCCGGTCCACGCCCGGCCTCGGGGCGGCGGCACCCCTTAGGCTCCCTCCATGTCCCTCGAACAGCTGGGCCGGGCCCGGTACGTGAGCCTCACGACCTTCCGCAAGGACGGCACCCCCGTCGCCACTCCCGTCTGGGCCGTCGCCGATGGTGGCGAACTGTACGTCTGGACGCGCAGCGACTCCTGGAAGGTCAAGCGCGTCCGCAACAACGGCAAGGTCACCGTGGTGGCCTGTGACGTGCGCGGGCGCGTGGTGGAAGGAGCCCCCGTGCTGGAGGGGCAGGCGCGACTGCTCGACGGGGAGGGGCTCAAGCGGGTGCGCCGGCTGATGATGCGCAAGTACACCTGGCAGTTCTGGATGGTGGACGTACCCGCAGCTCTGGCCCGGCGCGGGAAGCGGCCGCACACCGGGATCGCCGTCAAGCTTTGAGATTCCCGTAGCCCGCCCGTAACACGGGTGGGATGCAATGCGGTCATGGAGACGCCGACTTCACTGGTGATCGAGCAACTCGCCAACTGGCTGCGGGGGTTGACCCAGAGGCTGGATCCCGGGGCCGGCTGGTACGGGGAGTTCCTGCGGCGGGATCCCGAGGGGATGCGGGCCTGCCTGGAGGGCGTCGCGGTGCCGCCGTGGGACGTGCTGGACTCCCTGCTCGCCGACCTCGCCGACCGTGCGGGCGCGGCGGGCGCCGGGTCGGTGGCGCGCGAGGCCGAGTACGCCGCCGGGTTGCGGGCCGCGGCGGTCGCCGCCCACGACGCCACGCCGGACGGGGCCCGGGAGCTGCCCGCGCTGCTCGCGGCGGCCGCCGAGCAGCGGGCCGTGTCGCAGGCGGCGGTAAGGATCCTGACCGGGCGACTCGGGTCGGCGGGTGCCGATCCCGCGCGAGCGGCCGCGCTCGCGCGGGAACTGTCCTGGACCCGGGACGACGCCGCCCGCGCGGCCTCGCGGCACACCGACCTGGCGGCCCGCCTGGACGCGTCGGGGCCCCGCTCCCAACCGACCTGGCCCCCTCCGGCGCCGACGTCGGACGAGTCCCTGCCCGCCCTGCCCAGCCGGCGGGAGGCCCGCACGCGACCCGTGGCGTTCCCCGGGGCGGAGCCGCCCCCGGAGGCTCCCGACGCTCCCGCCGAGGTGCCGGTGGGGCGGGCCGAGGGGCGGTGGTGGCGCGGTGGGGCGCGGCGTTCCGGTGGCGCCCGGTACGCGGGTGCCGCGAGCGCGCAGCCCCGGCCGTTCACCCCGCCGCCCGGTCAGGAGGATCCGTCCGCGCCCGCTCCGGGCGGTGCGCTCCCGGCGCCCCGCGGGGCACGCTTCGGCGCCCGGAACACCGCCGCCGACGCGCAGCACCACCGCGCCGCCGCCGCCGCTCGGGTCGCGGGGGTCGCGGGGGCTGCGGGGGTCGCGGGGGTCGCGGGGGTCGCGGGGGTCGCGCCCCCCGGTTCCCGGACCCCGCACCCCGCAGACCCCGGCGAGCCGGCCCCGCCCGCCGGGTCGCCCGGCCTCCGGGCCCCGACTCCGTACGCCGACGCCGGCGGGCCCGACGCCGCGACTGGGTACGCTGACGCCGGTGGGCCTGACGCCGCGACTGGGTACGCTGACGCCGGTGGGCCTGACGCCGCGACTGCGTACGCTGACGCCGGTGGGCCTGACGCCGCGACTGGGTATGCCGACGCCGGCGGGCGCGACGCCGCGACTGGGTACGCTGACGCCGGTGGGCCTGACGCCGCGACTGCGTACGCCGACGCTTCCGGGTCCCCGCACCCGTACGCCCCCGCCCCCGGGTCCCCGCGCCCGTACGCGGACACCCCCTGGCCCGTGGCCCCGTCCCCCGGCCCCGGTGCGCCGGCTGCGTACGCCCCGGACCCCGGGGGTCCGTACGCGCCCGCCCCCGGATCCCCGGCCGCGTTCCCGGACCACACCCCGCGGCCCCCGGACCCGTCCGCCGCCTCCGCGGGCGCCGCCGCCGGGGAGGACCGCGTCGGGGGCTTCGTGGCGCGGCTGCTCGATCTGCGGGTGCGGGGGCTGGGTGGTGAGGCGCACGCCCTGTTGTGCGAGGCCGCCGGTTGGCCCGCCGCGCTGTTGCCCGCCCTCGCCGCCGGCCTCGGCCGGGCCGGCCTCGCCTCCGACTGGGCGACCCTGCTGTGGGAGGCGGCCTCGCTGCCGCCCGCCCGGCTCGCCGAGGTCGCGGCCGCGCTCGGGGACGCGGGCCGCGACACCGACTGCGGTCGGCTGCTGCGTCAGGGCGTCGCCCGCCCCGCCGCCGAGGTGGCCGACGCCGCGCTCGCCCTGGGGGCCGCCGGTCGGGAGCGCGAGGCGCACGCCCTGCTCGGGGCCTTCGTGGGCCTGCGCACCGCGGAGGAGGCCGCCGCCCTCGCCCGCCGGGACCCCGGCTGGTTCGTGCCCCGGCTGCTGCACGAGGCGCGGGCCCTCGCCGGGACCCGACACCGGGACCTGGCGCACGCCCTGCGGGTGGCCGGACTGCCCGGTACCTGAACCGCCCGCCTGCCGACCGCAATCGACCGCGTGGCGACGTAACTTGATCGACTACTCCAACTGCGCACGGCGGTCTTGCCCCGAGCTGGGACGCGGCCTACCTTCGACTCCCTACGCACCCCGTCTACGTGCGTAGAAGTCGGCGTTCCCGTCGCGAGGAGCAGCTCATGGCCCAAGTCGTCCGCGCCGCACTCGTCCAGGCCACCTGGACCGGCGACACCGAGTCGATGATCGCCAAGCACGAGGAGCACGCCCGCGCCGCGGCTGCCCAGGGTGCGCGGATCATCGGCTTCCAGGAAGTGTTCAACGCCCCCTACTTCTGCCAGGTGCAGGAGCCCGAGCACTACCGCTGGGCCGAGGCCGTCCCCGACGGCCCCACCGTCCGCCGGATGCGGGAACTGGCCCGTGAGACCGGCATGGTGATCGTCGTACCGGTCTTCGAGTTGGAGGCCGAGGGCCTCTACTACAACACCGCCGCCGTCATCGACGCCGACGGCAGCTACCTCGGCAAGTACCGCAAGCACCACATCCCCCAGGTCAAGGGCTTCTGGGAGAAGTACTACTTCCGCCCGGGCAACCTCGGCTGGCCCGTCTTCGACACGGCCGTCGGCCGGGTGGGCGTCTACATCTGCTACGACCGCCACTTCCCCGAAGGATGGCGCGAACTGGGTCTGGCCGGAGCACAGTTGGTATACAACCCGTCCGCCACCCACCGCGGCCTCTCCGCGCACCTGTGGCAGCTGGAACAACCCGCCTCAGCCGTCGCCAACGAGTACTTCATCGCCGCGATCAACCGCGTCGGCCGCGAGGAGTACGGCGACAACGACTTCTACGGGACCAGCTACTTCGTCGACCCGCGGGGCAAGTTCGTCGGCGACGTCGCCAGCGACAAGGAGGAGGAACTCCTCGTCCGCGACCTGGACTTCGACTTGATCAAGGAGGTCCGCGACCAGTGGGCCTTCTACCGCGACCGTCGCCCCGACGCCTACGGAGGGCTCGTACAGCCGTGACCAACCCCATCCCCCTGCACAGCCGCCACCGCACCGTCATGCCCGACTGGCTCGCGCTCTACTACGACCGCCCCATCGAGCTCACCCACGGCGAGGGCCGCCACGTCTGGGACGCCGACGGCAACCGCTACCTCGACTTCTTCGGCGGCATCCTCACCACGATGACCGCGCACGCCCTGCCCGAGGTGACCAAGGCCGTCTCCGAACAGGCCGGCCGGATCATCCACTCCTCGACCCTCTACCTGAACCGGCCGATGATCGAACTGGCCGAACGGGTCGCCGCGCTGTCCGGCATCCCCGACGCCCGGGTCTTCTTCACCACCTCCGGCACCGAGGCCAACGACGCCGCCCTGCTGCTCGCGACGACGTACCGCCGCTCCAACCAGATCCTGGCCATGCGCAACAGCTACCACGGCCGGTCCTTCTCCACCATCTCCATCACCGGGAACCGCGGCTGGTCCCCGACGAGCCTCTCGCCGCTCCAGACGTACTGGGTGCACGGCGCCGTCCGCTCCCGCGGCCCCTTCGCGGCGCTCCCCGACGCCGAGTTCACCGCCGCCGCCGTCGCCGACCTGGAGGACGTGCTCGGACAGGCTCGCGGCGGAGTGGCCGCGCTCATCGCCGAACCCATCCAGGGCGTCGGCGGCTTCACCTCCCCGCCCGACGGCCTGTACGGGGAGTTCCGCGAGGTCCTCGACCGGCACGGCATCCTGTGGATCAGCGACGAGGTACAGACGGGCTGGGGTCGCACCGGCGAACACTTCTGGGGCTGGCAGGCCCACGGCCAGAACGGCCCGCCGGACATCCTCACCTTCGCCAAGGGCATCGGCAACGGCATGTCCATCGGCGGCGTCGTGGCCCGCGCCGAGGTGATGAACTGCCTCGACAGCAACTCCATCTCCACCTTCGGCGGCTCCCCGATCACCATGGCCGCCGGCCTCGCCAACCTCTCCTACCTGCTGGAACACGACCTCCAGGGCAACGCCCGCCGCGTCGGCGGCCTGCTGATGGAACGGCTGCGCGCCATCGCCGCCCACGTGCCCGCCGTACGGGAGGTCCGCGGCCGGGGCCTGATGGCCGGACTGGAACTCACCGAACCCGGCACCGACCGGGCCGCCCCGGACGCCGCCGCCACCGTCCTGGAGGCCGCCCGCGCGGCCGGCCTGCTGCTCGGCAAGGGCGGCGGCCACGACACGAGCGTGCTGCGCGTCGCGCCGCCGCTGTCCCTCACCGTCGCCGAGGCGGAAGAGGGCGCCGCCCTCCTCGAACAGGCGCTCCGCAGCATCACGTAGGGGGATTCACATGAGCATCCGCACCCTGATCCGCGGCGGGCTGGTCGTCACCGCCGCCGACGAGCTCCACGCGGACGTCCTCATCGAGGACGGCCGGGTCGCGGCGCTCGCCGCGCACGGCTCGGAGGCCGCCCGGGTCTGGACGGCCGACCGCACCATCGACGCCTCGGGCAAGTACGTCATCCCGGGCGGCGTCGACGCGCACACCCACATGGAACTCCCCTTCGGCGGCACCGCCGCCTCGGACACCTTCGAGACCGGCACCCGCGCCGCGGCGTGGGGCGGCACCACCACCATCGTCGACTTCGCCGTGCAGAGCGTGGGCCGCTCCCTGCGCGAGGGCCTCGACACCTGGTACGCCAAGGCCGACGGCAACTGCGCGATCGACTACGCCTTCCACATGATCCTCTCGGACGTCAACGAGGGCACCCTCAAGGAAATGGACCTCCTCGTCGAGGAGGGCGTCAGCTCGTTCAAGCTGTTCATGGCGTACCCCGGCGTCTTCTACTCCGACGACGGGCAGATCCTGCGCGCCATGCAGCGGGCGTCGGGCAACGGCGGGCTGATCATGATGCACGCCGAGAACGGCATCGCGATCGACGTCCTCGTCGAACAGGCCCTGGCGCGCGGCGAGACGGACCCCCGCCACCACGGCGAGGTCCGCAAGGTCCTCCTCGAAGCCGAGGCCACCCACCGGGCGATCCAACTCGCCCGGGTGGCCGGCTCCCCGCTGTACGTGGTGCACGTCTCCGCGGAGGAGGCGGTGGCGGAGCTGGCCGCGGCCCGGGACAAGGGCCTGCCGGTCTTCGGCGAGACCTGTCCGCAGTACCTGTTCCTGTCCACCGACAACCTCGCGGAGCCCGACTTCCAGGGCGCCAAGTACGTGTGCTCCACCCCGCTGCGCCCGCGCGAACACCAGGCCGCCCTGTGGCGGGGGTTGCGCACCAACGACCTCCAGGTGGTCTCCACCGACCACTGCCCGTTCTGCTTCCGGGGCCAGAAGGAGCTGGGCCGGGGCGACTTCTCGAAGATCCCGAACGGGCTGCCGGGGGTGGAGAACCGCATGGACCTCCTCCACCAGGCCGTCCTGGACGGGCACATCAGCCGCCGCCGCTGGATCGAGATCGCCTGCGCGACCCCGGCCCGGATGTTCGGCCTCTACCCGCAGAAGGGCACCATCGCGCCCGGTTCCGACGCCGACATCGTCCTCTACGATCCGCACGCCGAGCAGGTCATCTCCGCCGAGACGCACCACATGAACGTGGACTACTCGGCGTACGAGGGCAGGCGGATCACCGGACGCGTCGACACGGTCCTCTCGCGCGGCGAACTCGTCATCGACCGCCGGGAGTACACCGGCCGGGCCGGCCACGGGGCCTTCGTCCACCGCTCGACCTGCCAGTACCTGTAAGGAGAGTCCCGACATGGACTTCGGCCTCGTCCTGCAAACCGACCCGCCCGCCTCCCAGGTCGTCAGCCTGATGAAGCGGGCCGAGCGCAACGGGTTCCGCTACGGCTGGACCTTCGACTCGGCGGTCCTGTGGCAGGAACCGTTCGTCATCTACAGCCAGATCCTGGCCAACACGCAGCGGATGACCATCGGCCCGATGGTCACCAACCCGGGCACCCGCACCTGGGAGGTCACCGCCTCCACCTTCGCCACCCTCAACGACATGTACGGCAACCGCACCGTCTGCGGCATCGGCCGCGGCGACTCGGCGATGCGGGTCGCCGGCCGGGCCCCCAACACCCTGGCCCGGCTGGGCGAGGCCATCGACGTCATCCGTGACCTCGCCGAGGGCCGCGAGGCGGAGGTGGACGGCAAGCCGCTGCGGATCCCGTGGATCAAGGACGGGAAACTGCCCGTCTGGATGGCCGCGTACGGGCCGAAGGCCCTCGCGCTGGCCGGACAGAAGGCGGACGGATTCATCCTCCAACTCGCCGACCCCTACCTGACCGAGTGGATGATCAAGGCGGTCCGCCGGGCTGCCGCGGAGGCCGGCCGCGACCCCGACGCGCTCACCATCTGTGTGGCGGCCCCCGCCTACGTGGGAGAGGATCTCACCCACGCCCGCGACCAGTGCCGCTGGTTCGGCGGCATGGTCGGCAACCACGTCGCCGACCTCGTCTCCCGGTACGGCGAGCACTCCTCCATGGTCCCGGACGAGCTCACCGAGTACGTCAAGACCCGCCAGGGATACGACTACAGCCACCACGGCCGCACCGGGAACCCGTCGGCCGACTTCGTCCCCGACGAGATCGTCGACCGCTTCTGTCTGCTGGGCCCGCCCGAGGCGCACATCGAGAAGCTACGTGCCCTGCGCGCCCTGGGCGTCGACCAGTTCGCCGTCTACGACATGCACGACGCCCGCGAGGCCACCATCGACGCCTACGGCTCCGACATCATCCCGGCGCTGCGCGACTGATTCCCGTCCGGGGCGCGGGACCGACCGGAAGGTCGGTCCCGCAACGGGTCACCCGGCGAGGAGGATCCGGCCGGCGAGGAGGGTGAGGGCGGACGGGTCAGCGCCCGGCGGCCCTGGAGGCGGGGACGGTAGGGACGGTCTCGACGGCACGCAGTCCGTCGGCCGATGGCCAGATGCCCAGGACCAACGAGGCGAGGTGGGCGCCCCGGGCACGGATCCGGTCCTCGTCCCAGCAGGAGGCCCAGGCGTCGATGCCGGAACCGGGCGGGGGGTTGAGCAGCGTGCCGTGGGTGAGGCGCAGGAGGCTGTGCTCACCGAGCCACCGGCGCTTGTCCGCCCAGGCCATGTTGCCGAGGGTGGGATTGAGGCGGGCCGTGACCAGGGTCAGGTTGCCGAGGGTGTGCACCAGCTCGTCGCGGCCGGCCCCTTCGTCCGGATCGTCCGCCAGGGGAGGCCAGTTGTCCCGCCAGCTCTGCGGCATGACGTGCTCGATCGTCAGCTTCGAACCGAGCTGCTCGCCGATCGGGGCGGTGAGCTGCTCCGTGTGGTCGGTGCGCAGTTCGTCCTCCAGCGCCTCCAGGAGGATGCGTACCCGGTGACGGTAGAGACGGGCGTACAGGGGGTCCTGCTCCAGGGCCGTACGGAATTCGTCATCGGTCGGCCAGTTCCGGTGCTGGCCCTGCATCCCCGTCAGGCTCTTGATGATGACTTCGTCCGCCCGCCCGGGCTCCCGGGCCGCGGCGGCCACCAGATCGCGGAAGACGTGGTTGTAGTCCCGGTTGCTCAGATTGAGAATGGCCCGCCGCACGAGGTAACTGTCGACGGCGCGAACGGCGTTGCGCCGGCGCTCGGGTGGGAGCACATCCTCACCGAGCCCGTAGAGGAAGAGGAGCAGGGGCATCGGTGTCGACATCTGCATGACCTTCATCCGGTACAGGAACCGGCCCTCGGGCCCGTGCGCCGGGTGATGGTCGAGACGCTCGTAGATCTCGGCGTACCGCGCGAGCTCCGCGAACACGTCCTCGGTGGGAACGGAGGCGGCCCGCAGCCAGCGCTCGAACTCCTTGAACAACGCCGAGGAGGTGAACTCGCGCTGCGTGCGCATGGTGAGCCAATAGGTCAAGAAGACGTCGAGGCGGCTGCGCGTGATGCGGCCCGTCGTCTGCTCGGTCCGCCACTCGGCCTGGTCGAAGGGCGCCCAGTACGTCCGGTAGAGGCGGTCGATGTCCGCGCCGGCGTGTTCGGCGTCCCGGAACAGCAGGTTCTTGACCAGGTCGGCGTGTTCCAACGGGGTGCCGCGGCTGTTGAGGGTCTCGAAGACGACCTGGGCGTCGTCGTGCTCCTCCAGGTCGATGACGACCAGGCGCAGGTGCTCACGCATCGTCTGCACCAGCGCCCCGAGCCGCTCGTGCGGTTCGGGCACCTCGGCCAGCCACTTGTCGATCTCCTGCTGGAAGTAGTCGACCGCCTGGTTCAGTCGGCCGCTGCCGCCCTTGCCGAGCATGACGGAGCGGAACTCCTCGCGGTCGGCGTTCGTGGGCCAGACCTTGAAGAGGTGGTCGGGGTGCCGGCCGCGGTCGTACAGGTCCTGGTCGTTCTCCAGGAACTTGCCGAGCAGTCGTACGGACTTGTTGTCGTCCCGCGCGGTGGCCGACAGCCTCGCCGCGAAGAGGAACAACTGAAGTGTGGTCAGGCGCTGTTGTCCGTCGATGACCTGCCGGGTTTCGAGATCGGACGACATGTGGGGCGCCTCGTCGAAGACGACGGCGCCGAGAAAGTGCGGCGCGACGGCCTCCCCGGAGCGCACCGCCTCCTCCGCCCGCTCCACCGTCCGGCGAACGTCCTCCCACAGGGCGGCCCAGTTGTCGTCCCGGTCCCAGACGTAGGGACGCTGGAACAGCGGCACCGTGTACCGGACGTCCCTGCCGAAGATCCGCCGCAGATCAACCGTGTCAGCCTTCATGGCTCCCCTCCTTGAACCGAACTCCCACCACGGTAGCGATCTTCCCTCCTCGAAAGGCCGACTCCGGGAAAGCCGCAACCCCCGCTCCACACCGTTCGGTTCACCCCGCCCGTGCCCGGCGGCCGGCGGGGGCCCGGTGACCCGCCCGACCCGGCGGTCAGCCCGTGCAGGTGATGGAGAAGGGGACCGGGTTGGAGGTGGTGCGGGTGGGGCTTTGGAGTTCCACGGCCATTCCGGTGGTCAGGTTGCCGCTCTTCGCCCAGGTCGTCAGGCGCACGGTGTCGTGGCCCGTGGGGTTGGCCTCGGACCCGATCGACATGGTGCGCCAGTGGGGGTCCACCACGGAGCCGTCACCGGACACCCAGCGGTAGGAGATCAGGGTCGGCTCGGAGGCGGTGAACGTCGCGGTGAAGGCCGGGGCCCGGTTCTCGGGGGTGGGGCAGCTACCGGTGTAGGTGGTGTTCGCGCCCGCCACCGACATCCGTACCCCGGAGTCGGGGGCGGCGTCCCCGCCGCCGGCCAGTGCGAGGGCCACCCCGCCGGAGATCAGTAGGCAGACGGCGGCGCCGGCCGCGACGAGGACCGCCGTACGGCGCTTGCGGGGCGGGGCCGTGGGGATCGCGGGCGCCGCCGGCGTCGCGTCGGTGACTTCGGCGGTCGGCGCGGCGGTCGGCACGGCCGTCGACGGAGCCGTCGTCGTGGGTTCCGTCGCCGGCTCGGGCTCGGGCTCCGGCGGCGCGGGCGCGGCGACCGGTGTCGCCAGGACGCGGGCGGCGGTCGTGGTGGCGTCCGGTTCGTGCGCGATCTCCCGCAGCGATTCGGTGACCTGAGCGGCGGGGGTCCGCTCGGCGGGCTCCTTGCGCAGCAGCCCGGCGATGACGGGTGCGAGCGGGCCGGCCCGGGTCGGCGCCGGCGGTTCCTCGTCCACGACGGCCCGCAGGGTGCTCAGCGCGGTGTCCTGCCGGAACGGCGAGACCCCCTCCACTGCCGCGTACAGCATCACTCCGAGGGACCACAGGTCCGACTCGGGGCCGGAGGGACGGCCGAGCGCCCGCTCCGGCGGCAGGTACTCGGGGGAGCCGACCACCTCGCCCGTCATGGTCAGGGCCGTGCTGCCCTCGACCACCGCGATGCCGAAGTCGCTGAGCACCACCCGCCCGTCGTCTGCGAGCAGTACGTTCGCCGGCTTGACGTCCCGGTGCTCGACGCCGACGGCGTGCGCGGCGCGCAGCGCGTTCAGGACCTCCGCGCCGATGTGCGCGGCGTGGCGCGGCGTGAGCGGTCCCTCGGCGCGCAGCAGATCGGCCAGTGACTGCCCGCGGATCAGTTCCATCACGATCCAGGGGCGGTCGTCCTCCGTGACCACGTCGTGGACCGTCACCACGTTGCGGTCGGGTATGCGGGCCGCCGCCCAGGCCTCCCGTTCCAACCGGCTGTACATCCGGCTGATGGCGTCGGCCCGCAGGCCGGCCGGCGCCCGGACCTCCTTGACGGCGACCTCTCGGTGCAGGGTCTCGTCGCGGGCCCGCCACACGGTGCCCATGCCGCCTTCGCCGAGCCGGGACAGCAGCCGGTAGCGACCCGCGATGAGTCGGTCCGCCGCCGCCGCCGCCCCGGCGCCGGCCGTCGTCGTCGTGCCCTCCGTGCCCGATGTGGTTGCCGTGGTGGTGGCCGCGAGCGCGGTCTCCGTCAGGGTCGCGGTCTCGGATTCGTCGTTGTGCATGGGGGCAGTTCTCCCTTTGGTCGTCGGCCGACGCGAAACATCACGTACGGACCGGCCCTTGCGGTTCACCGGGCGCAAAGAAATTCAAGAAATGGTTGAACCGAACACCTTCGGAAGGGCGTGTTGCTGTCGTACGAGGTCAGCAGGCGTCTTCTTCAAGGAGTGTGGAGTGCCATCGGTCATCGTTGGGCGCACGGGTCCCTTCACCGGGCAGAGCGTGGTTCTGGGCGGCGAGCCCCTCAGCTTCGGGCGCAAGAGCGACAACGGCGTCGTGATCGTCAGCCCCAGTGCCTCCCGGTTGCACGCCGAGGTCATCACGGAGGACGCCGGGTTCGTCCTCCACGACCGGGACAGCCGCAACGGCACGTTCGTCAACGACCAGCGCGTCCAGCGGCACGTACTGCGCCCGGGCGACTGCATCCGCATCGGTGACGAAACGTTTCTCTACGAGGCGCAGGACGCCCTGGAGACGGTCATGGACCTCTCCCTGCTGGACGTCCCCCGGCCGAGCGCCGCGGACCCCGGAACGCTGCGGGTCACCATCACCGGCGGCGGCCCGGTGGGTCTGGCCTTCGCCCTGGCGCTGGACGAGATGCTGCCCGGGCGCACGGCCATCACCCTCTACGACGGACGCTGGACCAGGAAGGGCTCCGCGATCGTCTGGAAGGACGAGACGCAGGGAAACTTCCGCCGCCAACAGGTGGTGACCGTCCAGAGCCGGCAGTACCTCGCCCTGTCGGACGAGGTGCTCTCCGCGCTGTTCGACGACGAGCGTTCCTACTCCGAGATGTGGCCCGTCGGCCCGGACTCGGTCGACGGCCGACCACCCCGCAACATCCGGATCGCCCACATCGAGGACCGGCTGCTGGAACTGGCCGACCGGAAACCGTCGATCCGACTCGTACCCAAGCGGTTCGACGTGGCGGAGCAGCAGAACCGGCTCACGCAGGAGCACGTCCTGGTGGTCTGCGAGGGCGGCCGCTCCCGCACCCGTGAGCACTACGCCGACCGCTTCGGCGCGGCCGACGCCTCCATCTACTCCCTCGACGGCGAGCACCTCCAGGACGTCGTCCTGGGGCTGCGCGTCAAGTCGAAGCTGCCCGACCCGATGAGCGTGCTGCTCACCGTGTCGCAGAACCGCTTCCTGCTCAACTCGCTGCGCGGCGAGGGCTTCCTGAACATGCGGCTCACCCGGGAGGAGGCCGGGAACGTCATCGGCATCGACCCGGTGCGTCACGTCTTCGAGGAGTGCATAGCCGCCCGCCCCTGCCTGATGAGCCGGCAGGAGGAGGACAACGAGTTCCGCTGCCCGACCCACGGCACCCTCTTCCTGCCCGCCCTGCTGCGGGGTTCCCCGCTGTGGAAGGAGATCCGGCAGGGCCTGAGGTTGTTCGGGGTGGCCGAGGACGACCTGTCCGCGATCACCTCGTTCCGACTGGACATGGTGCAGCGCCCCCGCTTCACCGCGCAGTTGCACCGACCGACGGCAACCACTCCCGGTACGTACGGATTCCTGCTGGGCGACGCCGCCAACGCCATCCACTTCTGGCCGGGACGCGGCCTCAACAGCGGTCTGGCGTCCGCCACTTCGCTGGCCCGCTCCCTCAGCCGCGCCTGGCAGGGCAAGCCGCTGAGGGACGCCGACTTCATCCGTCACGAGGCGGCGATGTCCATGCTCCAGTACCGGCACAAGAGCCGGGCCTGGAACGCGATGGTGACCACGGACGAGCAGGGTGTCACCCGCGCCATCCGGGACATCATCGCGCGCGGCGCCGGGGCCGCCGGCGCTGCCGTGTCGGGCGGCCCGGGCGTGGTTCCGGGCGAAGGCGTGGACGGGAGTGACCTGGAGGCGTTGCTGGAGCGGATGGTCGGGATCCGGGAACGACTGGCCCCGCGGATGCCGGGCCTGCCGACGGACGGGGAGCTGCGTTCCCACCTGGCCGTGATCGCCCCCGTGACCCTGCGCACCCTGCGGGAGAGCGGCGCCTGGGACACCTTGATCGTGGGTGGTGAGGAGGCCGACATCGACCTGTTCTACCAGTCGGACTCCCCGGTCTTCGTGCCCCGCCCGGCCGACCCCCGAAATCCCTCCCCGATCGGCGCGTAGGCCGCCTCCCGCCGAGGGGGGCCGCCGGCGCCCCACGCTTCGGTTCCGGCGGGCGCGGCCCTCCCGTGTGCCCGCCCGGACCCGGCCGGAAAAAAGTTCGGCCGGAAGTGAATCCTCTGCGGGTCTTCCCACCTCTTGTGTGTGTGCCGGTCGAACGGGCCGGCGGAACCGGGAGGAATGCCATGATGATCACCGTGCTCGTAGGCGTCGGAGTCCTGCTCACGGCCGCCTGCGGTTGGCACCTGCTGCGGCGCTACCGGAGCCGGGCCTGAGCCGCGCCCGCGCGCGGCGGCGTCCGGTGGATGTGAGGAGCAGATGAACCAGCGTTTCCGTTGGCCGGACGAGCGGCTGATCAAGGCGGCCCAGGACGGCGACGTCACGTCGCTCACCAGCGTCGTCAAGGAGTCCCAGCCCCACGTGCGCAAGTTCGCCCTGTCCCTGTGCGCCTCGCCGCAGGACGCCGAGGACGCGGCACAGGAGGCGCTGATCATCCTGTACCGCAGGATCGGCACCCTGCGGGCCACGGGCGCGCTCGCCTCGTGGATGTTCCGGATCGTGCGCAACGAATGCCTGCGGCAGGTGCGCCTGCTCGTCCCGCGAGGGGACGAGGCGTCGGCCGCTTCGCGGGCGCCCGTGGAACCGTCCGCCGAGGACGCGGTGCTGCACGGGTTGGAGGTGGCGCGGATCGCGGCGGCGGTCGGCGCCCTGCCCCGGGACCAACGGCAGGTCCTGATCATGCGGGACGTGCAGGGCCTGCCGGGCAGGGCCGTCGCGCACTCGCTCGGCCTGAGCAGTGCCGCGATGAAGTCGCGGCTGCACCGGGCGCGCGCGACCGTGCGGCACTCACTGGCGACAGCCGACCGGCTTCCGGGCGGGCCGGGCGGGCCGGGCGGCCCGGGCGGAGGAGCAACCGACCGGCGACCCGGTCGAGCGAGCGAGCCATCGGACCGAGGAGAGGGACAACCGTGAACACGATGAAACAGGCGCCGGCTCCGGCCACCCCCGGTGCTCCGGCCGGGGCCCGTTCCCCGGCCGCCGGGCCGGATTTCGCCAGCAGGTCCGTGCCGGGCCACCTGGTGCGCGGCGCGCTCGGGTTCGGGTTGATCGGCGGGTCGATCGCCCTGGTGCCCGTCGTCGGCGCGGTGAGCCTGCTCGCGGCGCCGTTGGCCCTGATCGCCTTTCGCGGTTGTCCCACCTGCTGGACGGTCGGATTGGTGCAGACCATTTCGCGCGGCCGGCTGAAAAGGCAATGTCCGGAAAGTGATGGTGAGGTCGGCGCATGCGCGCTCGTCAGGGCGTAGTCGGGCATCACCCGGCGAGTCATTCCGTGATCAACAGTTGAATTACGAACGGTTTCGGCCGAGTGGAGGGTGTGAGAGGCGATTTTCGGCCGCCATAGGGGTTCGGGGGGTTCCAAACCTAGGGGTACTGGCGAGATTCCCGCTCTGCTAGACATAGAGCAACGGAACGCGTGTGCGGAAGTCGCAAAAAGACTCGCATCGTCGAGTTCTTGTGCTGCTTACGGACTGGAACACGGAGTTTTCATCCCTTGATCGCCAAGCAGAATGCCGACGGCTGGATCCGCCGCTACCACGCCGCGGACGAAAGCCCGATCCGACTGGTTTGCCTCCCGCACGCCGGCGGATCCGCCTCCTTCTACTTCCCCATGTCCCAGGCCCTGGCCCCGGCGGTGGACGTCCTGAGCGTCCAGTACCCCGGACGCCAGGACCGCCGGCACGAGCCGGGAATCACGGACATCGGCGTCTACGCCGACGCCCTGACCAGCGCGCTCCTGCCCTGGCTGGACCGACCCGTGGCGCTGTTCGGCCACAGCATGGGCGCCGTCCTGGCCTTCGAGGTGACGCGCCGGCTGGAACGCGACCACGGGATCAACCCCGTCCGCATCTTCGCCTCGGGTCGCCGCTCACCGTCGAGTTTCCGCCAGGAAACCGTTCACCTACGTGACGACGACGGCATCGTTGCCGAAATGCGAGAGCTCAGCGGAACCAACTCCGCGATTCTCGGCGACGAGGAGATCCTCCGCATGGTGCTCCCCGCCATTCGGAGCGACTACACGGCCATCGAGAACTACCGCGCCGACCCCCGGGAAACGGTGAACGCCCCCATCACCGTGCTGACCGGCGAGTCCGACCCGCGCACCAGCGCGGAGGAAGCGGACGCCTGGGAAGGCCACACGAGCGCGGAATTCGACATCCACCGTTTTCCCGGCGGCCATTTCTATCTCGCCGGACAACAGGCGCGGATCCTGAAGATTGTTTCCGACGAGCTCGCAGCGGCCCCCGTCCGGAAGGGCTGAGCCGCACGCCGGGCGGGCCGCGTGACCAGCGGCCCACCCGGCGGCGTACGGACGAACGGGCCCCGCGTCCGGGCCGGCCCGCCTCCCCGCACGGAGGACGAGCCGATCCGCCCGCGGCACCCGGAAACCACCCCGCCCGCCCGGCGGGGGTGCGAGGAGGAACGACGCAGTGCAGTGCAGGGCGAGCTCAGGTGCTCCGGGGGAAGGGAACGAGGCCGTGGCGGCAAGGCTGGTCGAGCGCGAACACGAGTGGGAGACGCTGAACGACCTGCTCGGCAGCGCCCGCCGGGGCCGCGGACGCGTCGCCGTCATCAGCGGACCCATCGCCGGCGGGAAGACGACCCTGCTGGAGTGCTTCACCGAACAGGCCCTGTCCGAAGGGGTGTTGGTCCTGGAAGCGGCCGGCTCGCGAGCCGAGCGCTACCTCCCCTTCGGGATCCTGCGTCGCATCCTCGACAGCGCCGCACCACTGGACCCCGCCGTCCACGCCGAGACCACCGCACTGCTCGACGGGGTGAGCGCCGAGGCCGCGCGGGCCGAGGGCGCGGCGGGCGCCGTCGAAGCCGGCATGCGCGTCCTGCCCCACGTGTGCGCCTCGCTGCTGCGGATCGCCCGGGGCCGGACCGTCGTCATCGCCGTCGACGACGTCCACCACGGCGACGCCCTCTCCCGCGCCTTCCTGCTGTGCCTGGCCCGTCGGGTCCGCCAGGCCGGTGTCCTCATCGTGCTGACCGAGGCCGTCCGGCTGCTGCCCGCCCAGCTCGACTTCCACGCCGAACTGAAGCGCCAGCCCAACTGCACGAGCATCCGACTGCCCCTGCTCAGCGCGGACGGCACCGGCCGCCTGCTGGCCGGACACTTCTCCACCGCCGCCGCCCAACGCCTCTCCGCCGACTGCCAGGAAGCCACCGGCGGAAACCCGCTGCTGGTCAAGGCCCTGTTGGAGGACGGACTGGCCGCCCTCGGCGACAGCGAGCCGTTCCAGCCGTTCGTCCCCGCCGACACCTTCGAGCGTGCGGTGCTCGACTGCCTCCACCGCGGCGACCCCGAGATGCCGGCCGTCGCCCGGGGCGTCGCCGTCCTCGGCGACGCCTGCCCGCCCGCCCTGCTCAGCCGCATCACCGACGTCCACGTCAAGACCGCCGAACTGGCCCTCCAGGACCTCGGCCGCTGCGGGATCCTGCGCGACGGAGCCTTCCGCGACCCCGCGACCCGCGCCGCCGTCCTGACCGCGACCCCGCCCGGCGCGCTGTCCGCGCTCCACCAGCGTGCCGCGCGACTGCTGCACCAGGAGGGGGCGCCCGCCCTCGACGTCGCCCGCCACCTCCTCGCCGCCCGCAAACCGGTGGCGGAGTGGGCGATCCCCGTCCTCCAGGACGCCGCCGAGTACGCACTCGTCGAGGACGATCCCCAACTCGCCCTGCGTTGCGGGGAGCTGGCCGTCGACTCGTGCCCGGACGGCGCCCGCCGCACCGCGCTGAAGTCCCGCCTCGTCAGCATCGTCTGGCGCAGCAGCCCGGCCGCCGCCGAAGGCCACCTGCGCCAGCTCTCCCGGGAGTTCTGCGCGGGCCGGCTCACCGACCGCGACCTCCTGCACGCCGTGTCCTGCCTGGCCTGGATGGGGGAGGCCCGACAGGCCGCCGAGGCGATACACGACCTGCAGACCGCAGCCGACCGGGCCCGCGACACCGGCCGGCCCTTCGCCTACGAACCCGCCACCCTCGCCGCCGCACAGAACTGGCTGTCCCTGATCAGCCCCCCGGTGCGGGACGCGTTCGCCCCCGCCGGGGCCTGCGACCCCACCACGCCCGCCGCCGGCGCGTCCGCCACCGGCCGGCCCGCCGCCCACGACATGCCGGACGACGCCCACGTCCCGGCGGCCGAGGCGATGCGGACCGCGCTGCGCGGAGGCCAGGGCGAGGCGGCCGTGGCCGCCGCGACCCGGGTCCTGCAGCGCTACCACCTCAGCGACCGCACCCTGACCTCCCTGGTCCTCGCCGTACTGGCCCTCGTCTACGCGGGCCGGCTCGACCTCGCGCTCACCTGGATCGACCGGCTGCTCGGCGAATGCTCCACCAGCAACGCGCCGACCTGGCAGGCCGTCCTCGGCGCGGTCAGGGCCGAGATCGCGCTGCGCCAGGGCGACCTGCCGGGCGCCGCCGCCCAGGCCCGCCAGGCCATGTCCCTGATATCCGTACCGTGTTGGGGCGTGGGCGTCGCGCTGCCGCTGGGCGTCCTCATCGAGGCCGAGACCCGGATGGGCAACCTCGAAGAGGCCATGAGCCTGCTCGAACAGCCGGTGCCCGAGACGATGTTGGAAACGCGGACCGGGCTGCACTACTTGCGCGCCCGCGGCCGCTGCCACCTCGCCACCGGTCGCTACCACGCCGCCCTGCGCGACTTCCTGACCTGCGGCGAGCTGATGCAGGCCTGGGACATGGAAGCCGCGGAGCCGGTGCCGTGGCGGTTGGACGCCGCCGAGGCGTGGCTGGCCATCGGGAACGTGCCGCGGGCCCGGGAGTACGTCGAACAGCAGCGGCAGCGCGAGACGGGCCCGGCCGGCAGCCGGCCGCGGGGACCCCTGTTGTTCGCGCTCGCCCGCACCAGCGGCGACCTCGGCTACCGCCTCAAGCGACTCACCGAAGCCGTGGAAATCCTGGAGCAGGGCGAGGACCGGCTCCAACTGGCCAGATGTCTTGGTGAGTTGGGCAGCGCCTATCGGGCGGCCGGGGACTTCAACCGGGCCCGGATGCTCGTCCGCAAGGCTTGGCACGTGGCCAAGTCCTGCGGGGCGCAGCCCCTGTGCCAGGAGTTCACCCCCGGGCAGGGCGACGGCGAGCCCGCCCCCGTGCCCGGCCGCGATGCCGAACCGCCGAGCGAGGCGGAGGTGTTGTCCGAGGCGGAGGCCCGGGTGGCGCTCCTCGCGGCGCGCGGCCACACCAACCGGGAGATCGCCACCAAGCTGTACGTGACCGTCTCGACGGTCGAGCAGCACCTGACCCGGATCTACCGCAAGCTCCAGGTCAAGCGGCGCCGGGACCTGCCCGCCCGGCTGTGGGACCTCAGCCTGCCCGGCATCGCCTGAGGCCCGGGCCCCGTGCGGTGGGCCCGACACGGGAGGGGCCGGTTGTCCGGGGCCGTGCGACCCCGGACAACCGGTGCCTCGTCAGGACAGCAGGCCGCGTTCCAGGGCGGCCATCACCGCCGCCGTGCGGTCCGAAACCGACAGCTTCTTGAACGACCGCAGCAGGTGCGTCTTGACCGTGGCCTCACTGATGAACAGCCGGCGCCCGATGTCCGCGTTGGTCCGGCCCTGCCTGACCAGTTGCAGCACCTCGCGCTCCCGCTCGGACAGCACCGGCGGCTCCACCACCCGCGCCCGGAACAGCTTCGGCGCCAGCGACGGCGTCAGCACCGTCTCGCCGCGGGCCGCCGCCTTCACCGCCTGCACCAGCTCGTCCCGGGAACTGCCCTTGAGCAGGTACCCCGCCGCTCCCGCCTCCACCGCGCGCAGGATGTCGGCGTCGTCCTCGTACGTGGTCACGATGACCACCTTGGTCCGCGGCGACTCCCGCAGGATGTGCCCCGTGGCCGCCACCCCGTCCATCGCGCCCATCCGCAGGTCGAGCAGGACGATGTCCGGCTTCAACCGGCCGGCCTGGAGCACCGCTTCCTCGCCCGAACCGGCCTGGCCCACGACGCGGATGCCCTCGTCGAGCTCCAACATGGCCGACAGGCCCTCACGGACCACGGGATGGTCGTCGGCGAGCAACACCCCGATCGGCGTCGGCTCACTCATCGTCCGGCTCCTCTCCCACCGGGCCCAGCGGCACCGTGATCTCGATGGTCGTGCCCGCTCCCGGGCTGCTGTCGACCCGCACCATGCCGCCGATCTCCCTCACCCGGGCCCGCATCCCGCGCAACCCGAAACCACCCCGCACGCCGTTCCCGGCACCCGCGTCGTCCCCGGCGCCCGCGTCGTCCTCGTCGGCGGGCGGCGCGTCCAGCCACGCCCGCGCGTCGAAACCGGCGCCGTCGTCGCGGACCCCGAGGCGTACCGCCTCCGGCGCGTACGCCACCGTGACCTCCACCCTACGGGCCTGCCCGGCGTGCTTGCGCACGTTGGCGAACGCCTCCTGCGCCGAGCGCAGCAGCACCACGCTGACGGCCATCGGCAGCGGCTGCTCCTCGCCCCCGGCCGTACACCGCACCGCCAGGCCGGTCTCCTCCATCAGCAGATCGGCCTGCCGTCGCACGGCCTGCATCAGCGAGCTCTCCCGCAGCGGCGGCGGGGTCAACTTGGAGACGAAGCCCCGGGCCTCGTCCAGGCTGTCCCGGGCCACCCGCCCGGCCAGCCCGAGCCGGGACCGGGCCCGTTCGGGATTGACCGCCACCTCCGACTCCGCCGCCTGCACCAGGCTGATGATGCTGGTCAGGCTCTGCGCCAGGGTGTCGTGGATCTCCCGGGCCAGGCGCTCCCGCTCGGCCGAGATGCCGGCCTGATGGGACAGGTACGCCTCCCGCTCCCGACTCAGCCGCAACTCGTCGATCAACGCTGCCCGTTCCGAACTCTGCTGCACCACGCGGGTGATCCACACCCCGAGCAGCACCGACAGGGCGGTGCCCAGCAACGAGATGGGCAGCACCGACAGGATGTGCGGATCGAACTGCCCGCCCCGCAACCACACCACCGTCACCGGCCACAGGTTGGCCAGGACGACCAACACGATCGCGGGCGGCATCGGCAGGCTCATCATGAGCATCGGGACCACCGCGAACAGCGCGAAGGACCCACCGAGGTCGAGGGCGCCGCAGCTCGCGAACAGCAGGAACAGGCCGGCGCTGAACACGAGGTTGCGCCGCCCGTGCGTCCGGCGGATCATCGGCTTCCGACCGAGTCCGGCGTACCAGGGCACGATCAGCGTCAGCGCGCCGATGGCGAAGGCCCGGTGGGCCTGGTCCTCGTCGGACGTGAAGAGCAGGACCACCGTGACGAGGTAGGACACGGCGAAATAGGCGTCCCACAGACCGAACCAGCGGACCCCCGAGTCGGCCCCGCGTCCCTGGACGTTCCGCGGAACCTCCTGCTGCGTGTACATGTGCACGGAACCAGTCCTACCACGAGCCCCGCCGGTGTCCGTCGATCGGTTGACAGCCGGTCCCATCGATCGGTCGGCACCGGGCCCCCGCACGCCGCCCTACGGTGGAGGCAGCGGAAGGGATCCGCGACAACGGGTCGTCACGGACACCGGGAAGGACGGGGCTGTACACGTGGGCCAGTTCACGACGGCGCTCCTGACCTGCGGAGCGATCCTGGCCGTCATCCTCGCGACCGACTCCGGCAGCCGGCGCGTCACCCGGGTGAGGATCGCGGGCCCCGCGCTGGTGGCCGTCCTCGCCGTCGGCGCCTGCGTACACTCCTTCCCGACGGCGGGCAACGACACGTCGCTGCACCTCGCCGGCATCGGGGTGGGAGCCATCTGCGGACTCGCGGCAGGCTCCCTGCTCCCGGCCCACCGGGCCCTCGCGGGAGACATCCGCAGTACGGGCGGCGCGGGCTACGCCGCGGTCTGGATCCTCCTCACCGGTGTGCAGCTCCTCTTCGCGTACGGCTGCGAGCACTGGTTCGGCCCGCAGACGGCCCGCCTGACCACCACCTACCAACTCAGCGGCAGCGACGTGCTCGTGAGCTCGCTCGCGCTGATGTCGCTGTCGGCGGTGGCGGCGCGGACGGCGGTCCTGCTGTCCCGGCTGCGCGCCGTACGGGCCGCCACGGCAACGGACACCGACCGATCGACATCGTTCCAGGAACAAGGGTGACGCAGTGCCGCACAACGAAGAACTGAGGCTCCGACCTCCTCGCAACCGGGTCGAGACCCGGGCCATCGGCTGGTGGACGCTCCAGTCGTCCCTCTTCGCCCTGCCGCTCCCGCTCGTGTTCGGCGTGCTGTGGCTGACCATCGCGCCCGCACGCTTCGTGTTCGGCCCGCTCTTCCTCATCGCGCTCGTCCCCGGCCTGCTGTACATGGGCGTCATGCCGATCTGGCGCTACCGGGTGCACCGCTGGGAGATGACCGACGAGGCCGTCTACGCCGCCTCCGGCTGGCTCTGGCAGCGCTGGCGCGTCGTTCCCCTCTCCCGGGTCCAGACCGTCGACATGCTGCGCGGGCCCCTTCAGCAGATGTTCGGGCTCTCCGGGATCACCGTCACCAGCGCCTCCTCCGCGGGCGCCGTGAAGATCAAGGGCATCGACCACCGGACCGCCACCGAGCTCGTCGAGCAGCTGACCACGTCCACCCAGGCCGTACCGGGAGACGCCACGTGACACCGGACACCGCAGTGCGACAGCAGGAGTACACCGAGAGCGACGGATGGGGGCGGCTCAACCCCCGACTGTTCCTCGTCAACCTCAGCGTCGTCGCCACACCGCTGGCCACCTTCGGCGCCACCACCGTCATCACCGGCGAGGTCACCCTCCAAGTCCTGATCACCTTCGCCTCGTTCCTCATCACCTGCCTGGTCATCTCCGGCATCAGCCTGATGCGCCTGCTCACCACCCGGTACCGCATCACCGAGGACCGGGTGGAGCTCCACAAGGGCCGGTTCTTCCGCAGCGAACGCTCGGTCCCCGTCGACCGCATCCGCAGCGTCGACCTGACCGCCAACCCGCTCCACCGGATCTTCGGCCTGACCTCCCTGAAGATCTCCACCGGCGACCAGGCCACCTCCGGCGGCGGCCTCTCCCTGGACGGCCTCAGCACCCGCGACGCCGAAGAGCTGCGCCGCCGGCTCAGCGAACTCCGCCACGCCCGCCAGGGCCTGGAGACCGCCGACCCCGACACGGACGCCACCCTCGCCGCCCTCGACTGGGCGTGGCTGCGGTACGCGCCGCTCACCCTGTGGGGCGTCGGCGGTGTCTTCATCGCCGTCGGCACCGTCTACCGCACGCTGCACGAGATGAAGATCGACCCCCTCGAACTCGGCATCGTCAAGGACATCGAGGGGCGCTTCGGCTCCGTGCCGCTCTGGTACGGCCTGCTGCTCGCCTTCGCCGTCATCGTCCTGACCGGTGTCGCCGGCTCGACGGCGACCTTCATAGAGGGCTGGGGCGGCTACCACCTCGACCGCCCCGAGACGGGCATGCTCCGCGTCCGCCGCGGCCTGCTCATCACCCGCTCCGTCAGCATCGAGGAACAGCGGCTGCGCGGCGTCGAAGTGGCCGAGCCACTGCTGCTGCGCTGGGCCGGAGGCGCCCGCCTCAAGGCCGTCGCCAGCGGCTTGGGAGACGAGGACGAGAACAGCAGCCGCAGCCGCCTCACCCCGCCCGTACCGCTGGGCCTGGCCCGCCGGATCGCCGCCGACGTCCTCGGCGAGGACGCCGCCCCGACCACCGACGCGGAATTCGCGCCGCACCCCCGCGCCGCCCTGCGGCGCAGGATCAACCGCGCCCTGATCTGGTCGGTCCTGATCGCCGTTCCCTTCGTCGGGCTGGGCCTGTGGCTCACCCCCGTGCTCGTGCACACGGGCTGGATCACCGCCGTGGTCCTGTTCTCCGTCGGCCTGGCCTTCGCCTTCGACGCCTACCGCAACCTCGGCCACGCCCTGCACGGCCCCTACCTCGTCACCCGCGCCGGAACCTTCACCCGCCGCACCGCCGCCCTCCAGCGCGACGGGATCATCGGTTGGTCCATCACCCGTTCCGTTTTCCAGCGCCGGGCCGGCCTGTTCACCCTGGGTGCGGCGACGGCGGCGGGCGGCGGCGTGTACAAGGTTCGCGACGTGGCCGTCTCGGACGGGCTGGCGTTCGCGGAGGACGCCGTACCCGGCCTGTTGGCCCCGTTCATCGAACGGGTCCCGGCGGGAGCCGGCCGGGGGTAGCCGTACGGCGGTGACCCGACAGGCAGTGACCCGACAGGCGGTGTTCCGGCGGTGGTCGGGCTCGCGGGCGGAGGGGTGGTCCTCGTGACCACCCCTCCGCTTTTGCGTGCGCATACCTTCTTGTGGCAGCCCCGGGCGTTCCTTTATTCGGGCTTTACCTGGACCCCTCCGGGCATGAACTTCCTTTGCCTCGACTTGCCTTGTTCTTTGCGATAGGGGGTCGTAGGGGATGTGGGCCCCCGCGGTCCGGACCTAGCGTCGTGGCCGAACAGGCGCGTCCGCCGGGCGTCGGGAGGAAGCGCCGCGAGACTGAGGAGCACCACATGTGCGGCATCGCCGGCTGGATCGCCTACGACCGGGACCTGGCCCAGGAGACCTCGACCCTGGACCGCATGGTCCACACCCTGACCGGACGCGGACCCGACGCCGGAGGCAGGTGGATCGAAGGCCCCGCCGCACTCGGCCACCGCCGGCTCGCCGTGATCGACCTGGTCGGGGGCGTCCAGCCCATGCACGCCACCACCCCCGACGGCCGCGTCGCCCTGACCTACAGCGGCGAGGTGTACAACTTCGTCGAACTCCGCCAGGAACTGCGCGGACGCGGCCACCACTTCCGCACCTCCAGCGACACCGAAGTCGTACTCCACGCCTACCTGGAGTGGGGCGAGGCGATGGCCCCCCGACTCAACGGCATGTACGCCTTCGCCATCTGGGACGCCCGCACCCGCAAACTCGTCATGATCCGCGACCGGATGGGCGTCAAACCGCTCTTCTACCACCCCACCACCGACGGCGTGCTCTTCGCCTCCGAACCCAAGGCGATCTTCGCCAACCCCCTGGCCAAGCCCGTCGTCAGCGCCCGCGGCCTGCGCGAGTTCGTCGCCCTCCACCGGCCGCCCGGCGAAACCATCTGGGACGGCGTACGCGAAGTGGTCCCCGGCACCGTCGTCACCGTCGACCGGGCCGGCATCCGCAGCCACACCTACTGGCGGCTGGAGAGCCGCGAGCACACCGACGACCTCGACACCACCGTCGAACACGTCCGGGAACTCCTCGACGACAGCGTCGGCCGCCAACTCGTCGCCGACGTCCCCACCTGCGTCCTGCTCTCCGGCGGCCTCGACTCCAGCGCCGTCACCGGGATCGCCGCCCGGCACCGCGCCGCCGAAGGCCGCCCCCTGCACACCTTCGCCGTGGACTTCAGCGGCGCCTCGGACGACTTCGTCCCCACCGGCGTCCACGGCAGCCACGACGCCGACTTCGCCACCGCGATGGCCCGCCACGCCGGCACCGACCACACCGACATCGTCCTCAGTCCCGCCTCCGTCGCCGACCCCGAGGTGCGCCGCCAGGTGGTCATCGCCCGCGACAGCCCGGCCGGCCTCGGCGACATGGACGTCTCCCTCCACCTGCTGTTCAAAGCCATCCGCGAACGCTCCACCGTCGCCCTCTCAGGAGAAGCCGCCGACGAGGTCTTCGGCGGCTACGGCTGGCTCCACAACCCCACCGTCCAGAACAGCGACACCTTCCCCTGGATCACCGCCGGCATGATCGGCGCCACCCCCAACACCCAACCCGTCGAGATGTACAACCTCGACACCCTCATCGCGCTCAACCCGCTGGAAACCGTCGCCGACAACTACGCCACCGCCCTCGCCGAGATCGGCCGCGTGGACTCCGAGAGCCCGCACGAACAACGCATGCGCGTCATGTCGTACCTCCACCTCACCCGCTTCCTGCGGATGATGCTCGACCGCAAGGACCGCATGAGCATGGCCGTCGGACTGGAAGTGCGCGTCCCGTTCTGCGACCACCGACTCGTCGAATACGTCTACAACACGCCCTGGACGATGAAGACCTACGACGGCCGCGAGAAGAGCCTGCTGCGCGGCGCCACCAAGAACCTGCTCCCACGATCCGTGATCGAACGCACCAAGAGCCCCTACCCCGTCATCCAGGACTGGCGCTACGCCGAGGCCCTCCAGCGGCACGCCAAGGAACTCCTCGGCGAGGACGGCCCCGTCTTCCAGATCGTCAGCCGCGACTGGCTCGGCGAAACGGTACTGGCCACCCCCGAAAGCCTGACCCCCGCCGCCCGCAACGGATTGGAACGGGCCCTGGACACCGCGATCTGGCTGGACGTCTACCAGCCCGAGATCCGCATGTAGCACGGACCGCGCCACGGGCCGGCCGGGGAGACCCCCGCCGGCCCGCACCCGTTTCCCTTCACCACGGAAACCTTCCTCGGGATTCTTGCAATTACCCGCACTCCGAGGGCATTATGATCCAGTCGCACACACATATTCATCGCGCATTCCGCAGCGTCCCCGCATAGGGGCCCCTAGGGGCCTGTTAGGGGTTTCTGCGGCACCTTTCACGTGCCAGGGTCATAACCGGTCTTAGGTTTCTCTGCACGGAGTGATGGAGCGCGCGATGTTGAACGAATCCCAGGATTTCGCAGCCGAAATCGACGGCGCCCCCGAGGCCGGCGGAACCCAGGACGTCAGCAGCGGCGACAGCCCCGAACGGTGGCGCGAACGCCTCGCCGGCCTGACCGCGGGCGAACAACACACCACCCTGCTCGACTGGGTCTCCTCCCTGGTGATCGCCGCGCTCCGCGACAACGCGCCCGCCACGCTCGACGCCCACCGCTCCTTCCTCGACCTCGGCTTCGACTCCCTCGCCGCCGTCGACCTGCACGCCCGCCTCGTCGCCGACACCGGCCTGCGACTGCCCGTCACCCTCGCCTTCGACCACCCCACCCCCGCCCACCTCGCCCGCCGGATCCACGCCCTGCTCCTGGGCCTGACCAGCCCCGTAGAAACCCCCGTCGCCGCGGCCGTCAGCAGCGACGAGCCCATCGCCATCGTCGGCATCGGCTGCCGGTTCCCGGGCGACGTGCATTCCCCCGAAGCGCTCTGGGACCTCGTCGCCGCCGGCACCGACGCCATTTCCGAATTCCCCACCGGGCGCGGCTGGAACCTCGACTCGCTCTACGACCCGGACCCCGACAGCTCCGGCACCACGTATGCGCGCGAAGGCGGATTCCTCCACGACGCCGACCAATTCGACGCCGCGTTCTTCGGAATCTCCCCCCGCGAAGCCACGGCAATGGACCCGCAGCAACGCCTGCTGCTGGAAACCTCCTGGGAGGCCTTCGACCGGGCCGGAGTCGACCCCGCCCAGCTCCGCGGCGGACAGGTCGGCGTCTTCGTCGGCGCCGAAACCCAGGAATACGGCCCCCGCCTGGAGGACGCCGCCGACGGGTTCGAGGGCTACCTCCTCACCGGCAACGCGGCGAGCGTCGCCTCCGGCCGCATCGCCTACACCTTCGGCTTCGAGGGCCCCACCGTCACCGTCGACACCGCCTGCTCCTCCTCCCTGGCCGCCCTGCACCTCGCCGTCCAGGCCCTGCGCACCGGCGAATGCACGATCGCCCTCGCCGGCGGCGTCGCCGTCATGGCGAGCCCCGGCTCGTTCGTCTCCTTCAGCCGCCAGCGCGGCCTCGCCCCCGACGGCCGCTGCAAGCCCTTCGCGGCCGCCGCCGACGGCACCGCCTGGGGCGAAGGCGCCGGCATGCTCCTCGTGGAACGCCTCTCCGACGCCCGCGCCAACGGCCACCGCGTCCTGGCCGTCGTCCGCGGCACCGCCATCAACCAGGACGGCGCCTCCAACGGCCTGACCGCGCCCAGCGGCCCGGCACAGCAGCGCGTCATCCGCCAGGCCCTCGCCAACGCCCGCCTGTCGGCCGCCGACGTCGACGTCGTGGAAGCGCACGGCACCGGCACCACGCTGGGCGACCCGATCGAAGCGCAGGCGCTGCTGGCCACGTACGGCCAGGACCGGCCCGCGGACCGGCCGCTGTGGCTGGGCTCCCTCAAGTCGAACATCGGCCACACCCAGGCCGCCGCCGGCGTCGCCGGCGTCATCAAGATGGTCATGGCGATGCGGCACGGCGTCCTGCCCCGCACCCTGCACGTCGACGAGCCCACCCCGCACGTCGACTGGGAGGCGGGCGCCGTCTCCCTGCTGACCCGGTCCGTCGACTGGCCCGCCTCCGACGCCCCGCGCCGCGCGGGCGTCTCCTCCTTCGGCATGAGCGGCACCAACGCGCACGCCATCATCGAGGAGCCGCCGGCCGAAGACCGCGAGGACGCCGGCGAGGGAGCGGAGGGCGATACGGGAGACCGCGCGGCGGACAGCACGGCGGACGGCACGGCGCACGACACGGCGGACGAAACGCCGTCCCGGTCGGCCGAAGCACCCGCCGGCCCGCTGCCCTGGACCCTGTCCGCCAAGACCCCCGAAGCCCTGCGCGCCGCCGCCCGCCGCCTCGGCGACTGGCTCGACACCCGGCCCGAGGTCGACCCCCTCGACATCGGCCACTCCCTCGCCGCCACCCGCGGCCGCTTCGAACAGCGGGCCGTCATCCTCGGCGACGACCGCACCACCCTCGTGCAGGGCCTGCGCGCCCTCGCCGACGCCACCGACACACCCACCGTCATCCGCACCGAACCCGCGGCGGGCCGCCTCGCCGTCCTCTTCACCGGCCAGGGCAGCCAGCGCCTGGACATGGGCCGCGAACTCTACGAGACCTACCCGGTGTTCGCCGACGCCCTCGACGACACCTGCTGGTTCCTCGACGAACAGCTCGAACTCCCGCTCCAAAACGTCCTGTTCGCGGAGACCGGCACCCCCGAAGCGGCCCTCCTCCACCAGACCGGCTACACCCAGCCCGCCCTCTTCGCGATCGAGGTGGCCCTCTACCGCCTCGTCGAATCGTGGGGCGTGCGGCCCGACTTCGTGGCCGGCCACTCCGTGGGCGAAATCGCCGCCGCACACGTCGCCGGCGTGTTCTCCCTAGAAGACGCCTGCGCCCTGGTCGCGGCGCGTGGTCGGTTGATGCAGGCACTGCCGACCGGTGGCGTGATGATCGCGGTCCAGGCATCGGAGGACGAGGTCCTGCCGCTGCTGACGGACGGCGTGAGCATCGCCGCCGTCAACGGCCCGCAGTCGATCGTCATCGCCGGTGACGAGGACGCCGCCGTCGCGGTCGTGGAATCCCTCGGCGGACGCAAGAGCAAGCGGCTCACCGTCAGCCACGCCTTCCACTCGCCCCACATGGACGGCATGCTCGACGAGTTCCGACGCATCGCCCAGGTCCTCGACTACGCCCAGCCCACCCTCCCCGTCGTCTCCCTCCTCACCGGCACCACCGCCACCGCCGGCGAACTCGCCGACCCCGAGCACTGGGTCCGCCACGTCCGCGAAGCCGTCCGCTTCCTCGACGGCGTACGCACCCTCCAGGCGCGCGGCGCCGACTCCTTCCTGGAACTCGGCCCCGACCCCGTCCTCACGGCCCTCGCCCAGGACTGCCTGGTCACCGACCCGCAGGACCCCACGAACCCCGCCTTCGCCGCCGCACTGCGCTCCGGCCGCGCCGAGCCCGCCACCCTGCTCGACGCCGTCGCCCGCATGTTCGTCCGGGGCGCCGCCGCCGACTGGACCGCCTTCTACGCCGGTACGGGCGCCCGGAGCGTGGAACTGCCGACGTACGCCTTCCAGCGACAGCGCTACTGGATGGACGCCCGCACCCCCGCCGCCGAACCGGCCACGACGTCCGGGCACCGGACCGACCCGGCCGACAGCGCGTTCTGGGACGCGGTCGAACTCCAGGACGTGGCCGCGCTCGCCGCGACCCTCGAACTCGACGCGGACGGCGAGCAGCCGCTGAGCGACGTCGTGCCGGCCCTGTCGGCCTGGCGCCGCCGCGTACGCACCCGCTCCACGGTGGACGGCTGGCGCTACCGCGACGCCTGGAAGCCGCTGACGGACGCCGCGAACGGCGCGGGTGTGCGGCTGTCGGGTGTCTGGCTGGTGGTGGTTCCTGCCGGAGGCGTGGATGACGCGGCTGTGGTGGGTGCGTTGGTCGGGTGTGGGGCCGAGGTGCGCCGGGTGGTGGTCGAACCGGGTACCGAGAGGGAGTCCTTGGCCGGTCTGTTGTCGGGTGCGGGCTCTGTGGCCGGTGTGGTGTCGCTGCTGGCTTTGGGGGAGTCGGCGGGTGTCGTTCAGAGTGCTGTTCTGGTGCAGGCGTTGGGTGATGCCGGGGTGGGGGCGCCGTTGTGGTGCCTGACCCGTGGTGCGGTGAGTGTGGGTCGTTCGGACCGGTTGGTGTCGGCGGTTCAGGCGCAGGTGTGGGGTCTGGGTCGTGTGGCGGCGGTGGAGGTTCCGGAGCGTTGGGGTGGTCTGGTGGACCTTCCCGAGGTGTGGGACGAGCGGGCGATGGGCCGCTTGGCGGGTGTGTTGGCCGGTGGTTCTGTCGGTGAGGACCAGGTCGCGGTGCGTTCCTCGGGCGTCTTCGGGCGTCGTTTGGTGCGTGCGGTGGCGGGGGGTACGGATTCTTGGGTGCCGTCGGGGACGGTGTTGGTGACCGGTGGTACGGGTGCGCTGGGTGGTCGGGTGGCCCGGTGGTTGGCCGGGGCGGGTGCCGGGCGTCTGGTGCTGACCAGTCGTCGGGGTGTGGACGCTGCGGGTGCGGCCGAGTTGGTTGCCGAGTTGTCGGAGCTTGGTGTCGAGGTGTCGGTGGTGGCGTGTGATGCCGCTGACCGGGATGCGTTGGGTGCGCTGCTGGCCGCCGAGGCGGACACGTTGACGGCGGTGGTGCATACGGCTGGGATCCTGGACGACGGGGTGCTCGACGCTCTGACTCCGGAGCGGTTCGAAGGCGTACTGCGGGCCAAGGCGGTTTCCGCGCTGAACCTGCACGAGCTGACCCTCGAGCTGGGTATCGAGTTGTCCGCGTTCGTGCTGTTCTCCTCGATGAGCGGCACGGTGGGTGCGGCCGGTCAGGGCAACTATGCTGCCGCGAACGCCTATTTGGACGCGTTGGCTGAGCAGCGTCGTGCTGCCGGTCTGGTCGCGACGTCGATCGCGTGGGGTCCGTGGGCCGAGGGCGGCATGGCGGCCGATGAGGCGATGGACGCCCGGATGCGCCGCGAAGGTGTTCCGCCCATGGCGCCCGACGACGCAATCGCCGCACTGGCGCTGGCCGTTGGCATGGGCGAAGCCGCCCTGACCGTCGCGGACATCGACTGGGACCGCTTCGCGGCCGTCGTGGCCGCCGTCCGGCCCAACCCGCTCGTCCGCGGCCTCCTCACCGCCGCATCGGCGGGCGAAGCCGCAGTCACCGGCCACGGCACCGTGGTGACGGGCGCCGACGTCGCGGGGGCCACCTTCGCGAAGCTGGCCGAACTGCCCCGGGCCGAACAGGACCGGGAACTGCTCGCCCTGGTCCGTACCCAGGTCGCCTCCGTACTCGGACACGAAGGCGTGGACGCCGTCGGCGCCGAACGCGCCTTCAAGGAGCTCGGGTTCGACTCCCTGACCGCCGTCGACCTGCGCAACCGCATGGGCGCGGCCACCGGGCTCAAGCTGCCCACCACCCTCGTCTACGACTACCCGACCTCGTCGGCCCTCGCCGGCTACCTGCGGGGCGAACTCGTGGGCAGCGGTGCGACGGCCGCGGACCCCGCGCTGCCGGAGCCCGCGACCGCCGCGCCGACCGACGGCGATCCGATCGCGATCGTCGCGATGAGCTGCCGCTTCCCCGGCGGTGTACGGACCCCCGAAGACCTCTGGCGTCTGCTCGCGCAGGGTACGGACGCGGTCGACGGGTTCCCGGCCGACCGCGGCTGGAACCTCGACGCCCTCTACGACGCCGACCCGAGCACGCAGGGCACCTCGTACGCCCGCGAAGGCGGCTTCCTCTACGACGTCGCCGACTTCGACGCCGACTTCTTCGGGATCTCGCCGCGCGAGGCCCTCGCCATGGACCCGCAGCAGCGGCTGCTGCTGGAGACCTCGTGGGAGGCCTTCGAGCGCGCCGGCATCGACCCCGCCGCGCTCAAGGGCAGCCGGGCGGGCGTGTTCGTCGGGACCAACGGACAGGACTACCTGTCCCTCGTCGCCAGCGAGACCGACGGTCTCGAAGGACACGTCGGCACGGGCAACGCCGCGAGCGTGGTGTCCGGTCGTCTCTCGTACGTGTTCGGGCTGGAAGGACCGGCCATCACGGTCGACACCGCCTGCTCCTCGTCGCTCGTCGCCCTCCACCTGGCGGTGCAGGCGCTCCGCCAGGGCGAGTGCACCATGGCGCTCGCCGGTGGTGTGACCGTGATGTCCACCCCGGATGCCTTCATCGACTTCAGTCGTCAGCGCGGGCTGGCGGCCGATGGTCGGATCAAGGCGTTCGCGGAGGGTGCGGACGGTACGGGTTGGGGTGAGGGTGTCGGCATGCTGCTCGTGGAGCGGCTGTCGGATGCTCGTCGCAACGGGCATCCGGTGTTGGCGGTGGTGCGTGGTTCGGCGATCAATCAGGACGGTGCGAGTAATGGTTTGACGGCGCCGAACGGGCCGTCGCAGCAGCGGGTGATCCGGCAGGCGTTGGCCAGTGCGGGGTTGTCGGCGGCCGAGGTGGACGCGGTGGAGGCGCACGGTACGGGTACCCGTCTGGGGGACCCGATCGAGGCGCAGGCGTTGTTGGCGACGTACGGGCAGGAGCGGGCGGAGGGTCTGCCGTTGCTGCTGGGTTCGGTGAAGTCGAACATCGGGCACACGCAGGCTGCCGCCGGTGTGGCGGGTGTGATCAAGATGGTCATGGCGATGCGGCACGGTGTGCTGCCCCGCACGCTGCACGTGGACGCGCCCACGCCGCACGTCGACTGGACCGCCGGAGACGTCGAGCTGCTGGCCGAGCAGCGGGACTGGCCGGCAACCGGCCGTCCGCGCCGGGCCGGCGTGTCCTCCTTCGGACTGAGCGGCACCAACGCCCACACCATCATCGAAGAGGCCCCGCTCCCGGCCGAGGCCACGGCCACCGAGCGGCGCACCGCAGGCAGCCCTCCGGTCCTGCCGTACGTCGTCACCGGGAAGAACCCCGCCGGGCTGCGCGCCCAAGCGGAGCAGCTCGCGTCGTGGCTCGCCGACACCCCGCAGGCCGATGTCCTGGACACCGCGTACTCGCTCGCAGTCCAGCGGTCGAAGTTCGAGACCCGAGCCGTGCTGGTCGCGGGCACCGAAGACCGCGAGGCGCTGACGGCCCGCCTGCGCGGGCTCGCGGCGGCGGGCGAGCCCGCGCCGGGCCTCGTGCAGGGCACGGTGTCGGGCGGCGGACTGGCCTTCCTGTTCACCGGACAGGGCAGCCAGCGCCTCGGCACGGGGCGCGAACTCTACGCCGACCAGCCGGTGTTCGCCGACGCGCTGGACGCGGTGTGCGCACGTCTCGACTCGCAGCTCGATGTGCCGTTGCAGGACGTCCTGTTCGGGTCGGACGCGGCCCTGTTGAACGAGACGCGGTTCACGCAGCCGGCCTTGTTCGCGGTCGAGGTCGCCTTGTTCCGGCTGCTCGAATCGTGGGGCGTCCGGCCGGACTTCGTGTCGGGACACTCCATCGGTGAGATCGCCGCCGCGCACGTGGCGGGGGTGCTGTCGCTGGACGACGCGTGTGTGTTGGTGGCGGCGCGGGGGCGATTGATGCAGGCCCTGCCGGGCGGTGGCGCGATGATCGCCGTACAGGCATCCGAGGACGAGATCCTGCCGCTGCTGACCGACCGGGTGAGCATCGCCGCCGTCAACGGCCCGCAGGCCGTAGTCATCGCGGGCGACGAGGATGCCGCGGCGGCCATCGCCGCATCGCTCACCGGCCGCAAGACCAAGCGACTGCCGGTGAGCCACGCCTTCCACTCGCCGCACATGGACGCCATGCTGGACGACTTCAGCCAGGTCGTGGCGGGGCTGTCGTACGCGGCCCCGCGGATACCGCTGGTGTCGAACCTGACCGGCGCTCTCGTCACCGACGAGATGACCTCGGCCGAGTTCTGGGTCCGACACGTCCGGGAGGCCGTGCGCTTCCTCGACGGCGTGCGGACCCTGGAGACGGCCGGCGTCTCGACGTACGTCGAGATCGGCCCCGACGGCGTACTGTCCGCCCTGGCCCAGGACTGCCTGACCGCCGACGTGGACACCGTCTTCGTGCCGGTGCTGCGCGACGGCCGCGCGGAAGCCGAGTCGACGCTCACCGCTGTCGCCGAGGCGCACGTACGGGGTGCGCAGGTGGACTGGTCCGCCTGGTTCGCCGGTACGGGCGCCGCGCCGGGAGAGCTGCCCACGTACGCCTTCCAGCGGCAGCGTTTCTGGCCGGAGACGGCCGCGCCGGGCGGCGCTCCCGTGCCCGCACGGGCGGTCGACGGGGTGGACGCGCGGTTCTGGGAAGCGGTGGAACGCGGCGACCTCGCCTCCCTGCTGTCCGAACTGGACGTGGCCGACGACGCGAGCTTCAGCGACTTCGTACCCGCGCTGTCGGCCTGGCGTCGGCAGAACCAGGAACAGGCGCAGATCGACGGCTGGCGCTACCGGGAGTCGTGGAAGCCGCTCACGGCGGCGGCGCTGACCTCCAGTGCGCCGGGCGGCCAGTGGCTCGTCGTCGTACCCGCCGCGCACGAGGACTCCTTGACGGCGGCCGTGGCGGACGGCCTGGCCGGACGGGGAGCCGAGGTCCGGCGCGTGGTGGTCGACGCCGCCTCGGAGCGGGCTGCTCTGGCCGGTCTGCTGTCGGGTGCGGGCCCCGTGGCCGGTGTGGTGTCGCTGCTGGCTCTGGATGAGGCGGCGGGTGTCGTCGACACCGCTGTTCTGGTGCAGGCGTTGGGTGATGCCGGGGTGGGGGCGCCGTTGTGGTGCCTGACGCGTGGTGCGGTGAGTGTGGGTCGTTCCGACGTCCTGGTGTCGGCGGTCCAGGCGCAGGTGTGGGGTCTGGGTCGTGTGGCGGCGTTGGAGGTTCCGGAGCGTTGGGGTGGTCTGGTCGACCTTCCCGAAGCGTGGGACCAGCGGACCCTGGCAAGGCTGGCCGGTGTCCTGGCCGGGGGAGCCGCTGCTGAGGACCAGCTCGCGATCCGCGCCTCCGGGGTCTTCGGCCGTCGCCTCGTGCGCGCGGTACGTGCCGAGGGCTCCGCGTCCTGGACACCGTCGGGGACCGTGCTGGTGACCGGTGGTACGGGTGCGCTGGGTGGTCGGGTCGCGCGGTGGTTGGCCGGGGCGGGTGCCGGGCGTCTGGTGCTGACCAGTCGTCGGGGTGGGAACGCTGCGGGTGCGGCCGAGTTGGTTGCCGAGTTGTCGGAGCTTGGTGTCGAGGTGTCGGTGGTGGCGTGTGATGCCGCTGACCGGGATGCGTTGGGTACGCTGCTGGCCGCCGAGGCCGACACGCTGACGGCGGTCGTGCATACGGCTGGGATCCTGGACGACGGGGTGCTCGACGCTCTGACTCCGGAGCGGTTCGAGTCCGTGTTGCGGGCCAAGGCGGTTTCCGCGCTGAACCTGCACGAGCTGACCGTCGAGCTGGGTATCGAGTTGTCCGCGTTCGTGTTGTTCTCCTCGATGAGCGGCACGGTGGGCGCGGCCGGCCAGGGCAACTATGCTGCCGCGAACGCCTATTTGGACGCGTTGGCCGAGCAGCGTCGTGCTGCCGGTCTGGTCGCGACGTCGATCGCGTGGGGTCCGTGGGCCGAGGGCGGCATGGCCGCCGACGAAGCCCTTGAGACCCGGATGCGTCGGGACGGCGTACCGCCCATGGACGCCCCTCGGGCGATCCGAGCCCTCGGGCAGGCCGTCGGGTCCCGGGATGCCGTCGTCACGGTGGCCGACGTCGCCTGGGACCGGTACCTGGAACAGCACACCGCCGTACGCCGCAGCGAACTGTTCAGCGACCTCAGCGAGGTACGTGCGACCCGCGCGGCGGCGCAGGCCCGATCCGACGCCCACGGACAGGCCGACGCCCCCACCGGCCGGCCCCTGACCCTCTCCGGCCGCCTCGCCGTACTCGCGCCCGCCGAGCAGGAGCGGGAGCTGCTCACCCTGGTCCGCACGCACGTGGCCGCCGTACTCGGCCACGACGGCTCCGCAGCGGTCGGCGCGGAACGCGCCTTCAAGGAGCTGGGGTTCGACTCGCTCACGGCGGTCGAGCTGCGCAACCGCCTCGCCGCGGCGACGGAGCTGCGGCTTCCCACCACGCTGGTCTACGACCACCCCACCTCCGCCGCCCTGGCCGACCACCTCCGCGCCGAGCTCGTGGGCGGCGTCGCCGTCTCCGGCGCGCTGCTGCCCGTCGCTTCGGCCGTCGACGGCGATCCCATCGCGATCGTCGCGATGAGCTGCCGCTTCCCCGGCGGCGTACGGACCCCCGAAGACCTGTGGCAGCTGCTCGCGGACGGTACGGACGCCGTCGCCGGGTTCCCGGCCGACCGCGGCTGGGACCTGGAGCGGCTCTACAGCCCCGACCCCGACCGGACGGGCACCTCGTACACGCGTGAGGGTGGATTCCTCGCCGACGCGGCGCACTTCGACGCCGACTTCTTCGGGATCTCCCCGCGCGAGGCCATGGCGATGGACCCGCAGCAGCGGCTGCTGCTGGAGACCTCGTGGGAGGCGTTCGAGCGGGCCGGCATCGACGCCGGGACCCTGCGCGGCAGCCGCGCCGGCGTCTTCATCGGAACCAACGGCCAGGACTACCTGTCCCTGGTGGCCCGTGAACAGGACGGTCTGGAAGGCCACGTCGGCACCGGCAACGCGGGAAGCGTCATGTCCGGACGCCTCTCCTACGTGTTCGGCCTCGAAGGTCCGGCGGTCACGGTCGACACCGCCTGCTCCTCGTCGCTCGTCGCCCTGCACTGGGCCGTGCAGGCGCTGCGGCAGGGGGAGTGCACCCTGGCGCTCGCCGGTGGCGTGACGGTCATGTCGACGCCCGAGAACTTCATCGACTTCAGTCGTCAGCGCGGGCTGGCGGCCGATGGTCGGATCAAGGCGTTCGCGGAGGGTGCGGACGGTACGGGTTGGGGTGAGGGTGTCGGCATGCTGCTCGTGGAGCGGCTGTCGGACGCGCGTCGCAACGGGCATCCGGTGTTGGCGGTGGTGCGTGGTTCGGCGATCAATCAGGACGGTGCGAGCAATGGCTTGACGGCGCCGAACGGGCCGTCGCAGCAGCGGGTGATCCGGCAGGCGTTGGCCAGTGCGGGGTTGTCGGCGGCCGAGGTGGACGCGGTGGAGGCGCACGGTACGGGTACCCGTCTGGGGGACCCGATCGAGGCGCAGGCGTTGTTGGCGACGTACGGGCAGGAGCGGGCGGAGGGTCTGCCGTTGCTGCTTGGTTCGGTGAAGTCGAACATCGGGCACACGCAGGCTGCCGCCGGTGTGGCGGGTGTGATCAAGATGGTCATGGCGATGCGGCACGGTGTGCTGCCCCGCACGCTGCACGTGGACGCGCCCACACCGCACGTCGACTGGACCGCCGGAGACGTCGAGCTGCTGACCGAATCCGTGCGGTGGCCCGAGACCGGCCGTCCGCGCCGGGCCGGCGTTTCCTCGTTCGGCATCAGCGGCACCAACGCCCACACCATCATCGAGCAGGCGCCGGACGCCGAGACTCCCGCGAACGCCCGGCCGCTGCCCACCGTGCAGCCGGCACGCGTCGTTCCGTACCTTCTCTCCGGCAAGACCGACGAAGCCCTCCGGGCACAGGCCGCGGCTCTGGTCGCACACCTGGACGCCGCCAACGAAGGCGGCGACGCGGACGCGGACGCGGCGGACACGACCGCGGCCGACACGACCGCGATCGACGTGGCGTACTCCCTGGCCACCGGCCGCGCACGCCTCGACCACCGCGCCGCCGCCCTCCTGACCTTCGGCGAGGACGCGGACCTGCGGACCGCCCTCGCACACCTCGCCGCCGGCGAGACCTCGCCCCGACTCACCACGGGAACGGCCCACGACGGCCGCACCGCCTTCCTGTTCACGGGCCAGGGCAGCCAGCGGCTCGGGATGGGCCGCGAACTGTACGACGCCTACCCGGTGTTCGCCGACGCGCTGGAAGCCGTCTGTGCCCACCTGGACACGCTGACCGAACTCCCGCTGCGGGAAGTCCTGTTCGGTTCGGATGCGGCTCTGTTGGACGAGACGCGGTTCACGCAGCCGGCTTTGTTCGCGGTCGAGGTGGCCTTGTTCCGGCTGCTCGAATCCTGGGGTGTCCGGCCGGACTTCGTGTCGGGGCATTCGATCGGTGAGATCGCTGCCGCGCATGTGTCCGGTGTGCTGTCGTTGGATGACGCGTGCGCGTTGGTGGCGGCGCGTGGTCGGTTGATGCAGGCGCTGCCGGCCGGTGGCGTGATGATCGCGGTGCAGGCGTCGGAGGACGAGGTCCTGCCGCTGTTGACGGACCGGGTGAGCATCGCGGCCGTCAACGGGCCGCAGTCGGTGGTGATCGCGGGTGATGAGGACGCCGCCGTCGCGGTGGTGGAATCGCTCGTCGGCCGCAAGAGCAAGCGGCTGCCCGTGAGCCACGCGTTCCACTCGCCGCGCATGGACGACATGCTGGACGACTTCCGCCAGATCGTGGAAGGGCTGACGTTCGCCGATCCGACCATCCCGGTCGTGTCGAACCTGACCGGCGCCCTCGTCGTCGACGGCGAGATGGGCTCGGCAGACTTCTGGGTGCGGCACGTACGGGACGCGGTCCGCTTCCTGGACGGAGTCCGCGCCCTGGAGGCCGCGGGCGTGACGACGTACGTCGAACTGGGGCCGGACGGTGTGCTGTCCGCCCTCACGCAGGAGTGCGTGACGGACGAGGCCGCTGCGGTCGTCGTCCTGCCCGTGCTGCGCAAGGGCCGCGCCGAGGCCGAGAGCGTCGTCACCGCCCTCGCCCAGGCCCACGTGCACGGTGTTGACGTCGACTGGTCGGCGTTCTTCGCGGGGACGGGCGCCCGACGCGTCGACCTGCCGACGTACGCCTTCCAGCGACAGCGGTTCTGGCCCAGCGCGACGCTGGTCGCCACCGGCGACGCGGAGGCGATCGGCCTCGGCGACGCCGGACACCCGCTGCTGGGCGCGACGGTCGCGCTCGCCGATTCCGAAGGCGCGATCCTGGCGGGCCGGCTGTCGCTGGACACGCACCCCTGGCTCGCCGACCACACGATCCACGGTGGGGTGCTGCTGCCGGGCACGGCTTTCGTGGAGCTGGCGGTTCGGGCCGGTGACCAGGTCGGCTGCGATGTGGTCGAGGAGCTGACGCTGGAGGCCCCGCTGGTCCTGCCGGAGCACGGCGGCGTCCAGCTCCAGCTCGTGGTCGAGGCGCCGAACGCCTCCGGCAGCCGAGCGTTCGCCGTGTACTCCAGGCTCCAGGACGGACCCACGGAGGAGCTGTGGACGCGTCACGGGTCCGGTGTGCTGGCCGTGGGTGCCGGATCGGAGGCCGCGGCCGGGTTCGAAGAGTTGGCGGTGTGGCCGCCGGTCGACGCCGTCGCGGTGGACGTGAGTGGGTTGTACGAGGAGCTGGCCGCGGCCGGTGTCACCTACGGGCCCCTGTTCCAGGGGCTGAAGGCCGCCTGGCGGCGCGGGAGTGACCTGTTCACGGAGGTCGTGCTCCCGGAGGACGGCCGCCGCGACGCGGCGCGGTTCGGTCTGCATCCGGCGCTGCTCGACGCGGGCCTGCACGCCATCGGCCACGGCGAGTCCGACGCGATCGCGCAGGGGGCGCTACTGCCGTTCTCGTGGTCCGGTGTTTCGTTGTTCGCGGGGGGTGCTTCGGCGCTGCGGATGCGGTTGACGCCGGTGTCCGCGGAGGATCCGCACACGTTGGGGTTGTTGGTCGCGGATGAGTTCGGGCGGGCGGTGGCGGCGGTGGAGTCGTTGACGTTGCGGCCGGCCTCGGCCGAGCAGGTCAACGCCGCTACCGGTGGCCATGTCGAGTCCCTGTTCCGTGTCGCATGGGTGCCCGCGCCGATCGTGGCTGCCCCGACCGGCCTTCGTTGGGCCGTCCTGGGCCGCGATGAGCTCGGCTTGGGCGGCACGGGTGCGCTGGTCACCGTGTACGCCGACGCGGACGCGCTGGGTACGGCGCTGGACGCGGGGGAGCCGGTCCCGGACGCGGTCTTCGTGCTGCCGGGCGTGCTTTCGCTCGCCGGGGACACCGTGGGCTCCGTCCACGCGGCGGTGAACGGCGCGCTGGAGTTGGTGCAGGGGTGGCTTGGCGACGATCGGTTCGCGGGTACGCGTCTGGTGTGGGTGACGTCGGGTGCGGTGGCCGTGGGTGCGGGGGAGGGTGGGCGGGATCTGGCGGGTGGCGCGGTGCGCGGTCTGCTGAGGTCGGCGCAGTCGGAGAACCCGGGCCAGGTCGTGATGCTGGACGTGGACGGGCACGTGGACGCGGCTTCGGCAGTCGGTTTTGCCGCCGCGTTGGCGTCCGGTGAGCCGGAGTTGGCGGTCCGGGATGGTGTGGTCAGCGTGCCGCGTCTGGTGCGCGTGCCGTCCGTGGACGCTGCTTCCGAGGCCCGGATCAGCCTGGGCGACCCGTCGGGCACGGTGCTGGTCACGGGTGCCACGGGCAGTTTGGGCCGGTTGTTCGCCCGCCACCTGGTGACCGCGTACGGGGTGCGGCGGCTGCTGCTCACCAGCCGGCGCGGTCCGGAGGCGCAGGGAGCCGAGGAACTGGTCGCCGAACTCGTCGGGTTGGGCGCGCACGTCGACCTCGTCGCCTGCGACATCGCCGACCGGGATGCGCTGGCCGTCGTACTGGCGTCCGTACCGGCCGAGCACCCGCTGTCCGCTGTGGTGCACACCGCGGGAGTCCTGGACGACGGCGTGCTCTCCTCGCTCACCCCTGAGCGAGTGGCCGCTGTTCTGCGTCCGAAGGTCGATGCGGCCTGGAACCTGCACGAACTCACCCGCGCACTCGACCTCTCGGCGTTCGTCCTGTTCTCGGGTGCGGCTGCGGCGTTCGGTGCGGCCGGGCAGGCGAACTACGCGGCGGCCAATGCCTTCTTGGAGGTGCTGGCCGAGCAGCGTCGCGCCGAGGGTCTTGCGGCCACCGCGCTCGCCTGGGGTCTGTGGGCCCCGCAGGCGGGCAGTGACAGCGGAATGGCGGCGACCCTCGACGAGGTCGATCTGCGGCGTATCGCACGGGACGGCGTTGCTGCGCTGGCTGCCGACGAGGGGCTTGGGCTCTTCGACCTGGCCATGGGACTCGATGCGGCGGTGTTGGTGCCGATGCATCTGGACGTGTCGGTGTTGCGTGCGCAGGCGGTGTCGTCGGGTTCGGTGCCGGCGTTGTTGCGTGGGTTGGTGCGGGTGCCGGCGCGGCGGATGGTTGAGCGGCGTGCGGGTGGGGCGGCTGATGTCGGGTCCTCGCCGCTGGTGGCTCGGTTGCTCGGGTTGCATGTCGCGGAGCACGAGGGCGTGTTGCTGGAGCTGGTGTGCGGTCGGGTGGCCGCGGTGCTCGGTCACACGGGTGCTGAGGCGGTGGATGCCGAGCGGGCGTTCCGGGATCTTGGTTTCGACTCGCTGACGGCTGTGGAACTGCGCAACGTGCTGAAGGCGGAGACCGGCCTGCGGCTCCCGCCGACACTGATCTTCGACTACCCGACGCCACACGCTCTCGCCCGCCACCTGCTGAACGAACTTGCGGTGACCGGCGGTCCCGCTGCACCCGGAGAGCACGGCCCGAGGACGCCGGTGCGGACCTCCGTGGGCGTGGCCGACGACCCGATCGTGATCGTGGGTATGGGGTGCCGGTTCCCGGGCGGTGTCCGGACGCCGGAGGACCTGTGGCAGCTGGTTTCCTCGGGTGGGGACGGGATTACGGGCTTCCCGACCGACCGTGGTTGGAACGTGGAGGGGCTGTATCACCCGGATCCGGATCACGCGGGTACGTCGTACACGCGTGAGGGTGGGTTCCTGCACGATGCGGCGGAGTTCGATCCGGCGTTCTTCGGGATCTCGCCGCGCGAGGCCCTCGCCATGGATCCGCAGCAGCGGTTGCTGTTGGAGACGTCGTGGGAGGCGTTCGAACGGGCGGGGATCGACCCGACGTCGATGCGCGGTACCCGGACCGGCGTGTTCGCCGGCGTCATGTACCACGACTACGTCACCGGGATAGGCATCGGGGACGGCGCCGGCAACGGAGACGAACTGCCCGAGGGAGTGGAGGGTTACCTCGGCACCGGAAACGCGGGCAGCATCGCCTCCGGCCGTATTGCCTACACCTTCGGGCTTGAGGGGCCGGCGGTGACGGTGGACACGGCGTGCTCGTCGTCGTTGGTGGCTCTGCACTGGGCGATCCAGGCGTTGCGGCAGGGCGAGTGCGACATGGCGCTGGCCGGTGGTGTGGCGATCATGGCGACGCCGGAGACGTTCATCGACTTCAGTCGTCAGCGTGGTCTGGCCTCCGACGGTCGGTGCAAGTCCTTCGCGGACGGTGCGGACGGCACGGGGTGGGCCGAGGGCGCGGGGATGTTGCTCGTGGAGCGGCAGTCGGACGCGGTGCGCAACGGGCATCGGGTGCTGGCTGTGGTGCGGGGTTCGGCGGTCAACCAGGACGGTGCGAGCAACGGTCTGACGGCGCCGAACGGGCCTTCGCAGCAGCGGGTCATTCGTGAGGCGCTGGCCAGTGCAGGGTTGTCGGGCGCGGATGTGGACGCGGTGGAGGCGCACGGTACGGGTACCCGTCTGGGGGACCCGATCGAGGCGCAGGCGCTCCTCGCGACGTA